>NZ_JBEGHM010000002.1:0-1256048 GCF_040676205.1 Microbacterium sp. LMI1x-1-1.1
GGTCGTACTCGACGACCGATGCCTGGGTGACCTTCTTGATAGCCATGGTCCACTCCCTCGTGTGCCTGTGAGGCCGACGATAGACCCGCCTCGTGCCCGAGGGGAACTCTTGACAGAACGGATGCCGAGGTCCGCGTGTCCGATGTTCGTCTCGTACTCGACGTCCTTCGTCTCCTTCGACAGCCACAGGGCGATGAAGGTGAGGACGGCGGAGCCCGACAGGTAGATGCCGACCAGCCACGGCGAGCCGCCCGCGGCCGCCCACAGCGCGGTCGCAACGATCGGAGCGAGAGCGGCACCGAGGATCGACGACACGTTGTACGAGATCGCCGACCCCGTGTAGCGGACGTTCGTCGGGAAGAGCTCGGGCAACAGGGCCCCCATCGGGCCGAACGTCGCGCCCATGAGCATGAACCCGAGGATGAGGAACGCCTGCACGAGTGCACCGCTGAACTTCGGGTCGAGCTGGGGCAGCAGGAACACGTTGAACAGCAGGCCGAAGACGCCGATGAGTCCCGTGATCCACAGCAGCAGGCGACGACGTCCGATCGAGTCGGCGACGGGGCCGGACAGCAGTGTGAAGACGCCGAAGAAGATGACGCCGACGATCTGCATGATGACGAAGTCCGTGTACCCGAACCCGAGGCCGGGCACATAGGTGGCCGCGTCGAAGGGCGTCCCGGCGGCCTGGGCGGCCGCGGCGGCACCGTCGGTGGTGGCCTTGGTGCCGTACGCCAGGGTGAAGCTGGTCATCAGGTAGAAGAGCACGTAGGTCGCCAGCATGATGAACGTGCCGAGGATGAGCTGCTTCCAGTGGCGTCGGACGACTTCACCCAGCGGGAACTTGCGGATCGCCCCGGTCTTCTCGGCCTTCGCGAACGTCGCCGATTCGACGAGCTTCAGGCGCACGTAGAGACCGACGATGACCATGACCGCCGAGAACAGGAACGGCACGCGCCAGCCCCAGGCGAGGAACTCCTCGCTGCGCTGCGCGGGTCCGTCCGGGTGGGGGAGGAGGAAGTAGATCACCAGGAAGACGGTGTTGGCGATGATGAAGCCGATCGGCGCACCGAGCTGCGGGAACGTGCCGTACCAGGCTCGCTTTCCCTTCGGAGCGTTCTCGGTCGCGACGAGCGCAGCGCCCGACCACTCGCCGCCGAGGGCGAAGCCCTGCGCGAGGCGGAGGATCAGGAGCAGGATCGGGGCGACGATGCCGACCTGGCCGTAGGTCGGCAGGAAGCCGATGAGGAACGTCGCGACGCCCATCGTCAGGAGCGATCCGACGAGCGTGGCCTTGCGACCGAACTTGTCGCCGAAGTGGCCGAAGATGACGGCGCCGACGGGGCGCGCGACCATGGCCGCGCCGAAGATGCTGAACGACAGCAGCAGGTTCACGGTGTCGTTGCCGGCCGGGAAGAAGAGGATGGGGAAGACGAGGACGGCGGCGGTCGCGTAGACGTAGAAGTCGTAGAACTCGATCGTCGTGCCGATCAGGCTCGCCGTGATGACGCGGGAGCGCGGATTGGCGGGTGCGGCGGATGCCGCGGGTGCTGCGGATGACATGCGGGGGACCTTCGGAACGAAGCGGTGGGTCCTCATGGGACGTGTCGGCGGCGGATGCGCTCGCAGGGGTGACGCGAGGGCATCACAGCACTGGGATCACCGATGCGTCGACGGAGTGGTCGACGCAAACCTCCACCCTACTCCCGCGCGTCGCGCGAGAAGTCCCGGTCAGCGCCAGATGACGGCGAGGCCGGCGTTGACGAGCGTCAGGATGCCGATGGGCCAGAAGATCCCCGCGGGGACGGAGCCCGACTTCCGCAGACGTCCCGCGCCCGCGCCGAGGAGCCCGCCGATGATCACCAGGATGACGAGCTTGATGCCGATCTTCGCGTAGTTGAGGTCGTGGTCGAGTCCCCAGGGCGCCGACAGTGCGAGGCCGGCCACGAGGGCGATGCCGAGTCCCCAGTGCATGATGCGGGTCACGCGGCGCTGACCGACGAGTTCGACCACCCACGCACCGAAGAGCGTCGCGAATCCGACGAGGTGGACGAGAACGACGATGCTGCGCAGGGTCTCCATGCCCTCAGGCTACCTGAAGGTGGAGATCCCGCGCAGCATCGGCTCGAGCTCTCAGACGCGGAGGTCGCGGAGGACGAGCGCGGTGCGGATCGCGGCATCCGCTGCTTCCGCACCCTTGTCCTCCTTCGAGCCCTCCAGGCCCGCCCGGTCGAGTCCCTGCTGCTCGTCGTCCAGCGTCAGGACGCCGAAGCCGACGGGCTTGCCGGTGTCGAGCGCGACGCGGGTGAGGCCGTCGGTCGCGGCGGAGGACACGAAATCGAAGTGGGGAGTGCCGCCCCGGATGATGACCCCGAGCGCGACGGCCGCGTCGGCGCCGGCGTCGAGTGCCGCCTTGGCGGCGACCGGCAGCTCGAACGATCCCGGGACGCGGACGAGTCGCCACGAGGCGCCCGACGCGTCGAGGATGCGCTTCGCGCCGGCGATCAACCCATCGGTGATGACATCGTGCCACTGGCCGGCGACGACGACGACCGACAGGTCGCTCGCGTCGACGATCTCGGTCTGGGGTGCTCCGTGGCCGCTCATGCCTTGTGCTCCTCGCTGTGCGCGAGTGCTTCGCGCAGTTCGTCGGCGTCGATGATGTGACCCATGCGGTCGGCCTTCGTCGCCAGGTACTGGTGGTTGTTCGCGCCGACCCCGACGAGCAGCGGCACCTGGTCGACGATCGTCAGGCCGAGTGCGCGCAGCTGCGAGACCTTGTCGGTGTTGTTGGTCAGCAGGCGGATCTGCTTGACGCCGAGGTCGGTGAGGATGCCGGCGGCCGCCGCGTAGTCGCGAGCGTCGGCCGGCAGCCCGAGTGCGAGGTTCGCGTCGACCGTGTCGAGGCCGCGCTCCTGCAGGCTGTAGGCCCGCAGCTTGTTGATGAGACCGATGCCGCGACCCTCATGGCCGCGCATGTAGATGACGACGCCGCCGTCCTGCTCGATGGCGTCCAGGGCCGCCTCGAGCTGCGGACCGCACTCGCACTTCAGCGAGCCGAAGGCCTCACCGGTCAGGCACTCCGAGTGGACCCGTACGAGCGGCGCCTCCTCGGTGAGTTCGCCGGAGACGACGGCGATGTGGTCGGTGCCGGTGATGCGGTCCTTGTACGCGAGGAAGCGGAACTCCCCGTGCGAGGTCGGGACCTTCGCCTCCGCGCGCAGGCTCACGCGACGCTTGCCGATGTGGTCGGTGTGTGCGGCGGCGCTGTCGCCGTCGGCTGCGCTCACGTGCGCGATGAGCTGTTCGATCGTGATGACGGGGATGCCTTCGCGCTCGCCCATCTCCAGCAGGCCCGGCATCCGCATCATGCTGCCGTCGTCAGCGACCACTTCGCCGATGACGGCGACGGGCTGGAGGCCGGCGAGCTGCATGAGCTCGACCGCGGCTTCGGTGTGCCCGGCGCGCTCGCGCACGCCGCCGTCGACGGCGCGGAGCGGGAGTACGTGGCCGGGGCGGATGAGGGAGGCGGGGACCGACGTCGGGTCCGCGAGGACGTTGGCCGTCCGGGCGCGGTCCGACGCGCTGATGCCGGTCGTGACGCCGTCGGCGGCGTCGACGCTCACGGTGTACGCGGTGCTGCGGGCGTCCTGGTTGACCTCGACCATCGGCGGCAGGTCGAGCCGGTCGGCCCAGTCCGCCGGCATCGGCGCGCAGAGAAAGCCGCTGGACCACCGGATGGTCCAGGCGAGCCACTCCGGCGAGGCCAGCTCGGCGGAGATGATGATGTCGCCCTCGTTCTCGCGGCTCTCGTCGTCGGCGACCAGGATCGGTCGGCCTTCCTTGAGGGCTGCCAGGGCGTCGGGGATGGACGAAAGGCTCATCGGGAGCCTCCTTCTTCTGTGGACGGGATGCCGTCGGGTGAGGCGAATCGGAGCAGGCGCTGCACGTGCCGCGCCAGGATGTCGGTTTCGAGGTTGACCCGGTCGCCGGGCGTCAGCGCGCCGAGTGTGGTCACCTCGAGGGTCTCGGGGATGAGGGAGATCTCGAACCACTGCGACGACGCGTCGGCGTCCGACACGTCCGAGACGGTGAGCGAGACGCCCTGCACGGTGATCGATCCCTTGTCGACGACGAGGGGGGCGAGGTCCGCGGGCAGCGAGACGCGGATGACGCGCCACTGCTCGCCGGGGCGCACCTCGAGCACCTCGCCGGTGCCGTCGACGTGTCCCTGCACGATGTGCCCGCCGAGCCGGGTGTGCGCGGCCAGGGCGCGCTCGACGTTGACGGGGGAGCCGACGGCGAGCGTGCCGAGCGTCGACATGTCGAGCGTCTGCTTCATGACGTCGGCGGTGAACCCCTCCGGCGTCTGGTCGGTGACCGTGAGGCAGACCCCGCTGATGGAGATCGAGTCGCCGCGCTGCGCGTCCGAGACCGCGAGCGGTGCGCGGACCGCGAGGCGTACGCCGTCGCCGGACGGATCAATGGCGGTGATGACGCCCTGCTCTTCGATGATGCCCGTGAACATCAGCCCTCCTTGGGGGTCAAGGTGACGAGGATGTCGTCACCGAGTCGGTCGAGACCGAGGATCTCGAGTCGGCGCTGCTCTGCGATCGTCGTGACTCCGATGTCGCCGACCGCGACGCGGTCTCCTCCGATTAGGGTCGGCGCGACGTACACGAGGAGCTCGTCGACCAGTCCCTGGCGCAGGAACGACGCCGCGAGCGTCGGGCCGCCCTCGAGGAACACGCGGTGAGCGCCGAGTTCGCGGAGCCTGTCGAGCAGGTCGCGGAGATCCTCGCCCTCGTCCTGCATGAACGGCCGCGGGTGGCGCCGGAGCGCGGCCTCCTGGGGGACTGCGCGGATTCCGACGACGACCGGCCGCGGCTGGTCCTCGTAGAGCGATCCGTCCGCGGTGCGTGCGGTGAGCGCGGGGTCGTCCGCGAGGACGGTGCCGGTGCCGACGACGATCGCGTCCGCCCGTGAGCGGCGGCGGTGCACGTCCGCGCGCGCGTCGGGTCCCGTGATCCACTGGCTGGTGCCGTCGGATGCCGCGGCCCGACCGTCGAGCGACTGCGCCCACTTGACGGTGACATGCGGTCGCCCCAGGCGCTGCACGGTCAGCCACGACGAGATGAGGTCTTCGCCCTCCTCGCGGAGCACGCCCCCCTCGACGTCGAGACCGGCGGCGCGCAAGCGCTCTGCGCCTCCGGACGAGACGGCGCCCGGGTCCTCGGCCGAGTAGACGACGCGAGCGACCCCGGCCTCGATGAGGGCGACGGCGCACGGGCCGGTGCGGCCGGTGTGGTTGCAGGGCTCGAGGGTCACGACGGCGGTGGCGCCGCGGGCGGCATCCGGCCCCAGTTTCGACAGCGCGTCGATCTCGGCATGGGGGGTGCCGGCGCCGTGGTGCCAGCCCTCGGCGAGCACGGCGCCCTCGGGCGAGAGGATGACGGCCCCGACCTGCGGGTTCAGGCCGCGAGGCCCGTTCGTCGCGAGCGCGAACGCGTGACGGAGCGCGCTGCGCTCCGCGTCGGTGACACTCATCCGGATCCTCACGATGGGGTTCTCCGGGGCGCGGGCGCGACAGGTGGATACGGCGTCGCCGCATCCACCGTGCTGCCTCCCATCCGGACTAGCGACTCTCGTCGCATCACCGTCGGTTCCGGATTTCCACCGGATCAGCAGGACCTGGGTCCCGCTCGCGGACTGTCACCGCCGGTTCGGATTCCCACCGACCCCGGAGCACGTTTCTTGCTCTTGCAGTGTAATCAACCGCTCTTCGCCGGTTTCATTCCCGCGTCATCTCTTGACTTCCGAGGTCATTCGGTCAGCGCGCGGGCGGTCGCCTCATCGACGACCAGCTCGGTGACGAGGCGGGCGGCGAGCGCCCCGCGCAGACTGTCGCGTTTGTCGACGCCCGAGACGATGCAGACGCGACTCGGCACGCGGCGGAGCACGTCGAACCGCGGGCCCGTCGCGCGGTCGTTGAGCTCGATCCCGCGCGTGGAGCCGTCGAGCCGGTAGAACACCGTCGCGACGTCGCCCACCACCCCCTCGCCGTCGAGCGCGGCGAGCTCTTCGGGTTCGAGATAGCCGCCGGAGTAGACGTGGCTGGGGACGCGCGAGTCGGCGGCGCCGACGCTGAAGACGACGAGGTCCATCGCCGCCTGGATGGCGAGGATGCGGGTGGTGCTGCGTTCCCGCCACATCGCGTGCTTCGTGCGCGGGTCGTCGAAGAACGCCGGCACCGGGAACTGCTGCGCGTTTCCGCCGTAGGCCTCGGCGAAGCGGCTGAGGATGTCGCTGGCGTACAGCAGGCCCGTCGTCCGCGTGTTCCCCGAGCCGTTCAGCTGCACGAACGTCGTGCCGTGCACGGACTTCGGGACGAGGCGCCGGCTGACCGCCGCCGTCGTCGACCCCCAGGCGATCCCCACGGTGGTGTCCGCGACGATGAGGTCGCCGAGCAGGTGGGCGGCAGCCGTCGCGACGCGCTCGAGTCGCTCCACGTCGCTGGCGTCGTCGGGCACCGGAACGACATGCGCGGTGATGCCGTAGCGGTCCGCGAGGTTCTGCTCGAGCAGCTGCGGCGCGGCGAAGGGGGAGCGGATGCGGATGTCCACGATCCCGGTCGCGCGGGCACGCGACAGCAGGCGCGACACGGTCGATCGGGAGGTCCCGAGTTCGCGCGCGATGGCTTCCATCGTGCGGTCCTGGACGTAGTACAGGTGCGCGGCCGTGAGGGCGCGACGGATGTCGTCGGGATCGAGCGTCTCTTCCACGGATGACAGTGTGCACGTATGTGCATGGCGACTGCAATCCCGTCCACGAATGTCATCATTGGTCCCATCAGCCACTGCGGTGGCGGTCTGAGGCGACCGGGTCGACACCCGGCAGAAGTGGGAGTGTGTGACGTGGACGCGGACATCCGATCGACGACAGCGGCGCTGCGGGAGCGGCCCCAGGCGGACGTGCTCATCATCGGCGGCGGCATCAACGGCGTCGCGACCTTCCGCGACCTGGCCCTCCAGGGCATCGACGTCGCCCTGGTCGAGAAGAGCGACTTCCTCTCCGGAGCGTCGGCCGCGTCGAGCCACATGATCCACGGCGGCATCCGCTATCTCGAGAACGGCGAGCTCCGACTCGTCCACGAAGCCGTCACCGAGCGCAACGACCTGCTCACGACGGCGGCTCACTACGTCCGACCGCTCCGCACCACCGTGCCGATCTTCTCGACCTTCTCGGGCCTCCTGTCGGCACCGCTCCGCATGGTGCTGCATCGCAAGACGGCCTCGACCGAACGCGGCGCCCTCCTCATCAAGGTGGGGCTCATCATCTACGACTCGTTCTCGCGCGGCGGCGGCAAGGTCCCCCGCCACACGTTCCACGGTCGCCGCCGGTCGCTCCGCGCCCTGCCCGACCTCAACCCCGACGTCAAGTACACCGCCACGTACTGGGATGCCTCGCTCCGCGACCCCGAGCGCCTCGGTCTCGATCTCGTCCGGGACGGCATCGCCGTCGGCGGCAGCCGCGCTCGCGCCGCGAACTACGTCTCGGCCGCGGGCGTCCAGGATGGCAAGGTCGTGCTCCGCGACGAGGAGAGCGGCGAGGAGTTTCCGTTCGCGGCATCCGTCGTCCTCAACGCGGCGGGGCCGTGGACCGACCTCGCCAACCGCGCGCTCGGCGACGCCACCCGCTACATGGGCGGCACCAAGGGGTCGCACATCGTCCTCGACCACCCCGAGCTCATGCAGGCCACCGGAGGACGCGAGCTGTTCTTCGAGCACTCCGACGGACGCATCGTCCTCATCTACCCCCTCAACGGTCGCGTCCTGGTCGGAACGAGCGACCTCGAGCACGACATGTCCGAGCCGGCTGTCTGCACCGAGGAGGAGGTCGACTACTTCCTCGACCTCATCGGTCACGTCTTCCCGACGATCCCCGTCGACCGCTCGCAGATCGTCCACCGCTACTCGGGTGTCCGTCCCCTCCCCGGGCACGGCGACATGGCCGCGGGCTTCGTCTCGCGCGACTACCGCATCGAAGAGGCGATCCTCCCCGGGTCGGACCGCGTGCCGGTGCTCAGCCTGGTCGGCGGCAAGTGGACCACGTTCCGCGCCGTCGCCGCACGACTGACAGACGAGCTGATGACCCGGATCGGCCGCGAGCGTGTCCGCTCCACGAAGGGTCTGCCGATCGGCGGCGCCGTCGGGTTCCCCCGCACCGACGCCGACCGCGACGAATGGGTGCACCAGCACCTCTCGGACTTCGGACTCGAGCGCGGTACGCGTCTGCTGCACCGCTACGGCACGCACGCGCTGGCCGTCGCCACCGCGCTCCGCCAGGACGACGACGACGCGCCCCTGTCGACGCTGCCGCGATTCAGCTCGGGAGAGTTCCGTTACATGGCGACCCGCGAGTCGGTCGTGCACCTCGACGACATCTTCCTGCGCCGCACGAACATCGGCTTCCGCGGTGAGGCGACCCGCGAGGTCGTCGAAGAGGTGGCCTACGCCGTCTCGGATGTGATGGGCTGGGATGCCGCGACCCGCCGCTCGGAGATCGACCGGACGCTCGCCGCGGTGCACGCCGCCGATCCCGTCGCTGTCTGACGCCGGCATCCGCGTCGCGATCAGCGACGAGCACTCGAAGAGGAGACGAGACGTGGCCGAACACGTGATCGCCATCGACCAGGGAACCACCTCGACACGCGCGATCGTGTTCGACGGCGAAGGGGCGCTCGTCGCCACCGCGCAGCGGGAGCACGAGCAGATCTTCCCGCGGGCCGGGCGGGTCGAGCACGACCCCGTGGAGATCTGGACGAACACGGAATGGGTGCTCGCCCGCGTCCTCAACCAGGTGGGGCTGGCGCCGTCGGACGTCGCCGCCATCGGCGTGACCAACCAGCGCGAGACCGCGATCGTCTGGGACCGCCGCACCGGCCGGCCGATCCACAATGCGATCGTCTGGCAGGACACCCGCACGCAGCCCGCGATCGACCGGCTGATCGAGACGCACGGCGTCGACGCCTTCGCCGACGTGACGGGGCTGCCGCTCGCGTCGTACTTCTCCGCGTCGAAGATCGCGTGGATCCTCGACAACGTCGACGGGGCGCGCGACGCGGCGCGGAACGGCGACCTGATGTTCGGCACGCCGGACACGTGGATCGTCTGGAACCTCACGGGTGGCAGCGACGGCGGCATCCACATCACGGACGTCACCAACGCGAGCCGCACGCTGCTGATGGATCTCAAGACCCTCGACTGGTCGGACGAGATGCTCGAGATCTGGGACATCCCGCGCGCGATGCTGCCCGAGATCCGCTCCTCCTCGGAGGTCTACGGCGAGGTCGCGCAGCCGCGGGTTGCGCGCGGCATCCGGATCGCCGGCATCCTCGGGGACCAGCAGGCCGCCACCTTCGGGCAGGCCGCCTTCGACGCCGGGCAGTCCAAGAACACGTACGGCACCGGCAACTTCCTGCTCGTCGGGACCGGCACCGAGCTCGTCCGCTCCGAGGCGGGTCTCATCACGACGGTCGCCTACCGCATCGGCGACGAGCCCGCCCACTACGCGCTCGAAGGTTCCATCGCCGTCACCGGCTCGCTCGTGCAGTGGCTGCGCGACAACCTCGGGATCATCTCCGATTCGGGCGAGGTCGAGCGGCTCGCCCGCAGCGTCGAGGACAACGGCGGCGCCTACTTCGTGCCCGCCTTCTCGGGACTGTTCGCCCCGTACTGGCGACCCGACGCGCGCGGCGCCCTCGTCGGCCTCACCCGCTACGTCACCAAGGCCCACATCGCCCGCGCCGCCCTCGAGGCGACAGCGTTCCAGACGCGCGACGTGATCGCCGCCGTCATCTCCGACACCGGCCGCGACCTCGACGAGCTCCGCGTCGACGGCGGCATGACCCGCAACGACACGCTCATGCAGTTCCAGGCCGACATCCTCGGCATCCCCGTCATCCGCCCCAAGGTCGTCGAGACGACGGCTCTCGGCGCCGCCTACGCCGCCGGTCTCGCCGTCGGCGTGTGGTCCGACAAGGACGCGCTCCGCGGGTACTGGCAGGAGGACCGCCGGTTCGAGCCGCAGATGGACCCCGACGAGCGCGACCGCCGATGCCGGCTGTGGGAGAAGGCCGTCTCGAAGTCGATGGGCTGGGTCGACGACGACGCCCGGGTCCTCGCCGGAACCGTCTGACCTACTTCAGGAGCCTCGACAGGCGGCGGTCCGCGAGGATCTTGCCGCCCGTCTGACACGTGGGGCAGTACTCGAGGCTGTTGTCGGCGAAGAACACCGATCGCACCTCATCGCCGCACACCGGGCACGCCTCGCCGCGTCGGCCGTGGACGGCCATCCCGCGGCGCTTGGCGTCCTTGAGGTCGGCCGGAGGTTTGCCGGATGCCGCGGCCACCGCCTCGGCGAGGGTCTGCCGCAACGCGGCGTAGAGTCTGTCGATCTCGGCATCCGTCAGCCCTGCAGCCAATGCGTACGGCGACATCTTCGCGGCGTGGAGGATCTCGTCGGAATAGGCGTTGCCGATCCCCGCGACGATCGACTGGTCCCGCAGGACGCCCTTGATCTGCGTGCGGCGCCCCGCCAGGAGCTCCGCGAGCGTGTCGCGCGTGAACGCGGAGTCGAGGGGATCCGGGCCGAGGCGCGCGATGCCGGGCACGTCGGCGGGGGAGCGGGCGGCGTAGTAGGCCAGGGACTTCTTGGTGCCGGCCTCGGTCAGGTCGAACCCGGAGCCGTCGTCGAAGCCGACTCGTAGGGCGATCGGGGTCTTCCCCGGCCGGATGACCGTGGCGGGCAGCTGGTCGTACCAGCGCAACCAGCCGGCCTTGGCGAGGTGGAAGACGAGGTGGGCACCGGCATCCGTCTGCAGGTCGACGAACTTGCCATGACGCTCCGCACCGGTGACCGTCGCGCCGGTGATCGCGTCGATCGGCGGGTCGTACGTCTTCAGGGCGGCGATGTTCGCGACCGACACCTTCGTGACGGTGAGTCCCGTCGCACGCTCGCGGAGGAAGTCGACCAGTCCCTGCACCTCGGGCATCTCAGGCATGGGGTCATCCTGTCATCCGGTGGGGACGGCGGTCAGGGGGTTGTCACGGGACCGGCTTGTCAGAGCACCGGCCACGTCTGCGGCGAGCGGTCGTCCGTGCGCAGGAGCGCGGCGATCCAGCCGTCGTGGCGGCCGCGCGGATCGCTGAGACCCTGGCGCAGGAGTCCCTCGTACCGGAACCCGAGCTTCTGCGCGACCCGCGCAGAAGCGTGGTTGCCGACGACGGCGCGCCACTGGATCCGGGCGAGAGCGAGGGGCTCCGCGAACCCGAAGTCCACGACGGCGGTGGCCGCCTCGGTGAGGTAGCCGTGGCCGCGGGCCGCGGCATCCATCCAGAACCCGATCTCTGCCGAGCCCTGCTTCTCGACGCGGTGGAGGCCGACCATGCCGATCCAGCGGTCCTCGCGGCGGACGCCCCAGGTGAGCTCGCTCTCGTCGTCCCACCATCCGGTCGCCTTGGCGACGAAGTCCTCCGCGTGCCGCCGGTCGTATGGCGACGGAAGCGTCGTCCACCGCGGCACTTCGGGATCCTGCGCCGCCGCCGTGATCGCGTCGACGTCGGCCGCCGTCGGGACGGACAGCTCGAGCCGCTCGGTCCGCAGAGTCACCGGTTCCATGACCCGACCCTAGCGGCGGCCGCGTGTGCCGAGTGCAGGTTCAGATGCGTCTCGGCCGGTTCGCTCCGACGGATCCGACGATTGCCCCTGCACTCGGCACGAGGATTCCTCCCCGAGGCCACTATGGAGCCTGTCCGCCACATTTCTCACGGAGCCGAGCTGCCCACCTGTGCCCTCGGCGAGCGTCGTGCCATGACCTCGTCACGTGATCGGCGCGTCTTCGCCGACAGAGCCGCATACCTCCTCTCCATCCGCTGTAGAACCGCTTACGAGCTCCGGTCTTCCGGGATGTCGAAACGGGCCATCGCGCAGGCCGCAGCGGACGGTGCGATCGTGGCGGTCCGTCGGGGCCGATATCTTGCCTCGGACGTCCCGGCCGATGTCGTCCGGGCGGCCCGCGTCGGTGGGCGGCTCACCTGCGTGAGCGCTCTTCGCCTCCTGGGGGTCTTCACCCTCACCTCGGAGGAGCTTCACGTGCACATCCCTCCGCACGCGGCTCGACTCCGTGTGCCGTCGGAAGGAGCCTCGCGTCATTGGTCGCCACCGATCGGGGAGCGACCCTCCGAGGCGGGCATCTCGCACCCGTGGGACCTGCTCGCCCACGCGATCGTCTGCCAGTCTCCCGCGGCGGCTGTCGCCACCCTCGACAGCGCATTGCACTGGGGCCTCGTCCTGCCGTCGGAGCTCGACCTCGTCTTCGCCGCTGTGCCCCGGAAGTATCGCGTGATCCGGAAGATGCTCGACGGACGGGCCGAGTCCGGGCCGGAGTCGTTGATGCGACTCATCCTGCGCCGCCTCGGGCTGAAGGTGGAGGTGCAGGTGAGGATCGACGGAGTCGGGAGGGTTGATCTTCTCGTCGACGGGTGGCTCGTCGTCGAGTGCGACAGCGATGCTCACCATTCCGGTCCGCTCGCCCACAGGGTCGACCGTCGTCGTGATCTGACGCTCGCCGCGCTCGGCTACACGACGCTCCGACCGATGGCGGCTGACATCATGTGGCATCCGGACCGGGTGGTTGCGGCGGTGAGAGGGTTGTTGCGTGCGCGACGGCGCTGACGCTGTGCCGAGTGCAGGCTCAGCGGCGCGAATGCGGGCTGAATCGCCCCGAGCGGGCGTCTGAACCTGCATCCGGCACGCGACCGGCCACGACCCACGAGCGGGAGGCTCAGCCCTCGGGGTGCTGCTGGATCCAGACGGCCATGGCGGCGAGGTTGGCCAGCGGGGCCATCGCGCCGGTCACCGGCGCGTCGAACACGATGGACTCCACGCCGACCTCGGCGTAGGAGGCGACCCAGCCCGCGGCATCCGGCATCGGAACCGCGAGCAGCCGGTCGACCTCTTCGGGCGGGATGCCGAACCCCGCCGCCGCCTCTGCGGCACGCTCCGGCGTCGAGAAGGCGAAGATCGCCGGGCCCTGCTCGGTGGTGGCGGCGAAGGGGGAGGGCTGCTCATCGGTTCCGCGCGCGATGAAGATCCACCGCTCGAGGGCGAAGACGGCGCGCCAGAGGCGCTCCTGCGCGTCGCGGTCGTCGGGGGCGGCCATCGACACCGCAGCGGCCGCGTCGATCGCCGCGACGGTCTCCGGGGCGGGCCCGAGCTCGGGAGTCGGCTGATCAGGCACGACGCAGCAGCCCCAGCTTGTCGTAGACGTCGCCCAGGGTGCGGTCGGCGACCTCCTCGGCGCGGGCGGCGTTCGTCGCGAGCACCCGGTCGAGCTCGGCCGGGTCGTCGAGCAGCTCGAGCGTGCGCTCGCGCACGGGACCGAACTCCGAGACGACGACCTCGGCGAGCCCCTTCTTAAAGTCGCCGTAGCCGCGACCTGCGTACTCGTCCTCGATCGAGGGGACCTGCCGACCGGTGAGGGCGGCGTAGATCACAAGGAGGTTCGAGACGCCGGGCTTGTTCTCCGAGTCGTAGCGGACGACGCCCTCCGAGTCGGTGACGGCCCGCATGATCTTCTTCGCCGACTTCGCCGGATCGTCGAGAAGCCACAGGACACCGGCATCCGACTCGGCGGACTTCGACATCTTCGACGTCGGGTTCTGCAGGTCGTAGATCCGCGCCGTCTCCTTCTGGATGACGGGCTTCGGCACGACGAACGTCTGACCGTGGCGGCTGTTGAAGCGCTCGGCGAGGTCGCGGGTCAGCTCTACGTGCTGCTTCTGGTCGTCGCCCACGGGGACGAGATCCGTCTGGTACAGCAGGATGTCGGCGGCCATGAGGATCGGGTACGTGAAGAGCCCGACGTTGGTGGCGTCGGTGCCGTAGCGCGCCGACTTGTCCTTGAACTGCGTCATCCGGCCGGCCTCGCCGAAGCCGGTGACCGTGGACAGCACCCAGGCGAGCTCGGCGTGCGCGCGCACGTGCGACTGCACGTACAGCGTCGACTTCGACGGCTCGATGCCGGCGGCGATGTACTGCGCGGCGGTGCGGCGGGTCTTCTCGCGCAGCTCCGCGGGATCGTTCGGCTGCGTGAGGGCGTGCAGGTCGACGACGGAGAAGAACGCGTCGTAGGACTCCTGCATGTCCCGCCACTGCAGGAGCGCCCCGATGTAGTTGCCGATCTGGAGGGAGTCGGCGGAGGGCTGCATTCCGGAGTACAGGCGGGGTTTGCTCACCCTACGATCCTAGGCGCGAACGGATGCCGCGCCCCCGCGTCCGTGCCTCAGCTGCCGAGCGTGTAGTCGGCCACGACCGGCGCGTGGTCGCTCCAGCGGGTGTCCCAGGACGGTGCCCGGACGACCCGGTAGTCGGTCGCCCGCGTCGCGAGCTCGGGGGTCGCGAGGTGGTAGTCGATCCGCCAGCCGGTGTCGTTGTCGAACGCCTTGCCGCGGTTCGACCACCACGTGTACGGCCCGTCGACCTCGCCGGCGAAGCTGCGCCCGACGTCTACCCAGCCGAGCCCGGTGCCGCTCTCGCCGTCGACGGTCGTGACGGTCTCGCCCGCGGGCCCGGTGAAGCGGTCGAAGTACGCGCGCTCGCGCGGCAGGAAGCCGGCCTTCTTGACGTTGCCCTTCCAGTTGCGGATGTCGAACTCGCGGTGCCCGACGTTGAGGTCGCCGGTGATGAGCGCGAGGTCGCCGAGGTGCGGCATCCGCTCTTCCATCGCGTCGAGGAACGCGTACTTCGCGACCTGCTTCTCGGTGCCCGCCTCGCCCGTGAAGACGTAGGCACTGACCACGGTGAGCAGCTCGCCGTCGACCTCGATGTCGGCTTCGACCCACCGGCCCTTCGAATCGAGCGTGTCGTCGCCGAGCTCGACGCGCCAGACGTCGAACGGCTCTCGGGTCGCGATCGCGACACCGGCGCGGCCCTTCGCGAGGGCCTCGTCGTTCACCAGGTGCCATCCGGGAAGGGCGGCGGCGAGATCGGATGCCTCGGCCCGCACCTCCTGCAGGGTCAGGACGTCGACCCCCGCGGTCTCGAGCCAGTCGTGCATCCCCTTCCGGGCGGCGGCGCGGATGCCGTTGACGTTGACGGAGGCGATGCGGAGTGTTCGTGGCACGCCTTCCAGCGTATCCAGGGCGGCGGACATCGACTCACCGCCGGGTGCGTTCCCAGAGGTCCTCGGCGTGCCGCAGATCACGCCGTGCGCCGGGTTTCCGCCACCACGAGGCGTCCGCGAGCGCTTGCCGCGCCTCGCGGACACCGGCTTCGGCCACGACGCGGAGCGCGCGGCGCTCCTGCTCCCGTCGCTCCTCGGCGGTCATCTCCACGAGCGGGATGTCGGCGTCATCCGCGGCGACGGCGATCCAGGACGCGGCGACGAGGATCACGATCCCCGCGAGGCGGAGCCAGAGCAGCAGCCCGACGACGGTGAAGGTCGCCAGGAGCGGGTTGGTGGGGGAGTAGACCGCGAGGAATCCGGCGCCGAGCTGCAGGAGCGCCAGGGCACTCCCGCCGGCGGCGGCGCCCGGGATGATCGACCTCACCGGCAGCGAGGTCCCGGTGAGGAACCGGATGAGTCCGGTGAGAGCGGTGGTGTTCAGAAGGATGCTGACGATGACCGACGCGATGCGGCTCGATACGTCCACCGCGGTGGATTCGTACGGCACCTGGGCCCAGTCGAGGACGATCGCCACGACACCGCCCGCGACGAGTCCGAACACCGCGCCGAGGACCAGAGCGAGCCCGAACAGGAGGGCGGCGAGCAGGTCCCCGAGTTTGAGGAGCACGAAGCTCCTCGTGTCGAACGGCAGACCGAAGATGTCGCGCACCGCGCGCCGGGTGAAGGTGACGAATCCGATCGCCGTCCAGATCGCGACGGTGACGGCGATCGCACCCGTCACCGCGAGGAGGCTGCCGCTGTCGCGCGCGATGCCCGCCACGTCGGCCGGATCGAGCGTTCCCCCGACCGCGATGAATCCGGGCAGGTAGGAGTTCACGACCGCGATGAGTCCGTCGATGGCGGTCTGCGAACCGCCCAGCCAGAGGCCGACGGCGGCGAACGCGGTGTACAGCGTCGCGAAGATCGCGAACAGGGACTGATAGCTGATGGATGCCGCGAGCAGGAACCCGTTCCGCCGCAGGAAGCGGCGCCACACCCGCACCGGGAACGAGCCGATGGTCCGCTGCGTCAGCTCGGTGGCCCGCTCGATCGGCTGATCGAGTCGCTCGCGCAGACGAGACGCCTCCCACCGCTCGCGCAGGGGAGGCGTCGTGTCGTCCGAGGTCACGCCTCGAGGCTATCCGGCCGGATCAGCTGCGGAGGACCGCCTGCTTGACCTCGGCGATGGCCTTGGTGATCTCGATGCCGCGGGGGCACGCCTCGGTGCAGTTGAAGGTCGTGCGGCAGCGCCACACGCCTTCCTTGTCGTTGAGGATGTCGAGGCGCACGTCGCCCGCGTCGTCGCGCGAGTCGAAGATGAAGCGGTGCGCGTTGACGATCGCGGCGGGGCCGAAGTACTGACCGTCGGTCCAGAACACAGGGCAGGACGACGTGCACGCGGCGCAGAGGATGCACTTCGTGGTGTCGTCGTAGACGGCGCGGTCCTTGATCGACTGGATGCGCTCCTTGCCGGGCTCCGGGGCGCTGTTCGCCTGGAGGAAGGGCTGCACGTCGCGGAAGGACTCGAAGAACGGGTCCATGTCGACGATGAGGTCCTTCTCCAGCGGCAGTCCCTTGATCGCCTCGACGTAGATCGGCTTCGAGATGTCGAGGTCCTTGATCAGCGTCTTGCAGGCGAGGCGGTTGCGGCCGTTGATGCGCATGGCGTCCGAGCCGCAGATGCCGTGGGCGCACGAGCGGCGGAAGCTCAGCGTGCCGTCGACGTCCCACTTGATGCGGTGCAGTGCGTCCAGCACGCGGTCCGTCGGGTACATCTCCACGTCGTAGTCGACCCAGCGCGGCTCAGCGTCCACCTCGGGGTCGAAGCGCCGGATGATGAAGGTGACCAGGTACGACTGGATGCCGGAGTCGTTCGTCTCCTGCGTCTGCGCCGGGGCGCCGCTGTCGACGATCGTCATCAGTACTTCCTCTCCATCGGCGGGTAGTTGTACTCGCCCTGCTCGTTCTTGGTGAACACGACCGGCTTCCAATCCAGGCGGATGTGGTCCTCGGGGTTCGCGGAGTGCGGGTCGCCCGTGAGGTAGGCCATCGTGTGCTGCATGTATTCGTCGTCGTTGCGGTCGGGGTAGTCCTCGCGCATGTGACCGCCGCGGCTCTCCTTGCGGTTGCGCGCGGCGTAGGCGACGATCTCGGCGATGTCGAGGAGGAAGCCCAGCTCGACGGCCTCGAGGAGGTCGGTGTTGTAGCGCTTGCCCTTGTCGTCGACGTGGACGTTCTTGTACCGCTCGCGCAGGTCGTTGATCGTGCCCATGACGTTCGTGAGCGTCTCTTCGGTGCGGAAGACCTGGGCGTTGGCGTCCATCTCCTCCTGCAGCTTCTTGCGGAGCGTGGAGATGCGCTCGGTGCCCGCGTTGTTGCGCAGGCCCTCGATCAGCTCGCGGACCTCCTTCGCGGGGTCCTCGGGGAGCGGCATGAACTCGGCGGTCTGGACGTACTCGACCGCGTTCTGGCCGGAGCGCTTCCCGAAGACGTTGATGTCCAGGAGCGAGTTCGTGCCGAGGCGGTTCGCGCCGTGCACCGACACGCACGCGCACTCGCCCGCGGCGTAGAGGCCGGGGACGACGGTGTCGTTGTCGGCGAGGACCTCGCCCTTGATGTTGGTCGGGATGCCGCCCATCGCGTAGTGCGCGGTCGGCATGACCGGCACCGGCTCGACGACCGGGTCGACGCCGAGGTAGGTACGGGCGAACTCGGTGATGTCGGGGAGCTTCGTCTCGAGCACTTCGGCGCCCAGGTGCGTGCAGTCGAGGTAGACGTAGTCCTTGTTCGGGCCGGCGCCGCGGCCTTCGAGGACCTCCTTGACCATGCACCGGGCGACGATGTCGCGGGGCGCGAGGTCCTTGATGGTGGGGGCGTAGCGCTCCATGAACCGCTCGCCCGAGGCGTTGCGGAGGATCGCGCCCTCGCCGCGGGCACCCTCGGTGAGAAGGATGCCGAGGCCCGCCAGACCTGTCGGGTGGAACTGGAAGAACTCGATGTCCTCGAGCGGCAGTCCCTTGCGCCAGACGATGCCGACGCCGTCACCGGTGAGGGTGTGGGCGTTCGAGGTCGTCTTGAAGATCTTGCCGAAGCCGCCGGTCGCGAAGATGACGGCCTTGGCGTGGAAGACGTGGAGGTCGCCGGTGGCGAGCTCGTACGCGACGACACCGGCGATGCCGGTGCGACCCAGGGCATCCTTCACCGTGATGAGGTCGAGCGCGTAGAACTCGTTGAAGAAGTTGATGCCGAGCTTGACGCAGTTCTGGAACAGCGTCTGGAGGATCATGTGACCCGTCCGGTCGGCGGCGTAGCAGGCGCGACGGACCGGGTTCTTGCCATGCTCAGCGGTGTGCCCGCCGAAACGGCGCTGGTCGATCTTGCCGTCGGGCGTGCGGTTGAAGGGCAGGCCCATGTTCTCGAGGTCGATGACCGCGTCGATGGCTTCCTTCGCGAGGATCTCGGCTGCGTCCTGGTCGACGAGGTAGTCGCCGCCCTTGACGGTGTCGAAGGTGTGCCACTCCCAGGAGTCCTCTTCGACGTTGGCGAGCGCTGCCGCCATGCCGCCCTGTGCCGCGCCGGTGTGGCTGCGGGTCGGGTAGAGCTTGGTGATGACGGCCGTCTTCGCGCCGGGACCGGCCTCGATCGCGGCGCGCATGCCGGCGCCGCCGGCGCCCACGATGACGACGTCGAACTGGTGGTAGTGGACGCCGTCCTTGACGACGGAGTCCGCGGTCTGAGTGCTCACGTGACGAATGCCTCTGTTCTCTGCTTTGCGTGCCGGCGCGGCCGGCTCAGCCCTGTGCCTTGCAGACCTCGGCGAGAACGCTGCCGTCGAGGTTGGGGATGCAGGGATCGAAGGTGAAGACCACGAGGGTGCCGAGGAGGATCATGAAGCCGGCCACCACCCAGAGGCTGGTGACGAGGACCCGGCGGACCTTCGCGTTGGTGACGTAGTCGTTGACGATCGTGCGCATGCCGTTCGTGCCGTGGATGAACGCCAGCCACAGCATGAGGACGTCCCACCACTGCCAGAACGGCGTGGCGAACTTGCCCGCGACAAACGCGAAGTCGAGGCCCGAGATGCCCTCGCCGAGCATGAGGTTGACGAAGAGGTGACCGAAGATGAGGACGAGCAGCAGCACGCCCGAGACGCGCATGAAGACCCAGCCCCACTTCTCGAGGTTAGGACCCTTCTTGCGGACGGCGGCCTTGCCCTGCGGGGTGCGCGGAGCGGCGAGGGTGTCGGCGGTCATCAGTGCTCGCCTCCCATGTGCGAGAAGACGTTCGGAAGGTGGCGCGCGGCGAAGCCGACGAGGGTGACGGCCCAGACGGCCAGCACTCCCCACCACAGCTGCCGCTGGTGACGCGTGGCCCACGGCCACAGGTCCACCGCGATGATGCGGAGGCCGTTGAAGGCGTGGTAGACGATCGCGCCGACCAGGGCGACTTCGCCGAGGCCCATGATCGGGTTCTTGTACGTGCCGATGACCGCGTTGTACGCATCGGGGGAGACCCGGATGAGTGCGGTGTCGAGGACGTGCACGAGCAGGAAGAAGAAGATGGCGATGCCGGTGATGCGGTGAAGGACCCACGACCACATGCCCTCGTTGCCGCGGTACAGCGTGCCGCGCGGGGTCTTGGACGTGGTCTCAGCGATCGACGGCGTGACGCGTGCTGGTGCAGACACGGTCGTCCTCCCTTGAGTGAGATGGATCGCGCGCGTGCGGCGAGATCGCGGCATCCCGGGGAATGTCGCCCATCGTCGCAAGCGGGCGCATCGACCATCCTAAGCGGCCTCGAGAGGGGTGGGCGAGGAAGGCGAGCCTTAATCGGCCGGTAGGGTTCCGACCATGGTCGAACACATCGAGGACTTTTACGCCGTCATCCCCGCCGGGGGCGTCGGATCCCGCCTGTGGCCCCTGTCTCGCGCGGATGCCCCGAAGTTCCTCCACGACCTGACCGGGTCGGGGCACTCCCTCCTCCGCGACACGTGGAACCGCCTCGAGCCCCTCACCGGGCCCGATCGGATCGCCGTCGTCACCGGCCGCGCGCACCGCGCCGCCGTCGAGGCGCAGCTCCCCGGCATCCCCGACAAGAACGTCATCCTCGAATCCGAGCCGCGCGACTCCGCCGCCGCGATCGGCCTCGCTGCGGCGATCCTGCACCGGCGGCATCCGGATGTCGTCATCGGATCCTTCGCCGCCGATCACGTCATCCGCGGCTCGCGCGTGTTCGAGTTCGCGGTGCGCGACGCCGTCGAGGTGGCACGCGAGGGCTACATCTGCACGATCGGCATCACCCCGTCCGAGCCGGCGGTCGGCTTCGGCTACATCAAGCGGGGCGGCGAGCTGATCGTCGACGGCGCGCGGGATGCCTCCCTGGTCGAGCGCTTCGTCGAGAAGCCCGACCTCGAGACGGCGAAGGCCTACGTCGCCGATCGCTCCTACCTGTGGAACGCGGGCATGTTCATCTCGCGGGCCGACGTCCTGCTCGCCGAGATCGAGGCGAACAACCCCACCCTGCACGCCGGGCTCATGGAGCTCGCCGAAGCGTGGGACGACCGCGACCTGCGGGGCCCCGCCGTCGACCGCATCTGGCCGACCCTCGAGAAGATCGCGATCGACTACGTCGTCGCGGAGCCGGCGGCGGAGAAGGGCAAGCTCGCCGTCGTCCCCGGACACTTCGACTGGGATGACGTGGGGGACTTCGCGAGCCTCGCCAAGCTCAACTCGGGCGGCCGCACGGACCTCGCGATCCTCGGACAGAACGCCCGGGTGCTCTCGGATGCCGCGAGCGGCATCGTCGTCTCGCAGACGAGTCGCGTGATCAGCATCATCGGCGTCAAGGACATCGTCGTCGTCGACACGGACGACGCGCTTCTGGTGACCACTGCCGAGCACGCCCAGCGGGTCAAGAGCGTCGTCGACGCGCTGAAGGTGACCGGTCGCGGGGACGTCCTCTGACACCCCGTCCGTTGAGCAGGATGCCGCTCCTGTGACGGGTTCATTGCGGCTTTGTAACCATTCGGACGAACGGGCTCATCAGGGTGACCGGTCGTCGTCACAGTGGGTAACTTCGGTTGCGCACACCCGCGAAGTCCGCGGGTTCTCTTCCGTGGAGGCACTCTTGACCATCTCGAACCCGAAGAAGCTCGCCGGCATCGCCGGTGCCGCGCTTCTCATCGCCGCGCTGGCTGGCTGCGGTACCGCACCCGAGGCCAACCCGACGTCGTCCGCCGGCGCCGGTGGCGGCGACATCGTCGACGGCTTCAAGCCCTGCCTGGTCTCCGACGCCGGTGGCTGGAACGACAAGTCGTTCAACGAGTCGGCCAAGAACGGCATGGACAAGGCCGCCGACGAGCTGGGCATCAAGCCCCTCGAGTTCGAGTCGACCAACGACAACGACTACGAGCCCAACATGACCACGGCGATCTCCGAGGGCTGCACCCTCATCGTCTCGGTCGGCTTCAAGCTCGCCGCGGCGACGGTCGAGGCGGCCAAGGCCAACCCGGAACTGCAGTTCGCGATCATCGACGACTACGCGGACACCGACCAGGACGGCAAGACCGACGCCCCCAACATCAAGCCCCTCGTGTTCAACACGGCGGAGGCCGCGTACCTCGGTGGCTACGCCGCCGCCGCGTGGTCCGCTGAGGCCGGCGTCAACAAGGTGGGCACCTTCGGTGGCCTCCAGATCCCCTCGGTCGCGGTCTTCATGGACGGCTACGCCCTCGGCGTCGAGAAGTACAACGAGGACAAGGGTGCCGACGTCAAGCTCTTCGGCTGGGACGTCGCCGCTCAGAAGGGCGCCTTCACCGGCGGCTTCGACGCGAACGACACCGCCAAGCAGACCGCTCAGTCGGTCCTCGACCAGGGCGTCGACGTCATCCTCCCCGTCGGCGGTCCGATCTACACGAGCGCCGCAGCGGCGATCAAGGACAGCGGTGACGACACCCTCATCCTCGGCGTCGACAGCGACCTCGCCGTCGCCGATGACACGGTCTCCGACATCACGCTGGTCTCGATCATGAAGGCGATCGACGTGGCCGTCTACGACACCACGGTCGCCGCATCGACCGGCAAGTTCGACGCCGCGCCGTACGTCGGCACCCTCGAGAACGAGGGCGTCAAGCTCTCGAGCTTCCACGACTTCGAGTCGAAGCTGCCCGCCGGTCTGACCGACGAGCTCGACACGCTCCAGAAGTCGATCATCTCCGGTGACATCACGGTGGAGTCCAAGAACTCGCCGTGATCTGAACGACATCCACTCGGGGCGGGCAGCGCAGAGCTGTCCGCCCCGAGTGCCGTTCGCTCAACGTTTTATGGCGGGTACTTTCCAGACACCCGCCGGTTAGGGTTCTCGTATGAAGCTCGAGCTCCGCGGAATCACGAAAAGATTCGGCAGCCTCGTCGCCAACGATCACATCGACCTCGTGGTCGAGCCGGGGGAGATCCACGCTCTCCTCGGCGAGAACGGCGCCGGCAAATCCACTCTCATGAACGTCCTCTACGGCCTCTACCGCGCCGATGAGGGACAGATCCTGCTGGACGACGCCGTCCAGAACTTCCGGGGTCCCGGTGACGCGATGGCGGCCGGCATCGGCATGGTGCACCAGCACTTCATGCTCATCCCCGTGTTCACCGTCGCCGAGAACGTCATGCTCGGCCACGAGAAGACGACCGGCCTCGGCAAGCTCGACCTCGCGCAGGCCCGCGCCCATGTGCGTGCCGTCGCCGACCGGTTCGGCTTCCAGATCGACCCCGACGCCCTCGTCGGCGACCTCCCCGTCGGCGTCCAGCAGCGCGTCGAGATCATCAAGGCCCTCTCCCGCGACGCGAAGGTCCTCGTTTTCGACGAGCCGACCGCGGTCCTCACCCCCCAGGAGACGGACGAGCTCATGGGGATCATGCGACAGCTGCGCGACGAGGGGACTTCCATCGTCTTCATCACGCACAAGCTGCGCGAAGTGCGCGAGGTCGCCGACCGGATCACGGTCGTGCGCCTCGGCAAGATCGTCGGCACCGCGTCGCCGACGGCGACCAACGCCGAGCTCGCCTCCCTCATGGTCGGTCGTGCCGTAGAGCTGACCGTCCAGAAGGACCCGGCCAAGCCGAGCTCCGGCGGACTCGAGGTGCGAGACCTGCGCGTCCTCACCCCCGGCGGCGCCATCGTCGTCGACGAGGTGTCGTTCGACGTCCGTCCTGGCGAGATCCTCGCCGTCGCAGGTGTGCAGGGCAACGGCCAGACGGAGCTCGTCGAGGCCATCGTCGGCCTCGCCGCCCGCACCGAGGGCTCCATCAGCCTCGACGGCACGGAGCTCGTCGGAAAGAGCGTCCGCAGCATCCTGGATGCCGGCGTGGGCTTCGTCCCCGAGGACCGCAAGGAAGACGGGCTCGTCGGCGGCTTCTCCGTCGCCGAGAACCTCATCCTCGACCGCACCACCGACCCGGCGTTCTCGCGCGCGGGCACCATCCGCCGCGCCGAACTCGACGCGTTCGCGCGTGCCCGCATCGAGGAATACGACATCCGCACGCGGGGTCCCGAGACCCCTGCAGGCACCTTGTCCGGCGGAAACCAGCAGAAGGTCGTCATCGCTCGCGAGATGAGCCGCGACCTCAAGCTCTTCGTCGCCGCCCAGCCGACCCGCGGCGTCGACGTCGGATCCATCGAGTTCATCCACAAGCGCATCGTCGAGACGCGCGACGCGGGGATCCCCGTGATCGTCGTGTCGACCGAGCTCGACGAGGTCACCGCACTCGCCGATCGCATCGCTGTCATGTACCGCGGGCGCGTCGTGGGCATCGTCCCCGGTGACACCCCCCGCGAAACCCTCGGCCTCATGATGGCCGGCGCAACCGACCCGGAGGTGGCTGCATGAGCGGCACGACGCCCGGCGCCGCCGACGCGGCGCATCCCGCTGCACAGCTGCCCACCGCGAGCGGCCCGCTGACGGGGGAGAAAGAGCCGGGGCAGCCTTCGCGCACCGACGTCTTCTTCCGTGAGCTCGTGCGCGGCAGCGCCGTCACGACGATCCTCGCCTTCGTGCTCGCCATGATCGTCGGCGGCGTGCTCATCGCGGTGACCAACGAAGAGGTGCAGCGCACGAGCGGATACTTCTTCGCGCGTCCCACCGACACCCTCGTCGCGGCGTGGAACGCCATCTACACCGGGTACGAGGCCCTCTTCCGCGGCGCCGTCTTCAACCCGCGCGTCGGCGACTTCTCGGCGCAGATCCGCCCGCTGACCAACACCCTCGGGTTCGCCGCGCCGCTGATCGCCGCCGGCCTCGGCGTCGCCCTGGCGTTCCGCGTCGGCCTGTTCAACATCGGTGCGCGCGGCCAGATGCTCGTCGGTGCCCTGTTCGCAGGCTTCTTCGCGTTCAACCTCGACCTGCCGCTGCTCGTGCACCTGCCGCTCACCCTGCTCGCCGGCATCCTGGGCGGAGCGATCTGGGGCGGTCTTGTGGGTCTGCTGAAGGCGCGCACCGGTGCGCACGAGGTGATCCTCACGATCATGCTCAACTACGTCGCGTACTACCTGCTGCTGTGGATGCTGCGCACCCCGGGTCTCCTGCAGGCAGAGGGCAGCAACCAGCCGCAGTCGCAGCCGACGCCGGCCACAGCTCAGTTCCCCGACCTGTTCGGCCCGACGTTCCCGCAGCTGGACTGGGGCTTCGTCATCGTCGTCGTCGCGACCGTGTTCGTCTGGTGGCTCATCGAGCGCTCCAGCCTCGGACTGCGGATGCGGGCCGTCGGCGAGAACCCGCACGCCGCGCGTGCGGGCGGCATCAACGTCGAGCGCATCTACATCTACGCCATGGTCTTCGCCGGCGGCCTCGCCGGTCTCGCCGCCATGAACCAGATCCAGGGCAATGTCACGACCGGATTCGCCGCCACCATCGACGCCGGCATCGGCTTCGACGCGATCACCGTGGCCCTCCTCGGGCGCAGCCGCGCGTGGGGGACCTTCGCGGCCGGCATCCTGTTCGGCGCCCTCAAGGCGGGGTCGTTCTCGATGCAGGCGCAGGGGATCCCGGTCGACATCGTGCTCGTCGTCCAGTCGCTCGTCGTGCTCTTCATCGCGGCGCCGCCTCTGCTGCGCGCCGTGTTCTTCCTTCCCAAGACCGAGATCGAGAAGGCGGACAAGGCGCGAGCCAAGGCCGCGAAGAAGGCGGTGGCGGCATGAGCGCTCCGGCTCCCGCACTCGAATCCGACGGCACCATCCAGCTGACCGTCGTCAAGGCGCGTCACGTCAAGGTGCCGATCGTCTTCGGCGTCGTCGTCGTGCTGATGGCGCTCCTGTTCGGCCTCGTCCCCCGCGGCCCCGTCACGACGTTCCGCCTCGGCGACGCGACCTCGTCGATCGCCGTCCCGAACATCGAGGTGCCGACGGGCGCCACGAGCTGGGCGATGGTCGTCGTCCTCGTCCTCCTCGCGGCACTGGCGGCATGGAACGCATGGAACTACCGCCGGACGCCGCTGTGGCTGACCTCGGTCTTCGCCGTCGTTGCGATCGTCGCCTTCATCGTGTGGGCCGCCGCCGGAGGAACCTTCCCCGTCACGAGCCTGCTCTTCGGAGCCGTGTCGCTGTCGGTCCCGCTGGTGTTCGGTGCGCTGGGCGGGGTCATCGGCGAACGCGTCGGCGTCGTCAACGTCGCCATCGAGGGTCAGTTGCTGCTGGGCGCCTTCTCGGCGGCACTCCTGTCGAGCATCACGGGCAGCCCCTTCATCGGCCTGATCGGCGCGATGGTGGGCGGCGTGCTGGTCTCCTTCGTCCTCGCGGCGTTCGCCATCAAGTACCTCGTCGACCAGGTGATCGTCGGCGTCGTCCTGAACGTCCTCGTGACCGGCCTGACGGGCTTCCTGTACGGGGCGCTGCTCGTCCCCAACGAGGACACCCTCAACCGTCCGGAGCGCTTCGGCCGCATCGAGATCCCGTTCCTGAGCGAGATCCCGATCATCGGTCCGGTCCTGTTCAACCAGACCTTCATCGTGTACCTCATGTACGTCGCGGTCGCCGTCGTCTCGTGGAGCCTCTACCGCACGCGCTGGGGTCTGCGCCTCCGCGCCGTGGGTGAGCACCCGCAGGCCGCCGACACCGTGGGCATCAAGGTCAACACGACGCGATTCTGGAACGTCTCGCTCGCCGGAGCGATCGCCGGCATTGGCGGCGCGTACTTCACGCTCGTCTCGGTGCCGCAGTTCGGCAAGGAGATGACCGCCGGGCTCGGCTTCATCGCTCTCGCGGCCGTCATCTTCGGCCGGTGGGACCCGATCCGCGCGACGCTCGCCGCGCTGCTGTTCGGCTTCGCGACGAACCTGCAGAACCAGCTCACCGTGCTGGACACCCCCATCCCGAGCGAATTCATGCTCATGCTGCCGTACGTCGTGACGATCCTCGCGGTCGCCGGTTTCGCCGGGCAGATCCGCGGGCCCGCGGCAGCGGGCAAGCCCTACATCAAGGGCTGACACGGGATGCCGCGACCCGCGGCATCCGCTCATCTACAGAGGAAGAAGTCGTGACCGACATCGATTGGGACGAGCTGCGTTCGGCAGCCGTCGAGGCCATGGAGAAGGCGTACGCGCCGTACTCCCGTTACCGAGTAGGCGCCGCGGCGCTCGTGAGCGACGGGCGGATCGTGACCGGCTGCAACGTCGAGAACGCCTCCTACGGGGTCGGCCTGTGCGCCGAATGCGGCCTGGTCGGGAACCTCCACATGACCGGCGGCGGCGAGCTCGTCGCGTTCGTCTGCGTCAACAACGACGGCGAGACGATCATGCCGTGCGGCCGGTGCCGACAGCTGCTCAACGAGTTCGCGATCCCCGGGATGCTGCTCGAGACCGTCTCGGGCATCCGCACGATCGACGAGGTCCTGCCCGACGCCTTCGGCCCCCGCGACCTGGAGGCCGCCCGATGAGCGCGGTCGAGGCGTTCGACGCCGTCGACGTCATCCGCACCAAGCGCGACGGCGGCGCCGTCCCTGAGGATGCGCTCCGCTGGATGATCGATGCGTACACCCGCGAGTACGTCGCCGACTCGCAGATGGCCGCGTTCGCGATGGCGGTGCTCCTCAACGGGATGAACCGCGACGAGATCCGCGTCATGACCGATGCGATGATCGCCTCGGGGGAGCGGATGAGCTTCGGCGGGCTCGGCAAGCCGACCGTCGACAAGCACTCCACCGGCGGCGTCGGTGACAAGATCACCCTCCCGCTCGCACCGCTCGTCGCCGCCTTCGGCGTCGCCGTGCCGCAGCTGTCGGGCCGCGGACTGGGGCACACCGGTGGCACGCTCGACAAGCTCGAGGCCATCCCCGGCTGGCGAGCAGCCCTCAGCAACGACGAGATGATCGCGCAGATGCGGGATGTCGGCGCCGTCATCTGCGCCGCCGGCTCCGGCCTGGCACCGGCGGACAAGCGCCTCTACGCGCTCCGCGACGTCACCGGCACCGTCGAGGCGATCCCGCTCATCGCCTCGAGCATCATGTCGAAGAAGATCGCCGAGGGCACGGATTCGCTCGTCCTCGACGTGAAGTTCGGCTCCGGCGCCTTCATGCAGGACGTCGACAAGGCCCGCGAGCTCGCCCGCACGATGGTCGCCCTCGGCACCGATTCGGGCGTCGCGACCACGGCGCTGCTCACCGACATGAACACGCCCCTCGGCCTCGCCATCGGCAACGCCAACGAGGTCCGCGAGTCCGTCGAGGTGCTCGCTGGCGGCGGACCCGCCGACGTCGTCGAGCTGACCGTCGCGCTCGCACGAGAGATGCTCGCCCTCGCCGGCCAGCCCGACGCCGACGTGGAGGCCGCCCTGAAGGACGGGCGCGCCATGGACTCGTGGCGCCGGATGATCCGCGCGCAGGACGGTGACCCGGATGCCGCGATGCCCACCGCGCGCGAGACCCACACCGTCACGGCGACCGAGTCCGGCGTCGTCACGCGGCTCGAAGCCCTCCCGTTCGGGATCGCCGCCTGGCGCCTCGGCGCCGGACGCGCCCGCGCACAGGACCCCGTCATCCACGCCGCCGGCATCGACCTGCACGTGAAGCCGGGCGACACGGTCACCGCCGGACAGCCGCTGTTCACACTGCTGGCCGACGATGAGAACCGCTTCGCGCGGGCCGCCGAGGCGCTCGAGGGCGCCTGGGAGATCGGTGCGGAAGCCCCGGCATCCACCCCGCTCGTCCTCGAGCGCATCACCGCCTGAACCCCTCACGACAGGACTGCACAATGGCCATCGATCAGCACGGTGACGCGAACCTCGAGGGCGTCTCGATCCGCTCGCTCCCCAAGGTGTCGCTGCACGACCACCTCGACGGCGCGCTCCGGCCGCAGACGATCATCGAGCTCGCCGACGAGGCGGGCGTCGAGGTTCCCGAAGCCGCGGCCGACGACCTCGCCGACTGGTTCGAGGACCAGTCCGATTCGGGCTCGCTCGTCGAGTACCTGAAGACGTTCGACCTGACCATCGCGGTCATGCAGACCCGTGACGGACTGCGCCGCGTCGCGAAGGAGTTCGTCGAGGACCTCGCAGCCGACGGCGTCATCTACGGCGAGGTGCGCTGGGCGCCCGAGCAGCACCTGGGCGGCGGCCTGAGCCTCGACGAGGTCGTGGAAGCCGTGCAGGAGGGCATCGAGGAGGGCGAGGACTCGGTCGAGGGATCGGGCCGCGACATCCGTGTCGGCCAGCTCATCACCGCCATGCGTCACACCGACCGGTCGCTCGAGATCGCCGAGCTCGCCGTCCGCCACCGCGGTCGCGGCGCTGTCGGGTTCGACATCGCCGGTCCGGAGGCGGGCTTCCCGCCGTCGAACCTGCGCCCGGCGTTCGACTACCTGGCATCCGCTTTCTTCCCCGCCACGGTGCACGCCGGTGAGGCCGCGGGGCTCGATTCGATCCGCTCCGCGCTGATCGACGGGCGGGCACTGCGCCTCGGACACGGTGTGCGCATCGCCGAGGACCTCGACGTCGTCGCGGAGAAGGGCGAGGAGGTGCAGGTCCGCTTCGGCGACCTGGCGCGCTGGGTCCGCGACCGCGAGATCCCGCTCGAACTGTCGCCCTCGTCGAACCTGCAGACCGGCGCGATCGCGGCGTGGGGAACGCAGCTCGAGGATCACCCCTTCGACCTGCTGTACCAGCTCGGCTTCGCCGTCACCGTGAACGTCGACAACCGCACCATGAGCCGCACCTCGCTGACCCGCGAGCTGAAGCTCCTCGCCGACGCATTCGAGTACACGCTCGACGACCTCGAGGCGTTCCAGCTGAACGCTGCGGCGGCGGCCTTCCTCACGATCGAGGAGCGCGAGGAGCTCATCGAGCTCATCGGCGAGGGCTTCTCGGCCTGACGCCATTTTCGAGGTCCCGATCGGGCCGGGTGCGGCTCGCGCATACCCGGCCCGATCGGGACCTCATCCTTTCTCCCCAGGGCCGGTCGTGTGAGGGCTGTCCGCGGCGCGCGGGATGGGCGCCTGACCGGCTGCCCCCGCGCGACATCCTGCAGGAATGCGGCGACCGCGTCCCCTTCCCGAGAACCTGCGTGATCGAGAGTTCCATGTCGATGAAGCCCGTCGTGCCGGGGTAACCACCGGTCGACTGGATGCCGCGGATCTGGCGATCCCGTATCCCGGCGTCCGAGTGCCCACAGGCCACGACCTCGAGGCGCTCGAGGCGAAGGCTCGTCAGTTCGCCCAGCGGATGCGGCCGTGGCAGTTCTTCAGCCACAGCACAGCGCTGGCTCTCTACGGGGCGCCACTTCCGGCGGATCGAGCCTCGCAGCGGCTCCACGTCGCGGCGCACCGCCCGGATCGGGAGCCGAGGGTCGCAGGTGTCGTAGGTCATCGGCTCGGTCCGGGTGTCGCCGACGTGCGGGTGGTGGAGGGGCTGCGCGTCGAAGGGCCGGCGAGGGCATGGCGCCACGTCGCCTCCTGGTGGAATCACGAGGAGCTGGTGGCGGCAGGGGACTTCCTCGTGGGTGTGCGCGGCGGTCTGCTCACGTTGGACGATCTCGCCGCGGAAGTCGCCAGGGCAGTGGGGCGGGGACAGGCTGCGCTGGAAGCCGCGCTCTCCGACGTGCGCGTCGGTGCCGAGTCGCCCCAGGAGACGCGGCTGCGGCTGGTCGTGCGCGCCGCAGGACTCCCGGAGCCTGCACTCAACATCGTCATTCGTGCGCCGGACGGTCGGTTCGTCGCACGGCTGGACCTGGCGTACGAACAGTGGCGAGTCGCTGTCGAGTACGACGGGCGCCAGCACGCCGAGGACCGCGCGCAGTTCGAGCGCGATGCCGACCGGTGGGACGACATCCGTCAACAGGGGTGGGTGCTGATCCGCATCCTGCGCCACCATCTGCAGGGCGACGGACGGACTGCGGTGCGCATGGTCGAGGGCGCGCTCCGGGAGGCGGGATGGACGCCGTGACCCGCCGAGGTCCCCATCCGGCCGGGTATCCCGGGCGCATACCCGGCCAGAGGGGGACTTCGACCGCGAGTCAGAGGCGGGGGAGGAGTTCCGCGACGGATGCCGTGATCTCGGCCGTCATGGCGGGGTCGTCGATCGTGGGGGTGCCGTCGCCGGCCTGCGGGCCGTAGTCGCCGAAGGAGGCGTGCGAGGCGCCGGGGATCTCGACGAACTCGGCGTCGGCGGGCAGCATGCCGCGGGCATCCTGGATCTTCTCGGGGGTGGACAGCCCGTCCTCGGAGCCCGAGATGCTCAGCACGGGAAGCCCGGAACCGGACAGGTCGTTCGCGCAGTACGAGGCGAAGAGTACGAGGCCGCCGGCATCCGATGCGAGCTGACAGGCGCGCACCCCGCCGAGGGAGTGGCCGCCGACGAGCCAGGTGTCGATGTCGGGCGCGGAATCGGTGAACGTCGACAGGGACCGGGGGTCGAAGAAAGCGAGGTTCAGCCACGGGCGGGTGATGACGACCGTCATCCCGTCCTCCGCGACGAGCCCCGCGAGCTTCGCCTCGTACGCCTCAGCGTCGACCTTCGCCCCGGGGATGAAGACGAGCCCGACGGTGCTCTCTCCGGAGGACGGCGACATCACGACGTTGCCGCCGGTGTCGGACACGGCGATCCGGTCGTCCTCGCGCACTGAGGCGAGCGGGCCGGCCTCGGCGCCCATGACGCCGACCTGGCTCCAGATCACGATGCCGAGGATGCCGGCGACGAGCAGCCCCGCCACGGACAGCAGCACGATCGAGACGATGCGCCGTGCCCGGGAGCGGGGCCGCTTCGACGCGCTCACGCGCTGTAGAGGCCGAGCTCGGTCTGCCGCTGGGCGACCTGATCCTGGATGCGTGCGAACAGGGGGTGGGCAGGCTCGAGACCTGTGACGGATGCCGTGAAGGCCGCGGCATCCTCGGTTCGGATGCGCTCCTGCAACTCGACGGCCTGCGGGTCTGCAGCGTCCTCGAACCGCAGTGCGGCGGCGATCGCGGCGATGAGTCCGTCGACGCCGAGACCGCGCTCGGCGGCCGCCGAGGCGGGGCCGACGAAGCGCTCGTGACGCGACAGCTTGCGCAGCGGCTGACGGCCGACGCGCTGCACGGTGTCGGGCAGGGCCTCGTTGGAGAACCGCTCGAGGATCGTCGCGCGGTACTCGGCGAGCTCGGCGGGGTCGAGCCCGTGCGCGGCCGCGAGGAACGCGGAGGTCTCCCCGAGTGCCTGCTCGACCTTGCCCCGGATGCCGGGGTCCGCCAGGGCGTCCGAGATCCGGGTGATCCCCGCGGCGGCACCGAAGTAGGCGGTGGCGGCGTGGCCGGTGTTGACCGTGAAGAGCTTCCGCTCGATGTAGGGGGCGAGGTCGTCGACGAAGTGCGCGCCGGGGATGTTCGGCAGGTCGTCGCCGAACGGTCCGCGCTCGATAGCCCACTCGAAGAACGGCTCGACCGTCACGTCGACGCCTGCGCCCTCTGGCTGGCCGGGGACGATGCGGTCGACGGCGGTGTTGGCGAACACGGCGCGCGTGGACAGATCGCCCCACGCATCACCGGCGAGCTTCTCGATCTCGCTGCGGAGGGTGTCGGTCGCGCCGATCGCGTTCTCGCACGCCATGACCTGCAGCGGCTTCGCGTCGGCGGAGCGACGGGCGAGTCCCTCGAGGATGTGCGGTGCGACGAACGGCAGGATGTTGGGTCCCACGGCGGTCGTCACGACGTCGGCCGCAGCGACCTCGTCGGCGACGGCATCCGGGTCGGCCTGGCTGTTGATCGCCCGGAAGCCGGTGACGGTCTTGTCGCCTCCGCCCGGCCCGACCTCGTGGACCGTGTACCCGGATGCCGCGTTGATGGTCTCGACGAGGGTCGGGGCGACGTCCGAGAAGACGAGCTCGTACCCGCCCTCGTGCAAGAGCAGTCCGACGAAGCCGCGGCCGATGTTTCCGGCGCCGAAGTGGACGGCCTTCATGCGTTGTTCACCGTGGCGAGCAGCTGGTAGAGCTCCTCGGGAGTCTGGGCGGCCTTGAGCTTCGCGACCTCCTCGTCCTCGGAGAACAGGAGGGCGATCTGCGACAGGATCTCGAGGTGCTCGTCGCCCTTGCCGGCGATGCCGACGACGAACGACACGTGCTCGCCGCCCCAGTCGACGCCGCCGTCGTAGCGGACGAACGAGAGTGCGGAGTCGAGGATCGCCTCCTTGGTCTCGTTGGTCCCGTGGGGGATCGCGAGCTCGTTGCCCATGTAGGTCGAGACGGCGACCTCGCGCTGCTGCATGGCGTCGAAGTAGGCGCTCGTCACGGCGCCGGCCGCCTCGAGGATGTCGGCGGCCTCCTTCATGGCCTGTTCCTGGCTGACGGAGCCGGAGTGGATGCGGATCTGGCCGAGGGTGAGGACTTCGCGGGCCATGACGTTCTCCTTCTGAGGGGGTGGGAAAAAGGATGCTGCGGGGTCGGGACCATTGTTCCCGACCCCGCAGCGGCGTGCATCAGACGTCGCCGCGCTGGCGACGCACCATCTCGACGACCTCGTCGTACTTCGGCGAGTTCATGAAGTTGTCGACCGAGACGTGCAGGGAGTCGGGGGTGACTCCACGCGCGCGGTCGGTCAGCTGCTGCTGCGTGATGACCAGGTCGGCGGACGGGTCGAGGTTCGCGATCGCCTTGTTGGTGACCGTGACGCCCTCGACACCCGCCTTCTTGAACTTGTTGCGGAGCACGCTCGCGCCCATCGCGGACGAGCCCATGCCGGCGTCGCAGGCGAACACGACGTTCGTGATCTCGCGCTCGGCGATGGCGGTTTCGGCGGGGGCGGATGCCGCAGCAGCCGCATCCGTCGTCGCTGCGGGAGCCGTGGCGGAGCCGCGCAGGCCGGAGAGGGCCTCGGACTGCTTGCCCTTGTTCGCCTCGGTCTGCGAGACCGCGGCGGAGAAGGAGTCCGTGCCCAGCTCAGCGGCAGCCAGGTCGCGCTTACGGGAGGCCCGCAGGATGATCGACGCGACGATGAAGGTCACCGCGGCCGACAGGACCACCGAGAGGATGACCGCGATGTAGCTGTTGTTCGCGACCTGCGCCATCACTGCCAGGATGCTGCCCGGGGCTGCCGGTGCGCGCAGCATGCCGCCGAGCAGCATGTTGGTGGTGACACCGGTCATGCCGCCGGCGATCAGCGCGACGATCAGGATCGGCTTCATGAGCGCGTACGGGAAGTACACCTCGTGGATGCCTCCGAAGAACTGGATGATCGCCGCTCCCGGAGCCGACGCGCGGGCGGCGCCGATCCCGAAGAAGGTGAAGGCGAGCAGGAGTCCCACGCCGGGGCCGGGGTTGGCCTCGAGGAGGAAGAGGATCGATCCCCCGGCGTCGCTCGTCGCCGCCTGGTCGAGGCCCAGCGGGGTGAGGACACCGTGGTTCAGGGCGTTGTTCAGGAAGAACACCTTGGCGGGCTCGATGATGATGCTCGTCAGCGGGAGGAGGTTCGTCTCGACGAGCCAGTTCACCGCGGTGCTGAGGACGTTCATGAGGCCGTTGATGAGCCATGCCAGCGGGTAGAACCCGACGATGGCCATGACGAAGCCCCAGATGCCGGCAGAGAACATGTTCACGAGCATCTCGAAGCCCGCGCGGACCTTGCCCTCCCACAGGCGGTCGAGCATCTTCATGGTCCAGGCGGCGAGCGGCGCCATGATCATCGCGCCGATGAACATGTTCACCTTGCCCAGGGGGTCGGCCTGCGGGTCGGAGATGGCCAGAGCGGCGTTGAACTTGTCGATGAGGAGGTCGGAGCCGGCGATCACACCGAACGTCGCGATCGCTCCGACGACACCGCCGCGCACGCCGTAGACCAGATGGCCGCCGAGGTAGGCGATGAGGATGGGGAGCAGGTAGTGGATGAACGGGCCGACGATGTTCGCCAGGTCGGCGTTCGGCGTCCACCCCTTCTCGATGAAGAAGGCGGTGAAGATGCCCCACGCGATGAGCGCGGGGATGAGCGGCATGATCATGCCCGAGAGGAACGTGCCGAATCGCTGAACGGCGACGCGTGCTCCTCCCCGGGTCTGTGCCGGAGACGTCGTTGTCATGGTTACTGGTTCTCCTTGTGCTGTGCTGCGGCTTCCTGGGCCGCGGCTCGGGCGGATGCCGCATCGGATGCGGCGAGGGCTGCTTCGGCGATGCGCTTCGCGTCGTCGAGGCTGTGGTGCAAGAGGGTGGCGCGTACATCTGCGAGCGCCGTCGGTGCCATGGAGAGCGTGGTCGCGCCGAGGCCGACGAGGACGACCGCGAGCATCGGGTCGGCCGCGGCCTCACCGCAGATGCCGATCGGCTTGCCGTTGACGCGTCCGCCGTCGCCCGTCGCCTTGACGAGCTGCAGGACGGCGGGATGCCACGGGTCCTGGAACGACGAGACCGAACCGAGCAGGCGGTCGGCCGCCAGCGTGTACTGCGTCAGGTCGTTCGTCCCGATGGAGGCGAAATCGGCGTGGGCGAGGACCTTGTCGGCCAGCAGAGCCGAGGAGGGGACCTCGACCATGACGCCGGCGGTCTTGATGCCGTACTCCTTCGCGAGCGTGACGAAGTACTCGGTCTCCTCGACGGTCGACACCATCGGTGCCATGACCCAGAGGTCGGCCTCGGTGGCGGCATCCGCGTTGGCGAGGGCGGTGAGCTGCTCGCGCAGGATGTCCTCGCTGGCGCGGAGAGCGCGGAGGCCGCGGAGCCCGAGGGCCGGGTTCTCCTCGTGCGCGTCGTTCAGGAAGGCGAGCGGCTTGTCGGCGCCGGCATCCAGCGCACGGACGACGACCTTCTTGCCGGGGAACGCCTGCAGCAGCTCGGTGTACGCCTTCGTCTGCTCCTCGACGGTCGGGGCCTGCGAGGAGCTCAGGAAGAGGAACTCCGTGCGGAACAGGCCCACACCCTCGGCGCCGAGCTCGACGGCCTTCGCGGCGTCCTGCGGCTTGCCGAGGTTCGCGAGCAGCGGCACCGCGGTACCGTCCGCGAGCGCCCCCGGGGTGACAGGCGCGTCCGCCGCGGCGGCGCGATCGGCCTCGCGGCGCTCCGCCTGGGCGATGTCGTCGTCGGTCGGCTGGGTCGTGACGACACCGGCCGCGGCGTCGACGACGACCGTCTCGCCCTCGGCGAGACCGGCCGCACCGCGGACGCCGACGACGGCGACGATGGACTTCTCGCGGGCGAGGATCGCGGTGTGCGACGTCGGGCCGCCCTCGGTCGTCACGAGCGCGAGGACCTTGTCGAGGTCGAGGAGCGCGGTGTCGGCGGGAGCGAGGTCCTTCGCGACGAGGACGAACGGATGCCCCGGGTCGGGCACTCCGGGAGCGGCGACGCCCCGGAGGTGGGCGATGACGCGCTGAGCGACGTCATCGAGGTCGGCGGCGCGCTCGCCGAGGTAGCCGCCCATCGCGGAGAGCGTGTCGCGGAACGACGCGAAAGCATCGAAGACGGCGAACTCGGCGGTCTTGCCGGCGCCGATGCGGTTCGTGACCTCTTCTTCGAGCGCCGGGTCCTCGGCCATCATGGCCTGCGCCTCGAGGACCTCCTGCGCGGCACCTCCCGCGGTCTCGCCGCGCTGCTCCAGCTCGCGCGCGACCGCCTCGATCGCGGCACGGACGCGCGCGGTCTCCTCGTCGGCGCTCCGTGCGCTCTTCTCGTCCTTCGGCGCGGGCAGCGGCTCCGCCATCCGCGCGATGGGGCCGTGGCTCACGCCCAGGCCGATTCCTACTCCTCGAAGCTCAGTCATGTGTCCCTCAGGCGTCGTGGTCGGTGGTCAGAAGTTCGGTGAGGGCGTCGAGCACCCCTTCGGCGTTCGCGCCGTCTGCGGTGAGCGTCACGTAGTCGCCGTTCTCGGCACCGAGCGAGATCACGCTGAGGATGCTGGCGGCGTTGACCGCTCCGCCGGATCCCTTCGAGATCGTGACGGGGATGCCGGAATCCTTCGCGGCCTGCGCGAACATCTTCGCGGGGCGGGCGTGCAGGCCGTTGGAGGAGCCGATCCTCACGGTCCGGCTGGCCGGTGCGCTCATCGCGGGGTCCTTTCACTGCGGTCTGCCACTGTCGCGGCGTTCACCAGGGCGAGCGTGCGGATTCCGTCACGGTCGTCGAAGACGTCCTCCGGCAGCAGCACGGTGCGCGCCTGTCGGGTGGCGGCATCCCGTTCGATGTCGGGGAGGGCGGAGGCGAGGTGCGGACCCACGAGCACCACGTCGCCGGCGTCGGCCTCCGTGGCGACCATGCCGGGCACTCCGGCGCGGACGAACAGGTCCCTGCCTTCGCGCTGTGCGGCATGCCGCAGACGCTGGGCGACGAACGTGCTCGACGCACCGGCGCCGCAGACGACGAGGATCTTCATCGATCCGCCTCCTTGTCTCCTTGTCATTCTCATCCGACTCCCAGGAAGCGACAACCAGCCGTTCTTCCGCGGGGGAGGAAACCCCCTGGTCGCACAGGTGGTTGACTGGACGGGTGAGCCGGGCGAGACAGGACCAGGTCATGGCGCTCCTGATCCGGGATGCCGCGTGGCGGACGGCCGGCGAGCTCGCCGACGTCGTGGGGGTCACGCCCCGCAGCATCCGCTCCTACGTCGCGGCGCTCAACGCCCGCGTCCCCGGCGGCGACGCGATCGAGTCGGGTCCTTCCGGGTACCGCCCGGGCCCCGGAGCCCCGGGGGCGCTGCGGACGGTCGCAGAGGAGACACCGCGGGATCGCCTGCACCGACTCGTCCGCGACCTGCTCGACGCGCCCGCGGGAATCGACGTCTACGACGCGGCGCAGCACTTCCACGTGAGCGAAGCGACGCTCGAGGCAGACCTCGGCCGGGTGCGCGCGCTCCTGAGCGGCACGCAGCTCACGCTGGAACGGTCCGCCGAACGCGTGCGGCTGTCGGGGACCGAGATGGCCCAACGCCGGTTGCTCAGCCGTCTCGTCCACGACGAGATGGAGCAGGGCGCCTTCGATCTGCGGGCACTCCGACGTGCCCTCGGCGAGAGCACCGCCGAGACCTCCGCCCTGGGTGCGTTCAAAGCCGAGCTGGTCGACGGTCTCGGGGAACTCGGCTACCTCGTGAACGAGTTCGGCATCGGCGACGTGATGATGCACATCGCGATCGCCGCCGACCGCGTCGGTCGCGGCCGCGGGCTCGACGGCGAGCCGGTCGGGGACTCGGCGGCGCGCGGCGAGATCGCCGATCTGCTCGATCGGCTCGCCGTGACCCACTTGGGCGTCCACCTCGGCGACGGCGACCGGGACCACCTGGCCGCGCTCGTGCAGACCCGCGTCGTCGCGCCGGGTGCCGCGGAGCCCGACGCCGTCATCCGCGACCGACTGGATGCCGACGTCGAGGAGGCCGTGCGAGCGGTCGTCGCGCGAGCGGCATCCGAGTTCCTCGTCGACATCGACCACGACGATTTCATCCTGAGGCTCGCGCTGCACGTCCAGAACCTGCGGCAGCGTGCCCAGGATCGGGCGTGGTCGCGCAACGCCCTCACCCGGTCGCTGAAGTCGAGTTACCCGATGATCTTCGACGTGGCGGTCTTCATGGCCGAGCAGCTCCGCGTCGTCGTCGGCGCGCCGCTCCACGAGGACGAGATCGCGTACATCGCGATGCACGTCGGCGGCCGACTGGAGCGCTCGCGCCAGTCCGCTCGTCTGCTGACGGCGACGCTCGTCTGCCCGGGCTATTACGAGATGCACGAGCTGCTGCGCACGAGCATCGATCGCGCCCTCGGTCGCGAGATCGAGGTCGTCGCGGTCGAGACGCGCGTCGACCCCGATTGGGCAGGGCTCGACACCGACCTGGTGCTGACCACGATCGATCCCCCCACGCCCTCCGACCGGCTCGTGCGGATCCAGCCGTTCCTCACCGAGCCCGACGTCGAGCGCGTGCAGCAGGCCGCGGCACGTGCCCGCCGGGCACGACGCCTCGCGGGGCTCCGCGCCGAGCTCGAGCGCTACTTCTCGCCCGATGCGTTCGTCTCACGGCTGCCCGCCGACGCCGACGAGGAGACGGTCATCCGCGGTCTCGGCGGGCTCCTGGCCGCCCAGGGCGTCATCACCGAGGACTATGTCGATCGCACGCTCGAGCGGGAGCGCATCTCATCGACCGCGTTCACCGATGCGCTCGCCGTCCCGCACGCGATCGGCATGACCGCGACGCGGACGGCGATCGCCGTGGGCCTCGCCGACCCGTCGATCCGCTGGGGCGACGGGCGCGTCCAGGTCGTCGCGATGGTGGCGTTCTCGGAGTCGGACCGCGAGGCGTTCCAGACCGTGTTCGAGCAGTTCGTCGAGGTGTTCAGCGAGCGCGACAGCGTGCAGCGGATCCTCCGCCGCGGCACGAGCTTCGCCGGCTTCCTCGACGAGCTCGTCGCGGTCGTCGACGGCTGATCAGCCCACGAGGCGCGCGTCGAGTCCCATCCGGACACCCGGCCACTCGTGGGGGAGGATCGAGTACACCACGGTGTCGCGCATCGTCCCACCCGGTCCGATGCGGTGGTTGCGGAGCACGCCGTCCTGACGGGCGCCGAGCCGTTCGATCGCCGCTCGGGACTGCCGGTTGTGCCACGAGGTCCGGAACTCGACCGCGATCGCGTCGCACGCCTCGAACGCGTGGCCGAGCAGCAGCCGCTTCGCCGTCGTGTTCACCTCGGTGCGCTGCACGTCGCGTGACAGCCACGTGTATCCGATCTCGACGCGCCGGTTCTCGGCGTCGATGTCGCAGAACGTCGTCATGCCCTGCGGGCGACCGTCGACGACGACCGTGAAGGGATTCATCCGGCCCGCGTCCCGCTCGGCGAGGCGCCGCGTGATCTCATCGGGGACGGATGCCGGGATCGCCGTGTACCAGGCGTACTCGAGCCCGTCGCGTGCCGATGCCAGCGCATCCGCGTGCGAGGGGTCGAGCGGCACGAGCTCGACCCGGCCGTGTCGGAGGGTGACCGGTTCGGTCAGTGCGGTCGTCATGCCTGCGCCGCATCCAGCACGGCGCGCACACCGGCGTCGACCCCGCTCAGGCGCGCAGCGGCATCCTCGGCGGACTCGCCGCGTACGTCGAGGTAGGCCTTCAGCTTCGGCTCGGTGCCGCTCGGGCGCACGATGACGCGCGACCCGTCCTCGAGCCAGAGGCGCAGGACGTCGCCGCGCGGCGAGCCCTCGGGCGCCGTGAGCAGGTCCTCCATGCGCTCCACGGCGACCGAGCCGATGGATGCCGGGGGCGCCGCGCGCAGGGCCGTCATGATCCGGCCGATCACCGAGACGTCGTCGACACGGAGCGAGACCTGGCCGCTCGCGAAGTGTCCGAAGGTCGCCGCGGACTCGTCGAGCAGGTCGCCGAGCGTCCTGCCCTCCTCGCGGGCCTCCGCGACGAGGCCGAGGATCGCGACAGCCGCCGAGATGCCGTCCTTGTCGCGGACCGTGCCCGGGTTGACGAGGTAGCCGAGCGCCTCCTCGAAGCCGTAGACGAGGCCCGGGGCACGGGAGATCCACTTGAATCCGGTGAGGGTCGCCGTGAAGTCGAGGCCGTAGTGCTCGGCGATCGTCTGCAGACCGGGCGACGAGACGAGCGAGCACGCGAGGGTTCCCGAGGTGGCGGTGCGGGCGGCACGCCAGCCGAGCAGGAGCCCCACTTCGTTGCCGGTCAACCGGTGCCAGCCGCCGGGGGCCGCGGCATCCGGGATCGCGACGGCGAGCCGGTCGGCGTCGGGATCGTTCGCGATGATCAGCTCGGCGTCCGCGCCCCGGGCGGTCTCGAACGCGAGGTCCATCGCGCCGGGCTCTTCGGGATTCGGGAACGCGACGGTCGGGAAGCGGCCGTCCGGCTCGATCTGCGCAGCCACGACCGTCGGCGCAGGGTAGCCGGCGGTCTCGAGGACGCGAGAGAGCGTCTCGTATCCGACGCCGTGCATCGCCGTGTACACCCAGTTGAGTCCCGCCGCGCCCGCCGGGGCGGGGGCGACGACGGCGGTCCCGGTGACGTAGGCGTCGACGACGGATTCATCGGCGACCTCGTAGTCGTCCGAGCGCGGGATCGATCCGAGGTCCGCGCGCGCCGCGACCTCGTCGATGCGCGCCGCGATCTCGGCATCCGCCGGCGACACGATCTGCGCGCCGTCGTCGTCACCGCCGAGGTAGACCTTGTACCCGTTGTCGTCCGGCGGGTTGTGGGATGCCGTGACCATGACGCCGGCCGAGGCGCCGAGGTGGCGCACCGCGAAGGCGAGGACGGGCGTCGGCAGGAGGCGGGGGAGGAGGATCGCGCGGAGCCCTGCACCGGCGAAGATCTCGGCGCTGTCGCGGGCGAACACGTCGGAGTTTCGACGTCCGTCGTAGCCGATGACGATCGACGGCGTCTCGGCGCCGGCACGGTCACGGAGGTATGCCGCGAAGCCGGCGGCCGCCTGGCTCACGAGCACGCGGTTCATGCGGTTCGAGCCCGCACCGAGCGCCCCGCGAAGGCCCGCGGTGCCGAAGGCGAGGCGGGTGTCGAAGCGGTCGTGGAGGTCGGCTGTCGCAGCGGAGTCGCCCCCTTCGGCGCGCGAGATCAGGTCGGAGAGCTCCGCCCGGGTCGCCTCATCCGGGTCCTGCGCGAGCCACTCACGGGCGGTCTCGAGCACGCCCTCGCTCACAGGACGCCGATCACGCGGGCCAGCAGGTCCGAGATGACGGGCTCGGCGTCGCGCCCGGCCTCGAGGACTTCCTGGTGGCTGAGCGGGGTCGACTGGATGCCGGCGGCCAGGTTCGTGATGAGCGAGAAGCCGAGGATCTCCATGCCCGCCTGGCGGGCGGCGATCGCCTCGAGGGCCGTGGACATCCCGACGATGTGTCCGCCGATGGCCTTCGCCATCTGGACCTCGGCCGGGGTCTCGTAGTGCGGCCCGCGGAATTGGCAGTAGACGCCCTCGTCGAGGCTCGGATCGATCGTGCGCGCGAGGTCGCGCAGGCGCGACGAGTAGAGGTCGGTCAGGTCGATGAAGGTCGCGCCTTCGAGCGGCGAGTCCGCGGTGAGGTTGATGTGGTCGCTGATGAGGACGGGCTGTCCCGGCGTCCACGACGTCTTGATCCCGCCGGCGCCGTTGGTGAGGACCATGATCTTCGCGCCGGTCGCGGCGGCGGTCCGCACGCTGTGGACGACGCGGCGGACGCCGTGGTTCTCGTAGTAGTGGGTGCGCGCTCCGATGACGAGGACACGCTTGCCGTCGGGTGTCAGGATGCTGCGGATCGACCCGACGTGCCCGGCCAGGGCGGGCTTGCTGAAGCCGGTGACCTCCGTCGCGTCGAGCGTCGCGATCGTCTCGCCGATGAGCTCGGCGGCCTTCCCCCATCCGCTGCCCAGGGTCAGGGCGATGTCATGGCGTTCCACACCGGTGAGGCGTGCGATGTCAGCGGCGGCGGTGTCAGCGACCTCGAACGGGTCGGTGGCGGGATCGTCGAGCGGGTGGGTCTCCTCGTGCATGCTCCCACTCTAGGAAGCGCCGACGCGCTCGGCCACACGATGCGTTCCGCGGCGCGGCGCACGAACCCCCGTCAGCCTGAAAGAATGATCCACATGTCTGTGAGCTTCGAGACCACCCAGAGTGTCGCGATCATCGGTGGCGGCCCCGGCGGATACGAGGCGGCTCTCGCAGCGGCCCAGCTGGGAGCCGAGGTGACGCTCGTCGAGCGCGCGGGCATCGGCGGGTCCGCCGTCATCACCGACGTCGTCCCGTCCAAGACCCTCATCGCCACGGCGGACGCCGCCGTCGCGATCCGCGGCGCGTCGGATCTCGGCGTGCAGCTGTTCGCACGCGGCGACAGCGGCAAGCCGCTCAAGCCCGAGATCGCCATCAACCTGGGCGCCGTCAACAAGCGACTCCTCTCCCTCGCCCGCCAGCAGTCCGACGATCAGCGGGCCCAGCTCGTGGACGCGGGCGTCCGCATCATCTCGGGCCACGGCCGCCTCGACGGCACGCACGCCGTCGTCGTCTCGACCGGTCCCGGCGGCACCGACTTCGACCGCGTCGAGGCCGACACCCTCGTCGTCTCGGTCGGCGCGTCGCCCCGCGAGCTCGACAGCGCCAAGCCCGACGGGGAGCGCATCCTCACGTGGACGCAGCTCTACAACATGACGAGCCTCCCCGAGCACCTCATCGTCGTCGGGTCCGGCGTCACGGGAGCCGAGTTCGCCGGCGCGTACATGAACCTCGGCTCGAAGGTCACGCTGATCTCGAGCCGCGACCAGGTCCTCCCGGGGGAGGACTCCGACGCCGCCGCGGTCATCGAGAAGGTGTTCACCCGGGGCGGCATGGAGGTGCTCTCCAAGTCGCGCGCCGAGAAGGTCGAGCGCACGAAGGACGGCGTCGTCGCGACCCTCTCGGACGGCCGCACCGTCGAGGGGAGCCACTGCCTCATGGCGGTCGGATCGATCCCGAACACGGCGGGCATCGGACTGGAGGATGCCGGGGTCCAGCTCACCGGCTCCGGCCACATCCAGGTCAACCGCGTCGCGCGGACCTCGGTGCCCAACATCTACGCAGCCGGCGACTGCACGACGTTCCTGCCACTCGCCTCGGTCGCGGCCATGCAGGGGCGGATGGCGGTCTTCCACGCGCTCGGCGACACCGTCATCCCGCTCAAGAAGGAGCGCGTCACCGCCAACATCTTCACCGCACCCGAGATCGCGACCGTCGGTAGCCAGGAGCGCGACATCGAGTCGGGCGCCGTCAACGGCACCGTGTACAAGCTCCCGCTCGCGGCCAACGCCAGGGCGAAGATGATGGGCGTCAAGGACGGCTTCGTGAAGATCATCGCGCGCGAGGGATCGGGGACCGTCATCGGCGGTGTCATCGTCGCTCCGCGCGCCTCCGAGCTGATCTACCCGATCGCGATCGCCGTCGAGCGGCGGCTCACGGTCGACCAGCTCTCCCGTGTCTTCGCGGTGTTCCCCTCGCTGGCCGGCAGCATCACCGACGCGACGCGTGCGATGCACCAGGTCGCCCGCGACGAGGACACCTACAGCTGAGGGCCGGAGGCGGGCCCGATCGGGTCGCCTCCGGCCCTCGAGGGCTCACTCCGTCAGGAGATGGTGAGCAGCTGGTGCCCCGCCGAGACGGTCGCACCTGCCTGAGCATTGATCGCGCCGACGACGCCGTCCTTGTGCGCCTGGATGGGCTGCTCCATCTTCATCGCCTCGAGGACGACGACGAGATCGCCCTTGACGACCTGCTGTCCCTCCTCGACGGCGATCTTCACGACGGTCGCCTGCATGGGGGACGCGACGGCGTCACCGCTCGCGCCCGAGACGGCGGACGACGCGTGCGAGCGCCGCGACGGGGGCACGGCGACGGGGCGTCCGACCGCGGCAGGGGCGTGGGAGAGGCGGTCGGGGAGGCTGACCTCGAGACGCTTGCCCGAGACCTCCACGACGACCGTGTGGCGGCCCTCCGGCTCGGCCGAGGGGCCAGCCTCGCCGTCCCAGGCGGGGATGTCGTTGTCGAACTCGGTCTCGATCCAGCGTGTGAAGACGCCGAACGTGCCGTCCTCGCCCGTGAAGGCACGGTCGCGAACGACCTTGCGGTGGAACGGCAGCACCGTCGGCATCCCGGCGACCTCGAACTCGTCGAGCGCGCGACGAGAGCGCTCCAGCGCCTCTTCGCGGGTGCGGCCCGTGACGATGAGCTTGCCGAGCAGCGAGTCGAACGCTCCCGAGACGCTGTCGCCGGCGGTGACACCGGAGTCCAGACGCACACCGGGGCCGCCGAACGTCTTGAAGACGTGGATGTCGCCGGGGGCGGGCAGGAAGCCTCGGCCCGGGTCCTCGCCGTTGATGCGGAACTCGATCGAGTGGCCGACCGGCTCGGGATCGGCGTAGTCGAGCGTGCCGCCTTCGGCGATCCGGAACTGCTCGCGCACGAGGTCGATCCCGGTCACCTCTTCGGAGACCGGGTGCTCGACCTGCAGGCGCGTATTGACCTCGAGGAACGAGATGGTGCCGTCGGCCCCGATGAGGAACTCGCACGTGCCCGCGCCGACGTAGCCGACCTCCTTGAGGATGGCCTTCGACGCCGAGTAGAGGATCTCATTCTGCTCCGCGGTGAGGAAGGGTGCGGGGGCCTCTTCGACGAGCTTCTGGTGGCGGCGCTGGAGGGAGCAGTCGCGCGTCGAGACCACGACGACGTTGCCCTCGGCATCCGCCAGGCACTGCGTCTCGACGTGACGCGGCTTGTCGAGGTACTTCTCGACGAAGCACTCGCCGCGTCCGAACGCGGTGATCGCCTCACGCGTCGCCGACTCGAACAGTTCCTCGACCTCGTCGAACTCGCGGGCGACCTTCAGGCCGCGGCCGCCGCCGCCGTAGGCCGCCTTGATGGCGATGGGCATGCCGAACTCGCGGGCGAAGGCGACGACCTCGTCCGCACCGGAGACGGGGCCGGGCGTGCCGGGAGCGAGGGGAGCACCGACCTTCTCGGCCACGTGGCGGGCCGTGACCTTGTCGCCGAGTGCCTCGATCGCCTCGGGCGACGGTCCGATCCAGATGAGGCCCGCACCGATGACCGCGCGCGCGAATTCCGCGTTCTCGGCCAGGAAGCCGTAGCCGGGGTGGACGGCGTCGGCGCCGGAGCGGCGGGCGACCGAGAGGATCTTCTCGATCGAGAGGTACGTCTCTGCGCTCGTCGCTCCGCCGAGGGCGTAGGCCTCATCGGCGAGGCGCGCGTGCATCGCGTCGCGGTCCTGGTCGGCATAGACCGCCACCGAGGCCTTCCCCGAGTCACGTGCGGCGCGGATGATGCGCACCGCGATCTCGCCACGATTGGCGATCAGCACTTTCGAGATTCCAGTGTTCACGCTCTCAGGCATGGCTTCGAGCCTACCCACGTGACTGCCGGACTCTTTGGATCACTCGCACAAAGTCATGCGGGATTCATGTGGCGGAGTCCACTAGGCCGGGGTTGTCCCCGCCGTGTTCCGCGACGCCGGGGTTGTCCCCGCCGTGTTCCGCGACGTCGGGGTTGTCCCCGCCGTGTGCCACAGCGTCGTCCACTCCACGCCGAGCTCGCGCACCAGCCGCCGCAGCGTCGACAGCGACATCCCGACGACAGTCGACGGGTCTCCTTCGACGCGCTCGATGAAGGCTCCGCCCAGGCTGTCGACCGTGAAGGCACCGGCCACCAGCAGGGGTTCCCCCGTCGCCACGTACGCGTCGATCTCGGCATCCGTCACATCCGCCGCGAACGAGACGGATGCCGCGGCCACCGCGAACGCCTCGGTCAGGGCGCCTTCCGGACCGACGAGGAACACGCTGTGTCCCGAGTGCAGGATGCCGGTGCGTCCGCGCATCGACTGCCAGCGGGCGCGCGCCGCCTCGGGCGTGTACGGCTTGCCGAGGATCTCGCCGTCGAGCTCGAACATCGAGTCGCCCCCGATGACGAGCCCCTCGAACCCCTCGGCAGCGAGCGTCCCGGCGACGTCGGCGGCTTTGCGACGCGCGAGCAGGAGGACGTGCTCCTCGGGCGGCAGGGTCCGGCCCTCCGCCGCCTCGGTCGTCGCGATCACCGCTTCCTCGTCCACCTGCGGCGCCCGCGTCGCGGGTTCGATGCCTACCTGGCGAAGGAGCATGAGGCGGGCGGGGGAGGTGGAGGCGAGGCAGACGCGCATGCGGACCACGCTAGCCGCGAGCGGTGTGACAGCATCGGAGGATGCAACCCGGAGACCTCCTCGACCTCGACATCACGGCCGTCGCGCACGGCGGCGTCTTCGTCGCCCGCCACGAGAACCGGGTCGTCTTCGTCTCGGACGCGATTCCCGGGGAACGCGTGCGCGTCGCCCTCACCGACACGAAGAAGTCGTCGTTCTGGCGGGGCGACACCGTCGAGGTCCTGGATGCCTCCCCGCACCGGCGCCCCCACGTGTGGACGCCCGCCGATGTCGCGACGGCGCCCGAGGATCGCCCCGGCGGTGCGGACTTCGGTCACATCGCTCTCGCCCACCAGCGCGAGCTGAAGGCCGAGGTCCTCCGTGACGCCCTCGCGCGGTTCGCAGGCTCCTCGGCGCCCGTGACCATCGAGCCGCCGACGGCGCAGATGAAGGGCGACCGTGTCGTCGAGGAGTCTTCCGACGGCACCGGATGGCGCACGCGGGTGAGCCTGCACGTCGACGAGGACGGCCGAATCGGACCCTTCGCCGCGCGCAGCCACCGCGTCATCCCGGTCGAGGAGCTTCCGCTGGCGACCCCCGGCATCACCCGCGCCATGGCGAGGCGCCAGGGCGGCTCACCCGGCCGGCTCGACCTCGTCCAGCCGGCGGACGGCCGCGTGCGTGTCATCTCCCGGCCCGAGTCGACCCGTTCGCGCCGCCCCGGACCCGTCGACCCCGCGGCCCGCGAGGTCGTGGTCGAGACGGTCGGCGACCGCGAGTTCCAGGTGGATGCCGGTGGTTTCTGGCAGGTCCATCGCCTCGCCGCGGGAACCCTGCATGACGCGGTCGCCGATGCCGTGGCGGGATCGGTGGATCCGGAGGGTTGGCACCTCGACCTTTACGGCGGCGTCGGGCTCCTCGCGGCATCCGTCGCGGATGCGGGCGGCCCCGGCACCCGGATCACCTCGGTCGAATCCGATTCGCGGGCGACCGAGCACGCGGGCGAGAACCTGGCGGCGTGGATCGGCGCGCGCGCCGAGACCGCGCGGGTGGACCGCTGGCTCGGCCACCTCGTTGACACCGCCACGCCCGCCCAGCGCGCACGTCTCGCGCGTGGCACCGTCGTCCTCGACCCGCCGCGCGCCGGCGCGGGAAAGGACGTCGTCGAACGGCTCGTGGCCCTCTCGCCGGAGCGGATCGTCTACGTCGCCTGCGACCCGGTCGCGCTCGCCCGAGACCTCGGCACCTTCGCTGAGCACGGCTACACGACGCCGTCGGTGCGGGCCTTCGATCTGTTCCCGCACTCGCATCACGTCGAGGCGATCGTCGTGCTGACGCGCTGACGGATAGGGTGAGCGCATGATCCGCGTCGCCTTGATCGACGACCACGAATCCGTGCGACTCGGCCTCGAGGCCGCCTGCAGTCGTACGGAGACGATGCGCGTCGTCTTCTCCGGAGAGAGCGTCGCGGCATACCTCGACTGGCGGACCCTCACGCAGCAGCATCCTGCCGATGTCGTCGTGCTCGATCTCACCCTCGGCGACGGGGCCACCGTGACCGAGAACGTCAGGCGCCTCGTCCACGACGGGTCACCGGTCATCATCCACAGCGTGGCCGACCGCCCCGCCGCGGTGCGCGAGGCGCTGGTCGCCGGGGCCGCCGGCGTGGTGAGCAAGGCTTCCCGGATCGACGAGGTCATCTCCGCCGTCGACACGGTCGCCCGTGGCGAGTCGCTCGACAACGTCGAATGGGCGTCGGCGATCGACGGCGACCGGGCGTTCGCCGATGCGCAGCTGTCGTCACGCGAGCGCGACGTGTTGCGTCTCTACGCCGCGGGTCTGCCGCTGAAGTCCGTCGCGGAACGGCTCGGGGTCGCCTATTCGACGGCGAAGGAGAACATCACCCGCGTGCGGGTCAAGTACGTCGAGGTGGGCCGTCCCGCCCCGACGAAGGTGGATCTTCTCCGCCGAGCGATGGAGGACGGCCTGGTCGACGAGGACTCCGGTGGCAGCTGAGGTCGCGACGACCGGGATGCTGACGATCCCGCCCGATTCGACCTTCTTCTCCCGCGAGCGCGTCGAGCGCATCCTCGCGTTCGTCATCGCCGTCGGGTGCGCCGTGCTCGGGCTCCAGTCCCTGTTCCACGCGATCGGGTCGACCCAGGAGGACCACGGCTGGAACCTGGTCCTCACGTTCGTCACGTTCGGACCCCTCGTGCTCATGATCGCCGCCGGTGTCGCGGGGCGGTTCTACCGGCCGCTCGCCGCGGCGTTCGCGATCATCTTCCCCCTCGTGCTGATCTGCTGGCCGATCGCGACGGCGGGCCGCGAGGCATCCGCCACCGCCGAACCGTGGATCTGGTACCTGCTGAACGTGGCGACCGTGGCGACGGCCCTGGCGTTCCCGCTGCTGCTGCAGTACCTCTGGTGCGCGCTGGTGCCGGTGCTCTACGGCGTCGTGCGGCTGATCCAGATCGGCGCCGACGTCACGAGCGTCATCCAGGTGTCGCGTCAGGTCGTGTACGCCATCATCCTCGCCGTCGTCATGATCATGATCGGCTGGATGCTGCGGCTGCTGGCGGAGCGGTTGGATCGCACCCGCGAGGATGCCGTCCGCTCCTACGCCGCGGCGGCGGCGGCCGACGCCGTCGAGCAGGAACGGATCTCCGTCGCCGCTCTCATGCACGACAGCGTGCTGGCCGCCCTCATCGCCGCCGAGCGTGCCTCGACCCCCCGCGAGCGCGACCTGGCCGTCGGGATGGCGCGAGACGCCCTCACGAGGCTGGCGAACGCCGATCGCGAGGCCGAAGAGGGGCCCGACGAACCCGTCGAGCCGACGTTCATCGTCGATGGGATCCGCGCCGCCGCCGCCGAGCACGACGTCGACATCGACGTGCGGATCGCGGTCGACCAACGCGCGCAGCCGCTCCCCGGTCGTGTCGCGCGCGCCCTCGCTCTGGCCGCGGCGCAGGCCGTCGTCAACGCGATCGAGCACGCGGGCGGCGCCGGCCTTCACGCCGAAGTGACGGCGGACGACCGCCGCGTCGTCGTGCGGATCGTCGATGCCGGCGACGGGTTCGACGTGCAGGCGGTGCCTGAGGATCGCCTCGGGATCAGCGGGTCGATCGTCGCCCGCGTCGCCGCCGTCGGAGGGCAGGCGCGCGTGCGCAGCACCCGCCGCGGCACCGCGGTCGAGCTGCGATGGGAGTACACGCGATGAACGTGCGTGTCCAGACCGGATTGTCGATCGTGGCGGTCGTCTTCACCGCCTACCTGGCGGTGGGCGGGCTCGTCTGGACGGCCCCGGTGCCGCAGCCCGCCCTGTTCATCGCGGCCCTCTCGCTGTACCTGGTGACGACGTGGCTCTGCGTCTTCTGGGGGTTCACCCCACGGCCGGGCGGTGACTCACCGCAGGTCGAGCCCGCTCCCGGCGGTGCTGCGCCGCGCGTGGGCGGACTCCCGCTGTGGCTGTGTGCGCTGGTCCTCGCCACGACGGTCCTCGTCCCGCTCGCGACGTGGTCGGCCGTCGCCGAGAGCGCGCGGCAGGAGCCGTTCGCCACCTGGAGTCTCGGCGGCATCGGTGCGCTGCTCACGATCGTCACCGTGCGCCGGCGACCCCTCATCGCCTGGATCGGCGTCGTGCTCCTCGGCGTGTCCTCGTCGCTGTGGATCGGCGTCCTCGCCTCGCTCGCGCTCGGCCTCGTGGGGGCGGCCGTCTGGGTCGTCGCCGCGCAGCTGCTGACGGCGCTCGTCGACCGGGCGGCCGTCGACACCGCCGAACTCACCGGCATCCAACGCCGTTCCTTCGAGTGGCTCGCGAGCCAGGAGGGCAGGCGCCGTGAGCGCCGTGTCCGGGTGCAGCAGGCCCTCGCCGTCGCGGGGCCGCTCCTCATCCGCACGATCGAATCCGAAGGCGACCTCGAGCCGGAGGAGCGCGAACGCGCGCGCCTGGCCGAGGGATCGCTCCGAGACGAACTCCGCGGTCCCCGCCTTCTCGACGAGGCGGTCCGGGGGCGGCTCCAGGAGGCGCGTCTGCGCGGCAGCACCGTGACGGTGCTCGACGAGGGCGGGCTGGATGCCGTGTCCCCGGGCGCGCTCGACCGCATCCGCGCCGACCTGGCCGAGGCGCTCAAGGGTGCGTCGTCGGAGCGCATCTACATCCGCACGTCACCGCACCCGCGCGTGGCGGTCACGGTCGTCGGCCGCTCGCGTCGGCGCGACGATCCCGACGGGGATGAGGTCGTCGACCTCTGGCACGAGATCGCCCACCCGCGTTCGCCCATCGAGCGCTGACGCGCGACGCGGCGTCATGCGCTGACGCGCCGATATCCCGGTGAGGGAAGAGGCGAGGGGCGGCGAAGCCGCCCGCCCCTCGCCATGCAGGTGGTTACCCGAAAACCGACCTGCACATGCCGATCCGCGCTCTGAGGGATACGGATCGACAGAACGCAGAAGCGTTCCAGCGGTATTAGTCTTCCTGGTCGCGAAAAGCGTGTCTGTAGGTACTTTGGGGGACAAAGCCGACCGCAGCCGCTCAGCCCGCCCAGCGACCCCAGGGCACGTCGCGGCGGAGGCCGCTTCGCACGCCGCGAGCCGACACCTGCCATGCCGAGACGGTCGGTTCGTCCACGACGGCCGTCTGCTCCTCGCGGGCGAGCGATTCGCTGACGACGGCGATCACCGCGGCGAGTTCCTCAGGGCTCGCGTCGCCGCGCCGCACCTGCAGTGGGGCGGCTGTCGGGGCGTCGTCGGGCAGGCTCACAGCGGGATGTTCCCGTGCTTCTTGGCCGGCTGGCTCGCGCGCTTGCCGCGGAGGGCGCGGAGCGCCTTCGCGACGGCGACGCGGGTCTGCGCCGGCTCGATGATGCCGTCGAGTTCGCCGCGCTCGGCGGCGAGGAACGGCGAGGCGACGTTGTAGGTGTACTCGTTCGCGAGGCGGGTGCGGACGGCGGCGACGTCCTCGCCGGCCTCCTCCGCGCGCTTGATCTCGCCGCGGTAGAGGATGTTGACCGCGCCCTGGCCGCCCATGACGGCGATCTCCGCCGTGGGCCAGGCGAGGTTGATGTCCGCACCGAGCTGCTTGGACCCCATGACGATGTAGGCGCCGCCGTAGGCCTTCCGAAGGATCACCGTCACGAGGGGGACGGTCGCCTCGGCGTAGGCGTAGAGCAGCTTCGCCCCGCGGCGGATGACGCCGGTCCACTCCTGGTCGGTTCCGGGCAGGTAGCCGGGGACGTCGACGAGGGTGAGGATCGGGATCGAGAACGCGTCGCAGAAGCGCACGAACCGGCTGGCCTTCTCGCCCGCGTCGATGTTCAGCGTGCCGGCCATCTGCGACGGCTGGTTGGCGATGATGCCGACCGTCCGTCCCTCGATGCGACCGAAGCCGATGACGATGTTCGGGGCGAACAGGGGCTGCACCTCGAGGAAGTCGCCGGCGTCGACGATGTGCGAGATGACCTCGTGGATGTCGTACGGCTGGTTCGCCGAATCCGGGATGACCGTGTTCAGCACCCGGTCGGAGTCGGTGGTCTCGAACTCGAAGCCCGATTCGTAACCGGGGGCATCTGACATGTTGTTGTCGGGCAGGTAGCCGATGAGGGTGCGCGCGTAATCGATCGCGTCGTCCTCGTCCTCGGCGAGGTAGTGGGCGACTCCCGAGCGGGTGTTGTGCGTGTGCGCACCGCCGAGCTCCTCCATGCCGACGTCCTCGCCGGTGACGGTCTTGATGACGTCGGGGCCGGTGACGAACATCTGGCTGGTCTTGTCGACCATGATGACGAAGTCGGTGAGGGCGGGGGAGTAGACGGCGCCGCCGGCGGCCGGGCCCATGATGAGGGAGATCTGCGGGATGACGCCCGAGGCCGCGGTGTTCAGGCGGAAGATCTCGCCGTACTTGCCGAGGGCGACCACACCCTCCTGGATGCGGGCGCCGCCCGAGTCCAGAATGCCGATGATCGGGATGCCGCTGCGCAGCGCCAGCTCCATGACCTTGATGATCTTCTCGCCGGCGACCTCGCCGAGAGAGCCGCCGAAGGTCGTGAAGTCCTGCGAGTACACCGCGACGGTGCGACCGTGGATCGTGCCCGTGCCGGTCACGACCGAGTCGCCGTAGGGGCGGGAGCGGTCCATGCCGAACGCGGTGGTGCGGTGCCGCACGTATTCGTCGAGCTCGACGAACGAACCGGGGTCGACGAGCAGCTCGATCCGCTGGCGGGCGGTGAGCTTCCCCTTCGCGCCCTGCTTGGTGCGGGCGGTCTCCTCGGCGGAGACGACGGCTTCTTCATAGCGTGCACGCAGGTCGGCGATCTTGCCGGCGGTCGTGAACAGGTCGGGCTGATCGGTCACGGGTTCCACCCTAGCGAGCGCGCCCGCGGCGGCGTTGGATACCGGCGACAACGGCACGGCGGATCCGCTGTGGCATCCCTCAGAGCCCCGCCTGTCAACCCGCGGGGCCTGACCGTCGCCGCACTCTAGGGTGGCGGCATGTCGATCCCCGAGAACGGTTACCCCCGCGCCGCCGCGGTCAGCCCGCGCCTCCACATCGCCCCGAGCGTCGACTCGACGAACAAGAAGCTCCTGACCGATGCGTTCGACGATCCCGAGGGGCATCCCCACCTCTCAGTCGTCCTCACCCGTGATCAGCGCGCGGGACGCGGTCGCCTCGACCGCACCTGGGTGACCCCGCCGGACTCCGCGCTCGCCGTCTCGGTGCTCCTCCGCGTCGAGGCGGTTCCGACGTCCGCCCGCGGACGGATCCCGCTCGTGGCGGGCGCGGCCATGACCTCCGCCGTCCGCGACCAGCTGGAGGGCCGAGAGGTCGGACTGAAGTGGCCGAACGACGTCCTCGTCGGAGGGCTCAAGATCTGCGGCATCCTCGCCGAGGTCATGCCCGGAGACCCCCACACGGTCGTCGTGGGTGCGGGTGTCAACACGCGAATGACCGCCGCCGAGCTCCCCGTCCCCACCGCGACGTCCTTCGCCGCCCTCGCCCGCACGGCCGACGAGGATCGCCTGCTGGCCGACTACCTGACGGGCCTCCGCGACGCCGTCGCGGCGCTCGCCGTCGGGGGGACGGTCGCGGATGCCGCGATGCAGGCGGTGCGCGAGGTGTGCACCACGCTCGGCTCGGACGTCTCGGTCTCGCTCCCGGACGGCTCGACCCTCGTCGGCACGGCGCAGCGGATCGACGACGAGGGGCGCCTCGTCGTCGAGGCCGCCGGTGTGACGCACGTCGTCTCCGCAGGCGATGTCGTGCACGTCCGATGACCTCCGTCCGATGCGCTCCGGGCGCGTCGGCGCGGACCGGTGCGCCGGGCGCGTCATGATGGTGCCGTGAGCCAGCCGACCGCGTATCCGGGACGTCCCCGGACGCCTGCGCCCGGCACCGCCGCGCCCGAACTCGTCATCGCCCGGCTGCACCGCCACGCCCGTCGACTGGCCTGGTCCGCGCTCGTCCTCATCGTCACCGCCGGGGCGACCGGGTACTTCAGCGGGAACCTCCCGGAACCGTGGGAGGACTGGATGCTGTGGGGCGCCGCATCCGCCGTCATCCTCCTCTTCGTGGTCCTCCCGTACCTCCGCTGGCTCGCCCACACCTATACGGTCACGACCCGGCGCGTCATCGAGCGGGCCGGACTCCTCAACCGGCGTCGCACCGACATCCCGCACGCCCGGGGCTACACGATCTCGGAGCGCCGTGGTCCGTTGCAGCGGATGTGGGGGAGCGGCACGCTGACCCTCGCCAACGGCGTGGACGAACCGCTCCGACTGATCGACATCCCCTCGGTCCGTCTCGTGCACGAGACGCTGTCGGACCAGGTCGAGGTCAGCCAGATCCTCGCCCACCGCGACTCCCACAGCATCCCGATCGCGGGTCTCGAAGACTGACCGTCTGCGACCGGGCACCGGTATGCGCGAGGATGGAGACGACAGGAGGAGCGGCATGGCACTGCAGGTCGGAATCGTCGGAGGCGGACAGCTCGCGCGGATGATGATCGCGCCCGCCGTGGAGATGGGCATCGACGTCCGGGTGCTCGCGGAGGAGCCCGGGATGTCGGCGGGACTCGCAGCCTCTGCCGTCGGCGACTACCGCGACCTCGAGACGGTCCTCGCCTTCGCGAAGGACGTCGACGTCATCACCTTCGATCACGAGCATGTGCCGCAGGACGTGCTCCGCGGTCTCGTCGCCGCCGGCGTCGCCGTGCACCCCGGCCCCGATGCGCTCGCCTTCGCGCAGGACAAGATCGACATGCGCACGAAGCTCGCCGAGCTGGGCATGCCGCAGCCCGAGTGGGCCGCGGTGGCGGATGCCGCATCCCTCGACGCCTTCATCGCCGAGCACGGCGGGCGCGCCGTCGTCAAGACCCCGCGCGGCGGGTACGACGGCAAGGGCGTGCGCGTCGTCGCCGACGCGGCCGACGCGGCCGATTGGCTGGATGCGCTGGAGGAGGGCGGGGCGCTCCTCGCCGAGGAGCTCGTCTCCTTCAGCCGTGAGCTCGCCCAGCAGGTCGCGCGGCGCCCGTCGGGCGACCTCATCGTCTACCCGGTCGTCGAGACCGTTCAGGAGGGCGGGGTGTGCGCCGAGGCGATCGCGCCGGCCCCCCACTCGGCGGGCCGACTCGCCGACGTCGCCGCCGAGATCGGCGAGGCGATCGCGACGGGCCTCGGGGTGACCGGGATGCTCGCGGTCGAGCTCTTCCAGACGGGCGACGAGCGGCTCCTCGTCAACGAACTCGCGATGCGTCCGCACAACAGCGGCCACTGGACGCAGGACGGATCCGTGACGAGCCAGTTCGAGCAGCACCTGCGCGCCGTCCTCGATCTGCCCCTGGGCGACACCGCGCTGCGCGCGCCGCACGCCGTAATGGTGAACATCCTCGGCGGGCCGGCCGAGGGGACGCTCGGTGAGCGCCTGCCCGCCGCCCTCGAGGCGCATCCTGCCGCCAAGATCCACACCTACGGCAAGGACCCCCGTCCAGGCCGCAAGGTGGGGCACGTCAACGTCGCCGGCGACGATCTCGACACCGTCGTCTACGAGGCGCGAGCGGCAGCGGCCTACTTCCTCGATTGACCCGTGCCGTTCCGGGCTTCTCCAAGCTCTCCCGCCTAGCCTGGTCGAGTGAATCGCCCCCTCCACTCATCCTCCGCCCCTCTGATCGGCGTCGTGATGGGGTCCGACTCGGACTGGCGCATCATGTCCGACGCCTCGCAGATCCTGACGGACTTCGGCATCGCGCACGAAGTCGAGGTCGTCTCCGCCCACCGCACCCCCGACAAGCTGCTCCGCTACGGGCGTGAGGCGCGCGAGCGGGGTCTGCGGGCCATCATCGCGGGTGCGGGCGGCGCCGCTCACCTGCCCGGCATGCTCGCCTCGGTCACGACGCTCCCGGTGATCGGCGTCCCGGTGCAGCTCTCGACACTCGACGGCCTGGACTCGCTTCTCAGCATCGTCCAGATGCCCGCGGGCATCCCGGTGGCCACCGTCTCCATCAACGGCGCGAAGAACGCCGGGCTTCTCGCTGTGCGGCTGCTGGGCGCCACGGACGCGGAGGTCGGCGACCGCGTCGCCGCCTACGCCCGGGACCTGGAGTCGCAGGTCGAGGAGAAGAACCGACGGCTCAAGGATTCCCTGTGAGCCGGATCGCGACGGAGGTACTCCGATGAGCGTCATGAGCCCGCCGCGATCGACCTCGACTCCGACGCGCGGACGCTCCGTCGTCGAGGAGCGGCCGCTCCGTCACCCCGACGACTCGGCGCCCGCGATGATGTCGCGGCGCGCGTGGTGGCTTGTGGCATCCAATTTCCTGCTTCCCGGCTCGGCGCAGACCCTCGCCGGCAACCGACGCCTCGGTCGCGTCGGCCTCGTGGCGACGATCGTGATGTGGGTGCTGCTCGCGGCGGCCGTGCTGCTGGGGCTGATGTGGCGGTCGCTGCTGACGTCGATCGTGGCCTCGGCGTGGACGCTCACCGGAGCGCAGATCCTGCTCTGGGTCTACGCGGCGCTGTGGGTCGTGCTCACGATCGACACGCTCCGCCTCGTCCGGCTGCCCCGTGTCCCCGGTCGGACCCGCGCTGCGGCGACGGTCGTGGCGCTCGTCCTGGCCCTCGTGCCCGCTTCCGCAGCCGCGTACACGGCGCAGTCGGTGATCGCGCCGCTGCGATCGGGCCTGTCGATCTTCGCGTCGGGCCCCAGCGTCCCCCCGTCGGACGGCTACTACAACTTCCTCCTCCTCGGCGCCGACAGCGGTCAGGGACGCGACTCCATGCGCTTCGACAGCATCTCGGTCGTCTCCGTGAACGCCGAATCGGGAGCCGTCACGATCTTCGGCATCCCGCGTGACCTGCGCCACGTGCCGTTCTCCGACGGCCCGATGCACGACCTCTACCCGAACGGGTTCGAGGGGCACGCGGGGCAGACCTGCGGATGGTCCTCGGGCATCAACCAGCTCATGAACGCCGTCGAGACGTGCCGCGATGATCGCGGGAAGAGCCTCTACCCGGATGCCGCGGCGCAGAACTCCACCCCAGCCGTCGAGGCGACGAAGGACGCCGCCGAGGGGATCCTCGGCATCAAGATCCCGTACCACGTCTTCATCGACATGCACGGCTTCGCCGACCTGGTCGACGCGCTCGGCGGAGTGACGATCACGGTCAAGGAACGCCTTCCCGAGGGGCCGGGTCCCCGGTACCACGACCAGCCCGCCGAGGAGTGGGCGACGGGCTGGATCGAGAAGGGGAAGCAGCACATGGACGGGCAGACGGCGCAGTGGTACGCACGCTCCCGTTACACGACGAGCGACTGGGACCGCATGCGCCGTCAGCGCGAACTTCAGACCGCGATCCTCGCCCAGGCCACCCCGTCGACCGTCGTGACCCGGTTCAGTGAGATCGTCGCGGCGGGCAAGAACCTCGTGCAGACCGACATTCCCGACTCGTTGCTGCCGTTCCTCGTCGACCTCGGCGCGAAGGCGAAGGATCAGAAGGTCCAGGACCTCGAGCTCACCCCGAAGGGCGTCAACATCGACCCCGACAACCCCACCTCCGCGGACTGGCAGAAGATCCGGGGGATGGCCGACGGACTCCTGCACCCGCCGACACCGGCACCGAGCACCGCGCCGTGACGGCCGAGAGGGATCACCGATGACGACCACGCTCCGCGTCGTGTTCGACCCGTCCGCCCCGGCGACCGGGCCGGACCTCGTCGTCGCCTCCCGTGAGCTCGCGGCGGGGCTCGTCGCCACAGCCCCCAGCGGGTGCGAGGTGCGCGCCATCGTCCCGAGCGACGCCGGCGACGACACGCTGGCGGATCAGGGGGTCGCCGCCGCCGACCGACTGCCCGTCGGATCGGCCGCGGCATCCGCTCTCTGGCGCCGCGGACTCCGGGCGGGAGCCGGTGACGGGCTCATCCACTCGGCGACCCTCGCGGCCCCGCTCGTCCGACACGACCGCGTCCACGATCACGATCAGACCGTCGTGACCCTCTGGGACGTGCGGCCGTGGGACGACCCCGACGAGCTTCCGCGAGCGGATGCCGCCTGGTCCCGGGCCATGCTGCGCCGAGCTGTCCGCCACGCGGACGCCGTCGTGGTCCCCACGCACGAGCTCGCCCGTCGAGTGGCCGAGCTCGCCCCGCTCGGTGATCGCCTGCGGGTGATCGCGGGCGCGCCCTCGGACGATCTACGCGTCCCCACGGATGAGGTCGGGCGTCGCCGCGAGCTGGACCTCCCCGACGGCTACGTCCTGCTCGCCGGCTCGGCAGCGGCATCCGATCGGCTCCGGACGGGGCTCGAGGCGGTCGTGCGGTCCGGACGGGACACCGCCGTCGTCGTCATCGACGCGCCCGAAGGGGAGGAGCCCGCGATCGCCGAGCTCGCCGCTGCGGCCGGATTGCCCGAACGACGCCTGCACGTGCGAGGTCACCTCGGAGCGCCCGACCGTGCCGCCGTGATGGCCGGCGCCGTCGCATACCTCGCCCCCGCGGATTCGCGCGCGTTCCCGTGGCGGACGCTCGACGCCCTCCGACTGGGTCTCCCGATCGTCGCGGCCGAGAGTGCGACCCACCGAGAGCTTCTGCTCGACGGGGCGACCTTCGCCGCCGGCGATCCGGGCTCGCTGGGGGACGAACTCGCCGCCACGCTGTCGTCCACGTCGACGGTCGAGCGGCTCGCCGTCCTGGCAGCCGATCGGGGTCGCGCGTTCAGCTGGGCGGGCGCGGCGGAACGCGTCTGGCAACTCCACGCGGAACTCTGACGTCGGCTGTGAACGCCGTGGCAGCGGCGTGTCGCACGAGACATCTTCCGTCTCGACTGGTATCAGAGCGTGACTTCAGTAACACTGTTCACATGCGCCTCACATCTTCCGTGCCCCGACACCCCCTTCGGCGCATGGCGATGGTGTTGGCGACCGTGCTGTCGCTCAGCGTCCTCATGGCCGTCGTCCCCACGACGGCGGCTCAGGCGGCCGATCCCCGCCTGCCCTCGTCGATCACCGATGGCGGCTTCATCATCAGCGACGCGGAGTTCTTCAACGGAGGATCGATGACCGCCGCGCAGGCGCAGTCGTTCCTCGAGAAGCGCGTCCCCTCGTGCAAGGCGACCTCAGGGCCGACCTGCCTGCGGAACTTCACCGCCGACCTGCAGCCGAAGTCGAAGGACGCCTACTGCAACGCGGTCGCGGCGAAGACGAAGGTCCGCGCCTCGGAGATCATCGCCACCATCGGCAAGGCGTGCAACATCAGCCCGAAGGTGATCCTGGTGATGCTCCAGAAGGAGCAGGGCCTCGTCACCTCCACCAAGCCCACCGAGTGGAGCTACCGCGCCGCGATGGGCATGAACTGCCCCGACACGGCGCCGTGCAGCGCGGCATCCGCCGGGTTCGTCAACCAGGTCTACCTCGGTGCCCGCCAGCAGCAGGTCTACGCGAAGAACCCCGGGTCGTACAGCTACCGCAAGGGGCAGGTGAACTCGATCAAGTGGCACCCCAACAGTGCGTGCGGCAGCTCCAAGGTGCTCATCAAGAACCAGGCGACGGCGAACCTGTACATCTACACGCCGTACCGCCCCAACATGGCGGCGCTCGCCGCCGGGTACGCGCAGGGCGACTCGTGCTCGAGCTACGGCAACCGCAACTTCTACAACTACTACGTGCAGTGGTTCGCCCCCGAGGTGTCGAAGAACCCCGGCGGAGCCGCGGCACTCGTCAAGGCGTGCACCGCGCCGGCGGCCGCCGACGTCCTCCCGGCATCGGGCCCCGCTGCGGTCACGACCGCGACCACGGGGCGCACTGCCCCGGTCAGCGGCTGCACCACCGGCGCGACCTCGCTCAAGGCCTCAGCGAAGGTGACCCTCACGGGCACCTACGGCTCGTGGGCGCGGGTGACGAGCGGATCCACCTCCCTGTGGGTCGCGAAGTCCGCCCTGTCGACGCCGGCGCCCGCCGGCGGCGCGTGTGCGGTCCCCGCCGAGTCGAGCGTGACGAAGGCGACCGGCACGATCACGGTCGTCACCGACAGCCTCAATGCCCGTAAGGCCCCCTCGACGCAGTGCCAGACCGGCGTGCGTGCGATCACCCGGGGGCAGACCTACCAGCGCACCGGTGTGTACGGCGTCTGGTGGCGCATCCAGGTCTCGGGAGCCACTTACTGGTCCCACAGCGACTACATGACCGTCAAGAACGATGCCCCTCCGGCGTCGACGATGTACTTGGCGACGACGACGAACATGACGCCGTCGGTCTCGTCGACGGCGATCCAGGCGACGCTCCGCAAGGGGACGACCGTCAAGGCGCTGACGGTGTCGGGTGACCGTACCCAGATCACGGTCGACGGCATGACGGGGTGGGTGTACTCGTCGAAGCTCTCGGTCGGGAACCCCGGCGGGACCTCCGGCCAGGATCGGCAGAGCATCGCGGCCACGCCGCTGCGTGCGACGGCATCCGCCTCGGGCAAGATCCTGACGACGCTGAAGGCGGGCACGAAGGTCACCGTCTACGACACCTTCGGTGCGTGGCGCGCGGTGACCGCCGGCACGACGAAGGGCTGGATGCGGGACTCCGAGCTCGGCGCGGTCATGCCGGTCGTGACCACGAAGTACCTCTCGGCGCCCGACAATGTGGCCTCGACGGCCACGTCGACGGTGATCGTGGCGACACTCCGAAAGGGCGCGGCGGTCAAGGCTTCGTCGGTCTCGGGGAACCGCACGCGGGTGACGGTCGACGGGATCACGGGCTGGGTCACCTCGTCGAAGCTGGTGGCGAAGAACCCGGGCGCCGCGGCCGGTCAGAGCAAGCAGAGCATCGCGGCCACGCCGCTTCGTGCGACGGCGTCCGCGTCGGGCAAGGTCCTGACGACGCTGAAGGCCGGCACGAAGGTCACCGTCTACGACGCGTACGGGCAGTGGCGTGCCGTCACCGCAGGCACGACCAAGGGGTGGATGCGGGACTCCGAGCTCGGCGCGATCGCTCCGGCAGTGAAGACGATGTACCTGGCGACCACGACGAACATGACGCCGTCGGTATCGTCGGCGACGATCCAGGCGACGCTCCGCAAGGGGACGACCGTCAAGGCTCTGTCTGTCTCGGGTGATCGCTCGAAGATCACCGTCGACGGGTTGACGGGCTGGGTGTTCACGTCGAAGCTGTCGGCGAAAAACCCGGGGGCGGTCTCCGGTCAGAGCAAGCAGAGCATCGCGGCCACGCCGCTTCGGGCGACGGCGTCCGCCTCGGGCAAGGTCCTTACGACGCTGAAGGCGGGCACGAAGGTCACCGTCTACGACACCTTCGGTGCGTGGCGCGCGGTCACCGCCGGCACGACGAAGGGCTGGATGCGGGACTCCGAGCTCGGCGCGATCGCTCCGGCGGCGAAGACGATGTACCTCGCGACCACGACGAACATGACGCCGTCGGTGTCGTCGGCGACGATCCAGGCGACGCTCCGCAAGGGGACGACCGTCAAGGCGCTGTCTGCCTCGGGTGATCGCACGAAGATCACCGTCGACGGGATGACGGGCTGGGTGTTCACGTCGAAGCTGTCGGCGAAGAACCCGGGGGCGGTCTCCGGTCAGAGCAAGCAGAGCATCGCGGCCACACCGCTTCGTGCGACGGCGTCCGCGTCGGGCAAGGTCCTGACGACGCTGAAGGCCGGCACGAAGGTCACCGTCTCCGACACCTTCGGTGCGTGGCGAGCCGTCACCGCCGGCACGACGAAGGGCTGGATGCGGGACTCCGAGCTGAAGGCGGTGTCGTCGACGCCGGCGGCGGTCGTGAAGACGACCACGGCCGATCTCAACTTCCGGGCGACCCCGTCGGCGTCCGGAACCAAGATCAGCGTCATCCCGAAGGGGACGAAACTGACCGTGACCGGCACCTCGGGTGTCTGGCGCAAGGTCACCTACCAGGGCAGGACGGGCTGGGTGAGCGGCGACTTCCTGCGCTGATGATCCGAGGGTGCTCAGGAACCGTCGGATAGGATGATCGACGGCCTGAACGGCATCCGCCGCTCCGCGGTACCCGCCTTCGCAAGGAACCCCGTGACACAGATCGATTACAGCGCCTTCGACACGCCCGGACGTGGTCGCGGACTCCTCGACGTCTTCGAGTACCGCTACCTGCTTCGGCTGCTGATCGGGAAGAGCACGGCGCTCCGCTACCGCAATTCCGTCCTCGGATGGTTCTGGTCGTATGTCCGACCGACGGTGCAGTTCCTCGTCTACTACATCGTCATCGGCGAGATCCTCCAGGTCCACAAGAACGTCCCTGCCTTCCCGCTGTACCTGTTCAGCGGGCTCGTGCTCGTGAACCTGTTCAACGAGACCCTCGGGGCCGCGACGCAGTCGATCGTGAGCAATCGCGCCCTGGTGCGCAAGATCTACCTCCCGCGCGAGCTCTTCCCGCTGGCGGCGATCATCGGCGCCTTCACGCACTTCCTCCCGCAGCTGGCCGTGCTCATCATCGTGAGCCTCCTGTTCGGATGGCTGCCGAGCTTCGCCGCCGTCGGGCTGGTCCTGCTCGGCATGCTGCTCGTCCTCCTCTTCGTGACCGGTCTCGGCCTCTTCTTCGCGGCGGTGAACGTCCGCTTCCGCGATGCGAGCAACACGGTCGACATCATCCGGACGATCGCGACGTGGTCCGTGCCCGTCCTCTACACGTGGGCGATGGTCTACCACCGGACCGAGAACTTCCGCTGGCTCTTCCACGTCTGGCTGTCCAACCCGCTCGCCGTCGCGGTGGAGATGTTCCACCACGCGTTCTGGGGGGCGCTCCCCGTCGTGAACGCCGCATCGCCGGTGCCCGACAACCTCGGGTGGCCGCCGCAGTTCGAGTGGCATGTCGTGGCCTCCGTCGGTGTCATCCTCGTGACGCTGTTCGCCGGTCAGTTCGTCTTCCGTCGCGCCGAGCGCACTTTCGCCCAGGACCTGTGATGTCGACTCGTAACGCCACCGAAGCTCAGCCCCGCATCATCGTCGAGCACGTCTCGAAGTGGTTCAACAAGCGCTCCGCGCGGTCGCTGAAGGACGCTTTCATCGGCGTCGTCAAGCGGCAGTCGACGCGCTCGCGCCAGTTCCAGGCACTGAACGACATCTCCTTCCAGATCGGGGAGGGCGAGTCCGTCGCGATCATGGGCCTCAACGGCTCGGGCAAGTCCACGACTCTGAAGCTCGTCTCCGGAGTCCTCGAGCCCGACGAAGGCCGCGTGTTCACGCGCGGACGTGTCGCCGGTCTCATCGAGGTCGGCGCCGGCTTCCACCCCGACCTCACGGGCCGCGAGAACGTCTTCCTGAACGCCGCCATCCTCGGGATGACCGAGAAGGAGACGAAGGAGCGCTACGACGAGATCGTCGAGTTCAGCGGCATCGGCGACTTCATCGAGCAGGAGGTCAAGCACTACTCCTCCGGCATGTTCATGCGCCTGGCCTTCAGCGTCGCGATCCACGTGGAGCTCGACGTCCTCCTCGTCGATGAGGTGCTGTCCGTCGGTGACGCGCCCTTCCGGGCGAAGTGCGAGGCGAAGCTGCGCGAACTGGCCGACCAGGGCGTCACGATGATGATCGTCAGTCACAGCAAGAACATCGTGAAGAACCTGTGCTCGCGCGGCGTCGTCATCCGCAAGGGCAACGTCGTGTTCGACGGTCCCATCGACGACGCCTTCGCCGAACTCGAACGGGGCTGATCCGCCGCGCGACCGTCCGGCTCAGCCGAGGAGGTCGCGCAGCGAGTCGCGCCATTCGCGCGGCGCGAAACCGGTGGCCTCGATCTTCGCGAGATCGAGCACCGACCAGCGCGGCCGCGGCGCCACGGGCCCCGTCGCCGAGGCGAAGTACTCGTCGGTGCTGACACCGGTGACCATGTCGCGGTCGTGTCCCGTGAGCTCGAACACCTCGCCCGCGATCTCGGCCCACGAGGCGGGACCTCCCGCCCCCGTCAGGTTGTAGGTGCCGAACGGGGCGCCGGTCTTGACCAGGTGACGGATGCCGCGGGCGATGTCGTCGGTGAAGGTCAGACGTCCGATCTGGTCGTCGACGACCGAGGGGGCGACGCCTCGCTCGGCGAGGGTCGCCATCGTGCGCACGAAGTTCTTGCCCTCGCCGATGACCCAGGACGTCCGGACGACGTAGTGGCGGGGGACGGTCACGACGATGGCATCGGCTGCGGCCTTGGTCTGCCCGTACACGCCCAGGGGAGCGACCGGCGCGTCCTCGGCATAGGGGGCATCCGCTGCGCCGTCGAAGACGTAGTCGCTCGAGACGTGCACGAGCGTGATGCCGTTGTCGGTCGCGATCCGCGCGAGCTGCGAAACGGCGGAGACATTGCCCGCCCAGGCGCCGGCGCGATCGGTCTCGGCGGCGTCGACGGCCGTATAGGCGGCGGCGTTGACGATCGTGCCGTAGTCGCGCCACCGGCGTGCGTGGGAGAGGTCGCCCGTCAGGTCGAGCTCGGCTCGACCGGCGAAGTCGACGCTCGGGTCGCCGTCGTACGCGGCGCGCAGCGCGAGTCCGAGCTGGCCGTTGGCGCCGACGACGAGTGTCTTCTTCGGCGGGATCGGGACGACGTCGGACAGCCGCGGGTGGGCCAGGTCCTTCGCGGAGATCTCCACCTCGGCCAGGGGGATCGGCCAGTCGATCGCCGCGGTTTCGTCGGCGAGGTTGAGGAACGAGTAGGACGCCTCCGGAGACCAGTGGTCGTTCACGAGGTACGTGTAGGCGGTGTCGGGCTCGAGGGTCTGGTACGAGTTGCCGACGCCGCGGGGGACGAAGATCGCCCGCGAGGGGTCGAGCTCGGCCGTGAACACGGTGCCGAAGGTGGGTCCCTCGCGCAGATCGACCCATGCTCCGAAGATGCGGCCGGTCGCGACGGAGACCCACTTGTCCCACGGTTCGGCATGGATGCCGCGGGTCGTCCCCACGGCGTCGTTGAACGAGATGTTGTTCTGCACGGGACCGAAGTCGGCGAGGCCGGCGGCCGTCATCTTCTCGCGCTGCCAGTTCTCCTTGAACCACCCGCGGCTGTCGCCGTGCACGGGAAGATCCCACAGGACGAGCCCGGGGATGCCGGTCTCGACGGGCGCGAGCGCTTTACCGAAATCCGTCACGCTCACTGACCCTTGCTGGCGTAGAAGGCCTCGACGCCGTCCTTGGCGGGCGCCCACCACGCCTCGTTCGCCCGGTACCAGTCGATCGTGGCGGCAAGACCCGCCTCGAAGTCGCGGTAGGTGGGCGACCAGCCGAGCTCGGTGCGGAGCTTGGTGGAGTCGATCGCGTAGCGGAGGTCGTGCCCGGCGCGGTCGGTGACGTGGTCGTACGCGTCGGGGGAGTGCCCCATGAGCTGAAGGATGAGCTCCACGACGGTCTTGTTGTCCTTCTCGCCGTCAGCGCCGATGAGGTAGGTCTCGCCGATCTCACCCTTGTCGAGGATGGTCAGCACGGCGGAGGAGTGATCGTCGGCATGGATCCAGTCTCGGACGTTCTCGCCCTTGCCGTAGAGCTTGGGACGGATGCCGCGCAGCACATTCGTGATCTGTCGCGGGATGAACTTCTCGACGTGCTGGTACGGCCCGTAGTTGTTCGAGCAGTTGCTGATCGTCGCCCGGACCCCGAACGAGCGGACCCAGGCGCGCACGAGAAGGTCGCTGCCGGCCTTGGTGGACGAGTACGGCGACGACGGGTTGTACGGGGTGTGCTCCGTGAACCGCGCCGGGTCGTCGAGCTCGAGGTCGCCGTAGACCTCGTCGGTGGAGATGTGGTGCAGCCGGGTGTCGTGGCGACGAGCGGCCTCGAGCAGCGTGTACGTGCCGATGATGTTGGTGTCCAGGAACGGACGGGGATCGTGCAGCGAATTGTCGTTGTGGGACTCCGCGGCGTAGTGGACGACGGCATCCGCCTTTTCGAACAGTCCGTCCACGAGCTCGGCGTCGGCGATGTCGCCGACGACCAGGTCGACCCGATCCTCGGGGAGCCCGGCCAGCGACGCCTCATTGCCGGCGTAGGTGAGCTTGTCGAGCACCGTCACGGTGTGATCGGTGTGCGCGACGACGTGGTGGACGAAGTTGGACCCGATGAAACCGGCGCCCCCGGTCACGAGAAGGTGTGCCATGGTCAGAAGCCCCTGTTCAGGATGTCGAGGAGATACGTGCCGTATCCGGATTTGACGAGTTTCTCGGCACGGGCGCGGAGCTCGTCGTCGGTGAGGAATCCCTGCCGCCACGCGACCTCTTCGGGCACCCCGATCTTCAGCCCCGTGCGGCGCTCCATCGTGCGGACGTACTCACCGGCATCCAGCATCTGATCGAACGTCCCCGTGTCGAGCCAGGCGGTGCCTCGCGGGAGCACCTGGACCTGCAGCTTGCCCGCGGCCAGGTAGGCGCTGTTGATGTCGGTGATCTCGTACTCGCCGCGCGGCGAGGGCTTCAGGTCCCTCGCGATCTGCACCACGTCGTTGTCGTAGAAGTAGAGCCCGGGCACCGCGTAGTTCGACTTCGGCTCCGCCGGCTTCTCCTCCAGTGAGATCGCGCGGCCGTCCTCGTCGAACTCGACCACGCCGTACGCCTGGGGCTCGCCCACGTAGTACGCGAACACCGCACCTCCGTCGACGTCGTCGAACCGGGCCAACTGCGATCCGAGGCCCGGACCGTAGAGCAGGTTGTCGCCCAGGACGAGCGCGACCTTGTCGTCGCCGATGTGGTCCGCGCCGATCGTGAACGCCTGGGCCAGCCCGTCCGGCGACGGTTGCTGAGCGAACGAGAGCCGTACTCCGAACTGCGACCCGTCCCCCAGGAGGCGCTCGAAATGCTCCGCGTCGTGCGGCGTCGTGATGATGAGGATGTCGCGGATGCCGGCCAGCATCAACGTCGACAGCGGGTAGTAGATCATCGGCTTGTCGTACACCGGGATCAGCTGCTTCGACACGCCCAATGTGATCGGGTGCAGTCGCGTCCCCGAACCCCCCGCGAGAATGATGCCCTTCATGGCACCCATCGTCCCATAGGGACACGGAGAACCCGGACGGCGAATCCTGGTCGGCGGCGGACCCGCCCCTAAAATGAACGGGTGATCAAGGTCTCCGTCGTCGTGCCCACGTACAAGACGTCCGTCGAGGGCCTCGCCCGACTCGTCGGCTCGCTCGAGCGGCAGACGATGCCGGCGTCGGAGTTCGAGGTGATCTTCGTCGACGACGGCTCCCCGGACGACACCCTGCAGCGCTTGCGGAAGCTCGCGGAGACGCACAGCAACGTCCGGGTCGAGGCGATCGAGAACTCAGGCTGGCCTTCCAAGCCCCGCAACGTCGGGATCGAGCTGGCCCAGGGCGAGTACATCGCGTTCATGGACCACGACGACGAGCTGTACCCGGACGCGCTCCGAGCGGCATACGAGTTCGGAGTCGCGAACAACGCCGACGCCGTCAACGGCAAGGAGGCGCGGACGACGTCGGCGTCGTGGGGGATGGGCACGTACGACGAGGACCGGCCGCAGTCCATCGGCCGGACGGACGTGCACCCGCTGATCCCGATGAACCCGCACAAGATGTACCGTCGCGCATTCCTCAACGAACACGGCATCCGGTTCATCGAGGGTGCCCGTGTGCTGTGGGAGGACATCTTCTTCAACGTCCTGGTCTCCCGCCACGCCCGCGTGATCTCGACGCTGACCTCCGTCCCCTACTACCACTGGGTGACGACCAAGGGGAGCGGGTCCTCGACCTTCGTCAAGCACGGCGAGGACTTCTGGCGGTGGCTGCCGCGGGTCTGCCAATCGATCATCGACGAGCTCCCCGGCGAGGAGAACCGCCTGCAGCGCGAGCAGCTCGAGCTGCACCAGTACGGCAACCGTCTCGTGGGCGTCTTCGATTCCAAGTACGTCACGCGCACGCCCAAGCAGCGGCGGTTCATGTTCGAGCAGGCGCAGAAGCTGCAGCGGGACTTCGACTTCGCGCGTCTCGAGGGACGCATGAACTCCTCCAAGCGGGTGCGCGCGGAGCTCCTCCGCGCCGATCGCCAGGACCTTCTCGAGGAGATCTGCGTCTCCGACGCCGCCGTTCCCGGGTGGGCGCGTGCGACCACGGTGGAGTGGCGGGGCGGCATCCTGCACGTCTCGAGCGACGTGACCTGGGCGGACTCCAAGGGGACCGTCCCCGCTCTGGTGAGGGACGGCGACCGGATCCGCAAGGGACTCCCGACCGAGGTCCGCGACCTCGTGAGCGCCGAGGCGACCGACATGACGGCCGACGTCGACGGGATCACCGTCTCGGGGCTCGTGCGCTCGCGTCGTTCGCGCATCGCCTGGGCGCTGCCGCTCGAGAGCGACGTGCGCGTCGAGGACCTTCCCGACGGCACCGTCCGCGTCTCGGCGACGGCGTCGTTCACCGTCGACCCCGCCGCGGCCGCCTCGGGAGCCCCGCTCGAGGAGGCCACGCACTGGGACCTCCACGTGCACGCTCGCTTCGGCAACAGCTCCACCGATCGTCCTCTGAAGTCGACGATCCCGGCCTCCGTCACGCTGACCGACGGCCGGCTGCACCTCGTCTACCCGAACGACAGCACGAACGCGACGATCATCCCCGGCGGCCAGCGTGAAGCGGTGCGTCGGTTGACGCCCGAGAGCGCCGCTCTCGTCGACGGCGACCTCGTGCTCGAGCTCGCGGGTCACCATGACGGCGCCGGCGAGGTGGAGACCGTCGTCGGCGTGTGGGCCGCGGGGGCGTCCAAGCTCTCCGATCGCCCGGCTCGCCTGCGCATCGCCGACGGCGCGGCGCAGCTCATCGTGCCCGGCGTCGGCGCCGGCACGATCGACGTCCGCGTCGGTGACCGCGCTCCGGGAGGGCCGGGCGCGTGGACCGTGCGTGCCGACAAGGACCGCCGCATCCTCGAGCGCAGCAGCCGACCGTCGACGGACTCGACCCCGGCGTCCAAGCCGGCGCCCGCCCCGACTCCGACCCCGACCCTGCGCCGCACCGTGGGCCGCGTCCTCCGCCGGTTCGGACTCCGGTGAGGGCGTCCGTCGCTCAGGGCCTCGCAGGCCCGGTGACGTAGAATCGGCAAAATGCCTGAACAGACAGCCCGTGGCGGCGAACCGACACCCCACGCGCCGGTTCCTCACGTGACCGGGAGTGCGACCATCGACGGCGACGTCGCCGAGATCATCGGGCAGCCCCTCCCGTGGGACGATCTCGCGGGTAAGACGGTGCTCGTCACCGGCGCGGCCGGGATGATCCCCGCCTACGCGGTCTACACGCTCCTCGGTCTCAACGATGTGCGGGATGCCGGGATCACGGTCCTGGCCCTCGTCCGCGACGTCGACAAGGCCCGCCGTCAGTTCGCGGCCGCCGCCGATCGCGAAGACCTCCTCTTCGTCCGCGGTGACGTCCGCCACGCGATCGAGATCGACCGCCCCGTGGACCTCGTCATCCACGGCGCGTCGCCGGCTCGGCCGTCGCTCCACGCCGCGAGCCCCGTCGACACCATCCGCGCCAACGTCACCGGCGCATTCGGGCTCCTCGACCTCTGCGTCGCGTCGCCGGGAGCGCGCTTCGTGCTGATGTCGTCCGCGGAGGTCTACGGCCAGCGGGTGTCCGACGGTTCGCTCGTCGCCGAGGACGAGTACGGCTCAGTCGACATCCTCAACCCGCGCGCCTCGTACACCGAAGGCAAGCGGGCCGCCGAGACGATCGCGGTGAGCTACCACGCGCAGCACGGCGTCCCCATCACGATCGCGCGCTTCGGCCACATCTACGGGCCCGGGATGGCCCTCGACGACGGACGCGTCCAGGCCGACTTCACCGCCGACGTGCTCGCGGGTCGGGACATCACGCTCAACAGCGACGGCAGTGCGCGGCGCACGTACACGTACCTTGCCGACGCCGTCTCGGGGATGTTCGCTGCGATCCTCCAGGGCGAGGACACCGCCTACAACATCTCCGACCGCGACGGCTTCATCAGCATCCGGGAACTGGCCGAGGCGTTCACCCGGGCACGGCCCGAGAAGGACCTCACGGTGCGCTTCGCCGAGGGCGTCGACCACAGTCGCTACAACTCGGTGAAGGGTCAAGGGCTCGACGACACCCGCCTCCGCAGCCTCGGCTGGGCGCCCCACGTGGGACTCGGCCGCGGCCTGGACCGCACCATCGCATGGCACGAGGAGCGCGGAGAGGGGAACCGGTCGTGACCGACGCAGCTGTGCCCGCGGCATCCGTGGAACCCGTCGAGGCGGAGCAGGTCGTGCGTCCGCGGCCGCCGTTCGACGTGACGGTCGACTCGCTGAGCTGGGAGCGCGCCAAGCTCACCATCCGCCTCAGCGTCGAGCAGGTCGGCCCGTGGACCCCCCTCGAGCCCGAGTGGGGCGAGATCCCGCCGCCGCCCGTCGACTTCCGCTTCATCGACGGCAAGCGCCGCATCCCCGTGCCGTTCACGGAGGTGGCCCCCGGCTCGTTCGAGCTGCACGTCGACGTCCCGACGTTCCGCAACCGGCAGGCGATCCCCAACGGCACCTGGCGGATCGTGATGTTCGCCCACGGTGAGCGCGTCGCGCCCGCCCGCTTCGACGGACGATCCCTGCGCGAACTCGACGAAGGCTCACGGGTCTTCCTCTACGACGGCAACCGCGCCGTCACGACCGTGTCGTTCGGCATAGCGGAGAACTCGGTCGACCTCGAGCGCCTCGATTTCCTCATGCGGAGCTACCACCTGTTCCGCTCCCGTCCGAAGCCGAAGAAATTCCGGCCGATCAAGCGGCTCAAGGCCCTGCTGCTCGGTGCGCCCTCGAAGCAGCGCTACGCCGGACTGATCTACCAGATCATCACGCGCACCGTCGGGGTCAAGCCCGGCCGCATCCTCTTCGCCTCCGACCAGCGCGTCCGCATCGAGGGCAACCTCCGGCGTGTGCAGGAGCGCATCGTCGAGCGCGGGCTGCAGGACCGCTTCGACATGAAGTACTCGTTCCGGCTTCCCCGTTCGGGTGGGTGGGGGACGACCCTTCGGATCATCTACCTGCTGGCGACCAGCGAGATCGTCCTGCTCGACGACTACTTCGGCATCCTCAAGAGCCTGCGCATGGATCCGCGGACCAAGGTCATCCAGCTCTGGCACGCCGGCAGCGGGTTCAAATCCGTCGGCTACAGCCGTTTCGGCAATCTGGGATCGCCGAAACTGTGGCACCCGCACCGCCAGTACACCTTCGCCATCACGGGGTCGGAACACCTCCGACACGTGTACGCCGAGGCGTTCGGCATCGAAGAGGCCGCCGTCATCCCGACCGGCCTGCCGCGCGTGGACTGGTTCCTCGATCCGCAGCGCCGTGACCAGTTCCTCGAGGACTTCGCCGCCGAGTACCCGCAGATCGCCGGCAAGAAGGTCGTGCTGTTCGCACCGACGTTCCGCGGCCGCTCGATCTACACCGCGTTCTACGACTACAGCCAGATCGACTTCGACGCGCTCTACGACGCCTGCGGCGACGACACGGTCGTCCTCTTCCGCATGCACCACTTCGTCAAGAACCCGATCGAGATCCCCGAGCAGTACCGCGACCGGTTCTTCGACTTCACCCATTACCCCGATGGGCTGAACCTGCTGCACGCGACGGACGTGCTCATCACCGACTACTCGTCGATCATCTACGAGTTCTCGCTCCTCGACCGTCCCATGCTGTTCTTCGCTCCCGACCGGGTGAACTACGCCGCGACGCGAGGATTCCACCGGGACTACGGCGAGACCGCCCCCGGTCGCGTCGCGGACACCTTCGACGAAGTGATCGACGCGCTCCGCACGGGGGAGTTCGAGCAGGAGAAGGTCGCCGAGTTCCGACGCCTCAACTTCGACCGGGTCGACACCGGTGCGGCCGATCGCGTCATCGACTGGCTGATCATCGGCAACCCCGACACCGAGAAGATCACCGAGAGCCCGGTGCCGACAGCGCAGTCCTCGTCCAACACCGCAGAGTCCAGTGAGAAGGACGTTCCAGAAGAGGAGATCGCGTGAACATCGCCATCATTTTCGCCGGCGGGATCGGTTCCCGCATGTCGTCGGCGACGTTGCCGAAGCAGTTCCTCGAGATCCACGGGACTCCGTTGATCGTGCACACGCTGCAGCACTTCCAGGACCACCCCCAGATCGACCGCATCGCGGTGTCGATCCTGCCCGAGTGGCGGGACCGGTTCGCGCGGCTGGTCGCACGGTACGAGCTCACGAAGGTGAACTGGATCGTCGACGGCGGCGCCACCGGCCAGGAGTCGCGCCACCGGGCGCTGCGGGCCGTGGCGAACGAGGCGCCCGCCGACACGGTCGTGCTGCTCCACGACGGCGTGCGTCCGCTCATCAACGCGGACGTCATCTCGGCGAACATCGAGACCGTCCGCGCCCACGGCCCCGCGATCACCAGCACGAAGTTCAACGAGACGATTATCACCTCCGCAGACGGCGCGGTCGACGAGGTCATCCCGCGCGACCACCTCTACGTCGCCCAGGCGCCGCAGAGCGGCCGGCTCGACACCGTCCTCGGCGTCTACGACCAGGCCGTCGCTGACGGGGAGAACGACTCCATCGATACCTGCAGCCTTCTCCGACGCTACGGGCACACCCTGTACCGCGTGGACGGGCCCCGCTCGAACATCAAGATCACAACGGCGGAGGACTACTACATCTGCCGCGCGTTCTTCGACGTCATCGAGCGCAATCAGATCGGCGGCTGAGCCCGCTGAGGCGGGCTGTGACGCGGCGGGTCAGCCCGCCGCGTTGCGCATCGCGGCGACGTTGACGGTCACGATCTGACCCGTCAGATCGGATGCCGCCACGTTCAGGGTGACCCGCGCCACATCGGCGGGGTCGAGCAAGCTGTCGAGGGGCTCCTCGCCGAAAGCCTGCGTCCGCATCGGCGTGCGCGTGCGCTGCGGGTTGATGCAGTTGATCCGCACCCGAGACAGCTCCCATTCCTCGGCCAGGGCCTGCGTGAGGTTCACGACGCCGGCCTTGGTCGCCGAGTAGGCGCTGTAGCCGGCCCGCCCGCGCGTGTACGAGCTCGACGTGAACAGGACGACCTGTCCGCCCGTCTCGGCGAGGTAGGGGTGGGCTTCGCGGGCCACGATGGCCGGCGCGATGAGGTTCACCTGGATCGTGTCCTTGAGGTCGCGCTTGCGGCTCTCGACGAGCGGCGCGATGCGCAGGACCCCGGCCGTGACGATGACGACGTCGATCCGGCCGCTGCGCTGATAGGCCTCTCCGAGCGCAGCGCGGACGGCCTTGCCGGAGCGGATGTCGGTCCCCGTCGAGGACCGACTGAACTCGTGGACGGTGGCCCCGGCATCCGTCGCCTGCTGGACGATGCTCTCGCCGATGCCGTAACTGCCGCCGAAGACCACGACCGTCTTGCCCGAGAGGTCGGGGACGGTCGTCATGCTCTCGAGGGACAGGCTCGCCGACTGCAGCTGGAAGAGCTTGTCGGCGATGTGCACGTCGATCGGCTCGGTGACCTTCATGTTCTCGGCGGTCCCGTCCACGACGTAGATGGGGACCTCGGGAAGGTAGGCGAAGACGACACCGCAGTCGTCCGTCGCGCGGAAGGACGGGTCGGTCGCCGCGATCTCGTACGCCTTGCGGATCGTGCCGAGGCGGAAGGCCTGGGGCGTCTGGCCGCGTCGCAGCAAGGAGCGGTCCGGGATGCCGGTGATGAGGCGATCGGCATCCACCTGGATGATCGTGTCGGCCGAGGGGATCGCGGTGTCGACGGCTTCGTACGTGTCGAGCGCGCGCACGCAGTCCTCGATGATCCGGTCGTCGATGAAAGGACGGACGGCGTCGTGGAAGAGGACCTTCGTGTCGTCGCCCTCGAGGGCGGCGATCGCCAGCTGGGTCGTGTCGTTGCGGGTCTCGCCGCCGGGGAGGATGCGCGTCAGCTTCGCGAAGCGCTCGCTGTCGAGCAGATGATCGAGCTCGCCGATGGCCGCCGCGTTCATCATGATGACGATCTCGTCGATGTGCGGACTGCCCTCGAGGGCTTCGAGGGTGTGCTCGACGATCGCCTTGCCCGCTATCTTGATGAGCTGCTTCGGGATGCCGAGGCCCACCCGGACTCCGATGCCACCGGCCAGGACGACGGCGACAGTGCGGGGTGTGGTCACGGCGAGAGCTCCTCGTGAGTCGGTGCGGACGTGTGCTGACACGCCCGCACCATCCTATGCGAGGGCCCCCGCTCCTATGAGAGGGCGCCGGCTCGGCCTGGTCCGTCGATCCGGTCGAGCACCAGGCGGGCGATCCGGTCGGTGCACGGGCGGGCGCCGGTCCTCTCGGACTCGGCGACCCAGCGACGCGCGAAGGCTGCGGCATCCGTCGCCTTCGCGGCACCCGCTTCGACGGCTGTCGCGAGCTCGTCGACCGTCGCGCAGACGGGGCCGGGCAGGTCGCGCCGGTAGTCGAGGTAGAAGTCGCGGGTCGCGAGGTACTCGTCGAGGTCGGGGGCGAGGAAGTACGTGGGGACCCCCCGCACCGCCGCCTCGAACAGCGTCGAGGAGTAGTCCGTGATGAAAACGTCCGCGACGGTCAGCATCTCCTGGGTCGAGAAGCCTTCGGCGGTGTCGACGTCGCTGCCGCGCAGGGTCATGAGGGGGTGCAGCTTCACGACGACGTGCACACCGACCGCCTCGAGGGCGGCGACGACGTCGTCGGGCGCGGCCATCGCGGTGTCCTCGATCCGGAAGGTCGGTGCGAAGACCGCGATCCTCGCGCCGCGCAGGTGCGGATGCCGGCGGTAGATGCGCTCGCGGGTCTGCCGGGTCAGCTCGTCGTCGCGCAGCCGGTCGACCCGGGGGAGCGGGGCCACGACGATGCGGCTGTCGTCCGTTCCGAAGGCCTCGGCGTAGGGCGCACGGCACGCGTCGCCGCTGGCGAGCACGAGGTCGTAGCCCGCGTGCATCCGCATCGCGTCGGCCAGCCGCTCGTCGCGCCCCTCGCCCGTGCCGAGGATGCTGAGTCCGAACTTCTTGAACGCGCCGAGGGCGTGCCAGATCTGGATGACGACGAGGTCGTCCTTGTGGCGCAGCATGCTCGCCACCATCGAATAGGTGTCGACGATCAGGACCCGAGCGGTCGCGACGTGGAACAGCTGGACGAGCAGGTGTGCGGCGTAGCCGAGCTTCCTCACGAGTCCGGGTGGGACCATCCTGACGAGCGAGACGACCCTCACGGTGGGGTCCATCTCGGCGATCGCGGTTCGCAGATCGATGAAGTCGTCGGTCTCTTCGGGGTGCTCGCGGCTGATCATGACGACCTTGCGGCGCGTGGGCAGCAGCTTCAGCGGTGCGTAGCAGGCGCGCAGGGCGGTGCGCAGCACGTGCGCGGCGAGCAGGTGACGACCGACGGGACCGTCGATGCGCGTGGGCTGCACGGGCGGATCGTCGAGCAGCTTCGGACGCTCGTCGACCTGACGCGGGGTGAGGATCATCTCGCGCACGATGCGCTCGGTGGAGTGGCCGTCGCAGGCGGACATGAAGCGCTCGCGGAACGCCTCGAGGTCGTCGCCGGCACGCGCGTCGCGGATCGCGGCCGCCAGATCGGCGCCGTCGGTCACGAGCGGGCCGGCGAGGTAGTCCTCGAACGGGTGGTAGAACGATCGTTCGGCGGCGTACACCTCGACGTCGGGGCAGAAGAACACCATGGGCCGACCGAGCAACGAGAACTCGAAGATGGCCGAGGAGTAGTCGGTGATGAGGACGTCGGCCGCCATCATCAGCTCGTTGAGCTCGCGCTCCGCGGAGACGTCGATGATCCGCTCGTGCGAGGGGATGTCCGCGCCCTTGCGAGCGACGAAGGGATGCAGCTTGACGAGGACGACCCACTCCTCTCCGAGGTCGTCCGGAAGCTCCGACCACGGGACCGCGTCGATGTCGTAGTGGGCGCTGAGCTGCCCGTTGCCGCGGAAGGTGGGGGCGAAGACCGCGACGCGCTGGTCGGGACGGATGCCGAGCCGCGCCCGCACGTCCCGACGGCTGCGCTCGATCAGCTCGGTGTCGAAGAACACGTCCGTGCGGGGGACTCCGAGTGCGTGCACGCGGGCGACATCCATCGCGAACGCCTCGGCGTAGTCGGGGCGGATCGCCTCGGAGCTGACGGTCGCATCCGTGTAGTTGCGGTGCGCGACGGATCCGGGGAGGGGTCCGCCCGGGAGGCCGGCCCGGCTCCATCCGACCTTCTTGTACGCGCCGGCGGCGTGCCAGACCTGCAGCAGGCGGGTCTCAGGCCTCAGATGAAGGGGGTAGATCATCGGGTAGTAGTCGTCGAGCACGATCGTCTGCGCCCGGGCGAGCTCCCACGGCAGGCGCAGCGAGTCCCGCAGCGGACGGCGGTCGGCGAGGCCGGCTTTGAAGATCCCCACGATGCGGGCGTCGGGTCGCTGTCGGCGGATCTCGTCGCGCAGGAACGCGATGTTGCCGGAGAAGTCCGTACGGGAATCCGACAGGAAGAGGGTGCGGCCCTCCCGCACGCGGACGAGCCGGGACGCGACCGCGTAGAGCGCGATCCACAGCCCGAACCGCCACCTCTGCAGGAAGGCGTTCCCTCGCAGACGCCTGCGAAGCAATCGCACGGATGAACCTCCTGGATCGTGGCGGGTATCGGTCGATTCTAAGCGGGTGCGCCTGGCCCGAATGCGTCCGGGGAGATGGAGGCGTCCGGGGCGAGCGGGCGTTCGCGTCGCCACCCCCGCACGAGCGATGCCCGGGTCGCGCAGAGCACCAGGAGGAACCACCCCGAGCCGCCGAGCAGCGAGCTGGTCACGATCGAGTCCGTCAGGAGGACGATGATGACGAGGGCGGGCCATACGTAGACGGTCGACCTGCGTTCGCTCGCCGACGTCCAGGCTCGGGCGAGGGCGAGACCGACGAACACGACCAGGAGGACGACGCCGACCGTGCCCGCCTGGATCAGCACATCCATCCACGCGTTGAGCGCGGAGGCGTGCGAGCGGCCGGCGACGATGCGGATGTAGGTGTAGGGGGAGAGGTGGTCGGGCCAGGTGTCGACCCAGCCCCATCCCTGCACCGGCCGCAGTGCCGACATGTCGAGGATGACGTTCCACAGTCGTGACCGCGTGAAGAAGTCGGGTTCGGCGTTCAGCCAATACACGAGCGGGCGGCGGAAGAGGTAGACGAGGATGAGCCCGACCACGACGACGGCGGACAGGACCCACTGAAGGACCGGCCTGACGCTGGGGCGGACGCGCCGGAGGATCGCGAGGGCGCCGGTGGCCGTCCCCGAGATGAGCACCATGCCGAGCACGATGGGCGACGCGGTGAACACGGCGAGGGTCGCGGCGAGGGCGACGGAGCCGATCGCCACGCCGGCGCTCACCGACCGGGTCCGCCATTCCACGAGGAAGGTGAGCAGGGCGATGATCGTCACGAGCCCGAGTGCCGTGCGGGTGCCGAAGATCCCCTGGATCGGGCCGCCGTAGGCGATGTTGCCCGCGATGCCGAGGAACCTGATGGGGAGGTTGAGGAGGATGCCGCTGAGGATCTCGAGTCCGAACGAGACGGCGAGCAGCATCCGCAGCACGTCTCCGGTGGCGCGCACGGTCTGCAGGGTGTCGCGGAACTGTGCGACGACGACGGCGAGGAAGGTGGGCGCCGCGAGCTGCAGCCATCCGGAGAGGGTTGCCTCCGGTGAGCCCGACCACCCGACGGTGATCAGCAGCCAGGCCAGCAGGACCAGCAGCGTCGTGGGGATGAGATGGATGACGCGGAGCTCCGCCCGACGGGCGAGCATCATCCCCGCGCCGATCACGCACAGCCCGGTCAGGATCGCGCCGTAGCCCGCGTCGCCCATCAGCTGACGCAGGGCGTGCGTCGAGAAGAGCGCGCCGATGGTCACGAGGGAGTAGACGGCGGCGACCTCGGTGGATTGCAGGGCGGTCGACAGTCGCGGGAGTGCGCGGGGGGTGCTCATCGCTCGGACGGCCTGTCGCCCTGTTCGCCGATGAGGCGTTCCTCCGACGGGCCGCGTCCCACCAGCGGTGCCTGCTTGATCTTGAAGGCGAACAGGATGAGCAGGAACCACCCCCAGTTCAGGAGCGGTGTCGATTCCGCGAGGCCCTGCACGAGGAGGATGGCGCCGGTGAGGGTCGGCAGCAGAGTGACCGCCGTGTAGGGCCGGTCCGAGACGAGGTCCCATCGCGGGCGGTCGACGGCGAAGAACCAGGAACGCCAGATGAACGCGACGTACGCCGCCGCGATGAGGACGATCCCGACGACGCCTAGCTGCAGGAAGACGTCCACCCACATGTTGTGGGCCTGCATGACCGTCTGCCCGTGGTCGATGATCCAGCCGTCGAAGGCGGGGTCGGTCGGGATCCACGGCGTCGAGAAGCCCCATCCGATCACGGGGTGCTCGACGGCGCGTTCCAGGACCTTCTGCCAGATCGATTCGCGTCCGGTCAGGTCGCTCGAGCGGCCGAGTGCCGTGAACACCCGGTCGCGCAGTGCCCACGCCGCCACGAGGCCGCCGACGGCGACGACGCCGTAGAGGACGTAGTAACGAGTCCTCTCACCGGCGCGCGTGGTCGTCCGCATGACGAGGACCGTGATGAGGACGACGACGACCGCGACGGCCGACAGGGTGGCGGTCGCCGATCCGGCGCGGACGAAGAGGAACGCGGCCAGGAGCATCCAGAGGACCAGGACGGGGCGACGAGGGGCCTTGGACGCGATGCGGATGGCGAAGACCACGATCCCGAGGAGCGCCACGTACGCGAGCGCGTTGGAGTTGCCGAAGATCCCCTGGATGCGGCCGCCGTCGAACAGGTTGTCGCGCGACCACAGCACGATGGGGTCGGCGACCCGGCCCTCGGGGCGGACGAACTGCGGCAGGATCGGGCCGTCCCAGACGAGACTCACCCACAGTTCGAAGAGGATCGACAGCGAGAGGATCCACTTGAGGGCGGATGCCAGGGCGCGGACGATCTCGCGCCAGGTGAGGACCGCCCCCACGAAGAGGGCGCCCACCGTCGTGACGATCAGGAGCGCGACGGTCAGCAGGGTCGCGTTGATCCAGTGGGTCCAGATCGTCGAGGCGACGGCCCACAGGAGATAGGTGAGCGCGTACCAGGGGAGTCGGGGCCACTGCACCCGCGGCCGCGTCGTCAGCCAGAGGGTCACCGAGACGAGGAAGCTCGCGACGCCGATGGCGGCGGCGACACCGACTCCGAAGGCGAGCGGCAGGGCCGTCCCCGACAGGGTGACGACCAGCAGGACGATGCACCAGCCGCGCAGCAGGATGTGGCTCGTCCGCTCACGCGGCGGGGCTGCCGGGGGCGCCGAGACCGGGTGCGAGGAGTGGACGGCCATGGTGACAGAAGGGTATCGCGCGGCCCCGTGCGTTCCGCCCCACGCCCTAGGCTGTTCGCGTGCTGGAGACGCTCTCGAACGAACCCCGTGACTACGCGTGGGGTTCCCCCACCGCCATCCCGTCCCTCCAGGGGCGGACCCCCAGCGGAGCGCCCGAGGCCGAGGTCTGGTTCGGCGACCACCCGGGCAGCCCCGCCGTCCTCGGCGACGGCCGCTCGCTGATGCAGGCGAGGACGGATGCCGGGGCGCCGCCGCTCCCGTTCCTCCTGAAGATCCTCGCGGCGTCGTCGTCGCTGTCGATCCAGGCGCACCCGGACCTCGAGCAGGCGCGGGCCGGCTTCGCCGCGGAGGAGGCGTCCGGCGTCCCCCGCGACGCCGCCGAACGCATCTACCGCGATGACAACCACAAGCCCGAGATCATCGTCGCGCTGAGCGAGCGGTTCCGAGCCCTCGTCGGGCTGCGGCCCGTCGAGGACACGCAGCGCCTGCTCGGTGGCCTCGGCGAGGCATCCGGTGTCCGACGTCTTCGCGCGGCACTGGACGCCGCCGCCCCTGCCGATGCACTGCGAGCCGTGATCGAGGAGGTGCTGAGCGGGCGCGCCGACGACATCGTCTCGGACGTCTCCGCGGCGCTCGCCGACGCCGTCGTGCCGGACTTCGCCGAAGAGGTCGATGTCCTCCGGGCCGTCGTGCGCGATTTCCCCGGGGATGCCGGCATCGTGGTCGCCCTGCTCATGAACCTCGTCGTGCTCCGCACCGGTGAGGCCGTGTTCGCCCCTGCCGGGGTGCTCCACGCGTATCAGGACGGTCTCGGCGTCGAACTCATGGCGGCCAGCGACAACGTCCTGCGCGGCGGGTTGACCCCGAAGCACATCGACGTCCCGGAGCTCATGCGCATCGTCGACACCGAGCCCGGCGCGGCGCCGCTGCTCGACCCGGTGCCCGCCGATGCGGGGGAGCTGTTCGACGCCGGAGTCGCGGACTTCCGCCTCGCCCGGTACGCACCGACCGGCACGCCGCTGCACGTCGGGCTCGACGGACCCGCTATCGTGCTGGCGACCGAAGGCCGCGTGATCGTGTCCGCCGGGGGGCGGCGCATCGATCTCACGCCGGGGACCGCCGCCTACGCTCAGGACGAGTCGGAGCTCGTGTTGGACGGCTCCGGGGTCGCCTACCTGGCCCGGCCGGGTGTGCAGGGCTGAGGTCGCGACACGCCGGGGAGCCTCAAGAAGATTCAATATCGGGTTGAGGGTTTACGATCTGCGACTTGACCCGAGCGAATCACACGGGTGTAATTAGGCATCGGCCGCACCGCGGCGAGTGTCTACAGGTGGGAGAGCAAGATGACGGGTTACCGTTCCGGCGTTCCCGAGAATTGGTTCGTCGATCCGGTGAACCTCGGTGTCCCCGGCGTCCGTCGCCGCGTCGACACCGACGAGGACACCGCGCTGGCATGGCAGGCCGACGCCCTGTGCGCACAGACGGATCCGGAGGCCTTCTTCCCGGAGAAGGGCGGATCGACGCGTGACGCGAAGCGCATCTGCACCTCGTGCGACGTCCGAGGCGAGTGCCTCGAATACGCCCTCCAGAACGACGAGCGCTTCGGCATCTGGGGCGGTCTGAGCGAGCGCGAGCGACGCAAGCTCAAGCGGCGCGCTTCCTGACGCGATCCGCGCCACCCCGCCCGTCCTCCCCGCGTCGCCCGAGTCGCGACCTAGGCTGACCTGGCCATGCCCGCCCGAGTACACGCGATCCTCGTCGTCCGCCCCCACGGACGAGGCCCCACGGATCTCCACCTGAGCCGCACCCTGCGCGCGCTCGCCGCCCAGACGCGGCGTGCCGACGCGCTCACCGTCGTCCTCTGCGGACCCGACGAGACCCTCAAGAAGCTCGCGTCCGAGTCCGGAGCCGAGGCGGTCATCGTCGCAGGCCGGGGGACCGGCTTCGCCGAAGCCCTCCGCCTGGCGAGCCGGCGCATCACCGGCGACGCCGTCTGGTTGCTCGCGCAGGACACCGCGCCCGCCCCGGACGCGCTCGCACGGCTCGCCGGAGCGCTCGAGACCGCCCCCTCGGTGGCGCTCGCCGCGCCCAAGCTGGTCTCCTGGGACGACCCCAGTCGGATCGTCTCCCTCGGGGTCACCCTCACCCACACGGGGCGCACGGTCGGTCTCGCCGACGGCGAGCTCGACCAGGGGCAGCACGACGCCTCCGAGGACGTCCTCGGATCGGACATCCGCGGCGTCCTCGTCCGCGCGCAGGTCTGGAACGCCCTCGGGGGCATCGACCAGGGTCTGGCCGGCGCCGACGAGGGTCTCGACCTCGGCATCCGCGCCCGCCTCGCCGGCGGTCGCGTCGCTCTGACGCCCTCCGCGCTCGTCGCCGTCGCCGGCGACGGCGTCGCGGGAACCCCGGCGGGACGCTCGGCCGGCGCGCGCGGCCGCCGTCTCTACGCCGCGCGGAAGGCCGAGCTCCACCGTCGCCTGGCCTATGCCCCGGCTCCCGTGGTCCTGCTGCACTGGCTGACCCTCCTGCCCCTCGCCCTGTGGCGCACCCTCGGCCATCTGGTCGCGAAGACTCCGGGACGCATCGGACCCGAGTGGGCGGCGTCGTTCTCGGTGCTCGTGTCGTTCGCGGCCGTCGTGCGCGCGCGCCGCACCATCCGGCGGAACCGGACCGCCTCGTGGCTGTCCCTGGCGCAGCTGCGGATCGGCCGACGGGACCTGCGTGAGCGGCTCGAGGACGAAGCGGATGCCGCAGCGGCTCCGCGCGAAGACCTCCGCTTCTTCAGCGGCGGCGGCGCCTGGGTCGTCCTCGGTGCCCTCGCCACCTCCGCGCTGTCGTTCAGCGCGCTCCTGGCGTGGCCCGTGCTCGGCGGGGGAGGTCTCGCGCCGCTGCGCAGCGGCGTCGTGGCGCTGTGGACGGATGCCGCGTACGGCCCGCGTGCGCTGGGCTGGGACACCGTCGGGCCGGCCGACCCCTTCGCGTCGGTCGTCGCCCTCGTCGGTTCGCTGTCGCCCCTCGCGCCCTCGCGCGCGATCGTCATCCTCTGGCTCCTCGCACTGCCGCTCGCCGCGCTCGGCGGATGGTTCGCAGCGACCCGCGTCACCGAGAGGTCCGTGCTGCGCTGCGCCGCGGCCTTCGCATGGGCGGTGGCACCTCCCTTCCTCGCGGCACTGATCGAGGGGCGACCGACCGCGGTCATCCTGCACCTCGCGCTGCCGTGGCTCATCTACACGGCCGCGGCCGCGCGACGGTCGTGGAGCGGCGCCGGGCTCGCCTCGATCATCCTCGTCGTCGTGCTCGCCTGCGCGCCCTCGCTGGCACCCGCTCTGATCGTGCTGTGGCTCGTGGCCATCGTCCTGGCCGTGTCGATGCGACGCGGGCGGGGAGCCGGCCGCATCGCCTGGCTGATGATCCCGTCCGTGGCGATCTTCCTGCCCCTCGGGTGGTACCACCTCACGACGGGGGACCCCCTCGCGATCCTCGCCGACCCGGGCCGGCCGCTCGCGCTGAGCGGAAACCCCGATGGGTTGTTGCCGAAGGTCCTGTTCGCGTTCGGCTACCCGTCGACCGACGGCGTCGGCTGGACGCAGTTCCTCGGTGAGGACGGGCGGGCCTGGTGGGTCGCCGCCTTCACGGCTCCGGTCGTGCTGCTCGCCCTGCTGGCGCCGGTCGTCGGGCGGCTGCTCCCGGCATCCGTGGCGCTCGTCGCCGCCGTCCTCGGCGTCGCCACCGCGGCCCTGGGATCGGGTGTGGCCCTCACCGCGGGCATGTCCGGGCCCGTCTCGATCTGGCCGGGAAGCGCGCTCTCGCTCGCGTGGGCGGGCCTCATCCTCGCCGCCGTCACCGGCCTCGACGGGTTCCGCCGGGTCGACGCCCTCGTCCCCGTCGCGGCATCCGTCGTGATCGCCTTCCTCGCCGTCGGCGCCGTTCCGGCGCTCACTGCCGTCGTCCGCGGCGATTCCGCCCTGCAGGACGGGCCGTCCAGCACACTCCCCGCGTACGTCCAGACCGCCGGCAGCGAGGGTGAGCGCGACGGTGAGCAGACGGCGACCCTCGTCCTGACCGTGCAGGCGGATGCCGCCTACTCGGCCTCCGTGGTCTGGGGCGCCAGCGAGACCCTCGGCGGGCAGACGACGCTGCAGTCCACGCGCCCCGAGCTGACCGCCGGTGACCGCGAGCTGGCCCACGTGACGGCCGACCTCGTCTCCACGGTGACCGGCGACGTCGTCGCCCAGCTCGGTCGGCACGGCATCGCGTACGTCCTCCTCGAACAGGCCCCCCGCGAGAGCGACCGCGCCCGTGCGGCGCGGCTCGGGGCGCAGAACCTCCTCAATCAGCGAGCCGATCTCGTGAGCGTTGGGCAGACGGCCCGCGGCGTCCTGTGGGGCGTCAAGGGGACCATCGCCGAGCGCACCGTCGACGACGCCTCGGGGCCCACTTCGGTCCGCGTCGCCCTGCTGCAGCTCGGCGTCATCGCCGTCGCGCTGCTGCTCGCAGTCCCGACGCGCGCCAGCCTCCGGGCCGGCAGGCGTCACCCCCGCATCATCGGGGAGCGGGACGGGCTCGCAGAAAGGTCGGCCTCGTGACCACCGCCCGCCGGATCCGCCGCGGCGTCGGCGCCGCCCTGAGCCTCGCCGTCGTGGCGGGGACCTTCCTCATCGCGACCGCTACCCTGCCGACCGTCGAGCGGTCGACGCTCTCGCTGACGACACGGCCCGAAGCCGCGACCTCCCTCCTCTCGTGCGCGGGCCCGGTGCTCGCCGTCGGGCGGGATACCGAGGACGTCGGCGCGCTGCAGGTCGCCGCCCCGCAGAACGTGGTGTCGGGAACCGTCGCCGGTGCGCCCGCACCCGTCGCGGGCGAGATCGCCTCCGCGGTCCCGGATGCCCCGCCGATCGCGTCGTTCTCGGCGGAGCCGGTCGATCGCATGCGCACCGACCTGGCCGCGGCGGGGTCGTCGCGTGTCGACGCCGACGATCTCGCCGGGTTCGCGGCTTCCGCCTGCACCCCGCCTGCCATGGAGACCTGGCTCGCCGGAGGCAGCGGCCTCACGGGCGCGGCGGATCTCGTCATCCTCGCCAACCCCGGCGATGTCGCGGCCCGCGTGGATCTGACGGTCTTCGCCTCGGGGGGCCGCGTGGCCCCCGATGCGGGTGCGGACATCCTGATCCCCGCCGGCCAGCAGCGCGTCGTGCCCCTCGCCTCGCTCGCGCTCGGCGAAGCGAGCCCCGTCGTGCTCGTCTCGGCGACGCAGGCACCCGTGCAGGCCGTCCTGCAGTCGAGCCTCACCCGGACGCTCGTCCCGGTCGGCGTCGACCAGGGCGGCGCGACCGGGCTCCCGAGGGCTCAGCAGACGATCCCCGCGTTCTCGAGCGTCGCGGAAGGTGACGAGCCCACCGACACGGTGGTGCGGCTGCTCGCCCCTTCGGACGACACGACCGCGACCGTGACGGTGTCGCCCGTCGGGCGACGCACCACCGCTGCCTCCTTCCCCGATCTCACCCTCGCGGCCGGCGTGCCCGTCGACGTGGATCTGGACACGCTTCCCCAGGGTCGCTATCGCGTGGAGGTCGACGCGGGTGCACCGGTGGTCGCCTCGGTCCACACCTCGACGGGATCGGATGCCGGGTCCGACTTCGCCTGGTACGGCACGGCGGACGACATCCGCGTGCCCTCCCTCCTCGCGGTCGCCGACGGGCCGAGTCCGCAGCTCGCGCTCGTGAACCCCGGTGCCTCCGAGGTGGCCGCGGTCCTGACCGAGGATGCGGGCGCCGGCGAGCCGCGCGAGGTGCGTGTCCCCGCGGGCGGTTCGGTCTCGGTCGACCTGCGCGCCGGCGAGCTCTACCGGCTCGACCCCGCGGGGGGCACCCTGCGCGCGGGCGTGACCTTCACAGCATCCGATGCGATTGCCGGCTACGCCGTGGCCCCTGCCGACGCCGCCGCGGCACCCGTGGTCGTCCGTCCGCGCTGATCGCGCACGGAAGTGCGTCGCGCGAGCAGAAGCTCAGAACCGCTCGCGCCTCAGAATCGGAACCGGTCGGGCCCGAGGTCCCACGGGTCGCGGTCGAGGTATTCGGCGGCGGCGCGGAACACGCAGCTCTCGATCATCATCCGGCGGTGGAGTTCGTCGTTGCGGTGCAGTCTCGCGAGCCGTTCGATGGGGAGTCGGAACAGGACGATGCGCTTCTGCTCCGTCTGCACCGCCCACCGGGGGATGCCGTCGTCGTCCGCGGCGTCCGGCATCCAGCCGATGTCGAAACGGACCTCACGCAGCTCCGGCCATGCGCTCCGGAGGAACTCGACCGCCGTCGTGACCGTCAGATCGAACTTCTCGGCGCGCGTCTCGATCGCGGGAAGCGGGGGCCGGACGACGGAGCTCCGGTCGAGGCGGCCGTGTCGACCGTGCCGGTCGGGGCGGACACTCGTGCGCACGCGTCGCCTCACGGGTCCACCTTGCTGAGCATGACGCCATCCTAGGCGTCGAGCGGGCGCCCGGCGCTCTCCTGCCATGCCGCGATCCCCGCCGCGATCAGTGCGAGCGCGGCGGCGAAGCCCCCGTCGTCGGTGGAGTCGACGGATGCCGCGGTCAGGGACACCTCGGACGCCGCGGTGCCCCAGGCATCCGCCGACCGACGCTGCTGCTCGTGGAAGGTGACGCCGACGACGTAGTGGGTCACGGCGTCGGCGACGACGCGGGCGGCGGGGGAGTCCTCGACGGTGCGCAGCGCGTCGTGGACGGGTGAGTCGACGAGGCCGAGGGCGAGGGAGCTCGACACCACTTCGGCACCGTCGCGGTGGGCGAGGAGCCGGTCGTGCAGGCGGTGCCCCAGGGTGACGGCCGCCCGGCCGAGGTCGGTCGGGTCACCCGGGCGCAGCGCGACGGGGGCGAGGATGCGCGCGCTCACAGCCGCGAGGAGCTCCTGCTTGCTTGCGACGTGCCAGTACAGGGCGCTCGGCTGGACACCCAGGTCCTCCGCGAGGCGCCGCATCGACAGGTCGGGGAGGCCCACCCGATCGAGGACGGACAGAGCGGCGTCGACGACGTCGTCCTTGGTGCGCCGGAGACCCCGGGAGGGTGGGTTTGGATCGCGCGCAGTCATGGCGTTACCCTACCTGAACGGTGTTCACGTGAACGCTGTTCAGGAGGATGAGATGACCCGCTCGCGCCCGACACCCCGGCTCGACACGACCGACCTCGCCCGGACGGCCGTCTTCGCCGGGGTGATCGCCGTCCTCGGCCTTCCCGGCTCCTTCTCCGTCCTCGGCGGCGTGCCGATCACCGCCCAGACGCTCGGGGTGATGCTGGCCGGCGCCGTGCTCGGCCCTCTCGTGGGCGCCGTCTCGGTCGGTGCCCTCCTCGCGCTCGTCGCGATCGGACTCCCGCTGCTGGCGGGCGGTCGCGGGGGAGCGGCGGTGTTCGTGGGGCCGACGGCGGGTTACCTCGTCGGATGGCTGGCGGGCGCCGTCGTGATCGGACTGATCGTGCACCTCGGCGGACGCCGGCCCGTGTGGTGGCGGACCTTCATCGGCGTGGTCATCGGCGGCGTCCTCGTCGTCTACGCCTGCGGCATCCCGGTCCAGAGTCTCATCATGCGCATCGGAATGGATCAGGCGCTGATCGCGAACCTCGCCTTCGTCCCCGGCGACCTGGTCAAGGCCGTGATCGCGACGCTCGTCGTGGGCGCCTTGGTCCGGGGGTACCCGCGCGCCTTCCGTCGCATGTGGGCGCCGCGCGGCGCTGCGCGTGAGGCGGCACCGGTACGGTGACGAGCGCCCTCCGGCTCGCCGACGTCTCGGTGCGCCTGGGCGACGTCGACGTCCTCCAGGGGGTCGACCTCGCCCTCGACGCCCGGAGCATCGCCGTCGTGGGCGACAACGGCTCCGGCAAGTCGACGCTCGCGCGGCTGATCGGCGGACTCATCCGGCCCACGCAGGGCCGCGTCGAGGTGCTCGGCCTCGATGCCGAGAAGGATGCCGCCGCCCTCCGCCGCCGCGTCGCGATCGTCTTCAGCAATCCCGACGCCCAGATCATCATGCCGACCGTCGCCGAGGACGTCGCTTTCTCGCTCCGTGCGGATCGGCTGCCCCGCGCCGAGCGGGATGCCCGCGTCGCCGCCGCGCTCGAGAGGTTCGCCCTCGCCCCCCTCGCCGACCGGCCGGCGTACGAGCTGTCCGGCGGGCAGAAGCAGCTGCTCGCCCTGTGCGGCGCCTTCGTCCGCGAGCCGGACCTCGTGGTCGCCGACGAGCCGACCGCGTTCCTCGACGGACGGAACGCCCACCTGATCTCGGCGCACCTGCTCGCCGACTCCGGCCACCGGCTCGTGGTCGTGACGCACGACCTCGACCTCGCGGCGCGGTGCGACGTCGCGGTCCGGATGCACGAGGGAAAGGTCGCCCGGGTCGGGCCCGCGCCCGACATCGTGGCCGCCCACGCCGCGAGCTGGCGATGCTGACGCTGTACCGGCCCGGGAAGGGGCCGTGGCACCGGATACCCGCGGGCTCGAAGGCGGCGATCCTGCTCGCCCTCGTCCTCGCCGTCTCCCTCCTCCCCACGGCGTGGCCGACCGCCGCGATCACCGCGGCGGTGTGCGCGGTCTGCTATCTCGTGCCGGGAGTCGGACTCCGTGAACTCGCCCGCCAGGTCTGGTCGCTCCGGTGGCTCGTCGTGGTGGCCTTCGGCATCCCGTGCATCTTCCTCGGCGTCGAGGCGGCGACCGTCGGCACCGTCCGCATCGTGGCCGCGGTCGCCCTCGCTGGGCTCCTCGCGTCGACCACCCCGGTGACCGCCCTCCTCGACGTGGCGGAACGGGCGCTCGGCCCGCTGCGCGTGATCGGGGTGGATGCCGCCCGCGCGGCGCTCCTGCTCGTCGTCGCACTCGGCACGGTTCCCACCCTCGCGCGCCTCGCGGGCGAGGTCCGCGCGGCGCAGCGGGCGCGGGGAGCCCGCGGCATCCGTGTCTTCGCTGTGCCGTTCCTCGTCCTCGCGCTCCGCCATGCGGACGATCTCGGCGACGCCCTCACCGCCCGCGGGGTGCGCTGAGCCCGGCGCGGCTCCGTGTCGCGGCCCGCCTCCACGGCTAGCGTGGACGCGATGCGAGAGAGACTGTGTTCCAAGGTGGGCTGTGCCCGCGAGGCCGTGACGACGCTGACCTACGACTACGGCGACCAGATGGCCGTCCTCGGTCCGCTCGGCGGCGGGAACGACCCGCACGCCCACGATCTCTGCGCCATCCACACCGGTCGGATGTCGGTCCCGAAGGGCTGGGTCGTCGTCCGTCACGAGACCCTCCGCGTCTGACCCTGCGTGGCAGGATGGGCGCGTGCCCACTCCCGTGAAGACCATCGAACACGTCGTCGCCGATCTTTCGCTCGCGGAAGCCGGTCGTCACCAGATCCGCCTCGCCGAGAACGAGATGCCGGGTCTGATGGCCCTCCGCGAGGAGTACGGCGACTCCCGGCCCCTCGCCGGAGCGCGGATCGCCGGTTCGCTGCACATGACGGTGCAGACGGCGGTCCTCATCGAGACGCTCGTCGCCCTCGGCGCGCAGGTGCGGTGGGCGAGCTGCAACATCTTCTCCACCCAGGATGAGGCGGCGGCAGCGGTCGTCGTCGGTCCTGGCGGCACCGTCGCCGAGCCCGCCGGCGTGCCGGTGTTCGCGTTCAAGGGCGAGACCCTCGAACAGTACTGGGAGCTCGCCGATCGCATCTTCGACTGGTCGGACGAGGGCTTCGACGGGCCGAACCTGATCCTCGACGACGGCGGCGACGCCACCCTCCTCGTTCACAAGGGCGTCGAGTTCGAAGCCGCCGGTGCTGTTCCGGACGCCACGACGGGCGATTCGGGCGAGTACCGCATCGTCCTCGACACGCTCCGGAAGAGCCTCGCCCGCGATCCGCAGCGCTTCACCCGCCTGGCCAGGGGCCTGCTCGGTGTGACCGAGGAGACGACGACCGGTGTCCACCGCCTCTACGAGCTCCACGCCGCCGGGAAGCTGCTCTTCCCCGGCATCAACGTGAACGACTCGGTCACGAAGTCGAAGTTCGACAACAAGTACGGCATCCGCCACTCGCTGCCCGACGGCATCAACCGGGCCACGGACGTCCTCATCGGCGGCAAGGTCGCGTTCGTCGTCGGCTACGGCGACGTCGGCAAGGGTGCCGCCGAGGCGCTCCGCGGCCAAGGCGCCCGCGTCATTGTGAGCGAGGTGGATCCGATCTGCGCGCTGCAGGCGGCGATGGACGGCTACCAGGTCGCACGCCTCGAGGACGTCGCCGACCAGGTCGACATCGTCATCACGGGCACCGGCAACACCCGTGTCGTCACGGTGGACCACCTCCGCTCGCTCAAGCACCTCGCGATCGTCGGCAACGTGGGCCACTTCGACGACGAGATCGACATGGCCGCCCTCGAGGCTCTGCCCGGCGTCGAGAAGATCGAGATCAAGCCGCAGGTGCACGAGTTCCGGTTGCCGACCGGGCGCAGCATCCTCGTCCTGTCGGAGGGGCGCCTGCTGAACCTCGGCAACGCGACGGGGCACCCGTCCTTCGTCATGAGTGCGTCTTTCACGAACCAGGTCCTCGCTCAGATCGAGCTCTTCACGAAGACCGACGCGTACCCGACGGGTGTGTACGTCCTGCCCAAGGCGCTCGACGAGAAGGTCGCCCGCCTGCACCTGTCGGCTCTCGGCGTGCGGCTGACGCAGCTCACCGACGAGCAGGCCGCCTACATCGGCGTACCCGTCGACGGCCCCTACAAGCTCGACCACTACCGATACTGACGCCGACACGCCCGAGCGCATTTTCTTTTGAATGGATCAAAAGAGCGCGTAGGCTGATCGCATGACCGACCTCGCCGCAGACCCTGCCGTCGCGCTCCGCGATGCCGGGCTCCGGGTGACGGAATCGCGGCTCGCGGTGTTCGCCGCCCTCGCCGCCCATCCGCACGCGAGCGCCGACGCGGTGTTCGCCGACGTGGCGGGCGAACTCCCCAAGGCGAGCCGTCAGTCGGTCTACAACGCGCTGAACGACTTCGCGGATGCCGCGCTCGTCCGCCGCATCGAGCCCGCCGGTCAACCCATGCTGTTCGAGCTGCGCGTCGACGACAACCACCACCACCTCGTGTGCACGTCCTGCGGCCGCGTCCAGGACGTCGACTGCGCCGTCGGCGCCGCGCCATGCCTGCATCCGTCGGACGATCACGGCTTCCGGATCGCCTCCGCCGAGGTCACCTACTGGGGTCTCTGCGGCGCGTGCGCCGCCGAGGCCGCCGCCTGAACCCATCCGCCCTCTTTCACCACCCCGAACGGAAGGATCACCATGAGCGACCGTGACCCCCAGGCCGAGCCCCTCGGCGCCGAGGCCACCGACGTCGACCACGCCGTCACCCCCATCGACACCCCGGTCGATGAGCGCGGCGACGGCGAGACGCGGCCGCGGGAGAACACCGCCGACGCCTGCCCCGTCATCCACGCGGCACCCGGCGCCGACCGTGCGAACCACGGCGGCCAGCCGCATCCCACCGTCGGCACCGCCAACCAGGTGTGGTGGCCGAACCAGCTGAACCTCCGCATCCTCAAGAAGAACCCGTCCGTCGGCAACCCCGTCGGCGAGGACTTCGACTACAAGGCCGCCTTCGAGAGCCTCGACCTCGCCGCCGTGAAGGCCGACATCGCCGCGGTCCTCACCACGTCGCAGGACTGGTGGCCCGCCGACTTCGGCAACTACGGCCCGCTCATGATCCGCATGGCCTGGCACTCCGCCGGCACCTACCGTGCGACCGACGGTCGCGGCGGCGGCGGCACCGGCCAGCAGCGTTTCGCGCCCCTCAACAGCTGGCCCGACAACGTCAACCTCGACAAGGCGCGGCGCCTGCTGTGGCCCGTCAAGAAGACCTACGGCCAGGCGCTCTCGTGGGGCGACCTCATGATCCTCGCCGGTAACGTCGCGCTCGAGACCATGGGCTTCGAGACCTTCGGCTTCGGCGGCGGACGCCCCGACGTCTGGGAGCCGGACGACGACGTGTACTGGGGCCCCGAGACCACATGGCTCGCCGACGAGCGCTACAGCGGCGACCGCAACCTCGAGAAGCCCCTCGCGGCGGTCCAGATGGGTCTCATCTACGTGAACCCCGAGGGTCCCAACGGCGAGCCCGACCCGCTGAAGTCCGCTCGCGACATCCGCGAGACCTTCGGCCGCATGGGCATGGACGACGAGGAGACCGTCGCCCTCATCGCCGGTGGCCACACCTTCGGCAAGACCCACGGCGCCGCCCCCGACACGAACATCGAGGACAACCCCGAGGCCGCCGGCCTCGAGCAGCAGGGTCTCGGCTGGAAGAACAACCACGGCACCGGCAAGGGCGACGACACCATCACGTCGGGACTCGAGGTCACGTGGACCTACCACCCGACCCGCTGGGACAACGAGTTCTTCCACATCCTGTACGCCTACGACTGGGAGCTCATGACGAGCCCCGGCGGCGGCCACCAGTGGCGCCCGAAGAACGGCGCCGGTGCCGACATGGTGCCGCTGGCGCACTCCGACGGTCGTCGCGAGCCGCGCATGCTCACGAGCGACCTGGCCCTGCGGATGGACCCGGCCTACGACGCGGTCTCGCGCCGTTTCAAGGACGACCCCGTCGCGTTCGGTGACGCGTTCGCCCGCGCCTGGTTCAAGCTGACGCACCGCGACATGGGCCCCGTCGCGCGGTACCTCGGGCCCGAGGTTCCGCAGGAGGAGCTCATCTGGCAGGACCCGGTGCCCGCCGTGGACCACGCGCTGATCGACGACGCGGATGCCGCTGCGCTCAAGGAGCGCATCCTCGCCACCGGTCTCACGGTCGCCCAGCTCGTCTCGACGACATGGGCTGCAGCATCCACCTTCCGTGGCAGCGACAAGCGCGGCGGCGTCAACGGCGCCCGGATCCGCCTCGCGCCGCAGAAGGACTGGGAGGTCAACAACCCCGAGCAGCTGCAGCACGTCCTCGCCGCGCTCGAGGGTGTGAAGGCCGCCTTCGACGCCGAGCAGACCGGCGGCACCAAGGTCTCGCTCGCCGACCTCATCGTGCTCGCGGGCAACGCGGGCGTCGAGAAGGCCGCGAAGAATGCCGGAGTCGACGTCACCGTGCCGTTCCGTCCGGGCCGCACCGACGCTTCGCAGGAGCAGACCGACGAGCTGTCGTTCGGCTACCTCGAGCCGGTCGCCGACGGATTCCGCAACTACTACGGACCGAACGCGTTCCTCCCGGCGGAGCACCACCTCATCGACAAGGCGAACCTGCTGACCCTCAGCGCCCCCGAGATGACGGTGCTCGTGGGCGGCCTGCGCGCACTGGGCGCGAACTGGGACGGTTCGGCCCACGGCGTGTTCACCGGCCGACCGGGCGTGCTCACGAACGACGTGTTCGTGAACCTGCTCGACCTCGGCTCGACCTGGACGCCGCTCGACCCCGGCTCGCACGCCTTCCGCGGCACCACGGCGGACGGTTCGCAGATCGGCGTCGGCACCCGCGCCGACCTCGTGTTCAGCTCGAACTCGGAGCTCCGCGCGATCGCCGAGGTCTACGCCTCGGACGACGCCGCTGAGAAGTTCGTCCGCGACTTCGTCGCCGCCTGGACGAAGGTCACCGAGCTCGACCGGTTCGACCTGCACGCCTGACCGGCGCTGCCGTCACGACGCACGGCCCCTCCTTCACGGGAGGGGCCGTGCGTCGTCCGGGCGGGACCGGCCGCACGTCGGTTACTGTGGACTCACCCGTGGGCGGAGCACCGGCATCCGCCACCCTTGAAGGACGACATCGGCTCTATGACATCGCGCATCCTGGTGGTCGACGACGACACCGCCCTGGCAGAGATGATCGGCATCGTGCTGCGCACCGAAGGCTTCGACGTGGCCTTCTGCGCGGACGGTGCGGCTGCCGTCGACGCGTGGCGCGACGAACGCCCCGATCTGATCCTGCTCGACCTCATGCTGCCGGGGATGGATGGCATCGAGGTGTGCACGCGGGTGCGCGCCGAATCCGGCGTGCCCATCATCATGCTGACCGCTCGCACCGACACCGCCGACGTGGTGCGAGGGCTCGAATCGGGCGCCGACGACTACATCGTCAAGCCGTTCAACCCGAAGGAACTCGTCGCCCGCATCCGCACCCGGCTGCGGCCGACCGCAGAAGCCCAGTCCGAGAATCTGCGGATCGGCGACCTCACGGTCGACGTCGCCGCTCACGAGGTCCGCCGCGCGGACGGGGTCATCGCCCTCACCCCGCTCGAGTTCGAGTTGCTCGTCGCCCTCGCCTCGAAGCCGCAGCAGGTCTTCACCCGCGAGATGCTGCTCGAGCAGGTCTGGGGCTACCACTACAAGGCCGACACGCGTCTCGTGAACGTCCACGTCCAGCGCTTGCGGGCGAAGGTCGAGCGCGACCCCGACAACCCGCAGATCGTGACGACGGTGCGCGGCGTAGGGTACCGCGCCGGCGCGGCCGTGTGACCGGGCGGAGCATCCGATCGTGTCGGTGACGGCGCGCACCGGCACCCACACGGTCGTCCCGCCCTGGCGGGACTGGAAGTCGTGGCAACGCCGCATCCGCTTCCTGTGGCGCCGATCCCTGCGCTTCCGCACCCTGTCGGTCACCCTGACGCTCACGGCCTTGACGATCCTCGTCGCGCTCGTGTGGATGTCGCTCGCCATCCTCACCGATCTGTACGAGTCCCGCGCCGAGCAGGTGCAGGATGCCGCTCAGCGCGCCACGCAGGCCGCGCAGAGCACCTTCGACGCGGCCGTCGTCGACAGCGACGAGGTGGCGCTCCAGGTGCTCATGGACGAGGTGCGCCGCGAGATCCTGTCTCGCCAGGCGGGGACGTCGATGCTCGCGGTCTTCCGCATCGACGACGAGCCCTCGGCGATCGCACCGCAGAACTTCGAGTCCGGCGGGCTCGAGGAGTCGATGATCTCGCCCGAGCTGCGCGAGAGCGTGCGGCTGTCGGCCGACCGGCAGTGGTGGCAGTCGATCGGCATCCCCGAATCCGACGGCGGCGAGACGCCCGGCATCATCGTCGGGCAGCAGCTCATCGTTCCCGAAGCCGGCGCGTACGAGGTCTACTTCGCGTACGACCTCGGCTCGGAGGCGCAGACCCTGCAGTTCGTCCAGGTCACCCTCTGGGTGGTCGGGCTCGCGCTCCTCGTCCTGATCGGCGGCATCTCGCTCTTCGTCCTCCGGTCGGTGACGGTCCCCATCGCGCAGGCGGCGGAGACGAGCGCGAAGCTCGCGGCGGGCGACCTCGCCGTGCGACTCCCCGTCCGGGGCGAGGACGAGTTCGCGACGCTCGGCCGCTCCTTCAACGCGATGGCCGACAGCATCGAGGGCCAGATCAAGGAGCTCGCCGAGCTCTCCCTCGTCCAGCAGCGGTTCGTGTCCGACGTCTCGCACGAGCTGCGGACGCCGCTGACGACCATCCGTCTCGCGGCCGACATGATCAACGACCAGCGCGACGACTTCGACGCGTCGACGGCGCGGGCAGCGGAACTCCTCCACGCCCAGGTTCAGCGGTTCGAGGTCCTTCTCGCAGACCTCCTCGAGATCAGCCGCTACGACGCGGGGTCGGTGCAGCTCGAGGTCGAGCCGACGAGCCTCGCCCACCTGGCCGAGGACACGATCGAGTCGATGGCCCAGCTCGCCGAGCAGCACGGCAGTGACGTCCGACTCGTCGCCCCCGGCGGCTACTCGCCGGTCGAGATGGACCCGCGCCGCATCCGCCGGATCGTCCGCAACCTTCTGGGCAACGCCATCGAGCACGGTGAGGGCAGGCCGATCGTGGTGACCGTCGACAGCGACCAGCGCGCCGTGGCGCTGGGGGTACGCGACTTCGGACTCGGCATGAGCGAGGCCGACACCGAGCGCGTCTTCGACCGCTTCTGGCGTGCGGATCCCTCGCGACGCCGCACGATCGGCGGAACCGGACTCGGCCTGTCGATCGCTCTCGGCGATGCCCGCCTGCACGGCGGCACCCTCGAGGTGTGGTCCGAGCTCGGCGGCGGGAGCCACTTCGTCCTCACCCTGCCGCGCCGCGTGGGGGAGCATCTCTCCGGCGGCTCGCCGATCGAGCTCGACCCGCGCGACGACGCAGCGCTCGGGAACCTCGGACTGACCCAGCCGATCACCCTGCCCCCGCGGGAGGAGACCCCATGACCCTTCGTCGCGGACTCGCCACTGCGGTCGCGGTGATCCTCGCCTTCGCCCTGTCGGCCTGCGCCGGTCTGCCCGTCGGCGGCCCCGTCCACGTGGGCAAGGCGATCGACGAGGTCGAGGGCCCGCCGGACTTCTCCTACGTCCCCGACGGGCCCGGGCGCGACGCGACGCCCCAGCAGATCGTCGAGGGGTTCATCGCGGCAGGCTCGGGACCTCGGGGCAATTGGGAGGTCGCCCAGGAGTTCCTCACGAGCTCGTTCAAGCAGAAGTGGCAGCCGCAGGCGGGCGTCACCGTGTACACCCCCGGGGAGAGCTCGATCTCCTCGTCGGCCGACGACGAGATCGTCTTCACGGTGCAGCCCGTCGCCAACGTCGACGCCACCGGCTCCTACCAGCCCGCCGAGGCGGGGCGCATCCCGTTCACCTTCTCGCTCGAGAAGGAGCGGGGGCAGTGGCGCATCTCGCAGGCGCCCGACGGCATCGTCCTCGACGCGAACCGCTTCGGGTCGGTGTTCCAGAGCTACGACCTGTCGTACTTCGATCCGTCCTGGCGGGTGCTGATCCCCGACGTGCGGTGGTTCCCCTCGACCAATCCGGCCACGCGCATCACCGCGGCGCTCGTCTCCGGCACGCAGAGTCCCTGGCTCGGCGAATCCGTGCGCTCGGCGTTCACGGGCGAGGTGACCCTCACCCAGCCGTCCGTGCCCGTCGAGTCCGGCATTGCGCAGATCTCGTTCGATCCGTCCATCCGCGACCTCTCCCGCGAGACCCTGGCCCGCATGAAGGCTCAGCTCGACGCGAGCCTGGCGGGGGCCGGCATCCTCGACGTGCAGATGCTCGTCGGCGACGAACCCCTCGACGTGACGGCACGCACGACCCGGTCGACCGCGGTCGACACCCGACCCCTCGTCCTGAAGAACGGCACGTTCGGGTTCCTCTCCGGCAGTGACATCGACCAGGTGGTCGGTTTCGGCGAGGCGTTCTCCGAGGTCGAGGCCGAGGCGGTCGAGACGGATGCCGCGCGCACGACGGCGGCGGTGCGGACCCGTTCGGGGGCGATCCTCCGCGTGGACTCCGACGGCACCCGGACCGAACTCGACACGCGCGCGGGGATGACCGCGCCCTCGATCGACCCCTACGGATACATCTGGACCGTCCCGGGTGATCAGCCGACCGAGGTCGTCGCGTACGGCCGGGACGGCAGTGCGCAGAAGATCCCCGCCGGCTGGGTCGGCGCCGCCGGGGTGACGGCGATGCGGGTCTCGCGCGACGGCGCCCGCGTGGCGGCATTGGTCCGCGCCGGAGGGCGGTGGTCGGTCTGGGTCGCTGGGATCATCCGCGACAAGGACGGCGCCCCCACGTCCATCGGCGACCCCCTCGTCGTCGCGAACATCGGCGGTCGGGGGATCGACCTCACCTGGATCGACGGTTCCACGGTGGCTCTCGTGTTCGCGGACGGTCAACAGCGCGTCGTGCGCGAGCAGACGGTCGGCGGGCTGGGCACCGAGGTGCGTGCGCCCGACGGCGTCGTGGCGATCGCCGGCGGCAACCAGAGCGGCAGCGTCCGGCTGCTCACGAAGGACGGCAGCCTGTACGTGCAGCGCGGATCGTGGCAGGTGCTCGCCGCCGACGTGAGCGTGCTGGCGGTGCAGCAGGGTCAGCCCGGCTGACGCCTCCTCCTCCCCAGGCGCCCGCAGTGCCACCCGTGTCCGCGGGTGACGATGGGAGGACCCCCCGTGCTCCGGCACCGGAGCACGATGGCGGGATGCCGCATCCCGCCGTCCCCGGCTCGCCGTCTCGCCTGCGTCTCGCCCTCGACGAGGCGCTCTCCGTGGTCTTCCCGGTCTCGTGCGCAGGGTGCGACCTGCCCGATCAGACCCTCTGCGAGGGATGCCGGGAGGAGGTGAACCCCGTCCCGCGTGCGCGACGGCTCCCGACCGGATTCGAGGTGCGGAGCGCCCTCGTGTTCGAGGGGATCCCTGCCCGCGTCATCCGGGCGTTCAAGGAGGACGGCAGGACCGGGCTCGCCCGGCCGCTCGGTGCGGCGTTGCGGAGCGCGTGGCCGGCGGGCGTCGACGCGGTGCCGGTGGCGGTCCCCGCGAGCCGGGCGTCGCTTCGCCGACGCGGATACGCGCCGGTGGACCTCCTGTGCCGCCGGGCCGGTTGGCGGCCGTTCCCGCTGCTGTCGGTTGCGCGGGCGACGGCGGATCAACGCGTGCTCAGCCGCGCCGAGCGCGCGGCCAACCTGGCGGGCGCGATCAGCGTGCGCGCGGGCGCGGCGCGTCGACTGGAGCGCCGGTCCGTCGTGCTGATCGACGACGTGGTGACGACGGGGGCGACCCTGGACGAGGCGGCTCGGGCCCTCAGGGCGCGGGGGGTCACGGTGGCGGGGGCGGTGACGGTCGCCGCGACGCCCCTCCGCCGCGCCATAGGCGGCTGAGGGGCGATTCATCGTGATCAGGTCGTGACACGCGGCGGGTGCGGCACTACGGTGGGGGGACACAAGGCGAACCGAGGTCCGCCCTTGACCGGGTGGACCGGAACAAGGAGGTCACGATGGAGATCAGTATCGTCGGCGTGGGAGTGAGCGTCAGCGACCGATTCCGCTCCGTTGTCGAGGAGAAGTCCGCCCGCATCGAGCACCTTTCCCCCCGGGCCCAGCGGCTCGACATCAAGGTGACGCATCGCAGTTATCACAACGGTGGCCGTGAGGACGAGACCGTCGAGGTCACCCTCACCGGCAAGGGTCCCGTCGTCCGCGCCGAGGCGGTGGACGGCGACAAGTTCGCCGCTCTCGATCTCGCCATGACCAAGCTCGGCGAGCAGATCCGCCGGGCGAAGGAGAAGCGCGTCGACCTCCGCAACCACCCCCGCGGCGCCAAGCTCGAGAAGGGCACCGGGACGCTCCAGGGCATCGACGTGCAGCCCGCCTCGGTCGACGTCATCCGCGCCGTGGCGACCGGTGAAGTGCCGATCATCACGGGCGCCGAGGACGAAGAGGAGTACACACCCGTCGTCATCCGCACCAAGCGGTTCGACCCCGAGTGGATGACGGTGGAAGACGCCGTCGACCGGATGGAACTCGTCGGTCACGACTTCTTCCTCTTCATCGATGCCCGCACCGACCAGCCGAGCGTCGTCTACCGTCGCAAGGGCTGGGACTACGGCGTCATCTCCCTGACCACCACGGCCGCACCGGCGGAGCTCGCCTCCTGACCTGACACGACCTGACGAGAGAGGGTGGATGCCGCGCGGCATCCACCCTCTCTTCGTTTCCGTGGCGGGGGAGTCTCAGTCGGCCGCGAGCGCAGCCAGCACGCCGTCGCTGAACGGCGGCCACGCGTCGGCGGCCCACGGGCCGAACGGGCGATCGGTGAGCGCCACGAGCGCCGCACGGGCGCGGGGGTCGACCCACAGGAACGTCCCGGCCTGACCGAAATGCCCGAACGTCTCGGGGGAGTTCTGCGATCCCGTCCAGTGCGGGCTCTTGGTCCCGCGGATCTCGAGGCCCAGGCCCCAGTCGTTCTCCGCCTGCTGTCCGAAGCCCGGCAGCACGCCGCGTCGGCCGGGGAACGACACCCCCGTCGCGCGGTCGAGCGTCGCGTGATCGAGGAGGCGTGGCCGCTGCAGCTCCGCCGTGAAGAGGGCGAGGTCCGCGCTCGTCGAGGAACCGCCCGCCGCGGCGGAATCGCCGATCGTCGTGTGCGACATCCCGAGCGGCGCGAACACCGCCTCGTGCGCATAGGCGTCGAAGGCGATGCCGGTCTCGGATTCGAGCAGGTCGGCAAGCACCTCGAAGCCCGTGTTCGAGTAGAGGCGTCGTTCGCCGGGCGCGGCGCGGAGTGTCGACGAGGAGAAGTCGTATCCGGCCGTGTGGGCCAGAAGGTGCTCGACGGTCGCCCCGGGGGGCCCCGCGGGCTGATCGAGCGCCAGGGCGCCCTCTTCGACGGCGACGAGCGCCGCGTAGGCGCTCAGCAGTTTCGTGACGGAGGCGAGTCGGTAGACACGATCCTGATCCCCGGCGGATGCCGCGACGGCACCGTCCGCGGTGACGACCGCGACCGAGGCGTGGGGGACGTCCCAGTCCTGCGAGGCGGCGACCGCCTCGTCGAGCGCCGTCATCAGTCGAACATGCCGTCGAGGAGGCCGCCGATCACGAGCCCGCCGAGCAGGCCGCCGGCGAGGCTGCCCCCGCCCATGCCACCGCCCATGCCGCGGCCGCCGTACCCGCCGCCGGAGCCCCAGTCGTCCGGTCGCGAGGAGTCGATGTCGCGCTGTGCGAGCTGCAGCGCCTCGCCGGCGAGGTGAGCGGCGCGGCGGGCGAGCGACATCGCCTCGTCGCGGTCGTCCTCGTCGATCGGCCCCGCGTAGCGCACGAGATCGCCGCGGACGCGTTCGGCTTCGGCGAGGCGCGTGCGCGCGTCCGCACCGATCCAGCCGCGGTGACCCGAGATGACGCTGCGTGCGACGCCGATCTGCCGGTCGGCGTCGTCGATGGCGTGGTGCACGTGGGCTTCGGAGGGCACGGGACGCGCCGCGCGCTCGCGCGCCTTGTCGACGGCGGCGTCGAGCGCCGCATTGGCCGTGCGCAGCCGGGTGAGTTCGGCGAACGGGTCGGGCTTGCTGCCGGCGGGCGTCAGCGACCGGAGCGCAGCCTCGAGGTCGGCGGCGGCCGCAGCCACGGCGGGTGTCGACAGCAGCGGCTGCGCCACGATCAGGTCGTCCCGGGAGTCGTCGACGATCGCGGCGAGCGTCGACTCCGCACGCAGCGCCTCGATCTCGAAGGTGTCGACGGCCTCGACGAGGGTGCCGGCACGGCGTGACGCCTCGATCGCGGTCTCGAGTGCGAGGTTGGCCTGTTCGCGCTGGCCGGCGTCGCGGCGACGCTCCGACACCTCCGAGCTGTGCTCAGCGAAGTCGAGGAGCTGGGCTGCTTCCGCGGCGTTGCCGAGGACCGTCCGCATCGCGGCATCCGAGTAGCGCGTCGACAGGCGCTCGAGGCTCGCCGTGAGGGCCGGGAGCCGCTCGCGCAGTCGAGCCACGTCGCTGCGGATCCCGGCGATGATCTCGGGTGCGCGACGGGCCCGGGCGATGGCTTCGGCGAGAGATTCGGTGCGGTCGTCGAGCAGGTCCTCGGCCCACTCGCACAGCTGCACGATGCGGGCGTTGCGGGTGCGGAGCTCCTCGGGGGTGTCGGGGATCTCGTCGTGGTTGAGCTGATGCAGCTGGAACGCCTCGCCCATGTGCTGACGCACGGCGGCCAGCGCGTCTCGAAGGTCCTTGGTGGCGTCGCGACCCAGCTCGATCTCGGCGTACGCGAGTTCGTCGTCCGTCACGCGGATGCGCTCGTCGGCGGCGACGAGGGCAGCGCCGGCCTTCCGACTGAGTTCGGCATCCTGTGCCTCGATCTCCGCGTCTTCGCGCTTGCGTCTTCCCCAGAATCCCGCCATGCGCCCGATCTTACGGGCCGGGGCGCCTGCGGCGGCGTTCGGCGGGGGATGCCGCGACCTCCAGCAACCTCGTAGGTCACGGGCGGATAACATGGCGGTGTATGTCTGCGCGTCCCGCGCACCGGCATCCCGACATCGCTCGTCGGAATGCCGAATCGACAGATGGAGATCCTCCGTGGCGAACCCCCTCGAGAAACTGCTTCGTGCCGGTGAAGGCCGCGTTCTGCGCAGGCTGCAGCAGGTCGTGAAGGCCGTGTCGGCCCTCGAAGAGGACTACGCGCACCTCACCGATGAGGAGCTCCGCGGCGAGACCGCCGAGCTGCGCGCCCGCTACGAAGCGGGGGAGAGCCTCGACAAGCTCATGCCCGAAGCCTTCGCCGCCGTCCGCGAGGCCGCGAGCCGCACCCTCGGCCAGCGTCCCTACGACGTTCAGGTCATGGGCGGCGCGGCCCTTCACCTCGGCAACATCGCCGAGATGAAGACGGGTGAAGGCAAGACGCTGACCGCGGCGCTGCCCGCCTACCTCAACGCCATCGCCGGCAAGGGCGTGCACGTCATCACGGTGAACGACTTCCTCGCCTCGTACCAGTCCGAGCTGATGGGGCGCGTGTACCGAGCCCTCGGCATGACCACCGGCACGGTCGTGTCGGGTCAGGACCCCGAGGTGCGCCGGCAGCAGTACGAGGCCGACATCACGTACGGCACGAACAACGAGTTCGGCTTCGACTACCTGCGCGACAACATGGCGTGGCGGAGCGAAGACCTCGTCCAGCGCGGCCACTTCTACTGCATCGTCGACGAGGTCGACTCGATCCTCATCGACGAGGCGCGTACGCCGCTCATCATCTCGGGCCCCTCGTCGGGCGAGGCGAACCGCTGGTTCACCGAATTCGCGAAGATCGCACGCACCCTCGAGGCGGGCGTGGACTTCGAGGTCGATGAGAAGAAGCGCACCATCGGCGTGCTCGAGCCCGGCATCGAGAAGGTCGAGGACTACCTCGGCATCGACAACCTGTACGAGTCGGCGAACACGCCCCTCATCTCCTTCCTCAACAACTCGATCAAGGCGCTCGCCCTGTTCAAGCGCGACACCGACTACGTCGTGATGAATGGCGAGGTCATGATCGTCGACGAGCACACTGGCCGCATCCTGGTCGGTCGTCGCTACAACGAGGGCATCCACCAGGCCATCGAGGCGAAGGAGGGCGTCGCGGTCAAGGCCGAGAACCAGACCCTCGCGACCGTCACCCTGCAGAACTACTTCCGTCTGTACGAGAAGCTCTCGGGCATGACCGGTACCGCCGAGACCGAGGCCGCCGAGTTCATGTCGACCTACAAGCTCGGCGTCGTCCCGATCCCCACCAACAAGCCGATGATCCGCAAGGACCAGTCCGACCTCGTCTATAAGAACGAGCAGGCGAAGTTCGCGCAGGTCGTCGAGGACATCGCCGAGCGGCATGCGTCGGGCCAGCCGGTGCTCGTGGGAACCGTCAGTGTCGAGAAGAGCGAGTACCTGTCGCGCCTCCTCGCGAAGAAGGGGATCAAGCACGAGGTCCTCAACGCGAAGAACCACGCGCGGGAAGCCGAGATCGTCGCCCGTGCCGGCCGTTACGGCGCCGTCACCGTCGCGACCAACATGGCCGGTCGTGGAACCGACATCATGCTCGGCGGCAACGCCGAGTTCATCGCCGTGTCGGAGATGAAAGCGAAGGGCCTCGACCCCGTCGAGACGCCGGACGAGTACCAGTCGGCCTGGGAGGACGTCTACGGCGCCGTCAAGGAGAAGGTCCAGGAAGAGGCCGACCGCGTCGTCGAGGCCGGTGGACTCTACGTGCTCGGCACCGAGCGCCACGAGTCCCGGCGTATCGACAACCAGCTGCGCGGTCGCTCGGGACGTCAGGGCGACCCGGGCGAGAGCCGCTTCTACCTGTCGCTGACCGACGACCTCATGCGCCTGTTCCAGTCCGGCGCGGCAGAGGCCATCCTCGCCCGCACGAACTTCCCCGACGACGTGGCCATCGAGTCGACGATGGTCTCGCGGGCGATCAAGAGCGCGCAGTCCCAGGTCGAGGCCCGCAACGCCGAGATCCGCAAGAACGTCCTCAAGTACGACGACGTCCTCAACCGTCAGCGCGAGGCGATCTACGCCGATCGTCGCCAGATGCTCGAGGGTGACGACCTCTCGTCCCGCGTCGAGCACTTCATCGAGGACGCCATCGCGGCGATCATCGACGAGCACACCGGCTCGGGGCACAACGAGAGCTGGGACTTCGACGCCATGTGGGCGGAACTCAAGACGCTCTACCCCGTGGGGGTGACGATCGACGAGGTCGTCGCCGAAAGCGGCAGCAAGGGCAAGGTGACGCCCGAGCTCCTCAAGCGCGAACTCCTCTCGGACGCGAAGATCGCCTACCGCTCGCGCGAGGAGACGCTCGGCGAGCCGGCCATGCGCGAGCTCGAGCGTCGCGTCGTGCTGCAGGTGCTCGACCGCCGCTGGCGCGACCACCTCTACGAGATGGACTACCTGAAGGACGGCATCGGCCTGCGTGCCATGGCCCAGCGCGACCCCCTCATCGAATACCAGCGCGAGGGGTACCAGATGTTCCAGTCGATGATGGCGCAGATCAAGGAGGAGTCCGTCGGCTTCCTCTTCAACCTCGAGGTCGAGGTGCGCCAGACCGAGGGCGGCGACATCGAGGCCAAGGGTCTCGCCTCGCCCGACATCGACGCGCAGAAGCTCCAGTACACGGCGCCCAACGACGCCGGCGAGGTCGAGGTGCGCAACGAGCGCGGTCAGGTGCAGCAGGCCGCGACCAGCAAGGCCCGTCAGCGCGAGGCCGAGCAGGAAGCTCCGGCCGACGCGCCGCGGGGGGCTTTCGGGCAGCAGATGGATGCCGGTTCCGCACCGACGGACGCGGGCAACCGCGCGCAGCGACGGGCGTCCGGCAAGAAGAAGTGACGGCGGGCCGACGGGCGTCGGGCGGTCCACGGACTCGTCATTGGCCCCGTCGGCCTTCGCTATCCTGAACCGATGACCCCGCGCACCCTCGACCAGTCATCCAAGCTCAAGGACGTCCTGTACGAGATCCGCGGTGCCGCCCTGGTCGAGGCCGACCGGCTGCAGGACGAGGGTCACACGATCCTCAAGCTGAACACCGGGAATCCGGCCGTCTTCGGCTTCGAGGCGCCGTTCCAGATCGTGCGCGACATGATCGAGGCGGTACCGCAGGCGCACGGCTACTCGGATTCCCGCGGCATCATGTCCGCGCGCCGCGCCATCGTCTCAAGGTACGAGGAGGAGCCGGGCTTCCCCAAGTTCGATCCCGACGACGTCTACCTCGGCAACGGGGTCTCCGAACTCATCACGATGACGATGCAGGCCCTCCTCGACGAGGGCGACGAGGTCCTCATCCCGGCTCCGGACTACCCGCTCTGGACGGCGATGACGAGCCTGGCCGGCGGCACTCCCGTGCACTACCTCGCCGACAGCGAAAACGACTGGCAGCCCGACCTCGACGACATCCGGGCGAAGGTCACCCCGCGCACCAAGGCGATCGTCGTCATCAACCCGAACAACCCGACCGGCGCCGTCTACACGCGAGAGACCCTGCAGGGGATCGTCGAGATCGCCCGTGAACACGAGCTCCTGCTGCTCTCGGACGAGATCTACGATCGCATCCTGTTCGACGATGCGACCCACATCCCGCTCGCCACACTGGCTCCCGACCTGCTGTGCCTCACCTACAACGGCCTGTCGAAGACCTACCGCGTCGCGGGCTACCGCTCGGGCTGGATGGTCATCACCGGGCCCAAGAAGCACGCCTCCGGCTTCCTCGAGGGCATCCAGCTCCTCGCCTCCACCCGCCTCTGCCCCAACGTCCCCGCGCAGTTCGCCGTGCAGGCGGCGCTGTCGGGCGTGCAGTCGATCGACGCCCTCATCGCCCCCACCGGTCGGCTCCATGAGCAGCGGGATGCCGCCTGGGAGGGCCTTACCGCGATCCCCGGCATCACCTGCGTCAAGCCGCACGGCGCCCTGTACGCCTTCCCCCGTCTCGACCCCGAAGTCCACGAGATCCACGACGACGCCAAGTTCGTCTACGACTTCCTCGTCGCCGAGCACGTCCTGCTGGTGCAGGGAACCGGCTTCAACTGGCCGACGCCCGACCACTTCCGCATCGTCACGTTGCCCGAAGCACGGGTGCTCACCGAAGCGATCGAGCGACTCGGCAACTTTCTCGCCTCATACCGCCAGTAACGCGTCTCACAGGAGCGCGAGCGACGTCGCGCGCCAGCGCCCGTCCCAGCCCTCGAGTCGCATCGCCACTGCGCGGGTGCGGACCGGCCCGCTCACCACGACCACCGCCTCGATGACGCCGTCTGCGGGGACGCAGGTGCGTTCGGTGAGGATGCGGTGGGCGGGGCGGACGGCGGCGATCCCGCGTGCGCTTCGTGCCCGGGCCGACAGGTTCGCTCGCGTCACGAGCGCCCGATAGGCGTCCTCACCCAGCCACCGGGCGAGTTGGTCGACGTCGCGGACGCCGGCGAGGACTTCCAGGACCCCGATCGTGAGGTTCTTCACGAGCGGGAGGGGATCGGGGAGGTCGTCCGACGACGTGCGTTGCGGCGCGAAGTACTCGGCTACCTCGAGGGAGCTTCCCGACCGCGGGATGCGGTGGTCTTCAGAGACGGCGAGGGCCATGTCGATTCCTCTCGGGCGACAGGTGTCTGCGGAGCGGTGAACGGCATGAGTACAGCACACCCTCGTCAGCGGGTGGATGAGAATACTCCAACCTGTGGACAAAGTGCGCCCGGGTGTGCGAGGTGGTCTACCGTCGGCCGGGTGCGCTGGGATCGCTTCTTCGAAGACCTCGAGGACCAATTGGACTCCGAATGGGAGGCCGAGCGTGCTGCCCTCGACACCGAGGCCGAGAGACTGCGTCTGGCCCGCCTCTCGCTCTTCGAGCGGTTGACCGCTCTGACCGGTTCGACGGACGGCGACATCGTCGTCGACCTCCTCGGAGGATCCGCCGTCACCGGTACACCAATGGCCACCGGACCGGACTGGGTCGCCCTCGACGACGGCGCTCCCCGGGGCGCCGTCCTCGTCCCGCTGGCGGCCGTCATCGCGTTCGGCCCCTCGCACGCCGACCTCCTCCGCAGCGCGCGCGGGGGACCGCCCGGTCGTCTGCGGGAGCGGATGACGCTGGGCTTCGTCCTGCGCGACCTCGCCCGGCGTCGCGTCCCGGTCACGATCCACTCCGTGGATGGTCGCGAGTACGGCGGCACGGTGGACCGGGCGGCATCCGACCATCTCGACCTCGCGCTCCACGATCGCGGCGCACCGCGGCGTGCCGATCTCGTGAGCGGCCACCGGATCGTGCCGTTCGCGGCGATCGCGGGCATCCGACTCGAATCGCCCGTGGCGCTCGCCTGACGGGTGCGGATCTACTCGCCGCCGCGGCGTCCACGCCCCCACAGCTCGGGGAAGCTCGCCGCGTTCGATTCCCGCCACAGCGCGTGCAGACGGGCATCCTCCGCCTGGTCGTCGAGGTAGTCCTCGACGCTCGCAGCCTCGATGCGCCAGGAGGCGGGCGAGCCGAGCCGGGCGCCCCGCAGGCGGCCGTCGAGCACGAGGGCGACGACCTCGTCGACCTCCAGCTGCAGCATCTCCGCCACCTGGGAGGGCGTCAGCATACGCGCGGGCATTCCTTCGGGCATGAGGCCATTATGGGCCCGATGGCGGAACCCATCCGGAGCCTGTCCGGCTTGTGGATAATCCCGGCAGCGGCGGTGTCGGCTCGGTCACCATGACGTCATGACCACTCCCGACACCGTCCGGCCCGCGCCGCGCGCCTTCTGGGCCGACGCGCGATTCCTGCTCGGGATCGCGCTGATCATCGCCTCCGTCGCAGGCGTCTGGCTCGTCGTCGCGTCGGCCCGGCAGACCGCCCCCGTCTTCGCCGCTGCCCGGACGATCGTCCCGGGACAGACCGTGACGGCCGACGACCTCCGGGTGGTCGACGTCGCATTGGGATCCGCCGGCGAGACCTATGTGTCACCGGCATCCCTGCAGCCGGGTGTCATCGCGACGCGGACGATCCTCGAGGGGGAGCTCGTCCCGCAGGCGGCCGTGGACGACGCGGATGCCGCCACGACGACCACCATCGTCATCCGGACCTCGGGCGATGTCTCCGCCTCGGTGGCGGCGGGATCGGTCGTCGAGGTGTGGGCGGCCCCGGCCGAGGACGGCGGCACCTTCGGGGAGCCTCGCATCCTCGTCCCATCGGCGACCGTCGTCAGCGTCACGCGCGACGATGCCGTCGTGTCGGGCACGGACGTGTCTCTCGAGATCGTCATCCCGCGCGCCGACGTCGCCGAGAGCCTCGCGGCGCTCGCCGACGGCGCGAACATGTCGGTCGTGCCGGTCGCAGGGGAGGCGCAGTGAGAGTCGTCGTCGCCGTCGACGGACGCCGCGGCGAGGACCTCGCTCGTCGACTGCGGGAGGAGGATGCCAATGTGCGGGCGGTCGTCCCCGCCTCGGCGCCCGCGAATGCGGCGTTCGACGCCATGTCCGCGCCGGAGGCGGCGGAGCTCCTCGCGGAGCTGGCGCGCGCCGACATCCTCATCGTCGACGGCCGGCCGTCAGCACTGACCACCGAGCTCGTCGCTGCGTGCGATCGGATGTCCGTCCGGATCGTGCCGCTGTCGGCCCGGACGTCGGACCGCCGCCTCGCCGCCTCCCTGGGGCTCCTGCCGCACGAGCCCGATGCGCCGGCGGCCGAGCTCCTTGCCGCGCCGTCGTCATCGGTACCGGTCGAGCCCGTCCGCGGCCGCGTCGTCACGGTGTGGGGTGCGCACGGAGCACCGGGGCGGACCACGATCGCCGTCGAGCTGGCGTGCGCGCTGTCGGGCCCGACGCGCAAGGTGGCTCTGATCGACGCGGACTCGCACGCCCCCTCGGTGGCGTTGGCCACAGGGCTGGCCGACGAGGGCCCGGGTTTCGCGGCGGCGTGCCGTCAAGCCGAACGCGGAGGACTGACGGTGGCGGAACTCAGCCGCATCTCTTCCACTCTTGGGGACGTGGACGTCCTCACGGGACTCAACCGGCCCGGCCGATGGCCGGAGCTCTCACACCCCCGCGTCCTTTCCGCGCTCGAGGCGTGTCGAGGGTGGGCGGACGACACCGTGGTGGACATCGCCGCGCCGCTGGAGCGGGACGAGGAGATCGTGAGCGACCTGTTCGACGCTCCTCGCCGGAACGCCGCGACGCACGCCGCGCTGGAGGCCGCCGATGTCATCGTCGCCGTCGTCGCCGCCGACCCCGTCGGGGTGTCGCGGTTCGTCCGCGCCTGGCCGGACCTGCGTGCGGCGTCGGGCACCACCCCCGTCCGCGTCGTGGTGAACAAGATCCGCGCCGCGGCTCTCGGCGTCGACGCACGCGGGCAGGTGCGGCGCACGCTCGAGCGCTACACCGGCGTGACGGAGGTGTCCTTCGTGCCGTGGGATGCCCGGGGAACGGATGCCGCCATGCTCGCCGCGCGGCCCATCGCCCATGTCGCGCCGCGCTCGGCGGTGCCGGCAGCCGTGCGTCGACTCGTCGCCGAGTCCCTCGCACCCCGGACCGCCGACGAACCCGCGACGACGCGTCACTCGCTGCGTCGTCTGGCGCGGACCGCCTGACCCGGCCACCGGGGAGAGGTCGGGCGGAGGATTAGGGTGGAGGCGTGTCCACCCTCAGCGACCTCGTCTACGCCCAAGGCCGTTCCACCGCGGAGGACGTCGAATGGCTCCACCGCCTCGCGGGGGATGGTCAGTTGCTCGCCGACCTGGCGTTCGCGGACATCGTCGTGTGGGTGCCGACACCCGATGACTCGTTCATCGCGGTGGCGCACACGCGGCCGAGCGGCGCCGCCACCCTCTTCTACCGGGACATCGTCGGCGACGCCGTGCGCCCGCAGTGGCGGACGCAGGTCAAGGACGCGTTCACGCAGGTTCGAATGGTCGATTCGGCATCCCCGGACTGGTTCGAGGAGACCCCCACGCGGGTGCGGGCCGTGCCGATCGTGCGCGAACGCGCGGGGGAGGGTCGCGAGACGCGGGTGATCGGCGTGGTGACACGTCACACCAACCTCGGCGAGGCGCGCACCCCCTCGCGCCAGCAGATCACGTTCAACGACTGCGCCGACGACCTGTTCGGCATGATCGCGTCGGCGGACTTCCCCGACCTCACCGCGCCGACATCGCCGCGCCGCGGCGCTCCCCGCGCATCGGACGGCCTCATCCGCCTCGATGTCGACGGCATCACGACCTTCGCGAGCCCGAACGCGCTGTCCGCGTTCAACCGTCTGGGCTTCGACGACGAGCTCGAGGGCGAGTCGCTCATGCAGGTGGCGACGACGATCATGCCGGCATCCCGTCAGTTCGACGAGTCGCTCCCGATCGTGATGGCCGGTCGGGCGCCCTGGCGTGCCGACGTCGAGGCGCGGGGCGTGACGGTGTCCCTCCGCACCATCCCGCTGCGCGAGAACGGCAACCGCATCGGCGCCATCGTCCTCTGCCGCGACGTCAGCGAGATCCGGCACCAGGAGCAGGAGCTCATCACGAAGGACGCGACGATCCGCGAGATCCACCACCGGGTGAAGAACAACCTGCAGACGGTCGCCTCGCTCCTGCGCATCCAGGCGCGTCGCACGCACTCCGACGAGGGGCGCGACGCCCTCACGCAGGCCATGCGGCGCGTGAGCGCGATCGCGGTGGTCCACGACACCCTGTCGGAAGGACTGATGCAGAGCGTCGATTTCGACGACGTCTTCGAGCGCGTCCTGAAGCTCGTCGCCGAGGTGGCGGCTGCCCCCAACACGAGGGCGCGCACCGTCAAGACCGGCACGTTCGGGACTCTTCCCAGCGAGTACGCGACGCCGCTCGCGCTCGCACTGACCGAGCTCGTCACGAACGCGGTGGAGCACGGCCTCGCCGACAAGGAGGGCGAGGTCGAGATCATCGCCGAGCGCGATGAGGACCAGCTCCTGGTGCGCGTGCGCGACACCGGGGTCGGCCTTCCCGAGGGTCAGGTCGGCCGCGGTCTCGGTACGCAGATCGTGCGCACGCTCATCCAGGGAGAGCTCAGCGGAACGATCGACTGGCACACCCTGATGGGCAGTGGCACCGAAGTGACGATCGAGATCCCGATGCGATACATCGAGCGCGCGCGGGCCTGACGCCCGCGCGCGGCGACGTCAGGACGCGCGGCGGGCGCGGGCGGCGCGGCGCTTGAGGGCGCGACGCTCGTCTTCGGAGAGGCCGCCCCAGACGCCCGAGTCCTGGCCGGTCTCGAGGGCGTACTGCAGGCAGAGTTCGGTGACGGTGCACCGGGCGCAGACGGACTTCGCCTTCTCGATCTGGTCGACGGCGGGCCCGGTGTTCCCCACGGGGAAGAACAGTTCGGGGTCGACGGTCAGGCAGGCAGCTTTGTCGCGCCAATCCATAGCGGTGCTCCTAATAGGGGATCGGAAGTCGGGATGCGACGCCGGGCGACGTCGACTAACCTGGGTGGTGTGCGAGCAGATGCTCGCCCCACGCCGCTGTGGGAGCACACTTGCCCGTCAATATTCCCATGCTCGGGCATGTGAATCAAGGGTTAACGGAGTATTTCGGCGCCTCGCCGTGCCCCGGCGGCCAGGAGGAGCAGTCATCGTGCGGACCACTCGCATCGAGAGGATCGCGGCCGGCTGGCTCGCGCTCGAGGCACTCGGCATCCTGATCCTCGTGGTCTGGGAGCTCGTGGCCCTCCTTCGAGGCGACAGCGGGAGCGTGGGCAGTTCGATCGCCCTCCTGGTCCTCACCGCGGTCGGCGCGGCGGCCCTCGGGGCGTTCGCCGTCGCTGTCTGGCGCGATGGTTCCTGGGGGCGATCCGGCGGCGTCGTTGCTCAACTCCTCGTGTTGTCGATCGCCCTCGGCACCCTCACGGGTGAGGGAGCCGACACGCGTCTCGCCGCGACGATCGCCGTCCCCGCCATCGTCGGACTCGTCGTCCTCATCGCCGCCGCACGAGCGGCGGGCCGGAGGGCCCGCGACACCCCCGTCGACGAGGTCTGATCACACGCTGAGCAGACTGCGGACGCGGGCGACGTGCCCGGTCGCCTTGACGTTGTACAGCGCGTGCGCGACGGAGCCGTCCTCGTCGATGACGAAGGTCGAGCGGATGACGCCCTCGACGACCTTGCCGTAGTTCATCTTCTCGCCCCAGGCCCCGTACGCCTCATGCACGGCATGGTCGGGGTCGCTCAACAGGTCGTAGGGGAGCGCGTCGCGCTCGCGGAAGGCCTGGAGTTTGGCGGGCTCGTCGCGGGAGATCCCGACCACCGTGTAGCCCGCGGCCTGTAGCGGCGCGACGCTGTCGCGGAAATCGCAGGCCTCGGTCGTGCAGCCCGGCGTCATCGCGGCGGGGTAGAAGAAGGCGATGAGACGCGTCCCGCGGAAGTCGGCGAGGGCGACGGTGCGGCCGTCCTGGTCGACGAGGGAGAAGTCGGGGGCGGGGGATCCGGTGGTCAGTCGCGGCATCCGTCCATTTTAGGCGCGGCGATCAGGTCGCGAACGTCGCCAGCAGCCGTTGCAGGGAATCCAGCCGCGCCGGTCCGCGCTCGCCCAGGCGTCCCTCCGCCACCGCCTCGGCGATCGCGCAATCGGGAGCGTCGGGCAGGTGCGTGCACCCGCGCGGGCACTCCTCGGCGATGGCGGCCAAATCGGTGTAGGCGCGGAGGATGTTGGCGGGGTCGACGTGTCCGAGGCCGAACGAGCGGACCCCCGGGGTGTCGATGACCCATCCGCGGCCGTTCTCACCCGCGTATCGCAGCGAGACCGCCGAGCTCGAGGTGTGACGCCCGCGTCCGGTGACCTCGTTCACGTGTCCGATCGCGCGGAGCGCATCCGGGACCAGGGCGTTCACGAGCGTGGACTTGCCGACGCCGGAGTGGCCGACGAAGACCGTCGAGTGGCCCGACAGCCGTTCGCCGATGAGATCCACGGGCATCGCGTCGCGACCGCTCGTGAAGACCTCGAGATCGTCGAGACCTTCGAAATGGCCGAGGAACGCGGTCGGATCGGCGAGGTCGGTCTTGGTGACGACGAGCATGGGATGCATCCCGGCATCCAACGCGGCGATCAGATAGCGGTCCACCAGCCGCGGCCGCGGCTCGGGGTCGGCGGCGGCGACCACGATGAGCAGCTGGTCGGCATTGGCGACGATGATCCGCTCGATGTGGTCGGTGTCGTCCGCGCTGCGGCGCAGGAGCGAGGATCGCTCTTCGATGCCGACGATGCGCGCGAGCGTGCCGTCGTCTCCGGACGTGTCGCCCACCACGCGGGCGCGGTCGCCGTTGACGATCGGCTGCTTGCGGAGCTCCCGCGCCCGGGAGGCGAGGATCTGGTGCTCGTCGGGGCCGTCCTCGTCGACGAGCACCGTGTAGCGGCCACGGTCGACGCCGAGGACGCGGGCGATCCGGGCATCGGCGTGAGCGGGTCGGCGTTTGGTGCGAGGCCGGTTGGCCTTCGGATTGGGGCGCATCCGGATGTCGGCCTCGTCGAAATCGAGGTCGTCATCGTCGTCGTCGTTGAGCCAGCTCACGCGAGCATGTCCGCCCACAGCTGGGGGAATTCGGGCATGGTCTTCGCCGTCGTCCCGATGTCGTCGACCACGACTCCCGGCACCCGGAGCCCGATGACGGCTCCGGCTGTCGCGATGCGGTGATCGTGGTGTGCGCGCCAGACGCCGCCGTGGAGCGGACGGGGGGCGATGTGGATGCCGTCCTCCCGCTCCTCCGCCTCGCCACCGAGCTCGCGGAGGTTCGCGACGAGAGCGGCGATGCGATCGGTCTCGTGACCGCGGATGTGCCCGATGCCGTGGAAGGTCGTCGGAGCATCGGCGAACGCCGCGAGGGCGAACAGGGTCGGGGTGAGCTCGCTCGCGGCCGAGAGGTCGAGGTCGACGCCCGCGATGCGGTCGCCGGAGGTGACGGTCAGCGCGCCCGCACGGCGCGAGACGTGGGCGCCCATGACGGGCAGGATGTCGGCCAGCAGGGCACCGGGCTGCGTCGAGTGGGCGGGCCATCCGGGCACGGTCACCGACCCTCCCGTCAGGATCGCCGCAGCGAGGAACGGCGCGGCGTTCGAGAGGTCGGGTTCGATCGCGACATCCTTGCCGCGGACGGGCCCGGCGGGGACGACCCACTCGTTCGGAGTCGGGTGCTCGACGTGGACACCCCGGCGGGCGAGGGCTTCGACCGTCATCTCGATGTGCGGCAGGCTCGGGAGGCGTTCGCCGTCGTGGATCAGGCGGAGTCCCACGTCGAACCGGGCCGCGGCCAGGAGCAGGCCCGAGACGAACTGGCTGGACTGGCTCGCGTCGATCGTCACCTCGCCGCCGCGGATGTGGCCATGGCCACGGACCTCGAACGGGAGCGACCAGCTTCCGGCGTCATCGATGTCGGCGCCGACCTCGCGGAGGGCGTGGATCATCGCGCCCATCGGGCGGTGCATCGCGGTGGGGTGCGCCGTCACGTGCACGTCCCCGACCGCGAGACCGGCGATGGGGGAGACGAAACGCATGACCGTCCCGGCCTGACCGCAGTCGATCGTCGTTCCTCCCGTGAAGCGGGCGGGCGGGGTGACGTCGAGGTCGGGACCGAAGGGCGAGTCCCCGGGGACGGGCTCGATCGAGACGCCGAGGGCGCGCAGCGCCTCGATCATGCGCGCGGAGTCGTCGGAGTGGAGCGCGCCCTTCACAAGGCTCGGGCCGTCGGCGATCGCCGCGAGGACCAGCTCGCGGTTCGTCAGAGACTTGGACCCCGGGACGGAGACGCGCGCATGGACCGGCTCGGTCGGCGTGGGAGCCGGCCACGACCCGGACGCGGCGGTGGTGGCGGGGGAGGAAGGGGCGTCGCTCATCGCGTCCAGCCTACTGAACGGGGCGTCGCCGCCGACGAGGACGGTGTCACGACGGTGTCTCGAATCTGCGACACCGACGCGACACGACGGCGACATCGACCCCCTCGCGTGATTCCCCTGCGCCAAACCTCTCGCACCGGCATCCTGACATCGTCGTGAGCGACGTCATCATCCCCGTCGGCGTCGGCTGAGCCGTAGCTCCACGGAAAGCTGGGAATAGCCCCAGCCCCGTGCTCGTTGGAGCTTCATGTCGGTGACGTGCACGCCAGGGGAGAGGAGCGCGATGATCGCAACAGTGGATGCGCCCGAACTCGCCGAATGGGCGGACGTAGACTTGCGGGCGATGAACGATCAGGCGGTCGAAGACCCGCGTACCCAGTTCGAGGAGCAGGCGCTCCCCTTCATGGATCAGCTCTACGCAGCGGCGATGCGGATGACCCGCAACCCCGCCGATGCGTCGGACCTGGTGCAGGAGACCTTCGTCAAGGCGTTCGCCGCTTGGGCGTCCTTCACGCAGGGCACGAACCTCAAGGCGTGGCTGTACCGGATCCTCACGAACACGTACATCAATACGTACCGCAAGAAGCAGCGCGAGCCCTACCAGGGCACCATCGACGACCTCGAGGACTGGCAGCTCGGCGGCGCGGAATCGACGACGGCGTCGTCGGCGCGGTCGGCCGAAGCCGAAGCGATCGACCACATGCCGGCATCCGTCGTCAAGGATGCGCTGCAGTCCCTTCCCGAAGACTTCCGACTGGCCGTGTACCTCGCGGACGTCGAAGGGTTCGCGTATCAGGAGATCGCGGACATCATGAAAACCCCCATCGGCACGGTCATGAGCCGTCTGCACCGAGGCAGACGCCAGCTCCGCGACCTGCTGTCCGACTATGCGAAGGAGCGTGGCATCGAGGTGCCCGCCACAAGGAGTGCGAAATGACCGACTGCGGTTGCGACAAAGCCCAGAAGGATCTCGAGGAGTACCTGCGCAACGAGGTCTGCAACACCCGTCACGCCGACATCACCGAGCACCTCGAGAACTGCGCCGCCTGTCGGGACGAAGCCCTCGTGGCGACGACCCTGACAGCCGTCGTCGCGCGTGCCTGCAAAGAGGCCGCGCCTGAGGACCTGCGTGACCAGGTGCTGGCGCGTCTGCGTGCGGAGCAGGCCACCCACCACTGACGTCTCGACCCTCGACACGAAGAAGGCCCCGCCGAGGCGGGGCCTTCTTCGTGCTCGGGGTCAGAAGCCGAGCGCCTGCTCCATGATCTCGGCGTGCTGGCGCGCGTGGACCTTCGGCGATCCGGTGGCGGTGGATGCCGCCGAGGACCGCGAGATCCGCTTGATCGTGCGCCCGTGCAGGTGCTTCACGACCTCGAGGGCGATGAACGGCCAGGCGCCCTGGTTCTCCGGCTCCTCCTGGACCCAGTACAGCTCCGCGTTCGGGTAGCTGTCGAGGACCGCGTTGAGCTGCTCGATCGGGGCCGGGTAGTACTGCTCCAGCCGGACCAGCGCGACCTTCTCGTTCGGATTCTTCTCGAGCTCAGCAACGAGGTCCCAGTGGATCTTGCCGGCGTGCAGCAGCACGCGGGTGACGGACTCGCGGTCGAGGGAGCGGTGGTCGTCGATCACCGGCTCGAACTTGCCCTCGAGGAAGTCGTCGACGGAGCTCGTCGCGTTCCGCAGGCGCAGCATGGCCTTCGGCGTGAAGACCACGAGGGGTCGGCGCGGACGGGCGTAGGCCTGGCGACGCAACAGGTGGAAGTAGGACGCGGGCGTCGAGGGACGGGCGACCGTCATGTTGTCCTGCGCGCACATCTGCAGATAGCGCTCGATGCGGGCCGACGAGTGGTCCGGTCCCTGGCCTTCGTACCCGTGGGGGAGCAGGAGCACGACACCCGACTGCTGGCCCCACTTCTGCTCAGCGGAGGAGATGAATTCGTCGATCACCGACTGCGCCCCGTTGGCGAAGTCGCCGAACTGGGCCTCCCACAGGGTGAGGGTGTCGGCTCGTTCGACGGAGTAGCCGTACTCGAAGGCCATCGCCGCGTACTCGCTGAGCAGCGAGTCGTACACGTAGAACCGGCCCTGGTTGTCGCTCAGATTGGCGAGCGGCAGCCATTCCTGGCCGTTCGCCCGGTCGTGCATGACGGCGTGGCGCGTTACGAACGTGCCGCGACGGACGTCCTGACCGGCCAGGCGCACGTTCGACCCCTCGACGAGGAGCGAGCCGAAGGCGAGCAGTTCGCCGAAGCCCCAGTCGATCTTGCCGTTGCGGCTCATGTCCTGGCGCTTGTCGAGCAGCTGCTGGAGCTTCGTGTGCACCGTGAAGCCCTCGGGCTTGTTCACGAAGGCGTCGCCGATGCGCTCGATGACGTCGCGGCTGACGGCGGTGGAGTCCGGCTCGCCGACGGCGGGCTCCGCCGGGGCGTCGGCGCTGACGACGGGCGAGGTGCCGGTCTGCGCCGCGTGGATCTCGGCGAAGGCGATCTCGAGGCGATTCTGGAAGTCCTGCTTCGCCTTGTCGTACTCCTCCTCGGTGATGTCGCCGCGTCCGACGAGGGCCTCGGTGTAGAGCTTGCGGACCGAGCGCTTCGCCTCGATGAGGTTCGTCATGAGGGGCTGCGTCATCGAGGGGTCGTCGCCCTCGTTGTGGCCGCGGCGCCGGTAGCAGACGAGGTCGATGACGACGTCGCGGTTGAACTCCTGGCGGTAGCGGAACGCGAGCTCGGCGACGTGCACGACGGCCTCGGGGTCGTCGCCGTTCACGTGGAAGATCGGCGCCTGGATCGTCTTGGCGACGTCGGTGGCGTAGATCGACGTGCGGGCGTCGAGCGGGAGGGTCGTGAAGCCGACCTGGTTGTTGACCACGACGTGGACCGTGCCGCCGGTGCGGTAGCCGCGCAGGCGCGACATCTGCAGCGTCTCCATGACGACACCCTGGCCCGCGAAGGCCGCGTCGCCGTGGACGAGGATCGGGAGCCACGAGAACGATCCGATGGGGAGGCGGTCCTGCTTGGCGCGGACGATGCCCTCGAGGACGCCGTCGACGGTCTCGAGGTGCGAGGGGTTCGCGGCGAGGTAGACGGGGAGTTCTTCGCCGCCGTCGGCGACGAAGGTGCCCTGGGTGCCCAGGTGGTACTTGACGTCGCCCGAGCCGCTCTTGGAGCCGACGGCCACCGATCCCTCGAACTCGCGGAAGATCTGGCTGTAGGTCTTGCCGGCGACGTTGGTGAGGACGTTGAGGCGACCGCGGTGCGCCATCGCGATGGCGGCTCCGTCGAGGCCCTCGGATGCCGCGCCCTGGAGGATCTGGTCCAGCAGCGGCACGAGCGACTCGCCGCCTTCGAGGCTGAAGCGCTTCTGGCCGACGAACTTGGTCTGCAGGAAGGTCTCGAAGGCCTCGGCCTCGTTCAGCTTGCCGAGGACGCGCAGCTGCTCGTCGTGGCCGGGCTTCTGGTACTTGACCTCGAGGTTGTCCTGGAACCACTTGCGCTGCGTCGGGTCCTGGATGTGCATGTACTCGACACCGACGGTGCGGCAGTACGAGTCGCGCAGGATCCCGAGGATGTCCCGGAGCTTCATCGTGCGCTTGCCGCCGAACCCGTTCGTGACGAACTCGCGGTCGAGGTCCCAGAAGGTCAGCCCGTGGTTCTCGATCTCGAGGTCGGGGTGCGTGCGCTGCACGTACTCGAGGGGGTCGATGTCGGCCATCATGTGGCCGCGGACGCGGTAGGAGTTGATGAGCTCCTGGACACGTGCCGTCTTGTCGACGCGCTCGGCGATGTCGACCTTGATGTCGCTCGACCAGCGGATGGGGGAGTACGGGATGCGGAGGGCCGCGAAGATGTCGTCGTAGAACCCCTCCTGGCCGATCAGCAGCTGGTGCACGATCTTCAGGAACTCACCCGAGCCGGCACCCTGGATGACGCGGTGGTCGTAGGTGCTCGTGAGGGTGATGGTCTTGCCGATGCCGAGCTCGCCCAGCGTCTTCTCGCTCGCGCCCTGGAACTCGGCCGGGTAGTCGAGGGCGCCGGCGCCGATGATGCAGCCCTGACCCTTCATCAGACGCGGCACGGAGTGCACCGTGCCGATCCCGCCGGGGTTGGTGAGGGACACCGTCGTGCCCTGGAAGTCGGCGGCGGTCAGCTTGTTCTTGCGGGCGCGCTGGACCAGGTCCTCGTAGGCGGTCAGGTATTCGCCGAAGGTCAGAGTCTCGGCCTGCTTGATGCTCGGCACCATGAGGGCACGCGTGCCGTCCGGCTTCGGAAGGTCGATCGCGATGCCCAGGTTGATGTGAGCGGGGGCGACGACCGACGGCTTGCCGTCGACCTCGGCGTAGTAGACGTTCTGCGTCGGGAAGGCCTTCAGCGCCTGGATCAGCGCCCACCCGATGATGTGGGTGAAGCTCACCTTGCCGCCGCGCGTGCGCGACATGTGGTTGTTGATGACGATGCGGTTGTCGATCATCAGCTTCGCGGGGATCGTGCGAACGCTCGTCGCCGTCGGGACGGTGAGCGACTCGTCCATGTTCGCGGCGAGGGTCTTGGGCAGGCCGCGGAGCGGGGTGACCGTGTCCTCGAGGGTCGCCTTCTCCGCGGACGGGGCGGCCTTGGGCGCCTCGGCGGGGATCGGCTGCGGTGCCGCCGGGCGTGCGGTGGTGCGTGCCACGGGCTGCGCGCCGGTGGCGGCGGGGCGGGCCTCGGCGGCGGAAGCGGATGCCGCAGACGTCGGGGCGGCGGGGGCGGATGCCGTCGGTGCCGCAGCCTCGGCGGGAGCGCCCGTCGACGGGGCGTCGGGGGTGTAGGCCTCGAGGATCGGCCACCACTCCTTGTCCACCGAGTTCTTGTCCCGGCTGTACTGCTCGTACAGCTCTGCGACGAGCCATTCGTTGGCTCCGAACTCCCCGTCGCTCGTAGTTCCCACGCCGGTCGCCTGACTGGACACGGTTCCGCCTGCTTTCGTCGTCGACGTTCGAAATTGTGCGGGCCTCGCGCGGCCTCGCGCACAGACGTCAAGGGTATCCCAGGTTGTCCCCCCTCCGACCCGCGCCGACGGCTCGGACGCGGGGGTTCCGCGTCGCCTAGCGTGGGTGTATGCACTTCTCCGGCGAGCGGCCCGCAGGCGACCTGACTTACTCCGACGTGTTCCTCGTTCCCCGACGATCGGATGTCACGAGTCGACTCGACGTGGACCTCTCGCCGGGCGACGCCACGAGCGCCACGATCCCGATCGTCGCGTCGAACATGAACTCCGTCACCGGCCCGCGGCTGGCGGCGACGCTCGCCCGGCGAGGCGGTCTCGCCGTCCTGCCGCAGGACATGGCGTTGCAGGATGTGGATGCCGGCATCCGCTGGGTGAAGGAGCAGCCGGTGAGCTGGGACACGCCGCTCGTCCTGTCGCCCGACGCGCTCGTCTCGGACGCGGCTGCCCTTCTCCCGCCGTCCTCGGGGCACGGCGTCGTCGTGACGTCCGCCACGGGGCGGATCCACGTCGACGACATCCTCGGCATCGTTCCGGCCGAGCGGCTCGGCACGGCTCTGCCCGATGCGCGCCTCGGTGACCTGGTGCGCGGGCGCGCGGCATCCATCGACGCTGACGACGTCGACTCCGCCCGGGCCGCCTTCGACCTGCTCATCGCGGCGGATGCCGACCTCGTCACCGTGCTGCAGCACGGCCACCTCGTGGGAACCCTGTCGCGGCGGACCGCCCTGCGCTCGTCGCTCTACCGTCCCGCCGTGGACGCCGACGGGCGCCTCATCGTGGCGGCCGCCGTCGGGATCAACGGCGACGTCGCGGCGAAGGCCCGCGCGCTCGCCGCCGCCGGCGTCGACGCGCTCGTGGTCGACACCGCGCACGGGCATCAGGAGAGCATGATCCGTGCCCTCCGCGCGGTCGCTGCGGAGGACCTCGGCCTCCCGATCGTCGCGGGGAACGTCGTGACCGCTGAGGGCGTCCGCGACCTCGTCGAGGCCGGCGCCACCATTCTGAAGGTCGGGGTCGGTCCCGGCGCGATGTGCACCACCCGCATGATGACGGCCGTGGGGCGTCCGCAGTTCTCGGCGGTGCTCGAAACGGCCGAGGCCGCCGCCGCGGTCGGCGCGCACGTGTGGGCGGACGGCGGCGTCCGCTACCCCCGCGACGTCGCCCTCGCGCTGGCGGCGGGCGCGGCATCCGTCATGATCGGATCGTGGTTCGCCGGCACGATCGAGGCGCCCGGTGACCTCCGGGTCGACGCCGAGGGTCGCGTGTTCAAGGAGTCGTGGGGCATGGCCTCGACCAAGGCCGTCCAGGGCCGGTTCGGCCGCCTCGACCCGTTCGAGCGCGCGCGCAAGGAACTGTTCGCCGAGGGCATCTCATCGTCGCGGATCTACCTCGACCCGCTCCGCCCGAGCGTCGAGGACCTGCTCGACATGATCACCTCGGGGGTCCGGTCGTCCTTCACCTACGCGGGCGCGGCGACCGTGCCCGATTTCCACGAGCGGGCGACGGTCGGCTTCCAGTCGGCGGCCGGGTATGAGGAGGGCAAGGCTCTGCCGGTCAGCTGGTGAAAGAGCGCACGCGCGCGAGGCGCGCGGTGCCGTAGAATCGTCCCCACAATGGACGACCCTCCCAGTAGACCTTCGCCCCACCGACCCTGCTCCCCGATGATCGGGGGTGACGTGTGATGGACTACGTCATGTTGGGCGTGGGGCTGCTCCTGACCGTGGGAACCGGCCTGTTCGTGGCCAGCGAGTTCGCACTGGTCAACCTCGATCGCGCCGACCTCGAAGCGCGCCGCGCCGCCGGTGAGAGCCGACTCTCTCTCACGATCAACGCGCTCCGGATCACGTCGACGCACCTCTCGAGCGCGCAGCTCGGCATCACGCTGACCACGCTCCTCACCGGTTACACGATGGAACCGGCGCTGTCGAACCTGCTGGATCCGGTGTTCCGCGTCTGGGGTCTTCCCGAAGCGGCATCCCGCCCCATCTCGACCGTGATCGCCATGGCGACCGCCACGATCTTCTCGATGATCATCGGCGAGCTGGTCCCCAAGAACTTCGCGCTCGCGGTTCCCCGCCAGACGGCGAAGCTCGTCATGGGGTTCCAGACCGTCTTCACGACCGTCTTCAAGCCCGCGATCCAGGTGCTCAACGGCAGCGCGAACGCGGTGCTGCGGGCGATGGGCGTCGAGCCCAAGGAGGAGCTCTCCGGCGCGCGCACGGCAGAGGAGCTCTCGAGTCTCGTCCGGCGCTCGGCGAGTGCGGGCGTCCTCGAGAAGGACACCGCGTCGCTGCTCGATCGCACGCTGACCTTCTCGCGCCTGACGACGGCCGACGTCATGACCCCGCGGCCGAGCGTCCACGCCGTCGCCGCGGACGACAGCGTCGAAGAGGTCGTCCAGCTCGCCCGGCGCACCGGCCACAGCCGGTTCCCCGTCTACGGCGAGTCGATGGACGACATCACGGGCATCGTCCACCTGAAGCAGGCCGTCTCGGTGCCGCGCGAGCGACGCGCCGACGTGCCGGCCGCCGCGATCGCGGAGGAGCCGCTGCGCGTCCCCGAAGCGGTGCACCTCGACGGGCTGATGTCGGAGCTGCGCTCCCGCGGCTACCAGATGGCGATCGTCGTCGACGAGTACGGCGGCACCGCCGGCGTCGTCACCCTCGAGGACCTCGTCGAGGAGATCGTCGGGGAGGTGCTCGACGAGCACGACCGCAACCGTGCGGGCGTCGTCCGCGGCAAGGGGTCCATCATCTTCCCCGGTGACCTCCGGCCCGACGAGGTGCTCGACCGCACCGGCATCCGCGTCCCCGAGGGGGACGTCTACGACACGGTCGGCGGCTTCATCATGGCCACACTGGAACGCATCCCCGCCGTGGGCGACCAGATCACCCTCGACGACGGGACCATCACCGTGCAGCGGATGGACGGCCGCCGAGTCGACCGCGTGAAGTTCGTGCCCGCTCCCGTGCCGGTCGGCGCTGAGACGGAGAGGGGTGAGCGGCGATGAACGACTGGGCTGGAATCGCGTGGCTCGTCGTCCTCCTCGTGGCGAACGCCTTCTTCGTCGGCGCGGAGTTCGCCGTCATCTCGGCGCGACGATCGCAGATCGAGCCACTGGCCGAGAAGGGGTCGCGGTCGGCCAAGACCGCGCTCTGGGCGATGGAGCACGCCACGCTCATGCTGGCGACGTGTCAGCTCGGCATCACCATCTGCTCGCTGCTCATCCTGAACGTCTCGGAGCCGGCGATCCACCACCTGCTGGCGGTGCCGTTGGAAGCCATCGGCCTGCCGTACGCGGTCGTCGACGTCACGGGCTTCGTCATCGCGCTGCTGCTGGTGTCGTACCTGCACGTCGTGTTCGGCGAGATGGTCCCCAAGAACCTCGCGTTCTCGCTGCCGGATCGCGCCGTGCTCCTGCTCGCGCCCCCGCTCGTGTTCGTCTCGCGGGTCTTCCACCCGATCATCGTGGCGCTCAACTGGATCGCGAACCACATCGTGCGGCTGTTCCGCGTCGAGCCGAAGGACGAGGCCGCCTCGACCTTCACGCTCGACGAGGTCGCGACGATCGTCAACCAGTCCCGCATCGAGGGCGTGCTCGACGATGCGTCAGGCGCGGTTGCGATGGCGGTCGAGTTCACCGACAAGAAGGCGAAGGATGTCGCGGTTCCGCTCTCGGAGCTCGTGACCCTGCCCGAGAACACCACGCCCGACGAGATCGAACGGGCCGTCGCCCGGCACGGGTTCTCGCGGTACGTGATCGTCGACGACGAGGGGATGCCGCTCGGTTACGTCCACCTGAAGGACGTGCTGCGCGCGGCCGAGGGGGACGACTCCGAGAACACCGTCGCGCAGCCGATCAAACCCAAGCGGATCCACCACATGATCCCGATCGGCGAGACCACCGACCTCGAGGACGCGCTCGCGCTCATGCGTCGCTCGAGTCGGCACCTCGCTCAGGTCCGCGACACGGCGGGGGAGACGACCGCGGTGCTGTTCCTCGAGGACATCATCGAGGAGCTCGTCGGCGAAGTGCACGACGCGACGCGCCGCCTCTGACCAGGCTCAGCGCCGGCGGGCGCGGAGGTACTGCGGCGGCCAGAGCGTCGCAGCCTCCGCGTCGCCGAGGTCGTCCGCGGCCTGCAGGGCGAAGTTCGGGTTCCGCAGCCAGCCGCGGCCGATCATGACCGCATCGGCGAGGCCGTCCTGGAGGACGGCCTCGGCCTGCGGGCCATCGAGGATCTCGCCGACCGCCGTCACGAGGAGCCCGGTCCGTTCGCGGACGGTCGCCGCGAACGGGACCTGGTACCCCGGTCCCGTCGTGATCTTCTGGTGCGCGACCAGTCCGCCCGTCGAGATGTCGATGACGCTCGCGCCGCGCTCGCCGACCCAGCCGGCGACCGTCGCGGTCTCGTCGACGCCCCAGCCGCCGTCGGCCCAATCGGTCGCCGAGAAGCGCACCGCGAGGGTGCGGCGGGGCGCGGCATCCCGGACCGCGTCGACGACGCGGAGGAGGAGGCGGGCGCGGTTCTCCAGCGACCCGCCGTACTCGTCGGTGCGCTCGTTAGACAGCGGCGAGAGGAACTGGTGCAGCAGGTAGCCGTGCGCCGCGTGCACCTCGAGCAGGTCGAAACCGGCCTCGTCCGCGCGGCGGGCGGCGTCGCCGAACGCGACCACGAGGGCGTCGATGCCGCTCGCGTCGAGGGCGACCGGCTCGGCGTAGCCGTCGAACGCGACGGCGGAGGGGGCGACGGTCGTCCAGCCGCCGTCGGCGGGGGCGACGCTGCCGCGAGCGTCGTCGAACGGACGGTGCGTCGAGGCCTTCCGCCCCGCGTGCGCGAGCTGCACGCCCGCGAAGGCACCGCGGGAGTGGATCGCCGCGACGATGGGGGCCCAGGCATCCCGCTGCGCGTCGTTCCACAGCCCGGTGTCGGACGGGGTGATCCGTCCCTCGGGCACGACGGCCGTCGCCTCGGCGATGACCACCCCGGCACCGCCGTTCGCGAACTGCGCGAGGTGCACGTGGTGCCAGTCGTTCGGCACACCGTCGACGGCGGAGTACTGGCACATGGGCGAGACCCAGAGGCGGTTGCGGGCGGTCGTACCGGACAGCTCGAGCGGGCGGAAGAGGAGGGTCATGAGCGGACTCCGTCGCATAGGGTGGGCGCCATGACGGCGCAGGGGTGGAACGGTGCGGACACTGCAGCGGTCCTCACCGAGCCAACGGCCGACGACGACAAGTATTCCCGCGGTGTGGTCGGGATGCGGACCGGATCTGCCGCGTTCCCGGGAGCTGCGGTGCTCGGCGTCGAGGCCGCCTGGCGCACCGGCGTCGGCATGGTGCGCTACCTCGGACCCGAGCGCGCAGCCGATCACGTCCTGGCCCGTCGGCCCGAGACCGTGACGGCGGACGGCCGCGTGCAGGCGTGGGTCATCGGGTCCGGGACGGATGCCGCCCACCGCTCCGCGCGCGAACGTGCGGCGCTCCGGGGCATCCTCTCCGGCGAGGCACCGGTCGTCGTGGATGCGGGAGCCCTGGACCTGGCCGCCGGAGCATCGGCGCCCGTCGTGGCGACGCCGCACGGACGCGAGCACGCCCGGCTGCGGCAGATGCTGGCACTCGACCCGGAGGTCGACGACCCTGCGGAGACGTCCGCCGCGCTCGGCGGTGTCGTCGTCCGGAAGGGGGCGACCACGGTCGTCGCCGCACCCGGGATCGCGCCGATCGAGATCACCGCGCCGACCTCGTGGCTGGCGACCGCCGGGACGGGCGACGTCCTCGCGGGAACCGTCGGCGCCGTGGTCGCCGGTGTCATCGGGCACGGGACGTCGCCGGCCGACCTCGGCGCACTGCAGCGGGCCGCGGCATCCGCCGTCTGGTTGCACGGGCACGCGGCCGCGCTCGCCGTCGCAGCGAACGGCGGCGGACCGATCGTCGCGCTCGACGTCGCCGAGCACCTGCCGCACGCCGTCGCGGCGGCTCTCGCGGGGTGACACCGGCGCGTCGCCCTAGGCTGGAGGGCGTGACGAACCGCGTGCTGCTCTGGGCCGCGTTCGCCCTCGTCCACCTCTTCGTCGGCGCTCTCGGCTTCCTGCTGCCGAACGAGCCCATGGGCGATGTCTACCGGGTCTACGAACCCTGGTCGCGCGCCGTCTTCTCGGGCGGCGGGATCGTCGGTGTCACGCAGGACTGGGTCTATCCGCACCTCGCGCTCCTGCCGATGCTCCTCGCACACCTGCCCGGAGCGCTCGTCGGGAGCTACACCGTCGGGTGGGCGATCCTCGTGACAGCCGTCGACGGGGTCGCCTTCGCCGTGCTGATCGGCGCCGGACGCTCGCGCGGTCGTCTCACGGCCGCGGTCTTCTGGCTCGCCGCGATCGTCGCCCTCGGGCCCGTCGGGATGTACCGGATCGACGGCGTGTCGGTTCCGCTCGCGATCCTCGGATGCCTGTGGCTGCTGCGCCGGCCGGGTATCGCCGGAGCGCTGCTCGCCGCAGCGACCTGGATCAAGATCTGGCCGGCGGCACTCATCGGGGCGGCCGTCGTCGCCGTGCGTCGACGGAGCGTCATCATCGGGGCCGGCGCCCTCGTCAGTGCGCTCATCCTGGGGATCGTCGTCGCCGCGGGCGGTGCCGACCACGCGCTCGGCTTCGTCAGCGGGCAGACCGGGCGAGGGCTCCAGGTCGAGGCGCCGGTGAGCGCCGTGTACCTGTGGGGCGCGCTGCTCGGAGCCGACGGGTGGACGGTCTACTACGACCAGGGGATCCTCACCTTCCAGGTCACCGGGCCGCTGCTGAGCGTCGTGTCGGCGCTCATGACCCCGGCTCTCGTGCTGGCCGCCGCCGCGGTCGTCGCCATCGGCGTCGTCAAGGTCCGGAGGAAGGTGCCGTTCGTGCGGCTCTTCCCCGCCCTGGGGCTCGCGCTCACGACCGTCCTCATCGTCGTCAACAAGGTCGGCTCGCCGCAGTTCCAGACGTGGCTGTTCGCGATCGTCGTCTTCGGGCTCGTGGTGGACCGTCGCCGGTGGATGGCACCCGGCATCCTCGTCCTCGCGTCCGCCGCGCTGACGCAGCTCGTCTATCCCGTGCTCTACAACGGCATCGTCTCGCCCGAGATCGTCGCCGTGAGTGTGCTGACCCTCCGGAACCTCGCACTGGCCGTGCTGATGGTGTGGATGGTCGTGCGCCTGTGCCGTCTCCCCGCCCGCTCCATCCCCTGATCCGGAGGTCCCCATGATCGTCGCCTTCTCCGTCGCCCCGTCCGGGAACGGCAACCCGGACGGTTCCGTCCACGACGCGGTCGCCGCCGCCGTCGCCGTCGTCCGCGCCTCGGGCCTGCCGCACCGGACCACGAGCATGTTCACCGAGATCGAAGGGGAGTGGGACGAGGTGATGGCCGTCGTCAAGGGCGCCGTCGCCGCCGTGCAGCCGTTCGGCTCCCGCGTCTCGCTCGTCCTGAAAGCCGACATCCGCCCCGGCTACACGGGTGAGATCGACGGCAAGATCGAGCGTCTCGAGTCCGCGCTCGAATCGATTCGTCCCCAGGAGGGGAGCGGGACTACGATCCCGGAGTGACGTCCGCTCCCACCCGCCCCCGCCGCGCGCTGCTGGCGCTCGCCGTCGGCAGCTTCGCCATCGGGATGACGGAGTTCGTCGTCATGGGGCTCCTCCCCGAGATCGCGCGCGAACTGCTGCCCACGGCGTGGGCCGCATCGCAGGAGGATGCCATCGCCCAGGCGGGCTGGCTCATCACGCTCTATGCGCTCGGCGTCGTGATCGGAGCCCCGACGATCGCGGCATCCGTCGCGAAATACCCGCGACACCGGGTCATGATCCTCCTCGCCGGTGCGCTGACGCTCTGCAACGCGCTGACGCTGATCCTGCCGACGTTCGAGCTGGTCGCGGCATCCCGTCTGCTGGCCGGTCTTCCGCACGGCGCCTACTTCGGGATCGGCGCCCTCGTCGCCGCCGACGTCATGGGGCCGGGCAACCGTGCCAAGGGCATCGCCTTCGTCCTCACGGGACTGACGGTCGCCAACGTCGTCGGTGTACCGCTCGGCACGTTCCTCGGCCAGAACCTCGGCTGGCGCTGGGCGTTCGTCATGGTCGTCGTCATCTTCGCCGCAGCGACGGTCGCGATCGCCCTGACCGTGCCGCACCGAGCCGGTGAGCCGTCGCGGACGCTGCGCGCGGAGCTCAAGGTGTTCCGCATCCCGCAGGTCTGGTTCGCGCTCGGGATCGGCGCGATCGGTTTCGGCGGCTTCTTCGCCGTCTACACGTACGTCTCGCCGCTCGTGACCGAGGCGGCGGGGGCGCCCGCCTGGCTCGTTCCGATCGTGCTCGTCGTGCTGGGACTCGGGATGACCGCCGGGAACCTCGTCGGCGGTCATCTCGCCGACGTCAACCTCGTCCGATCGATGCTCGGGCTCCTCGGCCTCCTCGTGGTCACGCAGCTCCTGCTGGCACTGACGTCGGGCTGGATCGTGACCGTGATCGTCTTCGTCTTCGCGGTGGCATTCGCGTCGTCGGCCGTGAGCCCCACCGTGCAGACACGGCTCATGGACGTCGCCGGCGACAACCAGTCGATCGCCGCCGCCCTCAACCACTCCGCGTTCAACACGGGCAACGCCGTCGGCGCCGCCCTCGGCGGTGCGGTCATCGCCGCAGGGCTCGGCTACACCGCCCCCGTCTGGGTCGGCCTGCTGCTCGCCCTGGGCGGACTCGTGATCGGGATCGTCAGCGTCACGGTCGAGCGCCGCACCGCGGCGCGAACGCCGGCCGTTCGCTGACACGCTCCGGGGGAGGGCGCAACCCCGTCCGTCGCGCGCACCGCGAGTCGATAGCGTCGAGGCATGTCCCGCAACTCGCGTGTGTTCGCCTGCACTCCTGACGACGTCTTCGCCGTCCTCGCCGACGGGTGGCTCTTCCCCTCGTGGGTCGTCGGCGCGTCGCGGATGCGCGAGGTCGCCGAGACCTGGCCTCGGGTGGGTTCGGACCTGCACCACTCGTTCGGTGTGTGGCCGGTCCTCATCAACGACGAGACCGAGGTGCTGGCCTACGACCCGCCGCGTCACATCCTCCTCCGCGCGAAGGGGTGGCCGATGGGCGAGGCGCAGGTCGACATCCAGGTGAGGCCGCACCCGGACGGTGCTGTCGTGCGAATCCAGGAGGAGGCCGTCGCCGGACCCGGAAGCCTCATCCCGACGGCGCTCCTCGACCTCGGCCTGCAGCTGCGGAACGAGGAGACCCTGCACCGCCTCGCCTACCTCGCCGAGGGGCGTGCCGCGCGACCGACCGATGAGACCACCGCCGAGGACGAGGGCGTCGGCGAGTGAGCGACCTCGACGCGATCATCGTCGGGGCGGGCCCGAATGGGCTCGCCGCCGCGGTCACGCTGGCCCGTGCCGGCCTCGCCGTGCGTGTGTACGAGAAGGGCGGCACCATCGGCGGCGGCGCGCGGACGATGGAGATGACGCTCCCCGGGTACCGGCACGACGTCTGCTCGGCGGTGCACCCGCTCGCGTTCGAGAGTCGGTTCTTCCGCGAGTTCGGGCTGCGGCAGCGGGTGGACTTCGCCGTCCCGGAGGCCTCGTTCGCGCAGCCGCTCGACGGCGGACGCGCGGCGATCGCCTACCGCGACCTCGACCGCACAGCCGCCACGCTCGGCCGCGACGGCGACGCGTACGCCCGCCTGATGCGTCCGCTCGTGGACCATGCGTCCGGTGTCGCGGACTTCACGGGGCACGCGCTCATCCGCGTGCCCGCCGATCCCGTCGCGGCCGTGTGGTTCGGCCTGCGGACCCTGGAGCAGGGGAGCGGAGCGTGGAACGCCCGGTTCCGGGAGGATGCCGCACCCGCCCTGCTCACGGGCGTCGCCGCGCACACGATCCTCGCCCTGCCGAGTCTCGCCGCCGCCGGCGCGGGTCTCGCGCTCTCGACCTACGGTCACGCGCGCGGCTGGCCGATCCCGATCGGCGGCAGCCAGAGCATCGTCGACGCAATGGCCGACGACCTGCGCGCGCACGGCGGTGAAATCGTCACCGACCACGAGGTCGGGTCGCTGCGGGAGCTCCCCGCCGCCCGGGCGGTGCTCCTCGACGTCGTCCCGCGCGACTTCCTGCGGATCGCGGGCGACGACGTGCCCAGCGGGTACCGGGGCGCTCTCGAGCGTTTCCGCTACGGCGGGGCGGTCGCGAAGGTCGACTTCGCCCTGTCGGGACCGGTCCCGTGGGCGAACGAGGAGGTCCGCTCGGCGGGCACGGTGCACGTCGGCGGCACGCGCGCCGAGATGGCGGCATCCGAGAACCTCATCTCGCGCGGCGGACTGCCGGATGCGCCCTACGTCCTGGTGGCCCAGCCGTCGGGGTTCGACCCGTCCCGCGCGCCGGCGGGCGCTCACGTGCTCTGGACGTACACGCACGTGCCGTCCGGCAGCACCGCCGACCGCGCCGAGGCCGTCATCCGGCAGATCGAGCGGTTCGCCCCGGGCTTCCGCGACCTGATCGTCGGGGTGAACTCCCGGAACGCCGTCGAGGTCGAGGCCGAGAATCCGAACTACCCCGGCGGCGACATCGCGGCGGGAGCGCCCGCGCTGTGGCAGCTGCTGAAGCGGCCGGTCGTGTCGCCGGATCCATGGCGCACCCCTCTCGACGGGGTCTACCTGTGCTCGGCGTCGACGAGTCCCGGTCCCGGCGTGCATGGCCTCGCCGGCTGGCACGCGGCGCGGTCGGCGCTCCGCCACACGTTCGGCACGCGGATCTCGCCCGACCTGTCGCCGAGGTAGCGGGCGTCAGCTCTCGAGCAGGCGTCGCAGGTGGCGTCCGACGGGTTCGGTCTCGATGAGGAACCCGTCGTGACCGAAATCGCTCGCGAGGACGACCGTGTCGTCGTCGATGGTGGTCCGGATGCCGCGGCTGATGCGGTGCTGCCCTTCGACCGGGAACAGCCGGTCGCTGTCGACCCCGAGGACGAGGGTGCGCGCCGTCACGCGGGCGAGGGCGTCCTCGACGCCACCGCGGTCACGGCCGACGTCGTGCGAGTTCATCGCCTCGACGAGGGTGAGGTAGGAGTTGGCGTCGAACCGCCGCGTGAAGCGGTTGCCGTGGAAGTCGAGGTAGCTCTCGACGGCGTACCGTCCACCCTCGCCGAAGGGGCTCTTGTCGGACTGCCATGACCGCTGGAACCGCTGGTTGAGTTCGGTGGGCGTGCGGTAGTTCAACAGCGCCATGCGCCGCGCGAGCGACAGGCCACGGTGGGGTCCGTCGCCGTCGGGGGCGTCGTAGTAGGAGCCGCCGGCGAAGCGCGGGTCCATCTGGATCGCCGCGAGCTGCACGGAGTTCAGCGCGACCTGATCAGCGGTCGTCGTCGGCGGCGAGCACAGCACGCCCAGGCGCTCGACCCGTTGCGGGTGCGTCACGGCCCACTCGAGGGCGTGCATGCCGCCCATCGAGCCTCCGATCACTCCGGCCCAGACGTCGATGCCGAGAGCGTCCGCGAGCATGACCTGCGCGGCGACCTGGTCGCGGATCGTGAGGAACGGGAACCGGGACGCCCACTCGTAGCCGTCCGGGGCGATGCTCGCGGGGCCGGTCGAGCCCTGGCATCCGCCCAGCATGTTCGGTGCGACGACGAACCAGCGGTCGGTGTCGATCGGGGCGCCGGGGCCCACGATGTCGCCCCACCAGCCGTCCGTCGCGTGACCGGGGACGGCGTCGCCGCGGACGTGGCTGTCGCCGGTCAGGGCGTGCAGGATCAGCACCGCGTTGTCACGGGCGGGCGAGAGCTCGCCCCATGTCTCGTAGGCGAGGCGGATGCCGGGCAGGCTCGCTCCGCTCTCGGTGGCGAACGCGCCGAACTGCGCGAACCTCCGCTCGCCGACCGGGTCGCCGTCGCGCCAGGCGCCGGTCGCCGGCGGGCGCCCGAGCAGCAGCCGGGCGTCGGCCTCGGTCACCGGAGCCGAGGGCACCGTGTCCTCCGAGGTCTGCCAGTCCATACCTCTATTGTCCCGGGCGAGGGTGAGGGCCAGCGCAGTGTTACGGGAGTGTGTGGCCCCGGGCGTGGGACGCGGTGCGTGCGCGCTCGGCACCGTCGAAAGTTTCCACCGAAAGGTGGGCGCGGGGTCTTTCGAACCCTCGCTAGCGTCGGGGGAACCGCCATTCGGCGACCGGATCGCTCCCCGCGAAAGAGACCTCGATGACACGTTCCTGGCGCAACGCCGCTTCCTTCACGCTGGTCACAGCGCTCCTTGCGTCGAGTGTCGTGGCAGCGCCCAATATCGCTTCGGCGGACGACGACGTCGACTCGGCTTCGCTGGCCGTCGCTGCAGAATCGCTGGCGAACCTGGATGACTCGCTGCTGCTCGAAGCAGCCGAGGGATCCGGTCCGGGGGAGGTGCAGACCAGCCACGGCGACGTCGGTGTTCCGTCGAGGTTGGTCGATGGGGTGTCGATACATCATCCCGGGCGGTCGCCGCTGACGATCGATCTTCCCGAGGCGCATGCGGCGGGCGAGGCCGTCCTCCTCCCGGAAGGTGCGGTGACCTACCCGGGGGAGTCCGTGACCAATACCGTGATCGTCGGCGATGCGGGTGTGCAGATGCTGACGACGATCGCCTCCGCCGACGCACCGGAGTATCTCGAATACAGGGTCGCTCTCGGGGCCGGCGAGACGATGCGATCGACTGAGGACGGCGCCGTCGTCGTCGCCGCTGACGGTACCGTCGTCGCCGTGGTCGCGAGAGCGTGGGCACTCGACGCCGAGGGCGACCCCGTGGCGACGCACTACGAGGTGGACGGTTCGACTCTCATCCAGTTCGTCGATCACCGTGCGGCGGGGGTCGCCTACCCCGTGGTGGCGGATCCGATCTGGATCGCCCCCTGGGTGTTCAAGTGCCTCCTCGGACTCGGCCTCAAGGGGCCGCAGATCACTCAGGCCTTCGCGACCGGTACGATCTGGGGCGGCCTCGGCGCCGCCGCGCTCGCTTGCGCCCTGGGGAAGTGATCACCGTGCGACATGAGGAACTGTCTCGTCGGATCGCGGAGGTGGATGCGCAGATAGCGGCCCACCCGCTGTCGAGCGAACCCGTCACGCAGGCCCACGCTGTCATCGAGGCGCATGGGAGCACGGACGACTCCGACGCGATCTCGCGCGAACTGGCTTCTCGAGGGCTCCCGAGTCTCGTCGAGCTCGGCCGCATCCAGGCCCGCAGCTCGTTCAGCTGGTGGCGGCTCCACCGCAAGCGGCGGGCGCTCCTTCGTCGCGCGGACCGCTAGGCGACGCGCGCGCGGCGTACCGAAGAGACGATCGAGGCCAGCACGACGTCCGGCTGACGCAGCAACGAGCGGGACGCGGCATCCTCGACCAGACGCTCCATGAGTAGCTGGGTCCGCGAGACGATGGGGTGCCAGTAGCCGCCGGGATGGTGTCGGTCCAGCTCCAGGCGCACGGACTCGTCTCTTGTCGTGAGCACCGCCGTGCCGGGTTTCAGGTCGAGCTCCGGATCGGTCTGCGTGATCATGACCAGGAGCGAACTCCACGCGCCCGCGAACGCTCCGGGGAAGGGGAAGCGGGTGGTCTGCAGGTCCAGGGTGGCGCCGCGGAGCTCGGCCCAGCCGATGTCCCGCGTCACGGTGACGCCGTCTCGGTGGCTGACGGTGTGTGCGCCGAGCACCAGGTGACGCCGACCGGGGTCGCCGATCGCGAGCCCGTCGGGCACAGCGTGAAGAGGTCCGTAGCGTTTCATGGTCGTGTCTCGAGCGTATCGGCCCAAACGCACGACACCCCGCCGGGCCGGGGCCGGGCGGGGTGTCGGTCTCCTGAGGAGGGGAGGTCAGGCGCGGGCGGCCTCGGAGTGACGGCGCGCGACGGCGAGGGCCTGCTCGAGGTCGGCCTTCAGATCCTCGATGTTCTCGAGGCCCACCGACAGCCGGACGAGGCCCGGGGTGACACCCGAGGTGAGCTGCTGCTCCGGTGTCAGCTGCGAGTGGGTGGTGGATGCCGGGTGGATCACGAGTGAGCGCACGTCGCCGATGTTCGCCAGGTGGCTGAACAGGGTCAGGGCGTTGACGAACTCGCGGCCGGCGGAGACGCCGCCCTTCAGCTCGAACGACAGGACTGCGCCCACGCCCTTCGGGGCGTAGCGGTTCGCCGCGGCGTACCAGGGCGAGGTGGGCAGGCCCGAGTAGTTCACCGAGGCGACGTCGGAGTGGTTCTCGAGCCACTCGGCGATCTCCTGCGCGTTCTGCACGTGGCGCTCGATGCGCAGCGACAGCGTCTCGACGCCCTGGATGAGGTTCCACGCGCTCTGCGGCGAGATGGCGGAGCCGAGATCGCGCAGCAGCTGGACACGGGCCTTGATGATGTACGCGAGGCCGTCACCGACGGCATCCGTGTACACCGCCCCGTGGTACGACTCGTCCGGCGTCGTCAGGCCGGGGAAGCGGTCGGAGTGCTGGGACCAGGGGAACGAGCCGCCGTCGATGATCACGCCGCCGATCGTCGTGCCGTGGCCGCCGAGGAACTTCGTGACCGAGTGCACGACGATGTCGGCACCGTGCTCGAAGGGGCGGATGAGGTACGGCGTCGCGATCGTGTTGTCGACGATGAGCGGCACGCCGGCGGCGTGGGCGACGTCGGCGACGGTGCGGATGTCGAGCACGTTGATCTGCGGGTTGCCGATCGTCTCGGCGAAGAACAGCTTCGTGTTCGGGCGGACGGCGCGGCGCCACTCCTCGGCGTCGTCCTGGTTCTCGACGAACGTCGTCTCGATGCCGAGCTTGGCGAGCGTGTACTTGAAGAGGTTGTACGTGCCGCCGTAGATCGAGCTCGACGAGACGATGTGGTCGCCGGCCTGCGCGATGTTGAGGACCGCGAAGGTCGAGGCGGCCTGGCCGCTCGCGAGGACGAGGGCGCCGGTGCCGCCTTCGAGGCCCGCGAGGCGCTGCTCGAGGACGTCCTGCGTCGGGTTCTGGATGCGCGTGTAGATGTTGCCGAACTCGGCCAGGGCGAACAGGTTCGCGGCGTGGTCGGCGTTGTCGAAGACGTACGACGTCGTCTGGTAGATCGGCGTGGCGCGGGCCTTGGTCACCGGGTCCGGAGCGGCGCCGGTGTGGATCTGCTTGGTCTCGAAGCGCCAGTTCTCGGGTGCGGACATGACATGGCTCCCTGCGTGTGTGGTCGGGTGGTGGTCTGCGACGGATGCCGCGGGCCCGACACCGACGTTACGAGTCCCGCCCGACGGGGACAACGGAACGGGACACGCGGCGTAACGTGACGCGGTCCGCGGGCGCCCGCGGAGTCACTAGCGTTGAGCGCATGGCGAATCGACGTGCAGTGGTGACCGGTGCGAGCTCGGGGATCGGCGAGGCGGCCGTCCGCGCGCTGAGGGCGGCGGGGTGGGACGTCGTGGGCGTGGCGCGTCGAGCCGCCCGACTGGAGGCCCTCGATGCCGAGATCGGATCGCAGTCCTACGCGGCCGACCTGACGAGCGAAGCGGATGTCGCGGCGCTCGCCGCGCACCTGGAGGACACCGGCCCGGTCCACGCGCTCGTCCACATCGCCGGCGGCGCGCGAGGCACGCAGCGCGTCGAGAACGGTGACCCCGACGACTGGCGCTGGATGTTCGAGGTCAACGTGCTCTCGGCTCAGCTCGTGACCGCCGCCCTCCTCCCGCTTCTGCGCCGCGCGGCGGAGGTCGACGGTCACGCCGACACCGTCTACGTCACCTCGACCGCCGCGCAGACCGCCTACCCGGGAGGCGCCGGGTACAACGCGGCGAAGGCGGGCGAGGCGATGCTCGTGCACGCCCTGCGGCTCGAACTGAACGGTGAGCCGATCCGCGTCGTCGAAGTCGCTCCCGGTATGGTGCAGACCGAGGAGTTCTCGCTCAATCGGCTCGGCGGCGACCGGTCCGCGGCCGAGAAGGTCTACGACGGCGTCGACCAGCCGCTGACCGCCGGCGACGTGGCGGACGTCATCGCCTACGCGCTGAACGCGCCGGGCCACGTGAACCTCGACCTCGTCACGATGCGACCGGTCGCGCAGTCCGCGCAGCACCTGCTGGCGCGCGGTCCGCTCCGGCCCCGCACGATCGAGGGCTGAGCGCGCTCAGGCCTCCGGCGGGGCGTCGGCGAAGGCGACCTTCGGGACGAGGAGCAGCAGGAGCGCGGCGAGGAATCCGCCCGCGGCGCAGATGGCCCACACCGTGAGGTAGCCGCCCAGCGAGCTCGCCGTCTGCCCGGCGACGGCGCCCGCGCCGGCCGCGAGGACGACGCCGAAGACGGCGGAGGAGAACGCGCCGCCGATCGTCTTCGTGGTGTTCGTCATGCCCGACGCTTCGCCCGTCTTGCCGAACGGCGCCGCCGCCGCGGCGGCAGCGGGCATCGCGCCCACGAGGGCGCCGCATCCGATGCCCGCGATCGACAGGTTCAGGAGCACCTGCCAGACCTCGAGATGGAACGGCAGGAACAGCGCGTAGCCGACTCCGACGAGGACGGCTGCGGCGATGAGCGCGAGACGCGGACTGACCCGCCGCGACGTCACCGCGAACAGGACCGCGCCCACGATCAGGGACACGAGGTAGAGGCCGATCACGTACGAGCGCTCGGTGGCGTCGAGCCCGAGGCCGTAGCCGAGCGACGAATCGGTGCCGGCGTAGGTCGACAGCGGCCCCTGCGCACCGAGCAGGCTGATGCCGATGAGGAACGCCGTCGCCTGCACGGGCCACATGTCGGGGCGCGCGAGCACCCGCATGTCGACGACGGGATGCCGGTGGCGCAGCTCGTGGCGGACGAACCAGACGAGCACGCCGACGCCGAGCACGAACAGCGCCGCGACCCCCGCCCACGTGCCCGCGCCGAGGCCGAGCTCGCCGATGAGCCGCATCCAGGCGAGGGCGCCGGTCACCAGCAGCAGTCCCCAGGCGAGGAGGATCACTCCCACGGTGTCGAGGCGGCGCTCGCCGCTGGGGGTCGATTCGGGCACCCACAGCCAGATGACGATCACGACGAGCGAGACGGCGATGGCGGGGACCATGAGGGTGAGCCCGAGGTCGCCCGTCGCCGCGTAGATGCGTCCCGCGGCGAGGGCGCCGATGATCGCCCCCGCTTCGAGCCCGACGACGAGCAGCCCCGCAGCACGCCGGGTGAGCGAGACGCCGCGGTTCTGCTCCCGCCCGCGCTCGAAGATGAGGGCGACCTCGAGCGGCAGCCACACGACGTAGAACCCCTGCAGCGACCAGAACAGCAGGAAGGTCCAGAACGAGTCGGCGAAGACGAGGCCCCACGAGGCGAGGGCGGTGAGGACCGCGGCGACGAGCAGGATCCGTTTGTGTCCCAACATGTCGCCGAGCTTGGCGAGGATCGGGACGACGAGGGCGCTCAGCAGCAGCTGCCCGGCCTCGAACCAGTTCACGTCGGCGTCGCGGATGCCGAGCTGGACGACGATGTCGCTGAACAGGGGGACATAGAACCCCTGCAGGATGCCGCTGACGAGCTCGACGACGATGAACCACCCGATGAGTCCCGCCGTGATGCCCAGCGTGGACGAACCCAACCGCGACGAGCGCGTGGCGGACGAGCGCAGCAACGGCGCGGAGGAGGGCGGGATCCCGGTCACGAGCGCGAGCCTAGCGCTGGAGTGGCCCGCCGTCCCGCAGGTCGTAGTCTGGGAATCCATGGACGAGGGGATGCCGGTGGCCGCCGAACGCGAGACGCTGACCTGGGATGATTTCGGCGGGGCGACCCGCGACCTGGCGCGCGGCATCGTCGCGGACGGGTTCGCTCCCGACATCGTCGTCGCGATCGCCCGCGGGGGTCTCCTGCCGGCCGGGGCCATCGCGTACGGACTCGGCGTCAAGAGCTGCGGAGCGCTGAACGTCGAGTTCTACACCGGGATCGGGACGGTCCTCGACGCGCCCGAGATCCTCCCGCCCGACCTCGACCTCAGCGCGCTGCCGGGCAAGCGCGTGCTCCTCGTGGACGACGTCGCCGACAGCGGCCGCACCCTCGCCCTCGCCGTTCAGCTCCTGAGCGACGCCGGCGCGGATGTCCGCTCGGTCTGCATCTACACGAAGCCCGGCTCCATCGCGATGCCCGACTACTCGTGGCGCGAGACCGACCGCTGGATCGATTTCCCGTGGTCGTTCCGCGGGACGGTCGTCCAGGAGGACGCGGGCCTCCCCGCCGGGGCATGAGCGGCCGCTCTCTCGACGCCCTCGCGGCCGACGGGCACATCCACCCCGAGTGGGCGGATGCCCTCGCTCCTGTCGCCGCGGACATCGCCGCGCTCGGCGACCGGCTCCGCGCGGACGAGCGCGGGTACCTGCCCGCGGGCGACCACGTCCTGCGTGCGTTCAGCCGGCCGCTCTCGGCCGTCCGCGTGCTGATCGTCGGCCAGGATCCGTACCCGACGCCGGGACACCCGATCGGGCTCTCGTTCGCCGTCGATCGCCACGTACGACCGCTGCCGCGGAGCCTCGGGAACATCTACGCCGAGTTGTCGACCGATCTCGGCATCCCTCCGGCGGCGCACGGCGACCTCTCGGCGTGGACCGACCAGGGCGTCATGCTGCTCAACCGCGTCCTGACCGTCGCACCCGGTGAGGCCGGCTCGCACCGCGGCTGGGGCTGGGAGCGTGTCACCGCCCACGCCATCTCGACGCTCGTCGCCCGGTCCGAGCCGCTCGTCGCGGTGCTCTGGGGGAAGGATGCCGCGACCCTCGTCCCGATGCTCGGCGAGACCCCGCGCGTCGAGTCGGCGCATCCGTCCCCGCTGTCGGCGCGGCGCGGCTTCTTCGGCTCGCGCCCGTTCTCGCGGGTGAACGCCCTGCTCGAGGCGCAGGGGGCTGCTCCCGTCGACTGGCGACTGCCCGACTGAGCCGTATGCTGGCGGCATGCTGGAGGACGAGTACGAGCGCGATCGCCGCCGCCTTCCCCGTCATCTCCGCCGTCGCCCCGAGCCCGAGCGCGAGTTCTCGTTCGAGTTGCGGCCCGCTGTCCGCACCGACATGGCCGACGTGCGCGAGATCTACAACCACTACGTGGCGAACTCGGTCGTGACCTTCGACGAGAAGCGGTGGACGCACAAACAGTGGGTCGAGAAGTTCGACTACCTCGCGAAGCTCGGACTGCCCTTCCTCGTCGCGGTGTCGCCGAGCGGGCAGATCCTGGGGTACGGCCTCGTCTCACCGTGGACCGGCAAGAGCGGGTTCCGCTACACCGTCGAGAACTCCATCTACCTCGGACAGGCCGCGACGGGCAAAGGCCTCGGTCGGGCGCTGCTGGAGGGGCTCATCGCCGCGTGCGAGGAGAAGGGCATCCGCGAGATGGTCGCCGTCGTCAGCGACAAGGGCGCCGAGGCCTCCCTGGCCCTGCACGAACGGCTCGGGTTCGTCGAGGTGGGACGCATGGGCAAGGTCGGGTTCAAGTTCGGGCGCTCGCTCGGCACGATCTACCTGCAGAAGCACCTGACCCCGAAGAAGAAGGACTCCCTCCTCACGCGTCTGCGTTCCCGCTGAGGTCCGCCGGCCGGACGGCCGCGCCGTCCGCCTGCACGCGGTCGATGAGCGCGCGCCACGGACCGCTGGCATCGCCCACGACCGCTCGGCGATCGTGGTCGCCGTGGATGGCCGCGACCTCCCACGAGAACCGGTCGGCGCCGGGAGCGGATGCCGCAGGCTCCTCCCACGGGCACGCGTCGAGCAGCGGCATCCAGGCGTCGGCGTCGGTTCCCGCGAGCTCGACGCGCCACGCGCGACGGAGCCCGGCGAATCCACCGGTGCGGACGACGGTGATCGTCAGCGGATCAACGGGATGCGGCATCCTCCACGACTCCGACGCTCGCCCACGCGGTGCGGACGGCGACGGCCTCCTCAGAGTCCTCACCGTACTCCGACACCGCTGTCTCGGCGGTGGCGGCCGCGAACTGCGCGAAGGTCGCCGCCGTCGAGAGGGCGCCCGAAACGAGGGTGAGGTACCAGATGCGCCCGGCGCGTTCCCAGGCGTAGCCGCCGAGAGCCGTCGCGACGAGGTGGAACGCCTTGTTCGGGATGCCGGAGTTAATGTGCACACCGCCGTTGTCGCCCGAGGTCTCGACGAAATCGCGCATGTGCGAGGGCTGCGGATCCTTGCCGAGGACGTCGTCGTCGTACGCCGTCCCGGGGGCGGCGAGGGAGCGGAGCGCCGATCCCGTGACCGCGTCGGTGAAGATCCCGGCGCCGATGAGCCAGGTCGCGGCATCCGCCGTCTGACCCTGGTGGTGCTGGTCGGCGAGCGCACCGAAGACATCGGCGATCGACTCGTTGAGGGCGCCCGACTGTCCCGAGTAATCGAGACCGCCGGCCGACTCGATCACGCCGTGGCCCAACTCGTGCGCGATGACGCTGAGCGATCGCGTGAAGCCGGCGAACACCTCGCCGTCGCCGTCGCCGAACACCATGCGCTCGCCGTCCCAGAACGCGTTGTCGTAGGCGCGACCGTAATGGACCGTAGCGGCGAGGGAGCCGCTCCGCCCGTCGAGGCCGACCCGCTCGAAGGCGTCCCACAGGAAGGTGAAGGTCGCGCCCAGCCCGTCGTACGCTTCGTCGACCGCCGCGTCGCCGGTCGGAGCGGCGCCCTCGGCGCGCGCGGGTGTGCCGGGCAACTCCTCGCGGTTCTCCGCGTCGGAGATCAGACGATCGGAGTCGGGTGCGGCGGAGACGACGAGCGCGTCGCCGTCGACCGACAGGTCGAGGTGGGCGCGCATCGGCGCGTAGGCGCGCGGGACGGCGAGGGTGGCACGGGCCGCGGCGACGGCGTGCGGGAATCGTTCGGCCGGAGCGGCCGCGAGGCGGGCGAGCAGGTACGGCGGGACGATGGCGTGCATGCCGCCACGCTAGTCCCCTCCGCCGACACGGTGACGGGCGGTCTCACCGATCGCGTGGGTCGATGATCGGGATCGAGGCGAGGAGGCGCCGCGTGTAGGCGACCTGTGGTTCGAGGAGCACCTTCTCGGTCGGGCCCTCCTCGACGACGCGTCCCTCCGTCATGACGACCACGTCGTCGCACAGGTTCTGCACGACGCCGATGTCGTGCGAGACCATCACGAGGGTGAGGCCGTCACGCCGGCGGAGTTCGCGGATGAGGTCGAGGATCTGCGCCCGGACGGTCACGTCGAGGGCCGACAGCGGTTCGTCCCCGACGAGGACGTCGGGGCGATGGACGAGCGCCCGCGCCAGGGCGATCCGCTGCCGCTGTCCGCCGGAGAACTCGTGCGGGAACCGCTCGGCGGCGTCGGCGGGCAAGCCGACGTCGTCCAGGACCTCGCGGACGCGGGCCCGGTGATCGCCCGGGATGTCGAGGGCCGAGAGCGGCTCGGCCACGATCCGCCCGACGCTCATCCGAGGATCGAGGGACCCGTAGGGGTCTTGGAAGACGATGCCGGTGCGCCGCCGCAACCAGTGGAGCGAGCGCGCCGACGCCGATCCGTCCACGGGGCGTCCATCGAACTCGACGGAGCCCGCGCTCGGTACGTCGAGACCGAGGAGCAGTCGCACGAGCGTCGACTTGCCCGAGCCCGACTCGCCGATGATCCCGAGGGCGCTTCCCGCCCGGACGTCGACGTCGACGTCGACGAGCGCGGTGGTCCACCGGGCCGGCTCGAACGGCCGGGACCGCGGCATCCGGTATCGGCGCGTCAGACCACGTGCCCGCATCAGGTCGCTCACGCGCGGCCTCCCGGTCGCCAGAGGGTGGCGGTCGCGTCGCGGAGCAGTGCCTGGGTGACGGGGGAGGCGGGGGAGCGCAGCAGCATCCGAAGCGGCCCCGACTCGGCGACGTGACCCGATTCGAGCACGACGGCGTCGGTCGCGATCTGCGACAGCACCGCGAGGTCGTGCGTGATGAACACGAGCGACATGCCGTCCTCGTCGACGAGGTGGTGGAGGAGCTCGAGGATCTCCGCCTGGATCGTGACATCGAGCGCGGTGGTCGGCTCGTCCGCGATCAGCAGCCGGGGACGGCACGCGAGGGCCATCGCGATCGCGACGCGCTGACGCTGCCCGCCCGAGAGCTGGTGCGGATAGCGACGGACGATGGCCTCGGGGTCGGGCAGCTTCACCCGACGCGCCTCCTCGACCGCCCGTGCCCACGCCTCGGCGCGGGAGACGCCGCGCTGATGGATGCGGATGGACTCGGCGATCTGCCGCCCGACCGTGCGGATGGGGTTCAGCGCCGTCTGCGGCTCCTGGAAGACCATACCGATCTCGTCACCGCGCAGGCGCGCGAGGTCGCGATCCGGCATCCCGACCAGTTCCCGGCCCCCCCAGCGGATGCTGCCGCCGACCCGAGCGCCGTCGGGCAGGAGTCCGAGGACGGCGAGGGCGGTCAGCGACTTTCCCGAACCGGACTCGCCGATCAGCCCGACGCGCGCGCCGTCGGCGACCTCGAGGTCGACTCCGTCGACGACGCGGCGGCCGGCGATGTCGATCGTCAGACCGGTGATCGAGAGCGTCATGCCGTTACCGCCGCGGGAGGCTCGGTGCCGCGCGGAGCGGATCCGCGGGACAGGGTCGGATCCGTGGCGTCGCGCAGGGCGTCGCCGAGGAGGTTGAAGCCGAGGACGGTGAGCGTGATCGCGAGCCCCGGCCACAGCACCGACAGCGGGTGGACGCTGATGAAGCGCTGCAGATCGGCGAGGAGCAGCCCCCACGACGGCTGGGTCACGGGGGCGCCGAAACCGAGGTACGACAGGCCCGCTTCGGCCAGCACGGCGACGGCCATGCCCCACGACAGTTGCACGATGAAGACGGGCGCGACGTTCGGGAGGAGGTGACGCCAGAGGTTCTGCGACGGCGACAGTCCCGCGGCGCGTCCCGCGAGGACGAAGTCGCTCCGGAGGATGCGGCGCAGCTCGGGGCGCGTGACGCGGGCGATGTTGACGCCGAACCCGATCCCGACCGACACGATGACGACCAGGAGCGAGCCGCCCCAGACGGCCGAGATCATCATCGCGATGAGGAGCACCGGGAAGGCGATGAGGATGTCGACGATGACCGTGACCCCCTCGCGGACCGGCCGCGGAGTGAGCGCGCCGAGCGCGGCGAGCACGAGGCCGATGGCGGTCGCGATGACCCCGGCACCCACAGCGACGAGCACCGTCGTGCGCGAGCCTGCCATCAGGAGACTCAGGATGTCGCGTCCCGACCCGTCGGTCCCGAGCAGGTGCGCGGCCCCAGGTGCCGCCCAGCGGTTCGCGATGTCGACGCGTTGCGGGTCGAGCGGCGTCCAGAACAGCGAGACGAGCGCCGTCGCCGCGATGACGACGACCACGATCACCCCGAAGCGGCCGGTCCCCGACGCCCAGACGCGCCTCGCCCACTGCAGTCGCCGCATCACTCGGCCTCTCGCTGGCGCGGATCGAGGACGCGGTGCACGAGATCGACGACGAACCCGATGATCAGGACGAGACCCGTCAGGACGAGGAGTTCCCCCTGCACCTTGACGAGATCGCGGTTGCCGGTGTCCTCGACCAGCATGCGCCCGATCCCGGGCAGGCTGAACAGCTGTTCGATGACGACCGCCCCGACCATGATCCCGGCCACCTGGACGCCCAGCACCGTGATGACCGACAGGCCGACACTCGGGAGCCCGTGGCGCAGGAGCGCCTGCGTGCGCGTGAGCCCTTTCGCCGCGGCGGTCCGCACGAAGTCCTGTCCCATCGCCTGGAGGGTCGCCGACCGGACGAACCGCAGCAGCACGGCTCCCTCGACGACGCCGATCGTGACGGCGGGGAGAACGAGCGCCCGGAACGCCGCCGCCGGGTCGGACCAGCCGGCCCGGGGGAAACCCTGGGCGGGCAGCCATCCCAGGGTCACGGCGAAGACGACGACGAGCATCATGCCCGCCCAGACGACGGGTACGGCGGCGAGGGCCTGCGCGCCGACCGAGACGGCGACGCCGTCCGGCCGATGCCGGCGCACCGCCGCGAGCACGCCGAAGGGGAGCGCGACCAGCAGGGCGACGACGAACGCGAGGATGCCGAGGGGCACCGTCACCTCCGCTTTCTGCAGCAGCTCCGAGACGACGGGGGTGCCGGTGAGCTGCGAGGACCCGAGGTCGCCGCTGAGGATGCCGCCGATCCAGTCGCCGTACTGGACGGGGAGCGGCCGGTCGAGGCCCAGGCGCTCTCGGATGTCCGCGAGCTGCTCGGGGGTGGAGTTCACCCCGGCGATCAGCTGCGCGATGTCACCCGGCAGGATCCGGAGGGTGGTGAAGATGAGCGCGCTGGCGACGAACAGGCCCAGCACCAGCAGGGCCAGTCGCGTCAGCGCGTACCGGATCACCCCTTGCTCTTGGCCAGCTCGGCGACGTTGAGGCGTTCGTTCACGTTGACCGTCGGCATCCCGCTGACGTCCGACGCGACCGCGAGGACGGACTGACCGTTGTAGAGCCAGTCCGCCGCGTCATCCTCGGACACGATGCGTGCGGCCTGCTTCAGCAGGTCGGCGGCTGCGGCGTCGTCCGTCGCGGCGACGGCCTCGGCGTAGAGCTTCTGGACCTCGGGATCGTTGTACGTGAAGTAGTAGTCCGGGTTCGCCCAGTTCTCGAAGTCGCGCGCCTCGGTGTGGAGGACGAAGCTCAGCTCGTAGTCCTTGTTCCCGTAGACGTCGTTCAGCCACGTCGGGAACTCGACCGGGTTCACCTTCAGGGTGATGCCCACGTCGCGCAGGTTCGAGACGAGGATCTGCGGGATCGTCGTGCCGTACGCGGAGGGGATCGTCAGGGTCAGGGAGAGGTTCTCCGCGCTCGCTTCGGCGAGCAGCTTCCGTGCCGCCTCGGGGTCGAACGGAGCGACCTCGGACAGGTCCTCGTAGCCCGGGTCGAGCGAGGGGATCGGGCCGTACATCGTCTTGCCGGCGCCGAGCGCCTCGACGATCGATTTCTTGTCGATCGCCTGTCGGATGGCCTTGCGCACGCGTACGTCCGCCAGCGGACCCGAGGTCTGGTTGAACGCGAGCGTGCCCTTGTCGGTCGAGTCGCCGATCTCGAGGGTGAAGTCGCCGTTCGCCTCGACCTGGTCCTTCAGGTTCGCATCGAACCCGGTCAGCACGTCGAACTCACCCGCGAGGGCGCCGCTGAGCGCTGCCTGATTGTCGCTGACGTACGAGAAGACGACTTCGGCGGCGGACGACGGCGTGCCCCAGTAGTCGGCGAACCGCTCGAAGACGATGCTGTCGCCCTCGCGCCAGTCGGCGAGGCGGAAGGGACCGGTGCCGTTGGCCGCGGTCTTGCGGTCGATGGTGTCGCCCTCTTTGAGGATCAGGCCGGCGCGGCCGGTCAGGCTCCACAGCAGCGTCGAGTCGGGCGCCTTCAGGGTCAGCGTGATCTTCTGGCCCTCGGCGGCGATGGTCGCGACATTGGCGAGGCGTGCCGAGTCACGGTAGGTCGGGGTGTCGCGCTCCTGCGTGAGCGACCAGACGACGTCCTGCGGCGTGAGGGGCTGCCCGTCGTGGAACGTGACGCCCTCGCGCAGGGTGAACGTGTAGGTGAGCTTGTCGCCGGAGACCTCGTAGTCGCTGGCGAGCGCCGGCACGATCTTCTGGTCGGGCGTGCGGGCGATGAGCCCCTGGTACACGTTGTCGATCAGGATCTGGTCGAGGGCCGATCCCCCCGTCTCGCGGATGTCGAGGTTGCCGGGCTCGAGCACGAGACGCACGTTGACGGTCGCGTCGGGGTCGGGGGTTCCCTCGGATCGGGACGGAGCGGGCTGCGAACCGGTGCAGCCCGAGAGGAGCAGGGCTCCGGCGGCGAGGAGCGCCGTGGCGGCCAAAGCGGTGCGGCGAAGCATGTGAGTGGGGGGTCCTTTCGGCGTCGATGGGCGTCGTCACTGACGCCGGCCCATCGCGGTGCTCGGTGCGCGTTACAGCCTAGAGTCCCGCGCGCGCAGTTCGGTCACCGGTCGTCATGCGCCGTGCGGATGCTCGCGGCGAGTTCGGCGGGCCGTTCCTCCTGGACGTTGTGGGCCGAATCGAGCTCGATGCGGCGGGTTCGCGGCATCCGTCGGAGGAACTCCTCGCGATCGGCTTCGGTGAGGAAGCCGCGTGTGCCGGTGACGAGGGTGACCGGTGCGGTGACGGCCGCGAGGTCGTCCCACCCTGCGGCGGAGAGGATGCCGGCGTTCGCCCGCTGCGCCTCGTCCACCGCGGCGGCCCCCGCAGGGTCGGCGGCGAGCCGGTTCGCGAGGTGGGCGAAGTGGTGCTTCCACTCGACGCGGCCGTCGGGGCGGACCCGCGAGTTCAGTGAGACGCCGCGTGCGGCGGCGTCGCGCGAACCGCCGAGTCCGAAGCTCAGCGCGCGTTCGACGAGTTCGTCCCGGCTCGCCCAATCGACGGGGCCGGCGAAGAACGCGCGGATGGATGACGCCGCGCCGTCCGGGTCGATCCCGGGGGAGATGTCGACGAGGACGAGGGAGCGGACGAGGTCCGGATGCCGCGCCGCGAGCGCCGCCGCCGTGAGGCCGCCGAGCGAGTGTCCGACGAGCACCTGCGGCACGCCACCGGTCCATTCGCGGATCGCGGGTTCGATGTCAGCGGCCAGGGTCCGGCCCGTGTAGCGGGCGTCATCGCGCCACGAGGAGTCGCCGTGGCCGGGAAGGTCGAGGACGAGCGCGTCCAGGCCCAGATGCAGGACGGTCGTGTCCCACGTGTGCGCGTTCAGCCCCGCACCGTGGAGGAACGTCACCGGGGGAGCGGAGCCCGAGTCGCCGAAGCGCAGAGCGCTGATCACGCGCCCGTCGCCGAGCCGATGCGTCAGCCGGCGCACCGGTGGCACCGGGATGCCGAGGGCATCGGCCTGCGCGGGGAGGTAGGAGAACTCGTCGAAGGCGGCGTCGCTCACGCAGACCATTCTCTCCGACGCTGACCACGACGGGCGCGGATAGGGTGACGGCATGAGCGATCAGCACCGCGTGCACCTGGCCCGTGCGGCCCGCCCGGCCTACGACGCCCTCGAGGCGTTCGCGACGACGGTGGGTGACCTCGCCGCCGAGGCGGGCATCGACGCCCGACTGCGCGAGATGGCCCTCATCCACGCCTCGCAGCTCAACGGCTGCGCGTACTGCGTCCGGGTCCACTCCGATCGGGCGGCGAAGGCCGGCGTGAGCTTCGACCACCTCGCTCAGATCCCGGTGTGGCGGGAATCGAGCGTGTTCACGGAGCGTGAGCGGGCGGCGCTCGAACTGACCGAGTCCTTCGTCTTCATCCACGAGGAGGGCGTCTCGGACGAGGTCTACGACCGTGTCGGCGGCATCCTGTCCGAAGAGGAGTACGTCGCGCTCAGCTGGCTCCTCGTGTCGATCAACGCGTTCAACCGCATCGCGATCGCCGGACGCTACCCCGTGCCCGAACGGCGCGGCGCGCCGCCGACGACGTGAACCTCCACGACGTCCCCGGCGCCTTCAACTTCCGGGACGTCGGCGGGCTCCCCGCCGGGGCGGGGCGGACCCGATCCGGAGTCCTGTTCCGCTCGGGGAATCTCGGTCACCTCACGGCGGCGGGGAGGGAGCGGGTCGCGGCCCTCGGCATCCGTCGTGTCGTCGACCTGCGGGACGACGACGAACGTCGCAGCGAACCGTCGCGCCTCGACGGTCTCGGCATCGACACCGTGCATCTGCCCATGTACGCCGGATCGGTCGCGTCGTTCTTCGACGACGACCTCTCGCTCGCCGATGTGTACCGAGCACTCATCGACGGCTCGGCGGCGCGCCTGGTCGAGGCGGCGCGCGCCGTGCTCGACGTGCAGCCCGTGCTCGTCCACTGCACGGTCGGCAAGGACCGCACCGGGCTGTCGGTCGCGCTCGTCCTCGCCGCCGCGGGCGTGGACGAGGACGCCGTGATCGCCGACTACGCGCGCACCGAACAGCTCCTGCCGCTCGGGAGGAACGAGAGCGTCCTGCGCTTCCTCCGCCACAGGTACCCGGACGCCCGGCACCTGGAGGACCTTGTCACCCGGTCGCCCGCGGCCGAGCTGCGCGCCGTGTTCGAGGACCTGCGACTGCGCTACGGCGGACCGGTCGACTACCTGCAGGCGCACGGGCTCACCGAGGCGGAGATCGGCGGACTGCGTCGTGCGCTGGTGGAGTGACGCTCCCGGTCAGCGCGGGATGTACCGGCCGTCGGCCAGCCCCGCGTCGATCTCGAACCTGTTCCGCAGTGGGTTGCGCCCCGCCAGCGCGTAGAGGAGCGGCATCAGCATGCCGTAACGGCGCCACTGCTCGCGGTGGACGCCCTCATGCGCGAGCAGCCGATCGTCGATCGGGCCGTCGCCGGTGAGGAAGCACCCCCCGACGCAGACACCGCCGCGGCCGAACGTGACCCCCGGCATCCCCCGGAACACCCACAGTCCCGCGCGCCGCTCGACGCGGCCCGTCGACCAGAGCGTCCCCCACACGAACCCGAACGCCGTCCCGGCGAGGTAGCCGAGCCGGCTGATCGGGGAGTCGAGGAGGATGCCGGGGATCCACCGATCGAATCGGCGGCCGCGCTCGACGGCGCGCGCGGCGTGCGCCTCCCATCCCGCCGGAGGTACGGGGCTCACGCGACCGCTCCCACGAGACGGAGGATCGTGCCGAGGTCCTCGACCGCGGCGTCGCGGGTCGCCGGCGCGAAACCGGAGATCGATGCGCCGACCAGCGGCATCCGCTCGCGCAGCCGTGCGAGCGAGGCGGTCACGTGGGCCGGGTCGGCACCGAACGGGACGGGCTCGAGGAGCCCCACGATGGCGGCCGGGTCGAGGACGTCGAGGTCGATGTGCACGTACACGGCGTCCGCTCCGGTGGCCGTGACGGCGTCGGCGAGGGCCTCCGTGTCGGCGAGGGCGTCTGCGGTCATCCGCGTGATGGGCGAGTCGGCCAGGGCGTCCGCCTCGGCGTCGTCGAGGGCGCGGGCACCCACGAGAACCGTGCGCGCGGGGGCGGCAGGCGGTGTCGGGGCGAAGGGACCCGGCTCGATCGCGGCGCGGAGGGCCATGCCGGCGAGGGCTCCCGAGGGCGACGAGTCGGGCGTGTGGAGGTCGCCGTGGGCATCGAACCAGACCACCGCGAGGGACGGATGCCGCGCGGCCGCCGCGGCGATCGCCGGAACGGCGACGGCGCAGTCGCCGCCGATGACCACGGCGGGCTCGTCCGTGCTCTGCAGGAGTTCGCCGATCGCGTCGCGGACGCGGCTGAGGGTGCTGAAGCGGCGGATGCCGGTTCCCACCGCCTCACCCGCTTCGGCGGGGACCTCGACGCGGGTCACGGCCGAGCGCGGCAGATCCTCGGCGATCGCCTCGGCCCCGTCGATCAAACGCATCGCGCGGGACGACGGCGAACCCTGCCACTGCGGGACGACGAGGAATCGGGTCATGCGTACCTCCGGGGGGAGCACGGCGGCGCCGGACCCGTGGGCCCGGCGCCGCGTCTCGCGTGCGGTGCTTACTGCTCGATCGCGCCGGCGTTGCCGCCGGTCTTCAGCGCGGCCAGGCGCGCCTCGACCTCGGTTAGCTCGCCGAGGTCCTCGAGCTGGTTGAACTGCGCGTCGATCGTCGAGGCGGCGATCTCGGCCTTGCCGGCGGCGAGGGCCTCCTGGCGGCGGACCTTGTCCTCGAAGCGGCCGAGCTCGCTGGTCGGGTCGAGCACGTCGATCGACTTGACGGCGTCGTGCACCTTGTTCTGGGCCTCGGCCGTCTTGGCGCGGGCGAGCAGCTCGGAGCGCTTCGAGCGAAGCTGGTCGAGCTTCTGCTTCATGCCGTTGAGGCCGTCCTTGAGCTTGTCGACGACCTCGGTCTGCGACGCGATGGACGGGGCGATCGCCCGGGCCTCGTTCTCCTCGCTGATCTGTCGCTGCAGGGCGATCTTGGCGAGGTTGTCGAACTTGTCGGCATCCGTCGTGTTCCCGGCGGAGCGCAGCTCGTCGGCCTTGCGGCTGGCGGCGATGGCCTTGTTGCCCCACTCGGCGGCGGCCTTCACGTCTTCGTCGTGGTCGCGCTCGAGCAGGCGCAGGTTGCCGATGGTCTCGGCGATGGCGGTCTCGGCGTCGGCGATGTTGTTCGTGTAGTCCCGCACGAGCTGGTCGAGCATCTTCTGCGGGTCCTCGGCGGAGTCGAGGAGGGCGTTGATGTTCGCCTTCATGAGGGTGGAGATGCGGCCGAAGATGGACTGCTTTGCCATCGGGTTTCCTTTCGATACGAGAGGTCGTGCTGTCGAGGTCTGTGAGGTGCGGCGCCGGAAGATCAGAATCGGCCTCCGCCTCGTCGCGAACGGGATCCGCCGCTGCTGCGTCCGATCGAGCCGCCGCCGAACCCGCCGCCGCCGAATCCGCCACTGCGCCGCGACGACGAACCGCCGAAGCCGCCGCCGAATCCACCGGAGGAGCGTCCCGATCCGCCGCCGCCCAGAAGGGAGCCGAGGATGATGCCGCCCAGCATGCCGCCGAAGTCGCCCCCGCCGCCAGTGTTTCCGCCGCCGGCGAACGATCCGACGTCGCCCTGTGCGCGCTGCATCGCCTCGCCGGCCAGCGCGGCGGCACGATGCGCGAGATCGAGGGCGCGCTCGGGATCGCTCTGCTGCAGCTGCGTCGCCTGGACGAGGGCCGCACCCGCCTCGGCGAGACGGGTCCGCGCGGTCGCGCCGACGGCGCCTCGGCGGGCGCTGATGAAGTCCTCGGCGGCGGAGACCTGGGCCTTCGCCTGCAGGAGGGTCTGCGACAGGACGCTGCGGGCACGGTCGGCGCGCTGCTGCGCGTCGCGCACCTCGCCGAGCGCGCCGTCGATCGCGGCGTTCGCGTGTTCGAGGAGGGCGACGGCGGACAGCGGGTCGCGCGCGCTGCCCGTCAGCCTCTCGCGGGCGGCGTCGAGGTTCTGGCGCGTCGACGCGATGACCGGTGCGAGGCGCGAGTCCGGGTCGGGGGTCGCGGCTGCCGCGGCGAGGTCGGCGTCGAGTTCGGTGACGAGGGCGGCCCCGCCCCGTTCGGCGTCGGCGAGGTCGGCGGCCAGCTTCTCGATCGCCTCCTGCAGGCGCGACGCCTGATCGACGGCCTGCTCCGCGGCACGGATGCCGACGGCCGCCGCCGCACCGTCGCCTGCCGCGACCTCGCTCTGGGCCTCCGTCAGACGGGCATCGGCGAAACTCAGTCGATCGCGGGCCTGCGCGGCGTTGTCCGCCACGGCGGCGAGGGCGTCCGCTCGGTAGTTCGCGCGCAGCTGCGCGAGACGGGCGTCGACACCCTCGAGTCGGGTGCCCGCATCGGCCCGCAGCTGCTGAACGCGCGCGAGGGCCTCAGGTGCGTTCTTCGCGAGATCGCGCAGCGCGTCGAACGCGTCGGACTTCTCGGCGAGGGTCGCCGAGGCGCTCCGGCAGAGGTCGAGGATCTCGCCGTACCAGGCGCGGCGCTGCTCGGGGGAGTCGGGGACGTCGTCGTCCATCTGCTGCTGCAGCGCGAAGGCGCGGTCCAGAGAGGTGCGCGCCGCCGCGATCGCCTGCTCGAACTCGGCGGTCGCGGCATCTCCGAACTCCGCTTTCGCGAAGCCGAGTTCCTGTGCACTCGTGGTCATTGCGTCGTCCGTCTGGACGAGGGCGGCACCGGCCTGCCGTTCGAGTTCCTCGAGCGGGACCGGTCGCGAGCCGGACGATCCACCCGCGGCGGCGCGGCGTCTGCGCACGAGCGCCCACACGAGAAGCGCACCGAGGATCGCGGCGACGATCACCACGATCCAGATGACGCCTCCGCCCCCGCCGGAGCGGGTATCGGCGAGTCCGTCCGCTGCGGCGATGCCCGCACCGGCCCAGTCCTCCTGCTGCAGAGCGGGGAGCACGCGGTCCTGCTCGATCGCCGTGATCCGGTCGTCGGAGACGGGGCCGGACGAATCTGAGGAGAGGTAGTAGGCGCGACCCTCGGTGGCGACCGCGAGGAGGTACTGGTCCGGACCGAGGTTGTTGAGCTCGGCGGTGTCGGAGGCCCATTTCTCGGCGCTGGTCGGGCTGGTGAACCTGTCGACATAGACGACCCAGAGGTCGAGGCCCGTGTCAGCCGTGAGTCGTTCCAGGTGAGCGTCGAGGTTCGCCTCCTGCGCGTCGGTCAGGACGTCGGCCTGATCCCACACGCGACCGTCGCCGAGGGTGACGGGCTCGGTCGCCGACGCCGGCACCGCGAATCCCAGGGAGCCGACCAGGACCGCGAGCGAGACCGCGACGACGGACGTCAGTCGAGATCGCATCGGTGGGTCCTCCGGGAGTCGCTCGGTGAGTCACTCGGCGGTCGTAACCGCTTGTCGCGAGTCTATGCCGCGGCTCGTATGTCTCGATACCGGTTGCCGTCGGAGCGCCTGTGCGTTCCCTTTGCGTTGCTCATCTAGGCTTCCCGAGGTTTCGGGAGGTATCCGGGCGTTTGGAGGAACCTGTGGACGATCGGTACGGCGGCGACGTGCTCGCTGCGGGATGGCGCGACAAGGGACGGCCGACGGTGACGACGGTGCCCGCCGAGAGGGGCCTCGTCGTCGAGGTCGCCCTCGACGACTTCGTCGGCGCGGTGACGGGCGTGACCGCGGGACACGTCGAGCTCGAGGACCGGCACGGCCGCGTGCGGCTGTTCCCGATCGGCGGCGGCTTCCTCGTCGACGGCAAGCCGGTCCAGCTCGTCCCCCCGCGCGCCGCCGCTCCCGCCGGCCGCACGCGCACAGCATCCGGCTCGTTCGCCGACCCGCAGGCCCGCGCCCGCGTCGCACGGGCGTCGCGGATCCTCGTCGAGGGGCGTCACGACGCGGAACTCGTCGAGAAGGTCTGGGGCGCCGACCTCCGCATCGAGGGCGTCGTCGTCGAGTACCTGCAGGGCGTCGACCTGCTCGAGGACCTGCTCCGCGCCGAGCCGCCGAGTGCCGAGCGTCGCTACGGGGTCCTCGTCGACCATCTCGTCCCCGGCTCGAAGGAGACGCGGATCGCCGAGCAGATCCTCCGTGGGCCGCACGGCCCGCACCTGAAGATCGTCGGCCATCCCTACATCGACGTGTGGCAGTGCGTCACGCCGCGCGCCCTCGGCATCGCCGCCTGGCCCGAGGTCCCGCGGGGGATCGAGTGGAAGAAGGGCGTCAGCCGCGCCCTCGGCTGGCCGGCCGAGGACCAGACCGACATCGCCGAGAACTGGCAGCGCATCCTCGGCTCGGTCACGACTTTCCGCGACCTCGACCCCGCCCTTCTCGGTCGCGTCGAGGAACTCATCGATTTCGTGACCTCATGAGCGGGCGACGTCGAGGCAGGCCCGCGGGGACCCCGGACACCGCGGGATACCCTGGTCGCATGCCCGATCCCGACGCGCCCGAGTCCGCGCCGCGCTTCCGCGACAAGCCGGTCTCGTTCGTGCGTCGGAGCGGCAGGATGAGCGATGCGCAGGAGCGCGCCTGGGACGACCTCTCGAGCACATATCTGCTCGAAGTGGAACGGGATGCCGCGGCCACCAGCATCCGTCCCGGTTCGACGATCGACCCGGTAGCCGAGTTCGGTCGGGACGCGCCGCTCGTCGTCGAGATCGGCTCGGGTCAGGGGCACGCGATCGTGCACGCCGCCGGGCAGTCGCCGGAGCGCGACTTCATCGCGGTCGAGGTGTTCCGGGCGGGACTGGCCCGCACGATGCTCGATGCGGATCGCGAGGGGGTGCGGAACCTCCGACTCGTCGAGGCGAACGCGCCCGAGGTCCTCGAGCACCTGCTGCCCGAGGCATCCGTCGACGAGGTCTGGATCTTCTTCCCCGACCCGTGGCACAAGAACAAGCACAACAAGCGCCGCCTCATCGCGGACGGCTTCCCCGCGCTCGCGGCCCGCGCCCTGCGCGACGGCGGGATCTTGCGGCTGGCGACCGACTGGGAGGACTACGCGCTGCAGATGCGCGACGTGCTCGCGGATGCCGCCGATTTCGAGGCGTCGTTCGAGGGGGAGTGGGCCGACCGTTTCGATGGCCGCATCATGACCGCGTTCGAGCGGAAGGGCATCGCGAAGGGCCGGGACATCCGCGACCTGACCTACCGCCGCCGCCCGCGGTCGGCGTGATGGTGCGCGCGGCGACGGGGGCGCGACCGCTCGTCGACCTGCGCGTCGTGCCGGCGCTCCTCGTGTGCCTCGCGGCGCCCGCCTTCTTCGTGCTGCTGACGCCCTGGCTCGGCTGGCTGCTCCTGGCTACGGGCCTCGCCGTCGCGGTGATCATCGAACGACGGGATGCCGCGGCATCCGGCCCGTCGATCACCCGCGACCTCTCGCTCATCGCCCTTGGCCTGCTGATCGTCAGCGTCATCCCACTGAAGGCGGAGCTCGACAACGCGGCCATGATCCGGTTCACGCTCGCCCTCGGCGGGGCGGTGCTGGTGCCGTATCTGGTGTCGCGCTTCGTCTACCGCGACCACGCCATCCGGTTCCCGTGGCGGGGCGGCGGTCGCTGGACGGGGTGGCAGTGGGCGTGGCTCGTCGCCGTCCTCGTGCTCGGGTGGCTGCTGCTGCCGTTCTACTTCATCACCTCGGGCGTCTACGAGAACTGGCCCGTCGTCGACACCCCCGACCTCATCGCCCGCCTGTTCGTCGGCGTCGGGGCCGTCGGCATCTGGGACGAGCTGTTCTTCATCTGCACCTGCTTCGCACTGCTGCGGCGACACTTCGCGGATGCGACCGCGAACGTCTTCCAGGCGATCGTCTTCGTCTCGTTCCTGTGGGAGCTCGGCTACCGCGCGTGGGGGCCGGCGCTGACGATCCCGTTCGCCCTCCTGCAGGCGATCATCTTCCTACGGACGAAGTCCCTCGCGTACGTCGTGACGGTCCACCTGCTGTTCGACGCGGTCGTCTTCGCCGTCCTGGTCCACGCCCACAACCCGGGGCTGCTCGACGCGATCTTCCTGGTTCCCGCGCCCTGATCGCGTCGGCGCTCAGACCCTGAGCGCGGGCGCGACGGTGCGCGACGAGGTCGCGAGCGCGACGCCCCACACGGCGAGTACGACCGCGGCGGTTCCACTCGCCACCATGAGCACGGAACCCCCGGGAGCGTGATCGCCACCGCTGATCCCGAACGCGTCAGCCAAGGCCATCCCCGGACCGAAGGACGCCACGAAGTATGCAGGCGCGCCGGCGGCGATGAGGGCGAGGTAGCCCGCGGCGACACCGGCGGTCGACGTGCGGCGCGCGACGACGGAGAGGACCGGGACGGCGACGGCGAGGGCCACCCCGATGGCGGCGAAGACCCAGGGTGCGGGCGTGAAGACCGACTCACCTCGCGTCGCGGCCTGCGAGCCGATTTCGGCGAGGGATGACCCGGGGACGGCGGCCAGCGGGTTCCAGACGCAGATCTGCAGCACGAGGACAACGGCGTACGCCGCGACGGCGGCCGTGCCGACGGCAGCGACGAGGGTACGGTGCGGTGACAGCGACATACGGCAAACCTGGCACATCCCCCGCGACGCCGCATCCGTCCTCCCAGACGACACGGCTGTCAAGCCCCGCGGGCGCGGCCCGCGCTGGTGCGAGCCTGACGCGGAGACGAAGGAGGGCCCCATGGCCACCGAGAAGGATCCGCACGCGACGCTCATCGACCTGCTGCCGAAGTTCCGCTTCGCGATGGTCACGACGATGAACGAGGAGGGGGCGCACGTCGCTCGCCCGTTGACGGTGCAGGACCGGGAGTTCGACGGAGACCTGTGGTTCATCGTCGGTCGCGACTCGTCGGTCGTGGCGCACGTCGCGGCGCGCCCCTCGGTCGGCGTCGCGTTGAGCACGAACGACGCCTGGGTGTCGCTCGCCGGCGACGCCGAGGTCGTGGACGACCTCGAGCGTCTGCGCGAGTACTGGTCGCCCGCCGTCGAGGCGTGGTTCCCCGACGGTCCGGAGGACCCGAACGTGACGCTCCTGAAGATCGACGCCGCGTCGGGGGAGTACTGGAGCAGCCCGGGCGGCGCGGTCGCCTCGATCATCAGCCTCGTCAAGTCGAAGGTGACGGGGGAGCCCTACGAGGGTCGCAACGACACCGTCGATCTCTGATCGGATGCGGCTGTCAAGGCCCTCTGCCCGCGGCGGCGGCCTGCGTACCGTCGTCCTCACGTGACCGACAGCGACCGGAAGGACCGCGATGAGCGACACGAACGGCTCGGACGAGCACAACACCCACGGTGTCCCCGACGACCAGTCCGAGGCGGACACCGCATCGGGCGGCTCGCCCGATGAGAACCCGCCGGTGACGACGGACGAGGACGGGACTCCCATCGAGAACCCCTCGGGCGGCTGAGCCTCCCGACGTCAGGACCGCCGTCGTGCGGGGACCTCGGTCCTCAGTGCGACGGCGGTTCCTCGTTCCGGCGGGCGCGGGTCGGTGGCCAACCGGGCGTGGGTTTCGACGTCGTATCGCTCATCGCCGTAGCGGAGCTTCTCGCGCTCGACACCCTCAGCGAGGTATCCCGCGGCATGCGCGACGCGGCAGGATGCCGGGTTGTTCACCCGGTGACCGAGTTCCAACCGGTGGAGCCCGGCGTCGAACGCCCACTCGCTGACGCGGACGAGAGCGCGGGCCGCGACCCCCTGCCCGCGGGCGGCGGGGGCGAGCCAGTACGACATCCACGCCGTCTGGTGGCGGAACTCGATGCCGGTGGCCGCGACGTTCCCGACCGCATGGCCGTCGACCTCGATCGCCCAGTTCTTCGCGGCGTCATCGAAGCGCAGGAAGCGCTCGATGAAGCTCCGCGCCGCAGAGGCATCGGTCAGGTCGGTGCCGCCGAACTGCGACGCGAGATCATGGCCGGCGCGAGCGGCACGGCTGAGGTCGTCGGCATCGTCGGGGGTCCAGGGGCGCAGGAGGATGGGCATCTCCGGCATCCTGCCAGCTGATCAGAAGTGCGAGAGCAGTGACGGGCCGAAGGCGACCGCGAGCGCGACGGGAACGATGAGGAGGCTCGTCGCCGCGATCCCGATCGCGAGGATGGTGCCGAGCACCGACAGCACGGCGGCGCGGGTCGCGGTTGCTCCGTGCGAGCGGGAGTGCGGGGTGGTCGAGAGCGTCGCGGTAGCCATGTCTCGACGCTACGAACCGGCGCGTTCGTCGGCATCAGCCCTGGGGTTCGAGGGCGTCATCCTTCGGGATGATGTTGCGTCATCATGGCAGGATCGGGCCATGCCGACACGACTCGACATCGATGGGCTCGCCAACGCGAGGGAGCTGGGCGGCCTCGAACGCCGAGACGGCTCGCGCACCCCGACGGGGGTCTTCATCCGGGCGGAGACGCTCGACCGCGTGAGCAACGCGGGGTGGGATCGCCTGCGCGCTCACGGGGTGCGGACGGTCATCGACCTGCGCCGGCCCGAAGAGACGAGCGGCGAGGTTCCCGCCGACATCGTCCGTCACCAGGTCGATCTCGACGGTGACGAGCGCGACTTCTGGGCGTCCCGCGAGAGCGACGGTCAGTGGGGGACCCCGCTCTACTACGCGGACCACCTCGCCGAGCTGCCGCATCGGCTCGCCGGTGTCCTCGACGCGATCGCGCAGGCGCCTGACGGAGCGGTGCTGTTCCACTGCGGCGCCGGGTGGGATCGCACCGGCCTGGTCGCGGCGGTCCTCCTCAAGGCTGTCGGTGCGACCGAGGATGCCGCGGCAGGCGACTACCTCGCGTCGTTCGCCAACGCCCCGACGATGGCCGACCTCCACGCCCGCTCGTTCGAGGTCGACGAGCGCCGCGCCGTGCTGGCCCGCTTCGGTCACACCCCGGAATCGGCGTTCCGCGCCATGTGGCGTGGACTCGACCTCGACCCCTGGCTGCGCACTCACCTCGACGCTCGCGCCGTCGAGGTGGTGACGACCTGGCGCGGCACCGTCGCACCGGCACCGGACCTGTCCAGCGTCGATCGGTAGACTCGCAGCGGGCCACGACATGGCCCCCGGACGAGGGTTCAGTACCCGGTGAGCGACAAGACTGGCCAGGGGGTCAGTGATCGTGTCATGGATCGTTCTCATCATCGCCGGGGTCCTCGAAGCCGTGTGGGCGACGGCACTCGGCCGTTCCGAAGGCTTCACCAAGCTGTGGCCCACCATCGTCTTCGCCGTGGCTCTCGTCGCCAGCATGGGCGGCCTCGCCTTCGCGCTCCGCGACATCCCGACCGGCACCGGCTATGCCGTCTGGGTCGGCATCGGCGCGACCCTCACCGTGGTCTGGGCGATGGTGACCGGGGCGGAATCGGTCTCCCTCGTGAAGGTGTTGCTGGTCCTCGGTCTCGTCGCCTGCATCGTCGGACTGAAGCTCGTCTCGGACTGACGCCCCGAGCTGTCAACCCCGAGCGGTCGCGCGACGCGGGACGTTAGCGTCGGCTCCACGCAGACGACACCGACCACGGAGGACGACATGTCAGGCGACGAGCGCAGCACCGACGACAACGCCTATGAGGGGCCCGATGTGGAGCTCCCCACCCACGACGGTGCGGTGCCCGGCGGCATCCCGCCGTTCGGTCATCCTGTCGATCCCGACGCCGACGAGACCGACTGACCCGTAAGCGGGAACGACGAAGGGGACCCGGCTGATGCCGAGTCCCCTTCGCTTCACTGTGCCCCCGGAGGGATTCGAACCCCCGACTTCTGACGTCCGCGTGCAGCACGATTCGTGCAGGACGGCCTCGGAGACCTCGTGAACGCAACGGTCGACTACGCCGCCCCGTACGTCACAAAAACGATGCCCGCCACCCAGTGGGCCATCGCCGAAGCCACCCTCGCTACCGTCGTCGTCGTTGACCGTCGAAGCCGCTTCAGCTGATCATCTGGCGCAACCCGCTCGATGCGGCCGACAACTTCGCCGACGACCTGTCCATCCTGTCCGTCCTGATCGAGCGCGACTCATGACCCTCCCATTCACGGCACCGGAGTTCCACGACACGTTCGCGGGGCCGAGCGCACCGCTCGGCTGACGAGTCTCGCCGTCCGGTCACGTCTGGGGCGACCTGAACGCACGGTTTCAGACAGATGGTGCCGGCGGGCTCGTGCCCGTGGATTGGGCGACGTCGGGCCGGTATACGGACGTGCACCTCGACGGCGGGCACTGCTTCGGCATGTCCGCGACCGGGCTGTGGGAAGGCACCTCGGACGTCATCAACGAAAGCTCCGGTCTCGTCCTCATCGCAGCGGCGAATCCCGCGCGCCCTGGGACGGCTGGCAGCGCGGGCATCTACTACAACTGCATCCACCCCGTCTTCGGCGACTGGCAGACCGGCGTCGACCTGTGGATCGACGGAGTCGGAACCCGCCTCTACACCTACGACTATCCCGGCGGGAAGCTCGCGCGCGGCGTCCCGTACACGATGGGTTGGGAGCTCACCGGCATCATCCTGACCCTGTACATGCCGGACGGCGCAGTGAAGCGGATCGCCGATCACCGCTTGGTCACGTGGATCGGCCCGCACCTGATCTGGTAGATCTACAACTCGGGGCATCCGAACAACCAGCCCCGCTACCTGAACGTCCAGGCGACCAGCGCACCAATCTCCGGCTACACGCCGCCGCCACCCCTGCAGGCGGTGCCCTCGGTCGACCTGACGCTCAGCGCGTCCTGACCGCTTGAACGCATATGCACAGTGGCGCCGGCGCCTTCTGGGTTCCGCAGGGCATGCGTCATCTGAACTCGGGGAACAAGAACGCCTGTTGAGGACTTCCCATTGCGAACCAGCGAAATCCTCCGTGCACCGCTTCGTAGCCTGGTGAGAAGATGCGCGCTTGCATGCGCAGGCCCATGATCCCCGAGTTGATCGCCTCGCTGTAAGCGACACCGGTGACTCGGAGCGCGTCATGCGCCTTCTCCGGACGGAACGCCGCATTGATGCCTTTGCGGTGAGCGATCGACGCGAACAGCCAGCCGTCGACTATGGCCGGCGGGAGATCGAACCAGTCCTTTCCAATGCGATTCGACAGCATGTAGGTCAGCTGGTTGCGTCCATCAAATTCTCGAGTGAACACGTCCTTGATGAAGTTCGTCACGTGGGCGTGGGCGGCCTCGAGCTCACGCGGTAGCCAGTCGGGCCGGGTGTCCGATCCGATGCGAGCGAGGGTGATCGGTCGCTTCGTCTCGTACCTGATGAGCGCGAACTTCTCGCCGGTCGGTACCCTCGCTTCGACCATGGCGGCGACCGCGTCTCCGATGGATGTGTAGAGAATTGACTCGCCTACAGCGTTCAATCGGCCGCGAGATTGAACGAACTTGGTGGGCGCTTCCCATAGACCTGACTCATGGTGCAGGTCGGGGAGAACAGGTTGGTCCTGCAGTGGAACGATGCGAGCGCGCCACATAGTCTGCCCCGCGGGGTAGGTGGCCGTTTCTGTTACGTACGCCGCTCTCGTCCCATCCCGCCCGTCTGCTCCGACTTCGAGAACCTCGAGAAGTCGCTGAAAAGCGTCGGCTTCGTTGTGGGGCGGGTTGTGCCAGAAGGCAGCGACCCGCTTGTCGAATGCCTCCAGGTCTATCTCTGCCAGGTACGTCGTATAGCTGGGGTCGGCGTGCACGAGATAAGAATGCCACCACCCCTGAGGCTCGATGCGCTCGTCGACCGAGAACGAAGCTCGGGCCTACAGGCTCACCCACTTGAACGCGTTGAGCGGAGCCGATCAGTTGCGTCTTTGGTTACGGTCGACGTCGTAACAGATCCCGCCCGAACGAATGCATATGTACAGAACTGCCCCCGCTCGGCCTGACGGTTGGGCGGGGGCAGTTCGTGGTTTCCGGACTCGGTAGATTGTGGCTAACGCTTTGAGGGAAGTGGTGGGGGCATGGAAAGCGCGGAGACGGCTGAGGCCGCGGCTCGCTCGATTGTTGCGCTGTGGTTGTCGGGGGGTGCGCTGGGTGTCGCTATCCTCGCGGCGGGCTTTACAGCTTGGCAGGCGGCTACTGAGCACCTAGCACGGGTTCGGCCTCTGAAGGCGTCGTGGGTTGCCGAGAGCCACGTAGCGCTGGACCCGATGCGCCAATACGAGAACGGCTGGTACCTGACCAACATCGGCGGAACGACAGCGGTCGATGTCGACTTCACGGTCGAGATGCTCTCACCCCGCGATCCTGCTGAAAGTACGAAAGTATTCAGAGCAGAGCTACCTATCCCGCCGGGCGCGCGTGTCCGACTTGCCGACACGAAGATTCGGCCGGCCTTCGGGTCGTGGTGGGTTCCAACATCCGAACCCGGCACGTTCCAGAAGGCGGAGTTGGATCGCGCAGGCGATCCGGTCGAAAGCAATGCGCAGCGCCTATTCACCAAGTGGGGGATAGTCTCCTGGCTCGACGAAAAGGGCAAGCAGAAGAAGTCGCGAGTCGCGCTCTATTAGCTGTGCGCCGCGATCAGGATCGTCGGGTGGCGGCGTTCCGCCAGACGGTCACGGACCGGCGGCCGGCGTGCGCCTCCCACTGAAGACACAGACGACCCGATCGTTCCATCCGGTTGAGGTCGCCGATATCCGCGTCGCCGGCGCTCCCTCAATCGAGATGCAGGTGAGCGCCCGTCTGTACGCTCGGGTCCATGATGCAGCGGCGGTGGCAGACCCTGACCGAGTGGCCCCTCCTCGTCTCGTCCGTGCTTTTTCTTGTCGCCTACGCCTGGCAGGTCATCGGAGAGCTGCAGGGCATCTCAAACGCGGTGGCGGAAGCCATTATCTGGGTGACCTGGGCGCTGTTCCTGATCGACTACCTCGCGAACCTTGCCCTCGCGCCGCCGGCTAGGCGGTGGCGCTGGTTCTATACCCACTTGTTCGACCTCGCGATCGTCGTGCTCCCGATGCTCAGACCGTTGCGAGTCCTCAGACTCGTAACGCTTCTCTCTGTCATTCAGCGCACCGCGGGGAACGCGATCCGCGGGCGGATCATCCTCTACGTGTCGTCGGCTTCGGCGCTCCTAGTCTTCGTTGCAGCGCTTGCGGTGCTAGACAGCGAGCGGGGCCATGGCGGTGGCATCCAAACGTTCGGGGACGCCGTCTGGTGGGCCCTCGCAACGGTAACGACAGTCGGTTACGGCGACCTATCTCCCGTGACCACCGAGGGGCGGCTGATCGCGGTCGGTCTCATGCTCGGCGGCATTGCCCTCCTTGGCGTCGTGACAGCCACGCTCGCGTCTTGGATCGTTGAGCGAGTTGCTGCGCACGACACAGAAGCAGACGCCGCGACGGTGGGCCACATCCGTGCTCTCGAGTCGAAGATCGACGAGTTGCAGTCGATGATGCGAGCTCGGGACTGAATCGTCAGCGGGCGTGTAGGCAGTCGAACAAACCCGCTTGTCCTTCGCAGGGCGCGGGGCCGCCGCCGTCCCCACACGGGCGGCGACCTCCTCCCGGAGACCATCAACGACATGGCTGGTGGCTTGCGGAGCCTCCACCCCACTCCGGACCGTACGCCTTATGGACGGCCCGCAATAGGGTGCTCGCATTCCGCCGCAGAGAACGCATAATCAGGGAACGCGCAGCCTGGGACCTATCGATTCGGGCTGCGACGTCCCGCGTCTCGCCGATGGATTACACGAGGAACCGGGATCCCCGGAAGTTGACCTTCTCGATCTTCGCGGTCATCCCGCCCGTCGTGGTGACTTTGAATCGGAGCAGTTGCCCCGTGAGTAGTTCGACCTCGACCGGAATCTTGCCCGCGGTCGTCGGAGTGAGGACGGGAATCTGTGATGCCCAGAGGCTCACCTCGTCGGTGACATCACCCGCTGAATTGACATCGACGCGGAGAGGTGAGATGCGCAGACTGCCACTGGAGCTAGTGGTTGAGAATTCGACAGTGAGAACTCCGGATACTGCCTTAGCGGGTCCGTTCGCGACAGCCAGACGGCCCTCGTCCCCGAAAAGAAGCCAGTGCTCGGTGTTGGGAGCGATGCTCTGCTTCGTCGTGCGGTCACCCGTTACTGCCAGGGCCTGTAGTTGCACTTCGCCGTCCTGTTCTGCCGCCCCTCCGGGCAGCTTCGCGTTGTGGATGAGGGGGTAGGGGTCGATGCTGTCGGAGTACCGGTTCGCCCCTGTCCAGATCTCGAGGTGAAGATGATTGCCCCAATTCCCGCCCGTACTGCCGACCTCACCGACCTTGGCGTGCAGGGATACCGACTCATTTGTGGCGACGTTCAGCGAGCTCATGTGGGCATAGAGGCTGCGGTGACCTGAGGCGTGCACGATCAAAACGTGCTTGCCCGCCCACGCCCATTCTTGGCTGGTCTTCGTGCCGGCGAACGCAACGACGCCGGACGCTACGGCGTGCACGTCAGTCCCAAGTCCATAGGGGTAGTCGATACCGCGATGTGGGCCGGGCGATGGGTAGTACTCCGGGTAGCTTCCACCCCAGTGTCGCGACGGGCTGATGCGGGTCTTGAAAGGGTGCCCCCAGGTGATTGCCGCGTTGCTAGGTTGGACGTCCGCGACCGCAATGATGGTGCCAAGTGCTACTGACGTCGCGCCGCCGACGAGCACGGTCCTTCGTGAGAAATCGGGCAACGATTTTCCAGCTGGTGGGCTTATCGGTTGCGACATGATGCGACCGTAGCTAATCGGCGCTGACTGCCGATGTCCCCTCTTCGGGGGACATCGGGCTCCTGACCGAGCGTGACAACCGCCACGGCTGAAGCGCGAAACGACTGCGCTTGAACTCACGGCTGGGCGGGGGCGTTCTGTCGTTACACGGTGCGGACGGTGAGGAGCTGTCATCCGTCGGGGACGATCGTGTTGAGGCCATCCCGAACGGCTAAGTTCGTTTCATGATCAACCCGGGGTAGCCGCGAGGCCGAAGAAGCCCAATATTCCAGCGCTGATGCTCGTCGGCGTGGGGAGCATCATGCTCCTTGTAGGGCTCATCGGCGCGCCAGCTGCCCAACGCGCTGCCGAGGAGGATGCGTCTGCCGCCACTCTCAACAACGCCGTGTTCGCCGACGCGCTCGCCGTCAGCGTCTACGACACCGTCGGGCCCGATCTGACAGGGGTCTGGCTTCTCCACGGGGTAGCGGGCTTCGGGGTACTTGCGGTCCTCCTGGGGCTCACCGCGTTCGCATTTCGCCGGTAGCAAGCCGCGCCGGACTCGTGGCCTCTCTCGCGTTCTAAGAGATCTCGTCGACTGCGCCAGCCCACACCCAACAGCGATGCTCCTGCCCGTCAACGGTGAACGTGATCCCGACAGCGGACGGCGTCCACCGGGCGGCGACCGCGTCGACACGCACCGGGGTATCCCCGAACCGGACCCACGCTTTCACCTTCCGGCGCGGCTTCGGGTCGACCGTCAGCGGCACCTCGTCGAGGCGCAGCTCGAGCGGGGCGAGCGTCTGCAACGGCTGATCGCGCGCGGTGATCTGCAGTGCGCGCTCGTTCATGCGCGCGTCTACCGCTGTGGCGTATCGCCTGTTCGTGCCCAATGCCGGATGACCCTTCCTCCGGCCGAGAGACTGCCATTCTGCACCGACACTCTGGTGGGTGGCGTGTGCTCTCAGTCAGGATGCGGGAATGGTTACCCACCTCGCAGAAGCCACCCGACGGTCAGTGCAAGAGAACAACTGGCACGCTGCTCTCGCCCTTGCTCTCACACTCCCCGACATCTGCGGACGCCTAGAGCGCCCAGAGATTCGGAGTTCGCAGAAGCGCTACGAAGCGTGGTGGCGGGACTAGATGCAAGACGCGTATGCAACGCAGCGAAGTGTCCGCCTCTCGGGGGCCGACGCCTACGCTCTTCGCTGCGCCGTACTCCATGAGGGGCGAGACGATGTGCTCGAGCAGAAGGCCAGAGAGGCCGTCAGCAAGTTCGTATTCTTCGAGCCCGTGAAGGGGGAAGGTACGCACGCCGGACTGATTGACTCAGTGATGGTTCTTCGAGTCGACGCGTTTTGCGAGGACATCTGTGCTGGTGTGGACGCTTGGGTTTCCCATATCAACTCGGCTGACGAAGGAGCGGCGGCCCGCGCTTCCACGCTCATGCAGGTCCGTCGATACCCCGTGACCATCAATGGCGTCTACATCGGTGGCTGAAACTGGACCATAGCGTCGCGGCATGAGTGAACCGACCGGCTAGGTCGACGAGGCGACCAGTTGGGGTGCTCTCATTTGGACAGCTTGGCTCATTTCGAGACCTGCAACATACCGGCCAGTGCTCCGCCAATCCCTGTAATGCCCCACGCGAGCGCAAGAAGGCTTGCGGAGACCACTATCGAATCGATCCATCCGTGCACACGGCGAGACACCCCTTCTACGGGCGCCAGGAGCTTGCCAGCAGATGCGACCGCGACGGCGCAACCGGCAAGCACAGCACTTTTTTTCGCGTCCAGCCCGAGAAACACGGGTAGTAACGCCGCGAGAATGAGGAGTACGGCGACGCCAATCAGCACTGCGGCCGCGGCGAAATCGTTCATTATCGGTGGCCCCGCGGGATGCGGTTCGGGGGGCTGCGGGTCGGGGGGCTGCGGGTCGGCGGGCTGCGGGTCGGCGTGTTGCGGGTCGGCGGACTGCGGGTCGGGCAGCGGCGTGTCGGTCGTCATGATTCCCCTCGAAAATTCAGCTTCACGTGCCCTGTCGATTCACGCAGCGTCGGACGACGGTCATCCGATTAGAGCTGGTGGCATTTCTAATCTAATGTTTTGACTTATGTCTTCGGGGGAACGACACGGGGCAGTCGTCGGCACGGTGTTGGACGGCGGCGAAGCGACCCTGGCATCTGTGATGCGCGCCGTATCGGCGGATCCGTCTATCCCGCTTCTCGCGGCCGTCCTCATGCTTGGAGTGGCGCTCCTGCGTTCGGGAAAAAATGCTCAGCCGCACAAGCTTTTCGAGACGTGCGAGGCTAGCAAAATGACCATCAACGACGAGTTCGCCAGCGGCGAGCAGCCCCGGTGTGCGGCTTGCGGGGCGGTCATGCGCGAAGTCGACGGCGGCTACGAGTGTGCCTGAGACGGCACAACAATCAACATCCCGTGGGTGAAGCGACCGGTTGGCGGCGACGAGATCCCCGGACTGCGCAGAGGATGAACCCGTGACATCAGCGCCGACGGAGTCGGCCGTTTCGCCCGCGGTTATGGCAAAGACCCTGGGCGTCTCCTACCAGGTGGTCCTCCGGATGGCTCATGAGGGGCAGATCCCCGCGTTCATGGTCGGGGCTCGATGGCGAATGTTCCCGAGCGAGGTCATCGCACATCTGCGAGCCGCCACGCCGGGTGTAGTCAGACACGAAACGCCTGCGCTGCCGCGTCCTGCGTCGGGAGCGCACGCGCCCGACGATCCGGGGGAGTCGAACCTGCATCAGGCGCTTGAGTTTCTCAGCAAGATCGACCCGGCGGGCGCCCTCAGTCAGAGGGAGGCTGCCGAACGCGCTAGGCGCGCTGGGTTTTTCTGATCGAACGTCGGCCGGAAGAATGACGAAGCCCCCCGGGCTGATCAGGTCCGAGGGGCTCTATCGTCGTACGTCTACGACGAAAATTCGCGGCTCACTTTCCCCTGAGCTGGAGTCTTTCTGTCTGCCTTTTGGCCGGGTCCGGTTGCTATGCGGACCCGCGTTCATCTTCTACGAAGCATCACTACCCATCGCCTCCAGATCATGTTGTGCTCCATACGGATCATGCAAGATACAAACCAAACGGAACACAAGTCTTTGATCCGAACGGAGTACCCGGAGCTCGTGGAAAACGACGCAGACACCCGATACAACAAGGCAGTGGCAGACGTGCTGCGCGAGCGCAAAGAAGCAATCGGGATCACCTTCGACGACCTCGCGCTCGCCGCGGAGCTGCCCCGCGCCACCATTGCCCGCATCATCTACGGGCACCGAGACATCAAGGTGTACGCCCTGCGCCGCATCGCGGGTGTCCTAGAACTGGACCCGGGCGAAGTGCTGAAGCGGGCCGAGACTGCCCTCTGAGCGATCGGGCACACCTGTGGGTACATATCAAAGGGGGAGCCGATTTCTCGGCTCCCCTTTGATTCACTGTGCCCCCGGAGGGATTCGAACCCCCGACTTCTGGTACCGGAAACCAACGCTCTATCCCCTGAGCTACGGAGGCGTACCGATCGAGACTATCACCGGTGCGGCGGCCCTCGCGCCCACCGTCGACCCGTCGCATAGCCTGGCTGCATGACGTCTTCCGCGCCCGTCCCCGCCGCGCGGGCGCAGCTGATCGACCTCGTCGCATCGGTCGCGAGCGGCGCCCCGCAGCCCGGGTTCGAGGTCCTCCGTGGGATGCCGGCGGTGCCGGGAGCGCGGCCCGCCGCCGTCCTGATCCTCTTCGGCGTCCTGGACGACGTCCCCGCCGATCGGGAACACCCCGACGGCGCGATCTCCCGCGACCTGGACGTCCTCCTCCTCTCGCGCGCCGAGACTTTGCGCGCGCATCCCGGTCAGGTCGCGTTCCCGGGCGGACGCGTCGATCCCGGCGATGCCGACGTCATCGCGGCATCCCTCCGCGAAGCGCGGGAGGAGACCGGCCTGGACGTCGACGGCGTGGAGATCGTCGGTGCGCTCGACCCGATCCCGCTCGAGTTCTCCCGTCACCTCGTCACCCCGGTGCTCGCCTGGTGGCGTCGCCCGTCCGCCGTCGGCGTCGTCGACGAAGCCGAGTCGGCGGACGTGTTCCGCGCACCCGTCGCCGACCTGCTCGACCCCGCGCACCGCGGCGTGACCGTCATCAGGAACGATCGCGGCGAGTTCCGTGGCCCCGCCTTCCTCATCCCCACGGCGCGCGGCGAGAGGCTCGTGTGGGGGTTCACCGCGATGATCCTCGACGGTCTGTTCTCGCGCCTCGGGTGGACGGAGCCCTGGGACCGCGACCGGGTGATCCTCCTGCCGGATCAGAACGCGTAGTAGTTCGCGTAGTCCGTCAGCAGCAGATCGGTCGCGTCCTCGGGGACGAGGTAGGCGACCAGGCCGGTCACCTTCTCGCCTTCGTCGATCATCCCGGCATCCCGGAGGAGCGTCGTGTCTTCGTCGCCTACCACGAAGGCGTTCGGGTACACCGCCCCGTCGGGTGTGGCCAGGGCCAGGTCATAGGTCGGGAAGGTGGCGGAGACACCGTACGGGTCGAGTCCGGTCACCGTCATCTCGACGAGGACGTACCGCTGCCCGTCGATCGCGGCGCCGTTGTACGAGTTCCACGACAGGACCTCGTTCGTCGCGTCGTCGTTGACGATCCGGATGTCGGCCGAGTACTCCTCGCCGATCGAGGACTCCGACACGTAGGGGAGCGGCAGGGGATCGCCGATCGAACCGGGACCGCTCTCGGGAGCGTAGGGCTGGATGCCGGGGGCCGAGGGAGACGCCTCGGGGAGGGGGTCCGCGGTGCCGTAGTCGTCCTCGGAGGAGGAGGTCGCCGGGAACCAGATGAGCGCCGCGATCGAGAAGGTCACGAGCGCCGACCAGACGAGGGCGAGCCCCGACAGGACGGTCCCCGTCACCGACAGCCCCTTCGGCTGACGCCGCACGAGGGCCATGATGCCGAAGACCGATCCCGTCATCGCGACCAGGAGTCCGAAGAAGGGGATCCAGGCGAAGATCATCGCCGCGATGCCGATCGAGAGCGCGGCGATGGCCAGCCCCTGCTGTTTCGGCGGCGCATACGGCGCCGTCGAGTAGCCGGGATACCCCGAGTACACCGGAGGCGTGCCGGGCGCCGAGTTCGCATACGGCGGGACCGCGGGCGGAGGCACAGGCGCACCGGGAGCGGGGGAGGCGGGCAGGTAGGCGGGCGCCGCGTGCCAGGCCGATCCATCCCAGTAGCGCAGTTCGTTGCCGGCATGCGGTGCCGGGTACCAGCCGGCTGGCGTCGTCTCGCTCACGTCTTGATCCCCCTCGTCGATGCGAACGGAACGCGGACGGGGCCGCCTTCCACGTCGAGGGTACAAGCGCAAGGGGACGAGCATCTTCCGCCGTCCACCGTAGCGTCGGGGGTTGACGAAAGGAGCCTCCCCATGGCAACCATCACGATCATCGGCGGACACGGAAAAGTCGGCCGGCTGCTCGCCCCCCTCCTCGTCGACGCGGGGCACCAGGTGACCTCCGTCATCCGCAACCCCGACCACCGGGACGACGTCGAGCGGACGGGCGCGACCGCCCTCGTCGCCGATGTCGCGGCATCCGACACCGACGCCATCACCGAACTCCTCGCCGACAGCGACGCGGTCGTGTGGTCGGCGGGCGCGGGTGGCGGCTCGCCGGAGCGGACCTATGCGGTCGACCGGGATGCCGCGATCCGTTCCATCGACGCGGCGGTCGCCGCCGAGGCGCGCCGGTACGTCATGGTGTCGTACTTCGGCGCCGGACCCGACCACGGCGTCGACCCCTCCGACGACTTCTTCGCGTACGCGGAATCGAAGGCCGCGGCCGATGAGCACCTCCGCGGTGCGGACCTCGACTGGACGATCCTCGCCCCGTCCGCTCTGACGCTCGACGACCCCACCGGTCGGATCGACGCAGATGCCGACAAGGGCACGTCGGTGTCGCGGGCGGACGTCGCCGCAGTGATCGCCGCAGCCCTGGCGGATCCGACCACGATCGGCCGGACGATCTCGTTCAACAGCGGCGACCAGCCGATCGCCGAGGCGATCCGGGCCTGAGCCGCACCGCGGTCAGGGGCCGACGGGTTCCGGTGCGTCGTCGCGGGTCGCACCGGCATCCGTCGTCGCACTGCGCTCGGTGAGGGCCGCGAACAGCTTCTCGGCGAGGTACTCGTGGCCCCGGTCGGAGGGGTGTTTGCGGCCCGCGCCGGTGTCGATCATCTCGAGGTAGTTCGCCGGGGTCAGCCACTGCTCCTGCAGGGGCGAGATGTACCACCAGTGGCGGGCGTCCGCGGCGGCCTCGAGGTCCCCGTCGATGCGGGCGGTCCCCTCGTCGACGGGGAACTCGTGGGGCGTCGGGCCGAAGATCACGATCTGCGCGCGGGGGTAGAGCCGCTCGAACGTGTTCCACGTGGCATCCACGGCCTCGCGGTACCCGCGCTCGCCCTGATGACGGTCGTTGATGGACCCCTGGATGACGATGAGGTCGTAGTCCGCGGCGGGATCGAGCGCCTCGGCGCGGCGGCGGAAGTCCGGCCCGTCGTAGCCGGGCCTCATGTATCCCGATCCGCGGACGCCGTCGACCGTGACGTTCCAGCCGCTCAGCCAGCCCAGGCGGTACGCGTAGCCCTCCGTCGGAAGGGTCGCCGCCGATCCGTACGTCCAGGAGTCCCCGAACACGAGCACGTCGGCGTCGGCCGGGATGGACAGGGGCTCGACCTCGGCGACGGCGCCGACAGAGGTCGCTGCCTCCACGCGCGGCGTCGTGCGCCAGGGTTGCCATGCGGCGAGAGCGACGATCGCCGCCACGCCGCCGGCGACGATGCTCAGCCCCCAGTTACGCGCGCGACGATCCGACCCCATGCGACGAGGGTAAGCGATCATCGGCGGTGTCTGTGCCACTGTTCACCTGGCCGACACATGTCGTCCGCGTGCGAGGATTGCCCGGTGCAGCGTGTCGTCCGAGCCGAACTCGATCTCGACGTCGAAGGGGAGCTCGACCTCATCCTCTCGATCGCCGTGGCCGACGGCGTGCCGGTCGTCCACGAGGATCTCCGTCTTGAGCGGGACGGTCGCGTGCTCGTCCCGACGGTGATGACGGATGCCGCGGGCACACGCCTCCACCGCCTCCGGGTCGACGCGGGCCCGGTTCGGGTGTCCTACGACGCCCGCGTCGTGGGGAGCGCGGCGCCGCAGCCCGCCAGCGCTCTCGACACCGCGGTCTACCTCCGCCCCAGCCGGTACGCGCCGTCGGACTCGGTGTTCGCGCAGGCGCGCCGCCAGTTCGGGGGGCTTCGGGGAACGGACCTCCTCGCCGCCGTCGAGGCGTTCGTCGCCGAGACCGTCACCTACTCGCCGGGGCTGTCGCTCGGCACGGACTCGGCCGTCACGACGCTTGCGAGCGGGACGGGCGTCTGCCGCGACTACGCGCACCTGGTGATCGCGCTCCTGCGGGCGATGGACGTGCCCGCCCGGTACGTCGCCTGCTACGCGCCGGGCCTCGTGCCGATGGACTTCCACGCGGTCGCGGAGGCGTGGATCGACGGGCGCTGGCTGGTCGTCGACGCCACGCGACTGTCCAACCGTCGGGGCCTGGTCCGGATCTCGACGGGAAGGGATGCCGCCGACTGCGCGTTCCTCAGCTACTACGGCGCCAATCTGGGCCTCCGACGGATGTTCGTCGACGCACGCGTCGAAGCGGACGACGCGGACCCCGAGGCGGCATCCGATCCACTCCGGGACGATCGCGCGAGCCTCGTCGCGCTGGCCTGAGCGTCATGGGACATCGCCGCACGGTGGCTCGAGCCGTTCTGATGATTAGGGTGGGGCACAACACATGGGGGAGCTGAACGTGACAACCGCCGACGACGCGATCAGACGCGCCATCATCGAGGAGTACGGCGTGCTCGGGGGAGCCCCCGAGCCCGACCTGCAGGGCCTCGTCCAGTTGGCCGCCACGGTGTGCGGGGTCCCCACCGCCGTGATCAACATCATCGACGATCGCTTCCAGCATCAGATCGCTGCCGTCGGGATCGAGCCGGCTGTCTGCAGCCGTGAGGATTCGATGTGCGCCGTCGTGTTCCGCAAGCCGGGGCACACCGTCGTCAGCGACGCGGCTCTCGACGAGCGCTTCGCCGCCAACCCGTTCGTGACCGGTGAGGTCGCCAACGTGCGTTTCTACGCCTCGAGCCCCCTCATTACCCCGATGGGCGTCCCGATCGGCACCATCTGCATCTTCGATGACGTACCCCGCGAGATGCCGGAGGACGAGAGCGCCGCCCTCGCCCTCATCGCCCATCAGATCGTCGACGTCCTCGAGCTGCGCCGCCTGACCCGGGAACTCGGCGAGTCGAACGAGCAGCTCGAGAACTTCGCGGCACAGGTCGCGCACGACCTCCGGAACCCTCTCACGGCCCTGACCGGGTACATCGAGCTCGCCTCCGAGGTGCCCGAGGTCGCCGAGACCCCCGCGGCGTCTCGCGCACTCGCTCGCGCCGAGTCCGTCGCCGACCGCATGTCCGGCATGATCGCCCGTCTCCTCGACTACGCGAGCGTCGGCGGTGCGCCGATCCGCCGCACCTCGGTCGAGGTCGGTCCGCTGATCGCCTCGACGATGGACGACCTGAGGACCGCCGGCCTCGACAACGGCGCCGACGTGACGGTCGACGCATCCGTCCCCGTGCCCGCCGATCCGACCCTCCTCGGCGTCCTGCTGCAGAACCTCGTCGGCAACGCCGTGAAGTTCGCGGGCGCCGGCGGACGCGCGCCGGCGATCACGGTGTCGGTCGGAACAGTGGCCGCGGGTGTACGGATCACGGTCGACGACAACGGCCCGGGCGTCCCGGTCGCCGAGCGGGACCTCGTGTTCGAGCCGCTCGAGCGAGGATCGAACGTCGACGTCCCCGGCTTCGGCATCGGCCTCGCCACGTGCAATCGGATCGTCCAGTCCCACGGCGGCCGCATGGGCATCGACGAGTCGCCCTCCGGCGGTGCCCGCGTCTGGATGGTCCTGCCGTCGGCGTGAGGACCCCCTGAAACGTAGACTTGACGGGCTATGACTCCAGAAGCCCTCTCCGCAGCCCTTCTCGCCGTCGTCTCCCCGCTCGTGGAGGCGCGACGACCCGGCTCCGGTGAGGCTCTGACGCTCGCCGACTTCCCCGTCGAGCGCCCGAAGAACCGCGACCACGGCGATTGGGCATCCAACGCCGCGCTGAAGCTGTCGAAGCAGGTCGGTGCGAACCCGCGCGAGTTCGCGGCCGAGGTCGCCGACGCGCTCGCTGCCGTCGACGGCATCGCCTCGGTCGAGGTCGCCGGCCCCGGGTTCATCAACATCCGACTGGATGCCGCCGCTGCCGGCGCGCTCGCGAAGACGATCGTCGAGGCGGGCACGGCCTTCGGGCACGGGCGCTCGCAAGAGGGCAACACGATCAACCTCGAGTTCGTCAGCGCGAACCCGACCGGTCCCATGCACATCGGGCACACGCGTTGGGCGGCTCTCGGCGACGCGATCGCCCGTCTGCTGCTCGCGAGCGGCGCGACCCTCGTCCGCGAGTTCTACATCAACGACGCCGGCGCGCAGATGGACCGGTTCGGTCGCTCGGTGCTCGCCCGCATGCAGGGCGAGCCGGCTCCCGAGGACGGCTACGCCGGGGCCTACATCGACGACCTCGCGGCGCGTGTCGCCGAGGCCGAGCCCGGCATCGCCGACCTGCCCGAGGACGCACGCGTGGCCGCGGCCCGCGACAAGGCCTACGAACTGCAGCTCGCGGAGCTCCAGGCATCCCTCGAGAAGTTCAACGTCCACTTCGACGTCTTCTTCAGCGAGCGGACGCTGCACGCGAAGAGCGCGGACGGTGGCCCGAGCCTCGTCGACGAGGCCGTCGACCGCCTGCGCGCGCAGGGTCACGTCTTCGACGCCGACGGCGCCGTGTGGGTGCGCACCACCGACTTCGGCGACGACAAGGACCGCGTCATCCGCCGCTCGAACGGGGAGTACACGTACTTCGCCGCCGACGCCGCCTACTACCTGAACAAGGGCGACCGCGGTTTCGCGCACAAGATCTACCTGCTCGGCGCCGACCACCACGGTTACGTGCACCGCCTGAAGGCGCTCGCCGGCGCGGCCGGCGACGATCCCGAGAAGGACATCGAGGTGCTCATCGGGCAGCTCGTCTCCATCAACGGTGCGCGCCTCTCCAAGCGCGCCGGCAACATCATCGAGCTCGACGACCTGCGCGAATGGCTCGGGACCGACGCGTTGCGCTACTCGCTCGCGCGCTACCCGGCCGATTCGCCGCTCACGCTCGACCCCGAGATCCTGCAGAAGCGGACGAACGACAACCCGGTCTTCTACGTGCAGTATGCCCACGCGCGCACGCACAACGTCGCCCGCAACGCCGCCGATTCCGGCGTCGCGCGCGACGCGTTCGCTCCCGAGCTGCTCACGCACGAGACCGAGTCCGCGCTCCTGGGCGCGCTGCAGGAGTTCCCGCGCCTCGTCGCCTTCGCGGCGGAGCTGCGCGAACCGCACCGCATCGCCCGGTACCTCGAGGAGCTCGCGAGCCTCTACCACCGCTGGTACGACTCGTGCCGCGTCACCCCGCTCGGCGACGAGGAGGTCACGGACGTGCACCGCACGCGCCTGTGGCTGAACGACGCGACGGGTCAGGTCCTGCGCAACGGACTCGACCTGCTCGGCGTCAGCGCGCCCGAACGGATGTGACGTGGCGACCGTGACCGAGGTCCGGCCTGCTCGCCGTCGTCCCCGTCGAGGGGTCACCTGGGCGGTCGTCATCGTCCTCGCGGTCGTCGGACTCCTCGTCGCGGCGGAGGTCGCGGCACGCATCGTCACGCCGCAGATCATCCGCGATCAGATCGTCCAGAACGTCGGCCTCCCGGCCGACCAGAAGATCGACGTCGACATCCCCGCGCCGCTCCTGCTGCCTCTCGTCGTGGTCGGACAGTTGCCCGAGATCAGGCTGAGCGCTGACGATGTCGAGCTCAACGGCATCACGGCGGACGTCGACGTGACAGCGGACGACGTTCCGATGTACACCGGTGCCGATTGGTCGTCGGCGAACGCGACGGTCGTGTTGGATCAGGCTCAGACCCGCGCCCTGCTGTCGAAGGTGGACGGCTTCCCCGCGGAGTCGGTGACGCTCGATCCGCCCGACGTCGCCCTCGACACCGCGTTCCCGATCCTCGGCACGTCGGTCCCCGTGGGGGTGACCCTGTCGCCCGCCGCCCGCGACGGCCAGATCGTCCTGTCGCCCACGACGTTCCGTCTCGGCGGCGCAGATGTGTCGGCCGACGCGCTCCGCCAGCAGCTCGGTCCGCTCGTCGGCTCGATGCTGGAGGAGCTGCCGGTCTGCGTGTCTCAGTACCTGCCGAAGGCGATGACCCTCACGGGTGTCTCCGTCGCGGAGCGCGGGATCGTCGCGGACTTCGAGATCGACAGTGCCATCCTCCGCGACAAGGCCGCGCAGGAACCCGGTTCCTGCGACGGCGACCGCTAGCGTCACGGAGCCGGGGTGCTCCGCCCCGGTGCCCTAGACTGTGGGCACCGTCGGGGCGTGGCCACACCGCCCGACGTACCCGTTCCCACCCCGATTGGTGCCCCTGCGTGTCCACCACCTCCGACCGTCCCGCCGTGCCCGAGTGGCTGACTCAGCCGCATGACGCGAACGCGCTCGTCGAGGCCGTGTGGCCCGAGGGAGCCGTCCGTGACGACGGCGGGGCGATCGTCTTCGGGGGAGTGTCCGCGGCGGAGCTCGCCGAGCGGTTCGGCACCCCGCTGTACGTCGTCGACGAGGACCTCGTCCGCGCTCGCGCCCGCGAGGTGCTGACGGCGTTCCGGGATGCCGCGGCCCGCCACGGCGGCACGGCCCGGGTCTACTACGCGGGCAAGGCTCTGCTCACGACCGACGTCGTGCGCTGGGTCACCGCCGAGGGCCTCGGTGTCGACGTCGCCAGCGGCGGCGAGCTCGCCGTCGCGCTCGCGGCGGGAGCGGACCCTGCCCGCCTGGGCCTCCACGGCAACAACAAGCTGCCGTCCGAGATCAGCCGCGCGGTTCGGGTCGGCGTCGGCTCCATCGTCATCGACTCGCTCGTCGAGATCGAGCGGATCGCCGCCGAAGCCGAGTCCCAGGGGCGCGTCCAAACCGTCCTCATCCGCGTCAACAGCGGCGTGCACGCCGAGACCCATGACTTCCTGGCGACGGCCCACGAGGATCAGAAGTTCGGCTTCGCGCTGACGGATGCCGAGGCCGCCGTCGCCCGCATCCGAGAACTTCCGTCGCTGCGCTTCGCGGGACTGCACTGCCACATCGGCTCGCAGATCTTCGGGACCGCCGGCTTCGCCGAGTCCGCCGCTCGTGTCGTGGAGCTGCACGCTCGGCTCCGCGAGGGAGGCGACGTTCCCCTCCTGAACCTCGGCGGCGGCTTCGGCATCGCCTATACGTCCAAGGACGACCCGACCCCGATCGCGGAGCTCGCCGACGGCATCGTCGCGGCGGTCGCGCGCGAGTGCGAGAGCCGCGGCATCCCGATGCCCGAGCTCGCCTTCGAGCCGGGCCGCACCATCGTCGGACGCGCCGGGGTGACCCTGTACCGGGTCGGCACGGTGAAGCCGGTGCGCGTCTCGGACGACCTCGAACGGCTCTACGTGAGCGTCGACGGCGGCATGAGCGACAACGCCCGCACAGCCCTGTACGGCGCGGACTACAGCGCGCGCATCGCGAGCCGCCGGAGCGACTCCGCCCCCGCTCTCACGCGCGTCGTGGGGCGCCACTGCGAGGCGGGCGACATCGTGGTGTCGGACGAGTACCTCCCCGGTGACGTCGAGCCCGGCGACCTCGTCGCCGTCGCGGCGACGGGCGCCTATTGCTTCTCGCTCGCGAGCAACTACAACTACCTGACCCGACCTCCCGTCGTGGCCGTGAGTGCCGGCACAGCTCGGCTGATCGTCCGCGGCGAGGACGAGAACGACCTGCTGGCGCGCGACCTCGGCGTCGCACCGGCATCCCGCACCTCCGAGGAGTCCGCATGATCGAACCCCGCCGCCTGCGCGTCGCGCTCCTGGGAGCCGGCGCCGTCGGATCCCAGGTCGCCCGGCTGCTGCTGACGCACGCCGACGAGCTCGCCGACCGAGCCGGAGCACCGCTCGACCTCGTCGGGATCGCCGTCCGCGATGTCGACGCCCCGCGCGAAGCGGACCTTCCCCGCGACCTGTTCACGACCGACGCCGACACCCTCATCGCGGGCGCCGACATCGTGATCGAGGTCACCGGGGGGCTCGAGCCCGCCCGCACCCGCATCCTCCACGCCCTCTCCTCCGGCGCCGACGTCGTCACGGCGAACAAGGCGCTCCTTGCGACCCACGGCAGCGAGATCTTCGACGCCGCCGACCAGGTCGGGGCCACCGTCGCCTACGAGGCGGCCGTCGCCGGCGCGATCCCGATCATCCGGCCGCTCCGCGACTCGCTCGCCGGCGACCGGGTGCGACGGATCATGGGTATCGTCAACGGCACGACGAACTACATCCTCGACCGCATGGACCGCGAAGGTCTCGGCTTCGACGAGGTGCTCGCCGAAGCGCAGCGGCTCGGCTACGCCGAGGCCGACCCGACGGCGGATGTCGAGGCGTACGACGCCGCGCAGAAGGCGGCGATCCTCGCGAGCCTCGCCTTCCACACGACCGTGCCGCTCGACGCCGTGCACCGCGAAGGCATCACGGCCGTGGATGCCGGCGTCATCGAGGCCGCCCGCAAGGCCGGCTACGTCGTCAAGCTCCTGGCCGTGTGCGAACGTCTCGTCGACCAGCCCGACGCCGCGCCGCACGGCGAGGCGATCTCGGTCCGCGTCTACCCCGCTCTGGTTCCCCGCGAGCACCCCCTCGCCTCGGTGCACGGCGCGAACAACGCCGTGTTCGTCGAGGCCGAGGCCGCCGGCGACTTGATGTTCTACGGCGCGGGTGCCGGGGGAGTGCAGACCGCGTCCGCCGTCCTCGGCGACGTCGTCTCGGCTGCGCGGCGCCACGTCGCGGGCGGACCCGGAGTCGGCGAGTCGACGCGCGGCGGCCTGCCGATCGTGCCGATCGGCCGCATCCGGACGAGCTGCCAGATCACGCTCGAAGTCGATGACCGGCCGGGTGTGCTCGCCACCGTCGCCGGCATCCTCAGCGACGGGAACGTGTCCATCGCGACCGTCGAACAGACCACCTCGGGCGGCGCCGTCGCCCAGGACAGCGGGGATGCCGTCGCGCACCTCGTCATCGGAACCCACACGGCCCGGGAGCAGGACCTGGCCGACACCGTCGAGCGCCTCGCTGCCACCAGCGCGGTGCGTCGGGTGGTCTCGGTCCTGCGGGTAGAAGGAGACTGACATGGCACACGTCTGGCGCGGAGTCCTCCGCGAGTACGCCGATCGACTGGGCGTCACCGACGCCTCGACCGTCGTGACGCTCGGCGAGGGCGGCACCCCGCTCATCCCGGCGGCGTCGCTGTCGCGCATCACCGGAGCCGATGTCTACATCAAGTTCGAGGGCATGAACCCGACGGGCTCGTTCAAGGACCGCGGCATGACCGTCGCCCTCTCCCGTGCCGTCGAGCACGGAGCCGAGGCCGTCATCTGCGCGTCGACCGGCAACACCTCGGCATCCGCGGCCGCCTACGCCGCGCACGCCGGCATCACGGCCGCCGTCCTCGTCCCCGAGGGCAAGATCGCCATGGGCAAGCTCAGCCAGGCCGTCGCCCACGGCGGCCAGCTCATCCAGATCCGCGGCAACTTCGACGACTGCCTCGAGATCGCGCGCGAGCTCGCCGGCGGGTACAAGGTGCACCTCGTCAACTCGGTCAACCCCGACCGCATCGAGGGACAGAAGACGGCCGCCTACGAGGTCGTCAGCCAGCTCGACGACGCCCCCGACTTCCACTTCATCCCCGTCGGCAACGCCGGCAACTACACCGCCTACTCGCGCGGCTACCGCGAAGAGGCCGAGCGCGGCATCGCGACGCGCGTGCCCCGCATGTTCGGCTTCCAGGCCGAGGGCTCCGCGCCGCTCGTGCGCGGCGAGGTCGTCAAGAACCCCGAGACGATCGCCTCGGCCATCCGCATCGGCAACCCCGCGTCCTGGGACCTCGCCCTCGAAGCCCGCGCAGCCACCGACGGCTGGTTCGGCGCGATCGACGACGAGCGCATCCTCGCGGCGCAGAAGCTCCTCGCGGGCACCGTCGGCGTCTTCGTCGAGCCGGCGTCGGCGATCAGCGTCGCCGGTCTGCTCGACCGTGCCGAGGCGGGTGTCATCCCGAACGGCGCCAAGGTCGTCCTCACCGTCACCGGCCACGGCCTGAAGGACCCGCAGTGGGCGCTCCGCAACCCCGACGGCTCGCAGGTCGAGCCCATCGTCGTGGACGCGGCGACCAGCGAGGTGGCCTCCGCGCTCGACCTCACCCGCGTGGCGGGATGACGCTCGCGGGGCGCTCCGTCGCCGTTCGCGTCCCCGCGACGAGCGCCAACCTCGGGCCCGGCTTCGACACTCTCGGTCTCGCCCTGAGCGTCCATGACGAACTCGTCGTGACCGCGCTCGACGGTCCGGGCCTCGAGATCGAGGTTTCGGGGGAGGGGGCCGCCGACGTCCCGACGGATGCCTCGCACCTCGTGGTCCGCTCGATGGCGTACGCGTTCGAGGCGGCCGGTCGGCCGATGCCCGGCATCCGTCTGCGCGCGCACAACGTGATCCCGCACGGCCGCGGCATGGGATCCTCCGGTGCAGCCGTCGTGGCGGGACTGCTCGCGGCGCAGGGACTGCTCGAGGGCGACGTCACCCTCGGCCCCGAGACCCTCTTGCGCCTGGCGACCGAGCTCGAGGGGCACCCCGACAACGTGGCGCCCGCTCTGTTCGGCGGGCTGACGATCGCGTGGATGGACTCCACGGGGCCGCAGCACAAGAAGCTGGCCGTCCACCGCGGGGTCTCACCGCTCGTCTTCGTCCCCGAGTTCACGATGTCGACCTCGGTCGCGCGCGGTCTCGCGCCGCTCCACGTCACGCGCGAGGACGCCGTCTTCAACGTGTCGCGGTCGGCTCTGCTCATCGCGGCGCTGACGCAGAGCCCCGAACTGCTCATGGCGGCGACGGAGGACAAGCTCCACCAGTCGTACCGGGCGCAGGCGATGCCCGCGACGGATGCACTCGTGCAGGGCCTGCGTGCCGCCGGGTTCGCCGCCGTCGTCTCGGGCGCAGGACCCAGCGTCCTCGTCCTCGCCGACGGGCCGGGTCGACGACTCGAAGCGGTCGATTTCGCCGCCACGTCGACGGACACGCCATGGAAACCCTTGCTGCTGGCCGTCGATGTGCGGGGTGGTACAGTGAGGGACCATACGGAGGATGCCACGTAATCACGTGAATCTGCCCTCCACTCGCAATCTGCGAACCACCGCACACCCCTCCTGACGGGCCTGCGCAACTCTGTGCCTGCGCGAACACCCCGCTGAGGATTCGGATCCGTCGTGGACGGAACCACCTGCGGTTATGACTTTCCACATCTGAAAGGGAGAACTCGTGGAGTCCATCTCCGAGATCCAGACCGGCGACGACGTCGCCACCGGCGGCGCTGCCGCCGACGAGACCACCACGGCCGCCGCGCAGGACGCGACGACGGATGCCGCTGCGGACACCGCCGACTCGACTGCCGTCGAAGCCGCGCCCGCCGCAGACGAGGCGACCGAGCCGTCCACCGACGAGGCCGCCGCGCCCGCCGAGGAGCCCGTGCAGGCGAAGCGCCCCGCACGGAGGACCTCCGCGAAGAAGGCCGCTGCTGCAGCCGAGCCCGTCGCAGACGAGGCCGTCGCAGACGGGACCGTCGCCCAGGACGCTGCACCCGCAGTCGAGGCATCCGCTGACGAGAAGCCGGCCGACGAGAAGCCGGCGAAGGCGCCGCGCAAGCGTGCGCCGCGCCGTGCCAAGAGCGGTGACGCTCCTGCCGAGGCAGCGCCTGCCGCCGACGCCGCTGCTGCTGCCGCCGACGCCGCTCCGGCAGCCGCTGACGCCACGCCGGCGGACGCTCCGGCGACCGAGACCAGCGCCGCCCCGGCCGCAGCCGAGGCACCCGCCGAGCAGGCATCCGACGACGCGAACGCGTCCGCATCGAGCGACGCGAACACCGCGGCATCCGGAGACGACTCCGAGGGCTCCAGCGAGGGGACCGGCCGCAGCCGGTCGCGCAGCCGCAGCCGCAGCCGCAACCGCAACAAGGGCGAGAACGGCCAGAACGGCAACCAGGGCGGCAACGGCCAGGGCGGCAACGCTCAGAACGGCAACGCTCAGAACGCGCCCGCCGACAAGCCCGCCGCCGAGTCGGTCTCCGACGACGAGCAGGGCCAGGGCCGCGGCCGCCAGCGCAACAAGCGCCGCGGGCAGTCGACGGGCGACGAGTTCGACACCGAGATCGGCGAGGACGACGTCCTCATCCCGATCGCCGGCATCCTCGACGTCCTCGACAACTACGCCTTCGTCCGCACCACGGGTTACCTGCCCGGGCAGAGCGACGTCTACGTCTCGCTCGGCCAGGTCAAGAAGTACAACCTGCGCAAGGGCGACGCGGTCGTCGGCGCGATCAAGCAGCCCCGCGAGGGTGAGCAGTCGAGCCGCCAGAAGTACAACGCGCTCGTCAAGGTCGACGCCGTCAACGGCCTGTCGGTCGAGGACGCCGCCACGCGTGTCGAGTTCGGCAAGCTGACCCCGCTCTACCCGCAGGAGCGCCTGCGCCTCGAGACCGCGCCCGAGAAGCTGACGCAGCGCATCATCGACCTCGTGGCTCCCATCGGCAAGGGCCAGCGCGGCCTCATCGTCGCGCCTCCCAAGGCCGGTAAGACGATCGTCCTGCAGCAGATCGCCAACGCGATCGCGACGAACAACCCCGAGGTCCACCTCATGGTCGTCCTCGTCGACGAGCGTCCCGAAGAGGTCACCGACATGCAGCGGACGGTCAAGGGCGAGGTCATCGCCTCGACCTTCGACCGCCCCGCCGAGGACCACACGACGGTCGCCGAGCTCGCCATCGAGCGTGCGAAGCGTCTCGTCGAGCTCGGTCGCGACGTCGTCGTCCTCCTCGACTCGATCACGCGCCTCGGCCGCGCCTACAACATCTCGGCGCCCACCTCGGGCCGCGTGCTCACCGGTGGTGTCGACGCCTCGGCGCTCTACCCGCCCAAGCGCTTCTTCGGCGCGGCGCGCAACATCGAGAACGGCGGATCGCTCACGATCCTCGCCACGGCTCTCGTCGAGACCGGCTCCAAGATGGACGACGTCATCTTCGAGGAGTTCAAGGGCACCGGCAACAGCGAGCTGCGCCTGTCGCGTCAGCTCGCCGACAAGCGGATCTTCCCCGCCGTCGACGTCAACGCGTCGAGCACCCGTCGCGAGGAGATGCTCCTCTCGGCCGACGAGGTCAAGATCACGTGGAAGCTGCGTCGCGCCCTCGCCGGCCTCGACCAGCAGCAGGCCCTCGAGGTCGTCCTCGGCAAGCTGAAGGAGACGACGTCGAACGTCGAGTTCCTCGTGCAGATGCAGAAGTCGATGCCGGCCCCCGCCGCCGGCGGCCACGCGCACGAGAACAGCATCCGCTGAGCCTCGAGCCGTGTTCGAATCCGTCCAGACGCTGATCGACGAGCACCGCGCGGTCCAGGAGGAACTCTCCGACCCCGCGGTGCACGCCGACGCGTCGCGCGCCAAGCGCGTCAACCGGCGGTACGCGGAGCTCTCCCGCATCGTCGCCGCGTACGATGCGTGGCACGGAGCGGAGGAGGACCTCGCCGCCGGTCGGGAGCTGGCCAAGGAGGACGACGCCTTCGCTGAGGAGGTCCCGGCGCTCGAGCAGCGCCTGGCCGAGACGCAGGAGAAGCTCCGGCGCCTGCTGATCCCGCGCGACCCCGACGACGCCCGCGACGTGATCCTCGAGATCAAGGCGGGCGAGGGCGGCGCCGAGTCGGCGCTGTTCGCGGCGGACCTCCTTCGCATGTACCTGCAGTACGCGGCATCCCGCGGCTGGAAGACCGAGCTCCTCGAACGCAACGAATCGGACCTCGGCGGGTACAAAGACGTCCAGATCGCGATCAAGGGCTCGTCCAGCGACCCGGCGCAGGGCGTCTGGGCGCACCTGAAGTACGAGGGCGGCGTGCACCGCGTGCAACGCGTGCCCGCGACCGAGTCGCAGGGGCGCATCCACACCTCGACGACCGGTGTTCTCGTGTTCCCCGAGGTCGACGAGCCCGAAGAGGTCCAGATCGATCCGAACGACCTCAAGATCGACGTCTTCCGCTCGTCCGGACCGGGTGGGCAGTCGGTCAACACGACGGACTCCGCCGTCCGCATCACGCACGTGCCGACCGGCATCGTCGTCTCGATGCAGAACGAGAAGAGCCAGCTGCAGAACCGCGAAGCCGGTATGCGCGTCCTCCGCGCACGCCTGCTCGCCAAGCAGCAGGAGGAGCGGGATGCCGCGGCCTCCGACGCGCGCAGGTCGCAGATCCGCGGCATGGATCGCTCCGAGCGCATCCGCACCTACAACTTCCCCGAGAACCGCATCGCGGATCACCGCACCGGGTACAAGGCCTACAACCTCGACCAGGTGATGGACGGCGCGCTCGGCCCCCTCATCGATTCCGCGATCGCCGCGGACGAAGAGGCGCAGCTGGCCGCGGTCGGCTCGGAGGCCTGAGCCGGGTCAGATGTGGTACTCGGGCGCCATGAGGATCGCCCGGGTGTCCTCGTTCGCCGTGCGCCGACGCGCGCGTGCCGGTACGCCCACCAGGACGGAGTCCGCGGGGGCATCCTTCGTCACGACGGCGTTCGCCCCGATCACCGAGTGCGCCCCGATCACGATCGGCCCGAGGATCTTCGCGCCCGCGCCGACGGCGACGCCGTCCTCGAGGGTGGGATGCCGCTTGCCACCGTCCCGGGTCCGGCCGCCCAGCGTCACCCCGTGGTAGAGCATGACGTCGTCCCCGACTTCGGCGGTCTCGCCGATGACGACACCCATGCCGTGATCGATGAAGAACCGTCGCCCGATGGTGGCCCCCGGGTGGATCTCGATCCCGGTCAGCCAGCGGGTCACCTGCGAGAGTGCGCGCGCCGGGAACCGCCTGCCGCGCCGCCACAGCGCGTGCGCCACCCGGTGACTCCACACGGCGTGGAGTCCCGGATAGAGCAGCGCGATCTCGGCGCCGCCGCGGGCCGCGGGATCGCGCAGCTTCGCGGAGGCCACGTCCTCACGGACGGACCGCGCCGCGGCGGCGACGCTGCGGACGAACGAGGGGGCGGTGCGGGGCACGGCGGACCTTCCGGGTGTCGGCGTGCGGGTCAGTCGCGGAACTCCTCGAAGAGCGCGGTCGACAGGTACCGCTCGCCGAACGAGGGGATGATGACGACGATGTTCTTGCCCTCGGCCTCGGGGCGAGCCGCGACCTGAAGCGCGGCCCAGATGGCGGCACCGGACGAGATGCCGACGAGGATGCCTTCGGTCGTCGCGACCTTCTTCGCGGTCTCGATCGCGTCGTCGAACGTGACGTCCTGGACCTCGTCGATGACGCCCTGGTCGAGGATCGGGGGGATGAAGTTCGGGCCGATGCCCTGGATCTTGTGGGGGCCGGGCTTGCCCTCGGTCAGCAGCGGCGAGTCCTTGGGCTCGACGGCGACGACCTTCGCGGACGGTACCCGCTCCTTGAGCACCTGACCGACACCGGTGATGGTGCCGCCCGTGCCGATGCCGGCGACGAAGTAGTCGACGGCGCCGTCGGTGTCGCGGAGGATCTCCTCGGCGGTCGTCTTCCGGTGGATCTCGACGTTGGCCTGGTTGGCGAACTGCTTGGCGAGCACGGCGCCCGGGGTCTCGGCGGCGATGCGCTCGGCTTCGCCGACCGCGCCCTTCATGCCGAGGGAGGGGTCGGTGAGAACGAGCTCGGCGCCGTAGGCGCGCAGCAGCATCCGGCGCTCGACCGACATCGACGAGGGCATCGTCAGGATGACCTTGTACCCGCGGGCTGCGCCGACCATCGCCAGGGCGATGCCGGTGTTACCGCTCGTGCCTTCGACGATCGTGCCGCCGGGCTTCAGCTCGCCCGAGGCCTCGGCGGCGTCGACGATGGCGATGCCGAGGCGGTCCTTGACCGAGGATGCCGGGTTGTAGAACTCGAGCTTGGCCAGGATGGTCCCGGGCAGGCCCTCCGATACGCGGTTCAGTCGGACCAGGGGAGTGTTGCCGAATGCGCTGGTGATGTCGGAGTGGATGCCGGTCATGGGATGCCTTCCGTGCGGATGGAGATCTGGGTCGCGGTTCAGGTGCCCGCGATGCGTCCCCCAGCCTAAGGCGCGCCTGCGGCCGGTGGCCCTGTGTGACGATGCGGCGCGCGGTATCCTGGGCTTTCCCATGTCGACTTCACGGATCTCCGACGCGCCCGCCGGCAGCGACCTCGCACCCCTCGTCCGCACCGCGGCGGCGCGCCTCGCCGCCGCCGGCGTCCCGTCGGCCGATGTGGACGCCGAACTCCTCGCGGCCCATGTCCTCGGGCTCGGCCGTGGCGAGCTGGCTGCCGCGATGATGCGGGGTGATCGGATGCCGGAGCTCGAGGCGACGCGTTTCGCCGAGTTCGTCGAACGCCGCGCGGCGCGCGAACCCCTTCAGCACCTCACCGGCCGGGCGCCGTTCCGGCACATGGAGCTGCGGGTCGGTCCCGGCGTGTTCGTCCCGCGTCCCGAGACCGAGATGGTCGCCCAGCTCGCGATCGACGCGCTCCGCGAGGCTCCCGGCCCCGAGCCCGTCGCGGTCGACCTGGGGACGGGAAGCGGAGCCCTCGCCCTGGCCTTGGCCACCGAGGTGCCGCACGCGCGCGTGCACGCCGCCGAGAACTCGGTCGAGGCGTTCATCTGGGCCAAGGAGAACTTCGCGGAGCAGGCACCGCACGCCCGGCTCGCCTTCATCGACCTCGCCGACGCCTTCCCCGAGCTCGACGGCACCGTCTCGGTCGTCGTCTCGAATCCTCCGTACGTTCCCGACGACGCCGTCCCGCGCGACCCCGAGGTCCGCTTCTGGGATCCGCCCGCGGCCCTCTACGGCGGCGCCGACGGTCTGGACGTCGTCCGCGTCCTCTCGGGCGTCGCGCTGCGCCTGCTGCACCCCGGCGGCACCCTCGTGATCGAGCACGGCGAGTGGCAGGGGCCCGGCATCCGCGAGATCCTGAGCGCCGACGGGTGGCGCGGCGCCGCCACCCACCCCGACCTCACCCTGCGCGACCGCGCGACGACCGCCCTCCGCCCCTGACCTCGACCACGTCCCTCCGGCGCCCTCCTCCCGTGTTCTCGCAGGTGCAGGAGGGGCGCTCCTCGTAGAATGCTGCGGATATGTCTCCCGTTCTCGACTGCCGTGACGCCGACCAGCTGCTGCCCGCTCTCCGCCAGGCACGGCAAGCGATCGGACGCGGCGAACTCATCGTGATGCCGACCGACACCGTCTACGGTGTGGCCGCGGACGCCTTCAACGCGTCGGCGGTGGCTCGCCTGCTCGCCGCGAAGGGTCGCGGGCGGCAGTCGCCGCCCCCCGTCCTCGTCTCGGGACCCGACACGATGCGCGCCCTCGTGGCCGAGGTCCCCGAACCCGTCGAGCGTCTCGTCGAGCGTTTCTGGCCGGGCGGGCTCACGATCGTGCTCCCGGCTCAGCCGTCGCTGCGGTGGGACCTGGGCGAGACGCGCGGCACCGTCGCGGTGCGGATGCCGAACGACCGTTTCGCCCTCGAGCTCCTCGAGGAGACCGGCCCGCTCGCGGTGTCCAGCGCGAACCTGACGGGCAAGCCCGCCGCGCTCGGGATCGACTCGGCCGTGCAGATGCTCCGCGACAGCGTCTCGGTGTACCTCGACGGCGGCCTCGTCGAGACCGGTGTCGCTTCGACGATCATCGATGCGACCGGCCTCGTCGGTCGCGACCGGCGCCCGGTGACGGTCCTCCGCGACGGCGCCGTCTCGCGCCAGGACCTCCGCGACGTCCTCGGCGACCTCCTCGAGCCCGATCCGGTCGACCCCGAAGAATCCGACGCCGCGTGAGGGACTACCTGCTCGCGTTCGTCATCACCGGCGCCCTCACCTTCGTCTTCTCGTGGGTCGTGTGGCGCGTGGCGATGAGATTCGGGCTCCACCCGGCGATCCGCGAGCGGGACGTGCACAAGACCCCGACGCCGCGGCTGGGCGGCGTGGCGATGTTCATCGGGATGCTCGGCTTCTTCGTCCTGTCCTCGCAGCTCCCCGCCTTCGCGATCGTCTGGCAGGAGCCGTCGATGGTGTGGTCGCTCCTCGGGGCCGCCGCGCTCATGGTCGTGGTGGGCGTCGCCGACGACCTCTGGGACCTCGACTGGATGATCAAGCTCGGCGCCCAGTTCGTCGCCGCCTGGATCGTCGTGTTCCTCGGCGGCATCCAGATCTTCTATCTGCCCTTCGGCCAGCAGGTCGTCGTGTCGAGCTGGGTGAGCATCAGCCTGTCGATCCTCCTGATCGTGATCGTCATGAACGCGGTCAACTTCATCGACGGTCTCGACGGCCTCGTCGCCGGTGTCTGCCTCATCGCCAACGCGGTGTTCTTCGCCTACTCCGCCATGCTCGTGCGCGATTTCGACAACAGCGAGCAGAGCAACACGGGTGTGTTCATCGCCATCGTGCTGCTCGGCATGTGCGCGGGCTTCCTCCCGTTCAACTGGAACCCGGCGCGGATGTTCATGGGGGATGCCGGTGCGCTGCTGCTCGGGCTCATGATGGCGTCGTCCGCGATCGTCGTGACGGGCAATCTGCCGCCGAACCTGCTGAGCGACAACGATCTCTTCGGCCGCTCGCAGCTACTCGGTGCCTTCATCCCCGTCATCCTCCCCGTGGTCATCGTGCTGCTCCCTCTCGTCGACTTCGGTCTCGCCGTCGTCCGCCGCATGGCGCAGGGCAAGTCGCCGTTCTCGCCCGACCGCAAGCACCTCCATCACCGGATGCTCGACATGGGTCACACCGACCGCAACGCCGTGTTCGTGTTCTACGCATGGACCGCGGTCGTCTCCCTCTCCGTCCTCCTGATGTACATCGGCACGACGAAGGGGTGGCCGGGGCGGTACTGGCCCGGTGTCGCGTTCCTGATCATCGGATGCGTCGCGTGCGTCCTCGTCACCCTTCCCCCCGCGCGCCGTGCCCGTCCGGTCGCGCCCGAGCGAAAGGCCCTCTCATGAGCGCCCTGTCCTCCACCCGCATGCTCCGCACCGCTCTGGTGTGGTCGGGCATCGTCACCCTGGTCCTCGCCGTCGTCGGGGGAGTCGTGGGTCTGCTCGTGGCAGGCGTCTCGGGACTGTCGAGCGCGCTCGTGGCGGTCCTCATGGCGGCCGTGTTCCTCGCCTTCACGATCGTCTCGATCCTCATCGCCAACCGCTTCTACGGCGACCCGCTGTTCGTCCCGATCTTCTTCGGGTCGGTCATGGGCGGATGGATCCTGAAGTTCGTCGTCTTCCTCGTGGTGCTCTTCGTCCTCCGCGACCAGCCCTGGCTCACGCCGATGGTGTTCCTCATCTCCCTGATCGTGAGCATCATCGCCTCGCTCGTCGTCGACGTCGTCGTCATGATGCGCATGCGGATGCCGGCGGTCAGCGACACGACGCTGCCCACCGCGGCAGAGGTCGAGGCCGCAGAGGTGGAGGCGGGGGAGCGTCGGCACGGGGACACCAGCACCCCAGAGGCCTGATAGGCTGTTTCCGAGCCCGCCTGAACCCCGACGGGAACGCCTGCGGAGTCAGCTCACCGACCATCGTCGCCCGATCGATAGATCGACGCCCCGAAGCTGGAGCCAGCGCTGTTTACTCAAGCTGCGACCCTGATCGCTACTGCCGCCGAAGACGCCCCTGACGAGTTCCATGGACCGTCGATCTCGGAGTTCTTCCCCGATGCGGTCTTCTCGATCGGCCCCCTCGTCGTCAACCGGATCCACCTCATCCAGATCCTCGCGACGATCGCCATCGTCCTGATCTTCTGGCTCGGCACCCGCCGCATGACGGTCGTCCCCGGCCGCTTCCAGAGCGTCGTCGAGATGGGCCTGGACTTCGTCCGGGTCAACATCGCCGAAGACCTGCTCGGCAAGAAGGACGGACGCCGGTTCCTGCCGATCCTCACCACGATCTTCTTCATGGTGCTGTTCATGAACATCACGGGTGTCATCCCGTTCCTGAACATCGCAGGTTCGTCGATCGTCGCGGTGCCCCTCCTCCTCGCGCTCGTCGCGTACGTCACCTTCATCTACGCCGGTATCAAGGCGAGCCCCGGGAACTTCTTCCGCAACTCGTTGATGCCTCCCGGGCTGCCCTGGTTCCTCTACATCCTGATCATCCCGCTCGAGTTCCTCTCGACGTTCATCATCCGGCCCGTGACGCTGACGCTCCGACTGCTGATGAACATGATCGTCGGGCACCTCATGCTCGTCCTGTTCTTCGCAGCGACGCAGTTCTTCCTCATCACCCTGGGCGGCTGGTTCTCGGCGCTCGCGGCCGGAACGCTCGCGTTCGGGTTCGCCTTCACGATCTTCGAGATCTTCGTCGCCTTCCTCCAGGCATACGTCTTCGCCATCCTCACCGCGGTCTACATCCAGCTCGCGGTGGCAGAAGAGCACTAAGCGGTCCGGCGCACGCCGAGCCATCCAACCGAAAGGAAACACCTCCGTGGACGCAACTACGGTTCTCGCCGCCCTCGAGGGCAACGTCGCGACGATGGGTTACGGCCTCGCCGCCATCGGCCCCGCCATCGGTGTGGGCATCGTCGTCGGCAAGACGATCGAGGGCGTGGCCCGTCAGCCCGAGCTGGCCGGTCGCCTGCAGGTCCTGATGTTCATCGGTATCGCCTTCACCGAGGCGCTCGCCTTCATCGGCATCGCGACCTACTTCATCTTCCAGTAAACCGCGACTCAGATCACTAAGGAGACAGGATGCTGAACGCTCTTGTCGCGTACGCAGCCGAAGAGGGCGGGTCTCACAACCCGCTGATCCCGGCTTGGTACGACATCATCTGGTCCGGGGTCTGCTTCGTCGTGATCCTGTTCGTCTTCTGGCGGGTCGCCCTCCCGAAGATGCAGGTCCTGCTCGACCAGCGCGCCGCTGCCATCGAGGGCAACATCGCGAAGGCCGACGAGGCTCAGCGCAAGGCGGAAGCCGCCCTCGAGGAGTACACGGCCCAGCTGGCCGAGGCTCGCAAGGAGGCCGGCGAGATCCGCGAGACCGCCCGTGAGGACGGTAAGAAGATCGTCGCCGAGGCCAAGGACAACGCGTCGGCCGAGGCCGCACGCCTGACCTCCGCTGCGCACCACCAGATCGAGGCCGAGCGCCAGACCGCGCTCGTCTCGCTGCGGAGCGAAGTGGGCACCCTCGCCCTCGACCTCGCCGGTGGTGTCATCGGCGAGACGCTGTCCGACGACGCCAAGGCCAAGGCCGTGGTCGACCGCTTCCTGGCCGACCTCGAATCCTCCGAGAAGGCAGCGAAGTAATGGGCAGCGCGACCACTCAAGCCCTCGCGGCGACGACGTCGGCCCTCACGGCCGCGCCGGGCGTCGACCTCGGTGTCGCCCGCGAGCTCTTCGCCGCGGTGCGCACCCTGGCCGGCTCGTCGCAGCTGAGCGGCGCGCTCTCGGATGCCTCGGTGCCCGCCGAAGCTCGACGTGCGCTCGTCTCGCGCGTCTTCGGCGGGTACTCGGCTGCGACCGGGTCGGTCCTCGACGCGGCCGTCGCCGAGCGCTGGTCGTCGTCGGCGGACCTGATCTCGGGGATCGAGGAGGCCGGCGTCCGCGCCGCCGCCATGGCCGAGCCGCAGGTCGACGTCGAGGCCGAGCTCTTCTCCGTGGCGCGCACGATCGCTGCCAATCCCGAGCTCGAGCTCGCGCTGGGCAGCCGGCTCGGTGACGCATCCGCCAAGGGCGCGCTCATCGAGAGCCTGCTGAACGGCCGCGCCGCCGCATCGACGGTTGCGATCGTGTCGTCTCTCGTCCAGGTACCGCGGGATCGACGCGTCCGCTCGATGCTCAGCCGTGCGCTGCGTGTCGTCGCGGACCAGCGCGGTCGCGCCGTGGCCACCGTCTTCGCGGCCGCGGACCTCACCGACGAGCAGACGTCCCGCCTCCAGCGCACCCTCGCGGCGCGCTACGGCACCGAGGTCTCGCTGAACGTCGTCCTCGACCCCACGGTCGTCGGCGGTGTCCGTATCGAGATCGGCGACGACGTGATCGACGCCACCGTCTCGTCCCGACTGGGCGACCTCCGCCAGCGTCTGGCGGGCTGACTCTTCCCGCTCCACCGAGGAGCGGACCCGGCAGGCCAGGTGCCCGCCACAAGACCTCACTAAGAAGGAAGACCATGGCAGAACTGTCCATCAGCCCCGACGTCATCCGTGACGCGCTGAAAGACTTCGTCGCCGCCTACGAGCCCACCGGGGCAGCGGCGACCGAGGTCGGCACCGTCGTCGACGCCGCGGACGGCATCGCCCACGTCGAGGGCCTGCCCGGCGTGATGGCGAACGAGCTCGTGCGCTTCGAGAACGGCGTCGAGGGCCTCGCGCAGAACCTCGACGAGCACGAGATCGGTGTCGTCGTCCTCGGTGACTTCTCGGGCATCGAAGCCGGCCAGAAGGTCACCCGCTCCGGCGAGGTCCTCTCGGTCGGTGTCGGCGAGGGCTACCTCGGCCGCGTCGTCGACCCGCTCGGCAACCCGATCGACGGTCTCGGCGAGATCGCCACGACCGGCCGCCGCGCCCTCGAGCTGCAGGCGCCCGGCGTCATGCAGCGCAAGTCGGTCCACGAGCCGATGCAGACCGGCATCAAGGCCATCGACGCGATGATCCCCGTCGGCCGCGGTCAGCGCCAGCTGATCATCGGCGACCGCCAGACCGGTAAGACGGCCATCGCGATCGACACGATCATCAACCAGAAGGCCAACTGGGAGTCGGGCGACGTCACGAAGCAGGTCCGCTGCATCTACGTCGCGATCGGCCAGAAGGGCTCGACCATCGCTTCGGTGAAGGGCGCCCTCGAGGACGCCGGTGCCATGGAGTACACGACGATCGTCGCGGCCCCGGCATCCGACCCCGCCGGCTTCAAGTACCTCGCTCCCTACACCGGCTCGGCCATCGGGCAGCACTGGATGTACGAGGGCAAGCACGTCCTGATCATCTTCGACGACCTGTCGAAGCAGGCCGAGGCCTACCGCGCCGTGTCGCTGCTCCTGCGTCGTCCGCCGGGCCGTGAGGCGTACCCCGGTGACGTCTTCTACCTGCACTCGCGTCTGCTCGAGCGTTGCGCGAAGCTGTCCGACGAGCTCGGTGCCGGTTCGATGACGGGTCTGCCCATCATCGAGACCAAGGCCAACGACGTCTCGGCGTACATCCCGACCAACGTGATCTCGATCACCGACGGCCAGATCTTCCTGCAGTCCGACCTCTTCAACGCCAACCAGCGTCCCGCGGTCGACGTGGGTATCTCGGTCTCGCGTGTCGGTGGCGACGCCCAGGTGAAGTCGATCAAGAAGGTCTCGGGAACGCTCAAGCTCGAGCTCGCCCAGTACCGCTCGCTCGAGGCCTTCGCGATGTTCGCATCCGACCTCGACGCCGCGTCGCGTCGACAGCTGGCCCGTGGTGCACGTCTGACGGAGCTCCTGAAGCAGCCGCAGTACTCGCCGTACCCCGTCGAGGAGCAGGTCGTCTCGATCTGGGCCGGAACGAACGGCAAGCTCGACACGATCGAGGTGGAGGACGTCCTCCGTTTCGAGCGCGAACTGCTCGACCACCTGAAGCGGAACACGTCGATCCTCGACACCCTGCGCGACTCGAACGTGCTCGACGACAACACCGCCGGCGAGCTCGAGAAGGCCGTCGACGCCTTCGTCCTCGAGTTCCAGGGCGGCAAGGGTCAGGCACTCGGCACGCCGGGTCACGAAGAGGTCGCTGCTGCGGACGTCGATGACGTGAACCAGGAGAAGATCGTCAAGGGCCGCCGCGGCTGACGCCGACGGGAGACTCATAACCTATGGGCGCACAACTCAGGGTCTACAAGCAGAAGATCTCTTCTGCTCAGACGACCAAGAAGATCACGAAGGCGATGGAACTCATCGCGGCTTCGCGCATCCAGAAGGCGATGGCTCGCGTCCGCGCGTCCAACCCCTTCGCGCGGGCCGTCACGCGTGCCGTCTCCGCCGTGTCGACGCACTCCAACGTGCAGCACCCGCTGACCACCGAGCGGGAGCAGATCCGTCGTTCCGCCGTCGTCGTCTTCGGTTCCGACCGCGGCCTCGCCGGCGCGTTCAACTCGCAGGTCATCCGCGAGGCTCTGCAGCTCGGCGAGCTGCTGCGCAGCCAGAGTGTCGAGCCGGTCTACTTCCTGGTGGGCCGCAAGCCGGTCGGATTCTTCCAGTTCCGTCGCATCGCGACGGCGGGGGAGTGGATCGGTGACACCGACACCCCGGCGTTCTCGACGGCCGAGGAGATCGCGGCGGCGCTGATCGCCGCGTACGAGCTCGGCGGCGGCGAGGGCGGCGTGGATGAGATCAATCTCGTCTACAACCGCTTCGTCAGCATGATGACGCAGACGCCGGAGACGGTCCGTCTGCTGCCCCTCGAGGTCGTCGAGGCGGAGGACACGGCATCGAGCCAGGTCTACCCGCTCTACGAGTTCGAACCGGATGCCGAGACGGTGCTCGACGCGCTGCTGCCGGTGTACGTGCAGAGCCGCGTGTTCAACGCGCTCCTGCAGTCGTCCGCCGCGAAGCAGGCCGCCACGCAGAAGGCGATGAAGTCCGCCAGCGACAACGCCGACAAGCTCATCACCGACTACACCCGCCTGCGCAACAACGCGCGTCAGGCGGAGATCACGCAGCAGATCGCCGAGATCGTCGGCGGCGCCGACGCGCTGGCGTCGGGCAAATAGACCACACGAAAGAAGAGAAGCCATGAGCCTCACCGCTGAGAAGACGGAGACCCCCGTCGTCGGCCGCGTCGCGCGCGTCACCGGCCCGGTCGTCGACATCGAGTTCCCGCACGACTCGATCCCCGAGATCTACAACGCTCTGAAGACCACGATCGTGATCGGCGACCAGTCGACCGAGATCACCCTCGAGGTCGCCCAGCACCTGGGCGACGACCTCGTCCGCGCCATCTCGCTGAAGCCGACCGACGGCATGGTCCGCGGCCAGGAGGTGCGCAACACCGGCGGTCCCATCACGGTTCCCGTCGGCGACGTCACCAAGGGCAAGGTCTTCAACGTCACGGGTGACGTCCTGAACGCCGCACCGGGCGAGACCATCGAGGTCACCGAGCGCTGGGGCATCCACCGCCAGGCGCCGAACTTCGACCAGCTCGAGTCCAAGACCGAGATGTTCGAGACCGGCATCAAGAGCATCGACCTGCTCACCCCGTACGTGCAGGGTGGAAAGATCGGTCTGTTCGGTGGCGCCGGTGTCGGCAAGACCGTCCTCATCCAGGAGATGATCCAGCGCGTCGCGCAGGACCACGGTGGTGTGTCGGTGTTCGCCGGTGTCGGTGAGCGCACCCGTGAGGGCAACGACCTCATCGCCGAGATGGAAGAGGCGGGTGTCTTCGACAAGACCGCCCTCGTCTTCGGCCAGATGGACGAGCCGCCGGGGACGCGCCTCCGTGTCGCCCTGTCGGCGCTGACGATGGCGGAGTACTTCCGCGATGTCCAGAAGCAGGACGTGCTCCTCTTCATCGACAACATCTTCCGCTTCACGCAGGCCGGTTCCGAGGTCTCCACGCTGCTGGGCCGCATGCCCTCCGCCGTGGGTTACCAGCCGAACCTCGCCGACGAGATGGGCGTGCTCCAGGAGCGCATCACCTCGACGCGTGGTCACTCGATCACCTCGCTGCAGGCGATCTACGTCCCCGCCGACGACTACACCGACCCGGCTCCGGCGACCACGTTCGCGCACCTCGACGCGACCACCGAGCTCTCGCGTGAGATCGCATCGAAGGGTCTGTACCCCGCGATCGACCCGCTGACCTCGACGAGCCGCATCCTCGACCCGCGCTACATCGGTGAGGATCACTACCGTGTGGCCACGTCGGTGAAGCAGATCCTTCAGAAGAACAAGGAACTGCAGGAGATCATCGCGATCCTCGGTGTCGACGAGCTCTCCGAAGAGGACAAGATCGTCGTGTCGCGCGCACGCCGCATCCAGCAGTTCCTCTCGCAGAACACCTACATGGCCAAGAAGTTCACCGGCGTCGAGGGCTCCACGGTCCCGATCAAGGAGACCATCGAGTCGTTCGACGCGATCGTCAAGGGTGACTTCGACCACGTGGCCGAGCAGGCCTTCTTCAACGTCGGTGGCATCGGCGACGTCGAAGAGAAGTGGGCTCAGATCCAGAAGGAGAACGGCTGACATGGCGCTGACCGTCACCCTCGTCTCCGCTGAGGCGGAGGTCTGGCACGGCGAGGCGAGCCTCGTCGTGGCCAAGACGGTCGAGGGCGAGATCGGCTTCATGGCCGGTCACGAGCCCGTGCTCGCGATCCTCGCCGAAGGACAGGTCCGCATCACGCAGTCGAACGGCGAGAAGATCGTCGCGACGGCGGAGGACGGTTTCCTCTCGATGGAGAACGACGAGCTCACCATCGTGGCCGGGAACGCAGCCCTGCAGTCCTGACACCCCTTTCACGCAGCGCCGCCCGGTTCTCCGGGCGGCGCTGCGCTTTTCCCTGGAGGTCGCGTCGTGCTGATCCTGCTCCCGCCATCCGAGACGAAGCGCCCCGGCGGCGACGGACCGCCGTGGCATGCGGACGCTCTCTCGTTCCCGGGCCTCCGCGCCGAACGCGATCGGGTGGTCGATGCGCTCGTCGCGCTGAGTGACGACGAGGACACCGCGGCCCGGGTGCTCAAGTTGTCCGCCCGGCAGCGGGGGGAGGTCGCCGTGAACGCCGCGCTCCGGACCTCGCCCACGGTCCCCGCCGCGGACCGGTACACCGGCGTGCTGTTCGACGCCCTCGACGCGTCGACCCTGGATGACGCGGCCCGGGAGTGGCTGCGGACCCGTGTCGCGATCCACTCGGCGCCCTTCGGCGTCGTGGGGGCACTCGACCCGCTTCCCGCTTACCGGCTGGGTGCCGGCATCCGCCTCCCCGGTCTGCCGTCGATGAGGTCGGTGTGGGCGGATGCCGTCGGTGCCGCGATCGCGGCTACGGCGCCGTCGTTCGTGCTCGACCTGCGGTCGGAGGCGTACGTGACGCTGGGGCCCGTGCCGGCGGAGATCCCGCAGGCCTACGTGCGGGTCGTCTCCGAGGGGCCCGACGGCGCTGTCCGCGCGCTCAACCATTTCAACAAGCACGCGAAGGGGGAGCTGGTCCGCCGCCTCGCCTCGACCCGGCCCCACACCACGGATCCGGCCGGGCTCATGCGATGGGCGCAGGACGAGGGGATCGTCCTGCGCCCATCGGGGGCCGGAGAGCTGGAGCTCGTCGTGCCTCCCGTTACGAGATGAGGCGGAGCGTGACCGGGTAGCGGTAGTTTCCGCCGGCGTTGACGCGCACCCCGCCGAGGATCGAGAACACGATGTTCACGACCCACAGGGCGACGGGGAGAAGTCCGATCAGCAGGCCGATGACCGGGATCCAGCCGAGCACGAGCGTGAGGATCCAGGCCGCGACCATCGCGATCGTGAACGTGATCTGCCAGTTGAGCGCTTCTTTGCCTTCGGCGTTCGTCCGGGGTCCCCGGTCCTTGAAGATCAGCCAGATGACGAGGGCGGGAACGAATCCGATGACGCCGCCGAAGTGCGCGAAGGATGCCCACTGCTTGTCCTGGTCGGGCGGAAGCGGACCCGAGGGCGCCGGCTGGGCGTAGGGCTGCGACGGAGGCTGCTGCCCGTAGGGCTGCTGCGGTGGCGGTGAGTAGGGCTGCTGCGGCGGTGCCGGGTGGTCGTTGGGCGCCTGCCCGGGGGGCGGCGTCGGACCACCAGCGGGAGGAGTGGGCCCGCCGTTCTGCGGGGGATTCGGATCTGACATCGCTGTGTCCTCCTGTCGGGGTCGCCGCGGGCGCGGCGTCCGGCGCGCGTGCGCCGGTTCAGCGAAACCGTAGTGCCCTCCACCAGTGCAGGGCAACGGCTTGTGCCGCGAGATGACGGGGGTGGTGTCCACTAGAGTGTGAAGACGCTGCACCGATCAGGAAAGAAGGCGGAGCGTGCCCGAAGTCGTCACCTCATCCCGCGTTGTCACCACCGGCACGGGTTCCGTCGAGGTGCGCTGGGCCGAGGTCACCCACCAGGGCCGGCGACGCGAGAACAACCAGGACGCCGTCCTCTCCGCGTTCCCCCTCTTCGTCGTCGCAGACGGCATGGGCGGTCACATCGGCGGCGAGATCGCGAGCTCTCGGACCGTCGAGCGACTGTCGGCCGCGGTCGATCGTGGAACCGTCTCTCCCGAAGTGATCGAGGACGCCCTCGAGCGCGCGGTCGATGACATCGCGTCGCATTCCGAGACGACGGACGACGGCACCGGCACGACCGTGACCGGCGTCTACCTCGACCTCACGGGTGACGAGCCGACCTGGGTGACTCTCAATATCGGCGACTCGCGCGTGTATCTCCTCCGCGACGGCGCCCTCGCTCAGGTGACGACCGACCACTCGGTGGTCCAGGAACTCATCGCCGCCGGTCGCCTCAGCCCCGAAGAGGCCGAGAACCACCCCTACGGGAACGTCATCACCCGTGCCGTGGGACCCAGCGACGGTGTCGTTCCCGACTACGTCCGTCTCGAGGTGGTCGACGGCGATCGCTTCGTCGTCTGCAGCGACGGGCTGACCAAAGAACTCACCGACTACGGCATCCTCCACTTCCTTCTGCAGCACCACGATCCGGCCGCCGCAGTCGACGCGATGCTCGAAGCCGCGCTCGAGAACGGCGGCCGCGACAACGTCTCGATCATCGTCGTGGGTGCGCGGTTCCTCTCGGCGGACGACGACACCGCGACCGTCGAGATCTCCTCCCCGGTCGCCTCCTGACCGATTCCCTCCACAGGCCGTCGTCCCCCGCGTCTGCGGGTGGTGTCGTCTGACGAGAGTGGATGCGTGTCCACTCTCGCTCCCGATGACCCGCTGACCCTCCCGCGTCGACCCGCGCCGACACCGCGTCCGCCGCTTCCGGTGATGACCGCCGTCGTGCCGGTCATCGGCGCGGTCGTCCTCTGGGCGGTGACGGGATCGGCCTACGCCCTCCTGTTCGCAGCGCTCGGACCTCTGATCGCGGTGGCCTCGGTCGCGGACGCCGCGCGCACGTCGAGGCGGACCGCGAAGAAGGATGCCGCAGCCCTCAGGCGCGAGCTCGCGCAGGCCGAAGTCGAGGTGGCCCGCAGACACGAGGACGAACGCGTGCAGCGGTGGGCGACGCATCCGGACGTTCAACGGTTCCTCGCGAGGCCCGAATCGATCTGGCGCTCCGTGGCCGAACGCGAGGCCATGCTGGTCGTCGGGTCCGGTGATGACGCCAGCGCTCTCCGCGTCACGGGCGGCGACGGTGATGACGAGGCGACCGCGCTGCGTCGCAGCGCCGGCGTCCTCAGCGACGTCCCCGTGCCGATCCCCCTGACGACCGGGGTCGCCGTCATCGGACCGCCCCGACTGGCGGCGGCCGTGACGCGCGCCCTCGCCCTGCAGATCCTCCTGTGCCTGGCTCCCGGTCGGGTGCGGTTGGGCGACGGCGGGCCGGCGTGGACGGATGCCGCGCCCCACCGCGCCGCGGCGGTGGGACCCCTCCTCCAGGTCCTGGAGGAGGGAGGTCTCGTGGGAGGCGATGTCGACGTCCCGCTCGTCGTCGTCCCCGAAGGTGCCCCGCCGCCCCCGCGGTGCGGGGCTGTCCTCAGGCTCACCGGCCCCACGACGGCACGCCTCGACCTCGACGGTCGTTCCCGCGACCTGACCGTCGAGGTCGTGTCGAAGCACCAGGCGGCACGGGTGGCGGAGCTGCTGTCCGAGCGCGCGACCCGAGCACTGGGGAACACGGTCGACCTGCCGCTCACGCTCCGCGACGCGATGCGCAGCGCCCCCGCGGCGGGGCCGGGGTCGCTTCCCGCAGCCTTCGCCGGGGCCGGCGGTGCCGTGTTCCCGATCGACCTGGTCCACGACGGTCCTCACGCCGTCGTCATCGGGATGACCGGAGCGGGCAAGAGCGAGCTCCTCACATCGTGGGTGGTGTCATTGTGCGCCGCGCACACGGCTTCGCAGGTGGGGCTCCTCCTCGTCGATTTCAAGGGAGGGAGGACGTTCGACCATCTCGCGTCGCTGCCGCACGTGACGGGGGTCCTGACCGACCTCGACGAGCCGACGACCGTCCGCGCGATCGAGAGCCTCCGCGCCGAGGTGAGGTATCGGGAGCGGACCCTCGCCGCGCGAGGCGCCCGCGACATCGACGAAGCGGGCGACGCGCTCGGCCGCCTCGTGATCGTCGTCGACGAATACGCGGCGCTCGTCGCTGCGCATCCCGTCCTCCACGATGTGTTCGGCGACCTCGCGGCGCGCGGCCGGGCGCTCGGCATCCATCTGATCCTCGCGGCGCAGCGGGCGAACGGTGTCTTCCGGGATGCGGTCCTCGCCAACGCGCCGCTCCGCATCGCGCTCCGGGTGGCTGACGGATCCGACTCGCGCGCCGTGCTGGGCGTCGACGACGCCTGCCGACTCTCCGGGCGGCCCGAGGCGCGCGGCACCGCACTCGTCCGCCGCAGCCGCGACACGGCGCCGCAGGCGGTCCGGGTGGCCTTGTGCGACGGCGCGGTCATCGCCGAGACGGTCGAGAGCCGTCGTGGTGACCGTGCGCGGCGCCCGTGGCTTCCCGCGCTCCCCGAGCGGATTCCGCTGTCGCCGTCGCCGGGCCGTGACGGGGTGCTGCTCGGCGTCGCCGATGAGCCCGAGCAGCAGCGCCAGCGCGAGGTCATCTGGGAGGATCCCGCCCTGGTGGTCATCGGCGGCCCTGGCAGCGGCAGGACCGGCGTCCTGCGCGCCGTCGCCGCGCAGTCGACCGTGCGGGTGGTGCCGCCGGACCCCGAGGGAGCGTGGGACACCCTCACCGGTATCGAGGGGATGCCGGCCGGCACGACGCTCCTCGTCGACGATCTCGACGTGATGCTGTCGGCCCTGCCGGGGGAGTACGGCGCCGTCGCGGCGGAGGCACTGGAGAGCGCGCTGCGCGCGGCCCGGGCCCGCGGCATCCGGATCGTGCTGACGACGCAGCGCGTCGGCGGCGGCGTGGGGCGGATCCTCGAGCTCGTGCCTCGGCGGCTCATCCTGGCAACGGCATCCCGCGCCGACCATGTCGCGGCGGGAGGGGAATCGGCCGACTTCGTCGTGGACCCGCCACCCGGACGCGGAAGGCTCGGTCGCACGCTCGTCCAGGTGGTGGATGCCGGTGAGCTGCCGTTGCACGGGCCCAGCGAGGGGCCGCCGGTGTGGCAGCCCGGCCGGCGTCCCGCAGCGGTGGTGGTGCCCGCGGGGCCACGATCGCGTCGGTTGACGGAGGCGTGGGAGCGGATGGGGATCCGGGTCGATTCGGTCGACGGCGAGGCTCGCCTGGCCCGCGGCGGTGTCGTGATCGGATCACCGGACGCCTGGCTCGCACAGTGGCGCCTGCTTGCGGCAGCGCGTGCCGACGGCGACCTCGTCATCGATGCCGCGTGCGCCGCCGAGTACCGGTCGCTCGTCGGTACGCGTGAGCTGCCGCCGTTCGCCGTCCCGGGGGCGTCGCGGGCCTGGGTGCACTCTCCCGACCGGCCGGTGCGCCGAGTGCTGCTCGCCGGTGAGGGGGAGGGGGCCGGCTGACAGGGCTCAGACGGTGGGTCGGATGACCCCGACATCGCGGCCGCCGCCGGTCACCGTCAGCGGCAGATCGCCCAGGGTGCGGGCGACGTCGGCCGCCTGCAACGCCCCCGCCCGCACGAGCAGGGTGAGTGCGGTGACGACACCCGCCCGGTTGCTTCCGTCGAGGATCTTGAGGACGACCGTGGTGCCGTCGGGGGCGACCATCGCCATGACCCCTTCGGCACCGTGCTTGGCGAACACACCGAGCCGCTCGGTCACGATCGAGTCCGGCAGCCCCGGGCCCTGGATCACCCACGGGTGCTCGCGGACGGCGCGCACCAGCATGCCGGCGCTCCGGTGCAGGGCGAAGGGCGAGCGCTCCGAAGACGCCCCGATGCGATGGATCGCGCGCGCCAGTGCGGCGAGCGTCATCGCGTGCACCGGGGCGCCGCATCCGTCCACCGCCGTCGCCGTGATCTTCGTGCCGGTGAGGCGCTCGACCACCTCGCGCGTGTGGACCTGCAGCGGATGCTGCGGCTCGAGGTACGTGGCCATGTCCCACCCGTTCGCGTGGCAGGCCAACAGCATCGCCGCGTGCTTTCCCGAGCAGTTCATCCTCACGCGCTGCGGGCCGATGAGCTCTCGGGTCATCTCGTCGCGCGCTGCCGCATCCCCGGGCCAGGCCGGCGGGCACAGGAGCGCGTCCTCGCCGACGCCGGCGGCGTTCAGGATGTCCGTCACGAGCGCGACGTGACGGTCTGTCCCCGAGTGGCTGGCCGTGGCCACGGCGAGATGAGCGCCTTCGAGCGCGGCTCCTGCCGAGACGCTCGCCAACGCCTGCATCGGCTTGAGGGACGAGCGGGGGAGGATCGGCGCCTCCACCGCGCCCAGTGTCGACACGACGACGCCGTCGGGATCCAGCACGATCGCCGATCCTGCGTGACGGGATTCCACGAATCCGCTGCGTTCGACGACGGCGAGTTCGACGGCATCCGTCACAGCGAAGGTCTCAGGCACCCGTTCAGCCTACCCAGCGGGCTCGGGGCCACCGCCGTCCGAAGGTGCGAGACTGGCGGTGTGCGCGACGAACACCACTACCGAGTGAGCACCCTGTGGACCGGCGACCGCGGTACCGGCACGAGCGGGTACCGCGACTACGACCGGGCCGTCACCCTCCGCGTCGAGGGGAAGCCCGACCTCCTGGGCTCGAGCGACAGGCCGTTCCGCGGGGACCCGACGCGCTGGAACCCCGAGGACCTCCTGCTCGCGGCGCTGTCGGAGTGCCACCTGCTCTCGTACCTGCACGCGTGCGTGACGGCGGGCGTCGTGGTCACGTCCTACGAGGACGACGCGGCCGGGACGATGGTGCTCGACGGGAAGGGCGGGGGAGCGTTCCGCGAAGTGACCCTGCACCCGCGGGTCACGGTCGCCGACCCTGCGATGATCCCCGCGGCGGAGGCGGCGCACCGACAGGCACGCGAATGGTGCTTCATCGCGAATTCCGTGAACTTCCCCGTGCATCACGAGGCGACGGTGACTGCTGCCGCACCTCACGAGTCCTGACCCGGCAGCGCCGAGCGGTCCCGCTCAGCGTCGCTCGTGCGGGAGCACCTGTTTGAGCCGCTCGACCGGGTTCTGCGCGGGGACCTCGTTGTACGCTCCGGCCAGCTCCTGACCGGAGAGCGCGTGGATCGCGGTCATGATGTCGTCCGTCGCCTGACGGCGGGCGCGACCGGAGGATGCCGCGCCGTGGTGGGAGAGGTCGATGGGTTCGCCGTACCGGATGGTGACCCGGGGGGACAGGCGCGGCCACTTGGCGCCGACGGGCATCGCCGCGTTCGTGCCGACGATGCCGACGGGCACGACGGGGGCGCCCGTCTCGAGAGCGAGGAAGGCGACGCCGGTGCGGCCCTTGTACAGACGCCCGTCCAACGACCGCGTCCCCTCGGGGTAAAGCGCGATGGCCTTCCCGGACTGGAGGATGCGGCGCTGCTGATCGAGCGCATCGAGGGCGGCCTGGCCGGCACCGCGCTGAACGGGCGTCGCGCCGAGGGCGCGGAAGAACCGGTTGCTGAACCAGCCCTTCAGGCCGGTGCCGTCGAAGTAGCTCGACTTGGCGAGGAAGTACACGGGGCGCGGCGCGAACAACGGGAGCACGAAAGAGTCGATGAAGCTCAGGTGATTGCTGGCCAGGATGATGGGACCCGTGCGCGGGATGTTCCCGACACCCTCGATCCGCGGCCGGTAGATGAGTCGCGCCAGGGGACCGAAACCCCAGCGGACCAGGTAGTAGAGGGCCCCGGCGCGCGCGAGTTCATCGACAGATGACTCGGCAGAGGGCTCGGGGGGAGTCTGCGCTTCGGTCACCAGAAGAGGGTACTGCCAAACCCATACGCGTCAGGACATGACGGAGCAGCAGGTCGCGACCGGATTCGGCGCCCGACTCACACCCCGGACAAAAGATCATGGGGGAGTATGGACGGACACCCCGTATCTCTGTGAGGTTCTTTCGTGCGTCTTCGTCCCATCGCCGCCCTTTCCGCCGCTGCCGTGGCCGTCCTCCTGCTGGCCGGGTGCGCATCCGGCCAGGGCACCGCGCAGCCCACCGGAACGGCGGCTGCCGATCTCTGCGCCGCGCAAGCCAAGCCGGGCAAGGCTTCCGATTCCGTCAAGGTCGACGGCGAGGTCGGCAAGCCGTCCAAGGCGACGTTCGAGAAGCCGCTCGAGCCCAAGGCGCTGCAGGTGAGCGTCCTGGACGAGGGCACGGGCGACGCCGTCAAGCCGGGCGACTTCGTCTCGTATGCGATGACGGCCTACAACGCCAAGACGGGCGAAGAGCTCGCGACGGTCGGCTACAAGCCGGGCGAGTTCCTGCCTTCGCAGCTGTCGGCCGCAACTGTCCTCGGACAGGTCTTCGGGTGCGGCAAGATCGGCGAGCGCGTCGTCGCCGCCTTCCCCGCGAGCGACACCGCCCAGTCCGAGGTCTACGTCCTCGACCTGCTCGGCACCGTGCCGACCGCAGCGTGGGGCGAGCCCCAGGCCGAACCCGCGGGACTCCCGAAGGTGAAGCTCGCCGACAACGGCGCCCCGACCATCACGATCCCCGAAGGCCAGGACCCGCCCACTGCGACGGAGGTCGCGACCCTGAAGAAGGGCGACGGCTACAAGGTCCAGCAGGGCGACTACACGCTCATCCAGTACACGGGCGTGCGCTGGTCGGACGGCAAGACGTTCGACTCCACCTGGGAGAAGAACACTCCGGCGACCCTCACCACGACCCAGGTCGTCAAGGGCTTCCAGAAGGCGCTCGAGGGTCAGACCGTCGGATCGCAGGTGCTCGTCGTCATCCCGCCCGCCGAGGGATACGGCGAGGGCAAGATCAACGAGGCCGACCTGAAGGGCGAGACGCTGGTCTTCGTCGTCGACATCCTCGGAGCGCAGTCGGCGACCGCCGGCGCCGCAACCGAATGACCCCGCGGCGGGCGCTTCGGCGCCCGCCGGTAGGGTGAAGGCCATGCGACGCATCCTGATCCTGGGCTCGACCGGTTCGATCGGGACGCAGGCGCTCGACGTTATCCGCGCGAACCGCGACCGATTCGAGGTCGTCGGCCTCGCCGCGGGTCGTGACCGCGACGGGATGCAGGCGCAGGCCGACGAGTTCGGGGTCACCGAGACCGCGCTCGGCGCGGTCGACGCCGAACGCCTGGTACGCAGCGTCGAGGCCGACGTGGTCATCAACGGCATCACGGGTTCCGTCGGTCTCGGTCCGACCCTCGCGGCCCTCGAATCCGGAGCGGTCCTCGCCCTCGCCAACAAGGAGTCGCTCATCGTGGGCGGGCCGCTCGTGACGAAGCTCGCGGCACCGGGCCAGATCGTCCCCGTCGACTCCGAGCACTCCGCCATCGCGCAGTGCCTGCGGACGGGGGATGCGGCCGAGGTGCGACGTCTCGTCCTCACCGCGTCGGGCGGCCCCTTCCGTGGTCGCTCCCGCGACCGGTTGCAGGACGTCACACCGCGCGAAGCGCTCGCTCACCCGACGTGGGACATGGGCCGCGTCGTCACGACGAACTCCGCGACCCTCGTCAACAAGGGACTCGAGGTCATCGAGGCGCACCTGCTCTTCGGCATCCCGTACGACCGGATCGACGTCACGGTCCACCCGCAGTCCATCGTCCACTCGATGGTCGAGTTCGTCGACGGGTCGACGATCGTCCAGGCGTCCCCGCCCGACATGCGTCTGCCGATCTCGCTGTCGCTCGACTGGCCGCACCGGGTCGCCGGGGTCGGGGAGCCGCTGGACTGGACGACCGCTTCGACCTGGACGTTCGAGCCGCTCGACGAGGATGCCTTCCCGAGCGTCGCGCTCGCCAAGCAGGTCGGTGTGGCCGGCGACACGTATCCGGCCGTGTTCAACGCCGCGAACGAGCAGGCCGTCGACGCCTTCCACGAGGGCGCCTTGCCGTTCCTCGGGATCGTGGACACCGTCGCGCGGGTCGTCGACGCGCACGAGCGCCCGAGCGAACTGACTCGGGAGTCGCTCGCCGCCGCCGAGCGGTGGGCCCGCGACACGGCGGACCGGCTCATCGCCGCGCGCTGAGCCGCGTCAGTCGGGGACGGGCCAGCCGCCGCGACGCAGCGCGTCCTGCGCGGCTCCGACCGCGTCGAACGGGGTGCGGATGCCGGCGATCTCGCGATAGTGCTGGTGGCCGGGTCCTGCCCAGAGGATCGCGTCGCCGTCTCCCGCGAGCGAGACGGCGGCGGCGATCGCGTCCTCGGGCGGGGTGACCTCGTGGATGACCGCATCGGGCCGCGACGCGCGGGCACCGTCGATCAGTGCGCGACGGATCGTCGCCGGATCCTCGGAGCGGGGATGCTGGTCGGTGACGACGAGGATGTCGCTCCCGAGCGCCGCGGCCGCGCCCATGTCGGCGCGCTTGGTCGTGTCGCGATCGCCGTTCGCGCCGCACACCATGATCACGCGCCCCGGTGTGACGCGCCGCACGGCGTCGAGGGTCTTGGCGAACGCGTCGGGGGAGTGGCCGAAGTCGAGGTAGAGCGCCGGCCCCCGCTCGCCCGACAGGCGCTGGATGCGGCCGGGCAGGTGCGCGTCGATGCGCCCCCCGTCGATGAGGTCGACGAGCGCGGACCACTGCCACCCCGCCTCGAGCAGCATCACGATCGCGAGTCCCGCGTTCGAGGCCATGTGCGGGCCGATGACGGGGACGGTCGTCGTGAGCCGGCCGGCAGGTCCCGCGAGCGTGAACGTCGTGCCTGTGGGGGTCTCCGACGCGATCTCGACCCTCCAGTCGGCGGAGACCGACGGATCCTCCGCGATCGCCGGCGTGACGACCGTCGTCACCGGGATGTCCGTGGTCGCCGCGATCTCGACGCCCGACGGCTGATCGACGCAGATCACGGCCCGCCGCGCGCGTGCGGACGTGAAGAGGGCGGCCTTGGCGGCGAGGTACTCGGCCATGTCGCGGTAGTCGTCGAGGTGGTCGTGCGACAGGTTGGTGAATCCGGCCACATCGAAGTGCAGCCCGTCCACTCGGTGACGGGTGAGGGCCTGGGCGCTCACCTCGACGAGGATCGCGTCGACGTTCCGCTCGCGCATGAGCCCGATGAGGGCATGCATCTCGGATGCCTCGGGGGTCGTCAGCCGCGACGGGATCACCTCGCCGGCGATGTGCCGCTCGGCCGTCGACGACAGCCCCGTCACGACGCCGAGCCCCTGGAGCATCCCCTCCATGAGGTGGGTGACGCTGGTCTTGCCGTTGGTGCCGGTGACGGCAAGGAGCGGGGGGAGAGCGGCATCCGCTCCCGTCCCGTAGACGAGGGCGGACAGGTCGCCGAGGACCGCCCGCGGGTCGTCGACCACCAGGACGGGGACGTCCGCGCCGGCGAGTAGGGCGGCACCGGCGGCATCCGTCACGACGGCGACGGCGCCCTTCGCGATCGCGTCGGGCGCGAACTCGGCGCCGTGGCGGTGGACGCCGCGGACGGCGACGAACACCTCGCCCGCGCGGAGGTCGGCCGTGGCGAGGGTCACTCCGCGGGCGAAGACACCGTCGAGGTCGTCCCGTGCCGCGATGCCCAGGTGGGCTGCGACGTCGACGAGGGGCACGGTCGGGGGATCCGACGGCCGGAGGACGGGTGGCAAAGCGGAGGGGTTCTGCATGGTCCCTCCATCATCGCACCCGGCCTCCGACCGGCTCGGGTCCGGACGCGCGTCAGGCCCGGCGGCGGTTGAGGATCGCCACGACGAGTGCGGCGGCGCCCAGGATGAGCGCACCACCGCCGAGCCACGTCGCGATCGGTTCGGTGGAGGTCTCGGCCGCCGCGGGAGCCGCGGCCGCGTGCTCGTCGTGGTCGCCGTCGTCGTCGTGGTCCGACGCGGTCGCCGCCGACGCGGGCGCGACCGCCACGACCGGGGCGGGCGACTCGAGCGTCTCGGGGTCCTCGCCGTCCTTCGCGATCTGGTTCCAGTCGGTCTGCCCGGTCACGCACTTCTGCGTCACGGGGAAGGCGATGTCGGTGCCGCCGACCTTCGACGAGAAGAGCGCGTCGAAGGACGCCGAGGCCGCGAAGCCGTCTTCGATCGGCGTGACCGCGGTGTAGGTCAGCTGGGTGGGCACGTTGTTCTGCCCGAGGACGCGGCTGACCTTCCACACGCCGTCGACGACGGGCGTGACGTTGTCGACGCCCTCGGGGATGTCGAAGACGAGCGCGGAGGTCGCCGCGCCGTCGCAGCCGTGGCTGAACGAGAACTCCAGCCGCGACGTCGCGCCGGCGGAGGCATCGTCGGAGTGGACGTGGACGTGAGCGGATGCCGCCAGCGGAGCGGCGAGCACGAGGGCGCCGCCGAGGGCGAGGCCGGTGAGGGTGAGCGCCGAACGGCGCGCGGGACGAAGGGTCATGAGCGAGGTCTCCCTGAAAGGTGCGGACTGGTGTCCGCGGGTGGATGGTGAGCGTCGTGCCGCTGCGGGAGCGGCCGGCTCAGCGGGGAGGGCCGCGGCGGGAGAGATCGGCGAGGAGCAGTCGCGGGCGCAAACGCTCCGGAAGGGCGGCGGCCACGGCCGGTCCGACCGGGGCGAGCGGCAGAAGGGGCAGGACGGTGGGTCGCAGGAGGGAGCGGATGCCGCGGGCCACGGCGCGCAGCATCCGCTCGCCGTGACAGACCGCCACGGCGGTGAGGATCGCCGCCGCGACGTGACCGGCGAGCATCGAACCGTCCGGGGTCATGGCCGAACCGGCGACCGGTCCGAGGGTGAGGAGATCGTGGTGGTGGCCCGTGAGCGCGCCCGCGCTGGGGGCGGTGTCGCCGACGAGCGCGAACGCGCCGTGGAGGAGCGCCTGCGCGGCGGCGACAGCGAGACCGGTGCGGAGGGCGGACGGGCGCGAGCCGACGATCACGAGGGCGACGGGCCAGGCGAGCAGCGCGACGGTGAGCACGAGCCACGCGGCCGGTGGGGTCCCCCCGCCGAGGGTGTGGGCGGTGGCCGCCGAGAGCGTCGCGACCGCCGAAGCCCCGCCTGCGCGGACGACCCGCACGCGGCGCGAGTCGAGGAGGCGGGGGATCACCCTCCCAGCCTAGATCGGCCGGGTGTCGGCGACGGCGAGGCAGGTCATCGCCGGTTCATAGCGTGCACGGGTAGCGTGTGGGCTCGTGACCGTTCTCGCATTCATCATCGGCGTCGTCGTGCTGGTGGTCGGGCTCGCCGTATCCATCGCCCTGCACGAGGTCGGCCACCTCGCCCCCGCCAAGGCGTTCGGCGTCCGCGTCGGCCAGTACATGATCGGCTTCGGTCCGACCGTCTTCTCGCGCCGGGTCGGCGAGACCGAGTACGGCTTCAAGCTCCTGCCGCTCGGCGGCTACATCTCGATGGCGGGCATGTACCCGCCCTCGGAGGCCGCCGAGAAGGCTGCGGCGGAGGGGCGTCCGCCGCGCCGTCGTCGGCTGTTCGAGACGATGATCCAGGACGCCCGCAGTGTCAACGACGAGACGCTGCAGGGCGACGGCGCCGAGCGCGCCTTCTACCGCCTGCCGGTCTACAAGCGGGTCATCATCATGCTCGGCGGCCCGGCGATGAACCTCATCCTGGCGATCATCCTGTTCGCCATCATGTTCTCCGGTATCGGGGTGCAGACCGCCACGACCACGATCGCCTCCGTCAACGAGTGCGTCCTTCCTGCCGGCACGTCCCAGACGTCGTGCACCGCGGGCGACCCCGCCTCGCCGGCGGCCGCTGCCGGCATCCGCCCGGGGGACGTCATCGTGTCGGTCGACGGGACTGCCGTCGACACCTTCGCCGAGGCATCCGCCATCATCCAGAAGACGCCGGATGCCACCATCCCGATCGTTGTGGAACGGGGCGGCGCGCGGGAGACGCTGCAGGTCACGCCCGTCCTCGCGACGCGCGAGGTCGCGGCAGCCGACGGGACCACGAAGACCGCCGAGGTCGGATTCGTCGGGATGTCGGCCACGGTCGGCTTCGTGCCGCAGCCGATCTGGGAGGGCCCGCAGGCCGCCCTCGAGCAGACCGGACGTGTCGTCGGGATCATCTGGCAGCTGCCGGCGCGGGTCTACCAGACCGCGGTCGACACGTTCACGGGCGCGGGCCGTGACCCGAACGGCCCGCTGTCGGTCGTCGGTGCGGGCCGTCTCGCGGGAGAGGTCGCGGCTACTGAGGCGCCGATCCTCAACCGTGTCTCGGGCATGCTCGCCCTGCTGGGCTCGCTGAACATCGCCCTGTTCGTCTTCAACCTGGTGCCGCTCCTGCCGCTCGACGGCGGACACATCGTGGTCGCCCTGTGGGACGGCCTCAAGCGCGTCTGGTCGCGGCTGACGGGTCGGCGTGCCCCGCGACCGGTCGACGCGACCAAGCTGGTGCCGGTCACCTACATCGTGGTGATCGCGCTGGTCCTCATGGGCGGGACGCTGATCCTGGCCGACATCGTCAACCCGGTGCAGCTCTTCGGCTGAACCGCGCGGTCACGCCGCCGTCGTGCCGAGCGCGTGGGCGACGAGACGCTCGAGCGTGATGAGCCCGTCGCGGGACAGGATCGACTCGAGGTGCCCCTGCACCGACGCGTACGCCGGCCCTCGCAGCGCGTACACGTCGCCCGTGACGGGATCGGCGGCGATCTCGGTCGCACCCACGTGGTCGATGCCGGGGGCGACGCGCGCGGTGAAGGTGTTGTAGAAGCCGATGGATGCCGCGGCTCCGAACACGTCGACCGTCTTCTGCAGTCCCTGGTGAGGGCTGGCCAGAGGAGCCAGGTCGAGACCCAGACGGTCGGCGAGCACCTGATGGCTGAGGCACACGGCGAGCAGCGGCGCCCCGGCGTCGAGGCGCGCGGCGACGACCTCGCGGATGCGGGCGATCCGCTCGCTGTCGATGTCGCGGGGGTCTCCGGGCCCGGGCCCGGAGACGACGAGGTCCGCGGCGGCGACGGCGTCACGGGATGCCTCGGACCAGTGCGCGATCGTCACGTCGACACCGAGGTGGCGCAGCTGGTGGGCGAGCATCGTGGTGAAGCGGTCCTCGGCATCCACCACCAGGGCCCGCGTCCCCGCGAACGGCCCGCGTGCGGGCTCGCCCTGCGGGTTGAGCCAGAAAGCAGCCAGGCGCGCGTTGCGCGAGGCGAGGAGCTCGGCGATCACCGGATCGTCGCCGAGCGGGCGCGATGCGGCGGGGGCGTCCTCATCGGCAGGAGCCGCGACGACGTCGCGCGGGATCGCACCGATCGCGCCGAGGACGCCGGCGGCCTTTCCATGCGTCTCGCCGACCTCGCCGTGCGGGTCGGAGTGCCGCACGAGCGTCGCGCCGACAGGGACGCGCAGGCGGCCGTCGACGACGTAGGCGGTGCGGATCAGGATGGGGGCGTCGAGGTCGTGCCCTCCGTCGGCGCGCGGCGTGAAGAGTGCCGCGACACCGGAGTAGTACCCGCGGGGGCTCTGCTCGTGCCGGGCGATGACGGTGCACGCGTTCTGCATGGGGGAGCCGGTGACCGTGGGGGCGAACATCGTCTCGCGGAGGATGTCGCGCGGGTCCATCGTGCTCGTACCGCGCAGCATGTACTCGGTGTGCGTGAGACGCGACATCTCCTTGAGGTGCGGCCCCGTGATGCGGCCGCCGTCGCTGCAGACGGCCGACATCATCTTCAGTTCCTCGTCGACCACCATGAACAGCTCCTCCGTCTCCTTCGTGGAGGAGAGGAACTCGGTGAGGGTCTCGGCCGTGGCCCCGCCCGCCGGGTGGCGGAAGGTCCCCGAGATCGGGTTCATCGTGACGACGCCGTCCTGGGCGCTGACGTGGGCTTCGGGGCTCGCGCCCACGGCGAGGTGGCCGGGCGTCGAGACGAGGAAGGTCCAGTAGGCGCCGCGCTCGTGCTCCAGGAGCGCACGGAACCAGGTCAGCCCGGCCGTGAGCGGGTCGCCGCCGACGCCGGCGACGTAGTCGCGGCGGATGACGAAGTTGGCGCCTTCGCCGCGACCGATCTCGTCGGCGATGACGCGGCGGACGATGTCGGCGTAGGCCTCGTCGTCGATGTCGAACCCGGCATCCTCGAGGGGGATGCGATCCGTCGGCAGCTGCGCGAGAGCATCGGCCAGCGGAAGCGCGTGACGCTCGCCGACGACGAGGCACCGCAACGGTGCGGCATCGTCGTGGCAGGCGAAGCCGCGCTCGACGACCTGGCGGAAGGGGACGAGCGCGAGGACCTCGCGCGCCGCACCGGTCGCATCGGTGAGGGGGATGTCGGCGAGGAGGGCGACGTCGACCACGTCGCCCGTGAGGACCTCGACGGTCTCGCCGTCGCGGGCGAGAAGGGCGAAGGGGATGCCGCGGGCGGCCAGGTCGGCGAGGAGGATCGGGGCGTTACCGGACATGGGGTTCTTCCGTTCGGGGCGGTCGCCGGTGAAACGAGAAACGACCGCCGGGCTCTCAGCTCAGGCGGTCGTCGGGATGCTCGCAGCGTCCGCCTCAGGCGGAGCGCCACCACGTGCGGTTCACGAACATGGGGTGAACCTACCACAGGCGGCTTTGGCGGCATCCTGGGGGTCTCCTTCCGTGCCGAGCGGTCTCCGGCGGCTTAGGCTGGAGACGTGCCAGCTGTCAACATCGGGATGCCCCGCGTGCCGGAGGTCCTCGCGCCTCGTCGCAAGAGCCGTCAGATCAGGGTCGGCAAGGTCCTCGTCGGTGGCGACGCGCCCGTCAGCGTCCAGTCCATGACGACGACGCCCACGACCAACATCAACGCGACCCTCCAGCAGATCGCCGAGCTCACGGCGTCCGGTTGCGAGATCGTCCGCGTCGCCGTGCCGCACCAGGCCGACGCCGACGCGCTGAAGATCATCGCGATGAAGAGCCAGATCCCCGTGATCGCCGACATCCACTTCCAGCCGCGCTACATCTACACCGCCATCGACGCCGGTTGCGGCGCCGTGCGCGTGAACCCCGGCAACATCCGCGAGTTCGACGGCAACGTCGGCCAGATCGCCGCCGCGGCCAAGGCCGCCGGCGTCTCGCTCCGGATCGGCGTCAACGCCGGGTCGCTCGACAAGCGGATCCTCGACAAGTACGGCAAGGCGACGGCGGAAGCCCTCGTCGAGAGCGCCGTGTGGGAGGCATCCCTCTTCGAGGAGCACGACTTCCACGACTTCAAGATCTCGGTCAAGCACAACGACCCCGTCGTCATGGTGAAGGCCTACCGGATGCTCGCGGAGCGGGGCGACTGGCCCCTGCACCTCGGCGTCACCGAGGCCGGCCCCGCCTTCCAGGGAACGATCAAGAGCGCGACGGCGTTCGGCATCCTGCTCGGCGAGGGCATCGGCGACACGATCCGCGTCTCGCTGTCGGCGCCGCCCGCCGAAGAGGTCAAGGTCGGCCACCAGATCCTGCAGTCGCTGAACCTCCGCGAGCGCAAGCTCGAGATCGTCTCGTGCCCGTCCTGCGGACGCGCCCAGGTCGACGTCTACACGCTCGCCGACAACGTCACCGAGGGTCTCAAGGACATGACGGTGCCATTGCGCGTGGCGGTCATGGGCTGCGTCGTCAACGGTCCCGGTGAGGCGCGCGACGCCGACCTCGGCGTTGCCTCGGGCAACGGCAAGGGCCAGATCTTCGTCAAGGGCGAAGTCGTCAAGACCGTCCCCGAGGAGGACATCGTCGCGACCCTCATCGCCGAGGCCAACCGTCTCGCCGACGAGATGGGTCCGGACGCGCCGCTCGGGACCGCGCAGGTCGTCACCTCCTGACACGACACGGATGCCGAGGGCCGGGCCCCCGGCATCCGCTTCTCGTCAGCTCCAGAGGGAGTGGTACGCGTTGATCGCGGGTTGCCCGCCGAGGTGCGCGTACAGGACCGTCGAGTCCTTCGGGATGTCGCCGCTCTGGACGAGGTCGATGAGTCCGGCGAGCGACTTGCCCTCGTAAACCGGGTCGGTGATCATCGCTTCGAGCTGCGCGCCGAGCGCCATCGCCGACATCGTGGAGTCGACCGGGATGCCGTACAGGTCGCCCGCCCAGCCCTCCAGCACCTGGATCTCGTCGTCGCGCAGGTCGCGGCCGAGCTCGATCAGCTCCGCCGTGTTCCGGGCGATGCGCGCAACCTGATCGCGCGTCTTCTGCAGCGTGGCGGACGCATCGATCCCGATGACGCGCCGCTTCACGCCGGTCAGCTCTTCGAGCGCGGCGAAGCCGGCGATCATGCCCGCGTGCGTCGACCCGGTCACGGTGCAGACGACGATCGTGTCGAAGAAGACGCCGAACTGCTTCTCCTGCTCGGCGACCTCGAACGCCCAGTTCGCGAACCCGAGACCGCCCAGACGGTGCTCGGACGCGCCAGCGGGGATCGGGTAGGGGGTGCCACCGGCATCCTCCACGTCCTGCAGGGCCTGCTTCCACGAATCGCGGATGCCGATGTCGAAGCCGGCGTCGTCGAGGCGGGAGTCCGCGCCCATCATGCGGGAGAGGAGGATGTTGCCGACCTTGTCGTTCACCGGCTCGTCCCACGGGACCCACTTCTCCTGCACGAGCCGTGCCTTGAGGCCGAGGTGGGCGGCCACGGCCGCGACCTGGCGGGTGTGGTTCGACTGGTAGCCGCCGATCGACACGATCGTGTCGGCACCGCTCGCGAGCACGTCCGGGACGATGTACTCGAGCTTGCGCGTCTTGTTCCCGCCGAAGGCCAGCCCGCTCGAGACGTCTTCGCGTTTGGCCCAGACCTGCGCGCCGCCGAGGTGCTGGGTCAGCCGCTTCAGCGGGTGGATGGGGCTCGGCCCGAAGGTGAGCGGATGCCGGGGGAACTGGTCGAGGATCATGCGGGCTCCTGGGGGGTGGTGTCGGTCAGCAGGTCGAGCCAGAGGCCTTCGGCGACGGATGCCGCGGCCTGGGCGTCACGGGCGGCGCAGTGCCGGATGAGCTCGGCGTGGCGCGCCGCCGAGGCATCCGCGTCATCCGACGAGAAGCGCAGGCGCTCGGCGCGCTCGAGCACCGGACCGTAGAGGGCCAGCACGGTGCGGACGGCCTCGTTGCCGGCCCGATCGACGGCGACCGCGTGAAAGTCGTGATCGGCGCGGAGGGCCGCCGCGGTGTCCCCGGCGGCATGGGCGGCCACGAACGCCTCGTTGGCCCGCCGCATCCGGTCGATGTCGTCGTCGGTGAGCAGCGGTGTCGACTCGACGACCGCGATGCGGTGCATCGCGGCGACGACCGAGGCGGCATCGCGTTCGGCGCGCCCATCGATCGGCGCGACGATCGTGGAGCGACCGGGCTGAGCGAGGACGAGACCCGAGCGGGCGAGGTCGAGGAGCGCCTCGCGGACCGGGGTGCGTGAGACCCCGAGCCAGGCGGACAGTTCCGCATCGCGCAGCTGCTCGCCGGGGGCGAGCGTGCCGTCGACGATCGCGTCACGCAGCTTGGCGCGGACGTCATCGCGGAGGAGACCGCGGGGAGGGAGGGAGGTGGCGGGGACCGGCATGCAATATATTGCACACGAGGAGCCCGGCTCGTGCAAATCGACGCGCCGCGGTCAGACGGCGACGAACTCGCTCTTCCCTCGGGCGACGTCCGTGGCGACGAGGCGGACGCGGACCACGTCGCCGGGCTGTGCGTCCACGTCAGCGACGACGGTTTCGAGCGGCGGCAGGGTGAGCGCCACGCGCGCCCCGCCCTCCCGCTGACGCAGGACGACGGCGTCGAACTCCTCGCCCTCGCGACCCGTGAGGACTGCTGCGGCGACGCGCTCGATGGCCGCAGCATCCACCTGGGATGCGATGCGTGCGGACCGCTCCATCGTCTCGGGGAGGTCGGTCAGCGAGGAGCGGACGTCATCCGGAACGGGCCGGCCGTTGGCGAGGGCATCGCAGACGAGGAGCGCCCAGCGGTCGACGAGCCGTCGCAGCGGCGCGGTGACGTGCGCGTACGGCGCGGCGATCGCGGCCTGCGTCGTCAGCTCGGGGAGGTCGCCGTCGAAGGCCGCGTATCCGGCGCCGCGGAACAGAGCGGCGGCGTGCTCCCGGACCGCACGCCCCACGGGCGTCCGCGGCAGGTCGCGGAGGTAGTCGCCGTACGGCACGGCCTCCCGCCACGGCAGGCCGAAGCCGATCGTCTGCGCCCGGAAGGCCGCGACGTCGTCATCGGATGCCGGGGGCATCGTGCGGATGATGCCCACCCCGCCGCTGATCATGATCTCAGCGGCGGCCATGCCGGTCAGGAGCGACACCTGCGCGTTGGCGTCTTCGAGGGGCACACCCTCGTCGGCCTCGAGTGCGTATCCCTGCGGCGTCGTCACGACACGGATCTCGGGGAGGCTGAGGCTCGCTCCACCCCGCTCGATCTCCCGGCGGGCGCGTTCCTCGCCGAACCAGACGAGGTGTCGGATCGAATCGGGCGCGCCGCCCTTCTCGAGCGCGGCCTGCGCATCGACGTAGGACCACTGGGCGCGGGAACGGACGACCGCGCGGGTCAGCGACGTCGAGGTGGGGCGGGCTCCGGCATCCAGCTCGAAGCGCCACACGTAGGCGCGGCGGTCGCGGTCCGGCAGGAGCGAGGCGGCATCCTCACTGAGGACCGCGGGGTGCAGCGGGATCCTCCCGTCGGGTGCGTAGATCGTCTGGCCGCGACGGCGGGCCTCCGCGTCGACCGCCCCGCCCAGGGGCACGAAGGCGGGGACGTCGGCGATGGCGTAGTGCAGGATGCCGCCGCCGTCGGCGGTCCGCTCGAGGTGCAGCGCCTGGTCGAGGTCGGTCGAGCCCTCCGGATCGATCGTGAGGAACGGGATGCCGCGGAGGTCCGCCAGCCCTGCGGCCGCAGGATCGACGGGGACGGTGCGGGCGGCGTGCTCGGCCTCGGCTTGCACGTCGGCGGGGAAGTCCGCGGGGAGGTCGAACTCGATGCGGAGGGCCGCGAGCGCGTCGCGGAGGTCCGACTGGGCGGGGGAGACGAGACGCGCGCGACGGATGGGCACGCCGTCAGTGTAGGACGACCGGTCAGCGGACTCGTCGGTCCTGTCCAGGCGCTCCATAACGCGGGCGCATACCGTCGGCGGCATGAGCAAGCTCTCCCGACTGATCGGCATGGCCACGAAAGCGCTCGACGCAAAACCCGGTGGCACCGGGCCGTCGGGCTCGCCGAGTTCTTCCCGCACGGGCGACTGGCGCGGGATCGTCCGCTCGGCCGCCGATGCGTTGACGGGCGACGGGCGGGCTCCTGCACCCGCCACCCCCGCTGCCGGCGCACCGGCAGCGACGCCGGGCCCTTCGTCGGCGTCGCTCACGCCTCCGCCCGCATCCCGCGGGCAGGCATCCGCCCACCCTGCTACGGACGCCGATCGTCGGGCGATCGCTCGCTACGACTACCTCATGCAGACCGCCGATCCCGCGCAGATCGAGCAGATCCACCAGGAGGCCTTCGCGAGGCTGACTCCCGATCAGCGCGCGCAGGTCCAGGCGCGGATGGTGGCGGAACTGCCGACCCACGAACGACCCCGCTCCGCGGCTCCGGCCGATCTCGCCCGCGCGGCGGCGCGCGGAGAGGCCTCACGGCCGGGGCTGATGACCGGGTTGCTGTCGCGGGCGAGCCGCGGCGGGGGCGCATCCCGCGTCGCCGGCGGCGCCGCCCTGGGTGCCGGTGTCGGGATCCTCGGCGCGGTCGCCGGCGGAGCCATCGTGACGTCCGTCGCCGGCCCGCTTCTGGCCCAGGCTGCGGGCATGGGCGTGGACTTCGACGCGCTCGCCCAGGGCCTCGACGTCGATGCGCTCGCCGAGGGCGCCGTCAGCGGTGTCAGCGAGCAGATCGCGGGCGTCGGCGATCAGGTCGCGGGGTTCGGGGAGAACCTCGGCGGGTTCGACCTGCCGGGCCTCGGTGACCTGTTCGGTCGCTGAGGTCGCCCTCTCACGACGGATCGACCTGTCACGACAGATCGCCCTGTCGCGACAGATCGACCTGTTACGACAGATCGCCGCCGGCGATGCTGAGATCCGCGTCGGCGTCGAGGCAGACGCGGACGGCGATCTCGACGGCGTCCACGATCTGCTCGAACGGCAGGGCTGACGCGCCGACGGGACCCGTACCGGCGGCCCACGGAACGTGGACGAACCCGGCGCGCGTCGGCGTCCCGGCGGTCGCATGCAGCGCGGCGTACATCGTCGCGTTGCAGACGAACGTGCCCGCCGAGTGCGACACGGTGGACGGGATGCCGGCGGCACCGAGGGCCGCACTGATCGCCTTCACCGGGAGCGTGGCGAAGTAGGCGGCCGGCCCGCCCTCCACCACCGCGGCGTCCTGCGGTCGATATCCGGCGTTGTCGGGGATGCGGGCGTCGGCGAGGTTCACCGCGATCCGCTCCGGGGTGACGGCGGTGCGGCCGCCGGCGAGACCCGTGGCGACGACGATGTCGGGTCGATGCTCGTCGAGCAGCACCGCGAGCCGCGCGATCGCACCGTCGAACGTGACGGGCAGCACCTCGGTGACGAGGCGCGCCGGCCCGGTCCACCGCTCGCCGACGGCGCGGACGGCGTCGCCCGAGGGATTGGTGCCGTCACCCGCGAAGGGCTCGAATCCGGTCAGCAGCACAGGAGGCATCCCTCCAGGCTAAGCCGCTTGCCGCCACGCGCGACGGCTCCGCGCACCTAGACTTGACGCTCGTGGTCACCCGTCTCTCGACATACTTCCTCCGCACGCTCCGCGAAGACCCGGCCGACGCCGAGGTCACCAGCCACCGCCTGCTGGTGCGCGCCGGCTACATCCGCCGCGCCGCACCCGGCATCTTCACGTGGCTGCCGCTGGGTCTGCGCGTGAAGGCGAAGCTCGAGCAGATCATCCGCGAGGAGATGGGGAACGCGGGAGCGTTCGAGGTGCACTTCCCGGCGCTCCTGCCGCGCGACCCCTACGAGGAGTCCGGGCGCTGGACCTCGTACGGCGACGGCATCTTCCGTCTGCAGGACCGCAAGGGCGCCGACTACCTGCTCGCGCCGACGCACGAGGAGATGTTCACCCTCCTCGTGAAGGACCTGTATTCGTCGTACAAGGACCTGCCGCTGACGATCTACCAGATCCAGGACAAGTACCGGGATGAGGCGCGCCCCCGCGCGGGCCTGCTGCGCGGTCGCGAGTTCACGATGAAGGACGCCTACTCGTTCGACTACACCGACGCGGGCCAGGACGTCTCGTACCAGTCGCAGCGCGACGCGTACGAGCGCATCTTCACGCGTCTGAACATGGAGTACGTCATCGTCGCGGCCGACAACGGCCTCATGGGCGGTGCGCGCAGCGAGGAGTTCCTCCACCCGATCGCCGTCGGCGAGGACACCTTCGTCCGCTCGGCCGGCGGGTACGCCGCGAACGTCGAGGCGTTCACGACCGTCGTCCCCGAGAACCTGCCGATCCCGGGCGGTGCCCCTGTCGTCTTCGACTCGCCCGGCACGCCGACGATCGAGACCCTCGTCACCCACAGCAACGCGCACCTCGACGCGCCCGCGCCCGGCATCGCCGGCCCCGCGACCGAGGGTGCGACGCAGTGGACCGCTGCGCACACGCTCAAGAACGTCGTGCTCGCCCTGACGCACCTCGACGGCACCCGCGAACTCGTCGTCGTCGGGCTCCCCGGCGACCGCGACATCGACGACAAGCGCGCCGAGGTCGCCTTCGCGCCCGCAGACGTCGAGGCCGCCACCGAGGCGGATTTCGCGAAGCACCCCGGTCTCGTGAAGGGCTACATCGGACCCTGGTCGCCGAACGGTGCGGTCCTCGGTGAGGAATCGGCCACCGGCATCCGGTACCTCGTCGACCCCCGCGTCGTCGAGGGCACCGCGTGGGTGACGGGAGCCAACGAGCACGAGAAGCACGCGCACTCGGTCGTCTACGGCCGCGACTTCACCGCCGATGGCGTCGTCGACGTCTCGGACGTCCGCGCCGGCGACCCCGCCCCCGACGGCTCCGGCCCGGTCGAGCTCGCCCGCGGCATGGAGATCGGTCACGTCTTCCAGCTGGGCCGCTTCTTCGCCGACAAGCTCGGGCTGAAGGTCCTCGACGAGAACGGCAAGCTCGTCACCGTCACGATGGGCTCGTACGGCATCGGCGTGACGCGCATCCTCGCGATCCTCGCCGAGCTCAACAACGACGACCGCGGGCTCATGTGGCCCGAGTCGATCGCGCCGTTCGACGTTCACGTCGTCGCCACGGGGCGGGATGCCGCGGCCTTCGACCTCGCCGAGAAGCTCGCCGCCGACCTCGAGTCGGCGGGGCGCGACGTCCTCCTCGACGACCGGCCCAAGGTCTCGCCCGGCGTCAAGTTCGGCGATGCCGAACTCGTGGGCGTCCCGTGGATCCTCATCGTCGGCCGCGGCGCCGCCGAGGGGCAGGTCGAGCTCTGGGACCGCCGCTCGGGCGAGCGCACCACTCTCGCCGCCGCAGAGGCCGTCGCCGCGCTCACCGCCTGAGCGGCGGCATCCGTCACCGGCGGAAACCCCGCCGTTCACCCGTCGGATGCCGGATCGTGACAGCCTGGAGGCATGTCGCCGAGTTCCACCACCTCCCTCGACGGTGACGTCACCGACGCCATCCGTACGCTCCTGTCCGATGCGGGTGTCGAGGAGGATGCCGACCTCGTCGCGCGGATCCTCGTCACGGGCGTGGGGCTCGGCGTCGACGGCACGGACCGGCTCGATCTGAAGATCGCGTCGGCCGCGTTGTCGGAGATGCGCTCGGCGTTCTCGCTGTTCGCGCCGTACCGCACGTCGCCGAAGGTGACCATCTTCGGATCGGCGCGGACCCGGCCGAACGATCCGCTCTACCGCGCGGCCGCCGACATCGCACGCGCGCTGGCCGACCGCGGCTGGATGGTCGTGACGGGGGCGGGACCGGGCATCATGCAGGCCGCCGCCGAGGGGGCGGGGCCCGATCACTCCCTCGGCGTCTCGATCCGGCTGCCGTTCGAGGAGAAGCCGAACGCGGTCATCGCCGAAGCCGACCGCGTCGTCGCCATGAAGTATTTCTTCACCCGCAAGCTCATGCTGGTCAAGGAATCCCGCGGGTTCGTCTGCGTCCCGGGCGGGTTCGGCACGCTCGACGAACTCTTCGAGCTGCTGACGCTGCAGCAGACCGGCAAGGCCGAGCCCACCCCGATCGTCCTCCTCGACGCTCCGGGCGGCTCGTTCTGGCAAGGGCTCGAGCGCTTCGCCGAAGACCACCTCATCCCGTCCGGCGTCATCTCGCCCGACGACCTGGACCGCGTCCTGGTGACGGACTCGGTGGCGGCGGCGGAGGCCGAGATCACGGGTTTCTGGCGGAACTACGACTCGCTCCGCTGGATCGGGTCGCGACTCGTGCTGCGCCTGTGCGCCGAGCCGACGGATGCCGAGGTGGCAGACCTGTCCGCACGTTTCGCGCACCTGCTCACCGGTGGCCGCATCGAGCGCACGGTGCCCCTTCGGCGTGAGCGGCAGGACGCGGATCGCCTCGACCTCCCGCGATTGCTCATGGACTTCGACCGGCACCGGGTCGGCGAGCTCCATCACCTCATCCGCGCCGTCAACGAGCTTGAATCCGCGCCGCCGGCCACCCCGCCGATCGAACCGCACGCCGTATCGTGAGCGCATGAGCCGGACGCCGGGGCCCCACCGCCGGGCACGGCTGTCTGCGCTCTCGACGCTCGTCGCCGCGCTGATCGCCTTCGGGGGTGCGGCGTCGGGCTGTTCCGCTCCGTCACCCGGGCCGCCACCAGGGCCGACGCCGAGCTCGTCGGACGCGGGCATCCAGGTCTGGATCCACCAGCAGCGCGGCGACGAGCAGCGCCGCCGGGCGTCCGTGCGCGTCGAGAACGACTCGCCGCAGGCGCTCGAGATCTCCGGCATCCGCCTCATCGACGATCGGCTGAGCGGAGTCGTTGTCGTGGAGGGCGGACGGGTCGCCGCGGGGGAGTCGTTCGATTTCCCCCTCACCCTGCCCGCATCGACCTGCATCGGAGGCGCGCGGGACCGTCGCTGGGAGCTCGACCTCGCCGACGGTACCGACCGAACCGGCATCCTGACCGATGCCCTCGGCTTCCTCGACGAGCTGACCGATCGGGACTGCCTCGAGAAGGCGCTGGCGGCGTCGCTGCGCGTGTCGTGGGGCGACGCGGTGCTCCCGGCATCCGGTCTCGGCATCCTCCCTCTGGAGATCACGCCGACGGGCACCGGGGGCAACGCGCGCGTGGTCGCGGTGCAGTCCACGCCCCTCCTGCAGTTCGGAAGCCGGCTGACACGATTCGCCGTCCCCGACGGCTCGGCGCTCGTCGAGGTCCCGATCGAGCCGCAGCGCTGCGACCCCCACGTCGTCCAAGAGGACAAACGCGGCACGGTCTTCGCCCTCGACGTCGAGGTCGACGGCAGGAGCGGTGTCGTCGACGTGCCCGTCTCCGACGAGGAGCGGGGGCGGATCCTCAGCTGGGTCGCCGCACGGTGCGACTTCGGCGGGTGAGTCAGAGCTTCGCGTAGCGGGCGCGGAGGAAGCTGAAGGCGGCGTAGACCACGAGACCGAACCCGATGAGGAAGACGAGGAACGGGCCGAGCATCTGCTCGAGGAGCGCCTCGATGGCGGCGTCGAACCCGCCCGCCGCGGCCGCCTCCTGCTTCACGGCCGCGACGATCAGCAGCACGCCGACGATCGCGACGGACAGGCCCTTGCCGAGGTAGCCGACGACGCCGGTGGCGGTGACGGCGATCCCCATGCGACCCCGCGGGATGCGGACCTGCTTGTCGAACGAGCGCCTCACCCCGATCGAGGCGAACACGAGGCCGCCGATGCCGAGCCCGAGGCCCGCCGCCGCCACGACGAACACCCCTCCGGGGGTCTCGAGCAGCCAGTGCGCGACCTGCTGTGCACTCCGGTCGCCGTCGAGGCGGGCGCCGAGGGCGACCGTGACGGCAATGGCCGCGAGCGCGAGATAGACCACGGCCTGCCCGGCCGCCGACGATCGCCGTCCCCAGGCGGCCGCATCCGTCCCCTTCGCGAGGAAGGCGCGCAGCACCTGGAACAGGCCCAGCGCGGCGAGCAGCAGGGCGAGCAGCCAGACGAGCGCCAGGCCCAGCGGGGCGTCGAGGATGGCGCGGAACACACCCGCCTGATCGGACTCGCCGCGCCCGCCGAAGGAGATGACGACGACGATCACGCCGAAGAGCAGGTGGACGACGCCGTTGGCCGCGTAGCCGCCTCGCGCCAGTCCCCGTGCGATGGGGGAGCGGCGCACGCTCTGCGCAGCGTCCTCCACGGCATCGGTCATCCCTCGATCTTCTCAGGTCGCCCCACTGCGGATCGGGTAACGTTGACGGGATGCCGCGACGCACCGGAACACCGGGTGCGAGCGGCGCCGTGTTGAGCAACTGAAAAGGGAGGCACCTATGGACATCGACCTGGGGCTGCTGCGGACCGTCGAACGTGAGCGGGAGATTCCGTTCGAGGAACTGATCCGGATCATCGAGCAGGCCATCCTGACCGCTTACGCGAAGCACACGTCTCCCGACGGTGAACTCCCCGACGGCGCCCGCGCCCACCTCGACCGCAAGAGCGGACACGTCGCCGTGTACATCCCGCTGCGCGATGAGGACGACGTCATCATCGGCGAAGAGGAATCGACGCCCGACGACTTCGGCCGCATCGCCGCCTTCGCCGCGAAGCAGGTCATCAGCCAGCGCCTCCGCGACATCGCCGACGACGCCGTGCTCGGCGAGTTCAAGGGCAAGGAAGGCGACATCGTCGCCGGCGTCGTCCAGCAGGGGCCGAACCCCCGCATGGTGCACGTCGACCTCGGCACGATCGAGGCGATCCTGCCCCCCGAGGAGCAGGTGCCGGGCGAGAGCTACGCGCACGGCTCGCGCCTGCGCGTCTACGTGACGTCGGTCTCGAAGGGCATGAAGGGTCCCCAGATCACCGTGTCCCGCACGCATCCGGGGCTCGTGCGCAAGCTCTTCGCCCTCGAGGTACCCGAGATCGCCTCGGGCGTCGTCGAGATCATCTCGCTCGCCCGCGAAGCCGGCCACCGCACCAAGATCGCGGTCAAGGCCAACGACCCGGCCGTCAACGCGAAGGGCGCCTGCATCGGCGAGCTCGGCCGCCGCGTGCGCGCCGTCACCGAGGAGCTCGGCGGCGAGAAGATCGACATCGTCGACTACGACGAGACCCTGCCGAAGTTCGTCGCGAACGCGCTGTCGCCCGCGAAGGTGACCTCGAGCTTCGTGCTCGACCAGGCCACCAAGGCCGTGCGCGCGCTCGTCCCGGACTACCAGCTCTCCCTCGCGATCGGCAAGGAAGGTCAGAACGCCCGGCTCGCGGCGAAATTGACCGGCGCGAAGATCGACATCCAGCCCGACAGCATTCTCGACGAGTCCTGACGCGGTAGGATGGAACCTGTTCGAACGTGCGTGGGATGCCGCGCGCGTGCCCCCCGGTCCTCGTTGCTCCGCATCGTGGCCAGGGACGGTGCCCTCGTCATCGACGAGAAGGCCGTCCTCCCGGGTCGGGGCGCGTGGGTGCATGACACGGACAGATGCGTGAGCACCGCACTCAAGCGGCGCGCATTCGGACGAGCACTACGGGCATCCACTCCGCTGGACACAGCGGAGCTGGATGCGCGGACCACCAGAGAATCCCTCCAGCGAAACGGCTGAACGGCTATGGACACAAAGTGAACGGCTCGAAATGAGACCCGTCCGCGAATGACGGTCCGCCCTGTCCGGGGCGGGCCCCAGACAGGAGAATTGTGGCAAAACCACGCGTGCACGAGATCGCTTCCGAGCTCGGCGTCGACAGTAAAGTCGCCCTCGCGAAGCTGAAGGAGCTCGGCGAATTCGTCAAGAGCCCTTCGTCCACCATCGAGCCCCCCGTGGCTCGCAAGCTCCGCGCCGCCCTCGAGGCGGAAGGCGTGAAGGCACCCGCCGCCGCGCCCGCGAAGCCCGCCGCCAAGGCACCGGCATCCGGCGCAACGCCCGGACCGCGCCCGTCGGCACCCAAGCCCGCTCCGGCTCCGGAGCCGGCAGCACCCGCAGCTCCCGCCGAGCCGGCGGCTGAGAAGCCCGCTCCGGCCGCGGCAGAGTCCGGCGCTCCGACACCGGGCGCCGCTGCTCCCGCAGCAACCCCCGGCAAGCCGGGCGCACAGCCGCCCCGTCCGGGTGGTGCGCCGCGCCCCGGCAACAACCCCTTCGCCAGCTCGCAGGGCATGGGCCAGCGTCCCGCCGGCCCGCGTCCGGGTAACAACCCGTTCGCATCGGCTCAGGGCATGGGTCAGCGACCCAACCCGGGCAACATTCCGCGTCCCCAGGCTCCGCGTCCCGGTGCCCCTCGCCCCGGCGCCCCGCGTCCCGGCGGTGCGGGTCGTCCCGGTGGCGGCGGTCGTCCCGGCGCACCCTTCCAGCAGCGCCCCGGCGGCCCCGGTCGTCCCGGCGGCGCCGGTGGCTTCGGCGCCGCGCGTCCGGGTGCTCCCGCCGGCGGTTTCGCCGGTCGTCCCGGCGGCGGTGGCGGTCGTGGCCGTGGTCCCGGCGGTGGTACCGCAGGTGCCTTCGGTAAGGGTGGCGGCAAGTCCAAGCAGCGTAAGTCGCGTCGGGCGAAGCGGCAGGAATTCGAGATGCGGTCGGCGCCGGTCGTCGGCGGCGTCAACGTCTCCAAGGGCAACGGCGAGATCATCCGCCTGCGTCGCGGTGCGTCGATCTCGGACTTCGCCGACAAGCTCGAGGCCCTGCGCGGGTACAACGTCCAGCCCGGCACCCTGGTGACGATCCTCTTCAACCTCGGCGAGATGGCCACGGCCACCGAGTCGCTGGATGAGGCGACATTCGAGATCCTCGGTGAGGAGCTCGGCTACAAGATCCAGATGGTGTCTCCCGAGGACGAGGACAAAGAGCTTCTCGAGGGCTTCGGTCTCGACCTCGAGGCCGAGCTGGAGGCGGAGAGCGAGGATGACCTCGAGATCCGTCCTCCCGTGGTCACCGTCATGGGCCACGTCGACCACGGTAAGACGCGACTGCTCGACGCGATCCGTCAGACCAACGTCGTCGCCGGTGAGGCGGGTGGCATCACCCAGCACATCGGTGCCTACCAGGTCTGGACCGAGCACGAGGGCATCGAGCGTGCGATCACCTTCATCGACACCCCGGGTCACGAGGCGTTCACCGCCATGCGTGCCCGTGGTGCGCAGGTGACCGACCTCGCGATCCTCGTGGTCGCGGCCGACGACGGCATCATGCCGCAGACGGTCGAGGCGCTGAACCACGCTCAGGCGGCGAACGTCCCGATCGTGGTCGCGGTCAACAAGGTCGACAAGCCCGACGCGAACCCCGCGAAGGTCCGACAGCAGCTCACCGAGTACGGCCTGGTCGCCGAGGAGTACGGCGGCGACGTCATGTTCGTCGACGTCTCGGCTCGTCAGGGCACCAACATCCAGGCACTGCTGGATGCCGTCCTCCTCACCGCCGACGCGGGTCTGGACCTCACGGCCAACCCGAACAAGGCGGCGCGCGGTGTCGCGATCGAAGCGAAGCTCGACAAGGGTCGCGGTTCGGTCGCCACGGTGCTGATCCAGTCCGGAACGCTCCACGTCGGCGACGCGATCGTCGCAGGCACGGCGTACGGCCGTGTCCGCGCCATGATCGACGAGAACGGCGATGCCGTGGACGAGGCCTACCCGTCGCGTCCCGTGCAGGTGCAGGGTCTGAACTCCGTGCCCCGCGCCGGTGACGTGTTCATCGTCACCGAAGAGGACCGCATGGCCCGCCAGATCGCTGAGAAGCGTGAAGCGGTCGAGCGCAACGCCCAGCTGGCCAAGGCCCGCAAGCGCATCTCGCTCGAGGACTTCACCCGCGCTCTCGAAGAGGGCAAGGTCGAGTCGCTCAACCTCATCATCAAGGGTGACGTCTCGGGTGCCGTGGAGGCCCTCGAGGAGTCGCTCCTCAAGATCGAGGTCGACGACAGCGTCCAGCTGCGCATCATCCACCGCGGTGTGGGTGCCGTCACCGAGTCGGACATCAACCTGGCGACGATCGACAACGCGATCGTCATCGGCTTCAACGTCCGCCCCGACACGAAGGCCCGCGAGCGTGCCGCCCGCGAGGGTGTGGACGTCCGGTTCTACTCGGTCATCTACAACGCGATCGACGACGTCGAGCAGTCCCTCCAGGGCATGCTCAAGCCGGAGTTCGAAGAGGTCCAGTCGGGTGTCGCCGAGATCCGCGAGGTGTTCCGCTCCTCGAAGTTCGGCAACATCGCCGGTGTCATCGTCCGCTCGGGAACGATCACGCGAAACGCCAAGGCGCGGGTCATCCGCGACGGCGTCGTGCTCGCCGACGGTCTGGCCATCGAGTCGCTGCGCCGCTTCAAGGACGACGTCACCGAGGTCCGTACGGACTTCGAGGCCGGTATCGGTCTCGGCAAGTACAACGACATCCAGATCGGTGACGAGATCGAGACGACCGAAATGGTGGAGAAGCCGCGCGGCTGATCCTCAGGTTGCTACGGACTCGGATGTCCGTCCTCGGCAAGAGCGGGGCCCCTGCCCCGATTGCCTCGGACGGACATCCGAGTCCTCCGCAGTTTCCGGCCCGCCGTATCGCGGGCCGGGTAGAGAAGGAGAAGGACATGGCCGGAGAACGGCAGGCACGGCTGGCGGACCGCATCCGCGTGCTCATCGCGGAGCGCCTCGAGAAGGGGCTGCGCGACCCGCGGCTCGGATTCGTGACGATCACCGACGTCCGTGTGACGGGTGACCTGCAGCACGCGTCCGTCTTCTACACGGTCTACGGCGACGACGACGCGCGCACCGACTCGGCCGCTGCCCTCAAGGCGGCGACGGGGATGCTGCGCAGCGAGGTCGGGCGGCAGCTCGGCACGCGACTGACCCCGACCCTCGAGTTCATCCTCGATGCGCTCCCCGAGAACGCGGGCCACATCGAGGAGCTTCTGCGCGAGGCGCGCGAGCGCGACGCACAGGTGGCGGGGATCGCGGCATCCGGCTCGTACGCCGGTGACGAGGACCCGTACGTGAAGCCCCGCGAAGAGGGCGACGAGGACTGAGACGTCCTCTGCTGACGCGCGCTAGCGCGGCAGGTGCAGCATCCCGTCGACGGCCTCGACCAGGCCGTCGACGATGAGCGAGTCGATGGCCCGGTCCCGCTGCTGCGGGTCGGGCCATTCGGCGATCACGGCGGCGGCGGGCGCGACGTGGCCGTCGGCATCCCGCAGTACCTTCAGGACCGCTCCGCGCGCCTGGCGGTCGCTGCCCTCGTAGCGCGCCTGCTTGCGACGGTCGTCGCCCGTGTCGGGGTATCCGGCGGCGCGCCAGGCGCAGAGGTAGGCGAGGGGGCACGCCTCGCATCGCGGGGTGCGTGCCGTGCACACGACGGCGCCGAGCTCCATCGCGGCGGCGTTGACGACCGCGGCGTCGCCGTCGTCCTCGGGCAGGATCGCGGCCATCGCGGCGAGGTCCGCCTTCGCGGGAGGTCTCGGCTGCGAGCGTCCCTCGACGGCGCGCGCGAGGACGCGTCGGGTGTTCGTGTCGACGACGGGATGCCGGTCGCCGAACGCGAACACTGCCACCGCCCGGGCGGTGTAGTCGCCGATCCCGGTGAGCGCGAGCAGGGCATCGACGTCCCGGGGAACCATCCCGTCGTGCCGGTCGCGGATCTCCGTCGCCGCGCGGTGCAGCCAGAGGGCGCGGCGGGGGTAGCCGAGGTTCGCCCAGAGGCGGACGGCGTCGGCCGGGGGAGCGGCGGCGAGGTCGGCCGGTGTCGGCCAGCGCGAGAGCCACTCCTCGAGGCGGGGGATGACCCGGGCGACGGGCGTCTGCTGGAGCATGAACTCGCTCACGAGCGTGCCCCAGGCACCGAACCCCTCGCGTCGCCACGGCAGGTCCCGGGCGTTGTCGCGGTACCACGCGATCAGCGGCGGGGCGAGGTCGGGCACCGCTCCAGCCTAGGCTGGAAGCCATGCACCAGAGTCAGGGGAGCGGCGGGATCCTCCTCGTCGACAAGCCCGGCGGCGTCACCAGCCACGACATCGTGGCGCGCGCCCGCCGCGCGCTGAACACGCGCAAGATCGGCCACGCCGGCACCCTCGACCCCATGGCCACGGGCCTGCTCGTCCTCGGGATCGGTCACTCCACGCGCCTTCTGACCTACGTCGTCGGGCTCGACAAGACCTACGAAGCCACCATCCGCCTCGGCGTCACGACGGACTCCGATGACGCCGACGGCGTCGAGACCTCGACGACGGATGCCGGGGGCGTCACCGATGAGGCGATCCACCGCGGCATCCGCTCACTGACGGGACCCATGGCGCAGGTGCCGAGCACGGTGTCGGCGATCAAGGTCGGCGGGCGCCGTGCCTACGACCTGGCGCGCGCGGGGGAGCAGGTCGAGCTGAAGGCCCGCGACGTCGTGGTCAGCCGGTTCGAGGTGCGGGAGATCCGCCGCGGCGACGGCGTCATCGACGTCGATGTCGTCGTCGACTGCTCGAGCGGCACCTACATCCGCGCGCTCGCGCGGGACCTCGGCGCGGACCTGGGCGTCGGCGGCCACCTGACCGCGCTCCGCCGCACGCGCGTCGGCCCGTTCGACGTCGCCGAAGCCGTCGTGGAGCTGACCCCCGAGGTGCCGCTGAAGGATGCCGCCGAGGTCGCGGCATCCCTTCTCGGCGCCTTCCCGGTCACCGCCGACGAGGCGCGCGACCTGCGCCACGGCAAGCGCCTGCTGGGCGCTGCGGACCGCCTGACCGGCGAGAATCCGGCGGCGATCGATCCCGACGGTGTGCTCGTCGGGATCGTCGGACGGCGCGGGGCGGATGTGAAGAGCCTCATGAACATGCCCGAGGAGCAGCCGTGATCGCGTGGTTCACCGTCGTCCTCATCGCCGTCGCCTGCATCGCCGGCCTCCTGTGCACGGTGCTGGGGCTCGCAGGCCGACGCCCGAGCGATCTGTCGGTCGGCACGCAGGCGCTCATCCTCGTCCTCCTGGTCGTCCAGGTCGTGATCTCGATCATCGCGCCGTTCGTGGGCAACCCGCCGTCGGGCGATCTGCTGGAGTTCTGGGTGTACCTCGTCTCGGCGGTCCTGATCCCGCCGGCCGCGGTCATCTGGGCCCTCATCGAGCGCAGCCGCTGGAGCACCGTCATCATGGGCGTCGCCGCGTTCGCGATCGCGATCATGGTGTGGCGGATGAACGTCATCTGGACGATCCAGGTCGCCTGAGCCCCGCCGCCTCCGACAGCGAGGCCGGCTCGCCGCGGCCGTAGGATTGACATGCCATGCCTGAGACCGCGCCGACCCCGCCCGCTCCGTCGGCCGCATCCTCATCCCCGCGTCGGATGACCGGTGTCGGCCGTGTCCTCGTCGTCGTCTACGCGATCATGGCCTTGGGCGCGACGGGACGCTCGTTCGTCCAGATCGTCCGGGAGTTCGACGACGCCCCCGTCGCGTACTCGCTCTCGGCGCTGTCGGCCCTCGTCTACATCCTGGCGACCCTCGCCCTCATCTTCAGCGCGTCGGAGCGGTGGTACCGCGTCGCCTGGGCGGCCATCGTGTTCGAGCTCGTCGGCGTCCTCGTCGTCGGCACGCTGTCGCTGACCCATCCCGAGCTCTTCAACCACCCGACGGTCTGGTCCGGCTACGGCATCGGGTACGTGCTGATCCCGCTCGTGCTGCCGTTCCTGGGCCTCTGGTGGCTCATCGCGCACCGCCGCGGACGGACGACGGGCGGCGCAGCGTGATCGTCTTCCGCGACCCCGCCGAGATCCCCGCGGGGTTCGGCCCGAGCGTCGTCGCGATCGGCAAGTTCGACGGCGTCCACTCCGGCCACCGCGCGGTGATCGACCGTGCCCGGGTGACGGCAACGGATGCCGGGGCCCGCGTCGTCGCGGTGACCTTCGACCGCAACCCCCTGAGCCTGCTGCGCCCGGAGCTCTGCCCCGAGGCCCTCGTGAGCGTCGACCAGAAGATCGCCCTGCTCCGCGACGCGGGGGTCGACGCCGTGCTCGTGCTCCGCTTCGATGAGGCGCTCGCGGCCCTCGCGCCCGAGACGTTCGCCGAGCGGATCCTCGTCGATGCGCTCGGTGCCGTCTGCGTCATGGTGGGCGCGGACTTCCGCTTCGGTCGCGGGGGAGCCGGTACGCCGGAGTTCCTCGTCGAGTTCGGCCGCGGGCACGGCTTCACCGTGGACATCGTCGGCGACGTGCAGGGCGGTGGACGTCGCGTCTCGTCGACGTGGGTGCGCGAGCTGCTCGCCGCGGGCCAGGTCGAGGACGCCGCGCGGCTGCTCGGCCGCCCGCACGCGGTCCGGGCCGAGGTCGTGCACGGGCTGAAGCGCGGCCGCGAGCTCGGCTACCCGACAGCGAACCTCGCGACCGACGCCGAGGGCTTCATCCCCGCCGACGGCGTGTACGCCGGCTGGCTCGTCGACGAGGGGACGGATGCCGGCGGTTACGCCCCCGCGACCCGATACGCCGCGGCCATCTCGATCGGCACGAACCCCACGTTCGACGACGTCCCCGTCCGCCAGGTCGAGGCGTACGTCCTCGACGAGACCGGCCTCGACCTCTACGGGCACATCGTCCAAGTGCAGTTCGTCGCCCGTGTGCGCGGCATGGTGGCCTTCGAAGGCATCGACAAGCTGATCGCTCAGATGGATGCCGACGTCACCGACGTCCGTGCCGCGCTGCGGTCCGGCGGGTGACGAACCGACGCTGACGGACCGACTCAGTACGAGGAGTCGTCGACGGCGCCGGTGGCTGCGGCCCCGGCATCCACTCGACGTGCTTCACCGAGGATGACGGCGCTGCCGCTGGTGCCCAGGCGCGAGGCGCCGGCCTCGATCATGGCGAGCGCGTCGGCGTAGCTGCGGACGCCGCCGGATGCCTTCACCTCGACGCCCGCGCCGACGGTGCGCCGCATGAGTTCGACGTGGGGGACCGTCGCGCCGCCGCCGGCGAAGCCCGTGGAGGTCTTGACGAAGTGCGCGCCTCCCGCTTCGGTGAGGCGGCTGCCGCGCTCGATCTGCTCGTCGTCGAGGAGTGCCGTCTCGAGGATGACCTTGGTGACGCGACCGCCGGCCGCCTCGACGACCGCGCGGATGTCGCTGACGACGACGTCGTCGAACCCGGAGCGGAGGGCGGCGATGTTGACGACCATGTCGACCTCGGCGGCGCCGTCGGCGATGGCCTGACGGGTCTCGGCGACCTTCGCGACCGTCGACGTCGTGCCGTGCGGGAAGCCGATGACCGTGCCGACCGCGACACCGGTGCCGGCGAGGCGCTCGACGGCGTGGGGGATGTCGCTCGGGCGCACGCAGACGCTGAAGACGCCCCACTCGGCCGCGATGTCGAGCTCCGCGTCGACGTCGGCCCGGGTCAGCTCGGGCTTCAGGATCGCGTGGTCGATGGTGGCGGCGAGTTCACGTTCGGTGGGCATGGTTCCCAGCGTACGCGCCCACCCGTGAGGCGACGTTCGGGGTCGCGAGGACACGCTAGACTGGGGGAGAAGGATCCTTCCGTCGCCGCAGCTCGCAGAAGCGAGTGCCCGCAGCCGGGGGATCCGGGGACCATATCGCACCGCGACTGCACCGTCGCGGTCTCGTAAGACCGTCGTCATCGACGGCCACCGCCGGCACCGCCGGTGTCACGCTCAGGAGGAGCATGCCGACCACGGCAGCCACCGCCCCCAAGACCGCCGCTCGGCGTCGCCGGGGATCGTCGTCGCGTCGAGACGACGAAGCACCCCTCATCCCGATCCTCGCCCGCAAGGTACGCGAGGTCGAAGCCAAGGCGCAGCGCGGAAAGCTGGGGCCGACCAATCGGGTCAAGTTCCAGGTGATCGCGTTCCTCGTCCGCGAGGAGCGCGCCCGCGTCAAGGCCGCGACCGACATCGCCGACGGCGCCCGCGCCGAGCTGCTCAAGCGGCTCGACGGCGTCGCGACGATCCTCGCCAAGACCGCCGCGCGCGACACCTCGCTCATCCAGCTGCTCGAGGTCGACCAGGCGACGTCGCCGGTCGCCCGTCGCATGCGTCGCGACTGGCTCATCGAGTCGGGCGCCGACCTGCCCGAGGATGAGCTGATCATCACCGATGCGAAGCCCGCGCAGACCCCCGTCGTGCCCGAGGGCGTCGCCGACCGTCAGGTCGTGCCGCCGCAGGTCGAGGCGCGCAAGGAGTCGAACCCCTTCCTGTCCCCGGACGCCGCGCTCCGCGCCGTCGCACCCACGCCGCGTCGCCGACTCGACGGCTGGGAGCTCATGGGCCCGCTGTACAAAGCCTTCGAGACGGGCGCCGGCGGGGGCGCCGCGTCGATGGATCTGCCTCCGGTGCCCGAGTTCGACCGCCTCTCGCCCAAGGGCCTCGAGGTCATGCAGCACCAGTCGCGGTTCCTCGAAGCCGTGCGCTCCGGACACCGCAGCTTCCTGCTCGCCGACGAGCCGGGTCTCGGCAAGACGGCGCAGTCGGTGCTCGCGGCATCCGTCGCCGACGCCTACCCGCTCCTGGTCGTCGTCCCCAACGTCGTGAAGATGAACTGGGCACGCGAGGTCGAGCGGTGGACGCCGCAGCGACGCGCGACCGTCATCCAGGGCGACGGCGAGACGATGGACGCCTTCGCCGACGTCTTCATCGTCAACTACGAGATCCTCGACCGTCACCTCGCCTGGCTCAGCTCGATCGGGCTGCAGGGCATGGTCGTCGACGAGGCCCACTTCATCAAGAACCTGACCTCGCAGCGGTCCCGGAACGTGCTCGCCCTCGGTTCGCGGATCCGCGAGCAGGTGCGCGACCCGCTTCTGCTGGCGCTGACGGGTACGCCCCTCATCAACGACGTCGAGGACTTCGACGCCATCTGGCGTTTCCTCGGCTGGACGAACGGCGAGAAGCCGGGCCCCGAGCTCATGGCGCGCCTCGACGAGACCGGCCTGACCCCGGCCGACAAGGCGTTCTACCCCGAGGCGCGCTCCGCCGTGATCTCGATGGGGATCGTCCGACGCAAGAAGAAGGACGTCGCCGCCGACCTGCCCGACAAGCTCGTCGCCGACCTCCCCGTCGAGCTCGACGATGAATACGGCCGGTCGATCCGTGCCGCCGAGCGCGAGCTCGGCGATCGTCTGGCGGCGAAGTACCGCCGGATCATCGAGGCCCGCGGCGACCGCGTTCTCCGCGGTGAGGCCGACGAGGACATCGTGAGACTCGTCGCCCACGGTGAGCTCGAAGAGGCCAAGGCCGCCGGCAGCGGCTCCGAGAACGTCTTCACGATGGTCCGCCGCATCGGTCAGGCCAAGGCGCACCTCGCCGCGGACTACGCCGTGCAGCTGCAGCGCTCGGTGGGCAAGGTGGTCTTCTTCGCGAAGCACATCGACGTGATGGATGCCGCCGAGGCGCACTTCGCGTCGGCGGGGCTCCGCACCGTCTCGATCCGCGGCGACCAGACGACGCCCGTCCGCCAGCAGGCCATCGATGCCTTCAACGGCGAGCCGGACGTCGCGATCGCGGTGTGCTCGCTGACGGCCGCCGGTGTCGGCCTCAACCTGCAGGCCGCCTCGAACGTGGTCCTCGCCGAGCTCAGCTGGACCGCGGCCGAGCAGACGCAGGCGATCGACCGCGTGCATCGCATCGGCCAGGGCGAGCCGGTCACCGCGTGGCGCATCATTGCGGCGCACACGATCGACACGAAGATCGCCGAGCTCATCGACAGCAAACAGGGGCTCGCTCAGCGCGCCCTCGACGGCGACGCGGTCGACCCGACCTCGAGCGACTCCGTGCAGCTCTCGGCGCTGATGCACCTCCTGCGGCAGGCCCTCGGCGCGGCCTGAGGTCGCTCCGCTGGCAGGGGATGCCGCCGCGACGCTAGTGTCGTGGAGGCAGCGTCGCCCCCAGCACCAACCCGATATCACCCAAAGGACCACCCATGAAGATCGGTATCCTCACGAGCGGCGGCGACTGTCCCGGACTGAACGCCGTCATCCGGGGCATCGTGCTGAAGGGCACGACGACCTACGACATCGAGTTCGTGGGCATCCGCGACGGGTGGCGCGGCGTGGTCGACGGTGACTTCTTCCCCCTGACCCGTCACGAGGTGAAGGGGCTGTCGAAGGTCGGCGGCACGATCCTCGGCACGAGCCGTACCAACCCCTACGAGGGGCCGCGCGGCGGCGCCGAGAACATCTCCAAGACGATGTACGGGCACCGTCTCGACGGCATCGTCGCGATCGGCGGCGAGGGAACGCTCGCCGCGGCGGACCGCCTGCACAAGGACGGGATCAACGTCCTCGGCGTCCCGAAGACGATCGACAACGATCTGCACGCCACCGACTACTCCTTCGGTTTCGACACCGCCGTGAACATCGCCACCGAGGCGATGGACCGGCTGCGGACCACGGGCGACTCCCACCAGCGCTGCATGGTCGCCGAGGTCATGGGGCGCCACGTCGGCTGGATCGCCCTGCACTCGGGCATCGCGGCGGGCGCCCATGTCATCTGCATCCCCGAGCAGCCCATGTCGATCGACGACATCGCCGAGCAGGTGACGAAGGCCCACGACCGTGGCCGCGCGCCGCTGGTCGTCGTCTCGGAGGGCTTCAAGCTCACCGGCATGGACGAAGCCTTCAGCGACAAGGGCCTCGACGCGTTCAACCGCCCGCGTCTCGGCGGCATCAGCGAGATCCTCGCGCCCGAGATCGAACGGATCACGGGCATCGAGACCCGCTCGACCGTCCTCGGTCACATCCAGCGCGGCGGATCGCCGTCGGGCTTCGACCGCGTCCTCGCCACCCGACTGGGCCTGCACGCCGCCGACGCGATCGTCGACGGCGCATGGGGTCAGATGGTCGCGATGCAGGGCACCGAGATCGTGCGCGTCCCCTTCGCCGAGGCCCTCGGGTCCCTCCACACGGTTCCGCCGCACCGCTACGAAGAAGCCGCCGCGCTGTTCGGCTGAGCCGATCGGCGTGACGACTGCGACTCCCTCAGCCCCGGCATCCGTCTCTCCCGCCCTTCTGGGGGCGGTGTCGGTCGGTGTGCTCACCGCCGTCCAGGCCCGCATCAACGGGCAGCTCGGCGTCCGTCTCGAGCACGCGATGGCCGCAGCCGTCATCTCGTTCGCGAGCGGACTGCTGCTGATCGCGCTCATCAGCGTGCTCACCCCCGCGGGCAGGCGCGGCGCCGGTGCCCTGGCTCGCGGCATCCGTGATCACACGATCCCCTGGTGGATGCTGGTGGGCGGCGCGGCCGGTGCGTTCACTGTCGGGACGCAGAGCTTCGCGGTCGGCATCGTCGGCGTCTCGCTGTTCACCGTCGGCATCGTGGCCGGACAGACGGTGGGCGGCTTGGTCTTCGACCGGATCGGCTTCGGCCCGGGAGGCGTCGTGGCCGTCACAGTACCGCGCCTGGTCGGCGGGGTGCTCGCGCTCGGTGCGGTGGCCGTCATGCTGATCGCCGGGGACGGACTGGCCGGGGTACCGGTGTGGATGGTGATCCTGCCGGTCTTCGTGGGTGTCGGCCTCGCGTGGCAGCAGGCCACCAACGGCCGGCTGCGCGCCCGCGTGGGTACGCCCCTGACAGCGACGCTCGTCAACTTCGTCGTCGGCACCGTCATCCTCACGGTACTGGCGGTCATCGTTACCCTCGTAGGCGGACCACCCGCAACGCCCCCGGGTGAGCCGTGGCTCTACCTCGGGGGCGTCCTGGGTGTGACATACATCGTCATTTCGGCCGCGATCGTGGCGCGGACCGGTGTCCTGCTGTTCGGCCTGGCGGCCGTCTCGGGCCAGCTCGTCGCCTCGCTGGTCCTCGACGCCCTCTGGCCTGCGCCCGCCGGGCCCGGTCTCCTCGTCGAGGCGATCACGGTCGTGATCGGTCTCGCGTCGGTGTCGGTCGCAGCGTTCTGGCGCGTGCGGCGCTGAGCGCCGCGACGGATCAGGCCCCGTCGCCCTTCGGGGTGAACGACAGCGACAGCGAGTTCATGCAGTAGCGGTCACCGGTCGGCGTGCCGAAACCGTCGGGGAACACGTGCCCCAGGTGCGATCCGCAGTTGGCGCAGCGGACCTCGGTGCGCACCATGCCGTGGCTGTTGTCCTCGATGAGTTCGACCGCCTCGGGGCGCACGGACTCGTAGAAGCTCGGCCACCCGCAGTGCGAGTCGAACTTCGTGCCGCTCTGGAACAGCTCCGACCCGCACGCGGCACAGGTGTAGAACCCGGCCCGCTCCTCGTCGAGGAGCTCACCGGTCCAGGCGCGCTCCGTGCCGGCCTGGCGCAGGACGGCGTACTGCTCGGGCGTCAGCTCCTCACGCCACTGCTCGTCGGTCTTCTCCACGCGATAGCTCATGTGTTTTCCTTCCCTCGTCCTATTCAACCGGACGAACCGCCCGGATGTTCCGCAGTGTCGCCCGATGACGGTCGTACGGTGGGGGAGTGCCCCTCTCCGACCGCGACCGAGCCGTCCTCGACTTCGAGGCGCGGTGGCACCGGCATTCCGGCGCCAAGGAGGAAGCGCTCCGAGCGGAGCTCTCGTTGACGCCCGCGCGGTACTACCAGCTCCTCGGACGCATCCTCGAGTCCGCGGATGCCGTGGCCCACGATCCGGTCCTGGTGCACCGCCTCCGCCGTCTCCACGCCGACCAGGAGCGCGAGCGCCGCAGCCGCGCCAGGATCCTCCCTGCCTCGGCCCGATAGGATCCTCGGGTGCCGTCTCCGACATCCCCGCCTGAGCAAGAGCAGCCCGACCCGACGGCCCTCTCCGCCTCGACGGGTCGTCCCGCCGCCACCGACCGTTTCGACGACGTCTCCCCGAACGTGTCGCGAGTCGGCGCCCACCGCGCCGAGAACCCCCGACTCCGGATCGGGCTCATCGTCTTCTGGTCCGCCGTCGCGACCGTCGCGATCGTCGCCGCGGGTGTCTTCGGCACGCTGCTCTCGACGGGACGCCTCTCCTTCGGGCCGGCGGCCGCGCCGAGCGGCACCTCCCAGGTCGTCGCTCCCAAGGTCGACACCTCGTACCAGGTCCTCGTGCTGAATGCGACGGCCGAGACGGGGCTGGGTGCCCGGATCCGCGATCAGGTCATCGCGGCGGGCTGGGCCGACGCCGACGTCGAGGTGAGCAACGCGAGCTCCACCGACTTCCCGACGACCACCGTCTATTACGCGCGACCCGCGGACGAAGCGGCTGCCCGCGGACTGGCGGACGCGATCGGCGGCGCCGAGGTGTCGCTCGACGACACGTATCAGGTCGTCGCGCCGCCCGAGACGACGGCGGCGGACGGCGCGAGTCGGCCCCAGTTGGTCGTCGTGGTCGGCCTCGATTTCGGCAGCGAATGACGGAGCACACGTCGCCCTCCCGGCGGCGTGTTTCGACGCCGTAAACACTTCGGTTCGGGGGTGTCAACAAAGCCCCGAACGGCGTCTGCGAGCGCGGAGCCGTGGCTAGCATTTCGATGTCCCACAGCTTCAGGAGATTCGCATGACCCAGGGAACCGTCAAGTGGTTCAACGCCGAGAAGGGCTTCGGCTTCATCACCCTCGGTGACGGACAGGACGTCTTCGTCCACTACTCCAACATCGACATGTCGGGCTTCCGGGTCCTCGAGGAGGGGCAGGCCGTCGAGTTCACCGTCGGCACCGGGCAGAAGGGCCCGCAGGCCGAGTCCGTCCGCGTCGTCGCCTGACGCCTGTCAGGTCTCGTATCGGCTCAGGAAGCGTCCGCTCAGCTCGGGCGGATTCAGCTCTCGGGCGGAGCGGTTCTCGATGGCCTCCGTCTCGTCGCTGTCGGTGACGGAGACGAAGAGGGTGACTCCGGCAAGCGCTTCTGCGCGCTCGGCCCGCAGGTGCGCGAGGACGGCGATCAGCGCATCGATGTGTTCCTCGAACCAGCCGTCGGTGTCGTCCGACGAGTCCTCGAGCAGCCGGGAGATCGGCGAGAAGTGCTCCCAGCCCGCCAGCTCGTCGCGCCACTCGGCGGTGTCCCACCGCAGGTAGGCGTCGTACCCGGGGGAGGCGAGGTCGCCGGCGGCATCCGCTTGCGACCTCTTCGACTCGTAGTGCTCGACGGTGGCGATGCAGAGCCCCGCGCTCATCGCGCCGTCGTCCGTGGTCAGGGCGACCGCGTACACCCGCTCGCCGGTGAGGGTCTCGATCGTCTCGTCGAAGGCGGCGACAGTGGCTTCCCGCAGCGCTCGACGCGCGTCGTCACGGTTCACGGAACGATCTCCTCTCGTAGGGCTGGACCCGTTCGACACCCCGGGCATCGGGCGCCGTCGCAGGCATCGGCGCGGCGCCGACCACGGTAGCGCGGGTCGCGGCCGCGCGGCTTGCACTCCCTATGGTCGAGTGCCAGAATGATTTAGCACTCACTCATCCTGAGTGCCAGAACGATCCCGCTCCCAGTCCCTGGGGGCACGGTACTGAACCTCACGTCCGGGAGGGACGACACACTTATGGCAAAGATCATCGCTTTCGACGAAGAGGCCCGCCGCGGCCTCGAGCGCGGCCTCAACACCCTGGCCGACGCCGTCAAGGTGACGCTCGGCCCCCGTGGCCGCAACGTCGTGCTCGAGAAGAAGTGGGGCGCCCCCACGATCACGAACGACGGCGTGTCGATCGCCAAGGAGATCGAGCTCGACGACCCGTACGAGAAGATCGGCGCGGAGCTCGTCAAGGAGGTCGCCAAGAAGACCGACGACGTCGCCGGTGACGGTACGACGACCGCTACGGTCCTCGCCCAGGCGCTCGTGCGTGAAGGTCTGCGCAACGTCGCAGCCGGCGCCGACCCCATCTCGCTCAAGAAGGGCATCGAGAAGGCCGTCAAGGCTCTCTCCGACGAGCTGCTCGCCGGGGCGAAGGAGATCGAGACCAAGGACCAGATCGCGGCGACGGCATCCATCTCGGCTGCCGACCCCGAGATCGGCGCCCTGATCGCCGAGGCCATCGACAAGGTGGGCAAGGAAGGCGTCGTCACCGTCGAGGAGTCCAACACCTTCGGCACCGAGCTCGAGCTCACCGAGGGCATGCGCTTCGACAAGGGCTACATCAACCCCTACTTCGTCACCGACGCCGACCGTCAGGAAGCCGTCTTCGAGGACCCCTACATCCTCATCGCGAACCAGAAGATCTCGAACATCAAGGACCTTCTGCCCGTCGTCGACAAGGTGATCCAGGACGGCAAGGAGCTCCTCATCATCGCCGAGGACGTCGAGGGCGAGGCTCTCGCGACGCTCGTGCTCAACAAGATCCGCGGCATCTTCAAGTCGGCTGCCGTCAAGGCTCCCGGCTTCGGCGACCGCCGCAAGGCCCAGCTGCAGGACATCGCGATCCTCACGGGTGGCCAGGTCATCACCGAGGAGGTCGGTCTCAAGCTTGAGAACGCCACCCTCGACCTGCTCGGCCGCGCGCGCAAGGTCATCATCACCAAGGACGAGACCACCATCGTCGAGGGTGCCGGTGACGCAGCGCAGATCGAGGGTCGCGTGACCCAGATCCGCCGCGAGATCGACAACACCGACAGCGACTACGACCGCGAGAAGCTCCAGGAGCGCCTCGCGAAGCTCGCCGGTGGCGTCGCCGTCATCAAGGCCGGAGCCGCGACCGAGGTCGAGCTCAAGGAGCGCAAGCACCGCATCGAGGACGCCGTCCGCAACGCGAAGGCAGCCGTCGAGGAGGGCATCGTCCCCGGTGGTGGCGTCGCGCTCATCCAGGCCGGCGAGAAGGCGTTCGCAAAGCTCGAGCTCGTCGGTGACGAGGCGACGGGTGCGAACATCGTCAAGGTCGCCATCCAGGCTCCGCTGAAGCAGATCGCCCTCAACGCCGGCCTCGAGCCGGGTGTCGTCTCGAACAAGGTCGCCGAGCTCCCCGCGGGCCAGGGCCTCAACGCGGCGACCGGCGAGTACGTCGACATGTTCGCCGCCGGCATCATCGACCCGGCCAAGGTCACCCGCTCGGCGCTGCAGAACGCGGCGTCCATCGCCGGCCTGTTCCTCACCACCGAGGTCGTCGTGGCCGACAAGCCCGAGAAGGCGGCGGCTCCGGCCGGCGACCCGACCGGCGGCATGGACTTCTGATCCAGCGCTGACAGCCAGCACGAAGGGCCCCTCCTCCGGGAGGGGCCCTTCGTCGTTCGCGGACGCGTCAGCGGAACATGCCTGCGGCGGCCATCTCGGTCTGCGCGTACTGCTGGCCGACGGTGGCGAGCGCGGTGCTGATGTCGCCGAGGGCGGCATCCAGTTCCCGCTGTGCGGCGCGCCAGCGCTCGACCACGCCCTGGAAGGCGACCGACGCGCTGCCCGTCCACGAACCCTGCAGCTGGGTCAGATGACCGAGCATGGCGGCGGTCTCGGACTGCACACGGTCGCCCGTGGCGCGGATCGTGGTGGTGGCGGCGAGGACGGCGTCGCTGTCGACGGTGAAGGCGGTCATGACGGTTCCTTTCGAATGGGATGCCGCCACGCTAAAGACCCGCGCCGGGGCCTTCGCGCATCCTCGCCGCCTGGGGAGAGGGATCCGTTCCGTCGTGCGCTGGGGAGGAGGCTGTTCAGCTCTCGCTGCGCGGTGTCCGCGGGAGCGGCTGCGTCGCGACGTCGAGAGCCGCCCCGGCGGTCGCTCGATCCGTCGCGAGCGGGAGTGACACCGTGAACGTCGCGCCGCCGCCGGCGGTGTCGGTGACCTCGATCGTGCCCTGCAGCGTCGCGACGATGGAGGCGACGATCGACAGACCGAGGCCGGAACCGCCCGTCTCGCGCGTGCGCGAGGAGTCGGCGCGCCAGAAGCGCTGGAAGATCTTGCTGCGGATCTGCTCGGGGACGCCCTCGCCGTGGTCGGCGACCGAGATCCAGCCGCGTCCGGTCTCGAGGTCCGCCCCCACGGAGAGTTCGATCGGCGATCCTGCCGGAGTGTACCGGCGGGCGTTGCCGAGGAGGTTCGCGACGACCTGGCGGATGCGGTTCTCGTCACCGAGGACGATCGGCACGACCGGCTGCGGCAGGTGCAGCAGGATGGGTTCGGTCGCCTGATCGGGGGACGCGGCATCCGCTCGATTCCGACGGCGCAGGAGACGGCCGGCTCCCGCGATGGCGCCGCCTCGCCGCTTCGGCGAGGGGTCCTGCGCGGGGAAGACCGCCATCGGGACCGGGGAGGTCGAGGTCTGACCCAGGAACGAGACGTCGCGATCGGGGGATGCCGCGCGCGCGTCGAGTGCGGCATCGCGGGCGATCGGGCGCAGGTCGACCGGCACCACGGCGACGTCGCGCTGTTCGTCGAGCCGTGCGAGGGCGAGGAGGTCCTCGACGAGGGCGCCCATGCGGATCGCCTCCTTCTCGATGCGCTCCATCGCCTGCGCCGTCTGCTCCGGATCCTGGATGGCGCCCATGCGGTAGAGCTCGGCGTAGCCGCGGACGGTCACGAGCGGCGTGCGGAGCTCGTGGCTCGCGTCGCCGATGAACCGACGCATCCGATCGACCGTCGAGTCCCGCTCGCCCAGCGCCTCGTCGATCCGCTCGAGCATGACGTTGATCGCGGTCTTGAGGCGGCCGACCTCGGTGCCCGGCGCGATGTCGCTCATGCGCTGGCTGAAATCGCCCTGCGCGATGGTCATGGCGGTGGACTCGACCTGGCCGAGGCCGCGGAACGCCAGGGTCACCAGTCCGCGGGTCAGGATCGCGCTGCAGACGATCGTGAAGAGGGCGAGGGCCGTGTAGATGCCGATGTAGTTGGCGACCGTCCGGTTCACGTCGTTGAGCGGCAGGGCAACCAGCTGCGTGTAGTACTCCCGTGAGCCCGGGATAGGGAGGGTGTCGACACTGGCGCGGTAGCGCACGGTCCCGTCGGCCGACGGCAGATCGAACGGCGCCGTTCCGTCGAGCACCGTCTGATCGAGCGAGAACGTCTCGGGGAAGGCAGGCGGCGAGAGGGTGTCGTCACCGCCCGCCACGGCAAGACGCTCGCCTTTGCCCTTACCGCTGTACACCGCGACCGAGAAGTCGGTCGGCGCCGCGGCGATCGGGGTGAAGGTGGCTTCACCGTCGTCGAGCGTGACGTTCATGAGGTTGCTCGCGATGTCGGTCGTGACCGTCTGGGTCAGCGACTGATCGACGGCGCCGAGCTGGGCGTTCCGCAGGAAGATCATGGTGCCGACGCCGGCGGCGATCATCCCGAATGCCAGGATGCTCACCGTCACGCCGGTGACTTTCGTGCGCAGGCTGAGACCGCGCCACCAATGGGTGACGCGGTCCTGCGATGCCGTCGGGCCCAGGGGGCGCCTCCGTTCAGGCGGTGCGGTCGGCCTTCAGCATGTATCCGAACCCGCGCTTGGTCTGGATGAGCGGCTCGGAGGAGTGCGGATCGATCTTGCGGCGGAGGTAGGAGATGTAACTCTCGACGATGCCGGCGTCGCCGTTGAAGTCGTACTCCCACACGTGGTCGAGGATCTGCGCCTTGCTGAGCACCCGGTTGGGGTTGAGCATCAGGTACCGCAGGAGCTTGAACTCGGTGGGCGAGAGGTCGATCGAGACATCACCGACCTGGACGTCGTGGGTGTCCTGGTCCATCGTGATCTCGCCGGCCTTGATGATCGAGTCCTCGTCGGCCTGCATCGTGCGGCGGAGGATGGCCTGGATGCGAGCGACGATCTCGTCGAGGCTGAACGGCTTGGTGACGTAGTCGTCGCCGCCGACGTTGAGGCCCTCGATCTTGTCCTCGGTGGCATCCTTCGCCGTGAGGAAGAGGATGGGGGCCGTGTAGCCCGCACCGCGCAGCCGCTTGGTCACGCTGAACCCGTTCATGTCGGGCAGCATGACGTCGAGGATGATCAGGTCGGGTTCTTCTTCGAGGACGGCCGAGATGGTCTGGGCGCCGTTCGCGACGGCACGGACCTGGTATCCGGCGAACCGGAGACTGGTGACCAGCAGGTCCCGGATGTTCGGCTCGTCGTCCACGACGAGGATGCGCGCAGCGGTCATGAGCCCATACTGGCACCGGAATCCATCGGTTTGCTGGACATTCCGTTCCCGGGTCGCTCCGGAGTACGATCCCCGCGCGCGGTGAGACAGGATGGAACGGTGACCGTCCCGCATCCCGCCCCCGTTCCGCCCCGACCCGCGCCGACACTGCCGGCCGACGTCACCGGTCCGGGTGCCGCCTTCCATCGGCTGGTGTTCGCACGGCAGCGCCGCGGGTGGTGGACGCCGCTGGCGACCGGTGCCATGGGCGTCGTCCTCTACCTCGTCGTCAGCACCGTCATCGGTCTCGTCTTCGGCCTGGTCGTCCTCGCCACCGATCCCTCCGTCGACATCTTCGCGCTGACGGACCGGCTCCTCACGATCGACGTCAGCGACCCGATCGGACTCGCCATCATCCTGCTGTCGCTCGCGGTGATGTGGCCGATCTACCTGCTGTCGTCCTTCGTCGTGAACGGTCGACGGGTCGGCTACATCTCCTCGGTCGCCGGAAGGCTCCGATGGAAGTGGCTCCTCCTGTGCATGGGTGCCGCGGTGGTCGTCTACATCGTGATCTCGGCCCTGTCCTTCCTGCTCCCGGCAGAGGAGGGGAGCGGCAACGTCGTCGCGCCCGCGGACAACCCGGCGTTCGTGGCATCCCTTCTCGTCGTCCTCCTGCTGGTGCCCTTCCAGGCGGCCGCGGAGGAGTACATCTTCCGCGGGTACCTCATGCAGACGGTCGGGCGGTGGTTGAAGCACCCCGCATGGGCGATCCTGCTCCCCGTGCCGCTGTTCGTGCTGGGACACATCTACGACTGGGCCGGGCAGGCGAGCGTGGCGGTGTTCGCGATCGCCGCCGGCTGGTTGACCTGGCGGACCGGCGGGCTCGAAGCGGCGATCGCCCTGCACATCGTGAACAACCTCGCCGCCTTCGGGTTCTCGGTCTTCGGGCTCAGCGATGCGGCGGCGACCGACACGAGCATCGTCAGCCTGGTGTCCTCCGCCGTGATGATCGCCGCATTCGTCGGTGTCGTCGAGTGGCTGTGGCGCCGCGGTGACGGGCGCCGCACCGTGCGCCTCACGCCGCCGCCGGAGCCGGTGCACGCTCCCGCCGCCTACGCATACCCGCCGGTGTACGGCCAGCCGCCGGTGTACGGCCAGCCGCCGGTGTACGGCCAGCCGCCGGTGTACGGCCAGCCGCCGGTGTACGGCCAGCCGCCGGTGTACGGCCAGCCGCCCGTCTACGGCCAGCCGCCTGTCTACGGGCAGCCGCCCGTCGATCCGACACCGACGCCCGAGCCGTACGACGGACCGCCGTTGCAGCCGCACCAGGCGCCGCGGTGGGGCGAGTACGCGCCCGCTCCCGACGCGACCCCGACGCCCGACTCCCCGTCGCCGTCCGACGGTGGCTCCGGGTCGATGGGATCGGATGCCGGGGGCGCCGGCGGATCGGACGGCGGCTCGTCCGGATCGTCCTCGTCCGACTGACGCTCGTCAGGCGGCGAGCAGGTTGTCCGCGTCGAGGATCGTGTAGCTGTACCCCTGCTCGGCGAGGAACCGCTGGCGGTTCTGCGCGAAGTCCTGGTCGACGGTGTCGCGTGCGATGAGCGTGTAGAAGCTCGCCTTGTGCCCGTTGGACTTCGGGCGGAGCAGACGGCCGAGGCGCTGTGCTTCCTCTTGTCGCGACCCGAACGATCCCGAGACCTGGATCGCGACCGACGCGTCGGGCAGGTCGATCGAGAAGTTGGCGACCTTCGAGACGACGAGCACGGGGATGCGTGCGTGCCGGAACTCGTCGAACAGCACCTCGCGCTCGTCGACGGGAGTGGACCCCGTGATCTTCGGCGCGCCGAGCTCTTCGGCGAGGATGTCGATCTGGTCGAGGTACTGGCCGATCACGAGGATTTGCTCGCCCTCGTGCTTGGCGACCAGGTCGCGGACGACATCGATCTTCGCGTGCGCGGTCGCCGCGAGGCGGTAGCGCTCGTCGTCCGCCGACGCCGCGTACTCGAGCCGGTCGGATGCCGGCAGGTCGATGCGCACCTCGTAGCAGACGGCGGGGGAGATGAAGCCCTGCGCTTCGATCTCCTTCCACGGGGCGTCGAAACGCTTGGGGCCGATGAGGCTGAAGACATCGCCCTCACGGCCGTCCTCACGCACGAGGGTCGCCGTGAGGCCGAGGCGGCGCCGCGCCTGCAGGTCGGCGGTCAGCTTGAACACCGGTGCGGGCAGCAGATGCACCTCGTCGTACACGATGAGGCCCCAGTCGAGCGCGTCGAGGAGAGCGAGGTGCGCGTACTCGCCTTTCCGCTTCGCCGTGAGGATCTGGTAGGTCGCGATCGTGACCGGCTTGACCTCCTTGGACTGACCGGAGTACTCGCCGATCTCCTCGGGGGTGAGCGAGGTGCGCTTGAGCAGTTCGTCTCGCCACTGGCGCGCGCTGACGGTGTTCGTCACGAGGATGAGGGTCGTCGTCTTCGTGTCGGCCATGGCCGCCGCGCCGACGAGGGTCTTGCCCGCGCCGCAGGGGAGGACCACGACGCCGGAGCCGCCCTCGCTGAAGATGTCGACGGCCTTCCGCTGATAGGGGCGGAGCGACCAGCCGTCCTCGTGCAGCTCGATCTCGTGGGGGGTGCCCGGGGTGAAGCCGGCGTGGTCCTCGGCGGGCCAGCCGATCTTCAGCAGTTCCTGCTTGATCTGACCGCGCGCCCACGCGTCGATGACATACGTATCGGGTGTCGGGTGGGCGATGAGCAGGGGCTGGATGCGGCGGTTCCGCGCGATCTCGGCGAGCACCGGCTTGTCGGTGGAGCGGAGGATCAGCGTCCCCTCGTCATCGCGCTCGATGATGAGGCGGCCGTAGCGGCCGACGGTCTCGCGGATGTCGATTGAGACCGACGGCGGGACGGGGAACTTCGCCCAGCGTTCGAGGGTGGCGAGCATGTCCTCCGCGTCGTGCCCGGCGGCGCGGGCGTTCCACAGCCCGAGCCGCGTCACGCGGTAGGTGTGGATGTGCTCGGGGGCGCGCTCCAGCTCGGCGAAGATCGCGAGTTCGTGTCGCGCGTTCTCCGCGTCGGGATGCGCCACTTCGAGCAGCACGGTTCGGTCGCTCTGGACGATGAGGGGGCCGTCAGCCATAACGGGCAAGTCTACCGGCCCCGCCGGTCACACCGGCCGGACGCTGACGATGCTCGACAGCGGCAGCGTCCGCTCGACGTCGGCGGCGCGGTCGCGACCGCGCAGGCGACCACCGCCGAGACCCGCGGCTTCCAGGGTGACGTCCCGGCTCGACCCGTCGGGCATGCGGACCGTGATCTCGATCGTCGCGCGGTTGCGGACGGCCTGGTCGAGCTCGCGTTCGAGCCAGGCGGCATCCGCGTCGTCGGAGAGGCTGGCGCGCAGGGTCTCGATCAGCGGGCGGTATCGATCGGATGCCGTCGGTTCCGGCGCCGCGCTCTCGGCGACCTCGTGGCGGCCCGGAGCCCGCGGGGCACCGTCGGCATCCACCGCCAGAACGGGGTAGCGCGCGTCGGAGAGCATCCAGAAGGTCGTGTCGGCGCTCGTGCGGGTGACGAGGTCGTCGCCGTCGGTCACGAGTCCGAGGGGGCGCAGCGCCTGATCGACGTTGATGGCATCGAGCAGGTCGCGGTCGCCCGAGACCCGGGTGTATCCGAGACGGTCGACGCCGACCCGCAGGGTGCCGTGCCGGGCGGCCGCACGCTCGATCTCGTAGGCGAGCGGCTGGGGCACGCCCGTGAGCGACAGTTCGGTGAGGAACGCCGTGAGGGATGCCGAGGTCTCGCCGCCCGCGAAGGCCGCGCCGATCGTGTCGGCGGTGAAGCGGTACGTCGCCGCCTGCGCGCGGGACTCGCGGCGGGCGGTGGTCCGCAGGCGTTGGTCGAGCTGGGGTTCGAGGGGGCCGGGGGCGATGGCCGTCAGGTCGTTCTGCAGGTAGACCTTGTCCACCTCGTGCGGCAGCAGGGAGCGGAGCGCGGCGACATCGACGTCCTTCCCGGCCGCGAGACCCGCGGCCCACTGCGGCGTCGTGCCCGCCGGGGTGAGCACGGCCCACTGCGTGAGCATCGCGGCGAGGCGGCGGACGCGATCGGGCCAGGCCGGATCGAACGGGTACGCACCGGGCCACTGCGACGGGTCGCGCCATCCGCCCGAGGCGTCCCGCAGCGCGGCGGGCAGCCGGTCGCGCAGGCGACGGGCGACCTCGATCCACCGCTCCACGGTGCGGATGCCGAGCCACGCCGTTCCCGATTCGGTGACGCTCCAGTTGCGTTCCGACCCCGCGAGCAGGCCGGACTCGGCGGCGATCGCGACGAGGGTGTCGGCTGCGTCGGAGGTCGCCGCCGCTCCCGCCTCGACCAGTCGTCGTCGGTCACCGGCTCCGAGGGCGCCGGAGCCGATGCGGCCGAGCGGGGTGCGGGTGGCCACGTGGAGGATGTCGGCGAGCGAGGCCACGGCGTCGAAGGCGCGCTCGGCACTCGCGGCATCCGATTCGGGCCCGCCCGCGAAGATCACCGGCGACTCGACGGGTGAGGCTCCGCCGAGGGCCGCAGCCACGGCGGCGTAGGGCCGGCCCTCCTCGTCGGCGAGGGCGCGTGAGACCAGACCGGCGCGAAGACCGGGGGTCACTGCCGCATCGGCGTCGACGGCGTCACGGAGCGCGGCCGCCTCGAGGTCGGAGACGTCGGCGAGAGCCCGGCTCAGCTGCGCGGGGTCGAGCAGCGCATCGGCCGCGTCGAAGAAGTCGGTCCACGACGTGTTCGGGGCGATGCGGCGGGCATCGAACACCGCGGCGAGGGCATCCGGATCGAGCGTCGCGAGGCGGGTCGCGAGGGCACGAGCATCGGAAGCTGTCACGTCAACGGCCCTTGTTGGCCCGTCCCCGTCGCACGAAGGTCATGATCAGCAGCGCGAGCAGCAGTGCGAAGGCGACCGGCGGCGCGACGTAGACGATGAGGCTCACCACCGGCCAGATGCCCGAGGCGAAGTCGGCCTGCTCCAGTCCACCCGGACCCGACGCGATGATGATCGAGAAGAAGCAGACGACCGAGAGCACCAGCAGTCCCAAGGACATGAACGCCAGGATGCGGTCTATGCGACGGACGGGAAGGTCGCCGGCCGGGGGCGGAGTGCTCATCCGATCAGAGTAGCGGCTCGCCGCGGTGGCTTAGGGTGGTGGGTGGGGCTGAGACGGTCCCACTTTTCCATGCCCGCACGCGGGCTCGAGCAGCGAGGTTCGACACATGCCCACCGGCAAGGTCAGGTTCTACGACGAGGCGAAGGGATTCGGCTTCATCACCGGCGACGACGGTCAGGACGTCTTCCTGCACGCGACCGCGCTCCCCGCCGACACCACGACGATGAAGCCCGGCACCCGGCTCGAGTACGGCGTCGCCGACGGCCGCCGTGGTCTGCAGGCGCTCGCCGTTCGGGTGCTCGATGCCCCTCTCAGCCTCAGCAAGCGCAACCGCAAGCCCGCCGACGACATGGCTGTCATCATCGAGGACCTCGTGAAGCTCCTCGACGGCATCGGCGGCGATCTGCGCCATGGGCGGTACCCGAGCGGCGCGCACGGCAAGAAGGTCGCCGCTGTGCTCCGCAAGGTCGCTGATGACCTCGATGCCTGAATCGACCGAACCGGCAGAACCGGACACCGCGTCCGTCGAGTCGGCTGACACCCCTGTCGAGCAGACGGAGGCGTCCGCCCCCACCGACCCGCGCCTGTTCGAGGCGCACGACCTCGCGCGCGCGGCGCTTCTCGAGGTGACTCCCGAGGCGACCGTGGGTGATGCCGCGGGGTATCAGCTCGAAGACGGAGGTGTCGTCTCGCTCCGGTTCGCGAACCGGATGGCCGGTTACCCCGGCTGGTTCTGGACGGTGAGCGTCGCCGTCGTCGAGGGATCCGACCCGACCGTCCTCGAGGTGGAGCTGATGCCCGGCGACGGCGCGCTGCTCGCTCCCGAGTGGTTGCCGTGGGCCGAGCGGCTCGCGGAGTACCAGGCGGCTCAGGCCGCATCGGGCGAAGACACGTCCGACGAGGACGACGACGATGACGTGGACGACGCCGACGAAGACGCCGACGAGGATGACGCCGACGGCGAGGACCTCGATGCCGGCGACTTCGAGAGCGACGGTTCTCCGATCCTTCACGCCGGCGACGTCGACGGCGTCGACATCGACGAGCTCGACGAGTCGGAAGACGACGACGAGTCCGACGAGGACGACGACGAGTCCGACGAGGACGAATCCGACGACGATGACGATGACGATGACGACGAGAACGATGACGACGAGAATGCGGAGGTGCTGCGCGAGTACTGACGCGCGGCATCCGCTCTCACACGAACGCGGCCCCGGGGATCACTCCTCGGGGCCGCGTTCGTCGTGCGTGGTCAATCGGCGAGGTGCTCGACCGTGTAGTCGATGGCGCGGATGAGCTGACGGACGTCGTCGGGCTCGATCGAGACGAACGTCGCGACGCGCAGCTGGTTGCGACCGAGCTTGCGGTACGGCTCGGTGTCGACGATGCCGTTCGTGCGGAGGCTCTTCGCGACGGCGGCCGCGTCGACCGAATCGTCGAAGTCGATCGTGACGACGACGGGGGAGCGGTCGGCCGGGTCGGCGACGAACGGGGTCGCGAAGGACGCGGCATCCGCCCACTCGTACAGGGCGCCCGAGGACTCCGCCGTCCGGGCGCCCGCCCAGGCGAGGCCGCCGTTGCCGTTGATCCACTGCAGCTGGCTGTCGAGCAGCTGCAGTGTCGCGATGGCGGGGGTGTTGAGCGTCTGCTGCAGGCGCGAGTTGTCGAGCGCGTTCTTCAGGCTCAGGAACTCGGGGATGTACCGACCGGATGCCGCGACGCGTTCGATCCGCTCGATGGCGGCCGGCGACACCGCGGCGTACCAGAGGCCGCCGTCGGAGCCGAGGTTCTTCTGAGGCGCGAAGTAGTAGACGTCGGCCTCGGTGATGTCGATGTCGATGCCGCCGGCGGCGCTCGTCGCGTCGATCACGGTGAGGGCGCCCGGGTCGCCGTGGACGCGCGAGATCGCCGTCGCGACACCTGTGGAGGTCTCGTTGTGGGCCCAGGCGTAGACGTCGACGCCGTCGACGGCTTCGGGCTTCGCGCTCGTGCCGGGCTCGGCGCGGCGCACATCGGGGGCCTCGAGCCAGGGGGCGGCGGCAGCCGCGGCGAACTTGCCGCCGAACTCGCCGAACACGAGGTTCTGCGCCCGCTTCTCGATGAGACCGAAGGCCGCAGCATCCCAGAACGCGGTCGATCCGCCGTTGCCGAGGATGATCTCGTACCCCTCGGGAAGGCGGAACAGCTCGGCGAGACCGGAGCGAGTGCGGCCGACGAGGTCCTTCACGGGTGCCTGGCGGTGCGAGGTGCCGAAGAGCGATGCCCCCTGGGTGACGAGCGCCTCGAGCTGCTCGGCACGGACCTTGGACGGGCCGCAGCCGAATCGTCCGTCGACGGGCAGGATCTCGCGGGGAAGGGTCACAGTCGCCATGGCGAGAAGTCTAAGGCGCAGGCCCCGGCGGCTCCGGTTCCATGACGCTCCGCGACCGGATGCCGGATAGGCTGGGAAGGCACTGTCTCCCGCGCGAAAAGGCCTTCATGACCGACCTCATCGACACCACCGAGATGTATCTGCGCACCATCCTCGAACTCGAGGAAGAGGGCATCACGCCCCTGCGTGCGCGTATCTCCGAGCGCCTCGGCCACTCCGGCCCCACGGTGTCGCAGACGATCGGCCGCATGGAGCGCGACGGTCTCGTCGTCGTCTCGGAGGACCGCAAGCTCGAACTCACCGACCCGGGCCGGCAGAAGGCCGTCGACGTCATGCGCAAGCACCGTCTCGCCGAGCGCCTGCTGTCGGATGTCATCGGCCTCGACTGGGCATACGTCCATGAAGAGGCGTGCCGCTGGGAGCACGTCATGAGCGAGCTCGTCGAGCGTCGGCTCATCGAACTCCTCGACCACCCGACCGAGTCCCCGTACGGCAACCCCATCCCGGGCCTCGACCAGCTGGGCGACGTTCCGGCCAACGCATTCGACAACGGCGTGGTCGGCCTCGTGCGTCGGCTGAACGACGCCGGCGGGCCGGTGACGGGCAGCATCCGTCGTCTGGCGGAGCCGATGCAGGTCGATCCCGAGCTCCTGACGCAGCTGCGCGACGCGGGTGTCGTCCCCGGGCGCACCGGCTCGTTCCGCTTCAACGAGGGGTACGTCCTCGTCGAGATGGACGGCGTCGACGAGGCGCTCGAGCTCCCCGTCGAGGTCGCCTCGCACATCTTCATCGTCGACGCGCGCGAGATCTGAGCCGTCTTCGCGGCCCCGCTCGCAAGAGCGGGAGCGTGACTTATTCGTTACCTTCCGGTAGCCTCGGAGGGTCCATAGGCGAGAAGCCCGCCACGGACCGCCTCGCGAGTTGCCTCTCCGGCTCGTCATTCGCCTGGTGTCCCCTACATCCGTGCCCGACACGGAGTGCCGACGAGCCAGCATCCTCACCCGCGGATGCGGAGGCGCTGGAGGACAGCTTGGCTGAAGAGTTCCACCCGTCGAACGAGATTTCTGAGGCATCGACGGCCCCCCGCAAAGGTCGCTTGAGCAAACGTGTCGCCGCCACGGCGCCCGCCACCCGCTCGACGTCCCCGCGCCCTCACCCCGTCCGCAGCTTCCTGACCGTCGCCGCCGTCGCCGGCATGGTCGCGACCGTCGCGATCCCGGCGTTCGCCGCCGCCGATCGAGGCGACGTCGCCGAAGCGCGCACGCTGCAGCAGGTCTCCGCCGACGATGCACAGTCGCTCGTCGTCGCATCCGAAGGCAGCCCCGAGACCCTCGCGCGCGGCGGGTACTCCGCCACGACTCCCGAGGAGATCGAGGCAGCGAAGGCGAAGGAGGCCGCAGAGAAGGCCGCCAAGGCCGCCCTCGCAGCCCGACTCGCGTCAGCCTCGTCCTCGTCATCGTCGTCGCGCAGCTCGTCGAGCTTCTCGTCCTCGGTTCCGCTCGTGTCGCCGGGGTCGGGCACGGTCCGCCGTCCGCTCGCGCACTTCAATAACTTCGGCACGCCCTACGCGGGCCACAAGGGCACCGACTACATGGTCGGCCGCGGCGAGCCGATCTACGCCGTCGCCGACGGCACCGTCGTCGCATCGTCCGAGTCCGGGCCGGGCTGGGGCGTGTACGTCAAGATCGCCCACAACATCGGCGGTGTGCGGGTCACCTCGCTCTACGCGCACATGGACTGGGGCACACGCCGCGTCTCCGTCGGCGACAAGGTCACGGTCGGCCAGCTCATCGGCCAGGTCGGTTCCACCGGCCGCGCCAACGGCACCCACCTCCACCTCGAGATCCGCATCAACAACGGGTACACGAACGCCGAGTCCTGGCTGCAGGCCAACGCCGGCTGACGAGACACACAGTCATCGTTCTGCTGTTGTTCGCCCTGGGGCATCCCGGCGTGTAATACCCTGACCCCGACGCTCGTTCGAGCCGAGGGGAGCCGTATGGACATCCAACCCCGCATTCGCAACCGGAATGCGCTAGGTCGGCATGTGCTGCGGCATCGTGTGCACGATTGCCACGACGTCGGTCGTGCGAATAAGGCGCTGTCTTCATGACGGCGCCTTTTTTCGTACCCGCACCCCTCTCGACCCGCACCGCGTCGACGAAACGGAAGGCCGTGAAGCCGTCTCGGCCGTTCGAGAGGACACCCCTATGCGCACCCTGGTGCTGAATGCAGGTTACGAACCCCTGGCCGTCATCTCGTTCAAGCGAGCCCTCGTGCTCGTCATGACCGAGAAAGCCACCATCATCGAACGCGTCGAAGAGGACCCCGTCTGGGGGACCCGCGACGTGTACGACCGTCCGGCCGTCATCGTGCTGACGCGCTATGTGCGGATCCCGGCCGGCCGGCGGGTCCCGGTCACCCGCCGGGGCGTCCTGCGCCGCGACGGTCACCGGTGCGCGTACTGCGGCAAGAGCGCCTCGACGATCGATCACGTGCTGCCGCGGTCGCGCGGCGGAGCCGACTCGTGGGAGAACCTCGTCGCGGCGTGCCTGCGCTGCAACAACGTAAAGGGCGACCGCACCCCGCAGGAGATGAACTGGGAGCTGCGATGGATGCCGCAGCCCCCGCGCGGAGCCGGCTGGCGGGTTCGCGGCACCGAGCGCGCCGATCCGGCGTGGGAGCCGTACCTGGCGCTCGCGGCGTAGCGCCCAGGTCAGACGCCGGACTCGACCCAGGCGTAGGGCAGGAACTTGCCGTCGATCGTGATGACGACGCGGTCCCCGTCGGGGTGTGCGACGCGGTCGAGAGAGATGCTGCAGTTGATCGCGCTCATGATGCCGTCGCCGAAACGGTCGTGGATGAGGGCTTTGAGCGCGGGCCCGTAGACCTGCACGAGTTCGTGGAAGCGGTAGATCGTCGGGTCGGTAGAGAGATCTGCCTCGGCGGCGCGGTTCGGCTGGCGGGTGAGGGCGTCGACGAGCGCGGCGTCGAGTCCGAGGGCGTCGCCGAGGCGCTCCGCTTCGGCCGGGGGGAGGGCGTGCATCCCGAGAACGGCCGCGGCGGTCCACACCGGCGGACGGCCGATGAGCTCGCTCACCGCGTCCCACGAGAGTCCGCTCTTGCGTCGCACCTCGTCGATGGCGGCACCGGCGGCCTGCTTGCTGATGATCTGGGGGAGCGTCATGACGTGTCCTCTCGTCGGTTCGTTCCATCGGACCAGTCCCGGAGCGTGAGGCGGCAGGAAGAACGCGCACGGATGCCGTCGTTGTGCGCACGTGTGACACGGTCGAAACGCGCGCGACGCGCCAGGGCAAACCTCGGTGCCTAGCGTGGGCCCATGGCGGCGATCGAGCGGTGGATGCAGGCGGTGGTGGATGCCGTCCCGCAGCCGCTGTGGGTCATCGGACCCGGTGGCGCCGTCGCCCACCTGAACGAGGCCGCCGGGCGGTTGCTCGGATACTCCGATCCCCGCCGGGTCGTGGGAGGTCCGAGCCACGAGGTGCTGCACGGGCATCGCGCAGACGGCTCCGCCTACCCCGCGCACGAGTGCCCGATCGTCCACGCGGCAGATCACGGCGGTGACCCGCGGGGCAACGAGGTGTTCGTCACCCGCGCGGGACGGCCGCTCGACGTCGCGTGGCGGGTGGCGGAACTGCCCCTGCCCGAGCATCGACTGCTGTCGTTCGAGCCGCAGGCGCAGGTTCCGGCGATGCGCGGGGTGCCGTCGGCATCCGCTCTGCGTGCGCAGATCGCCGCGCGGCACCGCGACCCGGAGTTCTGCGTCGACGTGCTCGCGCGGGATGCGCACGTGTCCGTGCGGACGGTACAGGTCGTGCTGGGGCGTGAGGGGGAGAGCCCCGCGGCGCTGATCCGCGAGTACCGGCTCGGGAGTGCGCAGGGGCTGCTCCGCGACGGGATGCTGGTGGCCGCCGCGGCGTACGGTGCCGGCTTCCGCGATCCGGACACCTTCGCGCGCGCGTTCCGGCGCCGGTTCGGTGTAGCGCCGGGAGCGTTCGCCCGCGACGCGGGCTGAGCCCCGGGCCCGTGCGCACGGGCGCGGGCGATGTCGGAACCCGTGCGTATCTTCGACGTAGACGGCTTGAGTCGTTCGAACAAAGCTTCTACCATGTCGAGGTGAGATCCATCGTGCGCGACACCGCTACTGCCCAAGAGGTGCAGCGGCTGCGCGCGCAGATGGCTCGGATCCAGGGGCGCAAGCTCGAGGCGCCGCCCCTTCCCACCCATCCTGCCCTGGCCGAACTGCTGCCGGGCGGGGGGCTGCGGCCGGGATCGTCGTATTCGCTGGGCGGCTCGATGTCGTTGCTGTTCGGCCTGTTGGCGCAGCCGTCGCAGACGGGCAGCTGGTGCGGGGTGGTGGGGATGCCGGGGTTCGGCGCCGAGGCGGCCGAGAAGGCGGGCGTCGACCTGTCGCACCTCGTGCTGATCCCCGAGCCGGGTCCGCGCTGGCTTGCCGTGACGGCGACGATCGCCGACGTGCTGCCGGTCGTCGCGGTGCGGCCGCCGACTCGGGCGAAGGATGCCGAGATCTCGCGGCTCGCGGCGCGCATGCGCGAGCGCGGCGTGGTGCTGCTCGTGCAGGGGCCGTGGCCGCAGACCGAGGCGATGATCGACGTGACGGATGCCCGGTGGTCGGGCCTCGGCGACGGCTACGGCGTGCTGTCGGATCGGGAGCTGACCGTGACGGTCACGAGCCGGCGTTTTCCGGTGCCGCGGTCGTCGCGGATGCTGCTGCCCGCCCCCGATGGGGCGATCGCGGTGCGCGAGCAGCCCATCGCCCCGGTGGTCGACCTGCCGATGCGGGCGGTGAGCTGATGGATCCCGCACTCGTCGACACCGGGATCGAGCCGGTGCGGAGCCTCGTCGTCTGGGTGCCCGACTGGCCGGTGGTCGCGCTGGGTCTCGAGGGGCTCGCCGAGGCCGAGGGGCCGATCGCCGTCTTCGCGAAGGGGATGGTCGCCGCGACCTCGCCGGCTGCGCGGGCGGAAGGGGTGCGGCGGGGGATGCGGCGCCGCGACGCGCAGGCGCGATGCCCGCAGCTCCAGGTCGTCGACGCCGACGACGCGCGCGACCACCGCACGTTCGCCCCGCTCATCGCCCGGCTCGAGGAGATCGCCCCGGGTGTGCAGCTGCGCGAGCCGGGGCTGTGCGCCCTGCGGGTGAAGGGCCCCGCGCGGTTCTACGGCGGCGAGGCGGGTGCGGCGACGGCGCTCACCGGCGCGCTCGCCGAGCTCGGCGTGAACGATGTGCGCGCGGGGGTGGGGGATGGTCCGTTCACGGCGGAGCAGGCCGCCCGCACCACGGGCCCGGACGCCCCGATGCGGATCGTGCCGCCGGGGGCGGCGGCCGCGTTCCTCGCGCCGATGCCGGTGACGGCGCTCGAGGACGAGTCGGTCGCGAGCCTGTTCGCGCGTCTCGGCATCCACACCCTCGGTCAGCTCGCCGCGCTGCCGCCCGCGCGGCTCGTCGAACGGCTCGGACCCCGCGGGGCGCGGTTGCACGCGCTCGCGTCGGGGCTCGACTCGCAGCCCGTGCAGCCGCGCACGCCGCCGCCTGAGCTCGAGCGCGAGGTCGGCTTCGAGCCACCGCTCGAGATCGCCGACCAGGTGGCGTTCGGCATCCGGCTCGCCGCGGAGCAGTTCATCTCGGGGCTCGGCGCCGTCGACCTCGTCTGCACCGAGCTGCGCGTTGCGCTGACCGGGGATCGCGGCGACCACAGTGAGCGGGTGTGGCTGCATCCCGGCGCGTTCGACGCGGCCGCCGTCGTAGACCGGGTGCGGTGGCAGCTCGCGGAGCGCGGGCTCAAGAGCGCGGTCGCGAAGGTGCGGATTGCGCCCGAGAAGGTGGACGCGGCATCCCATCACGTGACAGGGCTGTTCGGTTCTGGGCCGGAGGAACGCGTGCACTCAGCGCTCTCGCGCGTGCAGGCGATGCTCGGACACACCGGCGTCGTGACGCCGCAGGTCGGCGGCGGGCGGTGGCTCGCCGAACGGCAGGTGCTCGTGCCGTGGGGGGACCGCGCCGTCATCGCCGAGCGGGCGCGGCCGTGGCCGGGGAGCCTGCCCGACCCGCTGCCAGCGACCGTCTTCCCCGAGCCGGTACCGGTCGCCGTCATCGACCGGGACGACGACATGGTCGCCGTCGACGGGCGCGGCGAGCTGACGGCCGAGCCGATCGCGCTGATCCTGCCGGGAGCGCCGGACGCATCGGGGGCGCGGAGGCCCCGGCATCCGCGTCGCATCGCCTCGTGGGCAGGACCCTGGCCCGTCATGGAGCGGGGGTGGGATGCCGCGCGCACCCGTCGCGCGCACCGGTTCCAGGTGGTCGACGAGGCCGAGACCGCGTGGCTGCTGGTGTGCGAGGAGGGCGTCTGGCACGCCGAGGGTAGGTACGACTGATGGGGTGGGGCAACAACCCGTCGGTCTCGTGGTCGGAGATGGAACGGATCCTCAGCGACCGACGGCGACCCGAGGGGGCACCGGCGGGCACCGACGGCGGCGACAGTCCGGCGTGGTCGCACAAGCGCGGAAAGTACCGCACGCCCGAGATCGAGCGGCCGCGCGACGCCGTGCCGTACGCCGAACTTCACGCGCACTCCTCGTTCTCCTTCCTCGACGGGGCGTCCTCGCCCGAGGATCTCGTCGAAGAGGCCGAGCGCCTGGGCCTGCACGCCCTCGCGATCACCGACCACGACGGGTTCTACGGCATCGTCCGCTTCGCCGAGGCGGCCGAGCACCTGCAGCTGCAGACCGTCTTCGGGGCGGAGCTGTCGCTGGGCCTCCCCGGTCCGCAGAACGGCGAGCCCGACCCGCACGGACGGCACCTGCTCGTGCTCGCCCGCGGTGAGGAGGGCTACCACCGGCTCGCCGCCGCGATCACACACGCGCAGCTGTCGGGCGGCGAGAAGGGGCGCCCGGTCTACGACCTGCACGATCTCGCCGATCGGGCCGATGGGCACTGGCAGGTGTTGACCGGATGCCGCAAGGGCGCCGTGCGGCAGGCGCTCGCCGCCGACGGGCCGGCCGCGGCGGCGTACGAGCTCGACCGGCTCCTCGACCTGTTCGGGCCCGAGCGGGTCGACGTCGAGCTCATCGATCAGGGCGCACCGACGGATTCGCGCGACAACGACGTGCTCGCCGCGCTCGCCGCCGAGCGGGGGCTTCCGGTCGTCGCATCGAACAACGTGCACTACGCCGTGCCCGAGAAGGTGCACCTCGCGGCGGCGGTCGCGGCGGTGCGGGCGAACCGCGGGCTCGACGAGCTCGACGGGTGGCTGCCGTCGCACGCCAGCGCGCACCTGCGGTCGGGGGCCGAGATGGCGCGGCGGTTCCGGCGGTACCCGGGTGCGATCGAGCGCACCGTCGCCCTCGCTGACGAGCTCGCGTTCCCGCTGCGACGGGCCAAGCCCGCGCTGCCGAAGATGCAGGTGCCCGAGGGGCACACGCCGATGACGTGGCTCCGGCACCTGGTGTGGGAGGCCGTGCCTCGCAAGTACCCGGATGCCACCGACGCGAACCGTGCGCGCATCGAGAAGGAACTCGGCGTCATCGAGCAGAAGGACTTCCCGGGGTACTTCCTCATCGTGCACGGCATCGTGCAAGAAGCGCGGCGCCGCGGCATCCTGTGTCAGGGGCGGGGATCCGCCGCGAACAGTGCCGTCTGCTATCTGCTCGACATCACGGCGATCGACTCGATCTTCTACGACCTGCCGTTCGAGCGGTTCCTCTCGGCCCTCCGCGATGAAGAGCCCGACATCGACGTCGACTTCGACTCGGACCGGCGCGAGGAGATCATCCAGTGGGTCTACGAGACCTACGGGCGGGAGCGGGCGGCGCAGGTCGCGAACGTCATCCAATACCGGCCGAAGAACGCGATCCGCGACATGGCGAAGGCACTCGGGCATTCGCCGGGTCAGCAGGATGCCTGGTCGAAGCAGGTCGAGCGCTGGGGTGCGACGCTCGACACCCCGGGCGATCACGACATCCCGGATCGGGTGATCGCGTACGCGGGTGAGCTGTTGAAGGCGCCTCGACACCTCGGCATCCACTCGGGCGGAATGGTGCTGACCGATCGTCCGGTCGGCGAGGTCGTGCCGATCGAGCACGCGCGCATGGAGAACCGCACCGTCATCCAGTGGGACAAGGACGACGCCGCGTGGATGGGGCTCGTGAAGTTCGACCTGCTGGGGCTCGGGATGCTCGCCGCACTCCAGTACTGCTTCGACATGATCGAGGCCGCGACGGGGGAGCGGTGGAGCCTCGATGCGATGCCGAAGGAGGAGGCGGCGGTCTACGACATGCTGTGCCGCGCCGATTCGATCGGGGTGTTCCAGGTCGAGTCCCGCGCGCAGATGGGGCTCCTGCCCCGTTTGCAGCCGCGGAAGTTCTACGACCTCGTGGTCGAGATCGCCCTCATCCGGCCGGGGCCGATCCAGGGCGGCGCGGTGCATCCGTTCGTGCGTCGCAAGCTCGGCGACGAGAAGGTCACCTACGCGCACCCGAAGCTGAAGCCGGTGCTGGAGCGGACGCTCGGCATCCCGGTGTTCCAGGAGCAGCTCATGCAGATGGGCATGGCGATCGGCGATCTGTCGGGGGAGGATGCCGACCTGCTCCGCCGCGCGATGGGATCGAAGCGCGGGATCGAGCGGATCGATTCGTTGAAGAAGAAGCTGTACGAGGGGATGGAACGGAACGGCCTGACGGGCACGGTCGCCGACGACATCTACGTGAAGATCCAGGCGTTCGCGAACTTCGGCTTCGCCGAGAGCCACTCGCTGTCGTTCGGGCTGCTCGTGTACGCGTCGTCGTGGCTGAAGCTGCACTACCCGGCGGCGTTCCTCGCGGCGCTCTTGCGAGCGCAGCCGATGGGCTTCTACTCGCCCGCGACGCTGACCGCCGACGCGCGACGGCACGGGGTCGAGGTGCGCCGGCCCGACCTGCACGCGTCGGGGGTCGAGGCGGGGCTGGAGCCGGTGTCGCCTCGCGAGGAGATGTCGGTTCCCGAGGAGGGGTCGGTTCCCGAGGAGGGTTTGCGGGGTTTCGCTCCTCGGGACGCGTCATCTCCTCGGTTCTCGACGGGGGCGGATGCCGGGGCTCGGGAGGCCGGGGGCGCGGGCGCCGAGCGCGGCGCTGCCGCGGGGATCGGCCGTCGCGAGGACGTTTCGGGCGGGATTCCTCCTCGGGAGCGCAGATCTCCGCTCGGGAGCCGGGATGCCGGGAGTCGGGATGCCGGGAGTCGGGATGCCGGGAGTCGGGATGCCGGATCGGGGCCAGCCACTGCCGAGCCCGGGGCTGGACACCGTCGCGCCCCGACGGGCCGGGACTCCTGCACCGACCGCATCCAGCCGCCTGTGCCGGAGTTCGACCGGTCGCTGCCCGACGAGTCCGCGGCGCATCGGCGCGACGGGAACTTCGCGGTGCGGCTGGGGCTCGCCTCGGTCACGGGTATCGGGGTGCCGCTGGCGACGAAGATCGTGGCGGAGCGGGAGGCATCCGGTCCGTATCGGGATCTGCGCGACCTCGTGCGGCGCACCGGCGCGACGGCGGCGCAGCTCGAGGCGCTGTCGACGGCAGGCGCGTTCGAGAGCCTCGGGATCACGCGGCGCGAGGGCATCTGGTTGGCGGGGGATGCCGCGCAGGACCGGCAGGAGTTCCTCGAGGGATCGCTGGTGTCGGTGCAGCCGCCGCTTTTCCCCGACCAGTCGAGTTACGACGTGCTCGCCGCCGACCTGTGGGCGACGGGGGTGTCGGCCGACGACCACCCGCTGACGCACTACCGGTCGCAACTCGACGCGCGCGGGGTGATCACCTCACGCGGCATGCGCGAGCATGAGGTCGGCCGGCGTATCGAGGTCGCGGGGCTGGTGACGCACCGGCAGCGGCCGGCGACGGCATCCGGCATCACCTTCCTGAACCTCGAGGACGAGCACGGCGTCATGAACGTGATCTGCTCGGTCGGGGTGTGGAACAGGTACCGTCGCATCCTGCGAGACAGCCCCGCCCTCATTGCGCGCGGCATGCTCGAGCGCTCGCCCGAGGGCGTGACGAACCTCGTCGCCGACGGGTTCGAGGACCTGCGAGTGGGGGTGACGCACCGGTCGAGGGACTTCCAGTGACCTGCCTAGGCTGTCGTGATGGACGACCTGGGCATTCGATTCACGATTCTGATCCTGCTGGCGGCGATGGGGGTCCTGCTCATCTGGGTCGCCACCGCAGCAGCGTCGGGGCGGTTGACGCGCAACCACATCGCCGGGATCCGCATCCCCAGCACGATGGCCAGCGACGAGGCATGGCTCGCCGCCCACATCCGCGCGAAGCGTCCCACGGTCTGGGGTGGGGTCGCTGCCCTGGTCGCCGGGCTCTGCGCGTTCCTGCCCGTGCCGACCGAGTCCCTCTCGATCGTGGTGATCGGGGCATCCGTCGTGGTGCTCGCCTGCGTCCTCTACGGCGCACGCGTCGGCAGCCGCGCCGCGAATGAACTCGAGCGCGACACGCGACGATGAGAATCGTCCCCAGTTGTATAAACACATTGCAATGTCACTATGTATAGGGGAGTGTTGACCCGTGGCGAACGAGATCGCAGCGGCCGCTGATCTGTTCCGGGTGCTCGGTAACGAGTCCCGGTTGGGTCTGCTCGTCGCCCTCGCCGACGGTCCCTTAGTCGTCGGCGCCCTCGTCGAGGCGACGGGAATGACTCAGCCTCTCGTGTCGCAGCATCTTCGGACGCTGCGGCAGGCGGGGTTGGTCGAGGTGACGAGAGACGGCAGGACGGGCGAGTACCGCCTTGCCGACGAGCACGTGGTGCACGTCATCACCGACGCCCTCACCCACGTCACGGAACCCGACGCGACGCGTCGCAACACACCCGAGGAGACAACATGAGCACGGAAGAAGTCCACGCAGAGCACACCGTCGCCGAGCACGCCCACGGCGCCGATTGCGGTCACGAGACGGTCGAGCACGACGGTCACGTCGACTACCTGCACGACGGTCACAAGCACGCCGAACACGGCGACCACTACGACGAGCACTGAACCACAGCGAAGCGCTGAACCACAGCGAACCGCCGGATCACAGCGAGGCGGCGAGGCTCTTCGGAGTCTCGCCGCCTCGCTGTCTGATCACTCCCTGCTGCGGGAGACCTGCCACGTCGGGAACGGATCTTCGAAGGCCGCCCAGGCCGACGGTCCCGCCGCGAGCTCGTCGTCGGTCAGCGCCGTCTCGTCGAGGGCGGCGCGCAGCGCGCGGTGGTGCAGATCGAGCCCGATGATCGCGATGTCCTCGCCGACGGCCAGGAGTCCCTCGGCCTCCGGCATCCCGTCGTCCACCTGGACGGGCGAGAAGGCGATCATCGACCCGACGTGATCCCACTGCGCGATGACGTTCGAGCGGGTCGCGAAGCGGCAGAACCCCGCCGAGCGGATGACGGAGCCGAACTCCCCGCTCTCGATCCGTTCGTCGAGCAGAGCGTTCAGACGTCCGGGATGCAGCGGGCGGACGTTCTCGTACCGCAGGGCGCTGATCCGCGGGTCGGTCATGTGCGGCGCGAACTCCCCGTTCAGCAGCTGCACCCATCCGGGCGCGTCCTGGTGGGAGCGAATCGGGATCGGTGCGACGGGCAGCAGATCGACGGCCGGCTGATGCAGACGCAGTCGCGCGGACGGGGCGAGGTGGCTGACCAGCGCCATCGTGATCGAGAGGTCCGGAGTCGACAGTCCCGACCAATTCACGAGCATGATCGTCGACGCGTACTCGAGCTGCTGCACCGCGAGCAGGGCGTGAGCCGTGTAGCGGGTGCGCGGCATCCCGCTGTCGTCGACCTCGGCAGATCCCGCGTAGGTCTCGCGTCGGAGGTCGTCGAGGAGGTGGGGCGCATCGACGACGCACACGACGCCGCGCAGGCGCAGCCCGCTGCCGCGCTCGGCGAGCGTCCCGATGACGTCGAGAATCGAGGCATCCGACGGGAACTCGGCCACGACACCGCTCCCGACGTCGAGCCACGGCAGAAAGGCTGCTGCGCTCGACGCCGGGTCCTGCGGGGCGAGTCGGGATGCCGCGAGGAGGGGCCTCGACGTCGCCTGGCTCAATCGCGCCGCGTAGCGCGCCCGCTCGGGACCGCATGCTCCCATCACGGCGATCACGTCCGTCTCGATCATCCGACACCTCATTCCATCCCGGCGTGTGTAGCCTTGATGATAACCGTTCTCAATTAGGAGTGTGTCATGAAGGTTCGAGCGTCCCTGAAGTCCCTGAAGAAGCAACCCGGCGCGCAGGTCGTCCGCCGACGCGGGCGGGTGTTCGTCATCAACAAGCTCAACCCGCGGTTCAAGGGCCGCCAAGGCTGACGCCGGCCCGGCGTGCTGGGCCGGCGTCACGAGGCACGGCCCCCGCGATCACAGGGGCCGCCTCTCACCCCGCCGCGGCGCGCCGTCGCTGCACCGCGTCGATGATCACGTCGACCACGACGAACGCGGCGAGGGTCCAGCCGACGAGCGGCAACGCGAGTCCGAGCAGCACGCCGCCCGCGACCACGGCCGTGACACCCCACCACGGGGCGCCGTCGAGCACGCCGCGGCGCGGCGGCATCCCGACCCGTGCGGTCTTGGTCGGCCGCCGCTTCACCCACATGACGTAGCCGAGCACGACCATGCCGGCGATCGAGAGGGCGAGCAGGAACATGACGATCTGGTTCACGAGCCCGAACATGACGCCCATGTGGATCGCGACGCCCCACGACGCGAGCTTCGCCGGCAGTGAGAAGTCGGCGAAGTCGACGCGATCGACCGGCGTCAGCGTCGTGCCGTCGATCGCGACGGCGTCGAGGTGTCCGGGGAATCCGCGGTCGATCTCCTGCACCTTCCACGCCTGATCTGCCGCGGCGGGCGGCGTGATCTGCACCAGTCCCGTGTCGATGTTCACCTTCCGGGCCGCCGCGAGCACATCGTCGAACGTGTTCGGGTCGACGGTGAGCGCAGCGGATGCCGCGCCGTGCCCCGCGTGCTCATTCCCGCCGCCGGCGGCTTCGCCGAGGCTCGTCGACACGGCGGGCGTGGTCCAGTCGAGCGCGGCGCGCAGGTCCGTGACGTTCTGTCCGCCGTAGGTCGACCACGTGATGCCCGTCGCCGAGAGGAACACCGCTCCGAGCGCGATCCAGATTCCGAGCGAGGTGTGCCAACTGAAGAAGCGTCGGTACCCGGTGTAGGCGCGCGCCGGCCGGACGAAGTCCTTCTTCGTGCGTGCCGTGCGGATGCGGATGACCCACATGAAGACGCCGGCCACGACGACGATGCCGAGCCACGATGCGGCGAGCTCGCTGTACAGGCGGCCCGGGTCGCCGAGGCCGAGGCTGCGGTGGATGTTGCTGATCGCGGTGCGCAGCGGCAGCGATCCGCTCGTGCCGTAGACGGTCTCGTCGCCGCGGACCTCACCGGTGCCGGGGTCGACGAACACGGCACGGGACTCGCTCTCGCCGAGGCCGTCCTGCGCGAACATGACGCGCGTCGTGTCGCCCGGCTCGGGAGCCGGTCGGACGGCAGAGAGCGTCGCGGCGTCGCCGACGTGCGCTTCGGCGATCTCCACCTGCTGGCCGAGGCTGAGCTGCGTGTCGGCGACCGGCGCATGCAGTTGCCGCGCGTACACGGCCTGCTCGATTGTCGGCGACAGGGCGTAAAGAGCGCCGCTGAGTGCGGCGACGAGGATGAACGGTCCGACGAGGATGCCGGCGTAGAAGTGCAGACGCACGAGGAAGGCGCCGAACCAGCCCGGTCGTCGGGTGGGTCGGGTCGTGGTGGGTGGGGTGGGCAGGGTGGCGGTCATGATCGCTTTCGAGAAGAAGGGTGCGGCAAGAGGGCGCGCCGATGACACGGCGCGGCGCACCGCGGCATCCCTCGTCGAGAGCGGACCGGCGGCGCGCGTCAGATCGCGAGTGCGCGCGGGGGACCGCGGCCGGCCGCGACACGGACGGCGACCGATCGCAGCACCGGGACGTCAGCGGACGCGGGTGCCGGAGTCGGACGGTCGACGGCCTCGAGAGCGAGGACGGCGGTGAGGATGCGGCGGCGCACCCACCGGGCGATCTCGGCCGCGACGGCGAACAGGCGCTGCGCCGCGCGCTCGCCGCGGTGCAGCAGCGCGATGGTGAGGACGGCGGCGAGCCCGTGCATGGCCCACATGAGCGGATCGGCGCAGATGGCCGCGGCGGTGCCCCCGGCATCCGTCATCAACGCCATGTGGTGCTCGTGCGGCATCGCCGACGGGGTGATCGTGCCGATCACGAAGAGGGTGTGGAACAGCAGCTGGCTGCCGGTGACCGCGAGCGCCAGGCGGGGGAGCGAGAGGCGTCGCCCTGCGAGCGCCGTGCAGACGAAGAGCGACAGGGCGAAGGGCACGGCGATGCCGAGCCAGCCGGGGACCTGACCGCCGCCGGCGACGTGCGAGAGCAGTGCCGCCCAGGTGGCGACGGATGCCGCGAGTGCACCGCGAGCGACGCGGGAGACTCGGGACGGACGCACGGCTCCATTGTGACAGGGGCAGGCGCCCTTGCGAGGTGGACCGCGCTGCGCAAGCCCTGGGGAGAAGCCGAGGGGCGCGATTACCGTGGGAGGACTTTCACCGGTCGGAGGACATCATGACGAACCAGGCGCAGCGGAACGACGCGGTCCAGCGCAAGCAGATGGGCTCGGGCGCGTTCATCGCGATCTTCATGAGCCTCGTGTTCCTCGTCGTCGCGGCGGGTTTCGCGATCCTCGGAGTGCTGTTCATCACGAACCCGATGCCGGTCGTCGTGCTCGGCGTGCTGATGCTGATCGGTGCGGTGGCCGTGCTGGTCCTGTCGGGTCTGTGCATCGCCGCGTCGGTACGGACGCTCCGCGCGCCGGCGAAGGCGAAGCAGCGCGTCGAGCGCATGGCCTGAGGTCCCCCTGAGCGCACGAAAGCCCCGGACCGCGCGGGTCCGAGGCTTTCGAGAAGCGTCTGTGTCAGACGGCCTGCGCGAGCGCGAAGCCGACCGATCCGTCCTCTTCGAGACGGGCGTCGAGGATGCGGTCGTCGAGCGCGACGCTCGCCGTCGGCGCGACGAACACGCGAGCTCCATCGCTTTCGACGACGGTGTCGCCGTCGGCCGGAGCGGGAGCGAGAGACAGTGCGTACCCGTTCTGCGGGTCTGCGGCCTCGGCGATCCGGAGTCCACCGGTCTCGGTGGGGATCTGGGTGGCGAGGCTCTTGACGGCGGTGCTGGCGTTCTCGGTGAGAGTGAGCATGATGCTCCCTTCCGTGGATTGCGGGCGTGAGCGGGCAACGATGCCGAGAATCGGATGCCGCCGCAACCGCTGACACACCATTCCCGCGCACTCACACGGCTTACGGAGGTTCGCACATCATCCCCGCGGCGTACCCCGGATCATCATGCGGGCCGATTCGCCCGTGAGGCCGCGCGGCTTGACTCGAGTCATGACCCACACTCGTCTCCGTCTCGCTGCGGCCGCCGGCCTCGTCGCCCCTCTGCTCGTGCTCGCGCTCGCCGCCTGCAACCCGATGGACACTCTCGAGAAGGTGCACTCCGAAGAGTTCGCCGATCGCGCCGCCGCCGCGGAGGGGTGGGTCGGTGTCGAGATGCCCGCGTGGATCCCCGCAGGCGCGACGTCCGTGAAGAACACCGCGACGACCAACGAGACCAACGCCGTCATCGCGGTCGAGGGCGGAGAACTCGAGGACTGCGCCGAGATGGACCGCCGTGGTCTGCCCTTCGACAGCCGGTACGGCAGCCTCGGCGAGCCGCTGCCGGCGACCGTGTTCGCCTGCGGACCGTACGAGGTCGTGAAGACCGATGCCGGCTGGCTCGGCTGGTTCAACGCGACCGAGAAGGGGCAGACGCCGGCCGAGGCGTGAGCGTCAGCTCGCCCGCATCCGCTCCCGCAGGTCGGTCGCATCGGATGCCGGAGAGCGCCCGTACGCAGAGCGGTAGTCGCGCGAGAAGTGCGATGCGCTGACGTACCCGACTGCGGCGCCGGCCTGCGCGGCGGTGTCGCCGTCGGTGATCAGCAGGCGTCGCGCCTCGCCGAGGCGCAGTCGCTTGAGGTACCGCATGGGCGTGAGGCCGGTGAGTTCGCGGAAGCGACGGCTCACCGTGGTCGGGCTGGCGCCGACGGATGCCGCGATCGCGTCGAGCGTCCACGGTTCGGCCAGCCGGCGGGTCAGTGTCGTGATCGCCGCGGTGACGATGTCGGCGTTCGCGTGGGTCGCCGCGGCGAGCACGCGTGCAGCCTGGTCGCTCTGCAGGAGGCGGACGATGAGCTCGCGGTTCAGCAGCGGCGCGAGGACGCCGGCTTCGGCGGGGGCGTCGAGGAGCGCGAGCATCCGGTCGACGACGTCGGCGATCTCCGCCGTCATGGTGCCGAGCCGCTCTGGCGCTTCGGACGCAGCGGGGAGGGGCAGCTGTCCGGCGACCTCGGCGACGACGGCGGGGTCGATCCGCCAGTTGACCGACACGAAGTCGCCCGCCGGCCCGGTCTCGCTCACCCGGGCGAACAGGGGCAGGTCGACGGGCGTGATGAGGAAGCGCTCAGGACCCCATTCCTCACCCGCCGCGGAGTCGTCGCCCGAGACCTTGCGCCCCGTGAGGACGACCGAGACGCACGGCTTGTACTGCACGAACATCGTCGGGCTTGGAGCGGTCGTGCGCCCCAGGATCAGCCCGAGCGACTCGGCCGCGGCGACGCGGTCGATGTGCCGTCGCACGCGGTCCGCGGCGCGGTCGAGGCTCGTCCGGGTCCGCTCGTCCATGTGCCCATTGAAGCGGATGCCGGGCCTTCCGGCTCCGGCAGGGTCGCCGCGACCGGGAACCGGCAAGCATCCGACCGGATCAGGCAACCTGGTCGGGCGCCCGGCCGTCACGGTGGAGGAATGACCACGAACCTCCTCACCCTTCCTCGCGACCAGCGCCTCGCCGGTCGCACCGCCATCGTCACCGGATCCTCGAACGGCATCGGCGAGGCGATCGCCCATGTGCTCGCCGCGTCGGGCGCGCACGTCGTCGTCCACGGTCGCGACGTCGGTCGAGCCGAAGCCGTGGCCGCGGCCATCGCGGACGGCGGGGGCGCGGCATCCGTCGTGACCGGCGACCTGGCCGACAGTCCCGCCGCCGCGCGGGCGTTCGCGGCGCAGGCGACCGAGGCGTTGGGCGGCCGTGTCGACGTGCTCGTGAACAATGCGGGGATCTTCCCGATCGGTCCGACGCCGGATCTGTCGGACGACGACGTGGCCGCACTCCTCGCGACGAACGTGCGCGTGCCGCACGACCTGGTGGGCGCGCTCGCTCCCGGGATGGTCGCGCAGGGGTCGGGCGTCATCGTGAACATCACCTCGTGGATGGCGCACATCGGCACGCCCAACGTCGGTTTGTATCCGGCGACGAAGGCGGCGCTCGAGCATCTGACGCAGGCGTGGGCGGCGGAGTTCGGGCCCCGCGGCGTGCGGGTCAATGCCGTCGCGCCGGGCGCGATCCTGACCCCCGGCAACGCGGCTGCGCTCGAGATCCTGAAGATGATGACGGCGGTCTCGCCGGCGGGGGAGCCGGGGCGGCCGATCGACATCGCGCACGCCGTGCGCTTTCTCGCGTCGGACGAGTCCGCGTACGTGCACGGTCAGGTGGTCAGCATCGACGGCGGGATCGTGGCGGCGCGGGTGGGGTGATCGGCGGTGCGGTCGTCGGCGGCCCGCCGCGGGTGAGATGGTTGTCCTGTCGACGAGACGGAGGACACCGTGGCACGCAAGACGACTCTGGTGGCGGGTGCGCTGGCGATCGCGGCGCTGATGCTGGCGGGGTGCGCTCCCGAGCCGTCCCCGACGCCGACGATCTCATCGCCGTCGCCGAGTGCGTCGTCGCCGAGCCCGACGGGTTCCAGCCCGACGCCGAGCGGTACACCGACGCCGGGGACCCCGAGTCCGGGCGTCTCGCCGACGACGCCGCCGGCCGGTCCGCCCGCGACGCGTCCCGTCGAACCCCCGAACGGCACCGATCCGGATGGCGATCCGGATGCCGCGGGCATGACCGCAGGCCAGGCCGGGACGCTGTGCGCCAAAGAGCACCGCACGGGTCAGAGCGCGGGTGACACGCAGATCGGCCAGCCGACCGTGTACGAGCGGTCCGTCTCGCCGCACTGGTATGTCACGATCCTCGCCGAGAACGAGTTCGGCCAGTACTACCAGGAGTGCGTGCTCGGCGGGCCCGAGAGCAACCCGGAGTGGTCGCTGACGCAGGGCACGCCGAAGGATCAGATGACGAAGGCGCACATCCAGCAGATGCGCACGCAGAACGAAGAGTTCGACGCCGACCACTGACGGCCGGATACGGTGAGGCATGGCCATCACCGTTTTCCCGCCGCGCGACTTCGCCCTCGACGGGCAGCGATGCCGCGTCCACGTCTACGACGTCGTGACCGGCACCGACCGGGTCATCTTCGAGACCGATGAGGTCCTGCTCGAGGCGCCGAACTGGGCGCCGGAAGGTCTGCTGCTGAACGGCGGCGGGCTGCTGTGGTCCATCGACGCGGATGCCGGCGGTGCTGACTTCGTCGAAGTGCCGTTCACCGGCATCCCGCCCATCAACAACGATCACGTGCTGGTGCCGAAGTCGGGCGACATCCTGTTGTCCGCGAATGACGGACAGATCTACCGGGCGCCGCGGACCGGCGGTGAGGGCGTGCGGATCACGAATCCGGACGACCCGTTCATGCACTTCCTGCACGGGGTGAGCCCGGATGGCGCGTGGATCGCGTACACGGCGCTCTCGATCGAGGACGGCGAGGTGCTGTCGGCCGACCTGCGGACCGCGCGGATCGACGGGTCGGAGGATGTGCCGTTGACGACGGGTCAGGTCGCCGACGGCAGCGAGTGGTCGCCGGGCGGATCGTGGATCTACCTGAACACCGAGGAGTTCTCCCAGACGCCGGGGCATGCGCAGATCGCGCGGATGCGGCGCGACCGTTCGGGTCTCGAGCAGCTGACGTTCGACGACCGGGTGAACTGGTTTCCGCACCCGTCGCCGACGGGCCGCGACGCCGTCTACATCAGCTTCCCGCCCGGAACGAACGGGCATCCGGCGGATGTCGAGGTCGAGCTGCGCCTCGTGCGGAACGGGCACTGGCACCACCCCGAAACCGTGGCGACGGTGTTCGGCGGGCAGGGCACGATCAACGTGAACAGCTGGACCTCGGACGGATCGCGCTTCGCGTACGTCGACTATCCGGTGGGGCCTTGATAGGCAAGTAAACACTTGCCTATACTCGCGGGATGGGCGACGTCTACAAGGCTCTCGCCGACGAGACGCGTCGGACGATCCTCGACGACCTCGCCGAGCGCGATGGGCAGACGCTGTTCGAGCTGTGCGTGCGGCTGGCCGATCGCGGCGTGACGCACTCGCGGCAGGCGGTGTCGCAGCATCTGGCGGTCCTCGAAGAGGCGGGCCTCGTGCACAGTGAGCGTCGCGGCAAGTTCAAGTTCCACACCATCGACACCCGGCCGCTCGCTCAGATCTCGGAGCGCTGGCCCCTTCCCACAGGAGAGTCATGAAGATCCAGACCGTGAGCGTGTTCGTCGACGACCAGCAGCGCGCGCTCGAGTTCTACACCGAGAAGCTCGGCTTCGCCGTGGCCGCCGACGTGCCGATGGGGGAGTTCCGGTGGCTGACGGTCGTCGACCCCGCGGCGCCCGAGGGTACCCAGCTGTCGCTGGAGCCGAAGGCCCACCCCGCCGTGCCGCCGTTCACCGACGCGCTGCTCGAGGACGGCATCCCGTTCTTCGTCCTCGGCGTCGACGACGTGCAGGCCGAGTACGCGCGGCTGCAGGGGCTCGGCGTGGAGTTCATGCAGGCACCGATCGACCACGGACCGGTGACGACCGCCGTGTTCAGCGATACGGTCGGGAACCTGCTGCAGATCGCGGCGTTCGCGGGCTGATGTCAGTCGGCGGGAGGGGCACCGGTGTTGATCTCGCGGTACTGCGGTTGCATCGGGATGACGTCGCCGGGGTGGATGACGGGGGCGTCGTCCGCCCAGCCGCCGGTCAGTGACGCCATGTAATAGAGGTCGAAGCAGAACCGGTCGCGGATGCTGCGCCAGTTGTCGTTCGGGGCCACGGTGTAGTCGATGAGTTCGCCCGCTGCGTTGGAGCGCGCGGCGCCCTTCGCGCCATAGGCAGTGCCGGTGTCGATCGGGGCGCCCGTGATATTCGCTCGCGAGATGGGGGAGTTGTCCTCGATCGGCTCCCAACCGATCGACGCCACGATCGGATACCCGGTGTCGTCGGCCGGGCAGGCTGGGAAGAGGTAGCCCGACGCGCGGCGAGCGTCGGCGACATACTCCTTCTGCAGGGCGACGTGCTCGCCGGCAAGGAGAGTGATGGTGCTCGGCTGGTATCTCGCGTACAGCTCTTCGAGGTCGAGGCAGAATCGGTTCGCGATCCCCTCAAGGGTGTCGCCCGAGGCCAGGGTGTAGACGGTCGCGAGGCCTTCCCCGTCACTCTCGTACACGGTGCCTTGAGCTTCGCCGCGGGCGCCGGTGTCCCCGCGCACCGGGAATGCGGCGCACGCCTCGCGGATCTTCTCCTGCTCGACGCGCTCTTCGCCGGTGAGTGTCGTCGACGGCTCTGTCTGTGCCGGAGCGGGGGTTGCCGTCTTCCCAGCGTCCGGCTCGGCCGTGTCGATGGTGCACCCGGTGAGAGCCGCGACGCTCATGACGACGGCGATGACAGCGACGCTTGTTCGTGCTGACGCGGAGCGTCGGACGGTCATCTGCAGTGCGGCGCTCATTCCCGCACGCTATCGGTGCGACGTTGCGATCTTCAACACCTGCGCCGCGAAGCGCTCGCCGATGAGGCGATGCGCCTCGGGGCTCGGGTGCAGCCGGTCGGGGAGCGGGTGGGTGGCGGCATCCGCTTCGCCGTAGAGGGCGAGGCCGTCGACGAGGTGCAGATTCGGGTCGTTCCGGCGGACGTGGACGTCGACGAGGGCGTCGCGGACGACCTCGAGGGTGAGGCGTCCGCCGGCGGTGTCGCCGGGGGTTCCGGCCGCGCCGAAGAGCAGCGTGCCGGTGGCGAAGGACTCGGGGTCGATGGTCCCGGGGCCGGGGGTGTTCTCGTGGATGCCGCACCAGATCGGCGTGATGAGGTGGAGTGGCGTGTCGGGGTGGCCGTCGCGGATCGTGTCGAGAAAGCCGTGGACGGCGGGGACGAACGCGCGCAGCCGCATGGCGTCGGCGTTCACGACGTTGATGCCGAGCGCGACGCTGATGACGTCGGCGGGGGTGTCGCGGATGACGCGCGCCACGAACGGGTCGACCTGGGCGCTGCCGCCGACCCCGAGGTTGCGCAGGTCGAGGCCGGCGCGGCGGGCGGCGAGCGAGACCCAGGTGGAGCTGGGGTGCGTCGCGTTGGAGCCCTGGCTGATCGAGCTGCCGTGGTGCACCCAGCGCGGGCGGTCGGTCGTGTCGGCGGATGCGGGTGCGTCGGCGTGGAGCGCGATGAGCTCGATCGTCTCGTTGTGCGGCAGCCAAAGTTCGACGAGCTTGTCGCGCGGGTCGAGTCCGTCGACCGTGATGCGCTGGGCGGGACCTTTGACGAGCTGACGGATGCCGGTGGCCGGGTCGGTGTCGAGGGTGTCGCCGCCGTCGAGCTCGACGCTGTCGTGCAGGACGCCGTCGATGCGGACGTCGACGCGCCCGCGCGGGCGGCTGAGTCCGCGGAGCGTGGCGCGCGTCGCATGGAGGTCGAGGTCGAGGCGGGATGCCGCGGTCCGCACCGCGATGCGGGCGCCGGCGGGCTGCGCCTCGACGCCCATCAGCTGCGGGTCGGGGTACTGGGTGCGGATCCAGGCCGGGAGGCGGTGCAGGCGCAGGCCGCGGGCGGTGGGTTCGAGCTCGGCGAGTCCGCGGACGGTCATCGTGTCGAGGGCGATGTCGATCATGCGGGGTCCTTGGGGGTCCAGGTGCGGAGGGCGCGGTCGAGGGCGTCGAGCGCGCGCTCCCAGGAGGTGTCGGTGGCCTCGTCGCGGTGGGCGAACGACGAGGCGGATTCGAGGGCGAGGTAGCCGGCGATGGTGGCGCTCGCGAAGCGCACCGCGTGCACGGTTTCGCTCTCGGGCAGGCCGTAGTCGCCGAGCGAGCCGACGACGAGCGCCGAGATGCGGGATGCCGCCGGCCCGGTGATCTCGTTGCGTTCGACCGGCTGCGAGATCATCGCCCAGCGGGCCGGGTGGTCGAAGGCATAGGAGCGCTGCGCGTTCGCGAGGTCGCGGAGGGTGGGCGTGCCGCCGATCGTGTCGGCGAGCTCGTGGAAGACTGCGGCCTGGACCGCGCTGCGGAGCGCAGCGAGGTCGCGGACGTGCGCGTAGAGGCTGGCGGTCTGCACGCCGACGCGTCGGGCGAGCGCCGACATCGAGAGCGCGCCCGGTCCGCCGGCGTCGATGAGGTCGAGCGCTACTCGGGTGAGAGCGTCGGGAGAGAGGTTCGCGCGGGGCACGAGGATTAAACCTACACCCTTTAGGTTTTGGTGGCGACTGAGGCCGGATCGTGATCCGGCGCAGTGCGGGCCGACGCTACGTTGAGCGAGAGGGCGGGGGAGGGCACAGCGATGGAGACGAAGCGGTTCAGCGTTGCGGCGGTGATCGTCGTGGTGGTCGGATTCCTCGGCGCAGGGGCGGTCCCGGCGGCGTACGCCTCCGCAGAGGTCGCCCCCGATGTGGTGGCGGCGTTTTCGGACACCGCGATCGATGACGTGCGAGATCAGGTCGACACCCTGCCCGCGCTCGAAGACGCGGCATCCTTCGGTCCCGTGCACCGGGTGTATCGCTGGAGCGACGCCTTGGTCGCCGGCGACGCCGGCGATCCGGTGACGGCGCTCGACGAGTGGGTGGCGCCGGTGCTGTCGTCCTCAGGTGAGGCGCTGGCGATCTACCGGGTGTGGCGTGAGTCTCCGGACAGCGTGGCCGAGTTCGCAGGTGTCGACGGGGATGCTGCGACGGCCGCCGCGATCGTCGATGTCGACGCGGATGCCGCACTGGTCTCGGATCCGACGGTCGCCGCCTGGTACGCGGTGTGGGACGACGTCGCGACACCGGTCGGCTCAGCGACGTTCTCCGACATCCGCGCGGGGACGCCTGTCGGTGAGGTCGCGACGCTGGTCTCGGAGAGGACAGCGCAGGCCGTCCGCGATGCCGCGCCGCCCGCCGGGAGGTCGTTCGCCGGCTGGGTGTGGGGCGGCGTCGGGGTGCTGGCGATCGCGGCGATCGGCGTCTGCGTCGGGGCGCGGCGGCGGGTGCCGGTGGGCTGAGCACCGGCCGTGCGAGCATGGCCGCATGAACCCGGACGACGAGCTCCCGCGTATCGGCCATTCCGCTGTAGATCCTGCTGCTGTGGCCGGCGGGGGTGAACCCTTCGCCGAGCTTGCCGCCCGGCTTGGAGTGGGGCCCGTCGAGGCGCCGGTGTCGGACGGTTGGCGGGTGCTGCGGCAACGTGGCGACGAGGCGGTCGTCGGAGCTCCGCTGGATGCCGAGCGGACATCGTGGTGGGTTGCGTACCTGCGGCCGGGGGAGGAGGTGTGGTTCGTCGACAGTCCTGAGCGGCTGCGGGCCAGTCACGCCGAGCGCCGTCGCGGCCTCGCTCTGCGGTGGCCGTCGGTGGCCCGGCCGGATGCCGGTCCGGATGGTTTCGTGATCGATGTCGTCAACACCGGCAGTCAGCGCTGGGAGCCCGACGGTGACTCGTTCCAGGTGGTCGGCTCCGTGACCGGTGCGCACGAGTCGAGGGTGCTCATGACCTGGGCGGCGTCGGGCGGGATGCCGGCGGTGCCGCTCGACCCGGGCGAGTACGCGCGCGTGCCGGTCGATATCCACGAGGATGCGTGGGCGGCGGTCGTGCCGGGCGAGAACACGTTGCATGCCTGGCTGGTTCCGCTTCGGGTGGTGGCCGAGCCGCTGCAGATTCAGGTGACTGCGGAGTCCGTCAAGAATGCCCAGGCGAACGAGCGTTGGGAGGGATCGGACCAGGACCGGGCGGCTCTGGCGGCGGATCTCCTCGAGCAGCGGGCAATTCTGGATGCCGGCCCTCGCCTCCCCGAGATCGCTTCGGCGATCGCGGGCACGACGACGGAGGACGATGCGGTCGCGGCGATCGAGTCGCTGCTCGGAGTCGGTGCGAGCGCCGCGGAGGCCGTGTTCCGCCGGGCATCTCTCAGCGATCTGCACGTGTCGTCGGCGGAGTGGCGCCGCGAGCGCATCGCCCACACCGAGCAGAAGCTCGCCGAGTAGCGATCTCCGCCGCGCGGGGGAGGCGTGCCGCTGTGCCCGCCGCCTACCGTCGTTGAGGACGGAAGGAGCACGCGATGACTGAACCAAAGAACGAGACCCCGGTCGCAGTCTGGTATTTCATCGGCGCGACCTTCGCCGGTGCCCTGCCGAACCTGCTGTTCCCGGGCCTGAATGCCTGGGTGCGGGTGCTGTTCATCGTCGTGGCGCTGGTGCTCATCTCCGCCGGGTTCGTGCAATTGCGGCGCGAAACCGGCTGGGGGAAGAAGCGCGAGAGCGACGAGCCGCCGTCGGGATCGTCGCCCGACGCCTGAGCGCGTCAGGCGCCGGTCTGCGGCAGTCGGGACTTCTTGAACTGGCCGAGCGCCAGCAGCAGGAGAATGACCGCGGCGCACGCGAGCCAGCCCGGCCAGCTGAGCGGTGACGCGGCGAGCGGCTGCAGATCGGGCGAAGACACGAGGAACGCGAACCCGGCGGCGGCGTTGAACGCACCGTGGCCGAGGACAGCGGGCCACACGTTGCCGGATCGCAGGCGCAGCCAGCCGAGCAGGATGCCGAAGCTGAGGCATCCCATCACCATGAGGGCGACCCCGAACAGGTTGGGCTCGGCGAAGTTGTAGCCGAGCAGGATGATCGGCGCGTGCCAGAGGCCCCAGATCACGCCGATGATGAGCAGCGCCGGCCAGGTGCCGAGGGGGCGGAGTGCGGAGAGCAGCCAGCCGCGCCAGCCGAGCTCTTCGCCGAACGCCAGGAACGAGTTGATCACGGCGCCGACCGGGATGAAGGCGAGCTGGGTGATGACGAGCGCCGCCACCGGGATCTCGATGTTCGGCGTGCCGGCCGCCTCGAGCTGAGCGTCGAGGGCCGCGGCGAAGCCGGAGAAGTTGACGAGGTCGAGCTGCAGCGCGCCCGTCGCAGCGGCGATGAACGTGGCGAGCACCGGCACGAGGACGGCGATGGCGAGTCCGATGCCGAGCAGGCCGAAGAAGCGACCGAGAGGCTTGATCGGGACGAGGGCGAGCATGCGCCAGGCCCGCCGTCCGGCGGTGCGGCGCAGGAACAGGGTGACGATGAGCGCGGCGACGGCCGGCGTGAACATCATCACCGGCAGGAGCAGTGGTGCGATGGGGGTGGCGAGGCCGTCACCCGTCCAGAGGGGGAGAGTGACGAGCCAGGCGAGCCCGCACGCGATGACGGTGAACGCGATGACGGCGATCCACGGGACGGTGGTGGTTCCGCGGGTGTCCGGAGTGGTGGGGGCGGATGCCGCGGGGGTGGGGTACGTGCTCATGGTGGGGTGGCCTCCTGGTGGCGAGGTGCTTCCGCCGGTGTGGTCAGTCGGCAGTCACATCAGCCGAGCCCCGGGTTCTGGCCCAGGGAGCGGGAGTGTGCTGTCAGGTAGTGAAGGTCAGACGGTGGCCGCGGCTATCTGCCCAAGGACCTTTTCGCGGTAGCGCTCCTGGTTCATGAAACGCGAGTAGTGATCAATTCGCACGACCCGATGACTGCGACGGAAGTCGGGCGTGAGTGATGAGTAGGCGAGATGACCGAAGACCAGAATCAAAGGGTTGGAGTCGAGCGCGGCGAGCTCGTGCTCAAGGCGGGCGAGATGGGTGGCGACCGCCTCTGGGTGTTCTGCTCGCCACTTCCGCACGATTTTGGAGTCAGTCTCAGGAAGGTCTGTGAACACATCCGTCATATAAGCGCCCCAGTAGGGCGTATCCCGGAAGGCGAAACGAATCTTGTAGTCCTGCGCGCGGCCAGACGGGTCGTGGAAGTTCCGCCACGGTTCCGCCTTCATCTCGACGCCTCGGCTCGACGCGTTCAGCCCAAGAAGAACCACGCTGGGGTTGAGGTCGCCGAGAAGCTCCGCGTTCTGGTCAGGGTCCAGCACGCTCAAATCACCCACTCGCGCCTTCGCCGGTTCTCCCGCCTCTCGACGAGCCCACACGGCCCACGAGGAAAACGTGCTGTAGGCCTCGAGCAGGGAGTCGAAAGTATCCCGATCAATCAACGGTGAAATCCTTCGGTCGTATGCGCTCTGCTGATTGGACGCTTGCACGCATCCTGCCAGGTGCGTTCCGCGATCGCCTACTTCATGCATACGGATGGGTAACAGCCTGGGTGTGGCGTCTAAATGAGGTCGTTCTGAGTCTGGACATGCTGGCACGTCGCTCGCGCTACCGCCTTTTCGTTCGATCATGTTTAGCGGCTCGGTGCGGATCAGCCGCAGGTCTCGAACACGTACTCCGGATCATCCGGCGTGACGAGATCCCGATCCCGCAGAACGACGGATGCCGGTGTCTCCGGGTCGGCGCAGACCTCGTCCCACGGGCGGGGAGGTTGTCGGTGTACTCGATGGCGAGGACGTGATCGCCGTAGACCTCGGTGTAGGCGGAGCATTCCTCGTAAGCCGCGCACTCCTCGACGACGGCGAAGTCGAAGCCGGCGCGCGCGTGGAGGAAGCGAGAGCGCGTCAGGTCCGTCGGCGTCCATGGGGTCGAGCGCCGCGCGGATGAGGGCGTCGGGGGAGAGGTTCGCGCGCGGCCCGAGGAGTCGATCTGCACCCTTGAGGTCTCATGGGGGCCTGGGACTGAGGGAGCGCCTACTAGCCTGAGGCGATGTTCCTCCCCGCACCGAAAGGCCTTCGGTCCGCGAAAATCCTCGACGAGCGTCTCGAGATGCTCACGACGATCCCGAGTGTCCAGCCCCTACGCGAGTGGGCGTCGGATCTGGAGCAGCGCGCCGACGGCCGCGTCGTTCCTCGCTTCGATCCCGCGGAGGCGGGCGTCGATGCCCGGGTGCTCTTCGTTCTCGAGGCCCCGGGGCCAATGGCCAACGCTCTCAGTGGCAATGTTCGTCCCGGTTCGGGCTTCATCTCGGTCGACAACAACGATGCGACGGCCGCCAATCTCTGGTTGGCGCGGGATGCTGCTGCGCTCCACGATCATTTTCTCGCCTGGAACATCGTCCCCTGGTACCTCGGCCCCGCGTCCGTCAAGCCGAACGCGGCCGAGCTCGCTGACGGGTCGGCTGCACTGCGCGAGCTGATGCAGTTACTTCCGGTGTTGGAGGTCGTGGTTCTATCGGGACGATTCGCGCAGCGCGGATGGCGAAAGTTCGTCGACCCGTCGGGTCGGTTACCGGTGAGCGTCGTCGACACTTGGCATCCCGGACCGCAGTCGATGGCGCAGCCCGGGAAACGCGACGCTCTCGTCGCAGACCTGAGGGCCGTCGCAGGGACGCTCTCGAGGCGCTGAGTTGCGCGCAGAGTAGCTGCTGGCGGGAATGGTTGGCTCTCCGAGAACCGTCGATGAGGGCGAGCAATGGTGAGAGCTCGACAGCGACAGGTTCCTTGTCGTGGGTGCAGTGACGTTTGTAGCCGCCGGGGTGACCGGTTCGGAGGGTAGGCCGTCCCCCATGAGAGCTACGACGTAACCTCGCCTTGTGACAGATATGCCCTACGAACCTGCCGAAGCAATGTCGACGCCGAGTCCGACGGAAGAGATTGCGAACCTCATTCGAGACAACGACGGACGGCTCGGCGAGGTGTTCCGGCTAGACGAGCAGGGCTTTGCGCCTGATGAGATCGCTCAGCAGCTCAATGTCGCAACCGTTGGTTTTGTGTACTCCTATCGGACGTACGCGAACGCCGCGCTTCATGGAAAGGTGCCAGGTGGGTCCACGCTTCGAAAGGCGACACTCAGTTCGCTGAACTCTCTGGTCAAGGCTGGGCGTGACGTGCTCTCTCGCGACGCCATGCAGCTTCTCTTGGCGCATCGATCAGCCGTCGAGGCAGCCGAGTCGGACGCTGAGCCCACCGTCCAGGAGGTTGAAGACAACGAGCAGCAAGAACGCGACGCTCTCTCGACTTTGGAGCGGCTTCGAGGGGTTCCCGGGATCTACGCGTTCTCATACGGGTGGTACCTCGAGAGCCCCGTCGACCAGGCCCGGGGCAACACGCTCATCAAGGTCGGGCGGGCCGAGGATGTCAGCGCTCGTATCAAGCAACACTCGAGTGGAGCCCGAGCCCACATGCCGGAGCCGCTCGCGCTCCTCCGCGTCTACTCCGTCGAGACGCCGGAGCTCGGTCACACGGAGCGAATGTTCCATCAGCTTCTCGACACCGCGGGGCATGGCAATCCGCGGCGTCGTGGCCTCAATCGCAGTGAGGTCGGGAAGGAATGGTTCCTCACGAACGAGGACTTCCTCGACACCGTTGCTAAGGCGCTGAAGCTGACGACGCTGTACATCGGTCGGTCGGAGTTCGCGGACGAGTAGCCTCGGCGCTCAGCCGCACGTCTCGAACACGTACCCCGGATCATCCGGCGTGACGAGATCCCGATCCCGCAGAACGACGGATGCCGGTGTCACCGGGTCGGCGCAGACCTCGTCCCACGGGCGGGGGAGGTTGTCGGTGTAGTCGATGGCGAGGACGTGGTCGCCGTAGACCTCGGTGTAGGCGGAGCATTCCTCGTAGGCCGCGCATTCCTCGACGACCGCGAAGTCGAAGCCGGCGCGCGAGTGGAGGAACGAGGCATCCTCGGCGGCGTTCTTCTGCCCGGCCGCGAGTCCGACGTCGTGTGCGATGTCGACGAGCAGAGTCGCGAGGTTGAGCGCGTCGTCGCGGCTGAGAGCGCCGCCGGTGCGGGTGTACGTGTCGAGGTTGTCGAACTCGACCGCGTCGAAGCCGTCGGATGCGCAGTCGCGGATCCACGGCTCGACGACCTTCGCGATGTCGCGCGCCTTGCGGGTGTCGAGGATGACCTCGTCCGGCCAGTCCGGGTCGATGATCGGCTGGCCCTCGTCATCGCGAAGGAGGAGGTCGTCGGGCCAAGCGTCAAGCTCGCCCGGCTGCGTCTGGAAGCCATTGACGTAACAGACGGAGTGTAGGTCATCAATGGATGCCGCGGTCCGGTCGCGCACCACGATGTCGACACCGTCGGGCGGATCGTAGGCGCCGCCGAGCTGGTAGTCGAGCTGGGCGCCCGCGGGCGGCAACTGCGGCCCGGCGGGCGGGTCGTGTGGATGCGCCGACTGGTCGGCGCATCCGGCGAGTAGCAGTGCAGTTGCGGCGAGCAGGGCGAGTGCGCGCCGGACGGTCATGTCGCGAACCTACCGGACGCCGGGGGATCGGTAGACTCGACGGGCCAGCCTCTGTAGCTCAATGGAAGAGCAGTTCCGTCCTAAGGAAACGGTTGGGGGTTCGAGTCCCTCCAGGGGCACCGATCTTTGCATGCAGTCGCGCCTTCCGCGCAGACCCGTGATCATCTCGGATGTCGATGCGCGCCCCGGGTCTCACCCCAGTCGCCGTCTGACAACGAGGGCACAACGCATTCCTGCCACGAATAGGCGAGGATGAATGAATCGCGGCCGCTCGGCCGCTCGATCTTCGAGCTCTACAGCAGGAGTGCCCACCTGTGGTGAATCACGTCGCCTTCATTTGGAATATCGCCGAGTCTCTTCGCGGCCCGTTCAAGCCCTCGGAGTACGGATCGGTCGTTCTTCCGTTCACCGTGCTCCGCCGCCTGGATGCGGTACTCGCCGACACCAAGCCCGCCGTCCTCGAGGCGGCGAAGGGCATCGAGTCGCTTCCCGAGATGCTCCAGACGATCAAGCTCACCGAGGCATCCGACCACCAGTTCTACAACACGTCCCCGTTCGACTTCGCCAAGCTGGTCGCCGACCCGGCTGACCTCCGTGCGAACCTGTCCTCCTATATGGCCGGGTTCTCCCCGAACGTGCGGGACATCTTCGAGCGGTTCGAGTTCGATAAGACGCTGAACAAGCTGGCGGAGAAGAACAAGCTCTTCGCGGTGACCGAAAAGTTCGCGCAGGCTGACTTCCACCCCCGCACCATCAGCAACATCCAGATGGGGCTCGTGTTCGAGGAGCTGATCCGATTCGCGAACGAGAAGTCGAACGAGACCGCCGGTGACCACTACACACCGCGCGAGGTCATCAAGCTCATGGTCGAGCTGCTGTTCGCGCTCGACGACGACGCCCTGTCGAAGTCGGGAGTGGTGCGATCGATCTACGATCCGACTGCCGGCACCGGTGGCATGCTATCCGTCGCGGACGAGTACCTCCGCACCCTGAATCCGGGCATCCAGCTCAGCCTGTACGGGCAGGACTACAACGACGCGTCGTACGCGATCTGCAAGGCCGACATGGTCATCAAGGGCCAGGACGTCGACAACATCGCCCTCGGCGACACCCTCACCGAGGACCACTTCGACGACAAGAAGTTCGACTACGGTCTGTCCAACCCACCGTTCGGCGTCGACTGGAAAGACCAACGGACCTATGTTGACGACGAGCACACCAAACTCGGCTTCAACGGTCGCTTTGGCCCCGGCACCCCCGCCGTCAGCGACGGCGCCATGCTGTTCCTGCTGCACCTGGTGTCGAAGATGCGCAAGCCCGAAGACGGCGGATCCCGCATGGCAATCGTTCTCAATGGATCACCGCTATTTTCCGGCGGCGCCGGCGGTGGCGAGTCGAACATCCGCAAGTGGCTGCTCGACAATGACCTCGTCGAAGCGATCATCGGATTGCCGAAGGATATGTTCTACAACACCGGCATCTCTACCTACATCTGGGTCCTCACCAACCGCAAAGACCAGAACCGCAAGGGCCGGGTGCAGCTCATCGACAGCCGCGAGATGTTCACCAAGCTCCGCAAGGGCCTCGGCTCCAAGCGCAACGAACTTTCCCCGAAGAACATCGAGACCATCGTCGGCCTGTACGCCGGATTCGAGGACGGCGAGCACTCGAAGATCTTCCACAACGAAGATTTCCTTTACCGCACCATTGCCGTCGAACGCCCCCTCAAGCTCAACTGGCACGCCACCCCCGAACGCATCGACACTGTCTTCGAAGCCAAGGCCATCCAGAAACTGAACGAGACGGATGCCGCCGCCCTGCGTGCTGCGCTCGACCGGCTCCGCACCGACACGGTCTGGAAGAACCGTGCCGAGTTCCAAAAGGTTCTGAAGGATGCCGCGAAAGCCGAAGGCCTCACCCTTCCCGCACCGCTGCTCAAGACCGTGACCGCGGAGCTCGGTGAGCAGGATGACAGCGCCGACATCTGCACCGACACGAAGGGTAGCCCGGAGTCGGATGCGTCGCTCCGCGACACCGAGAACGTGCCGTGGGACGAGGACGTCGACGCCTACGTCGCCCGCGAAGTCCTCCCGTACGCGCCGGACGCGTGGATCGACCACTCCAAGACCAAGGAAGGCGCGGAGATCCCCTTCACTCGCCACTTCTACCAGTACGTCCCACCCCGCCCGCTCGAGGAAATCGATCGTGATCTCGAAGCCGTGATGGATCAGCTCCGCGCAATGCTTGTCGAGGTCGAGCGGTGACTCGTTTTGGTGCACTCGTTGAGCGCGTTGACAAGAAGATCCCGGGGTCAAAGCTTCCGCTCCTCTCGGTGTCACAGACCCGCGGGGTGATCAGGCGAAGCGAGTTGACTGGCACGCCAGGTCGTGCCGAGTCGCTAGACCACTACAAGACATGTCGAGCTGGCGACATCGTGTTCAACAAGATGAGCATTAGGGCCGGTGCGATGGGGGTGGCGCAGGAAGCTGGGCTTGTCACCTACCACTACGAGGTGATGCGCCCTCGCAACGGAGTGGATTCGCGCTACGTCGTTTATCTCATGAAGTCGCAGGCCTTCACGGCCGAGATGGTCAAACGGGAGCGGGGAATCGCGGCCGGTGATGACAGTGGTTCGGTGAGGACCACTGAAGTTCCGTTTCGAGTACTGCGAACAATCGACACCTACGTCCCCGCCCCCGGTGAGCAGCGGACAATTGCGGACTATCTGGATCGGGAAACGGCGCAGATCGACGCGTTCATCGCGAAGAACGAGGAACTCATCACCCTCCTCACCGAACGGCGCGCCGCGGTCATTGCCCACGCAGTCACCCGCGGTACTGACGCCGGAGCCTCGCTCCAGGCGAGCGAGGTGGAGTGGCTGGGAGAGGTTCCAAGCCATTGGTCCGTTCAGCGGTTGGCGTCGACAGTAGCCCGCGCACGGAACGGTGTCTGGGGCGCCGACCCGGAAGGTGGCGACGACGACTTGCGGTGCGTGCGCGTTGCAGATTTCGATCGGCCAATGCAACGGATCCATGATGATGCGCACACGCTTCGGAAGCTGACGCCATCTGAGCGCGCTGGTCGAACGCTGCGAAACGGTGATCTGCTGCTCGAAAAGTCCGGCGGTGGAGAGAAGTCTCCGGTTGGCTTCGTCGTGCTCTACGACCGAGATGAGCCAGCAGTTTGCTCGAACTTCGTAGCTCGGGTGGAGCTGCGAGAGGGAATGGATCCCAAGTTCTGGACTTACGTCCATGGAGCGATGTATCGGCTGCGCATCACCGAGAGGTCGCTCAAGCAGTCCACCGGGATCCAGAACCTCGATCAGTCGGCGTACTTCAACGAGTACGTCGCAGTGCCGCCTTACCGCGAACAGCGCGCGATTGCTGAGGACATCGAGCAACGGACTGCGGACATTGACGCTGCGGTGGGCACAGCGCGTCGAGGAGTCGAATTGGCGCGACAGCGTCGTGCCGCGCTGATCTCGGCTGCGGTGACGGGCAAGATCGATGTGGGGGTGGCTGCATGAGTGGTGTTGCGGGGGCGCATCTGGAGTCGGTGCTCGAGAACGAGATCGCCGAGCATCTTGCCGCGAACGGCTGGCTGTACTCGCCGACCGACGCCGGCTACGACCGTGAGCTCGCGCTGTTTCGCACGGACGTGCTCGGCTGGCTCGAGGATTCGCAGCCGATCGAGTTCGCGAAGGTTGTCCGGCCCGAAGATACCGACGACCAGCGAAAGGCAGCGGGCGACAGCATCCTGCATCGCCTTGCGAAGTCGCTGGACCTGGATCCTCTGAAGAACGGGGGCACGATCCGGATTCTGCACGAGGGCTTCTCGATCGTGCCGCTGCACGGTGGTGCGGTGAAGTTCCGTCTGGCGCAGTTCCGGCCGGCGACGACCAACAACCCTAAAACGCTCGACACCTACGCGAAGATGCGGGTGCGGGTGATGCGTCAGGTGCGTTACTCGGTGAAGCATCCGAACAAGGCGTTGGATCTGGTGCTGTTCGTGAACGGCATCCCGGTCGCGACCATCGAGTTGAAGACGGACTTCACGCAGGCGATCGGCAACGCAGTTGACCAGTACCGGTTCGACCGGTCGCCGGCGGGTGAACCGCTGTTCGGGTTCGCGAAGCGGTCGCTGGTGCATTTCGTGGTGTCGAACTCCGAGGTGCGGATGACGACGCGCCTCGCCGACGCCGCCACTCGGTTCTTGCCCTTCAACAAGGGCGCGAATGAGGGTGCGGGGAACCCAGCCAACCCTGAAGGTTCCGCCTCCTCCTACTTCTGGGAAGAGATCCTGCAGCGCGACACCTGGTTGCAGCTGCTGGGTTCCTTCGTTCACCTGCAGGTCGAGGTCGACGTCGACCCCGACACGGGCAAGAAGTCGAAGTCGGAGAAGGTGCTGTTCCCCCGGTACCACCAGTGGCGTGCCGTGACGCGGCTTGTCGAGGCGGCGGGGGCTGAGGGTGCGGGCAACCGGTACCTGGTGCAGCACTCGGCGGGATCGGGAAAGACGAACTCGATCTCGTGGCTTGCGCACCGTCTCTCCCAACTCCATGACGATCAGAATGCGCGGGTGTTCGACACGGTCGTGGTGGTTACCGACCGGACGGTGCTGGACAAGCAGCTGCAGGATGCGATCGGCCAGTTCGAGAAGCAGGCCGGGGTGGTGCAGTCGATCACGAAGGATGCGGGTGAGTCGAAGTCGAAGCAGCTCGCCGCAGCGTTGACCGGTGGCAAGAACATCGTGATCGTGACGATTCAGTCGTTCGAGGCACTCATCACCGCGATCCAGACCCTGCCGGAGTTGCAGGGGCGCCGGTTCGCGGTGATTGCGGACGAGGCCCACTCATCTCAGACCGGATCCACCGCCGGCGCGCTGACCAAGGTGCTATCCCCGGACGAGCAGGCCGCGGCGGCAGAAGGCGCTCCGATCAACTCGGAGGCGTACCTGCAGTGGGCGATGGAGGTCACGGCAGCTGCTCCCAACATCTCCTACTTCGCGTTCACCGCGACCCCGAAGGCAAAGACTCTCGAGCTGTTCGGGCGGGTCCCGCAGGGGATGGGAACCGATGCGACTCCGGAGCCGTTCGATCTGTACTCGATGCAGCAGGCGATCGAAGAGGGCTTCATCCTCGACGTGCTGCAGAACTACACGCCGTACAAAGTGGCGTGGAAGCTGCAGCATCCCGATTCCGACTACGACGATGGCGGGGAGGTCGACGAGTCGACGGCGGTGAAGGCGCTCGTGCAGTACGTGCGGCTGCATCCAACAAACATCAGTCAGAAGGCGAAGATCGTCGTCGACCATTTCCGCACCTTCGTACAGCCACTGTTGGACGGCAAGGCGAAGGCGATGGTGGTCACAGGGTCGAGGGTGGAGGCCGTGCGATGGAAGAAGTACCTCGACAACTACATCGCCGATGCCGGAGTGCGGGGTGTGCGATCGCTGGTCGCGTTCTCGGGCACGGTCGAGGACCCGGAGGATGTCGGTGAGGGACTGACGGAGCGCACTCAGAATCCGGGGGTGCCGTCGGATCTTGCGGACGCGTTCAAGCCAGCGACGTTCAACGTGATGATCGTGGCGGAGAAGTTCCAGACCGGATTCGACCAGCCCCGGCTTATTGCGATGTACGTCGACAAGAAGCTCGGCGGCGTCCAGGCCGTGCAGACCCTGTCCCGGCTGAACCGGACCTACCCAGGGAAAGACAAGACCTTCGTCCTCGACTTCGTCAACGACCCGCAGGAGGTGCTGGACGCGTTCCTGCCCTACTACCGGAAGGCGACGCTCACCGCGACGACCGACCCGAACCTGATCTACGACCTCGTGGTCAAACTCGACTCGGCCGGCATCTACGACATGTCGGAGGTCGAGCAGGCGTTCGACGCCGCCCTCGTTGGTGGGGCGAACGCGAACTCGAAGGTGTCGGCCGCCACGAAGCCGGCGGTGGACCGGTTCCAGAAGCGATGGGTCGCGGCGGTGCTGGATGACGACAAGGCCGAGCAAGACGAGTTGCGGCTGTTCAAAGCTGACGTGGGCAACTTCGTGAAGTTCTACGACTTCATCTCCCAAGCCCGCAACCTCGAAGACACCGACCTGCCTCGCCGGCACTACTTCTTTCGCCGCATCCTCCCGCAACTGTCGACCGCGACGATCCTCGAACCCGTCGACATCTCGAATGTGACCCTCGTCGGCTACAAGATCAGCGCGGGCGAGCCCGTGAAGCTGAACCTCGAGCAGGGTCCGGGGCTGGATCCGATCATGGCGATCGGATCGGGCGCGATTCACGAGAAGCATCGGAGCGCGCTCGAGGAAATCATCCAGAAGCTCAATGAGCGCCTCGGTGACAAGTACGGTGTAGGCGTGATCGATATCACGATGAATCACATCGTCGGCAAGCTCGCACTGGACTACGATCTCGCGAAACAGGCGGAGGTGAACACCCCGCAACAGTTTGCCGAATCGCCTGCGTTGCCGAAGGCGTTCACTAAGGCAGTAGTCGAGGTGCGGGAAGAGACGCCGATGTTTATTGACGACCTGCTGAGTGACAACGGACTGTTCTCTGCCTTGAGTAGAGCGCTGCCGGCCATGCTCTACGAGCACCTGAAAAGGGCGGGGACGGGATCGAGTAGCGAGGAAACGCCGTGAGAACTGTTACCAGAATTGAGATCGTCGGGTTGTTCGGATACGCCCGTCATGAGGTGCATCTTCGTTCGACCGAGCCAACCATCGTTGTTGCGCCCAACGGTGCGGGAAAGACTCACGTGCTTCGCTTGACGGCCGCCGCTCTTGCACTCGACGGTCAGACGCTCGTCGGAACGATCTATAACACTCTCAAGCTCGAGTTCAGCGACGGCAAGTCGCTTGTCGTCGAGCGAGAGATTAGCTCTGACGGACCAACTGTTCGCATGTCCGCGTCCAGCTCGACCGATGAAGCGACAGAGAGCATCAGGTTCACGCTTGCGGAGCTCGAAAGTGAACGCGCGCTGCCTCCCGGATTTGTGAAGACGGCATCCGGCCGTTGGTATAACGAGCGTACGGGCACCCACGTGACGGAGAACGAGTTGCGTCGTCGGTACGACTTCGAAGCAGATGTGCTCGCGACGCGCGTCAAGAAGGTACCCGCAATAGCGGAGCTCTGCGGCGGGAACCGTCCAGTCTTCATCGACACCTGGCGTCTAGACGCACGAGCCGAGGACTCGCGCATGCTTGGCGAGTGGGGCGGCCGTCGTATTCGATCTAGCAGCGCGGCGGCGTCGAGGATTCGCGGCTACACGCAAATGCTCAGCGAGGAAATCACAGAGGCGCGACGAGCCTCAGTGCAGGCCACGCAGAGCGCAGACCTCAGCTTCGCTCGACGTGCTCTGCAGGGCGCCCGTTCGACAATCCGAGAGTCAGACCTTCATAAGCGTTATGACGAGACGGTAGAGCGATACGAGGCTCTAGCTCGGAACGGCTTGGCGGTAGGGGAGAGGCCGATGGCGTTCCCTGACAAGACCACCCCAACGGACCGGCGAATCCTGAGCGTTTTCCTAGATGACTGGGACCGGAGACTCGAGCCGTTGCTACCGGTCAATGAAAAACTCGAAGCACTTCGCGACATCCTCGACACCAAGTTGGCGCCGTCGGGAAAGGTAACTTCGATCTCGGCGCGCGGTGGTCTCGAGTTCCATAACGCTGCCGGTCATCGCCTGCCTGTGGCGAGGCTGTCATCTGGCGAACAGCATCTTGTGGCGTTGTTCACGCTCCTGCTATTCGCAGCACGCCCCGGATCCCTGGTCCTCATTGACGAGCCCGAGATCTCGCTTCACGCGGCATGGAAGCACGCGTTTCTCGCAGACATCACCCGCGTTGCTGCATTGAGCAATCTGCAGGTCGTCCTTGCTACTCATTCAGCGGGAATCATCAACGGCCGATGGGACTTGACGGAAGAGCTCGAACTCGCTTCTCAGATCCCCTTGATGCCTGCGGATGATCTGGATGATCTAAATGACGACTTCGATGAGTGAGTCGCTGCGAGACCTAGATCGTCTCGAGGATCGCATTCGTCAACACCGTCAAGTAGATAAATCACCAGTACTCATCGTCGAGGGTTCGGACGACCTACTCGTCCTTCGGGCTCATGTGGAGCGGGTGACACTATTCGCCGCAGACGGGAAGCCGAAAGCCCTCGCCGCGGTGCGGGCGCTCAATCATATGGGCGAAGTCGGTGTCCGCGCGATCGTAGACGCTGACTTTGATGACGAGCCGGATCACGACCTCCATGGCATGGTGCATACCTACGAGGGGCGAGACCTGGAGGCGATGCTCATTTCCTTGGGCGTGCTTCAGCACTTACTAGAGCATCTCGGCTCAGCGTCAAAACTCAGTGCGGTTGGAGGACCGAGCGCCGCGGCTCAGCTGGTACTCGACTCGGCACTGCCTCTTGCGGGCATGCGATATGCCAATCGAGTGAATGGCTGGTCCTTGCGATTCGACGCAGTCGATCCGACATCGAAGGCGAACAAGACCACTCTCACCTTGGACACTCGGCGCTATGCCGCCAGCTTGCTGAGTGTCAGCGAAAGTCGGGCAATTGCTGATGACGTTGTCGCGGCGAGCGCTCAGGTGCCGCCTGACGGGCGGGGGCCACGCGGCAAAGATGTCGCAGCGTTCGCAGGGCTATCGCTCCGAACTAAATTCGCGTCTCTGTCTCACACCGCGGTGGGTGAGGAGCTGATCGCTGCGCAGATTCGTTCTAGCGGTGGATTAGCGTTGGCCCATTCGCGCTGGTTGAGTTCCATCCGGGAGTCGCTCGCTGCGGCGGAAGAAGAATTGCGAAGTTTGGCGGCATGACGCTCGCGCCGTCCATGGTCGATGTACCGCAACATGATTTGGCCGGAAGTTGTCGGTTCGAATCGCTATGCAAAAGGCCTAACCATGTTCGAGCCCTCCGAAGTGCGGTACCGCCTGCGCCCCGGTTCTCCAGGTAGTACTCGCTTCCTCGACGCTCGCAGACGGGTCCGGCCCGCTTGCCGCTTGGCGGTAGCACGCTGGAACCGCGAGGTCCGCACCACTCTCGGGCTTCCGTTCGGGCCCCGCGTTCGTCTCGGCGGCTTCCACCGCCGCGCGCAAAGGGACCGACGTGGCGAGACGGTCGAGCTTCGTATGAGACGCGGCATCCGTTAATCTGACAGCCACGGCGCCACGGGCAGGGGAGGTGGCATGATCTACAACTTTTTGCTTGTCGTTCTCGAGGTCTTCGGGCTCATCGCCGTCGATCCGTCGATGACCGTGTCCGCCCTCACCGTCGCCCTACTTGCGCTCGCCGTCCTCACCCTCGCGCTCCTCGCGACCGCACTCCACCCATCCAGTCGCGGATCAGCCCCGCATCCCACGCGACGCACCGAACTCACGGCGCCGCTCGGACAGAGCGACCCCGATGCGCCGGGACACATCCGCCGTCGCGGGCCCAGTTGGGTGACTGCGGCCGCGTAGCGTCGAACCGTCCGGGCACCGTGTGCCTCGGCGTCCGTTCGCGGCCGATCAGCCGACCCTGATCGCTCCGACGAACGGAACCCCGTGGACATCACCACCCTGCCCGTCATCTCGACCCTGCTCGACCTCACCTCCCGCGGCCTCATCGGCCTGACCTCGCTCCTCACCCCGTGGACGGGAACGCTCGCGGGCGCGCTCGCCATCGTGCTCGTGACCCTCGTGGTGCGGGCGGCGCTCATCCCCGCAGGCATCGCCCAAGCCAAAGCCGACCAAGCGCGCATCCGTCTCGCGCCGCGTCTGCGCGAACTCCAGACCCGCTACCGCGGTGACCGGGAGCGCCTGCAACGCGAAACCATGGAGCTCTACCGCTCCGAGAACGTGTCGCCGTTCGCCAGCTGCTTGCCGATCCTCATCCAGGCGCCGATCGTCGGCCTGCTGTACTCCGTGTTCATCCACCCGAACCTCGCCGGGCACACCAACGAGCTGCTGTCGCAGACCCTGCTCGGCGTTCCGCTCGGCACGAGCCTGTTCCACGCCGTCTCGACCGGAACCGCCGGCCTCGCGACCTGGCTGGTGATCGGATGCCTCGTGCTCGCGATCGCTGCGGTGGGGGAGATCACGCGGCGGGCGTTTCGGATCACGCCGGAGGAGGGGGTGCCGGGCCTTCCTGTGGCGATGCTCGGGGCTCTGCAGTTCATGACCGCGGTGGTGGCGGTGTTCGTGCCGCTCGCGGCGGGGATCTACCTGCTGACGACGGTGACGTGGACGCTGGGGCAGCGGCTCGTGCTCAGGCGGGTTTACGGGTGAGACGGCTGCTGACTGCTCGACGAGGGCTGGCTGCTCGTGAGTATGTGGTCGTTGCTGTTGCCTCAGCTAACGGGCTTCAAGGTGCGAAGGAACTTGGTCAGGTTGCTTACTTGATCAAGCATCATCATCGAGTCTTCGTCTTGATTGAAATGGGCAATCTCGTTCCGGAGCTGACGCACTAGATCTACCCATTCCACGAACGCTTCCCTCGAAAGTCTCAGGCCGAGTGCTTTCCAGTTCTCAGCGCGATCTACGAAGTGTTTGATGTCGCCGATTGTCATGGCGGCTGCGCCACGTTTCTCCTTCTTCTTGTATTTGGTCGCGGCATGGAGCGTGTCCTTATCGAAGTGGCGATCAAGGAGTCGCCGGAGTTCTCGCTCGCATTCGCCGATCGTCAGGAACGGCCTCGCAACCCGGTCGAATTGCCCGGCCAGGTCGGCCGTGGTGACGATTCCCGTCGGTGCGGCATCCGGGCCGAGGACTATGACGTAATCAGCACTGACGATCAGTTCAATGCTCGCGAGAAGATCGGCGTCCTGGGCAACGGTCACCGGTGTGACCATGCAGTCATCAACGGAAGAGACCTTCTTTTGGAGCGAGGCCTGGGCAATGCTCTCCCAGCTGACGACACCTACCAACGTCTCCTTCATAACGGGGAGCTGTGAGTAGTCGTGCTTGATCATCAAAGTCTGAGCATGCTCGATTGGCGTCCCAGGCTCAACCGATGTGATGCCCGCTAGTGCGGACGGGATCTGTCCGACGTGAAGCGTGTCGACCTCATCTTCTGCCAGCGAGGATTCCTTCGTGGCGCTCGGTCGCTCGGACTCTGCGGTCCTCTGCCGCGCAGCCTGCGCATCTTCCAAACTCACAATCCTCACAAGTGTGTCGAGTGTGCCGTAGGTGAATGGCGGCTCAGTTGCGAGGCCGAGAGAACGTATGGAAGTTGATACTTCCTCCCGGACCGCGGATCCACGGCCCTTTGCTCCCCATAACGAAATTAGCTCTCGGACGGTGATGAGATCGCCTGACCTGGCAAGCGAATGAAGCGAATCGGTCCGTGGTGTTGCGTTTGTCATATTCCCCCGTGCACACATAATCGAAGATCACCAGCATCCATCTTTGGTCCGGCGTGTGTGCCCCTGGGGACAACCTAGCCAAGTCTGCGATGCCATATCCACCTGCGATCGATGTCCTCTGCGCGCCTCCGAGGATCAGACCGCGCAACCGCAACCAGGCTCCTGCCTCACGGCAAGATGCGGTCCATATACCGGCCGTCAACCCGCAGCGCGCCACCGGTCGTCGCTGACGCCGGCGGTGACGCGAGGTATACGACCATGTTCGCGATCTGCCGATCCACATCCAGGCGCCGATCGTCGGCCTGCTGTACTCCGTGTTCATCCACCCGAACCTCGCCGGGCACACCAACGAGCTGCTGTCGCAGACCCCGCTCGGCGTTCCGCTCGGCGTTCCGCTCGGCACGAGCCTGCTCCACGCCGTCACGACCGGCACCGCCGGCCTCGCGACCGGGCTGGTGATCAGATGCCTCGTGCTCGCGATTGCGGCGGTGGGGCAGATCACACGGCGGGCGTTTCGGATCACGCCCGTCGAGGGGATGCCGGGCGTTCCGGTGGCGATGCTCCGAGCAATGCAGTTCATAACCGCGGTCGTGGCGCTGTTCGTACCGCTCGCGGCGGGGATCTACCTGCTGACGACGGTGACATGGACGCTAGGGCAGCGGTTGGTGCGCAGACGGGTGTACGGGTGAGCAGTAGAGCGGGAGCGCATGATCGGCGCGGTCCATCCGTCACAACCGGGCGAGGAGCTCCGCCTTCTTCAGTTCGAACTCCGCCGGAGTGACGACCCCCGCGTCGCGGAGTTCGCCGAGCTTTCGAAGGGTCTCGAGGACGTCGTTAGGTTGCGCGGGCACACGAGGTGCGTTGTGACCGGTTTCGGGAGCTTGCGGCGGGAACGGCTGGTGTTTGCTGCTCATAGCTCGCTTCACGTGGTCGATCACCCTCGTAAAATCCTCCGCCGGCTGCAGCCACTTCACGTGAACGTTGTTTCCGGACGCGAAGAGGTTGACGTGGTGCCCCATCATCGTCTTCCCATGCTCGAAGGACGAGATGTTGCCGTATGGGAACGACTCCATGTCGAACCCACCAAGTCGTTTCGCGTAGAAGACGATTCGCCGGTCGGTTGCAATGAGGACGCCATTGCGAATGCTGTCGTTGCCCATGATCTTGACTTCGTAGGCGCCCATGACAGCGGCGGCGATTTGCTCGCCGGGCTCTAGATGCGCTCGGGCCTGCTCTACTAGCTTCTCTGCTTTGCCCACCTGTTTTCTCCCTTGATCAACTGGACGGCGTCGCTGCGCAGGAGCGGTGCGCGTCAGGACGAAACTATCCCGCGCAGGATTGGTCGTCGGGTCGTCGCACCCCGGCTACTGGTTCACTCGGATGACCAGCCCGCCGCGATGAAAGTGCACTCCGCTCGCTTCGCGGCGAGGTCGACGAGGTCCCGTTCGAAAGCCGCGACCTTCGGGTCGAGGTGATCGTCCGCGGTCCGGTGCCTCGCCAAAAGGTCGAGATTGGCTCGCGCCGTGTGGTTCGTGCCCTCGAGCGCCGCCCGCAGAGCCTCCACCGCGACGCGCAGATCCGCCTCGACGTGCGGGTTGCCGATGTCGGCCAGCAGCCTGACCTCCTCGAGAAGGGATGCCGCGACCCGGCCGACGTCCAGTGCCGACGCGACGGCGACGACCGTCGCGTCCCGAACCGCCCGCTCGCGGTCGGGACCCTGGTCCATCGCGAGAGCCGCACCGAAAGCCGCGGACCGGACGCCGTCTTCCTCGGCGGCATCCAGCGCCAGGCGCCGCGTGCGGCTCAATCGTTGCTCGGCCTGTCGAGCCTCGGGGTCATCGTCGGTGTATGCCGCCACCATTCCCAGCAACCCTGCGGCGATGCCCGTCATCACGCCGCAGGCGGCTCCACCACCCGGTGCCCCCTTCGCCTGCGCGAGACGGTCCACCCATTCCGCGACCGGCGTCTCCGCGGGGTCGATGTCATCGCTGGCCATGCGACGACGCTACCCGTGCGGCTCCCGGTGACGAAGCCGGGGGAGGGGCCGGCGAGCATACGTCCGCGGTCGCCCACTGCAACCCTTCGAGGCGAAAAGACACCGTGATCTACCGTGACGTCATGACCCGCCCTCTGCCCTTCGACGTCACGCCCTGGGGCATCGGCCTCAGCGGCGTCGATGTCGACCGCCTGCCGCACCGCGAGTCCGTCTTCGCCCTCTCCAACGGGCACATCGGGTGGCGCGGGCTGCTCGACGAGGGGGAGCCCCACGGCGTTCCGGGCAGCTACCTCAACGGCGTCTTCGAAGAGCATCCGATGCCCTACGCCGAAGGCGGCTACGGGTACCCCGAGTCGGGGCAGAGCGTCATCAACGTGCCGAACGGACAGGTCATCCGCCTCACCGTCGACGACGAACCCCTCGACATCCGCGAGGGCACCCTCCACCACCACGAACAGCACCTCGATTTCCGCGCCGGCACCCTCGAACGCACGCTCACCTGGACCTCGCCCGCCGGCAGCACCGTCCGCATCCGCTCGACCCGCATCGTCTCGCTCGCCCACCGCTCCGTCGCGGCTGTCCGGTACGAGGTCGAAGCCGTCGACGATCCGATCACGATCACCCTCCAGTCCGAGCTCGTCGCGAACGAACCCCTGCCGGAGCCGCACCCCGACCCGCGCGTGCAGGACATCCTCGAGACCCCGCTCCGCAGCGCGGGGAGCTTCGTCTTCGACAGCGCTGCGACCCTCGTCCACGAAACCCGCAACAGCGGGATCGGCGTCGCCGTCAGCATGGACCACCTCGTGTCTGGCGCGACCGCCGAGGTGCGCACCGCGGCATCCGACGACCTCGCCCGCACCACCATCCGCGCCCGCCTCGCACCCGGCGAACGGCTCGAGGTCGTCAAGATCGTCGGGCATGCCTGGGCCTCCGGGATCTCGGCGCCCGGCCTTCGCGACCGCGCCGAAGCCGCCGTCGCCGACGCGATGCGGGACGGCTGGACCGACCTCCTCGCCGCGCAGCGCGAACGGCTCGACGACTTCTGGACCTGCGCCGACGTCCGCGTCGACGGGCAGCCCCGCCTGCAGCAGGCGGTGCGGTTCGCGCTTTTCTCGGTGTTCCAGGCCGCGGCGCGCGCCGAGCAGCGCTCCGTCCCCGGCAAGGGACTGACCGGCGCCGGGTACGCCGGCCACACGTTCTGGGACTTCGAGGCCTACGTTCTGCCCGTCCTCACGGCGACCGCACCGGATGCCGCGAGGGAAGCCCTCCGCTGGCGCCACGCCACCCTCGACCACGCCCGCGACCGGGCGCGCCAGCTGCACTTACAGGGTGCGGCGTTCGCGTGGCGCACCATCGACGGACGCGAGTCGTCGGGATACTGGCCCGCCAGTACGGCCGCGTTCCACATCAACGCCGACATCGCCGCCGCCGTCGTCCACTACGTGCGGGCGACCGGCGACGTCGAGTTCGAACGCGACGCCGGCCTCGAGATCCTCGTCGAGACCGCCCGCCTCTGGCAGTCCCTCGGTCGCACCGACGCCGACGGTCGCTTCCACATCGACGGCGTCACCGGCCCCGACGAGTACACCGCCCTCTACGACGACAACGTCTTCACCAATCTGATGGCCCGCGCGAACCTCGACGCCGCCGCGGATGCCGCGCGTCGGCATCCGGATCTCGCTCGCACTCTCGGGGTCGACGACGGCGAGATCGGCGGCTGGGTGCGCACCGCCGCCGCCATGCACGTGCCGTATGACGAGGAACGCGGCGTGCACCCGCAGGCGGCGCGATTCACAGAACTTGAACGATGGGACTTCGAGACCGACATCCCCGGCGACGAGCTGCTGCAGGAGCGGTACCCGTACGTGCAGCTCTACCGCAAGCAGGTGCTCAAGCAGGCCGACCTCGTGCTCGCCCTGTTCTTCTGCACCGACGCGTTCACGGTAGACGAGAAGGCGCGGGCATTCCGCTACTACGAGGCGTTGACCGTGCGGGACTCGTCACTGTCGGCGGCGATCCAGGCAGTGGTCGCCGCCGAGGTCGGGCACCTCGGGCTCGCGGCCGACTACCTCGCCGAAGCCGCGACGATCGACCTCGACGACCTGCACGGCAACGCCGAGGACGGCCTGCACATCGCGTCGCTCGGCGGCATCTGGACGGCGCTCGTCGCCGGCTTCGGCGGCATGCGCGACACGGCCGACGGACTGCGGTTCGCCCCGCGGCTGCCGGAGCAGCTGACCGGTCTCGCGTTCGGCGTCCGCTGGCAGGGCCGTACCTTGTATCTCGAGATCGCACCGGATGCCACGACCTACCGTGTCAGCGCCGGTGAGCCGATGTCGATCCGGCACTTCGGCGAGCCGGTGGAGCTGACGTCCGGTGCGGACGTGACGATGCCGACGCCGGCGCTGCCGGACCCGGGGGAGCGCCCGACCCAGCCGAAGGGCCGCGAGCCGCGGCCGTTCGCGGAGGCGCTCGCGGAGTGATGCGCCGCTGACCGACTCCGCGCGGCGTGGGCCGTCCCCACATGGTCACGCCGCGCGGCATCCGTCAGAAGTGTCGCGGCGTGCGTGCCATCCCCCAGAAGACACGCCGCGACAATCGGGTTTGTCGAACGCTGTCAGCGTAGGGAAGCGCGCTGGGCGGTCGCGATGGGGAGAACTGCCCATCGATCAGATCGGACCAGAAACGTCGCCCCGCTAGCCTGAGCGCGTGCCCTTGGCCCTCGTCCTCACCGTCATCCTCGCCCTGCTCGCGATTTTCCAGATCGCGCTCGCGCTCGGAGCTCCGCTGGGCCGATTCGCGTCGGGTGGACAGCACCGTGTGCTGCCGGCGCGGCTCCGCATCGGCAGCCTCGTGTCGGTCGGCATCTACGCGCTGATCGCCGTCCTCGCCTGGGATCGCGTCCGCGCCATCGACGTCCTTCCCGGCGTCGTCGCCCAGGTCGGCATGTGGGTCGTCTTCGCGTACTTCGTGCTCGGCACCCTCATGAACGCACTGTCCCGCAGCAAGCCGGAACGGTTCACGATGGTGCCGGTCACGATCGCGCTCGCCGTGCTCTCGTTCCTCGTCGCCATGGGGTCCGGCGAACTAGCGATGGCCGCCCGCGCGTAGAGCCGCACCGCCCCATCCCTCCGCGGCGGTGGCAGGCTGGAACCGTGACGTCCTCCGCCCCTCCGCGCGTCGCCCGGCTCCGCGCCCGCCTGCTCACCGCGCTCGCCGGTGACCCGACCGGGATGGCGCCGTACGTCCGCGCGCTCGCCGACGGCGACGACGCCGGATACTTCGTCGAGAACGGCCCCGCGTGGACGGTTCACGCCGGCATGGGCACCCTGGTCGCGGGCATCCGCGCCCTGCTCCTTCAGGCTCTGCACCCGGGCGCCCTCGCCGGCGTGCACGACTGGTCGCGCTACCGCGAGGACCCGATCGGGCGCCTCACCGGCACCGTCCGCTGGGTCATCACGCTCACCTACGGGTCGACGACGCAAGCGGATGCCGAGACGGCCCGCGTCGGGCGCTTCCACCAGCGCGTGCAGGGCGAGTACGTCGGTGGTGACGGTTCCGCGCGGACGTACACCGCCGAAGCCACCGACCTCGTGCAGTGGGTGCACCTCGCCTTCACCGACGCGTTCCTCCGCAGCCACGAGGCGTACGGCGGATCGATCCCGGGCGGACCCGACGCGTACGTCGCCGACTGGGCCACGGCCGGGCGACTCATGCGCGTGCCCGATCCGCCGCTGACCGAGGCCGCGCTACGCGCCGAGATCGACGGCTTCCTCGACCGCGGCGAGCTGCGCCGCGATGAGCGCGTGGACGACGTCGTCCGGTTCCTGAAGAAGCCGCCGTTCACCGGGATGATGGGCGTCGCCTACCGCGTGCTGTTCGCCGCGGCGGTCGCAACCTTCCCGCCGCGGGTCAGGCGGATGCTGGGCCTTCGCCGCTCGTGGCTGCCGGTGAAGACGGCGACCCGCCTCATCCTGCGCGTGACCGAGCGCGCGCTCGGGTCCGGCCCGCGCGCGCAGGACATGGCGCGACTGCGGTTGCGGCGGCTGGAGGGCTAGCGCGCTCCCGGGCCACACCGCGACCTGATCGTCAAGAGCGACCCCGGACATAGTGAAGAGTGTGACACTCACGTCATGCGAACAATCGTCATCACCGGCGCCAGCGACGGGATCGGAGCCGCGGCATCCCGTCAGCTCGTCGCCCGAGGCCACCAGGTCGTCCTCGTCGGACGCTCGCCCGAGAAGACCCGCGCCGTCGCCAATGAGGTCGGGATGCCCCACCACCTCGCAGACTTCGCCGACCTGGCGCAGGTGCGCCGGCTCGCGGACGAGCTTCTCGGCGCCTACCCGCGCATCGACGTGCTCGCGAACAACGCCGGCGGCATATTCGGTCCGCGCAAGCTCACCACCGACGGCTTCGAGCAGACGTTCCAGGTGAACCACCTCGGCCCGTTCCTGCTGACGAACCTGCTGCGGGAGCGGCTGGTCGAGAGCGAGGCATCCATCATCCAAACCGCGAGCGCGGCGGCCCGGATCTTCTCGCGGTTCGACATCGCCGACCTCAACGGTGCGCGCCGATACTCCGGACGCATCGCCTACGGCAACGCCAAGCTCGCGAACATCCTGTTCACCCGCGAACTGCAGCGCCGGTGGGGGAGTGAGGGCGTCTCGGCCGGTGCCTTCCACCCCGGCGTCGTCGCGACCGGCTTCGCGGGCAACCTGACCGGACCGTTCCGCTTCATGTACCACAACCCCCTCGCCAAACGACTGCTGACGACGACCGACGAGGGCGGCAAGCGCCTCGTGTTCCTCGCCGACGGAACCCCCGGCACCGACTGGCTGCCCGGGGCGTACTACGAGAACGACCGCGTCACGAAGACGCACAAGCTCGCCACCGACGAGCAGCTCGCGCGCGAGCTGTGGGACCGCAGCGTCGAGATGGTAAAGCTCGGCTGAGCGCCGCCACGGAAAGGATGCCGCCATGCCGCAGTACGCCGTCCTGATCTACGCCGACGACTCGGCCCACGCGCTCGACGCGTCGGACGAGCAGCTCGCCGAGCCCAACGCGCACGGCGACGAGCTCGCTCAGTCGGGAGCATTGCGCGCCGCATACGCGTTCACGCCGCGAGCGCTCGCCCGATCCGTCCGTGTCGACGGCGTGAGCGACGGCCCGTTCGTCGACTCCGCTCAGGTCGTCGCCGGTGTGTACGTGATCGAGGCGGACGACGAGGACGCGGCGCTCGCGATCGCGGCGACGAACCCCGCCATCCGCGGCGACGGCGGCGTCGAGGTGCGGCTCATCCACAGCGGCACCTGAAACCGTAGGCGAGCGCGGCGTGACCCCCCCCAGGGCCACGCCGCGCGGCATCCGTCAGCTCTGGATGAACGCCAGGATGTCGGGGTTCAGCACGTCGGCATGCGTCGTCAGCATGCCGTGCGGATAACCCTCGTAGATCTTCAGCGTCGAGTTCTGCAGCATCTCGGCCTGCTGCAGCGCCGCCGCCTTGTACGGCACCACCTGATCGTCATCGCCCTGGATCACGAACACCGGCACCGTGATCGCCGCAAGGTCCTCGCGCTGATCCGTCTCACTGAACGCCTTGATGCCCTCGTAGTGAGCGAGCGCGCTGCCCGTCATGCCCTGCCGCCACCAGTTGTCGATCACCGGCTGCGACGGCTCGACGCCGTCGCGGTTGAAGCCGTAGAACGGACCGGATGCCACGGCCTCGAAGAACTCGGCACGGTTCGCCGCGAGCGCCTCACGGAACCCGTCGAACACCGACAGGGGAGTGCCCTCGGTGTTCCAGTCGGTCTGCAGCATCAGCGGCGGCACGGCCGCGACCAGCACCGCCTTCGCCACGCGGCCCTGCGGCTCGCCGTATTTCGCGACGTACCGCGCGACCTGACCGCCACCCGTCGAGTGACCGATGTGCACCGCATTCTGCAGATCGAGGTGCTCGACGACCGCGCTCACGTCGCTCGCGTAGTGATCCATGTCGTGACCCGTCGCGATCTGCGACGACCGGCCGTGTCCCCGACGGTCGCTCGCGATTACGCGGAATCCCTTGCCGAGGAAGTACAGCATCTGTGCGTCCCAATCGTCGGACGACAGCGGCCACCCGTGGTGGAACACGATCGGCTGGGCGCTCTTGTCGCCCCAGTCCTTGAAGTAGATCTCGGCGCCGTCGTCCGTGGTGATGAAAGGCATGGGCTTGTCTCCTTTGTGTGGGTGGATCGGTTCAGCCGAGGTCGGCGATCGCGTCGGTGATGACGGTCACGACCTCGTCGGGGTGGGAGCGCATCACGAGGTGCGGTGCGTCGAGTTCGATGACCGAGCGGAAGCCGGCGCGCTCGTACCCGAACCGCTCGACGTCCGGGTTGATCGTGCGGTCCGCCGCCGAGACGACGCCCCAGGCGGGCTTCACCTTCCACGCCGCGATCGGCGCCGGCTCGCCGAACGCGAGCGCCGCCAGCGGACGCTGCGACACCGCCAGCACCTCCGCGACCGTGCGGTCGACACCGGCGGCGAAGATCTCGGGGAACGCGTCGATGTTCACCGACACGTCGGTGCCGGGCTCGTTGCCGTCGACGGGGAACGGCGTGTAGATGAGGTTCGCGGCGAGGTCGGAGTCGGGGAAGCCGCCCTGCAGCTGCCCGAGGCTCTCGCCTTCGTCCAGCGCGTAGCCCGAGAGGTAGACGAGACCGACGACGTTCTCGGCCACCCCGGCGACGGTGATCACCGCGCCGCCGTAGCTGTGGCCGACGAGCAGCACCGGACCGTCGATCTCCTCGACGACGGAGCGGATGTACGCCGAATCGCCGAGGAGGCTGCGGTTCGGCACGGCGGGCACCTGGACCCGGAAGCCGCGGTCGAGCAGCAACCGCGTGACGGGGGCGAAACTCGCGGCATCCGCGAATGCCCCGTGGACCAGAACGACGGTGGGTGAAGCCATGGCGGGCATCCTTTCGGAAGGGGGATGCTCGTCACGCTAAAGCGCTTACCTGCCGCTGTCGTGGCCCTCGCAGTACACGTCTCAGCGCGTCGCACCCCGGTGCTTCGCCAGTCGGCTGCCCGAGGTCGGCGTATCCGTGTCAGAGGCCGGAATCGTCACCGTGCCGGCGATGAGATTCGCCCGGAGATCGACGAGCGCGCGCTCCCCGACCGTCCCCGGGATCCCGTAGCAGATCACCGTGTAGAGCCCGGGATGCGCCTCGAGGATCTGCCACTTCATGTCGACCCAGCCGTGCTCGGGGAAGTAGTTCGGCGCCGTGCCCGAGGTCAGGGGGAGCGCCTCGTGCTGGTCCCACATCTCGGCGAAATCGGCATCATCGAGAAGCAACCCGATGATCTCCTGCCAGCGCGGATCCGACGGATTGCCGTAGTACCGGACCCGCGACACCGTCGTCCGCGCGCCGTCCAGCCACGAATCGAGCGCCCGCACCTCGGGCGGAGCCTCGAACTGCATGAGCGCGAGGTTGTTGCCGACCTCGACGTATCCCGGCGCGACTGCCCGGATCAGGTCGTTGACGACCACGATGTCCTGGTTGCGGTCGATGATGTACGCCGCCGTGTGCTCCCAGTGCGTGATCATCTCGACCAGATCCGGCGGCGGTTCCTCGCCCTGGTGCACCTCGTACGGCGCCTCCGAATCCGGCAGGGCGAGACGCTGCAGGTAGGCCGTGCCCGCCCGGTCGAGCCGCAGAGCGCGAGCCAGCGAATTGCACACCTGCAGCGACATCTGGTGTCCGCTGCCCTGCTCGAGCCGCCGGTAGTACTCCGCGCTGATGCCGGCCAACCGCGCGACCTCCTCGCGCCGCAACCCCCGCACACGGCGGCGAGGTTCGGAAGGGATGCCGACGGCATCCGGAGTCAGTGCCGCGCGGCGCGCGCGGAGGAAGCTCGCCAGCGCGCTCTTCTCCGAACCCGGTCGATCAGAAGTCACGCGAGACATCCTGCCCGAGACGTGTGTCGGGTGGGGGTGTGCGCGTCAGGCGTTGCCGCTGAGCAGCCACATCATGAGGGCGCTCGTCGAGATCAAGCCGGTGATGGCGGCGATCGATCCGAGCGAACCGCCCACCAGCGCCATCACCTTCGACTGGCCGCGCGTCAGCGCGTAGATCCCGAGGCCGAACGCCGTCAGACCGAGGAGAAGCCCGGCCCACGGGACGAGTCCGGCGAGGAACGCGACGATCCCGACGACCAGGGCGGCGACGGCGAGGCCCTTCTTCGGCTGCGAGTTCGTGGGGAGGGGCGGCGACGCCCGGCGGTCCGGTTCGGACCGACTCGGTAGCTGGGACATCGCTCCCTCTCTTGTCGACTGCTCCTCAGGCTACCGGGCGACTGCCGGAGCGATGTCGGAGGCCCTCACCACAATGGAGGTATGACCGAACGGCCCCGCATCAGCATCGACGAGCACGTGACGCTGCTCGCCGGTGTCGTGCACGACGCGGTCAGCGTCGAGCGGCTGCTGTCGCACCTCGAGGTCGTGAAGGTGAAGGTCCTCGCCCGGGCCAGCGCGCTCGCCGAGGCGAACGCGGCGGGCAGCGCGAACGAGCGCGACATGGCGCTGCGCGAGATCGCCGCAGAGCTCGGGGGAGCAGTCGCGGCATCCGATCGGGTCATGCAGCGTCGCATCGACGAAGCCCGCACCATCGTGGAGGACTACCCGGCGGCCCTGAAGGCGTGGGAACTGGGTCGCATCACTCGCGGTCACGTCCGCGTGATCACGGATGCCGGGGCGAACCTCCCGGGCGACGTCCGCCCCATGTTCGAGGCGATCGCCGTCGAGCGGTGCCGCCATGACACCCCCAACCGGGTGCGCGCCGAGATCGAGATCCTCGCGCACCGGATGCACCCGCGCTCCTTCACCGAACGGCATCAGGATGCCGCGGCCCGCCGGTCCGTGCGCATCGTGCCCGGCCAGGACGGCATGTCCGAGCTGATTGCGAACCTGCCCACCGTGCTCGCCGAGGGCATCCACGACCGGCTCACCCAGCAGGCCCGTGCGGTCATCGACACTCGCACGGAGCGCGGCGGCATCGAAGCCGTGGCAGCAGACGAGCGGAACACCGACCAGGTGCGCGCCGACGTGTTCGCCGACCTGCTGCTCGCGGGAGCGCCCGCGCTCGACGACACCCGCGACACGACCGCCGGTCCGCTCGGCGCCATTCGTGCTCGCGTGCAGGTCGTCGTCCCCGCGACCGCCCTCGCCGGCGAAGACCCCGCGTGCGACCTCGTCGGGCGTTCGCCCATCGACGCCGACACCGCCCGGCGCCTCGCCGGCGGCACCCCATCGTGGGAACGTCTCGTCACCGACCCGGTCTCGGGCACCGTGCTGGCCGTCGACACGTACCGTGTGCCGCTCGCCATGCGGCGCTACCTGCAGGCCCGCGACCAGCACTGCCGATTCCCCGGATGCCGCATGGCCGCCATCCGCTGCGAGGTCGATCACACCCACGATCACGCCCTCGGCGGCAAGACCGAGGTCACCAACCTCGGTCACCTCTGCCAACGGCACCATTCGATGAAGCAGTTCACCAAATGGCGAGTGCGACAACTCGGGGGTGGCGTCCTCGAATGGACCTCACCCCTCGGCAGAACGTATCGCGAAGACGCACCGACACCTGCCGTCGCGTTCGCTCCTGCCTGAGATGCCCGAGACTGTCGACATGGCCGGTTTCCATCACGTCGAACTCTGGGTCGCCGACCTCTCCGCTGCGCAGACCGAATGGGGATGGCTGCTCTCCGAGCTCGGGTTCGCCCGCGAGAGCGTGTGGACCGAGGGGGAGTCGTGGGCAGCGGGCGGCGCCTACCTGACCCTCACGACGTCGCTGAACCTGTCGACGACCGTGCACGACCGGCGCGCTCCCGGGGTGAACCACATCGCCTTCTCCGGCGGATCGCGCGCCGACGTCGACGCGATCATCGCCGCCGCGCCTGACCACGGCTGGCGCCCCCTCTACCAGGAGCGGTACCCACACGCCGGCGGCCCCGATCACTACGCGGGGTGGCTCGAGAACTCAGCCGGAGCCAAAGCCGAGATCGTCGCCGACGCACCCTGACACGAACGGATCCGCCGCGGTGCCAGGATGGTCCGGTGGCCCCTGACGTGAACGCGCTCCAGAACCATCCCGGTGACGTCGAGTACCCGGTCCGGTCCCGTCGCAGGTACGCCCGCGTGCTCGAAGTCAAGCGCAAGGCCGACCCCGCCGAGATGCGCCGACGCGCTCTGCCCGTCACCCTCATCGCCGCCCCGTTCGGCATTACGGGCTTCGTCCTTTCGTTCGTGTGGCAGGTCGACGACGTCATCGTCAACTTGTTCGCCTTCGCTGTCGGCATGGCGGTCGGTCTCCTCGTAGCCTCGATCATCCTGGCGCGCCGGGATGCCGGTGCCCCCCGCCGAGCCCAGCTCGCCTACATCGCGGCATCCGGTCGACAGCCGCTCACGACGCGGCAGCAGCAGATCCTCGCGCTCGACTGCGCCAGCGACTTCGCAGCCCGCGGCTGGAACGGCTCGCTGGCGTTCACGCCCACCTACGCCGAACTCCCGCAGGAGCTGCGCACGAAGCACCAGGACGGCGAGAAGGGGTCGCCGTGGTTCTCGCTGCCCGTCGCGTCGCTCAAGCAGCTGCGCGGCGCCCTCGACGAGCAGTTCAAGATCGTCACTAAAGCCGATGCCGAGCTGCTCGTCGCCGACACGCTCACCATGGGCCTCAACTCGCAGCGCTTCGCCGAGGTCGTCCACAGTGACGGCGGCGAGCACATGATGACGCGCGTCGCCGGGCTGACCGAGATGCCCGTCTTCGACATCCAGGACCTCGCCCGCGGCACGGAGGAGCACCCCGCCCGGCTGCTGCTGGCCGCCGACATCGAACGCGGCATCGGCGGCATCCGTTACGCGTACGTCGCCGGCTACCTCGCCGCCGACGAGACGTGGGCGCTGCTCGAGCCGCTCGCCGAGAAGGCGTTCGCCACCTACCGCAGCTGGGACGAGTACTGGCGCGAGGTCATCATCGCCACCGCGTTCCGCACCGACTCGCTGCAGGCCGTGCAGAGTCAGCGCGACGCGCTCGCCGACCTTCGCAGGTCGTCGTGGCCCGCGGCATCCGTCACCTGGCCGGCCAGCGGGGCGCGCGCATGAGGATCGCGACCGACCTCGCCGAGATCGAGCTCGACGTCGTGCACCGTTGGCTGTCCGAGGGCGCGTACTGGGCGCTTGGCCGCAGCCGTGACGTCGTCGAGCGCGCCGCGCAGAACTCCCTGAACTTCTTCGCCCGGGACGACGACGGGACGCCCCTCGGCTATGCCCGCGTCGTCACCGATTCCGCGACGTTCGCGTGGCTCTGCGACGTCTACGTCGACCCGGCCGCGCGCGGGCAGGCCGTCGGCAAGGCGCTCGTCGGCGCCGTCGTCGCCACGCTCGAGCCGATGTGCCTGAAGCGCACGCTCCTCGTCACCGCCGACGCGCACGGACTCTACGAGCAGTTCGGGTTCGAGCCGTACCCGACGCCGGAGCGCCTCATGCAGCGCGGCTGACCTAAGCCCCGATCACTTCGCGACCTCGCGGCCCTCCGCGATCCAAGAACCCGTGCCGCCTTCGACGTTCGTCGTCTCGAGACCGTGATGCTCGAGGAACGCGGCCGCGCGTGCGCTGCGTCCGCCGGCCTGGCAGATGAGGTGCAGGTCGTCGAGCTCGCGCAGCTCGTCCACGTGGTCGGGCACCGTGGCGAGGGGGATGTTGCGCGCGCCGGGCACGTGACCCGCCGCGAACTCGTCGGGTTCGCGGACGTCGATGATGTTCGCGGGGGAGGCCTCGGCCAGCTGCGCCGTCGTGATGGAGTGCATACCTCGATGGTCGCAGATCAGAGCGGATGCCGGGCGGTCAGGCTCGTCAGATGGTGCTCCAGGAGACGGCGCGCGTGCGTCTCGGGATCCGCCGGATCGGCCCACAGCAGGTGCAGCGCGAGCCCGTCGAGGAGCGCCTGCAGACGGAGCATCTCGAGCGCGATGTCGATCTCGTCGGGCAGGTCGAGCTGACCCAGTGCGACGCCGCAGATCAACCCGACACCGTCATGCAGGTCGCGCACGCTCTCGGTCAGGGTCGCGTCCGTCAGTGCGAGACTCCCCAGCTGCAGCTGCGCGATCAGCTCGACCCGGCGGGTCGTGTCGAGCGGCAGCAGCTCGAGCAGGAGGGCGATCGCCAGCGGCATCCCCTCGCCCGTCAACCCCGTCACGCGTGCGGCGACGGCGTCGTGGATCCGGTCGACGCAGTACCGGCGGAGCGCGAGCTGGGTCGGGAACGCGCGACGGAGGGATGCCGTCGCGAGCCCCGCCTCGTCAGCGATTTTTCGCACCGAGAGTGCGGCGAGTCCGTCACGGGCGAGGACGCGCATCGCGGCGTCCCCGATCGCACGGTCGCGCTCGTCGTGGTCGATCAGTCGCGGCATATTTCCATCATGCCGCGACGGCGGGTGCCTTCTTCGGCCAGACGGTGTAGCCCAGCGCCCATAGGACGTCGATGCCGATGACGACCCCGAGGATCGGGAAGAACCGCAACAGCTCCGACGTGCGTTCGGGAGCCCCGACAAGCAGGATCAGCCCGCCCAGCACGGCCGCCGCGATGGCGGCGGCGAGCAGGGTGCGAGGCACGTCCTTCCAGCAGGCGCGTGCGTAGTCCCAGCCGTACCGTCCGGGGCGCGGCGCCGCGCCCCGGAACCATCGAGCGAATTTCGCGTCGGCCCACGCCACCATCCGGTGTCCGTACGCGACCGAGACGCCGATGTAGAGCGCGGCCAGGCCGTGATGCCACGACGCGGTACCGCCCCCCAGGAGATCGACCCCGACGAGGACGAGCAGGATCAGGTCGATGACCGGAGCCGCGAGCAGGAGCATCGCTCCCAAACGCGGGCGACGGAAGACGTAGCGGGCGACGAGACCCGCGATGATCGCGAGCCAGAAGCCGATTTCGCAGGCGATGATCGCCACCAGGATCACGGGGATTCCTTTCGTCCGAACGAGTCCGATCAAAGTAGCACGACTGTGCTAAATAAGCCGGCCGCCGGTCGCGATAGCGTTCCTTCATGATCCCGATCGAGAACCTCCTCGCCTTCGCGCTGGCGTCGATGGTGATCATCGTCATCCCGGGTCCCGGGGTCCTGTTCGTCATCGGCCGATCCGTCGCGCTCGGCCGTCGCGCGGGCGTTCTCAGCGTGCTCGGGAACTCGCTCGGGAACATCCCCGCGATCCTTCTCGTCGCCTTCGGCGTCGGGGCGGTCGTCGCCTCGTCGGTCGTCGCGTTCACGGCGATCAAGGTCATCGGCGCGATCTATCTCGTCTATCTGGGCGTCCAGGCGATCCGGCACCGGAAGCACCGAGCCGAGCGGGACGGGCGAGCATCGGCATCCGTCGTCACCCTGCTGCGTCAGGGGTTCATCGTCGGGCTCACCAACCCGAAGACCCTCGCGTTCTTCGTTGCCGTGCTCCCGCAGTTCGTCGCTCGGGATGCCGGACCGGTCTGGGCGCAGCTGTTGTTCCTCGGCCTCGTGTTCCAGGCGATCGCCCTCGTCTGCGACAGCACGTGGGCGGTCGCCGCCGGCACGGCGCGCACCTGGTTCGGGCGCTCGCCGGGGCGCCTGGCGACGCTGTCGGGTGCGGGGGGATTCCTCATGATCGGGCTCGGCGGTGCGCTCGCCCTCACCGGCGCGAAAAGCTGACGAACGGGAATGTTCCGGCGCGCTCGTGCGCTGGAACACCCCATGACGAACAACACGAAGCCTGCGCAGTCGTCCGGCACGTTCCGCATCGGCGGAGATCTCGAGGTCAACCGCCTCGGCTACGGCACCATGCAGCTCACCGGCCCCGGCGTCTGGGGTCCGCCGAAGGATCGCGATGAGGCCATCCGCGTCCTCCGTCGCAGCGTCGAGCTCGGCGTGAACTTCTTCGACACCGCCGAGTCGTACGGCCCCTACGTCGCCGAGGAGCTCCTCAAGGAAGCCCTCCACCCCTACGCCGACGACGTCGTCATCGCGACGAAGTCCGGCCTCACCCGCACCGGCCCGAACGTCTGGCCGCCGCTCGGACGCCCCGAGTTCCTGCGTCAGGGCGCGGAGATGAGCCTCCGGCGCCTCGGCCTCGAGCGCATCGACCTGTTCCAGCTGCACCGCATCGACCCGAAGGTCCCCCTCGCGGACCAGGTCGGCGAGCTGAAGGCGCTGCAGGACGAGGGCAAGATCCGCCACATCGGCCTCTCCGAGGTCTCGATCGACGAGGTCAAGGCCGCCCAGGAGATCGCCGAGATCGTCACGGTCCAGAACCTCTACAACCTGCAGCACCGCGACGCCGAGGACCTCCTCGACTGGTCGGAGGAGCAGGGCATCGGTTTCATCCCGTGGTTCCCGCTCGCGACCGGCGGCCTCACCGGCCCCGACTCGCCGCTGACCGACATCGCCGAGCGCAAGAACGCGACCCCCGCCCAGGTGGCTCTCGCGTGGCTGCTCAAGCGCTCGCCCGTCATGCTCCCGATCCCGGGCACGTCGAGCGTCGCCCACCTCGAGGACAACCTCCAGGGCGCCGTCATCGAGCTGACCGACGAGGAGTTCGCGGAGCTCTCGAAGCTCGGCAGCTGAGCCCCGGCATCCCTGGCGTCACGCGTCCACCTCTGCAAGGGTGGGCGCGTGACGCATTTCAGTGGTCAACCCGTCGTTCGGATGTGGACCGGTGTGGTGCGCGCCGAGGATGCGGACCGCTACATCCGGTACGTGGAGCGCACCGGCATGGATGCGTATCGCGCCACCCCCGGCAACCTCGGCGCGTGGCTGCTGACGCGCGACCTCGGCGACGGCCGCACGGAGATCACGACCCTGTCGCGGTGGGAGAACCTCGCCGTGATCGCGGCCTTCGCGGGCGACGACGTCGAGCGTGCGGTGTTCTACCCGGAGGATGACGAGTTCCTCATCGAGCGCGACGAGCGGGTCCGTCACTATCGGCAGGCGTGACCGTATCTTCTTCACCTGATCCCGCGTACGGTGAGCACTATGTGGACAGTTCTCATCATCTTGTTGATCATCTGGGTGGTGCTGTCGATCGTCGGTTTCGCGTTCGAGGGTCTCTTCTGGCTCGGCCTCATCGGCATCGTGCTCTTCGTCGGCACCCTCGTGTTCGGCTTCATCCGACGGAGCGCCGCCAAGAAGAAGGTCTGACCGGGGCTACGCCTGCCGGTGGTGCACGCTAGAGCCATGGCTGCTGTCTCGTCGCTCTACCGGTATCCGATCAAGGGTTTCACTCCCGAACCGCGCACCGCACTCGTCGTGCAGGCTGACGGGCGTATTGCCGGCGACCGCGTGCTCGCCTTCCGCTTCGCCGACGCCACGGCTCCCGAGAACGACGACGGCCTCGACTCCTGGCCGAAGAGCCGCGGCCTCGCGCTCATGGACTTCCCCTCCATCGCCCGCCTGCACGTCGAGGTCGACGACGGCATCGTGCGCATGAGCGACGACGGCACGCTGCTGGTCGAGGCGGGGCTCGACGACACGGGTCGCCGTGAACTCGAGGACGCCGCCACCGCCTTCGTCGCGCGGTCCTCCGAGGCGAGACTCCTGCAGCGCGAGGGCGTCCTGCCCCTCCGGCTCATCGGCGACGGTGTCACGTCACGGTTCCAGGATCGCGCGCGCGGCTACGTCTCGCTCCACGGCGAGTCGACGGTCGCGCAGGTGGATGCCGCGGTCCCGGCATCCGTCGATGACCGCCGCTTCCGCTCCAACATCGTGGTGTCGGGCACTGCGCCCTGGGAGGAGCTCGACTGGTCGGGCCGCGTCCGCATCGGCGACGTCGACTTCGAGGTCCAGCGTCCCATCGGTCGATGCGCCGCGATCACCGCGAATCCCGACACGGGCGAGCGCGATGCGCGCCTGCTGCGGGTGCTGACGACCGAGTTCGGCCAGAGCGAGGCGACCCTCGGCATCCTGCTGCTGCCCGTCGGCGACGGCGGCACGGTGCGCGTGGGGGACGAGATCGTCGCCGACCGGAACTGACCGCCTGGGAGCGATCCCATAGACTCTTCGTCGGCATTCCCCATGCACTCTCCGATCCACACCCCCGCTCCACCGCGCCGCGACATCCAAGGCCTTCGCGCCCTTGCCGTCCTCGCGGTCATCGGCGCACACGCCGCCGGATGGCCGGCGGGCGGGGTCATGGGGGTCGACGTCTTCTTCGTCATCTCGGGATTCCTCATCAACGGGATGCTGCTGCGCGAAGCGCGTGACACCGGCCGACTCGCGCTCGGCTCGTTCTACGCGCGCCGAGCGCGCCGCCTGCTGCCCGCGGCGCTGACCGTGCTGATCGCCGTGACCGTCGCCGGCTGGTTCCTGTTCAACCGCACCCGCGGTGAGCAGACGCTGTGGGATGCCGCCTGGGCCGCCGTCTTCGCCTCGAACTGGAACTTCGCTGCGCAAGGCACCGACTACTTCGCCGACACCGGAGCGGTCTCGCCGCTGCAGCACTTCTGGTCGCTGTCGGTCGAAGAGCAGTTCTACCTCGTCTGGCCGCTGCTGCTCGTGATCGTCGTCGCCCTCGTCGGTCGCACGCGGGTCAGGATCGTCGCGGGTGTTCTCGCGGCAGCGGTCGTGGCGGGGTCGTTCGGCTGGGCGCTCGTCCAGTCCGATTCGCAGGCGACCGTCGCGTACTTCTCCACGCTGACCCGCGCGTGGGAGCTCGGCCTCGGCGCGCTCGTCGCCGTTCTCGTCCCCCTGCTGCGCCGCATCCCGCGCGCGCTGGGAGGCGTGATGCAGTGGACGGGCGTCGCGGGTATCGTCGCGTCGCTGCTGCTCATCGACCCGACCGGGGGAGGCTTCCCCGCCCCGTGGGCGGCGGCGCCCGTCACCGCCACGGCGCTCGCGATCGCGGGCGGGGTCGGGGGAGACCCGCGCCACCGACACCTGTTCCCGCTCACCAACCCGGCGTCCGTCTTCGTCGGCGACGCCTCGTACTCGCTGTACCTGTGGCACTTCCCGGTGGTGGTCTTCGCGGCAGCGCTGCTCCCGGCATCCGAGTGGCATGTCTGGATCGTGCTGGGCGCAAGCGTCGTCCTCGGCCTCGCGTCGTACCTGATCGTCGAGCAGCCCCTGCGCTACGCGCCGTTCCTCGGCGGGATGCCACGCGCCGAGGCCCGTGAACCCGAACCGGAGCCGGAGCCCGTCCCCGTGCCGGTCCTTGCGGTCGCGACGACGCGCCCCGCGGGGTGGACGCCGGGGACGCGATACTTCCCGGGATCATCCCGGCCGGCGGCTCCCCGCATCGAACCCGCCGCCATCGCCGCGGCGCCCATCCCCGTCGCCGAGCCGGTCGTCGCCGAACCGGCCACCGAGCCGCGCGGGAGTGCGCTCGCCGCATGGCGCGAGCGCTTCGCCGCGCAGGTCTTCCTCGCGACGGCCGGACTCGTCGTCGTCGCACTCGCGGGCGCGCTCGCGGTGACGGCATCCGGTCATGGTCCCCGGTTCGGTGCGCCCGAGCTCGCTCCCGCCGCATCCGCGCCCACAGTCTCGGGTGACCCGACCGCCGATCTGCAGGCGGAACTGGCCGCCGCCGTCACCGCGGACGCGTGGCCCGACCTCACCCCCTCGCTCGACCGCGTGATGGCGGCGTCGTCGGGAGCCAACCCCGCGCACGACTGCTTCTCGCCCGGCGCGGCAACGGCCTGCGGGTGGGGGAGCGGCGATGCGCCCGTGCACATCTGGCTCGTCGGCGACTCGACCGCCATGGCCTACGCGCCTGCCTTCCGCCGCATCGCGGACGACAGTGCCGGCGGCATCCGCGTCTCGGCCATGGGAATGTACGGATGCCGCTTCACCGACGTCCTCGTCGAGAACGACGACCCGCAGGTGATGGCGGGATGCCAGGCGCGCAAGGCCGCCGTGCGAGCCGCGATCCTCGCCGATGCGCCCGACCTCGTCGTCATGTCCAACGCGTTCACGCTCGGGCGGACTGTCGACGGCACCGACCTGTCGGCGGACGCGCTCATCGCCGCACAGCGACGCGAGGCCGACACCTACGGGATGGGCGAGCGGATGCTGCACCTGGCCCCGCCGCCCCAGGGAGTGAGCCTCGCCGCCTGCTACACGCCGACGTCGTCGCCCCGGGCGTGCGACAGCGCGGTCGACGGAACGTGGCGCACGATGGAGGCCCTCTCGGAGCGCGCCGCCGCGGACGCCGGCGACCATGCGATGTCGTCGCTCGCGTTCACATGCGCCGACGAGGTCTGCCCGCCCTTCGCGGGGTCGATCCCGACGAAGTACGACCAGACCCACCTGACCGTCGAATACGCCGAGCACATCGCGCCGGCGCTGCGGCAGGCGCTCGACACCGCGGGTCTGCTGACCACGCGCTGACGACCTGCGCCAAGATGGCGGGATGCCTCTCCTCCCCGCCCCGCGCCTCATCGACCCCGCCGCCGTCCCCGCCCTGCGGTGGGGTGTCATCGGCACCGGGATCGCCGACCAGTTCGTGCACGCTATCCACACCCACACGACGCAGCGCGCGGTGGCCGTGACGGCACGCGACACGACGAAGACCCACGCCTTCGCAGAGCGGCACGGCATCGCGCGCACGCACGACTCCGTCGATGAGCTGGTCGCCGACCCCGACGTCGACGTCGTCTACGTCGCCACGCCGCATCCGCTCCACCGCGAGCAGGCGCTCGCCGCCATCGCCGCCGGAAAGCACGTGCTCATCGAGAAGCCGATCGCGATGACCGCGGCGGACGCGCGCGAGATCCTCGACGCCGGACGCGCAGCAGGCGTGCTCGTCGCCGAGGCGATGTGGACCCGCTACCTGCCGCAGGCCGACGTGATCCGCCAGCTGCTCGAGGCGGGGACCCTCGGCGAGATCGACCTCGTCCGCGCCGATTTCGGCTCGCTCGTCCCCTTCGACCCCGCGAGTCGGATGTTCGCCCCGGCGCTCGGAGGCGGCGCCATGCTCGACCTCGGCGTCTACATCGTCGCGTTCGCCTCGTCGATCATCGGACCGCCCACGACGATCCGCGCCGTCGGCACCCTCGCGCCGACCGGTGTCGACGACAGCGCCACGATCGCCCTGAAGACGGATGCCGGGGCCCAAGCCGCCCTCACGACGACCTTCGGAGCGGTCACGCCGATCGAGGCATCCGTCTTCGGCTCCCGCGGCCGCCTCGACGTCCTCAGCCCGTTCTACGGGCCGACGGGGCTGCGCCTCAGCGTCGATGGACAGGTCGAGGAGTGGCGCGACGACACCCTGCCGCAGGTGCACGACGGGCTCGGCTATCAGGCGACCGCCGTCGCCTCGTTCGTGGGAGCCGGGCGCATCGAGTCCCCGCTCCACCCGCACGACGAGGTCGTGTCGGTGCTCGCCACGATCGACGAGGTCCGCCGTCAGATCGTTGCCGGCTGAGCACCTGCTGGTGGTCCGGGGTTAGCCTTGATCACCATGACCATCCAGCACACCGTCATCTTCGCCCTGCACCACGCGGAGGATTCCTCCGAAGAGAAGACGTTCCTGACGGACGCGCAGCGGTCCCTCTCGGCCATCCCCGGCGTCCAGCAGTTCCGCGTCAACCGTCAGATCAGCCCGCGAAGCGACCTGCGGTGGCAGTTCACGATGCTGTTCGACGACCAGGCCGCCTACGACGCGTACAGCGCCCACCCCGACCATGTCGCCTTCGTCGAGAGCCGCTGGAGCCACGAGGTCCGCGACTTCCAGGAGTTCGACTTCGTCGCCGGCGACTGATCGGGGCGGGCGGGGCGCTCAGCGCTCCGAACGCACGTCCGCGAGCGACGGGTAGTCGGTGTAGCCCTCTGCTCCGCCGGTGTAGAAGTACTCCGGACGCGGCTCGTTCAGCTCGGCGCGCTGCTCCCACCGGGTCGGCAGATCCGGGTTGGCGATGACCGGGCGGCCGACGGCGACGGCATCCGCCCATCCCTCGAGCACGAGCTCCTCGGCCTCTTCACGCGTCGTGACGACCCCGAAGCCCGAGTTGAGGATCGTGGGTGCGCCCGCCGCGTGGCGGATGTGCTGCACGATGTCGCTCTTCGGGTCGGCGTGCAGGATGTCGACGAACGCCAGACCCAGCGGGGCCAGGCCCTCGGCGAGGGCCGTGTAGGTCGCACGCGCGTCGGCGTCATCGCTCTCGAGGACACCGGGGATCTGGTGCTGCGGCGAGAGACGGATGCCGGTGCGCTCCGCCCCGACCGCCTCGGCGACCGCGCGGGTCACCTCGATGCCGAAGCGTGCGCGGTTCTCGGGAGATCCGCCGTACACGTCGTCGCGGACGTTCGACTCGGGGGAGAGGAACTGGTGGACGAGATAGCTGTTCGCGCCGTGGACCTCGACACCGTCCATGCCCGCCTCGATCGCGTTCCGCGCCGCCTGCACGAACTGCGCGACGGTCTCTGCGACCTCCGCCGTCGTGAGGGCGTGCGGGACGGGGAGGTCGACCTTCTCGCCCGTCACCGTGCGCCCCTGGCCTGGGGAGGCGATGGCGCTCGGGCCCACGACCAGGTCGACGCCCGAGATCTCGGGGTGCGAGACGCGCCCGCCGTGCATCAGCTGCATGACGATCGTGCCGCCCTCGGCATGCACCGCGTCGGCGACGCGACGCCAGCCGGCGATCTGCTCATCGGTCTCGATGCCCGGCTGGCCGGGGTAGGACTTGCCGGCGACCACGGGCCAGGTGCCCTCGGTGACGATGAGGCCGACACCGGCGCGCTGCCGGTAGTACTCGACCATCACATCGTTCGGCACACCGTCCTCCGCAGCCCGTGTGCGGGTGAGGGGTGCCATGACGACACGGTTGGACAGATCGAGGGCGCCGAAGACGGCGGATTCGTACAGGCTCATGTTGAGGGGCAACCACACGTCAGCACGATCGTATTCCCCTCTACTCTCACTCGGCCGGGGGAGTGCCCTCCTCGGCCGGTGCCGCGTCGACCAGGTCGTCGTGCGCCTGCTCGAACTGCGAGCGGTAGAGGCGGTAGTAGGCGCCCTGCTGACCGATGAGCTCCTCGTGCGTGCCATTCTCGACGATGTCGCCGTGCTCCATCACGAGGATGAGGTCGGCGTCGCGGATCGTCGACAGACGGTGCGCGATGACGAACGAGGTGCGTCCCTCGCGCAGCGCCGCCATCGCGTGCTGCAGCAGGAGCTCGGTGCGCGTGTCCACGGATGACGTCGCCTCGTCGAGGATCAGCACCGCCGGCTGTGCCACGAAGGCACGCGCGATCGTGATGAGCTGCTTCTCGCCGGCCGACACGTTCGAGGCGTCCTCGTCGAGCAGCGTCTCGTAGCCGTCGGGCAGCGAGCGGACGAACCGGTCCACGCGCGTCGCGACCGCGGCATCCACGATCTCGTCATCGGTCGCCGAGGCGCGGCCGTAGCGGATGTTCTCGCGGATGGTGCCCGCGAACAGCCACGGGTCCTGCAGGACCATGCCCGTCCGCGAGCGGACGTCGTCGCGCGAGAGCTGCGCGATGTCCTGCCCGTCGAGCAGGATGCGTCCGCCGTCGAGCTCGTAGAAGCGCATCAGCAGGTTGACGAGCGTCGTCTTGCCCGCACCCGTCGGGCCCACGATCGCCACGGTCTGCCCCGGCTCGACGCGGAACGACAGATCCGTGATCAGTGGGTGCTCGGGTGCGTAGGCGAACTTCACGTGCTCGAACTCGATCACGCCGCGCCCTTCGCCGCGGGCCGGCGCGTCAGCGGCATCCGGCTCCTGCTCGTCGGCGTCGAGGAGTTCGAACACGCGCTCGGCCGACGCGGTGCCCGACTGGACGACCGCGGCCATGCCGCCGAGTTCGGACAGCGGCTGCGTGAACTGCTGCGAGTACTGGATGAACGCCTGCACGTCACCGAGACGCAGCTGACCGCTCGCGACCTGCAGCCCGCCGAGCACGGCGATGCCGACATAGGTGAGGCTGCCGACGAAGGTCATCGAGGGCATGATCATGCCCGAGAGGAACTGCGCCTTGAACGCGGCCTGGTAGAGCTCCTCGTTCTCCTCCTGGAACTTCGCGCGGGCATCGGCCTCGCGGCCGAACACGCGGACCAGCGAGTGCCCCGAGAACGACTCCTCGACGCGGGCGTTGAGGCGGCCGACTTTGCGCCACTGCACCCCGAACGCCTTCTGCGACTTCGGGCCGATGACGCCGAAGATGATCGCCATGAGCGGCAGGGCGATGAGGGCGACGATCGCGAGCTGCCACGAGATCGAGAACATCATGACGAGCACGCCCACCACGGTGAGCACCGCCGTCAGCGCACCCGACAGCGACTGCTGCATCGTCTGGGTGATGTTGTCGATGTCGTTCGTGACCCGGGAGATGAGCTCGCCGCGCTGCACACGGTCGAAGTGCGACAGCGGCAGACGGTTGAGCTTCGCCTCGACGTCTTCGCGCAGGCGCCACATCGTACGGACCATGATCACGTTGATGACGTAGCCCTGCGCCCACGTCAGGATCGCCGACACGACGTAGATGACGAGCACCCACGTGATGATCACCTTGAGGGCGTCGAAATCGACGCCCGAGCCGGGCGTGTAGTTCTGCATCGCGGCGACGATGTTGGCGAAGTCGTCCTGGCCCTGACCGCGCAGCGCGGCGACCGTCTCAGCCTGGCTCAGCCTGGCGAACGCGGGGTTGTCACCGAGCATGTTCGACAGGAACCCTTCGAAGACGATGTTCGTCGCCTCGCCGAGCACCTTCGGAGCGATCACCGCGAGGACGACACCGATCGCTCCGGCGAGCGTCACGAGGCCGAACATCCACTTGAACGGCGCCAGCAGGCCGATCATGCGGATGAAGCTGGGCCCGAACTGCGACGCCTTGCCCGGCGCGACCGAGTCCCACGATCCGCTGTTCAGGCGCGCCTGCTCGGCGAGCTCGGCTTCGAGCTTCTCCTCGTCGGTCATCTGCGTGTCCGGCGCGCTCATGCGTCCACTCCCAGCTGCGATTCGACGATCTCTCGGTAGGTCTCGTTGGTGGCCAGGAGCTCCTCGTGCGTTCCGACACCGACCATGCGGCCGGCGTCCAGGACGACGATGCGGTCGGCGTCGGTGATCGTCGACACACGCTGCGCGACGACGATCTTCGTCACCTCCGGCAGCTCGCGCCAGAGCGCCTGACGCAGCCGGGCATCGGTGGAGAGGTCGAGGGCCGAGAACGAGTCGTCGAAGACGAGGACGTCGGGCCGGTGCACGATCGCGCGGGCGATCGAGAGCCGTTGACGCTGCCCGCCGGAGACGTTCGTCCCGCCCTGCGAGATGCGGGCGTCGAGCCCGCCGTCCATCTCCTCGACGAAGTCGCGGCCCTGTGCGATCTCGAGAGCGTGCCAGAGTTCCTCGTCGGTCGCGTCCTCGCGCCCGAAGCGGAGGTTCGACGCGATGGTCCCGGTGAACAGGAACGGCCGCTGCGGCACGAGGCCGATGCCCTTCCAGAGCTCGTCGAGGTCGGCTTCGCGGACGTCGACACCGGCGACGCGGACCGACCCACCGGTGACGTCGAACAGGCGGGGGATGAGCGAGACGAGCGTCGTCTTGCCGGCACCGGTCGACCCGACGACGGCGACCGTCTCGCCGGGCGCGGCCGCGAAGGTGAGGCCCTCGAGCACGGGCGCATCCGCGCCCGGATAGGTGAAGGCGACGTCGTCGAACTCGACCGCACCGGGGCGCGGGAACTCCCGCACCGGCTTCTCGGGACGTGCCAGCCCGCCCTCGACCGCGAGGACCTCGCCGATGCGGTCGGCCGAGACGGCTGCGCGCGGGATCATGATCGTCATGAAGGTGGCCATCAGGACGCCCATGAGGATCTGCCCGATGTACTGCATGAAGGCGAAGAGGGTGCCGATCTGCACGCTGCCCTCGTTGACCTCGATGCCGCCGAACCAGATCACGCCGACGACCGTGATGTTCAGCACGAGCATCGCGAGCGGGAACATCAGCACGAACAGCGACCCGACCTTGCGGCCGACGACGAGGATGTCGGTGTTGGCGCCGCGGAAGCGCTCCTCCTCGATCGGTTCGCGCACGAAGGCGCGGACGACGCGGACGCCGGTGAGCTGCTCGCGGAGGATGCGGTTCACGGCGTCGAGCTTCTTCTGGTAGCTGCGGAACAGCGGCACCATCCGGCTGATGATGAGGATGCCGATGACCAGCAGCGCCGGCACCGAGACCCCGATGAGCCAACTGAGCCCGACGTCCTGCTGCAGCGCCATGACGATGCCGCCGATGGCGAGCAGCGGAGCGGTGACGAGCATGGTCGCGCCCATCATCGCGAGCATCTGGACCTGCTGCACGTCGTTCGTGTTGCGGGTGATCAGCGATCCCGCGCCGAACTGGGTGACCTCGCGCTCCGAGAAGCCGCTGACGCGGTCGAAGATGTCGCGGCGGATGTCGCGCCCGACCGCCATGGCGGCCCGCGCGGCGAAGAAGGTGGCGACGATCGAGGCCACGATCTGGCCGAGGGCGATGACGAGCATGAGCACGCCGTGCGACCAGATGTAGCCGACGTCGCCCTGCGTGACGCCCTTGTCGATGATGTCGGCGTTCAGGCGGGGAAGGTACAGCGCAGCCATGGCGGAGGCGAACTGGAAGAGCAGCACGCCGATCAGCAGCCAGCGGTAGGTCCGGAGGTACCGAACCAGAAGGGTTCCGAGCATATTCTCAGAGTGCCACCACCCGCCGACATCCGCGTCCCCCTGCGGGCGGATGTCCGCTCAGGGCGTAGGCGTCAGCTCGCGAGTTCGAGGAGGTCCTTGACGTGGCCGACGACCTCGCGGGGTCGGAACGGCTTGGCCACCACCTCGTCGACGCCGGCGCGGATCGCGTCCTCCTGGTCGGAGCTGTGGACGCGCGCGGTCAGCATGATGATGTGCGGCTGCGGGATGTCGGTGCTCCGCCGGATCTCGCGGGCCGCCTGGATCCCGTCCGTCCCGGGCATCATCCAGTCCATGAGGACGACCCGCGGCCGGTCCGCGCGGACCCGCTCGACGCCCTCGCGACCGTTGCCCGCGCGTGCGGTCGAGATCCCGGCGCGCTCGAGACTCGAGACGAGGAGCATAGCGATGTCGTCGTCGTCGTCAACCACAAGAACCGAAATCGCCACCCCCGTACTCTGACACCGATCCTGCGGTGCGGGTAATCCGAACCCCGCCGCCGGCTCGTCGGGGGCTGTCCCCGGCGCGGGAGGGGGACCCGAGCATGAGTGAACGTCCGATGTGGAAGCCGATGCGACCCGAGGAGCTGTTCTCGCGGCTCCAGCTCCCGTTCGTCGCCGGGGTGACGTTCGTCGTCATCGCGGCGGGTCTCGCCGTCCCGAGCCTGTGGTCCGCCGGACCCGTCCTCGCCGGCGTGGGTCTCGCGTATGCGGCATCCGCCTTCTTCCTCCTGCCGCGGCGCGCATGGCTGCTGACGCCCTGGGGGATCGTGGTGCCGCTCGTCGACATCGTCGCGCTCGCCCTGCTGCGCGCATCGCTCTTCCCGTACATCCCGACCGTCGGCGTCCTCTGCCTCATGCCCTTCGCGTGGATCGCGCTGCGGTACCGCTGGCAGGCGCTCGCCCTCGTCTTCCTGGGTGGGCTGCTCATCGCGGGGCTGCCACTGGTCCTGCAGGTCGAGACCGTGTCGACGCCGCTGATGGTCCTCAACCTCCTCACACTGCCGTTCCTGACCACGGGCATCTCGGTCGGTATCCACCTCGCCGTGAAGAGCTTCCGCAAGAGCCGACAGGAGGTGGAGGATGCCGCGCGCCGCCTGCAGGCGAACCTCGAACAGTCGCGCGACGATGAGATGGTCCTGCGGACCGTCCTCGACACGGTGAACGGGGCCGTCGCGTTCTACAACGCGGAGGGTCGCCCTGTGCTGGCCAACCGCGCCGCACACAAGCTGACCGGCGTCGTCGGCTTCCGCTTCGACGAGGCGCCGTACGCGGGGCCGCATGTGTTCAAAGCCGACCGGAAGACCCCGGTTCCGTGCGCCGAGCAGATCATCCCGCGTGCCCTCCGTGGCGACGCCATCCGCAACCACCTGGAATGGTTCGGCCAGCCCGGCGACCAGGTCGCGATCCTCTCGTCCTCGGGTCGCGTGCACCGCTCGAACGGCGAGCTGCTCGGCACGGTGGTTGCGGCCTACGACGTCACCGACCTCGCCGACGCCATCGAGGCGCGCGAGGAGTTCCTGACGACCGTCTCGCACGAGCTGCGGACACCCCTGACCTCCGTCGTGGGGTACACCGAGCAGGTGATCGACATCCTGGGCGAGGATGCCGAACGCCTCGGCATCGGCACGGCGCTGGGCGCGATCTCGCGCAACAGTGAAGTGCTGCTCGAACGGGTGTCGCAGCTGCTCACCGCCGGCAACAAGAAGATGGTCCTCGCTCCGACGGTCGTCGACGTCGCGGAGCTCGTCGAGGAGACGGTCGCCGTGATGGAGCCGCTCGCGCGACAGGCCGGTGTCGCGTTGTCGCTGGAGTGCGACGAGAACGTCATCGCCGAGCTCGATTCCCGTCGTATCGAGCAGGCGGTCGAGAACCTCCTGACGAACGCCGTCAAGTTCACGCCGTCTGGCGGGTCGGTGTCCGTCAGGGTCACCCACGTGGCGGACGGCGACCAGGTCCACATCGCGATCAGCGACACCGGCATGGGCATGACGGCCGACGACAAGCGCCGTGTGTTCGATCGGTACTACCGGGCCACCGCCGTGCGGAAGGACGCCGTCCAGGGCATCGGTGTCGGCCTGTCTATCGTCAAGTCGATCGTGTCCGCCCATGCCGGCGAGGTGGACATCGAGAGCGAGCCCGGCGAGGGGACGACGATCACGCTGTGCCTTCCGCGGATGCGGGAGCCCGTCGCGCCGGCGGAGGAGTTCGCGCTCTCGGCGTGACGACGGCCCCGTCGCTATGCTGTCGCCGTGACTGGCCCCGCAGACGAGCCCCGCAGCCCTCGCCGGGCGCGGGACGCGCGGTGGCTGCGCGCCGCGACGGATCGGGTGCCGACGACGTGGATCCCCGGCATCCTCACCGCGGTGTTCCTCGGTGCGGCCGCGGCGTTCGGCGGGCTTGAGGCGGTCGCCGCCCCGCCGGTCGCGACCATGGAACCGGGGGAGACGCACGTGAACGACATGCTGTCGATCACGGTCGAACGTGCCGTGCTGATCGACACGCTGAGGGACGCTGGCCTGTACGCGGACCCGGAAAAGGGGGAGCGTGTCGTGGCGGCCGTGGTGCGGGCGGAGAACGTCTGGGACACCGCTCTGCCTGCGGCAGCCCAGGGGAAAGGGCTGTCGGGGTCGATCATCGCCAGCAATCTCGGTGGGCGGTATCCCGACGCGGTGGCTCGCCTCGACGACGGGAACACGGGCCCGTGGTTGCAGCCCGGGGTCCCCGTCGAGCTGGTCGTCGGGTGGATCATCAAGAAGGACGACCTGACGGATGCCGATGAGTTGTCGCTCGAGATCCGAGACTTCTCACTCATCACGGGCAAGTTGGTCGTGAACGGGGAATGGTGGGACAGCCCGGTGGTCGTCGCGGAGATGGACGTCCCGCTCACCGACGTCGGCGCCGGCGCGAACCAGCCGAGCCAAGGAGCATCCCGGTGAAAGGCGTCACAGTGTGGGCCGGCGGCATCGTCCTGCTCGTTGCGGCGTGGGGAGTCACCCAGATCCCCGCAGGCCAAGCGTTGAGGGAGGCGTCCTTCGTCCAGGCCGTCGACGTCGGAGACCGCGCCGTCGGGCGGCAAATGGCCGTGACCATCACAGACGTCGCCGCCGCCGAGAGGATCTCGGATGAAGCCGGCTGGGCCGCCGACGGGAATTGGGTGGTCGTGGACGTCAGCGTCGAGGCCGTGAACACCGAGGAGGGCGCCGTCCTCGGCCTGGCCACCCTCTTGACCGACGGCGACACCTACCGTGCCAGCGAACGGCCCGTGTCGCTGCTCGGCAAGGCGCTGCAGGTGGGGGTGCCGCAGACGGGGAGTGTCGCGTTCGAGCTCCCGGCGGGGATGCGGGACGGCACCGCCGTCATCCGCTTCACCGTGAGCGATCGCGACTGGCGTCTCGATTCCGTCGTCGAGTTCACCGTCGATCTCGGCAGCCTACGCTGGGCCGACGAACACGAGCTCGCCCCGCTCGCGGGGGGTGGCGTGTGAGTGCCTGGTGGCGCAGCAATCGGCGGGCCCTGCTCGCGCTCGTCGTCGTCGTTCCCCTCACCGCGGGGGTCTTCCTCGGGTGGGAATGGTGGAAGGTCGCGCGGTACGAGCCCACCTTCCCGACGGTGGCCGAGCAGGGCCGCGCCGCGGACTTCGCCGACATCACCTTCGGCCCGGCCACCGCGACGGAGGTCTCACTGCTGGGCGTGACGGCTCCCGAGGGGACGAAGTTCCTCTGGGTGCGCGTTCCCGTCGATCGTCACGGCGCGGCGACCGGCTGCACGCTCACGGGGTTGCGTGAGTTGGGCGGACAGGGCCGCTTCTGGAGGGACGAGTCCAAGACGGTCGACTGGGACTACCGCCGGTACACGGCGTGCCCTAACGACCGGCGGAGCGACCTATTCCCGCGCGGGGCGTTCCAGATCGACGTGCCGTTCATCGTCCCCGACGACGTCGAGGGCCCGCTCGGTGTCGAGCTCGTGATCCCGGACGAGCTGCCGGGCTACGTCCGACTCGTCGTCGTGCCCTGACGCGACGACGGGCGCCCCGATGAGCGCGCCCACCGTCCCGTCGTAGGCACCGGCGATCACCACGGTTCGGATCGGTTCGATGATGACTGGGGCGATGAGGAGGAACAGTGCCCCGCCGGCGCGCCAGAAATCGTCGGGGCTCTGCGGTCCGACCAGGCGGGTGACCCCGAAATCGATGAGATCCTGCGCCAGCAGGACGAGGACGTAGGCGAGGACGTAGGAGCCGATCAGCACCGGGCCACCGCGCCACATCAGGACGACCGCGCGCCAGATCGGCTGGAAGCGCGAGCCGAGGCTCGCGCCGATGTCGGCGAGTCGGCGACGCAGCCGCTGCGGGATGCTGCCGTACCGCTGCCGGGCCCGCTCGGCGATCCGGCCGCGCCACTGGACCCCCTGTGGCGCCACAGCCTGGCCGTAGACGACGCCGGCGACGGTGAGCCAGGCGAGGGGGACGGCGACGAGCCCCACAGCCTCTGCCGTGACCGTGGCCACGGCATCCCACACCCATCCCAACGGGGCGAACCAGTCGTCGATCGACTCGCGCAGCTGACCCACCCACGCGATCGCGCGGCGGGACTGCACCCACGCGGTCAGCTGTCCTGTCGCGTTGCCGACGAAGTAGGCGGCGAGGAAGATCCACAGACCGTCGAGGTAGGTGGCGACGAGGGAGCTCCAGCGGGGCAGTCGCCCACGCCAACGGCTCCACGCCCACCGTCCGACGAAGGCGAGCACGACCACCGTGATCGTCATCGAATCCCACGGGAGCTTGTCGACGGCGCCGGAGACGTCGGCGTCCACGCCGGTGACGGCCCCTTCCGCGATTCTCCCGATCTTGACCTGGAGCGCGGTGTCGAGATAGGTCGCGACGTCCTCGTTGAGGAAGCCGAGGGCGGCATACACCGCCAGGAAGGGGAGGACGGACGACAGCATCGCGTCACGGAACGCGACTCGTCTGCCGGGTCCATCGGTCGGTGGCGGCGCGATCGCGCCGAGGCGCGTCATCCCGTCCCGCAAGACGAGGAACATCCCGACGAGGCTCACGAGCTTGGCGAGGATCGCGAGGGGGATGATCAGCATGCCGCCGAGCGCCGTGTAACCGCCGACGTATCCGGCCGCCTCCAGCCCGATGTATCGGCCGAGGACTCCCGCGAGATACCACGCGACGAGCGCGGGCCAGTGGCGCTCGAGGAGGCGCCACGTCATCCCGAGCATCGTCCGCACGGTCTTACGGTAGCGGCAGGTCGGATGCCGCGTGGGGTTAGCGTGAGCCTCATGACAGCCACGTTCACCGAGGTCACCCGCGCGGCCTGCGCGCCGGAGGAGCTCTTCACCCTCTCGCTGTCGATCGACGTGCATCTCGCGTCGATGGCACGCTCCGGTGAGCGCGCTGTCGCCGGGGTCACGAGCGGGACCATAGGGCTGGGAGAGACGGTCACCTGGCGGGCGCGGCACTTCGGTGTCGTGTGGACGATGACGTCCCGGATCACCGCGCTCGAGCACCCGCGTCGGTTCGTCGACGAGCAGGTGCGGGGGCCGTTCCGATCGTTCCGCCACGAGCACCGCTTCGAGCGCGACGGGGACGTCACCGTGATGACGGATGTCGTGACGCTGCGCTCGCCGCTGTTCGGCCCGATCGTCGAACCCCTCGTGCTGCGCCCGTATCTGCAGCGGCTCATCCGCGCCCGGAACGCCGTCCTCGTCGCCGCGCTGTCCGGGCCGCGGCCGGATCCGACTCCCTGAGAGCTGTTCATGCCCGTCCAGCGGGGATTTCGGGGCCGCGCGCGATAGCGTGGGAAGGCGCACTCCGTCGGCGCACGGCGACTGTCTGAGTTCGTCGCTCGCGCCGCCGGCCCCCGGATCGGTCCGCTCACGCGGCCGGTCCACCGAAAGGAACCCATGAGCACTGGCAGTGAACCGGCACGCGCGTACGCGCACGTCTCCGGCGGAACCGCACGGTTCACGACGGTCGACGGAGCCGAAGAGACCCTCGAAGCCGCCGACGTCGACGCTGTCCGTCGCCTCCTCATCGACCGGGTGCGAGCGGATGCCGTCGCTTCCGGTGCGCCCATCGAGCTCGTCACGAGCGGCGACCGCGGCGAGCACCACCTGCTCGTAGACCCGACGGGCGACATCGACGTCGAGGTCGACGACCGCACCGTGACGCGTGCCGAACTGCGACAGCAGGCCTGGTGGACCACGGAGCCGGAGGGCGAGGCTGAACCTGAACCCGAGGTCGAACCCGAGGTCGAGCCGGAATCCGCGGCCGAGCCCGCCCTCGTCGCCGAGGTGCCCGCGTTCTTCCCGCCGGCCCGCTCCGACGCCGCCGCGATCTCCGAGGCGCCCGCCGCGTACGACGACGGCGACGACGACGACCTGGACGACGACGTCGTCGACACCCCCGCGGAGTGGGTCCCCGCCCGCGTGGCCGAGATCCCCGCCGCAGCACCGGCCGCCCCCATCGAGGCCGACGCCGCCGACATCGGCACCGACCCGGTCGACGTCGCGCGCGCGTCGTTCGAGTCGGACGAGCAGCCCGCGCTGGATGCGCCGCCGACGACCGACGCCGCTCCCGCCGCCGACACGCCCTTCGAGGCATCCGCTTCCCAGGGTCCGCGTCCGTCGTTCATCGAACCTGCCGGCGAACACCCCGCCACCGTCTCCGGGTGGCGCTCGTTCTTCGTGCGCCTCGGCATCCCGATCCGCCCGTCGAAGGCCGAGCTCGAGCGCGCCGAGCGCGAGCGGGCCGTCTCCCGCCAGTGGGCCGGATGCCGCGCCATCGCGGTCGCCAACGGCAAGGGCGGCGTCGGCAAGACGATGACCACCGCTGTGCTGTCCGCGGTTTTCGCACGCCACGGCGGCGGCAACGTCCTCGCGTGGGACAACAACGACACCCGTGGGACGCTCGGCTGGCGCACCGAGCAGGGCGACTACGACACGACGATCCGCGACCTGCTGCCCGAAGCGGCGAGACTGCTCGAAGCGACGGCATCCGTCTCTGACATCGCCCGCTTCGTCCATCACCAGTCCGTCGACCGTTACGACGTGCTCCGCTCCAACCCCGAGCTGCTCGCAGCGGACCAGCGCATCACGACGGCGGACTTCGATCTGCTCGCTCAGGTCGCGGCCCGTTACTACCGCATGGTGATCTTCGACTCCGGCAACGACGAGTCGGCCGATCGCTGGTTGCGGATGATCGACTCCGCCCACCAGCTCGTCGTCCCGACGCTCGCCGCTCCCGAGTCGGCGGAGTCTGCCGCGCTCCTTCTCGACGCCCTCCGCAAGCGCGACGAGCACTCCCGTCGCCTCGCCGACGGAGCGGTCGTCGTGGTCGGGCAGTCCGAGCGGGCCGGGATCAGCGCGGCGCAGCGCATCGCGGCGGGCTTCGAGGGCCACGTCCGTGCGGTCGAGATCATCCCCTTCGACGACTCCCTGAAGGCGGGCCGCATCCGCTACGACGCGCTGCAGCCCCGAACGAAGGACGCGTGGATGCGCGCCGCGGCCGCGGTGGCTCAAGGCCTGTAGGTCTCGTGTGCGCATCGCCACGGGGGTGATGTTCGTCCTTGCCGTGCTGGCCGGACTGATCCTCGTCGGCGGCCTCTTCCTCGACACCCGGGAGAGCGCTGACGCGCGGTGCTGGGTGGACGACCACCCGGCGGGTGTCGCGGTGTCCGAAACGGCTCTTCTCTCCGCGGAGGCGACGCTGTGGCCCGTGGGCCGCCAGTGCACCTGGGCGGCGGCGTCCGGCGGCGACGCCATCGTCACGCAGACGGGGTGGCCGAGGACGATCGGCTTCGTCGCCGTGACGGTGGTCTCGGCGGGCCTCGCGGTCGTCGGCGCGATACGGCGGCGCGCCGGCGCTGTCGCGCCGATGCTCGTCTGCGTCTTCGCTCTCGGAGCCGCCGCCTTCTGGACGAACTGATCAGGCGCGGACCGCTCGAGTGGGACGGCGCTGGAGGTCACCGCCGCAGTTCGGGCACGCGGCATCCGTGAACCCGACGACACAGGACGCGCACCACGTGCACTCGTACGAGCAGATGAAGGCCTCGGCGGCCGCGGGCAGGGCGCGGTCGCACGATTCGCAGGCGGGTCGCATCTCGAGCATCCTCCGACGATACGAGTGCCGGTATCGCCGCCGAAGGCGAACGGATGCCGGAGGTCGAAGGAATCCTGCCGATCCGAGGCGCCGGGCATGCGGGAGGATGGGCGAATGACCGCTCCCGATCACGACACGCGGCTGATCGAGGTCGCCGCGCGGCTCAGTGTCGCCCCGGCCGGTGTTTTCGTCGCGCAGCGGACCGCCGCCGCGAAGGATGCCGAGGATCGAGACCTCGCCGCGGCCATCCGTGGCCTGCGGAAGCCCGTCCTCGCCGCGTGGGTGGTCAACCTCCTCGCCGCCGAAGACCCGCAGGCGCTGGCGCCCGCCGTCGAGCTCGCCGAGGCGTTCCGCGACGCCGCGGATGCCGGTGACGCACGCGCGCTCGCGGAGCTCACGGCGCGGCGCCGCGGCATCCTGCACGACCTCGTCGACCGTGCCCTCACCCTCGCGGCCGACAACGGCGTGGACGTCGGTGCCACCGCCCGCGCCGCGGTCGAGCAGACCCTGGACGCAGCGCTGCGGGATCCGGATGCCGCGGCCGCCGTCGCGAGCGCGCGCTTGCTGCGTCCCATCGAGGCGACCGGCATGGACCGGCCCGATCTGACCGACGCGGTGTCGGGTCCGTTCGATGCGGGCTCTGCTGAGCCGGACGGAGGGGACGATCTCGCCGACCGACGCGCCGCCCGCGAGGCCGCTCGAGCAGCGGCAGAGGCCCGCCGCCACGCCGAGACCACGGAGAAGCAGCTCGCCCGCGCGGAGGATCGGCTGGCGGCCGCCCGGGCGCGGGTCGCGTCGCTCGAAGAGCGCCTCGCCGAGATCGACCGCGAGCGTGCCCGGACAGCGAACGATCTCGACGCCGTTCAGGAAGAGGCAGTCCAGCTCACCGAGGCACGCACTGCCGCGCGCGATGCTGCACGCCGGGCGAAGAAGGCCGCTGAGGCGGCGTCCACATGATCAGCTGCGCGAGCGGTGCTGATCGAGCGCGGCGGTCGCGGTCGACCAGACCAGGGTCTGCACGACCTCTTCGGCTCGGTCGTAGCGAGAACCGGACAGCACGACGTACACGGCACCGACGACGTCGATGAATCCGGCCACTTGGCCGCCGATCCGCACTTCGTAGCGAGCGTCGCCGATCAGATCCCACTGGATCCGCGAGGCCCGGGTCGCGGCATCCGCCGGTCGACGGGCCGGTAGCGCGCGCAGCGTTTCAGGATCCACATACATCTTCCGCACCTCGTCCCTCGCACCCGGCCGACACTTGTCCCAGGTGACCACCATCGCCCGGGCTCCGGTCGGTGCAGAGGGGATTGACGGGATGCCGCGAGGTCGCTACGCGAGGACGGGGGAGTCGGCTGCCGTCTGACGCACGGCATCCGTCACCGTGTCGAGAAGCTCGGACGACAGGTTCCACCGCTGCCAGTACAGCGGGACCTCGATCGTGTCGTCGGCGAGGACGACGAGGGATCCGTCGGCGATCCCCGCCTCGAACTGGCCGGGGAGCAGCATCCCCCAGCCGAGTCCCAGGACGATCGCCTGCGCGAACTCGGCCGACGCGCTGATGACGTGGCGTGGCGGCTCCCGCCGTGCGCCGTGGCGATGTGCGAAGGAACTCTGCAGGGTGTCGTGGCGGTCGAAGTCGACCCGGGGAGCGCTCTCGAGCGCCGCGCGGTCGAGCCCCCGCGGGAACCATCGTTCGGCGAAGTCTTGCGTCGCGACGGCGGTGTACCGCATCCGTCCGAGCGGGGAGGCGACGCACCCGGCCACGGGCTCCCGCTGCGACGTCACGGCGGCCATGACGGTACCGGCGGCCAACAGCTGCGCGGTCCGTTCCTGGTCCTCGCGGTGCAGTTCGAACGTGACCGGCCTCACCGTGGTGGCGGCGGCGAGGGCCGGCAGGAACCAGGTGATCAGCGAGTCCGCATTGACGGCGAGCGACACGAGAGGAGCGTCGGTGTCGTCGCCGAGCGCCCGCCGCGCGTCGTGCTCGAGAAGGTCGAGCTGGCGCGCCAAGCGCACCAGTGGCTCGCCCGCCTCGGTGGCGGCGATCGGCTTGGTCCGGCGCAGCACCGGCCGGCCGACGCGCTGCTCGATGACACGGATGCGCTGACTCACGGCGCTCGGCGTGATGCCGAGGCGTGCCGCCGCGCGGTCGAGCGTGCCCGCATCGATGGCCGCGACGAGGGTGCGCAGGTGCTCGAACGGGATGTCCACGCCCGCCACTCTACTGAAGGAATTCTTCAGATCCTGAAGAATCTTTCGCTGTACTGCACACTCACGGATCCCTAACGTGGACGACGTGTCTCCTGATCTCGCCGCCTTCCTGTCCGCCCTGGGCCTCTGTCTGGGTCTGATCGTCTCGATCGGGGCGCAGAACGCGATCGTCCTCCGCCAGGGGCTGCGCCGCGAACATGTGGGCATCGTCGTCCTGGTCTGCGTCGTCAGCGACGCGATCCTCCAGACGCTCGGCGTCGCAGGAGTCGCGACCCTCGTGACCGCTCACCCGTGGCTCGAGACACTGGCCCGGTGGGCGGGAGCCGTCTTCATCGCGGGCTTCGCGATCGTCAGCGCGCGTCGCGCCTGGCGCGGCGGGGGCAGCCTCGACGCCGCCCCCGACGACCAGGCAACGGATGCCGCGGCGGCTGGCGGCACCGTCCTGACCCGGCCGCGCACGGCCACCCGGACGGCGACGCTCCTGACGATCCTCGCCGTGACCTGGCTGAACCCGCACGCGCTCGTCGAGACCACCGTCGTCCTGGGATCCGTCGCGGCGACGCACGGCGATGCGCGCTGGTTCTTCCTCGCCGGCGGCATCACCGCCAGCACGCTGTGGTTCGTCCTCTTCGGCTACGGTGCGCGCTACTTGGCGCCGCTGCTGCGCACCGAACGAGCGTGGCGGATCCTCGACGGCGGGATCGCCGTGATCATGCTCGTCATCGCCGTGACCCTCGTCCTCGGGTGAGGTCAGGGGAGCGGAGGAGCGTCAGTGCGCGGCGTCGTACGCGTCGAGCACCTGCGCGGGAACACGGCCGCGCTCCGACACCTGGTAGCCGTTCTTCGCGGCCCACTCGCGGATCGGCGCGTAATCGCGCTGGCCGGAGCGCTTCTGCACGCGGCCGCCGCCGGACGAGCCGGCCGGGCGACCGGCGGACGTGCGGTTCGACACGCGCCGGGCAGCGTCGATGTACGGTGCCAGCGTCTCGCGGAGCGCGTTCGCGTTGTCGTGGGTGAGGTCGATCTCGTAGGCGGTGCCGTCGACGGAGAAGAGGACGGTCTCGCCGTCGCCGACTTCGAGGACGGTGCCGTCCAGGTCGTCGACGAGCTGATGCACGATTTTGCGGGCCATGCGCTGAGCATAGTGGCGCCGGTGGCGGCTACGGCAGCAAGCCGGCCCGGCGCGCCTTGGCGACGGCCGCGTGGCGGGTCGAGGCATCCAGCTTCGCCATCGCCGCCTGCAGGTACGACTTGACCGTCCCCTCCCGCAGCGACAGTGAGGCGGCGATCTCGGCGTTGGTGGCGCCGAGGGCGCAGCAGGCGAGCACGTCGAGCTCGCGAGGCGAAAGGGCGACGTCGAGCGGAGCGTCGGCCGCGGCGGGCCGGGCGATTCCGGCGAGTCGTCGCTCGACGGCGGCGATCCGCTCGCGCAGGTCGGGATCGCCGACGGATGCCGCGATGCTCCGCAGCTCCGCGTAGCTTTCGCGGAGGTCCTCCTGCGCGGCTGCCGGGAGAGCCGGCTCGGCGGGGAGGAGGGCTGCCACGCGGCGGTCGACCTCGTCGCGCACGCGGAGTTCGGTCGCCAGCATGTCGGCGGCGCGGAAGGCGGGGCGACTGACGAGGTCGCCGACCGGCCCCGGGGTCCACGAACCGCAGTAGACGATGCCGCGCGGACGGCCTGTCACCACGACGGGGACGGCGAGGAGAGTGGAGATGCCCTCGCCGAGGATCGCGCGGTCGTAGTCGTGCGTGATGGTGCGAGCGGTGCGGTAGTCGAGCGCCAGGCGCGGACGCTTCTCGAGCATCGCCGCTCCGCCGAGGCCCCGGCCCGCTTCGACGACGAGACCCTCGATGCTGCGCGTGCGGGTCCCGGCGATTGCGGTGACATGGACGGCGCCGCCGCGCTCGAGTCCGCCGAAGACGACGGGAAACCGGGTCTGACGAGCCAGATCCGACACGGCTCGGGAGACGAGCCGCGTGTCCGCGTCGCTCTCTACCGACGATCCCACGCGTACCTACTTCCGGGGGTGACGGCACCTCTGCCGCCTTCGTACGGTCGAACCTACCACGCGGCTGATTCCCAGGAACGGCCCGTGAGAGCACTGTCGCTCACCCCATGAGGCAAGGAGGCCACATGTCGTCCCAGTCCCCCCACGGAGGCGTGGAAGGGAGTGCCATCGACTACGTCGCGGTCGAAGGATCGCCGCGTTTCGTCGAACTGAAGAAGAAGCATCGCAGCGTCGTCTTCCCGCTCGCCCTGCTCTTCCTCGTCTGGTACTTCGTCTACGTCCTGCTCTCGTCCTTCGCGCCCGACTTCATGGCGCAGGAGGTCTTCGGCCACATCACCATCGGCCTGCTCCTGGGCCTCGGCCAGTTCGTCACGACGTTCGCGATCACGATGGGCTACGTCGCCTTCGCGAACCGCACGCTCGACCCGATCTCGTCCGAGATCCGCTCCGACCTCGAGCGTCAGGAGGCGCGATGACCTCCGTCCTGCTCGCTGCCGCACCCGCCACCGCTGCGGAGAACAACCCCGTCCTCAACATCTCGATCTTCGGCGCGTTCGTCGCGGTGACGCTGTTCATCGTCATCCGGGCGAGCCGCAACAACAAGACGGCGGCCGACTACTACGCCGCCGGTCGCTCGTTCACCGGCCCTCAGAACGGTTTCGCCATCGCCGGTGACTACCTGTCGGCGGCATCCTTCCTCGGCATCGTCGGCGCCATCGCGATCAACGGCTACGACGGCTTCCTCTACTCCATCGGCTTCCTCGTGGCGTGGCTTGTCGCGCTGCTGCTGGTCGCCGAGCTCATGCGCAACACCGGAAAGTTCACGATGGCCGACGTGCTGTCGTTCCGTCTGAAGCAGCGCCCCGTGCGCCTCGCGGCCGCGATCACGACGCTCGCGGTCTGCTTCTTCTACCTGCTGGCTCAGATGGCCGGTGCCGGTGGACTCGTATCGCTCCTCCTCGGCATCACCGAGCAGATCGGGCAGTCGATCGTCGTCGCCGTCGTCGGCGTCCTGATGATCGTCTACGTCCTCATCGGCGGCATGAAGGGCACGACCTGGGTGCAGATCGTCAAGGCGTTCCTGCTCATCGGCGGCGCCATCGTCATGACGATCTGGGTGCTCGCGATCAACGGGTTCAGCCTCGACACGCTCCTCGAGTCGGCCGTCCAGAAGTCGACCACCGACCCGCAGGAGGCGATCCTCGGTCCGGGCCTGCAGTACGGCGCGAACCCGTGGGACTTCATCTCCCTCGCGATTGCCCTGGTGCTCGGCACCGCGGGCCTGCCGCACGTCCTGATGCGCTTCTACACGGTGCCGACCGCCAAGGAGGCTCGTCGCTCCGTCGTTTGGGCGATCTGGCTGATCGGACTCTTCTACCTGCTGACCCTCGTCCTCGGCTACGGCGCCGGCGCGATCGTCGGGTCGGAGACGATCAAGGCGGCGCCCGGTGGCGTCAACTCCGCGGCCCCGCTGCTCGCGGCGGCTCTGGGCGGACCGGTCCTGCTCGGATTCATCTCTGCGGTCGCCTTCGCGACGATCCTCGCGGTCGTGGCCGGACTGACGATCACGGCGGCGGCATCCTTCGCCCACGACATCTACGCGAACGTCGTGAAGAAGGGGAACGTCCCGCCGGACGGCGAGGTCAAGGTCGCCCGTCGCACGGTCATCGTGATCGGTGTGCTCGCGATCCTCGGCGGCATCGGCGTCCAGGGGCAGAACGTCGCGTTCCTCGTAGCACTGGCCTTCGCGGTCGCCGCCTCGGCGAACCTCCCGACGATCCTGTACTCCCTGTTCTGGCGCAAGTTCACCACCCGCGGCGCGGTGTGGAGCATGTACGGCGGTCTCGCCACCGCGATCGTGCTCATCGTCCTGTCGCCCGTGTTCTGGGGGACCGAGACGAGCGTGTTCAAGAACGTCGGCACGGCGATCTGGCCGCTCAACAACCCGGGCATCATCTCGATCCCGGTGGGCTTCCTCCTCGGCTGGCTGGGATCGGTGACCTCGCGCAAGGCGGAGGACGCCACCAAGGCCGCCGAGATGGAAGTCCGCTCGCTGACCGGATACGGCGCCGAGAAGGCGGTCGATCACTAACCGAGCGGATGCCGCGACGAGGCGGGCAGGGACGGCCTACACGTCCCTGCCCGCCTCCGTCATGCGCGGCCCGTCCCCAAGGCGACCCGCTCCTCGAGATCGAGGAGGAACCGCTTGTGCTCGGGCCGACCCCCGTACTCGCCGATCGACCCGTCGCTGCGGATCACCCGATGTGCGGGAAGCACGATCGACCACGGGGTGCGGGCGCACGCGGTCCCCACCGCGCGATGCGCCCGCGGCGCCCCGGCCGAGATCGCCACCTCGGCGTAGGACGCCGTTTCGCCGTACGGCACCTCGGCGATCGCCTCGAGCGCGCGTCGGGTGAAGCCCGCAGTGAGTCCCCAATCCAGCGGAACGGTGAACTCCCGACGCTCGCCCGCGAAGTACTCGTCGAGTTCGGCCGCGGCGGCGGCGGACGGACCGTCCTCCTCGGTGGGCACGGCATGCAGCAGCAAGCTGAGCCGGGCCACCTCGGCGTAGGCCGGGCCGTCCAGGACGGACAGCGCGGCGAGGCCCTCGCCGGTCGTCACCAGGAGGGCCTCGCCGATCGGTGTCGGGTGCACCGAGTAGGTTGCGTTCGTCATGCCCTCATCATGGCGCGGGGTCACCCGACGCACGTCGGGGGAGCGGCCGGGTGGGGAGGAGCGGCATCCCGGACCGGATGTGGAGGAAACGGGGCACAGACGGCAGCTGATCCGCGAAACTCGGCCGTCGATCCCGCTTTCCCAGCGCGACGCGCCTAGTGTTTCTCGTGTGTGGCGAGCAGAGAGCGGTGCTGTGCGCGGCGAGACGGCCGAGCAGATGCCCTCGGTGACCCCGGCGGACGTGACGCTGTCCGACCCGGAGGTGCTGGTCATGCACGCGGCGGTGCCCGAGCGGAAGCGTCTGCGCGAAGAAGCGGCGCAGCTCGGGGGTGCGTCGACGCTGCTGCACTACCGCGACGACGGCGATGCCGGCATCGATATCACCAAGGCGCACCCGGGCAGCCTGCCCCAGTTCATCACGGGGCGGCCGACGCTCCTGTCCAACATGTTCCGCGACGAGGTCGCCCTGCGCACCGCGCGGTTGGCCGCCGAACGCATCACCTCGAAGGACGTCGAGCTGCGCACCGCGCGCGGGCTCGACACCGTGCACCTGGCCATCGGCATGGCATCGTGGCGCATCGGCAGCACGAGCTGCATGGCCCCCGTGCTGCTGCGCCCCCTGACGATCCGCCGGCACCACACCGATTTCGACCTGCGCCTCCACGGCTTGTTCCGCGTCAACCCCGAACTCGTCACCGCCGCGCGCCTCCATTTCGGTGTCGACCTCGACGGCGACGCACTGGCGGCCCTCGCTTACGACGGCGGGGTGTTCCAGCCGCAGCCGGTCATCGATCGCCTCCGCGCCCTCACGGCGCAGGTCCCCACCTTCACGGTTCAGCCGCGACTGATCGTCTCGACCTTCGCCGACGTCGCCTCCGACATGGAACGGGATGCCGTCGACCTCGACCATCCCGTCCTCAACGCACTCGCCGGCCACCCCGCCGACCGCGAGCGCCTGTCGTTCGTCCGGCCGCAGCCCGCGTCGATCGGTCTCGACGACCGCACGCCCGCCGCCGACCGGCTGCTCCTCGACGCGGATGCCGAGCAGGAGGCTGTCCTCGCTCGGATCACGGAGGGGCAGTCGCTCGCCGTCCACACGCTCCCCGGCACGGGCGGTACGCAGACGGTCATCAACGCCGTCGGCGAACTCGTCCGCTCGGGCAAGCGCGTCCTCGTCGTCAGCGCGCGCCGCTCGACCCTCGATGGGGTGCGGCACCGCCTGACCGGTATCGGACTGCAGGGTCTCGCCGTCTCACCCACGCGTCTTCACCGCGACCTCGTTCGCGCGATCGGTCGCAACGAGAAGGCCGAGCAGCCCAAGGTCGCCGAAGTCGACGACGCGCTCGTGCGCCTGCGCTCGGTCCTCCGCGACTACCGCGCCGCGCTGACGCAGCGTCACGCCTCGGTCGGCGTCTCGCCGCTCGAAGCACTCCGTGAACTGACGCGCATCGGCGAGCACGAGCCGCAGCCCTCCGCGACGACCCGTTTCGACCTCGCCACCGTCCAGCGGCTCGCCACCCGTCGCGTCGAGGCGGCCGAGGCTCTCGCGGCATCCGCTCGGCTCGGCGAGTTCCGCATCGGACCCGACGACTCACCCTGGTACGGGGTCGCGTTCTCGACCACGGACGAGGCGCGCGCCGCGCACGCCCTCGCCGGTCGACTGCACCGGACCGAGGTGCCCGGGCTCCTGGAGCGCGGGTACGAACTCATCGGGCAGACCCGGATGCGGCCGTTCACGACGATCGCCGAGATGGGCACGTACGTCCAGCTGCTGCAGGGCATCCGCGCGTCTCTCGACCGCTTCAGCCCCACGGTCTTCGAGCGGCCCCTCACCGACCTCATCGCCGCCCACTCGTCGCGTCGCGACTCGGCACAGATGACCCCCGCGAACCGGCGCCGGCTGCGTCGCCTGTCGAAGGAGTACGTGCGTCCCGGCATGCACGTCACCGACATGCACGAGGCGCTGATGCGGGTCCAGAATCAGCGTGCGCAGTGGCAGCAGCTCGTCGACGCGGGCGTGACGCCCGAGATCCCGATCGGGCTCGACGACGTCGCCTCCGCCTGGCAGCGCGTGAACGCCGATCTCGCCGACCTCGACCGCGCGCTCGGGCGGACGGAGGGGCTCGCGTCGCTGCCCGTCCCGCAGCTGCTCCGGACGCTCGCCGGGCTCGCCGCGGCATCCGACGTCTTCGACAACCTCGTCGAGCGTGCGGCACTGCGGAGCGAACTCGCCCAGCTGGGGCTCGAGCCGCTGCTCATGGAGCTCTCGACGCGTCACGTGCCCGAATCCGAGGTCGCGAGCGAGTTCGAGTACGCCTGGTGGCGCTCCGCCCTCGAGGCGATGCTGCGTTCGGACCGCGCCCTCCTCGGCGCGAACACGCAGGTGCTGGACAGACTCGAGCGCGACTTCCGTCTCGTCGACGAAGCCCACGCGTCGTCGTCCGGACCGCTCCTGTCGTCGGAGCTCGCCAAGCGCTGGCGCATCGCGATCGTCGACGAACCGCGCGAGGCCGCATCGCTGAAGGCGGCGCTACGCGGCGGGACCGCGTCGGCGGACGAGCTGGTCGCGGCGGCCCCGACCCTCATGCGGGTGCTCGCTCCGGTGTGGCTCGCCTCGCCGTACGAAGTGCCGCACGTGCCCGACCATCCCGACTTCGACGTCGTCATCATCGCGGATGCCGCGGCTCTCTGCCTCGCCGAGGCGACGCCCGCGCTGCGACGCGCACGCCAGATCGTCGTCTTCGGCGATCCGGTCACGCAGAAGCCGACTCCGTTCCGACTCTGGTCGGGTCGCGGCGAGGAGTTCGAGGCGCCCGAGGTGCCCTTCGACGACCGGAGCGTGTTCGACCGACTGAGCGAGCTCCTCCCCGTCGAGACACTCACCCGCAGCTACCGCGCGGGTGGAGAGGATCTCGCCGAGCTCGTCAACGACGCCTTCTACGGGGGAGCGATCAGCTCGCTGCCGTGGGCCGGTTCCTACCTCGGCCGCGGCAGCCTGAGCGTCGACTACGTCGAGGGCGGCACGGGCGCGCCGGATCCCGATACGGGAGCGGTGGAGAGTCCGGATGCCGAGGTCGCCCGCGTCGTGACCCTCGTCGTCGAACACGCGATCAACCGCCCCGCAGAGTCGCTCATGGTGGTCACCGCGTCGGCGCGCCACGCCGATCGCATCCGCGCGGCCGTCGCGAGCGCCTTCGCGGGACGCTCCGACGTCACGGACTTCGTGGGTCGCGAGACGGCCGAGCCGTTTGCCGTGCTCGGCCTCGAGGAGTCCGTCGCCGAGAGCCGCGACCGCGTCATCTTCTCGCTCGGCTTCGGGCTCACGAAGCACGGGCGCGTCCTCAGTGACTTCGGCGACCTGTCCACCCCCGACGGTGAGCGGCTGCTGACGGTCGGGATGACGCGCGCCCGCCGGTCCATGGTCATCGTCTCGTCGATCCGTCCCTCCGCATTCGACGAAGGACGCCTCACGCACGGCGCCGCGACGCTCATGTCGATCCTCGGGCGCATCGCCGCGCGCGGCCGCGACGCTCGCCTGGAGGACCTCGCCGACCCCCTCACGCTGACGCTCGCCCAGCACCTGCGAAGCCTCGGGGTCTCGGTCGACGTGCACTACCGCGGTGGTCAGCTGCCTCTCGTCGCCCAATACAAGGGCAAGGCCGTCGTGGCAGACCTCGACCCCGAGAGCACGCACGACAGCCTCCGCGAGACACTCCGTCGTCGTCCCCAGCTACTGCGTCGCCTCGGGTGGCACTACGTTCGCGTGCACGCCTTCGAGGTCTACAACGACCCCGCCGCCGTCGCTCTGCGCATCGCCGGTGTCATCGGCGTGCAGCCCGAGACGCCGTCGGCCCCCGGTTCCACCCAGCCGATCGATGTCGACTGAGCGTCAGCGCGTCGAGCGGGTCCCGGGCTCCCGGCGCGCGAAGTTGACGCCTGCGCCCGGGACGGACACGACCCCCGAGACGACGAACGGGCCGGACGCGGGGGAACCCCCGGCATCCGGCCCGAACGATGATCGCCTGCGGAACGACGTCCCGCCGCACTACTGACGCGTCAGATCGACGGCGACGGCGGCTCAACCGAACGACGGGTCGCCGGCGCGGGTGCACTGCCCTGCTGCTCGAGCAGGTCGCGGATCTGGATCAGCAGCTCGGCTTCCGTGGGGAGCTTCGCCGCCTCCTCGACAACGCCCGCCTTCGCGGCCTGGCGTTCCTTCCACTTGTTCATTGGGACGACGAACACGAGGTACACGACAAGCGCGACGGCGAAGAAGCTGATGACAGCAGTGAGCAGGCCGCCGAGAGGAAAGGTCACTTCATCGCCATGGAGACCGACGAAAGTCGGGCCGATCGCTCCCGTCTTCTCGTCGGGCTTGTAGACGAGGGCGATGAGCGGATTGATGATGCTGGTCACGATCGCCGTCACGAGCGCCGTGAAGGCACCGCCGATGACGACAGCGACTGCCAGGTCGATGACGTTGCCGCGCATGATGAAGTCTTTGAAGCCTTTGATCACGGCTACTCCTTCCGATGCCGGCTTGCGGCCGGGTGTTACGAACCCGCGGGGGCGGGCGAAGCGGACGCTCCGGATGATGTCGATGATGTCGAAGAAGACGAGCTCTCGCCAGAGGGCTTCGACCCGCTCGACGAACGCGAGTCCGTGCGGTAGAAGCCCGAGCCGTTGAAGGTGACGCCGATCGAGCCGTACTGCTTGCGGAGTGCGCCGCCGCACTCGGGGCATTCGGTGAGGGCGGCGTCGGAGAACGACTGGACGGCGTCGAAGCGGTGGCCGCACGAAGTGCAGGCATAGGCATAGGTGGGCATGAGACCTCGGTGGATCAGCGGGTGGGAAGGAGGATGGTGCGGGTCGGTGTGACGACACCCGAGACGGGCTGGTCGTGCACCTCGCGGGGGACGGAGTCGATGAGCTCCGAGTCGAAGATGACGGCGTAGACGGGCGGGCACTTCTCCATCGAGCCGATGGTCTTGTCGAAGTAGCCGCGTCCCCAGCCGAGCCGCATCCCGGTCGTGTCGACGGCGGCCGCGGGGATGACGAGCAGGTCGACGTCGTTGACGGCGACGGGGCTGAGGAGTTCGCCGACGGGTTCGGGGAGCCCGAACATGCCCTCGGCGGTGTCGCCCTCCTCTTCGGCGACGGCCCAGTCCAGCAGGCCGTCCGCTCGGGTGACGGGAAGGAGGACCCGGATGCCGCGCGCCACCGCCGCGGCGATGAACTCGCGCGTGCCCGGTTCGGTCGGGGTGGAGAGGAAGCAGGACATGGACCGGACGCCGTGCTCGGTCACGAGGGCGTCGAGCTGGGCCCGGATCCCGGCTGCGGCCTCCTCGAGCGAGGCGGCGGAGCGCTGCTGTCGGCGTTCGCGGAGCTCGGCGCGCAGCGCGCGCTTCTCGGTGTCCAACGGGCCGGTCATGGTCCGATTCTAAAGGGACACGCCCGCGCCCCGACGTGTCCTCCGCGAGACGTGCGGCATCTGTAGGGTGAGGGGCATGTCTGCTGAGCGCATCAAGGCCGTCATCCCCGCCGCCGGCCTGGGGACTCGCTTCCTGCCCGCCACGAAAGCCATGCCCAAGGAGATGCTGCCCGTCGTCGACAAGCCGGCGATCCAGTACGTGGTCGAAGAGGCCGTGTCGGCAGGGATCGACGATGTCCTGATCATTCTCGGGCGCAACAAGAACAACATCTCGAACCACTTCGACTCGGTCCCCGAGCTCGAGTCCAACCTCTCCAAGAAGGGCGACCACGAGAAGCTCAAGCGGGTGCAGGACTCGTCCGACATGGCAGACATCCACTTCGTCCGTCAGGGCGAGCCGAAGGGGCTCGGGCACGCAGTCCTCCGGGCACGCTCGCACGTCGGCGACAGCACTTTCGCCGTGCTCCTGGGTGACGACCTCATCGACGCGCGCGACGTCCTGCTCGAGAAGATGCTCGAGCAGAACAAGAAGACCGGCCTGACCGTGATCGCGCTGATGGAGGTCTCGCCCGACCAGATCCACATGTACGGCGCGGCAGCCGTCGAGGAAACCGGTGAGACCGACGTGGTCAAGGTCACGGGCCTCGTCGAGAAGCCGAAGAAGGAGGATGCTCCCTCCAACTACGCGATCATCGGCCGATACGTGCTGACGCCCGGCGTCTTCGACATCCTCGAGCGCACCGAGCCGGGCAAGGGCGGCGAGATCCAGCTGACCGATGCGCTGCAGGAGCTCGCCTCGACCGAGGGCGTCCTCGGCGTCGTCTTCCGCGGTCGGCGCTACGACACCGGTGACCGCGCCGATTACATCAAGGCCATCGTGCAGCTCGCCGTCGACCGCGACGACCTGGGGGCGGAGCTTCGCCCGTGGCTGAAGGACTTCGCCTCGGGCCTCTGAGCCCGGCGGGTCGCTGATGGGCATGGAGGGCCCGGTCGTGCGCGCGCACGGTCCGATCTCGATCCGGCTCGTGCGTCCCCGCGATGCGAAGCCGCTGCAGACCGAGCTCGAACAGAACAGGTCGTGGCTGCGGCAGTGGGAGGCGACGAGCCCCGACGGTCCGGTCTCGCTCGACATGCGATCCGGGGTGCGGCGACTGCTGCAGCAGTACCGTGACGGCTCGGGCGTGCCGTTCGTCATGGAGTACGACGGCGAGGTGACCGGTCAGCTGAACGTCTGGGGGATCGCTCGCGGTTCGCTGTCGTCGGCCACCATCGGCTACTGGGTCAGCGAGCGGTTCGCCGGCCGGGGGATCACCCCGACGTCGGTCGCCCTCGCCACCGATGTGTGTTTCGAGGATCTGCGCCTCCACCGCATGGAGATCTGCATCCGACCCGAGAACACGAAGAGCCTCCGCGTCGTCGAGAAGCTCGGTTTCCGGTACGAGGGACTGCGTCGTCGGTACATCCACATCGACGGCGACTGGCGCGACCACTACGCGTTCGCGCTCGTCCGTGAAGAGGTCCGCGAGGGCGTCCTGAACCGGTGGTTGGCCGGGCGGGCGCCGGCGGATGCGGCATCCATCCCGCCCTCGGACCGTTAACCCTCAACCAAAGGTTCAGACACGCCCAGCGGATGCCGGGCCGCACCGCTTCGGGAACATACGGTGAGCGACATGGGTGAGCAGGTGATGGGTGGCGGGGTGATCGTCCTCGTCGCTGTCCTCTTGTGGCTGTTGTACCTTCTGCCGTCGTGGCACAGCCGTCATCAATACCAGGCCGCGGAGCGGAACGCGGTCCGGCTCAACCAGGCGCTGCGCGTCCTCGCCGAGACCAGCGAGACCCCTGGTGAGGTCCGCCTCGAGCTGAACGCGCGCACCGCCCTCGCCCAGCAGAAGCTCGCACGCCGCGTGCAGGCGGAGAAGGAGAGCGTCGGCCTCGAAGCCGCGCGCGCCGAACTCGCTGCCGCGAAGGCGCAGGCCGCCATCGACCGCGAACTCGCCAAGGCCGAGCGGCGTCAGGCTGCCGCCGACGCCGCGGCCCGGCGCGAGAAGGCGCGAGCGGATGCCGCACTCGCCCGCGAGCGCGCGATCGCCGGGGCCGCCGCCGCCCGCGCCACTCCCGCCGTCCGCCGTGCACGGACGCGTCGCCGGGTGCGCCTCACCGCTTCCGTCGTCGGTGTGCTGGCTCTCGGCGTCACCGGTTTCGGTGGCTACCTCGGCGCCATCGGCGCCGGCTGGACTCTGCTCGTTGCGGGCGGAGCCGTCGCCCTCTTGAGCCTGCTCGTACTCGGCCGGATGAACACGGTCGCGAGACGCGCGGCATCCCGTTCCGTCGAGATCGAGGTCGTCCGCGAGGCGAGCGCACTCCAGGACGTCGTGCTCGAGTCGGACCGTGTCGAATGGACGCCGCGCACGCTGCCGCGTCCGCTCACCGCGTCGGCCGGGTCGCGCGCAGCGGCCGTGCTCGACGCCTCGGACGCCCGCGATGCGCTCCGCCAGGCGGCCGTCGAAGAGGCTCTTCGCGAGCGGGTGGCGCAGGCCGCGCCGCCGTCGATCGACACCGCCCGTCGCACCCGTGCCGCCGAGGTCGCCTTCGCCGGGCCGGCTGATGACGAGCGCATCGAAGCGCACGTGCGCGACCTCCTCGCACGCCGCGCATCGGGCCAGTAGGAGCCCGCCTCGCGTTCGAGCGGCCCGATCGGTCGTGGTAATGTTGAGGCTTCCGGGCCTGTGGCGCAGTTGGTAGCGCGCTTCGTTCGCAATGAAGAGGTCAGGGGTTCGAATCCCCTCAGGTCCACCACCGGAAAGACCCCCGTTCGCGGGGGTCTTTCGCCGTTATCGGGGGAGTGTGACCGCGGCGCGCGCGGCGTCGAGCTCGGTCGCACGGCGCTCCGGCGACCAGTCGAGCTCGGTGCCCGCGACATCCGCCGCCGCCGACAGGACCTCGTCGCCGGGGTCGCCGCGGCGGCCGATGCCGGTGCGGTTCAGCAGGATGTCGGTGAGGTGCACGGCGGCCTCGTGTCGGGCCGCGAACGCGACACCGGCGAGCAGTTCACCGTCATCCGTCGCCTCGCGTGAGAGGACGTCGGACTCGGATGCCACGGCCCGGAGGGCACCGGCATCCGATCCGTACAGCCGGTCGATCAGGTCGGCCGTCCCCGTGTCGGCGAGGTCCGCGCCGTCGAGCGGCACGTCGGCGGTGCGGCTCGGCGCGGCGACGCGGCCGATCGATCGTGCGAGCGCGGGGACGACCTTCTCGGCGAACGCGCGCGCGGTCGTGTACTTGCCGCCGGTCGCGGTGACGATGCCGGGGACGCCGTCCTTGGCGTGGTCGACGAGCTCGGACGCGCGCGAGGCGCGGTAGGTGTCGGTCCCGCTCGTCTCGGTGAGCGGCCGGAGGCCGCCGTACGCGGCGACGACGTCCGACATCGACAGTTCCACCGGCAGGCGACCTGCGGCGTTGATCTCGCCGAGGAAGCGTTCGATCGATTCCCGCGTCAGCCGCCAGTCCGAGACATCGCCGGTGTAGGGCGTCTCGGTCGGACCGATGAGCGTCCGCCCGCGCCACGGCGCGAAGCTGAAGTGACCGCCCGACGACACGGTGAGCACCATCGTCTCGGTGATCGGCCTCGTGATCAGGTAGATGCCCTCCGACCGCACCTCGGGGCGGGGGCCGGCAGTGCGCTGCAGCAGGCCCTCGGCGGCGAGCACGTCGTACGCCCACGGTCCGCTCGCGTTCACCGTCACGCGGGCCCGCACCTCGTGTGCCGTGCCGGTCACGAGGTCGGTCACGCGGGCCCCGCGAACGCGTCCGGCCGCGGAGATCAGGCCATCGGCCCGCACGTGGTTCGCGACCCTTGCGCCCTGCGCGGCGGCGGACCGCACGAATGCGAACGTCAACCGTTCGGGCGAGAGCATCATCGCGTCGTGGAAGAGGATCCCGTGCTCGAGATGCCCCAGCCCGCGCAGCCTCAGCTCTTCGCGGCTCAGGCTCCGATGACGGGGGATGCGGTGGCTCGTCGGTACGCGGTTGCGATCGAACGACAGCACGTCGTACGCCGTGAGGCCGACGTGCTCGATGAGCCCCGGGTCGGGGAGGACCATCGCGATGGGGGAGACGAGCCCCGGAGCGATGCGCGACAGCGTGCGCCGCTCGGCGAGGGACTCACGGACGAGACCCACTTCGAAGTTCTTCAGGTAGCGGAGACCGCCGTGGATGAGCTTTCCCGTCGCGGCCGAGGTCGCGGCGCCGAAGTCGCCCTTCTCGACGAGCGCGACCGACAGCCCGCGACTCGCGGCCTCGTAGGCGATCGCCGCTCCGGTGATGCCGCCGCCGACGACGAGGACGTCGACGACCTCACCCTCGGCGGGCAGGGAACGCCGGACCGTCGTCGTCATCGGGCGATCACCGACCGGATGCCGCGCAGCAGACGCTCGCGCTCGCTCGGGATGTCGAGCATTCCCAGCCGCAGCACCCGCGCGGCCGTCGCCCACCGGTCGAGGCGCGCCGTCGTCATCCCCGTCACGTCGAGGTACTCCTTCAGATACATGCGTCCCATCGCCCCGCGCGCCGCCCCGTAGACGAGCAGCTGCGCCCTGGTCGCCCCCGGGAACAGCTCGGCCTCGGTGAACAGCAGCCGGGTCATCGCGACGTCGGCCGCGGGATCACCGCAGGCGGTGGACTGCCAGTCGATCGTCGCGATGCCGCCGCCGTGTCGGAACACGTTCATCGGGTGGAAGTCGAGGTGCAGGACGCTCTCGCCGCCGGGGAGCGACGCGAGGTGATCGAGGAGCGCTGCGCGCTCGCGCGCGGTGAGACCGGCGAAGGGCGCAGTGCCGACGAGGTCCGCCGCGACGTCGCGCACGTCGGGGAAGCGGTCGCTCGCGACCCGGTGGATGCGCGCGTGCTCCTGCGCCAGCGCGCGGGCGACGCGCCCCATCCGCAGCGGGTTCTTCTCGGCGACGGTGGTCAGGGCGACCCCCTCGATGCGGTCGAAGACGACCGCGCGGCGGCCGTCGGCATCCGCTCTGCCGCGGCAGCGGATGGGCGTGAGGCCGAGGTCGAACGCGGCCGTGGCGTCCTCGACCTCGCGGCCGATCGCCTCATCGGGCCAGTCGTCGTGGAAGACCTTCACGACGGTTGCCGTCGTCAGGGAGTGGACGTCTGCGGAACGCCCATGCGCCACGAGCTCGCCGACCGCGGTCACGCCGACACCGGCTTCGTCGTTCCGTACCCGAGGCGCATCGCGTGCGCGACGACCTCCTGCTGCTGTGCGGCGTCGAGCGCCCGCGGCGTGCCGACGCTCGCGGCGCGCAGGTAGAGTTCCGCGAGCCACTCGACCAGCAGCGCGTTCTCGACGGCGGCCGTGAGGTCGGCGCCGAGCGCGACCGTGCCGTGGTTCGCCATGAGGGCTGCGAGACGGCCGTCGAGGGCTGCGCCGACGGCGGCGGCCAGGTCGGGCGTCCCGAACGCGTGGAACGGGGCGACGCGGAGGGACCCTCCCAGGACGAGTTGCTGGTAGTGCACGACCGGCAGCTCGTCGAGGACGAGCGAGAGTGCCGTCGCGTTCGGCGCGTGCGTGTGGACGACCGCCGACACCTTCTCGGCCGGCGCGGAGCGCAGGACCCCGAGATGGAGGGCGAGCTCGGACGTCGGGGCGAGCGTTCCCTCGACCACGGCACCGCCCAGATCGACGACGGTCACGTCATCGGCGGTCGCCTTACCCAGGACGACGCCGGTCGCCGTGACGGCGACGACGTCGCCCGCCCGGGCGCTGACGTTGCCCGCGGTGCCGATGAGCAGGCCGTGACCGGCGAGAGCGCGGGATGCCGCGGCCACAGACGCGCGGAGATCGTGATGGTGCGACGTCATCGTCATGCTGCTAACGTTGCCGCCACCCCTAACCAAAGTCAAGTTTGATTCCATGGACACCACGGACGACACCCCTCAGGACTGGGCCGCCCTCGGCCTGCGCCGGACCCCGACGCAGCAGCGGTCGCGCCAGAAGCTCGCGCAGGCGATCGCCGCCGCCGAGGACATCGTGCTGCGAGAGGGCGTCGACGTCATCACGCTGCCGCGCGTCGCCGCCGAGGCCGGGGTCAGCGTGGGGGCGCTGTACCAGTACCTGCCCGACCGTGAGGCGATCCTCGCCGCCATCGTCTCTCGGTACCACGACCGCCTCGAGCGCCTGCTCGACGACGCGATCGAGCGTCTCCGCAGCGACCCGCGCGGCGAGGACCCCGTCGGTGGCGTGCTCCGTGCCGTCGTCGCCGTCTACCAGGACGAGCAGTCCGCCAGGTCGCTCGGTACGGTCGCGATCTCGGCCGAGGCCGATGCCGCGCGTCGCCGCCACAAGCGGGCGATGGCCGATCGCGTCCACACGCTGCTCCGCGAAGCGGGTGTGCTCGACGGAGTGGACGACGAGCGCGGCGCGGCCGTCGCCCGGGTCGCGTTCGCGTCGGCCGACGCCGTGCTGCACGACGCCTTCGCCGCGCCCGAGCCGGAGCGGGCCGTGCTGCTCGCCGAGCTCGAACGCGCGCTCCGCGCCTCGCTGGGTACCTGAAGAGCGGGGTGCGTGAAGCGCCGGGCACCCCAGCGGCTCAGCCGGCGGTCCGACGCCACGCCGGGACGGCCGCGACGAGCAGGAGCGCGGGCAGGAGGAATGCGATCCCCGAGCCGGTGACGTCGGTGAGCACCCCGACCCCGACGGCCCCGAGGACGGCGCCGGCGTAGTTGAAGAGGTTGACCCGTGCGATGACCTCGTCGCTGCGCGCTGGATCGATGGAGCCGGCGAGCCCGAACGCGATGGGGACCAGCGCTCCGACGGCGAGACCGCTCACCGCGAAGGCGACGATCGTGACGACGGGCGAGGGGACCGCGGCCACGACGACCGCACCGGCGACGCCGAGGACGAGGCCGACGGCGAGCAGACGCGCGCGACCGATGCGGCGGACGACGGCATCCGTCACCATCCTCGCGATGAGCACGCCGCCCTGGTAGGCCGCGAGGCCGACGGGGGCGAGCGCGACGGCGGCGCCGATCGACTCGAGGTGGATCGAGCCCCACGAGCTCACCGCCGAGTCGACCGTGTACGCGGCGAGGATGACGAGTCCGACGACGGTGATCGCGCGTCCGTCGAGCCTGGGACCTCGGGGTCCGCTCCACTCCGTGCTCCGCGCCGCCCGCTCGCGGCTGAGCAGACGCGCCCCGAAGGCGACGAACGCGATCTGCAGGACCGCGGCGGCGACCAGCGCGGCGACCGCGGGCGCCCCGGCGGCGAGGATCCCCGCCATGCCGAGCGCCCCGACGATCGACCCTGCCGTGAGCGTCGCGAAGAAGCGTCCGAGCAGCGGGGTCGCGCGCCCGCGCTGGGCGAGGACGCCCTGCATGTTCGAGGACGCGTCGATCAGCCCCAGCCCCAGGCCGTAGAGCAGCACGGATGCCGCGAGCATCGCGGTTCCCGGCGAGAACGCCGTCGCGACCAGTCCCACCGCCTGCAGCGACAGGCCCACGACGACACCCCGACGGCTGCTGGCACGCCGGGCGATCGCGTCGGCGACGAGCGAGCCGAGCGCCGCGGTCACGCAGACTCCCAGCAGGATCGCGGCGATGCCCGTGGCATCCAGTCCGGTGCGTTCCTGGAAAGCGGGGAGCGCCGTCACGATGACGGAGTATCCGAGACCCTGCAGGCCGTACACCGCGGCTGTCGCGGCGACGGTGCGGGGTGTCGTCGCGGATGGTGCCGTCGTGGCGGTCACCTCACACCACCGCGGGGTGGCGCGTCCGGAGGGCGGCGAAGGCGTCGGCGGCGATCTCGACCGTGCGGTCGACGTCGGCCTCGGTGACCGCGGCGTTGAGGAAGTGATTGTGATGCGAGGTGAGGTACGCGCCGCGGCGCACGCACTCGGCGATCCAGTCCTGATGCAGCATGAGCGAGTCCGCCGGATCGGCCACCCGCAGGTAGAAGAGGGCGGGTGCGCCCGAGGCCACGAGCGAGTAGCCGGCGTCGGCGGCCGCCTCGGTGAGGCCGTCGGTCAGCCGTCGGCCCAGGCGCTCGAACAGCGCGGGGGCGTCGAGCTCGCGGAGCTTCTTCTGCGTCGCGATGCCGGCCGCGAATGGCACGGCGCTCATCCAGTAGCTGCCTGTGTAGGTGATCGAGCTCACCGCCTCCTTCAAGGACTCGCGGCCGAGGAGCGCCGAGACGTTGTAGCCGTTCGCGAGCGCCTTGCAGAAGCAGATCAGGTCGGCCTCGAAGCCGAAGTAGTGGTCGCTGCCGGCGAGGTCGAGGCGGAAGCCTGCGCGCACGTCGTCGATGATCAGGACGACGCCGTGCTCGTCGCAGAGCTTCCGCACGGCCTGCCAGTACCCGTCGGCGGGCAGCTGGTTGTCGACGAAGTTGCCGTGCATGTACGGCGTCGAGATGAGGGCGGCGACCTGCCCGCGGTTCTCGGAGAGCAGCGCCCGGAGCGCGTCGAGGTCGTTCCACGGCACGTAGAGGTTGTTCGCGACGTCCTCCTCGAGGACGCCGGGGTAGTCGACCTTCTGCGTCCACGGCGCGACCCCGTGGTAGAACCCCTTCACGAAGACCACCTTCTTGCGCAGCGTCGCGGCGCGGGCGGTCATGATCGCGAGCGTCGTCGTGTCGCCGCCGTTCTTGGCGAACATCGCCCAGTCCGCGCTGGCGACCTGGTCGACCAGCAGCTCGGCGAAGTCGATCATGACGGTCGACGGCAGCGAGACGACGTCCTCCTTCTTCGCCTGCGCCTGAGCGGCGGCGGTGACGTCCGGGTCGTTGTACCCGAGGACGTTGGGCCCGTACGCGCACATCCAATCGATGAACTCGTTGCCGTCGAGGTCCCAGAACCGGGTGCCCTCGGCCCGGGTCGCGAACTTCGGGAAGCCCTCGTTCGGAAGGTGCAGTCCCTCGGTGGGACCGAGGTGCCCCGGGATGCCGCCGGGGATCACCCGCTGCGCGCGACGGAAGGCGGCGAGGCTCTTGTCGAAGGTGTACACGGGGGAGCTCACTTTCCGAGGTAGTGGCCGACGCGGTCGAGGATGCGGCTCGTGTTGTCGACGAGGGGGATGTAGCCGCGGATGGCGATGCGCCCGTCACCGACGCACGCGAGCGCGCTCTCCCGGCCCGCGAGGACGTCGCCGGCGGTCTGCAGGTCTGCGAACCGGAAGACGGCGCGGGGCGCGGCATCCGTCACCGGAACGCGAGAGAGGGTGTGCTCCCGCACCCGCAGGCGGTGGCGGAGCGCGTCGCCGACCGTGATGTCGAGGTCGCCGTCGGTCATCTGGCCCGCACTGAAGCGGCCGGAGCGGTCGCGGTTCGCGACGATCGCGATGGCTCCCACGGCGACCTCGAGGAGGAGCACCCGGTGCGCATCGGTGAAGGCCGGGTCGGCGAGGTCGGCGTCGCTCGGGCGAAGGTATCGGCCGAGCAGGTCGCTGATCGGGGTGAACACCTGCGTGAGGAAGCGGATGCCGGCAGGCCCGGCGATCGGCAGCGGCGACCCCGCGCCGTCGAGCACGGCGTTCAGGTGCGCGGGGGAGCGGAACACGAGGGTCGCTCGCGTCATGCCGCCACGGTCGCCCTCCGCCGCGCGGATGCCGTCCCGAGCGAAGACGAGGCTCATGGACTCGCCGCCGATCACCCGAGCGGTCAGACGCACCGGCTGCGCCAGCCCTGCGAGCAGGCGCGACGCGTCGGGCGCGACCTCGGACAGCTTCGGCAGAGCGCCGAGGACGGCGTGCAGGTTCACGGCCGCGAGGACGCGCTCATCGATCTCCGTCAGCACGGGGACTCCCTTCGGTCGGTGCCCCGAGCGGGGCGGATGCCGCGGCGAACGCGGCGGCGGCGAACGATGCCGTGCGACGCGCGGCATCCGAATCACCGTCCGCCAGCCACGTCGTCGTGATCCCGTCGACGACGACGACGAGGTGGCGGGCGAGGTCGGCGACCGGCTCGGTCCACCGGTTGCCGGTGATCTCGGCCGCGTAGGTCAGCATCTGCTCGGCGGCACGGAAGTACGTCTGCCACTGCGCGCGCATCTGCCCCTGCGGGTCGCGCCGGCGGGCGACGAGGGCCAGCTCGAGCAGGGCGATCTCGTCGGCCGGGTCGTGCTCGAGCATGTCGATGTAGCCCTCGAGGCCCGAGCGGATCGCCGATGCCAGGGACGTCGGGTCGATCGCGCGGGACTCGGCGGCGAAGCGCTCCTGTTCGATGACGGTGTCGATGACGGCCGTCATCAGCTCGTCCTGCGTGCCGAAGATGTAGGTGAACGCGCCGAGCGGCATGCCCGCCTCGGCGGTGATGGCTCGGGTCGTCGCCGCAGCCACGCCCTGCCGGGCGATGACGCGGATGGCGGCGGCGATGAGTTCGCCGCGGCGCTCTTCGGGAGGCATCCGTCGCATCAGGAGCCTCCCACCGCGCGTGCGGCGACGTGCAGGCGGAGGCGCCGCGGCGAGACGCGCGCCACCCAGCCCTGCACGCGATTGGCGGCGCCGACGGTGCGGACGGGGGAGGGGCGGGACGAGTCCAGCGCGTCGAACGCTTCGTCGAGGACGTCGTCGACGGTCTTCGTCGCGCCGACCTTGAACGTCTCGGACCCCGCTGCGGCGAAGAACTCCGTCTCGGTCGGACCGGGGCAGAGGGCGAGGACGGTCAGACCGGTGCCGCGCGTCTCCTGCCAGATCGCCTCGGTGAGCGAGGTGACGTAGGCCTTCGTGGCGGCGTACACCGCGAGTCCCGGCAGCGGCTGGTGGCCGGCGTTGCTCGACACGTTCACGAGCACCCCGCGTGCCTCGATCAGCTGCGGGAGCAGTTCGCGGGTCAGCAGGGTGAGGGCTGCGACGTTGACCTGCACCTCGGCGGCGACGCGCGCGGCATCCTCGTCGACGAAAGCGGATGCCGTCCCGAAACCCGCGCTGTTGACGAGACCTGAGGGACGGATGCCGCGCTCGGCGAGTTCGGCGGCGATCGCGGCCGGTGCGGCCGGGTCGGCGAGGTCGGCGGCGAGCACGGTCGCCTCGACGCGGTGCAGCCCGCGGAGCTCCTCGGCGAGGGATTCGAGGCGCTCGGCGCGGCGGGCGACCAGGACGACGTCGTGGCCGCGCGCGGCGTAGCGCCGGGCGAAGCCGGCACCGATCCCCGAGCTCGCTCCCGTGATGACGATCACGCCGGGCATGGGGCCTCCAGGAAAGTTGTACAGATGAACAAGTGCGGGTGGTCACTCAGTATGGCGATGCGCGGACGCCGCGTAAAGAATCAATAGTGGGAATATTCCTGCCGATGGAGTATGAATGACTCATGGCGACGACTCTCGGCCCCACGGGCTTCTGGATCCTCACGGCGCTCGCCGGGGGGCGGCGGCACGGCTACGACATCCTGCGCGAGGTGGATGCGGCCTCATCGGGGCGCGCCGCGATGAAGGTCACGACCCTCTACGCCGCCCTCGAGCGTCTCGAGCGCGACGGACTGATCCGAGCCGACGGCGAGGAGGTCGTCGGTGGTCGCGCCCGGCGGTATTTCGCGATCCAGGATGCCGGCGGTGCGGCGCTCGAGGCGGAGGTCGCGGCGCTCGAGCATCAGGCTCGCGTGGCGCGGGAGCGGCTGCGCGCCGCAGGCCGGCCCGCAGTCCAGCCGGGCTTCGGTCGGACGGCGATCGCGTGAGCGGGCTCGACGACCGCCCGTTCCGTCGCCTGCTGGCCTGGTATCCGCGCTCGTGGCGCCGTGATCACGGCGACGTGCTCGTCGCGATGATGCTCGACGACGCCGAGCGCACCGGGCGCTCCGGTCCCTCCGGCGCCGAGAGGCGCGCCGCGGTCATCCACGGCCTCGGATCGCGGCTCGGCGCCACGGCGGCCATCATCACGGCATCCCTCGCCGTCCTCGCGACCGCCGTCGGACAGGTCGGCCTGCTGTTCTTCACGGGCCGCGGACCGGCCATCCATGAGCCGGTGCTCTTCATCATGACCGGTGTGGCGCCCGCGCTGACGGGTGTCGCTCTCGTCTCCCTGCTGCGGGCGGTTGCGCTCCTCGGGGACGGAGCCGCGGTGACCGCGACGGCGTGCCTCGCCGTCGCCGGCGTCTGCAGCGGGTTCGGAGGGATCGCATGGAGTCAGGGCTTCGATGCGGCGGACGCCGGTCTGCCGCAGACGGGCTTGGCGGCGATGACGTTGCCGCTCGCCGGTGCGGGCGTCCTGCTGACGATGGTCGCGTTCGCGCTGCTCGTCGCCCCCGCCCTCCGGCGTGCGGGGCTCGGACCTGCGGCCCGTGTCCTCGCGATCGTGGTGGCGATCATCGCCGCCCCGGTCACAGGGGCGCTCGTCTTCCTCTCGCCCGGGACCACGGCGGTCGTGGCGATCGTCGTGCTCGTCGTCGCAGCCCTGCCTCGCGTTCGGGGCGTGCGACGTGCTGCACCCGCCGTCGGCGCACCGGCGCCCACGCCTCGCGCGCCGCGCTCCTCGGCGGGTGGGGCCGCTCTCAGCCGCGCCCTCGCCGGCATCGCCCTCGCCGGTGGTGCGGTGGGCCTGGCATGGGCGTTCGCCGGAGCCGACTGGTCTCCCACGGCGCGAGGCGACGACACGGTGGCGATGCGGGAGGGCATCGTCATCCTCGCCGTCAGCATGATCCCCGCTCTGATCGCCCTCGGCGTCGTGCTAGAGCGTTCGCGGCGGCGCGCCGGTCGCGACGTCTGGATCCCGGTGGCCGCCGCCGCTGCGGGGTTCGCCGCGATCGCCACGGACTACCTGATCTCCGACGGGAACGGCTCCCTCACGATCGCGTGGGTGGGCGCGGCAGCGGCGATCGGTTTCGCACTCGCCTGGTGGGTGGTCGTGCGGATGCCGCTGAGCACGGGACACGGCTCCGCCACCGGCATCCGTATCGGCGTCGGTCTCGGGATCATGCTCGCCTACACGCTCGTCCTCGGCCTGACCCTCACGCCGATGCTCGCCTTCGCGGCTCCCGTGCTGGCGCTCGTCGTCCTGGTGCTGCCGTGGCGTCGGAGCGCACGGGTGTCCTCTGCCCTGAGCCAGGCGGCCTAGATGAAGCCCCGCGAACGGAGCTGGGCGACTGCGGCGATCGTCGCGGCATCCCTCGCCTTGACGGCGTCGATCGCCGGTGGTGTCGGATCGATCACTCCCGGGGCACCGGACGCGTTCCTCTTCGTCGCGGGTGGGGTCGCCCCTGCCGCGGTCGGCGTCGCGCTCGCCCCGATCGCCCGCCTCGGCCGGCTGGTCGGCGCGCGGGGAACCGGGGTGCTCCTCGCTGCAGCCACGCTGGCAGGGGTGGCCGGCGGTCTCGCAGCCACCACGGTCCGGGTGTCGTTCCAACGGAGCGAGGACGGACTGCCGACCGCGGGAATGGACGTGCCCGCCCTGGTCCTCGCCGTCGTCGGCATCGTCGCACTCGCGGTCTTCCTCGCGGTCGCCGGATCTCGGCTGCTTCGCCGTGCCGGCATGTCGCAGTGGGCGGCAGTGACGACGGGCGTCGTCGGCGGGACGATCATCGCGCCGCTCCTCGGCGTCATCGCCGTCGCCGTGCACCTGCTGACCGCCGTCGCCGCCATCGCGCTCATCGGGTGCGCCGTCGAGATGCGACGCGGGATGCCGATGCCCGCCGTTCCGGCCTGAGCGACCCGGGACCCGCCGCAGCGGGCCCCGGGCGCGCGCTCAGACGCTCGCGGGGACGCGGGCGCCGGTCGACAGGCGCTCGGCCGCGTAGGCCTCGGCCGCGTCGAGCGGGGTGACCCCGCGGGCGGCGGCATCGTCGAAGAGGCGCCGCAGCGTGTCGCCGATGCCGTCGATGCGGGTCGCGATCTCCTCGCGGTGCCCGGGCGTGCGCGCCTCGACGTCGAGGTAGATGACACCGCCCGCGTTCGCGACGAAGTCGGGTGCGTACAGGATGCCGCGATCCGCCAGACGCACGGCGCCGGAGCGTTCGGCGAGCGGGTTGTTCGCGGGACCGCAGACCGCGGTCGCCGCGAGGGCGTCGATGACCTCGTCGGTGAGGACGCCGCCGATGCCGGCGGGCACGAACACGTCGGCGGGCACGAGGTGCTCGGTGCCCGGCTCGACCCACGTCGCGCCGAGTTCGGCGGCGAGCGACATCTTCGCGGGGTTGACGTCGGTCACGGTGAGGATCGCGCCCTCACCCGACAGCCGGACGGCGAGGCGGCTGCCGACCTGGCCGAGTCCCGAGATCGTGATACGGCGACCGGCGACCTCGGGCGAACCCGCGACGCGCTCGAGGGTCGCACGGAGCGCCGCGTAGACACCGCGGCTCGTGGGGCCAGCGGGCTCGCCCGATCCGCCCACCGAGTCCGGGAGACCCACGACGTGCGCCGTCCGCTCGCTGACGACGAGCATGTCGTCGGTCGTCGACCCCACGTCCTCTGCCGTCCGGTACTGGCCGCCGAACGACTCGACGGCGTCGCCGAGGTCCAGGAACGCCGCCCGGCGCCGGTCGACGTCGAGGGTGTCCGCCTCGCTCAGGGCGATGACGGACTTGCCGCCCCCGGCATCCAATCCCGCCGTCGCGTTCTTCAGCGTCATCGCTGCTGACAGGCGCAGAGCGTCGCCCATCGCGTCGGACCAGTGCGGGTAACGCCACAGGCGCGCGCCGCCGAGAGCGGGGCCGAGCGTCGACGAGTGCAGGGCGACGGTGACGACGAGGCCGCTCCGCCGGCCCGTGATCACCTCCACGCGCTCGTGGGTGAAATCGGGCAGGGGCAGAGAATGCGTCATCGCGATCCTTGTCGACGGGCCTTGTGGGCACTGCGGTGCGGATGCCGCCGATCTGCGGCATCCGTCATCATTCTGCCTCGCATATCGGCCGCCGCCTAGGCTGTGGCCCATGCAGACCGAACGCTATTCCCACGGCCACCACGAGAGCGTCCTGCGGGCGCACAGCTGGCGGACGGCGGAGAACTCGGTCGGATATCTGCTGCCGCATCTTCGCCCCGGCGCGTCCCTCCTCGACGTCGGATCGGGCCCGGGCACGATCACGGTCGACCTCGCGCGCCGGCTCGATCCCGGTCGGGTCGTCGGCCTCGACTCCTCGGCGGAGGTCGTGGCGCAGGCGCAGGCCCACGCCGCCGCCGAAGGCGTCACGAACGTCTCCTTCGAGACGGCGGACGCCTACGCCGTCGACGCGCCGGACGGCTCCTTCGACATCGTCCACACGCACCAACTCCTGCAGCACCTCGGCCGGCCCGTCGATGCTCTGCGCGAATTCCGTCGGCTCGCCGGGCAGGGCGGCCTCGTCGCCGCGCGCGACGTGGACTACGCGGGCATCATCATCCACCCGCACATCCCCGCGCTCGACGAGTGGCTCGACCTGCTGCTGCGCATCGGTCGTAACAATGGGGGCGAGCCGGCCGCGGGGCGGCGCCTCAAGGCGTGGGCACGCCAGGCGGGGTTCACCGACGTCGCCGTGAGCGCGTCGACGTGGCTGTTCGAGACCGACGAGCAGCGTGCGTGGTGGGGCGGGTCGTGGGCCGATCGCGCCCTGCACTCCTCGTACGCCGAGCACGCCGTCGAGCAGGGCCTCGCCGACCGGGCCGATCTCGAGCGGATCTCGGCGGGGTGGCGCGAGTGGGCCGCGGCTCCCGACGGCTGGCTGCTCATGCCGCACGGCGAGATCCTCGCGCGGGGCTGAGCGGTGACGGAGAACCTCAGCGCACGCAGCCGCCTCGTCCACGACGCGCTGCGCGCAGCCGGCATCCCGGGCGAGATCGTCGTGCTGCCCGACGCGGCCTCGACCGCGGTGCTCGCGGCCGACGCCCTGGGCGTGGAGGTCGGCGCGATCGCGAACAGCCTCGTGTTCCAGTGCGACGGGCGGCCGCTGCTGGTGATGACCAGCGGGGCCCACCGCGTCGACACCGCAGCCCTCGCCGCACGGATCGGGCGAGGCAAGATCAGCCGCGCGACCCCGGAGCAGGTGCGCGAGGCGACGGGCCAGGCCATCGGCGGGGTCGCCCCCACCGGCCATCCGGCTCCCCTCGAGACGCTCGTCGACGAGGACCTCGCCGGCTACCCCGAGATCTGGGCGGCCGGTGGCACCCCGCACACCGTCTTCCCGATGACGTTCGATGAGCTCGTGCGGCTCACCGGCGGACGGGTCGTCTCGGTCGTCTGACGCGTGCTCAGGTGTGGATGAGCTCACGCCAGTTCAGGGGCACCCGGCCGCGCGGGCCGGGAGCGGGCTGATCGGCGGGGTGGCTGGTGGGCTCGGCCAGTTCGGGGCCGGTGAACATGGTCTCGTCGACGTAGTCCCAGAACCAGTCCTCGCCGGGCTCGAAGCTCTGCACGAGGCGGTGCCCGGTCTCGCGGAAGTGCGCGGTCGCGTGCTGGCCGGGTGACGTGTCGCAGCATCCGACGTGACCGCACGCCGCGCAGCGGCGCAGGTGCACCCAGAACCCGTCCTGCTGATCGCACTCGGCGCAGCCCGCGCCCGAGGGGGCGACGTTGGTGTCGATGTCGGAGCTCATCTCATCCTCTCGATGGGTCAGTAGGCCAGGGCGCGGTGCACCGAGGCGACAGCGCTCGATCCTTCGCCGACGGCCGCGGCGACGCGCTTCATCGATCCGCGACGCACGTCGCCCGCAGCGAACACGCGCGGCGCTGACGTCTCGAACGGGAACGGCTCGCGCCCGAGGTCGCGCCACTGCGCGATGGACTGCACGGCCACGTCGGTGCCGGTGCGGATGAAGCCGTCGGTGTCGCGGTCGATGGCGGGCAGCCACGACGTCGCCGGGTCCGCCCCGATGAAGCAGAACAGCCCGCGCGCGTCGACGGCCCCGGCGGAGTCGATCGTGACGGACTCCAGGGTGCCGTTCCCGTCGAGGGCGGTGACCTGGGATGCCGTGTGCACCCGCACGCGCGGATCCTCGGCGAGCCGGTCGGCGAGGTAGCTGGACATCCGGGTGCGGAGGTCCGTGCCGCGGATGACGAGGTGCACGGGGGAGCCGTGGGCCGCGAGGTAGAGCGCGGCCTGCCCGGCGGAGTTCGCGCCGCCGACCACGACGACCGGCTTGTTCTGCACCTGGCGGAGCTCGAGCGGGGTCGCGGCGTAGTAGACGCCGGAGCGCTCGAAGTCCTCCCACCGGTCGAGGGCGAGACGACGGTAGGCCGCCCCCGAGGTGACGATGGCGCTCCGCGCGCGGATGACGCGGTCGTCGGAGAGAGTGACGTCGAGCAGGTCCGGGCCGACCTGGGCGAGGGCGACGGCCTCGCACGGCGCATACACGCGGACGCCGAACTTCAGCGCCTGCAGGACGGCCTGGCCGATGAGATCGCCGCCGCTCACGCCGAAGGGGAACCCGAGGAAGTTCTCGATGCGCGAGGTGGATGCCGCCTGCCCGCCCGGCGCGACGGCGTCGAGCAGCACGGTGCTCAGCCCCTCGGAGGCGCCGTAGATGGCGGCCGCGAGTCCGGCCGGTCCGCCGCCGACCACGACGAGGTCGACGATCTCATCGGACTCGGCCCGGTAGCTGAGACCGAGGCGTTCCGCGACGAGCCCCGGGGTGGCGCGGGGGATCGGCTCGCCCTGGACGTAGGCGACCGGCAGGTCTTCGGCGGCGACCTCGTGCACGTCGAGCGTGTCGAGGTCGCTGGGTGCGAGGGCCACGGCCTTGTGGACGAGGTCGAGCCGTTCGGCGAAGCGCCGGAGCGACAGGAAGTCGTTCGAGGTCGTCGTGCCGACGAATTTCAGCGTCATCGCGGCGGGGCCGGTGCGGAGCGACTCGCGCCGCGCCCACAGCGCGTGCAGGATGAGGTCGCAGAGCTCGTCGTCCTCGCTCATGATCTCGCGGAGTGCCGCGCGCGAGAGGCGGTGCACGCGGCCGGCTTTCGTCACCCGGGCCGACAGGAACGCGCTCTGACCGTTCAGGATGCCGAGCTCGCCGGCGAACCGCCCGGGACCGACCGTCGTGATGACCGCTTCGCCGATCCAGCGGAGCGCGTCGCGGACGATCTCGACCTCTCCCGACTCGACGAAGATCAGGTCGTAGCCCGCCTCGCCGGTGCGGAAGACGTAGTCGCCGACCTCGACGTCCTGCGGGACGGCGGCCGACACCAGCCGGCGCCAGTGCGCGTCGGAGAGGTCGGGCGACATCATCGCGTCCATGATCATGGGAGCGTTTTCTTGCGCCATGGCGCCCAACCTATCGACCCGCGGGCGAGACCGGTGCGTCGGATTGCGATTGCAGTGCCCGGATGAGCGACTGCGCGTCGTACGGGCCGGTGTGACGGCGACCGTTGACGAAGAAGGTCGGCACCGAGTGGATGTTCATCGCCTCGGCGTCGAACATGTCGTCGCGGACGCGACTCGCCACGTCGGGCGCGGTGAGATCGCGCTCGAACCTCGGCACGTCGAGTCCGAGACGCGCGGCCAGACGCACGATGTCGGACGGCAGCTGGTTGTCCTGGTCGGCGAACAGCCCCCGCTCGAACTCGAAGAACTTGCCTTGCTTCGCCGCCGCCTCCGATGCCTCCGCCCCGGCGAGGGCGTTGGGGTGCTGCACCGTGAGGGGGGCGTGCCGCCACACGTAGCGGAGGTTCGGTCCGAGCTCGTCCATCACTTCCTGGATCGACCCGGACGCCTTCAGGCAGAACCCGCACTGGAAGTCGCCGTACTCGACGATCTCGAAGGGAGCGTCGGCGGACCCGAAGATGTGGTCCCGGCGCGGGTCGACGGGACGCACGAGCGTCTGGCCGACCTCCTCCTCGGGGCTCCGGGCGTCGGCGATCCGGAACAGGAGCGCGCCGAGGCCGAGGGCGATGACGGATGCCGCGAGCACCCCCACCCGCGCCTGATTCTGTGCGTCGGGGTCCTCGATCGCCAGGTCGATGATGAAGAGCGAGATCGTGAAGCCGATGCCGGCGAGGGCCGCGCCACCGCCGATGCGGTCGAGGGAGAGCCCCGGACCGAAGTCGCCGATCTTGAGGGCCTTGAGGACGGCGGTCGACCCCCAGATGCCCGCGAGCTTACCGACGACGAGACCGACCACGACGCCCCACGTGAGAGGGGAGGTCGCGGCGGCAGCCAGGATGTCGGGGCTGAGCGAGACGCCCGCGTTCGCGAGGGCGAACAGCGGCAGGATGACGTACGCGACGTACGGCGCGTACGCGGTCTGCAGGCGTTCGTTGATCGAGATCGACTCGCGCAGGCTGTTCGCCGCGGCCCGGGCGTACTCGGTGCTCGGCGACTGCCGGAACGTGCGCGCGAGCTCGAGCGCATGCTCGACGTCGCGGCGGTCGGGCCGGTAGACCGGCACGAGCAGCGCGATCGCGACGCCGGCCAGGGTGGGGTGCACGCCCGAGGCCAGGAATGCGAGCCACACGATGACGGCAAGGGTGGCGTAGATCGGTCCGCGTCCGCCGCGCAGGTAGCGGACGAGGTAGATGCCGACGAGGCCGACCGCGGCGATCAGGAGCGGCATCGGTGTGAACGTCTCGGTGTAGACGAGGGCGATGATGCTGAGCGCCCCGATGTCGTCCACGACGGCGAGGGCGAGGAGGAACACCCGCAGGCGTCCCGACCCGCGCGGCCCGATGAGCGCGAGGGCGCCCACGAGGAAGGCCGTGTCGGTCGAGATGACGACACCCCAGGCATCCGCGTTCCCGCTCGGGCCGGCGATGAGGACGAACAGGAGGGCGGGCAGGGCGAGTCCGGCGACGGCGGCGATCACGGGGACGACGGCGCGCGACCAGCTGGTCAGCTCTCCGATCGCGAACTCCCGCCTCACCTCGAGCCCGACGGTGAAGAAGAAGATCGCCATCAGCGCGTCGTTGACGAGCGCGTGCAGCGTGAAGTCGAGGTGGATGTCGCCCAGCCCGATCATCAGGTGGGTGTCCCAGAATCCGGCGTAGGTCTCGGAGGAGATGTTCGCCCACACGACGGCGGCAACGGTCGCGAGCAGCAGCAGGAGCGCGCCCATCCGGGTGCGGCCCATCCTGCCCACGTGGTCCGCGATCGAGGCGAGTTTCTGCGGCATGCATCCTCCGGGAGGGGTCGAGTCGGAAGTCAGTCTCCACCCACCGGCGGGGTTCTGTCAGCCGGTCCGCGTGGCGATCTCGTGACAGACGACGGCGGCTGCCGCCGACCACGCCTGCGGCCGACAGGCTGCGGGGTAGGGAGCCGGCACGGTGACGTCGCTCGCGGCGTCGCCGGCGTGGAGTTCCGGCATGCGGTAGGCGAACGCCTCGGCGGCGGCGAGCATTCCGTCGACCAGCACGCGTGCCTGGTCGGTGAGGCCCGCCCGCGCCATGCCGCGCGCGACGATCGCCGTGTCATGCGCCCAGACGCTGCCGCCGTGATAGCTGAGCGGCCAGTAGCCCCCGGCATCCGTCGACATTGTCCGGAGGCCGAAGCCGGACGCCATGGACGGGCCGACGAGCAGATCGGCGACGTCGCGTTCCTCGTCGGGATCGAGGATGCCGGTGCCCAGCAGGTGACCCGCGTTCGAGGTCAGGGTGTCGACCGCCCGACCGTCGCGGTCGAGGGCGATCGCCGGGTACCGGCCCTCCGGCGTCTCGACCCAGAAGCGCTCGCGGAAGCGCGTGCGGAGGTCCGCCGCCCACGACCGCAGACGCTCGGCGCCGTCCTCTTCGAGAGCGTCCAGGAGATCCGCGGCGCGGACCGCGGCCTCGTAGGCGTAGCCCTGCACCTCCGAGAGAGCGATGGGGCCGTCCGCGAGCGACCCGTCGCGCCACTGGATCGAGTCGCCCGAGTCCTTCCACCCCTGATTCGACAGGCCGTGGCCGGTCTCGTCGACGTAATCGAGGAAGCCGTCCGCGTTCGCCGACGCGATCACCCAGTCGAGGGCGTCGTGCATCGTCGGCAGGAGATCGCGCACCTCGGCCTCCGGCATCCCGGCCTCGTGCGCCTCGGTGAGCAACGTGATCCACAGCGGGGTCGCGTCGACCGTGCCGTAGTAGAGCGGCGGCAGCGAGATGCCCTCGCCCGGCATCGTGAGCGTGCCGGCGCGCAGCTCGTGGACGATCTTGCCCGGCTCCTCCGCGGTCGCCGGGTCGGCGGTGGAACCCTGCAGCCGTCCGAGCACGCGCAGAGTGGATGCCGCCATCCCCGGGTCGACGGAGAGGAACAGGCGTGCCGCCCACAGCGAATCGCGCCCGAAGAGGGTGAAGAACCACGGTGCGCCGGCGGCGAAGAACTCGTCGGCGTTGCCGGGCAGAGTCAGGCGCAGGGCGTCCAGATCGTCGAGCGCCTGCCGGAGCCAGCGGAACAGCCGCGGATCGACGCCGTCGACGGGCTCGAGCGCCCAGTCGACCTGCCGCGTCGTGCCCCGGACGACGAGCGACGGGTCGTCGAGGTCCACGTGCCAGGACACCGTCGCGGTCGACCGTGACGGGCAGGTCACGCGCCACGTGAGGATGAGGTCGTCGCCGGCCGCGGTCACCTCGGCGCCCGGCGCCTGCAGGCGCATCGACGCGTCGCCCGAACTCACCTCCACGGCGTCGCCCGAGAAGGTCCGTTCGACCGGGGCTGCGCCGACGGTGCCGGATTTGACGTCCTGCATCGGCGTCGCGTCCGGAGTCACCGCGACCTCGAGCACGAGCTCGACCGCCTCCTCCAGATGCGAGACGAGGGTGAACTCCTCCCTCATCCGCCCGTCGGCGACGACGCGACGCCGCGTCAGTCGGATCTTCGGGTCCGGCGTGCGGTCGTCGAGGCGTCGCAGCAACGCCTCGAAGCGCGCATCGGATGCCGACGCCGCCGAGCGGGAGATCCACTCGGGCGCGTGGGTCGCGGCATCCGTCCCGTAGCGGACGCGGGTCGCGCGGATGAAGCGCGTGTCGCCGTGGAAGACGCCGTCGATCGACGCGGTGTCGAGCAAGTGCGGGCCGATCTCACCGTCCTCGCGGGACCACACCTGGGTGGGCGCGCGGAGGACGGCGACGGCGTCGGACAGGAAGGGCTGGAGGCCTGCGGTCATCCCTTGACTGCTCCTTCTGAGGTGTTCATGATGCGCTTCTGGAAGATGAAGAAGACCACGGCGACGGGGATCGTCATGAGCGCCGCGGCGGCGAGCTTCAGCGGATACTGCGTGCCCTGACTCAGCTGCCCGGACGACAGGCTCGCGACACCGCGCGTCAGGGTGAACAGGCCCGGGTCCTGAACAGAGACGATGAAATGGGTCAGCTCGTTCCATGACCCCTGGAACGAGAGGATCACGATCGTGATCAGCGCCGGTCGCGCCATCGGCAGGACGACCGACCAGAACACCCGGAAGGTGCCCGCGCCGTCGATGCGCGCCTGCTCCTCGACCGAGGGAGGGACGGACTCGAAGAAGTTCTTCATGATGAACACGCCCGCCGCGTCGACGAGCAGCGGCAGGACCATACCGGCGTACGAGTCGTACATCCCGAGCTGGTTGAGCACGAGGAAGCGCGGGATCAGGAGCACCACCGACGGCACCGCCATGACGCCGACGACGAGCGCGAAGATCAGGCCGCGCCCGCGGAATCGCAGTCGGGCGAGCGCGTACCCGGCGAGGGAGACGAAGAACACGCGTCCGAGCGTGACGAGGATCGTGACCACCGCCGAGTTGGCGAACCACAGCGGGAAGTCGCTGTTCAGGAACAGCCGCTCGTAGGCGGCCGTCGTGAAGGTCTGCGGGATCAACGAGATGGGGTTGGATGCCGCCTCCTGCTCGCTCTTGAAGGAGGTCGCCACCTGCACGAGGAACGGATAGATGTAGACGAGGGCGAGCAGGGCGAGGACCGCGTACAGCGCGATCTGTCCGAGGCGGGATGCCGGGGTGAGCCGGCCCCGCCGCCGCGGTGCACGGTCGATCGGCTCGTCGGTGAGCGTCTTCGTGCGAGCGAGGGTCCTGCTGTCGGTCATGACCGTGCCCCCTTCGGCGTGTAGGCGCGGATGCGGCGCTTCGAGACGGGGCGCTCCCGCAGGAGCCACCGCTGGAGCAGCGTGAACGCGATGATGATGAGGAACAGGATGAAGGCGATGGCCGCGCCGATGCCCCAGTCCTGATTGCTGAACGCCGACGTATACGACAGGTAGGCGGGGGTGATGGTGGTCTTGCCCGGTTGGCCCTTGGTGCCGGTGTAGATCTGGTCGAAGACCTGCCAGCAGCCGATCAGGCCGAGGGTGATGACCGTGAAGAGCGTCGGGCGCAGCTGGGGGAGCGTGATCCGCCAGAAGCGCTGCCACGCGCTCGCGCCGTCCATCATGCCCGCCTCGGTCAACTCGTAGCCGACGTTCTGCAGCGCCGCGATGAACAGGAGCATGAAGGTGCCGCTCGTCGTGAACACCGCCATGATGATGAAGGCGCTCATCGCGACGGAGGGGCCCGCGATCCAGTCCCAGCCAGACAGCCCCAGGAAGCCCGGCTGAGAGATCGCGGCGGGCGCGGCATCCACCCCGAACACGCCGAAGAGCAGGTGCACGATGCCGCGGGGGTCGTTGAACCAGTTCGGTCCCTTGCCGCCGGTGACCGCGGCGATGAGCGCGTTGACGGGGCCGGCGGCGCTGAAGAGGAAGATCCACAGCACGGTGATGGCGACCGAGCTCGTCACCGACGGGAAGTAGAAGGCGGTGCGGAAGAAGCCGCGCGCCTTCATCATCCGGCGGCTGACGAGCACCGCGAGGAACAGCGACAGCGCCGTCTGGAGAGGGACGACGAGGAAGACGTACCAGGCGTTGTTCCGCAGGGCGGTGCCGAAGTCGCGGCTGCGGAGCCCCTGCCCCGAGGTCAGCTCGCCGTAGTTGTCGAGCCCCACGAAGTTGACGTTCGGCGAGAGCGGGCTGCCACGGCCGCCCCAGTCCGAGACGCTCACCCACAGCGCCATGAGGACGGGGAGGAAGAGGAACACCCCGAGGATCACGACGACGGGAGAGACGAACAGCCACCCGGCGACACCCTCGCCGCGACGCAGACCGCGTGAGCGGTGGTCGCGGCGAGGCGTCTTCTCGGGTGCCCGCTCTGTGATGACGGGCGAGGCCATGTCAGCCGACGATCGCCTCGAGGTTGGACTGGACGCTCTTCAAGATCGTGGCGGGGTCGCCGTCCTTGAGGGTCGCCAGCTGCGCGTTGAAGTCGGTGAAGACGTCCGACACACCGTCGTTGGTCGGCACGCCCTGGGCGTAGTCCGCACCCGAGAGGAACGCCTCGAGGTCGGGGTTGTCGGTCGTCCACTGCTCGGCGGCCGACTGCACCGACGGCATGGGGCCGAACGCCTTCGAGAAGGCGAGCTGCTGCTCGGCGGTCGTCAGGTATTCGACCAGGCTGAGGGCTGCCTGCTGGTTGGGGCTGTCGGTGGCCATACCCCAGCAGTTCGTGAACTGCAGCGTGCCCTTGCCGGCGGGGCCGGCGGGCAGTTCGACGACGAGCGGGTCGACGTCGGGGTAGTCGCCGAGGGCGCCGGTGATCCAGTTGCCCTCGATGGTCATCGCGCCCAGCTGCTTGCCGAGCGCCTCTCCGCCCCAGCCAGCACCCACGTCGGCGGCGTAGGCGAACGTGCCGTCGGCGAGGTGCTCCTTCACGTAGGCGAGGGCGTCGGCGTTCTCCTGGCTGTCGGCAACGGCCGTCGCGCCGTCCTCCGACACCAGGCGCCCGCCGGCTTCGGCCATGAAGGCGCCCACCCGCTGGTATTCGCCGCTGAAGACGAGACCGGTCGTGTTGCCCGAGGTCAGCTTCTTCGCCGCTGCGGCCAGCGAGTCCCAATCGGTCGGGATGTCGGCCTCGGTGAGGCCCGCCTTGTCCCACAGGTTCTTGTTGATGATGAGCTGCAGCGTCGAGAAGTCCTTCGGCGCGCAGTAGAACTTGTCGTCGTAGGTGAAGTTCTGCACGAGCGACGGGTAGAAGTCGCCCTTGTTCTCGAGCTGGTCGCCGTAGGCGATGACCGAGCCGTTGTCGGCGTAGCCGGCGAGCAGTTCGGTCGCGAGGTAGAAGAGGTCCGGCGGGTTGCCGCCGGCGAAGCCCTGCGAGAGCTGCTGGGTCAGGTCGGTGGCGGCGATGACCTCGGCGTCGACGCCCGAGTCCTTAGACCACGCTGCAACGGCCTCCTTGACCGCGGCCGTCTCGGCGTCGCCCGACGAGCCGATCATGATCGTGAGGGCGTCGTCCGACGAGGTGAGGCCGCTACCGCCGTCGGTGCCGTTCGCCCCGCCCGAGGCCGCGGGGCCGTCGTCGAAGCCCGAGCCGCCGCATCCTGCGAGGGCGAGTGTGGCGGCGAGGCCGACCCCGCCGAGCGCCATGAGTCGTCTGCTGTGTCGCATGTCCGTATCTCCTTCGATCCCGGTGCTGCGATCGTTCCGACCGTGCTGATCTCGGTCGACTTTGAACGATCAAATTGTGGAATGATGCCCAAGGTAAGAGGGTGGTCCCATCACTGTCAAGGGGGCGGGGGCGTCGATGAGTGAGAAGTCGATAACGATCGAGGACGTCGCTGTCGCTGCCGGCGTCTCGCGCCAGACGGTCAGCAACGTGCTGAACACGCCCGCCATCGTGAAGGCCGCGACCCGCGAGCGGGTGCAGGAGGCGATCTCCCGCCTCGGCTATTCGCCGCACGCCTCCGCGCGGCGGCTCCGTACGCAGCGGAGCGCGACCATCGGCATCCACCTCGATCCGTATGCCGGAGGGATCTCGGGCGTCGTGCTCGACAGGTTCGTCCACGCCCTCACCGAGAGCGCCGGCGACCGGGGCCTGCGCGTGCTCGTGTACGCGGCATCCGATCAGGACGAGGAGATCCGGCGGATGTCGGACCTCGTCCACGCCGGCGACGTCGAGGCCGTCGTCGTCACGGGCACCCGGTACGACGACCGTCGACTCGCCTGGCTCACCGAGCGCGGCGTGCCCTTCGTCTCGTTCGGACGCCCGTGGGACGCGGCGTCGCCCGAGGAGTCAGCGCACCTGTGGGTCGACGTCGACGGCGCATCGGGCACGCGCGCCGCCACCGAGCACGCGCTCACCGTCGGCCCGCGGATCGCGTTTCTCGGCTGGCCCGCGGGCTCGCCCACGGGCGATGACCGCGAGCGCGGGTGGCGCGAGGCGATGACGGATGCCGGTGCCCGCCCGGACCTGCGCCTGTCAGCGGAGGAGCGGGTCGCCGACGCGCGCGAGCAGGTCCGCGAGCTGCTCGCGACGACCGAGGTCGACGCCGTCGTGTGCGCGAGCGACACCCTCGCCGTCGGAGCCCATGTCGCGGCCGTCGCCGCGCAGCGCGCGGACCTCTCGATCATCGGCTTCGACAACACCCCCGCGGTCGAGGCTCTGGGGCTCGCGAGCGTCGAGCAGCTGCCCGAACTCGCCGCCGCCGGCGCCCTCGACCTGCTGATGGCGGGCGGGAGCCGCATCGAGCGGCGCGCGGCGGGGGCAGGCGAGGGGCACGTGCTCGTGCAACCGCGTCTCGTGGTCCGCTGAGGCGGTTCGGAGGGGGTCGGCAGGGCTGACATCCGAGCGGAGATCCGTTTCCGAGCGGACATTCGACAAGGAATGCGTCCTCGATGCCGCAGATCTCCGCTGGAATGCCGCATGGGTCGGCCTCACCGCCGGCCGATGCGGCGGGAGAGGTCGGCCGCCGCGTCCGTCGCGAGCGCGGCGAGGCGGTCGGGATCGGCGGGCGTGCCGTCGGGCCAGGTGACGGCGATGGCGGCGGCGGGCCAGTCAGCGTGGTCGCGGACGGCGACACCGACGGAGCGGAATCCCAGCGTGACCTCGCCGTCCTCGGTCGCGTAGCCGTCGGTTCGGGCCTGCCGGAGGAGTTCCCGCAGCTCGCCGGGCCGACCTGGTCCGCGGCCGGTGCGCTGGACGGAGAGGGATGCCGCGTCGGGGAACAATGCGCGGACCTGCTCACGGGGGAGGGCGGCGAGCATCGCGCGGCCGGTCGCGGTCAGGTGCGCCGGCAGGCGTACGCCGACGTCGGTGATGAGCGTCGGCCGTCGCGGCGCCCGCTCCTCGACGATGTACAGCACGTCGCGCCCGGTCATGACGGCGAGGTGCGCACTCTCGCCTGCGCGGTCGGCGAGCTGAGCGACGATGGGACGGCCGAGCCGGGCGAGGGGCTCCTGGCGGGCGTACCCGCCGGCGAGCTCGAACGCGGCGGTGCCGAGACCCCAGCGGCGGTCGCCGTCGAGGTGGACGACGAACCCGTGCGCCGCCATCGCCGCGAGCAGGTGGTAGACCGTCGAACGGGGCAGCTCGAGGTGCGTCGCGATCGTCTGCGCCGCGACGGGCCCGCGCTGATGCGCGAGGAAGCTCAGGATGCGGAGCGTCTGGTCCGCCGCGGGCACCTTCGGCTTGTCTGGTGTCGGCGCCCGCGGCTTGTCTGGGGTCACAGACAAAGGATGCCACGACCGCCTCCCGCGTACGGTCGCCGCGCGCTGGAATCGACTCATGTCCGTCCCCACCACTGTCACCCTCGGTGACGCCCCGCTCACCCCCGCGGAGGTCGTCGCCGTCGCCCGCCACGACGCGCACGTCGTCGTCTCGGACGCGGCGCTCGCCCGCACCGCCGAGACCCGCGCGCTCATCGAGCAGCTCGCCGACGACCCACAGCCGCACTACGGCATCTCGACCGGGTTCGGCGCCCTCGCGACGACGTTCATCGCGCCCGACCGGCGCCGCCAGCTGCAGGCGAGCCTCATCCGCTCTCATGCGGCCGGCACGGGACCGGAGGTCGAGCGCGAGGTGGTCCGGGCGCTCCATCTGCTGCGACTGCAGACCCTGGCGACGGGTCGCACCGGCGTCCGTCCGGTGGTCGTCGAGACGTATGCCGCGATGCTGAACGCGGGCATCACCCCGATCGTGCACGAATACGGCTCGCTCGGCTGCTCCGGCGACCTCGCCCCGCTCTCGCACATCGCGCTCGCCGCTCTCGGCGAGGGTCCGGTCCGCACGGCGGACGGCGCGCGGATGGATGCCGCGGACGCCTTGGCGGCCAGCGGCATCCGTCCCCTCGTCCTCGAGGAGAAGGAGGGTCTCGCCCTCATCAACGGAACCGACGGCATGCTCGGGATGCTGTCGCTCGCCCTCGCCGACCTCGACACCCTCCTGGCGACCGCCGACCTGGCCGCCGCCCTGTCTGTCGAGAGCCAGCTCGGCACCGATGCCGTCTTCGCGGCGGACCTCATGGCCCTGCGGCCCCAGTCCGGGCAGGCGGTCTCGGCCGCGAACCTGCGCCGGGCGCTCGCCGACTCGCCGATCGTCGCGAGTCACCGCGATCCCGCGATCTGCACCCGCGTGCAGGACGCCTACTCGCTCCGGTGTTCGCCGCAGGTGCACGGCGCCGCGCGCGACACCCTCGACCACGCCCGGATGGTCGCCGAGCGTGAGCTGGCCTCGGCGGTCGACAACCCCGTCGTCACTCCCGACGGTCGCGTCGAGTCGAACGGCAACTTCCACGGCGCGCCGGTCGCGTACGTCCTCGACTTCCTCGCGATCGCCGTCGCAGACGTCGCCTCGATCTCGGAGCGCCGCACCGACCGGGCGCTCGACCGTACGCGCAGCAACGGGCTGCCGCCGTTCCTCGCCGACGAGGTCGGCGTCGACAGCGGCCTCATGATCGCCCAGTACGCCGCGGCGGGGATCGTCTCGGAGCTCAAGCGTCTCGCGGTGCCGGCATCCGTCGACTCGATCCCGTCGTCGGCGATGCAGGAGGACCACGTCTCGATGGGGTGGGCTGCCGCCCGCAAGCTGCGCCGCGCGATCGACGGCCTCGCCCGCGTGCTCGCGATCGAGGTGGTGACGGGATGCCGCGCCCTCGACTTGCGCGCTCCGCTGCAGCCCGCGCCGGTCACCGGGTCCGTCCGCGATCTCGTCCGCACAGTCGTCGAGGGGCCCGGGCCCGACCGGTTCGTCGCGCCGGATCTCGAGGCAGCGACGCAGCTCGTCGTCACGGGTGAGGTCGCCCGCACCGCGTTCGGACCGGCCGGCGAGCGGACATCCGCCGCCGCGAGGACGAATGCCCCCGGATCCGTCCGCTCGAGCGCAGATCTCCGCTCGGGCACCGCACCGTTCGAAGGAGAACAGGCATGACCGACACGACCACGACTCGCACGGTCCGCGCGGAGCGAGGCGCCGAGAGAACGGCGAAGAGCTGGGGCGCCGAAGCGGCGAAGCGGATGCTGATGAACAACCTCGACCCCGAGGTCGCCGAGCACCCCGAGGACCTCGTCGTCTACGGCGGCACGGGCAAGGCGGCACGCTCGTGGGAGGCGTATGACGCGATCGTCCGCACCCTCGACGAGCTCGAGCCCGACGAGACCCTGCTCGTGCAGTCGGGCAAGCCGGTCGGGGTCTTCCGCACGCACGAGTGGGCGCCGCGGGTGCTCATCGCGAACTCGAACCTCGTCGGAGATTGGGCGACGTGGCCCGAGTTCCGCCGCCTCGAGCACCTCGGCCTCACGATGTACGGCCAGATGACGGCCGGCTCGTGGATCTACATCGGCACGCAGGGCATCCTGCAGGGGACGTACGAGACGTTCGCGGCCGTCGCCCGCTCGCTCGGCCGGGACTCGCTCGCGGGCACGCTCACCCTGACGGGCGGCGCCGGCGGCATGGGCGGCGCGCAGCCGCTCGCCGTCACGATGAACGGCGGAGCCGTGCTCGTCGTCGACGTCGACGAGTCGCGCCTGCGTCGCCGGGTCGAGCACGGCTACCTCGACGAGCACACCGCCGACCTCGACGCCGCGATCGACCGGGCCCTGGCCGCGAAGGACGCCGGGGAGGCGCGCTCGATCGGTGTCGTGGGGAACGCCGCTGACGTCTTTCCCGAGCTGCTGCGCCGCGGCATCCCGATCGACATCGTCACCGACCAGACGAGCGCGCACGACCCGCTCGCCTACCTGCCGTCGGGCGTCGCGTTCGAGGACTGGAAGGTCGAGGCGTCGGCCGACCCGGAAGGCTTCACCGAGCGGTCCCGCGCTTCGATGGCGCGGCACGTCGAGGCGATGGTCGGATTCCAGGATGCCGGGGCCGCCGTCTTCGACTACGGCAACTCGATCCGCCGCGAGGCCGAGCTCGGCGGCTACGACCGTGCGTTCGCCTTCCCGGGGTTCGTGCCCGCCTACATCCGGCCGCTGTTCGCGGAGGGCAAGGGGCCGTTCCGGTGGGTCGCGCTCTCGGGAGATCCGGAGGACATCGCGAAGACCGACCGCGCCGTCGCGGAGCTCTTCCCCGAGGATGCCGCCCTGCACCGCTGGCTCGAGAAGGCGGCCGAGAAGGTGCACTTTGAGGGGCTGCCGGCGCGCATCTGCTGGCTCGGGTACAAGGAGCGCCACCTCGCGGGGCTGAAGTTCAACGAGATGGTTGCCTCGGGTGAACTGTCCGGTCCGATCGTCATCGGGCGCGACCACCTCGACGCCGGCTCGGTTGCCAGCCCCTACCGCGAGACCGAGGCGATGGCCGACGGGTCCGACGCGATCGCCGACTGGCCGCTCCTGAACGCGCTCCTGAACACGGCGTCGGGTGCCGCGTGGGTGTCGATCCACCACGGGGGCGGCGTCGGCATCGGGCGTTCGATCCACGCCGGCCAGGTCACCGTCGCCGACGGCACCCCGCTGGCCGCCGAGAAGCTCGCCCGCGTCCTGGTCAACGACCCGGGAACCGGGGTCATGCGCCACGTCGACGCCGGCTACGACCGGGCGAAGGAGGTCGCTCGCGAGCGCGGCCTGAACATCCCGATGCTGGACGCGTGACGTGGCGACCCTGCTCACCGGCATCTCCGAACTGACGACGAACGCGGATGCCGCGGCCCCGACCGCGACGATCGCCGACGCCGCCCTCCTCGTCGACGAGGGTCGCGTCGCGTGGTCGGGTGCGGCCGCCGACGCCGAGACAGCAATCGCAGGCCGAGACAGCGGTCTGTCGCCGCTGTCTCGGGCCGCCGCTGCTGTCTCGCGGTCGGAGGTCGAGGTCACGCGCGTCGATCTCGGCGGTCGCGCCGTGATCCCGGGATTCGTCGACAGCCACACGCACCTCGTGTTCGCCGGCGACCGGGCCGACGAGTTCGAGGCGCGGATGACGGGCACCCCGTATGCCGCGGGCGGCATCCGGCGGACCGTGGTGGCGACGCGGGCGGCGACCGATGACGAGCTGCGTGCTCGGCTGGCGTCCCTCGTCGCCGAACTGCGCGCGCAGGGCACGACCACGTTCGAGGTGAAGACGGGCTACGCACTGACGGTCGACGGCGAGGAGCGTCTCGCCCGGCTGGCTGCCGAGGTCACCGATGAGGTCACGTACCTCGGCGCGCATGTCATCCCCGAGGGGGCCGAGCGCGAGGCGTACGTCGACCTCGTCTGCGACGAGATGCTCGCCTCCGTCCGGCCGCACGTGCGCTGGATCGACGTGTTCTGCGAGCGCGGTGCGTTCACCGACACCGAGAGCGAGCGGATCCTCCGTGCCGGCGCGGAGGCGGGGCTCGGCATCCGCGTGCACGGCAATCAGCTGGGCGAGGGACCGGGTGTGCACCTGGCGGTGCGGCTGGGCGCGGCATCCGTCGATCACTGCACCCATCTGACGGATGCCGACATCGCGGCGCTCGCGGGGTCGGACACCGTCGCGACTCTCCTGCCGGGTGTGGAGTTCTCGACGCGGCAGCCGTATCCCGATGCACGGCGGCTGATCGACGCCGGTGTGACCGTCGCGCTCGCGAGCGACTGCAACCCCGGGTCGAGCTTCACGAGCTCGATGCCGCTCATGATCGCGCTCGCGGTGCGCGAGATGGGAATGACCGTCGGCGAGGCGGTGTGGGCGGCGACCGCCGGGGGAGCCCGTGCCCTCCGGCGCGACGACGTCGGACACCTCGGCCCGGGTGCGCGCGCCGATCTGGTCGTGCTCGATGCGCCGAGCAGACGGCACCTGGCCTATCGCCCCGGCGTACCGCTCGTGCACCGCGTCTACCGCGGCGGGGAGGAGATCAGTCCGCGCTGACGTCCCGCGGGGTGTCGATGTTCCAGCGCGCCGGCGGGGTCGCCGTCGCGACGTCCCAGTCGTCGGTGTCCCACACGAACGTCGCGACGGCGCACGTCGGCATGGCACCGATGCCCCCGTCCGAGAGCTGCTCGGCGAGCACCGTCATGCCGGGGTCGTGCGCGACGACCACGACGTCGGTGACGCCGCTGTCCGCAGCGGCGGCGAGCAGCTTCGCACCCGGCGCGCCGTAGAGCCCCTCGTCGGTCTCGACGGGGACTCCGAGCGCGTCGGCGAAGACCTGAGCGGTCGTGCGGGCGCGGACCGCCGTCGACGACAGGATGCGCGCGGGCCGCACACCCGTCGCCGCAAGCCGACGTGCCATGATCGGCGCATCCCGCCGACCGCGGTCGTTGAGCGGGCGCTCGTGGTCGTCCTGACCGGTGCCCCAGTCGCTCTTGGCGTGACGGATGAGGATGAGGGTGATCATGCGAGTGCCCTTCCGGCGAGCAGTTCGAGGACGCAGAGTGCGGCGAGTCTGACGGTGCGGCCGTCCGAGGCATCCGCTGTCGCGTCGACCTCGACGACGTCGGCGCTCACGATGCGCCGGTCGCCGGTCGCCGCGCGGACCAGGGCGCGGAGCTCCCACGCCTCGAGTCCGCCGGGGACGGATGCCGGGCACCCCGGCGCGACGGAGCGGTCGCAGACGTCCACGTCGATGTCGAGGTGCACGTCGCCTCCGGCCCCGGCGACGGCCAGAGCCTGGATCATGACGTCCTCGGCGCCGCGGCGGCGCACCTCGTCGACGGTGATGACGGTGATACCGAGGTCGGCGGCGCGAGTCGCGTAGGCGACCGAATTGGCGAAGTCGGCGATCCCGATCTGCACGATGCGACGGGGGTCGAGTCCGTCCTCGACGAGACGGCGCACGGGGGATCCGTTCGAGACGCCGTCGCGGAGGTCGAAGTGCGCGTCGAGGGTGATGAGGCCCGTGACGCCCGCGCCCTGCGCGGTCGCGTAGGTCACCGAGTTGTCGCCGCCAAGCGCGATCACGAGGTCGGCGTCGGCCTGCAGTGCGCGGACGCGCTCGCGCACACGATCCTCGCCCTCGGGACCGTCCGGATCGTCGACGTCGCCGGCATCCGCGATCCGGAGCGCGTCGTTCAGGTCGACCGGGGGAGGCCCGAGCAGCGTCGGGCTGAACCGTCGGAGCGCTTCGCGGACGGCGGCCGGCGTCGCGTGCGCCCCGGTGGGCGACAGCGAGGTGCGGAAAGCCGGCAGGCCGAGGATAGCGGCATCCACTCGTCCGTCCGGCGCGGGCCAATCCCCGGCGCGCGGCCAGAGCGGGTCTGCGGAGAGGGGGGAGTCTGCGGAGAGCGCCATGTCAGGGGAGCAGCAGGTGGGCGACGGTGAAGATCACGAGGCCCGCGAGGGCACCCACGATCGTGCCGTTCAGGCGGATGTACTGCAGGTCGCGGCCGACTTGCAGCTCGATCTTCTGGCTCGTCTCGTCTGCGTCCCAGCGCTCCACCGTGTCGGTGATGATCGACGCGATGTCGTGGCGGTAACGGTCGACGAGGAAGACGGCGGCATCCGCGATGCGCTTGTCGACGCGCTCCTGCAACGCGGTGTCCGTCGCGAGACGGTCGCCCAGGTCGCCGAGGGCGGCGGTGACGCGGCGGCGGAGAGGGCTCTCCTCGTCGGCGAGCGAGCGCAGCAGACCCGCCTTCGCGGTGTTCCAGGCGTCGGCGGCGAGAGCGCGCACGCGCGGGCTGTCGAACACGGCGCTCTTCGCACCCTCGAGACGGCCGATCGTCTCGGGGTCGTGCTGCAGGTTGTCGGCGAGGCGTTCGAGGTACTGGTCGAGGGCCTTCCGCGCCGGGTGCTCCGGGTCGCGCTGCACGGCCGCGACGAACTTCGTGGCCTCGTGGTAGACCGTGTCGTCGACGAGGCGCATCGCGACCGACGGCACCCACGACGGCAGACGGCGAGAGACGAGCCCGTCGAAGGCTTCGCGGTTCGCGTCGAGCCACCGGGCGATGCTGTCGACGCCCAGGTCGACCGCGCCGCGGTGGGCGTCGGCATCCACCACCCGCGACAGCCACGTGCCGAGCGAGGGACCCCACGAGGGCGAGAGGAGGTGCTCGTGAGCGAGATCGCTGATGAGGTCCTGCACCTCGCCGTCGCTGAGGGCGGTGAGGATGCCGGAGGCCATCGTCGACGCCTCGGCCGCCACCGTCTTCGCATGAGCCGGGTCCTGCAGCCAGGCGCCCGCGGTGCGGGCGATGTTCGTGGACTCGAGCTTCTGACGGACGACGCCGCCCTCGAGGAAGTTGGTCTCGACGAATTCGCCGAGGGTGCGACCGATCTCGTCCTTGCGCTTCGGGATGATCGCGGTGTGGGGGATCGGGATGCCGAGGGGGTGTCGGAAGAGCGCCGTCACGGCGAACCAGTCCGCCAGAGCGCCGACCATGCCGCCTTCGGCCGCCGCGCGCACGTAGCCCCAGCCCGAGAGGTCCTTCTCGAGGATGAAGGCGATGACGAAGACGATCGCCATGAACAGCAGGGCGCCGAGGGCCACCGCCTTCATGGTGCGGAGCCCGCGGTACCGCTGCTGGTCAGCGGCGCTCAGCGAGTCGTACGGGATGCGGGCCATTCGGCCATCCTGCCACGGAGGCCCTCAGCGACCCGGGCGACTCACGGTTCGATCGGCCCCAGCCAGGCGTTCGCGAGGGCGCTGTGCACCGACTCGGGGTCGGAGGGGTGGAACACGCCGGCGAGCACGTCGCGGTAGAGCCTGCTCAGCTCGTTGCGGGCGAAGAAGGAGGACCCGCCCGCGACGAGCATCGCCTCATCGACGACCTGCTTCGCCGTCGTCGCGGCGCGGTGCTTGATCGCGGACAGCTTCGGGAACCACATCGCGCCGTGGTCGGCGAGGCGGTCGACGTCGGCGGCGAGGGACTCGACCTGCACCGGGAGGGCGTCGTAGGCGAGCGCCATGTCGGCGACGCGCCACCGGATGTCGGGGTCCTGGCTGTAGGTGCGGCCCGTCTTCTTCGAGGTGCGCGTGCGTGCCGTCTGGACGGCCAGGTCGAGGGCGCGGCGGGCGATGCCCGTGTAGACGGAGGCCAGCAGGATCTCGAAGGCGCTGAAGATCCCGAAGACCAGTGGATCGGGACTCGGACCGACCGGCAGCCGGCGGACGATCCGGTCCGCGGGGGCGACGGCGCCGTGCAGTTCGGTCGTCCGGGATTGGGTACCCCGCATCCCGAGGGTGTCCCAGTCGTCGCGGGTCACGACCGCGTCGCTCCGGGGGACGAACGCGAACACGAGTCGCGGGTCCTCGGGGTCGGACGTGTCGAGGCCGTGGAGCCCCAGGTGCGTCCACACGGGCGCGAGCGACGTGAAGATCTTGGTGCCCGTGAAGGCGTACGAGCCGTCGGGGCGGGGCGCGGCATCCGTGTCACTGCCGAACAGGACGAGGTCGTTCCCGGCCTCGCTGATGCCGAACGCGAAGACCTCGCCGGCGGCGGCGCCCTCCTGCACGAAACGGAGCGCGTCGTCGCGGCGGTCGGCCATTATCTTCGCGACGCTGGTCCAGACGAGGTGCATGTTGATCGCCAGCGCCGTCGCGGGAGCGGCGCCCGCGAGGCGCTGCTGCAGGACGGATGCCTCTCGGAGCCCGAGCCCCGTCCCGCCGAGCTCGGTCGGCACGAGGATCGCGAGATACCCCGCGTCGCGGAGCTCGGCGAGGTCCTCGTCGGGGAAGCGGTTCTCGGCGTCGACGACGGCGGCGCGGGAGCGGATGCGCGCGATCAGATCGTCCGGCAGGTGGGCGGCGGGATCGAACGTCATGACGGCAGCCCCCACGTCCGGACCGCATCGAGCAGGGCCTGGGCCGCGGCATCCGGAGCGTCGCGGTGCGGCGAATGCCCCGTGCCCGGTACGACGGACATCGACACCCGGGGATTCTGCAGCACCTCGGCGGCGAGGTCGCCCGTGAAGATCGAGTAGACCGCCGGGTCTCCCGCGATGACGTGGGTGGGGACGGCGAGACGGGATGCCGCCTCCCGCACGTCCCACGGCGTGTTCTGAAGTCCCGTCTGCTCGACGGCGAAGCGGCTCGCCTGCTGGGCGGCGATCGCCTTCAGCTCGATGTCGAGCTCGAGCCACTCGGGGTGCGCGGCCCGGACGGCGTCGACCGAGGTGTCGGCGAACGCCTGCTCCTGGCTCGCGCGGACGGCGTCGCGATCGGCGTCCGCGAGGTGGATCGCGGGATCGACGAGGACGAGGTGACGTGTCCAGGCGGGATCCGTCGATGTGGCCACGGCCGCAGCCGCGCCGCCGAGCGAGTGACCGAGGACGAGGTCCCACGGCACGTCTCCGGCGGGCTGCGTGTGGACGAGGTCGATCGCGTACGCGGCGATCGTGTAGTCCAGGCTGCGCGGAGCGGTGCCGTGGCCGCGCAGGTCGACCGCGTCGACACGCCAGCCGGCGTCGGCGAGGGCGACGGCGTAGCGCCACATGAGCGCTCCGCTCGAACCGACGCCGTGGACGAGGAGTGCCCGGCGGTCGCTGCGAGGATTGCCCCAGCTCAGCCGGGGGAGAGTGACGGGTGACGGCATGCTCTCAGCCTAGGACGGGCCCCACCGGTCAGCGCCGGGCCAGGATGGGGGGATGATCTCCACCGACCTGGCACGCGAGCTGCGCGCGAGCGGCCTGATCTGGCGTCCGCGTTCCGGCGACCGGTTCCAGCTCGACGAACCCGAGTTCGAGGCCGACGTCTACACCGTCAGCGACATGACCGTCGAGGCACGCAGCTACCCCACCGGAGACCTGCTCGCCTTCAACGGGACGACCGAGTGGGCGCTCGATTCGGTCGCTCTCGAGGACGCGCTGTGGCTGCCGTCCGAGGCGCAGCTGCGCGAGATGCTCCGCGGCACGTTCCGTTCGCTCCGTCGCCTTCCCGACATCCACGAGGTCGAGATCGAAGTGGATGCCGCCCCCCACCTCTTCCGGCACCCGCAACCCGCCGACGCGTACGCGCAGGCCGTCCTGTTCCTGCTCCGCCGCGCCGCGTGACGCGCTCGCTCAGGTGATGAGCGGGACGGGCTCGGTGTCGGGGATCGGACTCGCGTCGCGGCCGCGCAGGTCGGGGAACCCGCGGACGAACACGGCGGCGACGAGCGCGCCGGCGACGGCGAACCCGGATGCCGCGATGAACGCGCCGACCGAGCCGACGCCGTCGATGAGGAAGCCGGCGACCGCGGAACCGGCGGCGGCGCCGATGAGCTGACCGGTGCCGATCCACCCGTAGGCCTCCGCCGTCTCACTGAAGCGCACGCTCGCGCTCGTGATGGCGAACATGACGGCGAGGGCCGGGGCGATGCCGAGGCCGGCGACGAAGAGCGAGGCGCCCATCCACCAGGCGTTGAGGCTGATCATGACGAGCGAGACGCCGACGGCGACGATCGCGAGGCGGCGGGCCATCGCCCAGCGTCCGATCGGGATGTGGCCGAAGCCCAGGCCGCCGGCGAGGCTCCCGACCGCGAAGACGGCCAGGACGATCCCCGCTTCGAGGCCCTCGTGTCCGAACGAGGCGACCACGCCGGCCTCGACGGCCGCGCACGCCCCGATGAGCAGGAAGCCGGTGACGGTCGACAGCAGCACGACGGGCTTGCCGAGCACGCGCCCGAAACCACGACGGCTGCGGGGGATGCGGACGCGTCCGACTTCGGGGGAAGCGATGAACCACGCGCATCCGCCGATGAGGATGACGACGATCAAGAAGAGTGCCGGCACGGTGCCCGCCTGGGTCGCGACGATCGTGATGAGCACGGGAGCGAAGATCCAGATGATCTCCTGCAGGCTCGCATCGAGCGAGAAGAGCGGCGTCAGCTGACGCGACGTCACGATCTTGGGGTAGATCGTCCGGACGGCGGGCTGCACCGGGGGATTGGCGATGCCGGCGAGGAAGCCGAAGACGATGAACCCCGGCATCCCGAACGGATTGACAGCGAGCGCGAGGACGGCGGCCGCGCAGACGGCCGCGGTCAGGGTGAGGACGCGGCGCATGCCCCAGATGCCCATCCACCGGCTGGTGACGGGACCGGAGATCGCCTGGCCGATCGAGACGGCGGCGAGGACGATGCCCGCATAGCCGTAGGACCCGGTCGACTGCTCGACGTGGAGGAGCACCGCGAGACTCGTCATCCCACTGGGGAACCGAGCCGTCAGCTGTGCCGCGATGATGCGCGCGACACCCGGTGCGCGCAGGAGCTCCGAGTATCCCGCCACCCCTCCAATCTACCGTCGGCGACCGACATCCCAGATGTGGGGGTGAGGTCTCGCGGCGACACGCCGACGACACGCCGGGGCGCCGGATTCGCTCCCGATCCGATGTCGGAGGCCCGTCGTATCGTCCGACCTGTGGACAACCTGCCGAGCTCCGCGGTGTTTCGGCCGGATTCCTGGCCTTTTCGTCTCCGCTCGGAGGTTCCCGAATTGGGGATGAATCGGTGGACAACCTGTGTTGTATCTGTGGAGAGATGCGGAAAAACTACACGGATGTAACTACTACCCCTTGTGGTGCTTCCGGGTGTCCGTACCCATATGTAGTATTGAGCTCCCGGCGGGCCCCAACCCCTCGGAACCAGGCGGACGGGTACCCCACACCCGCGACCTGCAGACAGATTTCACCGAATCACACGGACCCCGCACCGGCGGGATCCAGAGGCAAAGAGAGGGTCGACTGATGGCGATCACCGTGTACACGAAGCCGTCCTGCGTGCAGTGCAACGCGACGTACCGCGCGCTGGACTCCAAGGGCATCGACTACGAGGTCCTCGACCTCTCCGAGGACCCGGCGGCCCTCGAGCACGTCAAGTCGCTCGGCTACCTCCAGGCTCCGGTCGTCGTGACCGACGAGGACCACTGGTCGGGCTTCCGTCCCGACAAGATCGACGAGCTCGCGTCTCGCCTGGTCTGACCGATGAGCGCGGCCGTCATGACGAACGTGCCGCTGCTCGTCTACTTCTCGAGCGTGTCGGGTAACACCGCCCGTTTCATCGAGAAGCTCGGGATGCCGGCCCGCCGCATCCCGATCCACTCTTCCGACGGCCCGCTTCGTATCGACGAGCCGTACGTCCTGGTCACCCCCACCTACGGGGGAGGCCAGGGCAAGGGGGAGGAGAAGGGCGCGGTCCCCAAGCAGGTCATCCGCTTCCTCAACGACGAGGCCAATCGGAGCCTGCTGCGCGGAGTCATCTCCGCGGGTAACAGCAATTTCGGCGAGTCCTTCTGTCTCGCCGGAGAGATCATCAGCCGCAAGTGTCGTGTGCCGCACTTGTATCGCATCGAAGTATTCGGCACGCCTGAGGACGTTGACCGCGTGAGCGGCGGATTGGAAGACTGGTGGAAGCTGCAGTGACCGATATGGCCTTCAAGACGGAGGCTCGTTTCGAGGGCATGGATTACCACGCCCTCAATGCGATGCTCAACCTGTACGGCGAGGACGGGAAGATCCAGTTCGACGCCGACAAGCGTGCCGCGAGGGAGTACTTCCTGCAGCACGTCAACCAGAACACGGTGTTCTTCCACTCCCTCAAGGAGAAACTCGACTACCTCGTCGAGAAGGAGTACTACGAGGGCGCCGTCATCGAGGCGTACCCGTTCGAGTTCATCCAGCAGATCCACGACCGTGCGTACGCGGCGAAGTTCCGCTTCGACACGTTCCTCGGCGCGTTCAAGTACTACACGAGCTACACGCTGAAGACCTTCGACGGCAAGCGCTACCTCGAGCGCTTCGAGGACCGCGTCGTCATGACCGCCCTGGCGCTCGCCGCGGGTGACCAGGACCTCGCGAACAAGCTCGTCGACGAGATCCTCTCGGGCCGCTTCCAGCCCGCCACCCCCACCTTCCTCAACGCCGGCAAGGCTCAGCGCGGCGAGCTCGTCTCCTGCTTCCTCCTGCGCATCGAGGACAACATGGAGTCGATCGCCCGCGGCATCAACTCCGCCCTCCAGCTCTCCAAGCGCGGCGGCGGCGTCGCCCTGCTCCTCTCGAACATCCGCGAGGCGGGCGCCCCGATCAAGCAGATCGAGAACCAGTCGTCGGGCATCATCCCCGTCATGAAGCTGCTCGAAGACAGCTTCAGCTACGCGAACCAGCTCGGAGCGCGTCAGGGCGCCGGCGCCGTGTACCTCTCGGCCCACCACCCCGACATCATGAAGTTCCTCGACACCAAGCGCGAGAACGCGGACGAGAAGATTCGCATCAAGACGCTGTCGCTGGGTGTCGTCGTCCCCGACATCACGTTCGAGCTCGCGAAGAACGACGAGGACATGTACCTGTTCTCGCCGTACGACGTCGAGAAGGTCTACGGCGTGCCCTTCGGTGACATCTCCGTCACCGAGAAGTACCGCGAGATGGTCGACGACGCGCGCATCAAGAAGACGAAGATCAAGGCGCGCGAGTTCTTCCAGACCCTCGCCGAGATCCAGTTCGAGTCGGGCTACCCGTACATCATGTTCGAGGACACGGTGAACAAGGCCAACCCGATCAAGGGTCGGATCAACATGTCCAACCTGTGCTCGGAGATCCTCCAGGTCAACACGCCGACGACGTTCAACGAGGACCTCTCGTACGACCAGATCGGCAAGGACATCTCCTGCAACCTGGGCTCGATGAACATCGCCCTGGCGATGGACGGCCGCAACCTCGCCGGCACGGTCGAGACCAGCATCCGCGCCCTCAGCGCGGTCAGCGACCAGAGTCACATCCGCTCGGTCCGTTCCATCGAGGACGGCAACGACAAGTCGCACGCCATCGGCCTCGGCCAGATGAACCTGCACGGATACCTCGCCCGCGAGCACGTCCACTACGGCTCGGAGGAGGGTGTCGACTTCACGAACATCTACTTCTACACCGTGCTGTTCCACGCACTGCAGGCCTCGAACAAGATCGCTATCGAGCGCGGCAAGGTCTTCGACGGCTTCTGGGACTCGACCTACGCCTCCGGTGAGTTCTTCGACAAGTACACCGAGCAGGAGTGGAAGCCGGCGACCGCCCGCGTCGAGGAGCTCTTCGAGGGCATCCACATCCCGACGCAGGAGGACTGGCTCGAGCTGAAGGCATCCGTCCAGAAGCACGGCATCTACAACCAGAACCTCCAGGCCGTCCCGCCGACCGGCTCGATCTCGTACATCAACAACTCGACGAGCTCGATCCACCCGATCGCGTCGAAGATCGAGATCCGCAAGGAAGGCAAGATCGGCCGCGTGTACTACCCGGCTCCGTTCATGACGAACGAGAACCTCGAGTACTACGAAGACGCGTACGAGATCGGCTACGAGAAGGTCATCGACACCTACGCCGCCGCCACCCAGCACGTCGACCAGGGCCTGTCGCTGACGCTGTTCTTCAAGGACACCGCCACCACCCGCGACATCAACCGGGCTCAGATCTACGCCTGGCGCAAGGGCATCAAGACGATCTACTACATCCGTCTGCGTCAGATGGCGCTCGAGGGCACCGACATGGCCGAGTGCGTCTCGTGCATGCTCTGATCCGGTCCGAGATTCGATAGAGGAAAAGACATGACCCCCGAACCCCTCAAGCTCCTCGGCTCGGTCCAGGCGATCAACTGGAACCGCATCCAGGACGACAAGGACCTCGAGGTGTGGAACCGCCTCGTCAACAACTTCTGGCTCCCCGAGAAGGTGCCGCTGTCCAACGACATCCAGTCGTGGGCGACGCTCACCCCCGAAGAACGCCAGACGACGATGCGCGTCTTCACCGGTCTGACGCTCCTGGACACCATCCAGGGCACCGTCGGCGCCGTCTCGCTCATCCCCGATGCGATCACCCCGCACGAGGAGGCCGTCTACACGAACATCGCGTTCATGGAGTCGGTGCACGCGAAGAGCTACTCGTCGATCTTCTCGACGCTCGCCTCGACGCCTGAGATCGACGACGCGTTCCGCTGGTCCACCGAGAACGAGAACCTTCAGAAGAAGGCTCGCATTGTCATGGACTACTACCGCGGCGATGAGCCCCTGAAGCGCAAGGTCGCCTCGACGCTGCTCGAGTCGTTCCTCTTCTACTCGGGGTTCTACCTGCCGCTGTACTGGTCGTCGAAGGCCAAGCTGACGAACACGGCCGACATCATCCGCCTCATCATCCGTGACGAGGCCGTGCACGGCTACTACATCGGCTACAAGTTCCAGCGCGGACTCGAGACGCTCGGCCAGGCCGAGCGCGACGAGCTCAAGGACTACACGTTCTCGCTGCTCTACGAGCTCTACGACAACGAGGTGCACTACACGCAGGACCTCTACGACGGCATCGGTCAGACCGAGGACGTCAAGAAGTTCCTGCACTACAACGCGAACAAGGCGCTCATGAACCTCGGCTACGAGGCCATGTTCCCGGCCAGCGTCACCAACGTGAACCCGGCGATCCTGTCGGCGCTCTCGCCGAACGCGGACGAGAACCACGACTTCTTCAGCGGGTCGGGCTCGTCCTACGTCATCGGCAAGGCCGTCGCGACCGAGGACGACGACTGGGACTTCTGAGCCCCTGACGAAGACCCCCGGCACTGCTCGTACGAGCGGATGCCGGGGGTCTTCGTTCGTGCACGCGCCCGGTGACGGATGCAAGGGGTTCCTCGCGACACGCCGGGAGCGGGGGAGCGTACGACGGGGTGTCGTCTCGGATCCCTTGCATCGACTCGCGGTCGCGGCCCTGGGGCCTGCACCGACGCTGAAAGACCCCCGACCCGTTCTCGCGAACGATCGCCGGGGGTCTTTCGCTGTCCCGGTCGACGGCGCACGCTGCCCGTTGCGTGCGAAGCGTTCCCGGGATCCCGATGCCGGCTCGGAGCGAGCGCGGACGTCGGGGACGCACGGTGCTCGCTCATCCCCTCAGTGAGCTTCACGATCAACGCGAGATGCGGCCCCCAAGCCGCAGTGAGCACCTCGCCATCTCCTCCTTCGGAGCGGACGGCGGATCGGATCGGAGGCGAGTCGATCGTCCCGCAGCCGCCGATGAGGCCGGGCGGCGCATTCCGCTTAGACTCGCGTGGTGACTCAGCTCGTCGACGCCCCGGGTGGGCCCCATACCGCACCGCCCGCATCGTCGCCGGAAGCACCGCGCCACCGCGTCCGGGCGGACATCCAAGGCCTCCGCGCCATCGCGGTCGCCTCCGTCGTGGTCTACCACTTCTGGCCGTCGCTCCTTCCCGGTGGCTTCACCGGTGTCGACGTGTTCTTCGTCGTCTCGGGGTTCCTGATCACCGGGCAGATCCTGCGCGACGTCGACCGCCACCGCCCCCTCCGCTTCGCCGCGAGGTTCTGGGCCGCCCGCGTCCGACGGATCATGCCGGCCGCGCTCCTCGTGCTCGGCTTCGTGCTCGTCGCCTCGTGGTTCATCGTTCCCGCCTCCCAGTGGCCCGAGATCGGCCGGCACGTGCTCGCGTCGGCGCTCTCGATCGAGAACTGGGTCCTCGCCGGTGACGCGGTCGACTACGGCGCGGAAGGCGCCGCGCCGAGCCCCGTCCAGCACTTCTGGTCGCTGTCGGTCGAGGAGCAGTTCTACCTCGTCTGGCCGGTGCTGCTCCTGCTCGCCACCCTGTTCGCACGGCGCTTCAGTCCGATCGGCCGCCTGGGACGCCGGGGCGTCGTGGGAGTCGTCATGGGTCTCGTCCTGGTGGCGAGCCTCTGCTTCTCGTTCATCTTCACGAACGTCGATCCCGGCGCCGCGTACTTCGTCACGCCGACCCGGATGTGGCAGCTCGCCGCCGGCGGTCTCGTCGCCCTGGTCGCCGTACGAGGCATCCGCTTCGCTCCGTGGGTCGGTGTCGCCCTGATCGGAATCGGGTTCTTCGTCCTGAACGTGGACATGCCCTACCCGGGCATCGCCGCGATGATCCCGACGGTCGGCGCCTGCCTCGTGCTGCTCGGGGGGCCTGACGGACGATTCTCGTTCGACCGCGCCGTGAGCGCCCGACCGATCCAGCACCTCGGCGACATCTCCTACTCGGTCTACCTGTGGCACTGGCCGCTGCTGATCATCGTCCCGATCGCGCTCGGACACGAGCTGAGCATCCTCGAGGCCTTCGGTCTGCTCGCCATCATCCTCGTGGTGTCGGAAGCGAGCTATCGCTTCGTCGAGCAGCCGTTCCGACGTGGATGGCTGCTGCGGACGTCTCCTCGAAGCCTCGCGCTCGGAACCGTCGCGGTCCTCATCATCGTCGCCGGCGCCGTCAGGTTCGACGCCAGCGGGCAGGCTCGCATCGAGGCCGCCGCTGCGGAGTTCGAGCAGACCGTCGCCTCCGCCGACGAATGCTTCGGTGCCGCCGCGCTCGACAACAAATGCGGTGATCCCTTCGCCCCGGTCGACGAGGCCGCAGCACTCGCCGGCAACAACGACCTGCCGATCGCCTCACGCAAGCCGCGCTGCTCTGACGACACCGGCCCGTTCAGCGAGGTCGTCTGCCACTACGGCGATCCGAACGGAGCCCGCACGGTGCTGCTGTGGGGCAACTCCCACGCGTCGGCGTGGAGCGACGCGATCGATGCCGCGGGAAAGCGCCTCAAGTGGAACGTCATCGTGGCGTCGCGCTCCGGTTGCCCGGCGACGCTGGGCACCCCGCCGCCGAACGAGATCCGCAAGACGTCCCAGGAAGAACAGAAGGGGTGCGCCGAGCGCAACGAGTGGGTCGTCTCGACCCTTGCCCCGAAGGTCGACCTCGTCGTCATGTCCGACCTCCGCGCCGGCTACGCCGACGGCGCTCGCAGCGTCGACGGTTTCGTCGAGGCGATCACGCGCGTGCGGGAGGCCGGCGCCACGGTGGTCTGGCTCGGCGACGTCCCGTTGACCGACGGGATCACCACCCGACGTGACGGCCCCGAGTGCCTCGAACTCAACGGCCAGTGCTCGAACCCCGTCAGCAAGGCGCTCGTCGCCCGCAGCGTCACCGACGAGGTCGCGAAGCGCGTACCGGACCTCCTCACGATCGATCCGACGGACCGGTTCTGCGATGACCAGCGCTGCTACTCCGCCGTGGGCGGGGTGTCGGTGTACTTCGACGGGCTCCACCTGAGCGGGACGTACTCGCGCACCCTCGGCCCCTGGCTCGCCCGCGAGCTGAAGGCCTGCGCGCAGGGCACATCCTCCTGCCCCGCGCTCTGACGCGGCGTCGGAGCGTGAGCGCCTCAGCGCTCGACGCGGCCGCAGGAGGACACGGCGAGGATGTCCAGCGCCACCGGCGCATCGGCAGCGCGCTCGGTGATGTCCACGGACACGCCCGATCCCGCGCGGTTGAGGCGCACGGTGGCGAGGTCGACGTCGATCCCGACGGGCTCGACGGCCCAGCCGTCGCCGAGTGAGGTGGGCAGGTCCGCGAGGACGGATGCCGCGTCCGCGGCGCCCGGCAGCGTCACCTGCCCCTGGATCGTCGCGAAGGCGGTCCCGCGCGGGCCGTCGACCGTGGCCGAGCCCGTTCCGCAGGGCGTCGAGGTCGGGTCGCCCGACGCCGTGTACGTCGACCCCGTCGGCATCGCCGCCACGACCTCGGTCACCGCCTCCTCGGACTGCGCGCGCACTGCGTCGAAGGTCGGGCCCGCGGCGGGGGCGCATGCCGTGAGGCTGAGGGCCAAGGTTCCGACCAGCACCGTTGCTGCGACGGACCGGGCGGGCATCAGCCGCTGCTCTCGTCGGCGAGGGAGGTGAGAAGCAGTCGCACGTCCTTCAACACCGTCCCGTTCGCCGACCCGTCGCCGCTGAAGAGGCGGTTGTGAAGCGTGAGGCCCTCGGCGAGCATTGCGGTGACGGTGCCGGTCGGCTTCTCGGAGAATCCGGGGTCGACGATCGTGATGCCGGGGAACTCCTCGGGGCCGATGCCGTAGCCGATGTCGCCCATCTGGAATCCGGCGTAGTAGCGGTTGATGTCGTCTTTGGCCTGCGTGGCGTAATAAGCCGTTCCGGGCACCGTCGTGTACCCGTCTGTGGCGCCGACTCCCGCGGCGAGGAACCGGGCGGTGAATCGTGCCCCGGCCATCTCGGCGGCGCTTCCGACCTGGGACCCGGCGCTGTGCTCGTAGCTCAGCGTCGGAAGTCCGGGGAAAGCGGCGTCGATTCCCTTCACGATGTGAGCGTAGTCCGCCCCCGCCGCGGTGGCGATGGTGTTGTTCTGCGGGCCCGAAGCGAGATCGACCGAGATCTGCGGCATGGGTGCCGCGAGGACGGTGAAGGCGAGGATCGGCGCCGAAGGATCGGCGTGCTGGACCTGCCAGTTCGCGAAGGACGTGACGGGGTCATCGTTCATGAACGTCGCGATCGACGCGTTGGTCCCCGGCACGACGAAGAGGATGCCGGTGGCCGCCGCCGGATCCCCCGCCATCTCGACGATCGAGCCCCGGACCGGGTTGTACAAGTAGAGCTGGACGAGGCCGAGGGCGACTTTCGTGAGATACGCACGTTCGCGTTCCAGCGCTTCGAGGTCGCCGGCGGAAGGCGAATCCTCGTGCGTCACGAGTCCGGTCAGGAGGAAGTCGAGTCGTCCCAGGCGTTCCCGGGCTCCGACACGGTTGGCGGCGACACGGACCTCGGCGGGCAGCCCGTCGAGCGCACCGATGAGATCCGGGACGTCGTGCACGAGCTGTGCCCGCGTGGCGAGGGTGAGGCCGCCCCACCAGGCTGAGGCGACGGTCGGCGTGGTGGAGTCGAGGATGCTCTGCTGGGCGGCGGGGGAGTGGGCGACCTCCGCCGTCAACTGCGCATGCGAGAGGGTGGCGATGTCGTCGAGGGTGAGCTGATGGGCGGAGCTCGCCAGGGCGGCGCGGACCTGCGGGACCGATCGCTCGTCGTCGGCGGAGGGGGCGTGCGAGCCGAGGGCGAACACCATCGCGGCTGCGGCGAGCGCAGCCGTCGGCAGATGGATCGCGCGGAGCATACCGCTGATGATACGGGCGCGCGGGATCTCACATGTTTCGCAGATGAGAACTCGTTCATCTCTTCCGTCGTGGCCGGAAAATCGCTACCGAATCGCGGTGGCGCGGATGCTGACCGCGGCGCGGCGTGACTCATAGACTTCTGCCGTGGCAGATACCCCCGCAGAGGATGCACCGCGCTTCAGTCCCGTCATCGCGCTCCTCGCCGTTTCTGCCTCGTGGGAGGCCCAATTGGCGGCCGAGCTGCGTGATCTCGGGATCTCGACGCGCAAGTTCGGCCTGCTCGGTCACATCGGCGCGGAGCCCGGGATCTCCTTCTCGGAACTCGCCCGCAGATCCCGCATCACGGTGCAGTCGGCTCATGCCGCCGTTCACGCCCTCGTCGACGACGGGCTGGTCGCCGACGCGACGGCGCAGGCCGGAGCGGCGAGCGACCTGAGCGTCACCGAGCGTGGGGCTGAGGTCCTGCGGGACGCGCAGGACCGTCTGGAGCGGCTCGACGAGTCACTCTCGCACTCGTTGCCGCGGGTGGCCGAATCGCTCGGCGGCATCCGAGCGGGTGTGATCGAGTGAGCGCGCGGGCCGTGACGATCCGTCGACGCGAGGGCGCGCTGCGGAGCATCGCCCGCGTCGGCCTCGCGGTCCTGTTGACGGCCGCCGGCGTCGCGCACCTGACGGTGCTCCGGCGCGGGTTCCGGATCGCCGTTCCGGACTGGGCGACGCGCCTGTTCCGGACCGACAAGGACACGATCGTCGTCGTGTCCGGTGTCGTGGAGGCGGGGTTGGGGGCCGCCCTCATCGCGCTGCCGCGTGAACGGCGCCGCGTGGGTCTGGCCGTCGCGGCCCTGTTCGTCGCCGTGTTCCCCGGCAACGTCCATCACTGGCGATCGGGTCGCGACGTGCCGGGGATGGACTCCGACGCCAAACGCTTCGCCCGGCTGTTCTTCCAACCGGTGCTCGTGCTGTGGGCGCTGTGGGCCACGCGGCGATGACGCGACCGACGCCATCCTTCAGGTAGGCTGAAGGAGTGTTCCGCACCCCTCTCTCGATCTTCCGCATCCTCGCCGTCGCCGAGGTGTTCTCCTGGACCCTCCTCATCGCCGCCCTCATCGTCCGTGCGGTGGGAGGTCCTGCCGTCGCCGTCACGATCGGCGGCGGCATCCACGGCTTCGTCTTCCTGTCGTACGGCGCGACCGCCATCCTCGTCGCTCTCAACAACCGGTGGAGCCTCGGCACCTCGGTGCTCGCCGTGGGTTCGGCCGTCATCCCGTACGCGACGCTCCCCGTCGAGAGGTGGCTGCACCGCACCGGCCGCCTCGACGGTGCGTGGCGGCTCGAGGAGACCTCGGACCCCCGCGACCGGCGGCCGATCGACCGCCTGCTGCGCTGGTTCCTGCGCCACGCCGGCATCCTGGTCGCCCTCATCGTGGCGGCGGTGGTCGCCCTCTACGTCATCCTGCTGCTCGTCGGTCCTCCCGGAGGACGGTGAGCGTCACCGACGCGTCGACACCGTCACGGTGAACTTCGCGTCGCGCGCGACCTGACGGGTGGGCCCGACGAGGCGCTCGAGATCACCCCGGTACCGCATCCCCGAGTTCCAGACGCACCACAGCTCACCGCCCGGACGCAGCACGCGTGCCGCGTCCGCGAACAGGCGGAACGCGAGCCGCTCGGTCAGCGCCGCCCCGCTGTGGAACGGCGGGTTGAGGGCGATGAACGACGCGGATGCCGCGGGCCGGCCCGCGAGCAGGTCATCGCGGGCGACCTCGACCCGACCCTCGACACCGTTCGCGGCGGCCGTCGCCCGTGCCGAGGCGACCGCCGCGGCGGACTGATCCGAGGCGTAGACGTATGCCGCCGGATGCCGCGTCGCGAGGTGCGCGGCGACCGCACCCGTCCCGCACGCCATGTCGATGAGCGGGTCCTCCGGCGATCCGCCGGCGGGGTCCTCCGGCAGATGTGCGATCAGGAGCCGCGTGCCGTTGTCGAGCCGTGCCCCGGCGAACGCACCGCCGAAGGCGCGGATCTCGAGGTCGCCCTCGCGTCCCGCCGCCGGTGCGGGCTCGTGGCCCGCGCGTGGGTCGCGCGCGAACAGGACGCGTGACTTCTGCCGGGCGTGCGAGACGTCGATCCGTCCGAAGTGCTCGCCGAGCACGTCGTTCATCGCGAGGGTCATGTGCTTGAGGCGGCCGCCGGCCACGACGACGACGTCGGGGGAGGCGTGCGCGGCGACGAGCGCGGCGACGTCGCGGAGGGCGTCGAGCGCGCGGGGCAGGCGGACGAGCACGACCCGCGCGTCGCTGACGGCGTCGGCGTCGAGACCGACGACCCGGATGCGATCGCTCAGCCCGAGCTCCTCGGCGTTCCGGGAGATCGCCCGCTCACCGGCCAGCGCATCCTGGTGCACACGGACGTCCCGCGCGCCGTCGTGCGCGGCCGCCAGGGCGAGAGCGCCGTGGGTGTCGCCGATCGCGACGATCGACCTGGCCGGTGCGTCGGCGCGGAGGCCGGCAGATTCATCCAGGATGAGGCGGTCGGCGGCATCCGATGCCACCAGGTCGGGACCTTCGACGTCGGGGCGACGGGAGAGCCGGTCGAAGGGGAACGGGGTGGGGCTCGGCACCTCACCAGCGTAGGCGAGGGCGCCGCCGGCGCCCGGCGGGGGGATACTCGGAGGATGAAGACAATCGCTCGCTGGGCTCTCGCCGGCGCCATGGTGTTCGCCGGACTCAGCCACCTGTTCTGGGCGCGCAAGGAGTTCCAGGCGCAGGTCCCCGACCTTGTGACCGACACCCTCCCGATCGACAAGGACGGCGTCGTCGTCGCCTCCGGGGCCGTCGAGATGATGCTCGGCGCCGCGCTCGTGGTGCTCCCGAAGGAGCGGCGCCGCATCGGCGTCATCCTCGCCGCCTTCTTCGTCGCGATCTTCCCCGGCAACCTCGACCAGGCGCTCAAGAAGCGCGACGGCTTCCGGCTCGACAGCGACACCGCGCGCTGGCGTCGCCTGCTGTTCCAGCCCGTTCTCGTTGCCTGGGCGCTCTGGTCCACGCGCGACTGATCCGGCCGCGAACGACGATGCCCTCGACCGGTGAACGGTCGAGGGCATCGTTTCGTGCCGAGGGGTCAGGTGCGCATCCCGCCCGTCCGCAGCCGCGACAGCGCGTCGACGGTGGCGGCGAGGATCAGGACGCCACCCGTGACGAGGAGGTTGAACCCCGCGTCGAGCTGCAGGAGCCCCAGTCCGTTGATGATGACCGCGATGACGAGAGCGCCGATCGCTGCGTGGATGAGGCGTCCTCGACCACCGAACAGACTCACGCCGCCGACGACGGCCGCCGCCACGCCCGAGAGGACGATGTCGCGACCGACGGCACCGTCGACCGAGCCGACGCGCGCCTGGTTGAACAGCAGTGACACGACGGCGAGGCCCGAGGCGGCGACGAAGCACCACCACTTCACCCAGCGCACCTTGATGCCGGCGCGGCGAGCCGCCTCGGCGTTGCCGCCGATGGCGTAGACGTACCGGCCGAACCGGGTGCGGTCGAGGACGAACGTGCCGATGAAGAGGATCGTCAGCACCACCGGGACGATGATCGGCACGCCCTCGATCGGGATGATCGACTGCGACCGGTTGAGGTTCAGCACGAAAACGGCCACTCCGCCGAGGATCGCGAGCACAGCGAGCTTGGCCCACACGAGGGCGATCGGACGGTTGGGCACGCCGGCGCGGGTGCGGCGTCGGCGATCCCAGTACGACAGGCCGCCCGAGATCAGCAGCATGACCAACAGCATCACCCAGCCGCCCCAGACGGGCAGGCGTCCGTTCTGCAGCGCCAGCAGCTCAGGCGCCTCGATCGGGTAGAGACCGCCGGCACCGATGATGAGCAGGGCGAGGCCCTGGTAGCCGAGGAACAGACCGAGGGTCACGACGAATGACGGGATGCCGATCCTCGCCACGAGGAATCCGATCAGCGCTCCGGTGGCCAGGCCCACCACGAACCCGATCGCCAAGGCGGGCGGCCACGGGATGTCGAATTTCACGTTCAGAACGACGAACGAGGCGACGCCGACGCCGCCGGTGACACCCGCCGACAGGTCGATCTCGCCGAGCAAGAGGACGAACACGAGCGCCATGCCGAGCACGACGAGGGATGCCGCCTGGCTCATCAGGTTCGCGAAGTTGATAGGGGTGAAGAAGTACTGGCTCAGCGTGCTGAACAGGATGACCAGCAGGATGAGGCCACCGACGGCGGGAAGGGCGCCCATTTCGCCGCCGCGCACGCGCTGGAGCCACGCCTTGATCTGGTCGCCGACGCCCCCTTCGACGCCGCTGCCGATGAGGTCGCTCACGACGGGGTCGGGTGCCGCCGCGGTCCGGGTGCTGGTGCTCATGCGTCGCCTCCGACGGGGATGGTGGATGTGCCCACGAGCTGAACGCCCGGCGGGATCTTGGTTCCGGTGATGTAGCCGACGATCTCGTCGCGGGTCGACTCGGCCGTCGGGACCTGGGCGACCATCTGGCCGAGGTACAGCACGGCGATGTCGTCGGCGACGGCGAAGACATCAGCCAGGTTGTGGCTGATGAGGACCACGGCGACGCCCTGGTCCGCGAGGCGCCGGACGAGGTTCAGCACCTGCTCCGTCTGCGCGACGCCGAGGGCGGCGGTGGGTTCGTCGAGGATGACGACGCGCGCCTTCTTGAGGACGGCACGTGCGATCGCGACCGTCTGACGCTGACCTCCGGAGAGGCTCGACACCTTCTGCCGAACGCTCTTCACGGTTCGCACCGACAGGGAGCGCAGCGTGTCCGAGGCGTCCTTCTCCATGCGGCCTTCGTCGAACGTGCCCCCGATGACCTCTTCGCGGCCGAGGAACATGTTCTGGACGATGTCGAGGTTGTCGCAGAGGGCGAGGTCCTGATAGACCACCTCGATGCCCAGGGCGCCTGCTTCGCGGGGGGTCCGGAGCGACTGCTCCTGACCGTCGACGAGGATCTCGCCGGTGTCGTAGGGCTGCACGCCGGCGAGGCCCTTGATGAGGGTGGACTTTCCGGCGCCGTTGTCGCCGACGAGGGCGGTCACCATGCCGGGTCGGACCGTGAGGTCGACGCCTTTGAGGACGCTGACCGGTCCGAAGGACTTCGTGACGCGGCGGAGTTCGATGATGGGTTCGCTCATGCGGGTTCTCCAGGGAGGTCGAGGGGTGTCGCGCAGAGAGAGGGGAGTGGGGATGCCGCGGGTCGCGGCATCCCCACTCCCGTCAGATCACTCGACGCCGAATTCGGTGCACTTGTCGGCGAGGCTGACGCCGGCGATCTCGCCGGTGCAGACGTCCGAGGCGGAGGCGTCACCGGCGGCGACGACGTCCTTGACCTTGTCGGGGCCGACGAGCTGCGGCGTGACCGAGATGTACGGCGTGCCGTCGTCGAGCTTCTGGTCGGCCGTCGGCGTCGACCCGTTCAAGAGGTCCGTTGCGACCTTGATGGCGGCCTCGGCCTCGTCCTTGACGGGCTTGTAGACGGTGGCCGTCTGCCATCCGGTCAGGATGTTGCGCAGGCCCTCCACGTTGGCGTCCTGGCCCGAGACGGCGACACCCTTGAGGTCGCGGTCCTGGAGCACCTTGATGACGCCGTCGGCGTTGGTGTCGTTGGCGGCCCAGACGCCGTCGACCTTGCCGCCGTTCGCGGTCAGTGCCTGCTCGAAGTTGGTCTGGGTCTTCGCGCCGTCCCAGACTCCCGGGGGCTCGGCGACCGGCTTGATGCCCGCCGCTTCCATGACCTCCTTCGCGCCCTTGAGGAACATCGCGGCGTTGCCGTCGGTCGGGTCGCCGCCCATGTAGAAGACGGCGGCCGTCTTCGGGTCCTTGTTCGCGGCCTTGAGGCCGTCGAGGACGGTCTGCCCCTCGAGCTTGCCGACCTCGACGTTGTCGAAGGAGACGTAGTAGTCCGCGCCCTTGAAGGGGCGGTCGTACGCGATGACGGGGATGCCCTGAGCCTTCGCCTTGGTGGCGACGCCGACGGCGGCGCCGTTGTAGTCGACGAGCATCATGACGCCGCAGCCCTTGGTGAGCTGTTGGTCGGCGATCGTCGTGTACTTCGACGTGTCACCACCGGCGTTCTGGATGTCGACCTCGAAGCCGGCGCCCGTGAGCCCCTCTTCCAGGTACTTGCGGTCGAAGTTCTCCCACCGGGGCGACGACGCGGCGTCGGGAAGGATGACGCAGGCGCGCCCGGCTTCAGCGGGAGCCGCGCCACCGCTCGAACCGGCGGGCGCCGGGGTGCTCGTGCTGGAACAGCCGGCGAGCAGGAGTGCAGCGGCCCCGAGGGCTGCGGCAACGGACAGGGACTTCTTCATCGTTCGCCTTTCGACAGTGAAATCGAGCGAGCGCGACATCGCGCTTGACGATGATCTTGATGTGTTCACGAAATGAAGTCAAGATGTGAACATAACGCTTTCGTCACCGTCGACGGTCGGCCCGAACCCTCCGAGGAAGCGCTGCGCGGCGAGCGTACGGACTAGGTCCGACCCGTGCCGAGGCGGCTGCGGCGAGTGACGGCATCCAGCGCCACGGCGAAGACCAGCACGGCTCCGGTGACCATGTACTGCACCGACGAGCTGAGGTTGATGAGCGTAAATCCCGACGAGATCGCCTGGATCACGACGACGCCCAGGAGCGCGGCGAACGCCGACCCGCGTCCGCCGAACAGCGAGGCGCCGCCGATGATGGCCGCCGCGATCGCATTGAGGTTCGTATCCGCCGCGCCGGTGCTCTGGTTGGCCGCCGCGAGCCGGGCCGCGGCGAGGATGCCGCCCGTCGCCGCGAGCACCGAGCACAGCACGAACACCGAGACCACGACGCGGTCGACGCGGATGCCGGCCCGTCGCGCCGCCTCGATCGAGCCGCCGACCGCGAACACCGATCGGCCCCAGCGGGTGCGCGTCAGCGCCAGATGCGCGACCACGACGAGAACGACGAAGAGGACGAACATGAGTCCCACGCCGCGGGAGAGGTTGAGGTACCAGGATCCGCCGGCGAGACCGACGAGGAGCAGGGCGCCCCGGATCACGATGATGACCGTGCGCGTGCTCTCCAGTTCCGCGGCCGCTCGTCGCCGGGCCCGGCTGAGGAGCGTGGCGGTGTAGGCCAGCGCGGTCGCGGCCGACAGCACGTACGACAGCCAGGGCGGGAGGTACATCTGCTGGGCGAACTGCACGATCCACGAGTCGAAGGGGAGGTTGATCGAACCGGCGTCGCCCAGCACCCACAGCTGCACGCCGAGCAGGCCGAGCAGCCCGGCGAGCGTCACGACGAAGCTCGGCAGGCCGAGCGTGCTGCGCAAGAGCCCGTAGACGGCTCCCACGATGCCTCCGGCGGCGACCGCGGCGCCGATCGCGAGCACGAAGGGCCACTGCAGCTGCACGGCGCCCACCGTCAGGATCGCCGCCGCCACCCCCGACATCGAGCCGACCGACAGGTCGATCTCGCCGATGAGGAGGACGAGGACGATCCCGAGCGAGATCGTGCCCATCGCAGCGCACTGCATCAGCAGGTCGCTGAGGTTCCGGCTGGTCAGGAAGACGGGGTTAAGCGCCTGGAACACGACGGCGATCACGACGAGAGCCAGCACCACCGGCATCCGTCCGACGTCGCCGGATCGCACCCGGGTGAGAACGAGGCTGAGGATGCCGCCCTCCCGGTTCATCGGTCGCCGTCCACGCGGCGCCGGGCATCCGCGAGCGGGATGACGGGAGCCCGGGGTTCGTCGGGCGGGCTGACCGGCCGAACCGGGTCGAAGGCTCCCGTGATGGCGGCGATCAGCACTTCGCTCGTCGCCGTCTCGGCATCGAACTCGCCGTTGTTGCGGCCGAGGCGGAGGACCACGATGCGGTCGGCGACGGCGAGCACATCGGTGAGGTTGTGGCTGATGAGGACGACCCCGTGGCCCCGGTCGCGCAAGCGCTCGATGAGGTTGAGGACCTCGGCGGTCTGTGCGACGCCGAGGGCAGCGGTCGGTTCGTCCAGGATCACGATGCGCGGCTCCCCGATGAGGGACCGGGCGATCGCGACGGTCTGACGCTGGCCGCCCGACAGCGTCGAGACCGGCACGCGGACCGACGGGACCTTCGCCGCGAGTTCGCGCAGCAGCATCCAGGTCCGCTCTTCCATGCCCACCTCGTCGAGGCGACCGCGCTCGATGAGCTCGCGACCGAGCCACAGGTTGGCGACGACGTCGAGGTTCTCGCAGAGCGCGAGGTCCTGGAACACGGTCGCGATGCCGAGGTCCTGCGCGTCCGCCGGGCTCGAGAGCTGCACGAGCTCGCCGTCGAGCTCGATCGTCCCGGCGTCGGCGGGGTGGACGCCGGCGAGGATCTTCACGAGTGTCGACTTGCCGGCGCCGTTGTCGCCGACGAGGGCGACGACCTCGCCCTCGCGGACGCGGAAGTCGACACCGTTCAGGGCGCGGACCGCGCCGAAGCGCTTGTCGATGCCGCGCATCGACAGGACGTGATCGCCGGTGCGACGGGGGGAGACGCTCACGCTCGGTGCTCTCATTCCAGGCCTGCGGCGGCGCAGGCCTCGGCGTAGGTGGGGGTGCAGATGTCCGCGACGGTCCAGAAGCCGTCCGCGACGACGGTGGACGCGATGTTGTCCACGGTGACAGCGACGGGAGTCAGCAGGGTGGCCGGGATGCCGTCGATCGTCGTGTCGCCGGCGGGCTTCTCACCGGCCGCGAGCTGCACGGCGACGTCGGCGGCGATCGTGGCCTGCGTGCGGATCGCCTTGTAGACGGTCATGTACTGATCGCCCTCGACGATCCGCTGGAGGGCGGTGAGCTCGGCATCCTGCCCGGTGACGATGGGGAAAGGCGAGACGTCCGCAGCGCGGAGGGCGGCGATCGCACCGCTGGCGGTGCCGTCGTTGGCGGCGTACACGGCGGCCACCTCATCGCCGTACTGCGCCAGCTGGCCCGAGACCCACGCCTGCGCCTTGTCGGGACTCCAATCCGGGGTGTCGTACTCGGCGAGCACGCGCAGACCCGCCGCGGCGATCACCCGGCGGGCGCCGTCGCGGAACTGCGCCGCGTTGCTGTCGGTGGGAGCGCCGTGGACCATCAGGATGCCGCCGTCGCTGCGACCCTCCTTCTCGAGACCTGCCACGAGGGCCTCCGCCTGCAGTTCGCCGACACGCTCGTTGTCGAACGACACGTAGTACGCGGGCTTCCCGCCGCCGATGATCATCCGGTCGTACGAGATGACCGGCACGCCCTCGGCGGTCGCCGCCGCGAGGATGGATGCCGCGGCCCGGCCGTCGACGGGGTCGAGGACGAGGACGGCGGCTCCCGCGGCGAGCGCGGACTCCGCCTGCTGCTGCTGCCGCGCGGCATCCTGATCGGCGTTCGTGTACAGCACCTGCGCGTCGCCGAGTTCCGCGATGCGCTTCTCGAAGACGGGCCGATCGAAGGTCTCGTAGCGTGCGGTCTTCTTGTCGGGGAGGAGCAGCGCGATGATCGTGCGCGGCGACGAGTTGTCGGGGAGGGCGCAGCCCGAGAGTGCGGCAGCAGACGCCGCCACGAGCAGGACGGCCGTGAGGAACCGTCTCATGCGGGGAACGCGACCAGATCTGCGTCGACGGCCACGTGATCGAGGGCCAGGGCGATCGCGCCGCGCGTCTCGGCCCACTCCGCGAAGGCGGACGCGACGATCTCGGGCACCCCGCCGCCGAGGATCGCGCGCTCCAGGGCGTGCCGGAGCGGAGCGAGGAGGATCTCGCCCGCGCGGGCCAGCTCGCCTCCCACGACGATGCGCTCGGGGTCGATGAGGTTGCACAGGCTCGCCGCGGCGATGCCGATGTGGCGGCCGGCATCCGCGATCGTGCGCTGCGCGGCGGGGACGCCGTCGCCCGCGGCCGTGACGAGGTCACGGAGGCGATGGATGCCGTCGGCCTCGCTGAAACCGGCCAGGAGCGCAGGACCGGCGGCCACCGTCTCGAGACAGCCGCGGTTGCCGCAACGGCAGCGGCCGCCGTTCTCGTCGATCGTCATGTGACCGATCTGTCCGGTGCGTCCGCTGGCTCCGCGGAAAAGCTCACCGTCGACGAGGAGCCCGGCGCTGATGGAATGCCCCACGGTCACGTAGACGGACGAGGATGCCCCGCGGGCGGCGCCTTCGCGGGCCTCGGCGAGTGCTCCCAGGTTCGCCTCGCTGTCGACGTGGACGGGACGCCCGATCCGCGCTGAGAGGCTGCGGGCGATGTCGACGCCGTCCCAGCCGGGGAGGAGACCGGGCGTGGAGATGACCGAGGTACGGGGATCGACGGGCGCCGGCAACGCCAGACCGACCGCCAGGAGGTCGGACAGCGATCCGCCGAGACCCTCGACCATGTCGCCGAGGAGCAGGCTGAGCCGGTCCAGCTCGGCGTCGTGTCGATGGTCGGGGGCGAGGGGGAGCGAGGTCTCGGCGACGACCGAGCGGGTCGCGTCGGCGATGGCGACGTGGAGCTTCCGCGTGGAGAAATGCGCGCCCGCCACGAGCCCGACCTGTCGGGCGAGCGAGACGAGGGTCGCGCGGCGACCACTGCGCGAGGTGAACGAGGTGTGCAGGACCCCCGTCGCCGTGAGCTCTTTGACGATGTTCGACACCGTCGCGGGGGAGAGCCCGGTCGCGCCGGCGAGCTCGATCTGCGTCAAGCGCCCATGCCGCTTGAGCGAATCGAGCAATCGTGCACGATTCGCCTCTCGCAGTGAGGACTGCGAGCCGGGCGGAGTTGACCGGCGAGCCACGGGGCCACCCTACCGTGCGGCGTGGTCGCGGGCGGGGCTCTTCGGGTCAGGAGGCGTCGACAGCGCGGACGCGGACGATGTTCGTCGACTCGTCCAGCTCGGCGATCTTCGGGTGCGCTTTGACGAAGTCCGAGAACGAGCGGTGGCCGAGGGACTTCTCGCTGAACGACGGGTCCATTCGTTTGAGCAGGTTCTTCACCGCCGACAGGTGCATCCACTCCTCGTCGGTACGGACCTGCTCGAGGCGCAGCGCGCGCGAGAGGAGCTGTTCGACGGGGTCGACGGCCTTCCGCCGACGGCGGCCCGCCTGGGGCGTGCTCTCCGGGGCGGGTTCGGGCTCGGGGGTCGCGACCCCGGGGAGGGCGTCGTACGCGTCGAACTGGTCGCACGCCGCCGCGAGCGATTTGGCCGTGGACCCGGCGACGCCGACGGCGACGACGAAGCGCCCGAGCCGCTTGCACCGCTGCGCGAGCGGGACGTAGTCGCTGTCGCCCGCCACGATCACGACGTGGGTGAGGTCCTCGAGGCGGAAGAGATCTTCGACGGTGTCGACGGCGAGACGGATGTCGGCGCCGTTCTTCGCGTAGGCGGCCGCGGGGAACAACTGCACGAGGTCGACCGCGCGGGCGACGAGCTGTTGGCGGTAGAGCGAGTTCACCGGCGACGACCAGTCGGCGTAGGCGCGGGTCAGGACCAGGGTTCCGAAGGATGCCGCGTAGTCCATGATCGCGCCGACGTCGATCATGGCGGCGGCCAGGCGCTCCGAGATCTCCTTCTCGTCGGGGTCGGCCGCGATCCGTTGCCGATCCCGCGAGTAGCTGTTGCGACCGTGGACCCGGTCGTACCAACTCATGACGATGTTGTCGAAATCGAGGTAGACCGCGACGCGGGGGATGGAGGAATCCGGCATCCCCCCAGTCTTACAGTTCGCGTGCCGCCGATGTTCCGGGAACCCGATCGCGCAGGCCCAGAACGAACTCGAGGATGTCGCGTGCGGGGGCGGAGCGGACGGTGCCGCGACCGAGTGTCCAGCCGTCATCGCTCGCGCGGAGCGAAGAACCCGCGACCGCAGCGCGCCGGTCGAAAGACATGCGCGTGACGGCATACAGCGCGACGGCGCCGCTGGTGGTCGCAGAAAGGGCGACCGGCCGGTCGCCCGCGAGGTCCAGGAGGGCGCGCGTCGCCGCGACGAGGGAGCGGATGCGCACGCGGCGTCCGGCGAGGATGGCCTCGACCACATCGGCGAACCCCGGGTCGTCGGATGCGGGGAGACCGGCGGCCCCCAGGAACGCGACACGCTCATCCGCGGTGCGCGCCAGGGGAGCAGCGAGTCGCACGACGTCGGCGAGTGCGGTGCGCCAATCGCCCGTGACACCGGCTTCGTCGACGCGTTCCCGATTGCTGAGGGGGAGGTGGCGCGACACGTCGGACATAGCGGTCAGCATAGGTGCGGCGCGCACGTCCGGCTGCGGCGAAAGGGTCGGCGTGCATAATGGGCCTCGGTCCGTGTGACCGTGAACATGGCCCGAGGGGGACCGATGAGCGACGATGCCGGCGGCCGGAGGGCGAGCATCCGCGACGTCGCGCGCCGAGCGGACGTCTCGCACCAGACGGTCTCACGCGTCCTCAACGACCACCCGAGCATCCGGCCCGAGACCCGCGATCGGGTCCTCGCCGCCATGCAGGAGCTGTCGTACAGCCCGAACCCCGCGGCCCGTGCGCTCGTCACCAGCAGGTCGAGGACCATCGGGATCCTGGCGGCGTCGTCGACGCAGTACGGTCCGGCGTCGTCGATCGCCGCCATCGAGGCCGCCGCGCAGGCGCGGGGCTACTGGGTGTCCACGGCCAACATCGACCCGACGGACCCCCAGTCGATCCCCGACGGGCTGTCGTACCTCATGGCGCAATCCGTCGAGGGGCTCGTCGTCATCGCCCCGCAGGTCCGGGTGATCCGGGCCCTGGCCGCGCAGGCGGTCGGCGTGCCCTACGTGACCCTGCAGTCGACCGACGTCGACGCCGGCCACACCCTCGCGGTCGACCAGATCGCGGGAGCGCGCCTGGCGACACGCCATCTCATCGAGCTCGGGCACCGCTCGATCTACCACCTGGCCGGTCCGCAGGACTGGATGGAGGCGGAGTCGCGGATGCGCGGCTTCCTGGAGGAGATGAGCGCCTGGGACATCGCCACGACGGCGCCGATCCTCGGCGATTGGACGGCGGACTTCGGGTACTACGCGGGGCGCGAACTGCTGGGTTACCGGGACTTCACGGCGATCTTCTCCTCGAACGACCAGATGGCGCTGGGGCTCCTGCACGCCATCCGCGACGAGGGCCTGGACTGCCCGCGCGATGTGAGCATCGTCGGCTTCGACGACATCCCCGAGGCGGGCCACTTCTGGCCGCCACTGACGACGGTGCGCCAGGACTTCGCCGAACTCGGCCGGCGCTGCGTCGAACTCCTGCTCGACGGGTCGGCCGCCGCAGCGGCCCCGGTGCTCACGCCGGACCTCATCGTGCGGTCCTCGACGGCGCGCGCAGCGTCCGTCTGACGCCGTCCGCGCGTCGTGTTGACACGGCCCGGGTCCGAGGTGCATAGTCATCCGATGTGAACGGTCACATGACCGCCCCCGATGTCGGTGGCGGTGACCGCGCAAGACGAAGGAGTCGGGCAAGTGGTGTCAAAGGACGACGCGGAGCGGTACGTGAACGGGGTGAAGACCGAGGTCGCCGTCGCGCGCATCCGCGAGCGGGTGGCATCCCTCCTGGTCGATCTCGCCGGTCGCGGCCTCGCGTCGACGACGCTGTCCGAGCGGGTCCCCGACGCCGACCTCTTCGTGACCCGGCCGGTCCTGGCCGACGACGAACTCGCTCCCGAGAACATGATGGTCGTCTCGCTCGACGGACTGTCCGTCCCGGGCACCCCCGGTGACGACGGCGTCCTGCCCGACGACGTGGAGCTGTACGCGGCCATCCTGAAGGATGCCGGCGCCGTCGCCCTCGTGCACCTCGAAGCCGGCCATGCGGCGGCGTGGGCCGCCCGCGGCGCCGCGATCCCGTGTCTGACGGCGCAGGCGGCACGCGAATTCGGCGGCGCGGTGCCCGTCATCGCAGGTCCGGACGTGTCGGCGCCGGCGGTCATCGATTCCCTCCGTGAGGCGGATGCCCCGGCCATCCTCGTCGCTGGCCTCGGCGCGCTCTGCGTCGCGGCGAGCGCCCGCGAGGCGGTGCGTCTCGCCCAGGTGCTGGAAGGCGTCGCCCGGACAGCGAGCCTCGCGTCGGAGGCCGAGCCGCTGGAAGCGGACCTCATCGCCGACCTCTCCGGCCGTGCTCGCGCACGCCGGTCCACGATCACCGACGGCCGCCGGTAGCCCGATACCGGGCGCGGCCACTCAGAAAGACCCTCACCAGGGGCAATGCGCACAACCGAACACCACGACACCGAAGTCCAGGGAAAGGGACCACAGTGAAACTCAAGAGGATCATCTTCGTCGGCATCGCAGCCGGCGCGCTCGCGCTCTCCGCGTGCTCCACCGCATCGACCGGCGGCGGCTCCGAAGGCGGCAAGGGCGACGGCGGCCTGATCGGCGTCGCCATGCCGACCAAGAGCTCCGAGCGTTGGATCCAGGACGGCAACGCCGTCAAGAAGGCGCTGGAGGACCAGGGTTACAAGGTCGACCTCCAGTACGCCGAGGACGACATCCCCACGCAGGTCTCGCAGATCGAGAACATGATCACGAAGGGCGCCGAGGCGCTCATCGTCGCCTCGATCGACGGAACCACCCTCACCGAGGCGCTGCAGAACGCGGCGGACGCCGACATCCCCGTCATCGCCTACGACCGCCTCATCAAGGGCACCGAGAACGTCGACTACTACGCGACGTTCGACAACCAGCTCGTCGGCAACCAGCAGGCGTGGACCGTCCTGAACGGCCTGGGCCTGACCGACCTCGAGGGCAAGCCGGTCGCCGACCCGCCCAAGGGACCGTTCAACATCGAGCTGTTCGCCGGATCGCTCGACGACAACAACGCGTTCTTCTTCTTCAACGGCGCGATGGAGGTGCTCAAGCCCTACATCGACAACGGCACCCTCGTCGTGAAGTCGGGCCAGACCACCATCGAGCAGGCCGCGACGCTCCGCTGGGACGGCGAGACCGCTCAGAGCCGCATGGAGGACATCCTCACGGCCAACTACAGCGACGGCACGAAGGTCGACGCGGTCCTGTCGCCCTACGACGGCATCTCGCGCGGCATCATCTCGGCGCTGGCCGATGCCGGCTACGACGTGGGTGACGAGTGGCCGATCATCTCCGGTCAGGACGCCGAGGTCGACTCGGTCAAGGCGATCCTGAGCGGCGAGCAGTACGCCACGATCTTCAAGGACACGCGCGAGCTCGCGAAGGTCGCCGCCGGCATGGCCGTCGACGTGCTGAACGACGAGAAGCCCGAGGTCAACGACGAGGAGACGTACGACAACGACGTGAAGGTCGTTCCCTCGTACCTGCTCGCGCCGGTCCCCGTCGTCAAGGACAACGTGAAGTCCGCGCTGGTCGACACCGGCTACTGGACGGAGGCCGAGCTGGGTCTGTGACCCGGTTCGTCTGACCACCACCTGCGTCGGCGGCGGGTCCGCCCGCCGCCGACGCATCCCATCCCCCCCACCACGGAAGTCGGAGATCGTGACCGAGACCATCCTCGAGATGCGCGGCATCACCAAGACGTTCCCGGGCGTGAAGGCGCTCTCGAACGTCAACTTCGCCGTCGGGCGCGGCGAGATCCACGCCATCTGCGGCGAGAACGGCGCCGGCAAGTCGACCTTGATGAAGGTCCTGTCGGGCGTCTACCCCCACGGCACCTACGACGGCGAGATCCACTACGCCGGCGACGTCGTCGAATTCAAGAACCTGCGTGACAGCGAAGCGCGCGGCATCGTCATCATCCACCAGGAGCTGGCGCTCAGCCCGTACCTGTCGATCGCCGAGAACATCTTCCTCAACAACGAGCGCAGAGGCGCCGGCGGACTGATCGACTGGAACCAGACGAACTTCCAGGCCGCCGCGCTCCTCAAGCGCGTGGGTCTGCGCGAGAACCCGACGACGAAGGTCAACCAGCTCGGCGTCGGCAAGCAGCAGCTCGTCGAGATCGCCAAGGCCCTGTCGAAGGAGGTCAAGCTCCTCATCCTCGACGAGCCCACGGCCGCTCTCAACGACGAGGACTCGGACCACCTGCTCGAACTGATCCTCAGCCTCCGCGAGGAGGGGATCACGTCGATCATCATCAGCCACAAGCTCAACGAGATCAAGAAGGTCGCCGACACCGTCACGGTCATCCGCGACGGGAAGACGATCGAGACGATCGCGAAGACCGATGTGACCGAGGACCGGATCATCAAGGACATGGTGGGCCGTGACCTCGAGCACCGCTACCCCGACCACGAACCGCAGATCGGCGACGAGCTGCTCCGCGTCGAGAACTGGACGGCCCACCACCCGCAGGACCCGAGCCGCGTCGTCGTCGACGACGTGTCGATCACGGTGCGTGCGGGGGAGATCGTCGGGATCGCCGGCCTCATGGGCGCCGGTCGCACCGAATTCGCGATGAGCCTGTTCGGCCACAGCTACGGCACCCGCATCTCGGGCAAGGTCTTCATGCGCGGCAAGGAGATCCGGACGCGCACCGTCTCGGAGGCGATCGCGAACGGCCTCGCGTATGCGACCGAGGATCGGAAGACCTACGGCCTGAACCTCATCGACGACATCAAGCGCAACATCTCGGTGGCATCCCTGAAGAAGCTCGAGAAAGCGGGGCTGGTCGACGACAACGAGGAGTTCGCCGTCGCCAACCAGTACCGCAAGAGCATGAACATCAAGGCGCCGACCGTGCTCGCCAAGACGGGGAAGCTCTCGGGCGGCAACCAGCAGAAGGTCGTCCTCTCGAAGTGGATCTACTCGGATCCCGAGGTGCTGATCCTCGACGAGCCGACGCGAGGGATCGACGTCGGAGCGAAGTACGAGATCTACACGATCATCAACAAGCTCGCGGCGGCAGGCAAGGGCGTCATCGTGATCTCGTCGGAGCTGCCTGAGCTCCTCGGTATCTCGGACCGCGTGTACGCACTCTCAGAGGGTCGCATCACCGGCGAGGTGCCCATCAGTGACGCCACCCCCGAACACGTCCTCAAGCTCATGACCATGGAGAAGCCCCGCTGACGGGGCAGGAGACACACATGTCGAACACCACCACAACCCCGGAAACCGCCGCCGGCGGCGGCATCAATCCGCCCGAGAACCGGGTCACCCGCTGGGTGACGACGGTCCTGTCCGATCTCGGCCGCAACGGCATCTTCATCGCGTTGATCGCCGTCGTCGTCCTCTTCGCGATCACGACCGAAGGCATCCTGCTGCGCCCGCAGAACCTGTCGAACCTCGTCGTCCAGAACGGGTACATCCTCGTCCTGGCCATCGGCATGGTGATGATCATCATCGCCGGTCACATCGACCTGTCCGTCGGCTCCGTGGCGGCCTTCATCGGCGCCGTATCCGGCGTCCTGGCCGTCGACATGGGACTCCCGTGGGGCGTCGCGATCATCCTGTCGCTGCTCATCGGCGCCCTCGTGGGTGCCTGGCAGGGATTCTGGGTGGCCTACGTCGGCATCCCCGCCTTCATCGTGACCCTCGCCGGCATGCTGATCTTCCGGGGCCTTGCTCTCGTCGTCCTCGGAAACCAGAACATCGGCTCGTTCCCGACCGAGTACCGTTCGCTCGGTAACGGGTTCCTCTCCGGTCTGTTCGGCGAGTCCGACCCCGACGTGTTCACGCTCGTCGTCGGTGGCGTCGCCATCATCGCCCTCGCCGTCCAGCAGGTGCGCACCCGGCTGGGACGACAGAAGTACGACCAGGACGTCGACCCGCTGCTGTGGTTCATCGTCAAGCTCGCTCTCATCGCCGTGGTGATCGGTTGGTTCACGTTCGCCCTCGCCTCGTACAAGGGCATCCCCGTCACGCTCATCGTGCTGGCGGTCCTCGTCCTCGTCTACGGCATCGTCATGAACCGCAGCGTCTTCGGCCGCCACATCTACGCCATCGGCGGCAACCGTCACGCGGCGGAGCTCTCGGGCATCAAGACGCGGCGCGTGGACTTCTGGCTGTTCGTCAACATGGGCGTCCTCGCCGCTCTCGCCGGTCTCATCTTCACGGCGCGACTGAACCTCGCCGGCCCCAAGGCGGGCGAGGGCTTCGAGCTCGAGGCCATCTCGGCCGCCTTCATCGGCGGCGCGGCGGTGCAGGGCGGTATCGGCACCATCGGCGGTGCCATCATCGGTGGCCTCATCATCGGTGTGCTCAACAACGGCATGTCGATCATGGGCATCGGCATCGACTGGCAGCAGGCGGTCAAGGGACTCGTGCTGCTGTTCGCCGTCGCCTTCGATGTCTACAACAAGCGACGGGCCGGTCACTGACATGGCGAAGACGTCGAACACCGCGTCCGACCTCGAGCGGCCCCGCGTCACGACGGGGCGCATCACGATGTGGATCTGCGGCGGCGCCGTCGGGATCTACATGGTTGTCAGCGGCCTGATCGGTGCGCTGACCACCGGCTGATCCATCCGTTCGGATTGTCGACCCGCATCCCCTCTCTCCCTCGTGGAAGAGGGGATGCGGCGTCTCACCGCCCGCTCATAGACTCTGGCCCATGCCTTTCGTGATCTCGCTCCTCGTCCTGGCGGGGATGATCTTCGCGCTCGTCGACATCATCACGCGGGACCAGAGCCTCGTGAAGCACATGCCGAAGACGGTGTGGCTGTTCGTCGTCATCCTGCTGCCGTTCCTCGGAACCGTGCTGTGGTTCGCGATCGGGCGCGAGTACCCGCAGCGCGAGGTGCGCCGGGCGCCGCAGTTCGCGCCGTGGGCGACCGAGCCCCCTGCAGCGCCGACGGGCGCGCACGACGCCCGGTCGACCGAGCAGCAGCTCGCCGACCTGGAACGCGAGATCGAGGAGGAGCGGTTGCGCGCCGAACTCGCCCGACGTCGCCGGGAGCTCGGCGACCCGGCCTGATCCGCGTCAGCTACGCGGGTAGACGACGCCGATCTGACGTCGGATCTCGTCGAGGGTGCCCATGATGGCGATGCTCTCGTCGATCGGCAGCAGGTCGCTGTCGGTGCGCCCCTCGGCGATGAGTCGTTCGGCGTAGAGGGCCTGGAACTGCATGCCGCGACCGTCGATCTCGGTGCGGAACTCCTCGACGAGTGCGCCGTCGACATCGAAGACGCGGAAGGACGTCGGTGCGTAGAAGACGCCGTCGATCTCGATGCGACCCTTCGTCCCGACGATCTGCGCGGCGTTGGCGCCGGCACCCCGCATGGACGTGAGGAGCGAGGACACCCCGCCCGCGGCGTGACGCACGGCGATCGCCACATCGGTGTCGGCGCCCGTCTCACCCAGCTGCGCCGTCGCGAGGACCTCGGCGGGCGCGCCGAGGACGTCCCAGGCGAAGGAGACGGGGTAGATCCCGAGATCGAGGAGTGCACCGCCGCCGAGGGCGAGGTCGTTGAGCCGGTGATCGGGGTCGGTGGGGAGGTTCTGCGTGTGGTCGGCGCTGAGGACCCGCACCTCGCCGATGACGTCGGCGGCGAGGACCTCTCGCAGGCGCACCATGTGGGGCAGGTACCGCGTCCACATCGCCTCCATCGCCAGCAGGCCGTGATCGGCGGCGAGATCGCGGATCGCGACGGCCTGGTCGGCGTCGAGGGTGAGGGGCTTCTCGATGAGCACGTGCTTGCCGTGTTCGAGGGCGAGGGCCGCGCACGCGAGGTGGTGACTGTGCGGCGTCGCGATGTACACGATGTCGACCTCTGGGTCGGCGACGAGCTCGTCGTACGACCCGTAGGAGCGGGGGATGCCGTACTGCGCGGCGAACTCCTGCGCCGACTCCGTGCGGCGCGAGCCCACGGCGGTGACCGTCAGGCCGGCTGTCTTCAGGTCGGCGGTGAAGGCGTGCGCGATGCCACCGGTGGCCAGGATTCCCCATCGAAGTGCGGTCATGTCCCGAGCCTATCGGCGGGTGGGGTCCACCCGACCTAGAGTCGACTCGTGGTCACGACTCCCGACGCCGCCCTCGACCGCTTCCGCGAGCTCCTGCGGATCCCGACGGTGTCGCTCGACCCCGATGACCCCGATGCGGACGGCACGGCGTTCCTGCACTTCCACGACACCGTCGCGCGGCTCTATCCGCACCTGCACGCGTCGCTCGAGCGCGAGGTCGTCGCCGAGTACTCGCTGCTGTACCGCTGGCGCGGGAGGGATGCGGCATCCCCCCTCGTCCTCATGGCGCACATCGACGTCGTCCCCATCGTCCCGGCGGAGTGGACGCACGACCCGTTCGCGGCGGAGGTCGTCGGGTCCGGCGACGCGGCCGAGGTCCACGCCCGCGGCGCGGTCGACGACAAGGGCTCGCTCGTGGCCGTCCTCGAAGCCGTCGAGTCCCTCGTCGCCGAGGGGTTCACACCCGAACGCGACGTCTACCTCGCCTTCGGGCACAACGAGGAGGTGGCCGGCGACGGTGCGCAGGCGATCGTCGAGGTGCTGCGGGGCCGCGGCATCCGCCCCTCGCTCGTCCTGGACGAGGGCGGCGCCGTCGTGGAGGGAGCCCTGCCGGGAGTGACCGTCCCGACCGCCGTCATCGGCGTCGCCGAGCGCGGCGTGATGACCGTGCACCTCACCGCCCGCGAGCTCGGCGGTCACGCCTCGACGCCGCCCCGCGATCCCGCGACCGCGCGACTCGCGCGGGCCGTGCTGCGCCTGCACCGCCGTCCCTTCCCGACGCGGCTCGTGCCGCCGGTGCGGGCGATGTTCGAGACGGTCGCGCCGCACACGACAGGGCCACTCCGCCGGGTGTTCGCGAGCATCGGGCTGACCGGGCGGCTGCTCGTGAAGGTCTTCCCGCGTCTCGGGCCCGAGCTCAATGCGCTCGTGCGGACCACCGCCGTCGTGACCGAGCTCTCCGGGGCGACGGGGGCGAACGTCCTCGCGACGTCGGCGCGGGCGAGCGTCAACGTGCGCCTGCTCCCGGGCGACACCGCAGCCTCGGCGGAAGCCCGCATCCGCCGGGTCGTCGGCGATCCGCTCGTCGAGGTGGAGGTGGTCTCGGCATCCGATCCGTCGCCGGTGTCGCCGTGGTCGGGTCCCGCATGGAATCGGCTGGTCGCCGCGACCCGCTCGGCGCTCGGCGACGACGTCCTCCCCACGCCCTACATCCAGCTCGGTGCGAGCGACAGCCGGTGGTTCACGGCGATCAGCGACCACGTGTACCGCTTCACGCCGTTCCACCTGACGCGCGGCGAGCGCGAGGCGCTGCACTCGCACGACGAGCGGATCCGCGTGGGCTCGTGGCTGCGGGGGATCGGGTTCTACCGCGACCTGCTGCGGAAGAGCTGACTCAGCCCGCCAGCGCCTTCGAGATCCGCTGCAGCGATACGGGCTCGGCGGTGCCGAGGCGTTGGGCGAACAGGCTCACCCGGAACTCCTCGAGCAGCCAGCGGGCGTGCTCGAGGCGTGCGGGCGCGCCGGCCGGCAGCGGGAGGGTGCCCCCGGCATCCGCGAACAGGGCCGCAGCGCGCTCGTACTCGGTCATCCGCTGCCGGTCGCGGCCCGGGTTGTCCGCGAGTCCGTCCACGCGCTCCTTCGCACCCTGCAGGTAGCGGGGGAGATGCGCGAGGCGTGCGGCCCCGGTGCGCGAGAGGAACCCGGGGTGGACGAGGCCGGCCAGCTGGCCCTTCACGTCGCCGAGTGCGGCGAGCAGGGTCATGGAGTTCTGGTTCTTCACCGCGCGCTCGACGTCGCGCTGGAGGGTGAGGATGCGGGCGGCCAGCGACACGGTCTGGAACAGTTCGTCGACGACCCGAGCGGAGAACGCGTCGCGGGCGGCGGTGAACGCAGCCTCGGTACGGATGACCGCGTCGCCCATGACAGCGTCGGCGACGGCGACCCGGGCGTCCTCGATGAGCGCCTTGGCGGACGGATACGGCGATGCTGCCAGGGCGAGCTTCTCGGGCGCCGTCAGGTGGTCCATGACGTACGCGGTGGGAGAGGGCACAGCGAGCAGCAGCAGACGCCGGGCGCCCGCGCGGGTGAGCTCGGCGGCGCGTTCGGCGGTCGCCTCGATGCGCAGCGATACCCCGTCCTTCGCGTCGACGAGGGCCGGGTAGCCACGGACGACACCGCCGGCGACCTTCGTGTCGACGACCTCGCGCAGATCCCCGACGTCCCACGTCGTGATGCCGGTGCGCTCGATCGGAGCGCTCGCGGCGGCGACGGCCGCGGTCGGGGATGCCGCCGGATGCGGCCCGCGCTTCGGCGCGAGCGAGCGGGCGACCGACTCGCGGGCACGGCCGGCGAGTCGGTCCTGCAGCTCGCGCAGGTCGCGGGACGACCCGACGGTGCGTCCGCGCTGGTCGACGGCGCGGAACGAGACGCCCAGGTGGGCGGGCACCCTCTCGAGGTCGAAGTCGCGCTCGGTGACCGGCTGATGCGCGATGCGCTGGATGCGCGCGGCGAGGGCTGCGCGGAGAGTGGATGCCGGGAGCCCGTCGGTGTCCTCGGGGCCAGATCCGCGCAGCTCGTCGCCGAGGGTGGTGGCCCAGTCGGCGGCGGGGACGACGTGCCTGCGGATCGCTTTGGGGAGCGCCTTGATGAGGCCGGTGACGAGCTCGTCCCGCATACCGGGGACCTGCCAGTCGAACCCGTCGGGGCGCAGTTGTGCGAGCAGGGCGAGCGGGACGACGACGCTCACGCCGTCGTCGGGGGCGCCGGGCTCGAAGCGGTAGGCGAGCGAGAGCACCTGGTCGCCCTGACGCCAGCGCGTCGGGAAGTCGCGCTCGTCGGTCCGGGCGGACTCGCCGAGCAGGTCGGCCTCGGTCATGTCGAGCAGCTTCGGGGTGACGGGCTGCGTCTCGCGCCACCATGTCTCGAACGAGCGCACATCGAACACGTCGTGCGGCACGCGTGCGTCGTAGAAGGCGTACACGGCCTCGTCGCCGACGAGGATGTCGCGGCGTCGCTCCCGCTCCTCGATGCGCTCGAGCTGACGGCGGAGCTCGCCGTTGCGTCGCTCGAACGCGGTGAGGCGCTTGTCGAGGTGCTGACTGTTCCACTCGCCCTCGACGAGGGCGTGACGCAGGAACAGCTCCCGCGCCAGGTCGCGGTCCCGTCGGGCCAGCTGCACCCGGCGGCGCGGGATGATCTCGACACCGAAGAGAGTCACCTTCTCGGCCGCGACGGCAGCGCCGGCATCCTTCGACCAGTGCGGGTCGCTCAGACTGCGGTTCGCGAGGTCGCCGGCGAGATCCTCGGCCCACGCGGGGTCGATCGCGGCGACGGTGCGACCGAACAAGCGCGACGTCTCGACGAGCTCGGCGGCCATGACGGCGTCGGGGGAGGCCTTGCGCAGACCCGACCCGGGGAACACCGCGAACGACGCGCCGCGGGCGCCGCGGTATTGCGGCAGGGGCTTGCGCGCGTTCTTCTTCGCGGGGTCGGTCGTGACCGAGCGGGTGTCGAGGATGCCGATGTGCGAGAGGAGTCCCGACAGGATCGCGCGGTGCAGCGCATCCGGGTCGGCGGCTCCCGACGCCTGACGAGGGGCATCCTTCGGCGAACCGGAACGGGAGAGCGTCGAGAGCTGACGGTGCACGTCGAACCACTCGCGGACGCGGACGTAGTTGAGGTGCTCGCTGCGGCACAGGCGCCGGAAGGCGCTCGAGCCGAGCTCTCGCTGCTGCTCGCGCAGGTGGTTCCAGAGGTTCAGCAGGGTGAGGAAGTCGCTCGTCGGGTCGACGAAGCGCGCGTGCAGACGGTCGGCCTCCTCGCGGCGCTCCTCGGGACGCTCGCGGACGTCCTGGATCGACAGTCCCGACACGATCGCGAGCAGGTCGCGCGAGACGCCCAGCTTCTCGGCCTCGAGCAGCATCCGCGCGAACCGCGGATCGATCGGCAGGCGCGCGATGCGGCGGCCGAGGCTCGTCAGGCGCAGGGCGCCGGTGCGCCCGCCCACGGCGCGGAGCTCGGTGAGCAGCTCGACGGCCGCCTTCACGCCGCGGCTGTCGGGCTTCGTGAGGAACGGGAACTCGGTGACGTCGCCGAAGCCGAGCGACAGCATCTGCAGGATGACCGAGGCGAGCGAGGTGCGGAGGATCTCGGGCTCGGTGAACTCGGGGCGCGCGGTGAAGTCGTCCTCGCCGTACAGACGGATCGCGATGCCCGCCGACGTGCGACCGGCGCGCCCGGAGCGCTGCTGCGCCGAGGCCTGCGAGATCGCTTCGATCGGCAGCCGCTGGATCTTCGAGCGCACGCTGTAGCGGGAGATGCGCGCCGTGCCGGTGTCGACGACGTAGCGGATGCCGGGGACCGTGAGGCTCGTCTCGGCGACGTTCGTGGCGAGGATGATCCGGCGCCTCACCCCGGCGACAGCGGACGGCTCGAACACGCGGTGCTGCTCGGCCGAGGAGAGTCGGCCGAACAGCGGCAGCACCTCGGTGGGGCGGGCGTCCTTCGCGTAGAGGCCCCGGACGGCATCCATCGCGTCGCGGATCTCGGCCTCGCCGGGGAGGAAGACTAGGACGTCGCCGTCGGGCTCCCGGTCGAGTTCGCGGAGGGCGGCGAGCAGGCCGTCGACGTCGTCCTCGGACTCCTCGTCGTGCGCGCGGTAGCGGATCTCGACGGGGTACGTGCGGCCGGAGACCTCGATGATCGGGGCGGGGACGCGCTCGCCGTCCGGGCCTGTCGCCGCGAAGTGGGCGGCGAAGCTCTCGGGGTCGATCGTCGCCGAGGTGATGATCACCTTGAGGTCGGGACGCTCGGGCAGGATGCGGGCGAGGTAGCCGAGCAGGAAGTCGACGTTCAGCGACCGCTCGTGCGCCTCGTCGACGATGATCGTGTCGTAGCGGCGGAGCAGTCGGTCGCGGTGGATCTCATTGAGCAGGATGCCGTCGGTCATCAGCGTGACCTGCGTGGCCTCGGTCACCTCGTCGGTGAATCGGACCTTGTAGCCGATCGCGCCGCCGAGGGGCACCTGCACCTCGTGCGCGAGACGCTCGGCGATCGACCGGGCCGCGATGCGGCGGGGCTGGGTGTGGGCGATGCGGGTGCGGCCGAGTTCGAGGCACATCTTCGGCAGCTGGGTGGTCTTGCCCGAGCCGGTGGCACCGGCGACGATGACGACCTGGTTCTCCGCGATGGCGCGCGAGATCTCGTCCCGCGCGGCGCTGACGGGCAGCTCCGGGGGATACGAGATGACGGGGGCGGGTGCGGACACAGCCTTCGATGGTATCGCGCGGGCGGATGCCGGCGGTCGCCCGGCCCCGCCGGCGGTGCGGCTCAGCGGTCGGAGTTCTGCGGTTCGTCGAGCAGCGGCAGGTCCGCTGCGGTCACGAGACGCGAGAGCACCGCGTGCTCGACGAGGCGCGCGCGGCGGTTGGTGGCGAGCTTCCCGGCGCCGCCGCGCAGCCCCTGCACCCCCTCGCGGTCGAACTTGTCGCACACGTTGTCGAGCTTGCGGTTGAAGGTCGTCAGCGGCCAGCCGAGCCGCTCCGCCGCCTTCGCGGAGGTCGGGATCTGACTCGAGCCCATCATCCCGCCGCGCAGGATCGGCTCGCAGAGGGCGATCAGGAGCAGGCGCTGGGTGGCCGTGAGGGGGACCGCCCCGATCGTCGTCCCGCCGTCCGTGCTGTCGCCGTCCAGCTCCACCGCGCGACCCGTGAAGCGCGCGGCGCCGTTGCGGATCGTGAACTCGTACGTGAACGCGCCGGCGGTGAACATGACGACGAGTTCGGGGAAGACGAGCGGCACGCGCGTCCCCGGTCCGAGCATCGCCTGGTACGCCCCATCCGAGGTCGCGAGGGCCACCGAGATCGACCGGCCCGTGTTCGTGAGCCACCACATGCCCTGCGAGGACTCGATCTCGAGCAGGCGACGGTGCAGGTACGGGTTGGTGTCGATGACGAGGTCGGCGTCCCGTCCGATCGAGAAGGTCTCGCCGGGCGTCGGGTGGAACCATTCGCCGCAGAACTCGATGCCGAGCTCGGCGGCGTCGGTCTCGGCCGTCATCTCTGTGTCTTCCGCCATCACATTCCCCCTTGGACGATCTGGATGATTCCCCACACGGCGCCCGCCACCACGGCGGCTCCGCCGATCACGACGGCGACGACGCCGCCCCGTCGGGCACGTCGGCGCGTCCTGCGATCCTGCCCGGTCGGCGGCGAGAGCGGGGCGCGGACGACCTGCGGCGCCGGCTCCGAACGTCGGGGTGCGTAGACGGCGCCGGAGACGAGGGTGCCCGGCGACGAGGCCGTGCGGGGTGTGTCGGCCCGCCCGTGCGCGACCGCCGGGGACCCGGCATCCCGCACGACACGGCGCTCGGTCACGCGGGTACCCTCGCCCGTGCGGCGTTCGGCCACCAGCGTCTCGTCCGCCCGCCGCTCGGCGAGGCGTGTGTCGTCGTCGGCGCGGCGTGCCGCGAGGAGCGTCTCATCGTCCGGCACCCGACGCGCGGCGAAGCGCGTCAGGTCGTCGGGCTCGCTGTCCGGCACGCGTGTCCCGCCCCGTCGGTCTGCCCGGTCGGCGCGACGCGTGGGGTCGTCGATCGGGTCAGTCATGGCGCCTCCGGCGCGAGGGGACCGTCTCGACCTCGATCGTGCCCGTGGCCGGTTCGCTCGTGACGAGACCGCCCGTCGTGTCCTCCAGGCGGGGGTGGATGCCGCCGCCCACCACGTCGATGACGATGGCGGTGACGTTGTCCCTGCCGCCGTGCGCGAGCGCCTGCGCGATGAGCGCTCCCGTCGTCTGGGCGGGCGAGGCGCCTGTCAGCAGTCCGGCGCGGATCGCCTCGTCGGTGATCTCGCCCGACAGGCCGTCCGAACAGATGAGGAGACGCTCTCCCGTGACGACCGGCAGCAGCCAGAAGTCGGCCGGGCTGCGATCGCCGCCGACGGCGCGCGTGATGACGTTGCGCCCCTCGAAGGTCGCCATGTCCTCGCGCGCGAGGCGACCGGCATCCACCATCTCCTGCGCGATCGAGTGGTCGACCGTGAGCTGCTCGAGGCGCTCGGACAGGAGGCGGTAGACGCGGGAGTCGCCGATGTTCACGACGAGCCACCGGTTCTCACCGTTCTGCTGCACGGCGATGACGCCCGTGAGCGTCGATCCGGCGCCGCGCGTCGTGCCGCGGGCGATCTCCTGCACCAACCGGTGCGCGCGCTGGACGGCCTCGGCGACCTCTTCGGGTGCCACATCGCTCCGACCGACGAAGTCGCGGAACGCGTCGATGACCGCGGCCGATGCCAGATCGCCCGCCTCGTGGCCGCCCATGCCGTCGGCGACGAGGAACACGGGGAAGCTCGCGAGGTGCGAGTCCTCGTTCACGCGACGGCGGAGGCCCGTGTCGGTGAGAGCGCCGCTGATGACGTCGAAGGGAGGGAGCGGTCCGGTGGTGGGGGTCATCGCGATCCTGCGTCGAGGGTGAGCTCCGCGTCGCCGAGGAGGAAGCGGCCGGCAAGGGGGACGGGGGTGCCCACGGTGACCTCGGTGTCGCTCGTGCCGACGACCACGCCGTTGGTCGAGGCGAGATCGGTGATCGTCCAGGCGTCGCCGGTCCGCCGCAGCAGCGCGTGCGTCTTGGACACCGTCCGGGTCGTGTCGTCGATCGCGATCGGCTGGGCCTCGGGGGCGTCGGACGGCGGTGCGGGGTTGCGGCCCAGCACGATGGTGTCGGACGTGAGGGCGACGGTCTGTCCGGTGGGCAGACGCAAGGACGCCGTCGGGCGGCGGTGCGCCGCGAGGACCGTGTGCTCCTCGAGCTCGGTCTGCTCGCCCGGGGCCACCGCGGGCGCCGCCGGGGGCGCGGCGGGTGCCGCCGGGGGAGCGGCGTGCGCCGCCGGCGCCGGCACGGGGGCGGCGACCGGAGCCAGCGGAGGCGGCGACCAGGGATGGACCGGGACGGATGCCGCGGCCGGCGTCCCGGGCCCCGGTGCTGAGGTCGGGGCCGGGGGCGCGAACCCTGACGTGTCGGCGGGAACGCCGCGGGTGTCGACGGGGACAGGTTCCGCCGCGAACGGCGTCGGGGGCAGGCCCTTCTGCGGCAGCCCCTGCCAGCGCGCCGCTCCCCACCCGATCACCGAGGCCCAGACGGGCAGCAGCAGTGCACCGAGGGCGACGAACCCGCCGCCGCGACCGAAACCACGGTTCAGGGGGCCCATCATCCGCACCAGGAGGATCACGACGCCGGCGAGGAAGACGAGGAACAGCAGGGTCGGGACGACGGATGCCGCCAGGATCGCGCCCGCTCCATCGCCGCCGCCGCCGAACGCGGCCTCCTGGGCGGACTGCAGCAGGAGCGATCCTGCGACCGAGGAGATGATGGCGGTGAGGAGGCCGCCGCCCACGATGACCGCCGCCCACCACCCCTTCATGCCGGCGAGCTCGAAGAGCATCCAGATGTTCAGCACCGGAACCCAGGCGCGACCGCTCGGGAGACCGGCCTTGCGGAACACGGCGGCCAGGGCGAGCGAGGTCCAGACGTACACGGCCGCGAGCAGGACGAGCTGCACGAGCACGCCGAGGAGCGACACCGCGAGGGCGCCTCCCACAGTCCCGGCGGCATCGCCGATGGAGGCCAGCGGGTTCGCCGTCGTCACGCTCAACATCTGTCCTCGTCCCTCTTCGACTTCCCTCGGTCCCGCATCGCACACCCTATCTGCGGGCGGCCCGTCTGCGCGGCAGCAGGGAGCGCAGCGACAGCCGCGCCCCGAGCCGCGCCCAGAAACCCTTCTCCCCGGCGAACCGGGTGCGCTCGGCGGCCACGATCCGCCAGAACTCCTCGCTCTCGGCTGCGCTCGGCGGCGAGACGTCGAAGACCGACCGATCCGCCCAGCCGGCCAACCGCCTGCCCGGCGCCTCGTCGGCCCCGCCGGCGAACAGGCTCGCCAGTTCCTGCCTCGTCAGGTGGGCCGGTGCGGGGTAGCCGTGGTCGACCGCGGTGTCGACGTACTCCTCCCAGCCGCCGGTGAAGCGCTCCGCGACGTCGCCGCGCCGCCGCCGGTTGCGTCGGCGGACGGCCTTGACCGCCAGGACCGTCACGAGCGGCCCGATCAGGACGATGACCGCGAGCAGCGACACGCCACCGATGCGGACGGCAGCCCACACCGCCGACAGGTCGGTCTCGTCCGTGGGCGCCTGCTCGTCCGGCAGGTCCCCGTCGGACGGAGAGGCACCGGCCGGGAGCACCGTGTCCACCTCGTCGCGGCGGACGTCCGTCGGGTTCTCGGGGTCCCGCCGCTGCTGCACATCCGGCGAGGGGAAGCTGTCGTGCTGCGGCGTCGCATCGACGGGGACCCACCGGCCGGCGGCATCCTGCACCTCGATCCACGCAGCGAGATCGCCGCCGCGGCACGAGCCGTCCTCGCAGACGGGCAGGTCCTCGGCCGAGGTGAGACGGGTGCCGACGACGACCCGCGCCTCGAAGCCGAGCTGATCAGCGATCAGCATGGCAGCCACGGCGAACTGCTCGTCGTCGCCGACGGCGGCGACGAGTTCCGCATCGGAGCGGCCCGGCGCCTCGGCTTCGCGCGTCAGCAGCTGCGCGAACATCGTCCCGATGCGGTCTGCCGAGTGACCCGCCCGCGACGACTGGAACCCGCTGCCACCGAGGTCCGCCAGCCAGGACGGGGTGTCACCGGTCGGCACCTGCAGGGCGTGGCTGAGATAGCCCCGGGCGCGCAGGCGCTCCAGCAGGGCGTCGAGAGCGGCGCCACCGGTGCCCGCGTCCTGCGCCTCGATCCATTCCACGAGCGAGGCGGGAACGACGTCGGCGGGCAGGGACGGTCCGCTCCGGGCGGGGGTGAGGGATGCCACCGGTTCGGCCTGGCCGTCCGGGGCGACCGACAGCCGGTACGCGTCACCCTCGCCCAGACCGGGGTCGGCGAGCTCGATCGCGGCGCCCGTCGCGGCGTTGTGGAAGAACCCATCGGACAGGTCCGTCGCCCGGGTCCCGTCGAACGCGATCGCGCGGAGGCTGCCGGCGGTCGGGACCCAGATGCCCGCGCCCGCTCCCATCCGGACCGAGACGCTCGCCGTGCCGTCGCCGCCGAGGCTCGAGGGCACGCGGGTGAACGCCGTCGCCGGGTCGGTGGGGCCGGCATCCGGATCGATCGCGCGCACCGTGCGACCGTCGTAGAACGGCAGGGTCGCGAGGCGCACGCGACCGATCGTCTCGGGAGCGGCGACCGTGAACAGCACCTGGTCGTAGCGATCGTCCGCGAACGACGCGCGGTAGTCCGCGAGCGGGCTGGGCGCGCGCTCGAGTTCGAGCACCGGTGCCACCGCCGCCCGCGCCACCTCGCGCGGCTGCCCCGCGAGTGCCCACGGCCCCCAGACGGCCGCAGCGGCGGTCGCCACGACGACCATCCCCGCGGCGGTCGCCGCGCGGGTGGCGGTGCCGCGCCGCCGGGCGGTCGGGCCGCGACGCATCCCGGTCGCGTCGGCCGCGGTCCGGAGTGCGCGGCGCCGGTCGTGGGCGGTCCGCCAGACGACCGCGACGAGAGCTGCGACGACGGACGCCGCCCCGACGAGCGTCTCGGGTTGGAGGGGGACGGCGCCGAGGCGCAGCGGCGCGGCCAGGGTGCGGGCGCCGAAGACCACGCCGAACGCGGTCGGGATGAGCGCCACGGCGACCGCCGGCATCCACACCGTCTTCGCGCGCCACGCGATCGACAGGGCGGTGACGGTGACGGCGAGGAAGAGCAGGAGCGTCGGCGCGAGGGTCGCCTGGTAGGCGCCGAGCGGCAGGTCGAGGGTGAGCAGGTCCTTCCACCCGGTGACGGGCGCCGTCGCGACGTCGACGAGGGCGCGGAGCGCCGCACCCGGGGAGGCCAGCGAACCGGATGCCGCGACGAGAACTCCCAGCGCGACGTAGGCGCCCAGCGCGGTGAGGGCGACCCACCATCCCGACCAGCGCCAGCGGGTGCCGACGGCCGCGACGACGTGACCGGCGACGATCCCGGCCGTCACCGCGACGATGAACGCGGTGCTCCGGTAGATCGGCCATGCGGCGACCGCTCCCACGGCGAGGACGAGGTCGAGGACGATCGCCTGGCCGATGAAGAAGCCCGCCCGCGACGGTGCGGGGAGCGGGCGGCGGGCGTCGCGGCGGAGGGGGACGGTCACGATCGCCCACCCCTCGCGAGCATCTGTCGCAGGTCGTCGAGGAGCCCGATCGAGATGACGGTCATGCTCCCGAGGCGCCGGATGCCGGGAGCCGCCGTCGGATCGCACACGAGGGCGACGACGGCCACCTCGGAACCGAAGGCGAGCGCGGCGCTCTGCAGCTGCGTGGGCGTCAGCGTCGATCCGCAGACGAGGAAGGCGATCGACGCATCCGGATGGCGCCCGGCCGCGAGCGCGGCGACCTCGCGGAGCGGGCTCGGGTTCTCCCCCCGACCGATGGCGGCGAGGTCGTCGAGGAGGGTCCGCGACGAGATCGTCGTCAGGGTGCGGAACGTCCGCATGCGGCCTCGCGCGAACTCGGGGATCTCCGCGCCGGCGACGACGTCGACGTCCCGTCCGTCGCGGAGCCCCCGGACGCCGATCGACGCGGTCGCGCTGACGGCGAGTTCGAACTCGTCGTCGTCGGCGTACTCGTCGCCGCCGAGCCCGAGAACGAGGATCATGCGGGAGCGGCGGGTCTCCTCGTACTGACGCACCATCATGGCGCCGGTCTTCGCCGTGGACTTCCAGTGCACCTGGCGCGGTGAGTCGCCCGGGACGTAGGGCCGGAGCGCGTGGAACGAGAAGTCGGCGTCGACGATCGTCCTCGACGGGCTCCCCTCGAGGTCGCGGATGAGTCCCGTCGCGGTGCTCCGCAACGCCGTCGTCACGGGGTGCACGTAGAGCGTGCGGGTCTCCTGCCAGGTCGCTTCACGGGTGAGGATGCCGAGGGGGTCCCCGCGCACGGTGCGGGCGGGGCCGACGGTGATGACGCCGCGGCGCAGGGTCGGGATCGCGACATCCTCGCTGGTCTCGTGGCCAGGGCGCAGCAGCGGTACGGCGACGTCGACGAGGCCGTCGCCGACGGGCAGGTCGACCCGGCCGGGGAGCGCGACGCGCCGACCGACGTTGGCGACGACGAGGGCACCCTCGACGGGCGTCCCGGCGACGACGCGGTCGTGCTCGAGGCGGAGGGTCACCTCGTAGGCGCGCGCACCGAACAGGAACGGAACCGAGAGCGCGAGGAGCAGAACGGCCGCCCCGCCCGCCACGGCGAACTCGAGCCAGCCGAGGGCGAGGCCGCACACGAGTCCGATGACCGCGACGGCGAGGACGATCCACCCCGCGGGTGCCACGGTCTCGGCGAACCCCCGCGCCGCCCGCGCGCTCGCGCGCCGGAGCCGCCGCCATCCGCGCACCCCCCGTACCGCCAGGCGCGTCGTGGCGGGCGCCGAGCCGTAGCCCGTGCGCGTGTATCCCGTCGCGGCGAAGGTGCGGGTGAGGCGGGACTCGGTGGAGGAACTCACACGTTCTCTCGCTGACCGCGTTCGTCGAGACGCTCGCCCGACGGCGGGACGACGTCGAGGAGGACCTGCCCGATGACCGCCTCGGCCGTGACGCCGTCGAACTCGGCTTCGGGGTCGAGGATCAGACGGTGCGCGAGCACGGGCACGGCGAGCGCCTTGACGTCGTCGGGGGTGACGTAGGTGCGGCCGTGGGCCAGCGCCCACGTGCGCGACGCCTTCGTGAGCGCGAGTGCTCCTCGGACGCTGACCCCCAGCCGCACCTCGCGCGCGAGGCGGGTGGCGTCGACCACGCGCGCGATGTAGTCGAGGACGAGCGGGTTCAGGTATCCGCCGCGGGCGATGTCGGCCATGCTGACGATCCCCTGCGGGGTGATGACGGGGGAGACCTCCCGCGTCGCATCGCCGGAGCCCTCGAGGATGCGGATCGTGGCGGCGCGATCCGGGTAGCCGAGCGAGGTCTTCAGCAGGAAGCGGTCGAGCTGCGCCTCGGGGAGCCGGTAGGTGCCGGCCTGCTCGACCGGGTTCTGCGTCGCCACGACGAGGAACGGGACGGGTACGTCCCGCGTGACGCCGTCGACCGTGACGTGACCCTCCTCCATCACTTCGAGGAGCGCCGACTGCGTCTTGGGCGATGCGCGGTTGATCTCGTCGGCGAGGACGACGTTCGCGAAGATCGGCCCCTGGTGGAACTCGAACTCGCCCCGGCGCTGGTCGTACACCGTGATGCCCGTGACGTCACCGGGGAGGAGGTCGGGGGTGAACTGGATGCGGGATGCCGTCCCCTGTACCGATCGCCCCATCGCGCGCGCCAACGACGTCTTGCCGGTACCGGGGTAGTCCTCGAGCAGGAGGTGACCCTCGGACACCATCGTGGTGAACGCGAGTTCGATCACGTGCCGTTTGCCGAGCACGACCTGCTCCACGTTGTCGACGAGCGTGGTGAAGGTCTCGGCGAACCAGGCGCTCTGCTCCTGGGTGATCGTCATCGTGTTCCTCTCGGGGAAGGGGTCTCGGGGCCGCGCCGCTCAGGGAGCCGGCGGGGTGGTCTCGGTCGGGTCGGGGGATGCCGGCGGCTCCGTCTCGGGCGGCGGCGGCGTGATCTGACGGCAGTCGACGCTGACGGTGATCGGATCGAGCGCGCGGAGGGCGCCGGTCCACCCGAGGGTGTACTCGACACGCTGCGGGCCGAGGTCTCCGTCGATCACGGTCTTCCGCACCGTCGCGACGTCGGTGCCGATGTTCCGCGGGAACCAGTCCGACACCTCTTCGTCCGACCGGCACCGCGGCACGTCGTCCGTGGCCACGTACACCGGCCAACCCGCGCTTCCGCGTGCCGCGACGATGGGTGTCCGGTCGGAGCACTCACCGACGACGCCGAGGAAGGTGTCGCACCACTCCGCGGTCCACCGGTCGTCGGGCCTGTTGGGGCGCGGCTCGAAGGAGTCCCGAAGCTGATCATTCAGTCGGTACCGCAGCGTCGCTCCCTCGAACGGCGGCCGGCCGGGGTCGCTGGCCGCGCTCGCCGCGTACGTGAACCCGGAGGCCTGATCCCCGCGTGGCGTCGTCGACACCGTGTAGGTCATCGGCTCGGGCGCGGCGACGTTCCCGGTCGGGCGGGCGGTGATCGCGTCGGAGGTCACGCCGAAGCCGTCCTGGCCGTCGAAGGTGCTCGTCGCGCAGACGTAGACCGTCTTGCGTTCGAACGCGCGCGCCGCGAAGGTGCGTCGGGCGTCCCGCGAGTCCGGGCTGCACTCCGCGGCGGACACCTCGCTGAAGCCGAACAGCGCCACGGTGCCGGCGCTCTCGGCCGTCACCCGTGCGGTCACCGTCAGCGAGTCCGTCGTGGTCGTCTGCGAGAGCTCGATACTCGGGGCACCGACGCCGTGGGCGCGGAGCTCGAGTGATCGCCCCTCGGTGGACCCTCCGGCGATGGGCGGGAGGTCGAATTCCGTCAGCGGCGTCGCCGTCAGCGTCTTCGGGTCGTTCGAGCCGACTCGGTAGCCGGTGAAGGTGGCGGTCCCGCCGCGGACGGCCTGCGTCGCGCTTCCGGCGACTCCGCCGGCCAGGCGGACGCTGCCGGTCGTGTCGTCGAGCCCGGTCACGGTGACGGTCGCTACTCCGCCGTCGCGTCCGTTCGGGACCGGCGTGAACGTGGCGGCGGCGGGGCGGGAGGGCGGACGGTAGGCCCACGCGGTCGTCCGCACGGTGCCGCGCGAGGCGCCCACCTCGTTGACCGCACGCGCCTCGTAGACGCGCTGTTCGCCCACCGGGGCGGAGATCGGCGCGCACACCCCGGAGGCCGGGCAGGTGGCGACCTCGCGTCCTCCCGTCGTGATGCGGTACCCCTCGACGCCCGGGTAGGAACCGGCATCCGAGGTCACCCGCAGGGTCACGGCGTCGTCGGTGTACGAGGTCCACTCGAGGCGGGTGGGGCTCGCCGGCAGACCGCGCAGGTCGAGGACGACGGAGCCGTTGCGATCGCCGCTCGACTGGCGCCCCTGCGCGTCCTCGACGACGAAGGTGCCCGCGCAGCGCGCCGCGCCCTCGGCATCCGTACTCCAGCTCGCTCGGACGGTGCGGTCGCCGGCGGGGGAGAACCGGACGCCGTCGCAGTTGCCGGCGCTCGATGCAGCCACGACCCGGAGCGGCGTGCCGGGGAGCGGGTTGACCTCGCCGTCGGCTCCGACGACCTCGATCGTGCACGAGGACTGGCCGTCCGACTGCGAGCAGGTCTTCACCGCGGACCCGCCGCGGGGAAGCGACGAGGGGGAGGGGCCGACCGTGAGCACGAGGCTCGACGCGCTCGCGTCGGGGTGGCTCGGCAGCGACACCGTCACCTGCTCCTCACGTCCGGGACGGGCCTCGTCGACGGCGGTGACGGTCAGGGCGGCGCCGTCGGCGGTCACCTCGAACTGGTTGCCGGAGTAGGCGACGTCGAAGCGGAGGGCGTCCTCGTCGGCGACGCCGGCCCATCGCACCATCCCGGTGAGGTCGTACGTCTGCGTCTGGCCCGGACGGACGCCGAGCGACGCGCTCCGCAGCGACGGCTGCGGCGTCTCGGCCTCGACGGCGACAGCGAGCGTCAGATAGGTGGGCTCGTCCTGGCCGGCCAGGCGTGCCGCCACGATGCACGAATCGGACCAGGGGGCGCCCTTCCCCGCGGTGTATCGGATGACGGTGCCCGACACGACACGGCAGGTGGCGTCCTTGCGCGCACCGCCGGCCTTGGTGCCGTCGCGGTCGAGGACGAGGGCCCCGTCCTCGGGCAGGACCACGAGGTCGGCGACATCCGCTTCGACGCTCTCGCCCTCGGCGACGCGGAGCTGCTCGACGCCGGCGCGGAGGGTGAGGCGGATCTCGTCCGTCCCCGGCACGCGCAGGAACCCGTACGTCGTCACCTCGCTGCCGTCGTACGCGGTGCCGCTGACCTCGAACGGGATGAGGCGGGTGCGCGTCGGCAGCTCGCCCGAGATCCTCCGCCCCGACACCTCGAGGTCGCCGGGGTCGCCCCAGAGCCGCAGGGTGAGCCCGGCGACGTCGCCGGCATCCCACGCGACATGGCCGGTCAGCACGTCGACGCCGGTCGTGAACCGGTCGCGGTCCTCGATCGTCAGCACCGTGTCCGAGACGACCGGATGATCGGGCACCGGGTCACGGACGACCTTGACGACGAGGAGACCGATGGCGGTGTCGCCGTCCGCGTTGGCGACCTCGTACGAGTACGAGAAGGTGCCGAGGGCGGTGCCCGCCGTGACCGTCACCGCGCCGTCGTCGACGCTCACCCGGCCGGCCAGCGCCGCGTACTCGGGGCTGTCCGCGGGGGCGTTCGGGACGACGTCGCCGAGTTCCAAGGGACTGCCGAAAGGATCGACGTCGTTGTCCGCGGGCCGGACGACGACCGTGCTCTCGGCGCCCGCCTGCACCTGCACGTAGTCGCTGAAGGTCACCGGGCTCGGGTCGCTCTGACGGGCGATGACGCCGACGCGCACCTCGCCGACGCCCGTCCGGCCCCGGGCATCCTTCACCTGGTAGCCGAAGCGCACCTGACCCGAGACGCCCTCGCGACTCGTGTAGACGATCGATTGGCCGTCGGCCGAGATGGTCGCCGATCCCTCGGCGGGCTGGGTCGTGATGGCGTCGAGCGACACGTCGTCGCCGTCGGGGTCGACGGCGAACCGGTCGAAGCCGATCGTGACGGACTGGCCCGCGACGACTCGCCCGACGAGGGTCCGCGGGACCGGGTCGCGGTTCTCGTCGCCGCCGGTGACGGTGACGGTCACGCGCGCCGTGTCGGTCACCTCGGGGAAGCCCAACCGGTACACCGTGTACGTCAGCGCGTACGTGCCCGCCGCGCGCGGCGCCAGGTAGCGCAGGACGCGTCCCGAGGCGAACGCGAGGCCGCCGCCGGTCTCGTTGACCACCGACGACGGGTCGATCGCGATGAGGGCCCCGGTGGGCGTGTGGTCGTTGTCGAGGACGGGGATGTCGACCTGGGTCCCGCCGCGGACCGTCACGGCGTCGTCGACGGCGATCGGCTGCTCGGCCGAGCCGGCCGGCAGGAGGATGACGGTCAGCTCGCCCTCGGCACCGGCGGCATCCGCCCCGCCGTCGCTCAGGCGGTAGCGCACGACGCCGAGGCGTCCCGGTGTGCCGTCGTCGGTCGTCCCACTGACCCGCAGGAGGCTCTGCCCCACGAGATCGACGCTGAGCGACGCGGTCGGGTCGCTGTCGGGTCGGATGTCGTCGAGGAGCAGCACGAGGCCGGCCGGGTTCGCCGCGGCCGACGCGACGTCGATCGTCGCGTCCTCGCCGGGACGGACGAACGCGGTGAGCGGCGGTGTCGTCACGACGGTGTCCTCGGGTGCGCGGACGGTGACGCGGGCGATGGCGGATGCCTCGCCGACACCGTCTCGCACCGAGTACTGCACGACGTACGAGCCCGGCTCGTTCGCCACGACGCTCATGCGCAGCGCGGAGGGGTTGGGGGTCGCGCTCACGCGGTCGGTGTCGAGAGCCACGAGCGAGCCGAGCGCGAGGGGTCCCGACGCCCCGGTGACGTAGGGGGTGAGGTCGACGTCGAGCGGCTCGCCGACCACACCGTTCACCGCGAACGACTCGGCCGACAGCTCGGGCGCGGGCGTGACCTGCACCGTCACCGTCTGCGTCGTCGTCGCTCCCCGCGCGTCGGAGACGACCACCGCGACCGGGATGCCGGCGGCGTCCGTCGCGCTCGGATCGGGATGCTGGTAGGTGAACTCGCCCTCCGGCGACGTCGTCGCGGTCCCCACCGCGGGGGCTCCGTCGATGCCGGAGAGGTAGACGGGGTCGCCGTCGGGGTCGACCCAGCCCCGGAGCAGGTCGGCCGAGACCGTGCCGCCGGGGGCGACCGAGAGCGCGGGCCAGGTGGCGAGGCATCCGGGCACCCCGCACCAGACCGGTGCCGCGTTGTCCTCTTCGGGCACGACGCGCACCGTCACGGTCGCGTACTCCGAGAGGCGCCCGCCGGCCGAAGTGCCGTCGGTGACGCGGTAGCGGAAGGTGGTCGTGCCGGTCGCGTCCGGGGCGACGTCGAGGGCGATCTGCTGCTCGGCGCCGGTGAGCGTCGCCGACCCGAAGGCGGCGTCCACCCCGTCGAATCCGCCCGCGTCGATGCTGAGGACGTCCTCGTTGGGGTCGTGATCGTTGAGGAGGACGGGCAGGAGCGCCACGGAACCGGCGCGCACCCCGAACTCGTCGTCGACCGCGACGGGCGGCTTGGGGTCGAGCACCCGTTCGACGGGGTCGTCGGTGTCGGGGGCGGCCTCGCTCGTGTCCTCGACGCGCCACTGCTGCGAAGAGGGGATGAGCGCACCGTCGGGGACACGCCAGACCCAGCCGGATCCGCGGTCGTTCAGCGCCAGGCGCGACCCGTTGCCGACGAACACGGGATCGACGCCGTCGCCGATGTCGGCGCCGGCGTAGTCCAGAGGCGTGCTCTGCGTCGGGGCTGCGCTCGACCACAGCGTCCCGCCGCCGGTGCCGTCGCCGAGCCACGCGGCCGAGACCGCCCCGCCGGAGGGAGTCGGCACGGCCGGTGTGCCGAGGCCGGGGGATTCGAGCGGCCGATCCGCGGTGCCGGAGTCGAGCGGCACGCGCGTGATCCCGGTCGGATCGGCGATGACGGCCGCGTCTCCGCTCGTCGCGGCCCGTTGCAGCAGCGCCCCGGTCGCCGGCGTCGTCGACACGACGTCGTCCCGATCCGCCACGGCGACGTCACCCGTCGCGACGTCGTAGAGCACCCAGCGACCGCCGACCGCGCTCAGCTGCGCGTCGACGGGGGCGATCGGGGTCGGATCCTGACCGAGGATGCGCCCCGTGGCCGCTTCGGCCCGGACGACGACCTTCTCGGGCGCCGAGTAGGCGTACACGACGCCGTCGGCGTCGACGGCGACGGCGGATGCCGAGAAGCGGGGCCCCTGCTCGTTCGCGTCCCGGTCCACGTCGGCGTACGGATCGATCGGCGAGACCGCGCCGCCGCTGGACAGGGTCGCGCCGAAGACGCCGCCGCCCTCGGTCCGGTAGGCGATCGCGTCGCCCGCCGAGACGATGTCGACCGTTCCGGCCGGTGTGGGAGCGGAGGCGTCCTCATCCTCGCCGGTGAGGTCGGCGGGTTGGGCGAGGTCGACGTCGGAGTAGGCCGAGCCGCCCTCGCTGAAGACGAACAGCCGGTCGGCGGTCTGAGCCACCTGCGTCCCGTTGACCACCTGCTTGACGGTGTCGACCTCGCCGAGGTCGAGGTTGACCCGGGCGTACCCGCTCCCGGCGCCGGTCTGCAGCGCCCAGACCGTCGGATCGTCGACGGGCGTCTGCTGCGCGTCGTATCCCGGCCAGACCACCGCGAGGGTGCCGACCACCGCGACGACGGCGGTGAGCGCACCCACGCCGATCCACGTGGACCGGCGGATGCGGGGTCGCTCCCGGGGCAGGCCTGCCATTCAGCCCGCTCCGCCGAGGAGGAAGAACGTGGTGGCGGCGCCCGCCAGGGTGAGCGCGACGCCCGCGCCGACGGCGAGGGCGATCACGGCGGTGCGACTCAGCCGCGGCGCGGGCTCGGCGCCTGCGAGGATGGTGCCCTCGTCGGGGCGACGGGGAGGGCCAGACTTGCGACGCGCGGGCCGGGCCGACTCGTACGCGACGCTCGGACGCACCGGACCGCGCAGGCGGTCATCGGCGAAGTCGACGGTCGCCCCGGCTGCGGCCCACTCGTCGACGGCGACTTCGAGGGGAGTGTGGGGGAGCCCCATCCGGTGCTGGATGAGCTGCAGGTCGTGAGCGAAGGCCGCGGCGGACGGATGCCGGGCGGCGGGGTCCCGGCTCAGGGCGCGGGCGAGGACGGCGTCCACCTCGGCGGGGACGTCGGGGCGACCGACGGGCGTGTACACCGCTTTGCGGATCCGCGCCTTGAGCTGGTCGCGGGTGTTCTGGCCGCGGCCGGAGCGCTCGAAGGGACTGCGGCCGGCGAGCAGCGAGTACACGGTGGCGCCCAGACTCCAGACCTCGGCCGCGATGGAACCCGAGACCCGCTCGTCGACGATCTCGGGCGCCGACCACGGCACCGACATCGCGAACACCTCCTCGGCATCCGGTCGGGCCTCGACGGCGGCGGCGATGCCGAAATCCGAGAGGACGGGCGACCCGAAGGCGGTGACGAGGATGTTCGACGGCTTGATGTCCCGGTGCAGGAGCCCGGCGCGGTGGGCGGTCTCGAGTGCGGAGCCGATCTTCACCCCGAGCTGCAGCACCTCGGCGACGGGGATCTCCTCGCGCCGGTAGCGGTGGGTGAGGGAGGTCGGGCAGTACTCCATCACGAGGTAGGGGCGTCCGTCGGCCGACACGGATGCCTCGTGGATCGTGAGGATCGAGGGGTGGGCGCTGAGGCGGGCCATGACATCGGCTTCGGCGTTGAACATGCGCAGCACGTTCTCGTCGACGACGTCTTCGAGGAGGACCTTCACGGCCACGGGGCGCCGCGGGAGGTTCTGCTCGAACAGGAACACGTCGGCGAAACCTCCGGCACCCAGCGGACGGACGTACGTGAACCCCGAGAGACCGGGTGGCGTGGACGGAAGCCTGTGGGACACGCGGTCGGTCATCCCGCCGTCGAGGGGTCGAGCACATCGAACACCGCGGTCACGCCGTCGCCGAGGTCGAGCTCGGTCCCGAGCGGCACCCGCGACGCCGCGCCGCCGCGCAGGAGCGCCGCGGCGCCCGTCGGCGGACGCACGATCGTCCCGTTCGTCGAGTCGAGGTCGCGGACCACGAGGGTCGTCCCGTCGAGCACCACTTCGAGGTGCGTGCCCGAGATCTCCTTGTGCGGCGAGGAGACGCGTTCGATGCGCGCACCGGCGTGACCGGCCTGCCGCGGGCCGCGCCCGAGGATCACGGGCCGGTCGAGGGGGACCGTCCGCCCGCCGGGAAGGCGCAGGCCGTAGACCGCCCCGGTTGCGGCGCGACGCGAGCCGAAGAGGGTGCGTTCGTCGGGGATGTCGCCGCCGTCGGGGCGCTGGTCGTCCTCGCGCAGGAAGTCGGGCAGCTCGAGCTCGTCGTCGTCCTCGAAGAGCCGGGCGAACAGGCTGCGGTCGACCGAGATCGTCTGTAGGACGTCGATCTCCTCGTCGCGGGGAGTCGGAGCGGGCGCTGCGGGTGCGGGCCGGACGGGCGGCGTGATCGTGGGGACGGCGACGGTGACGGGCGCGAGGGTGCCGGGGGGTTCTTCGCCCTCGGCGGCGGGCGTCACCTCGGCGTCGGGCTCGCGGCCCGCGGGGAAGGGGCGCCCCCACGACAGTTCGTCGGCGCGGGTGACCCCGAGCCCTAGGGGCAGCAGGTCGCCGCCCGTCGCGCCGGCGTCGAGGGCGAGACGGATGCCGACGGCCCCCGCGAGCGCCGTCTCGATCCAGGTCCGCGCATCGGCCCCGGACACGCGCGTGCGATCGGAGGTCTCGACGATGGCGGCGCCGCGGACGGCCACGCGCACCGGCTGCGCGTCGTCGTCGGGGAACTCCGCGATCGCGAAGTCGGGCAGGTCGTGGATGCCGCCCGCCACGAGCACGCTCAGGACGTCCTCGAGGACCGCCGTGTCGGCGACGGCCGAGTTCCACAGCCGCGCGATGACACCCTCGGTGACGCCCGATCCGAGGAGGATGGCGAACCGATCGCCGGCGATGGCGTACCCCGACTCGGCGGCGAGCGTCGGGGTGGGGTATCGGAACACGTGCTCAGCCTACTGACGGCGCGCGGTCAGACCCATCCGCGCAGCCAGTTGTGCAGCCAGTAGAACTCGTACGGCACGCGGATGGCGGCCCAGAGGGGGTACCAGAACACCGACAGCGCGACGACGAGCGCCAGCACGAGGAGCACGATCCTGCGCGCGACGATCCGACCCGTCGCGTCGATCCGGCTCGGCGAACCCCACAGGGCGCGCAGCGCGAAGGTCAGCGCCAGCACCATGAACGGGAGGATCAGGACCGTGTAGAACTGGAAGATCGTGCGATCGGGGTAGAACAGCCACGGCACGTACGAGGCGCCGACGCCGACGATCACGACGGCTGCGCGCCAGTCGCGGGTGCGGACCCCGTGGACGGCGATCCAGAGGACGGCGAGCACGCCGAGCCACCACAGCAGCGGGTTCGGCATCGAGTACAGGATCTCGATGCACCCGCGGGCGCTCGCGCATCCGTCGACGGTGTTCGCGGTGTTCCCGACGTACATCGAGGTGGGGCGGAGCAGGAGCGGCCACTGCCAGGCGGGGCTCGCGTACGGATGCGTCGAGGTGATCTCGGCCGTCGCCGTGTAGATCGTCTCGTGGTAGTGCCAGAGATTCTGGAAGGGCAGCGGGACCCACGACCAGAAGCCCTGCGCCGGGGTCGCGTCGACGTCGTGACGGCCGTACCCGTCGTCGGTGGTCAACCACCCGATCCACGTCGAGAGGTAGACGACGACGGCGACCGGCACGAGCAGGAGGAACGACGCGGCGCCCTGGCGGACGGCATCCGCCGGCCAGAAGTAGACGCCCAGGCGGCGCCGGGCGAGCGCGTCGCTGACGACGACGTACAGGCCGAGCGCCCCGAGGACCCATGCCCCCGACCACTTGACCCCGCACGCCGCACCGCCGGCGATGCCCGCGGCGACCAGCCACGGCCGGCCCCACAGGACCGGACCCCACCACGAGACGCGGCCCGCGGCATCCCGTCGGAGCATGGCCCGGGCGAGGCGGTCGAGGTGACGCCGCCGGTCGAGGAGGACGAACCACACCATGAGGAGGACGAAGAACGTGAGCAGGATGTCGAGGATCGCGACCCGGCTCATGACGATCGCGAGCCCGTCGATCGCCATCAGCCCCGCCGCGACCGTGCTGAACGCGATCGACCGGGTCAGCTGCCACGCGATCAGATAGAGGACGAGGACGGCGAGGGTGCCCGCGAGGGCCACGGCGAAGCGCCAGCCGAACGACGAGGTCGGGCCGAACAGGGCCATGCCCGCACCGATGAGGTACTTGCCGAGCGGCGGATGCACCGCGAAGCTCGGCTCGCGCGTGTAGATGCCGGTCTCACCGTCGGCGAAGCGCTGGTCGGCGCCGTCTGGCCACGTGGCGGCGTAGCCGAGGTTCCACTGACTCCAGGCATCCTTCACGTAGTACGTCTCGTCGAAGACGATCGCGTGCGGGTGGCCGACGTTCCACACCCGCAGGATGCCGGCGAGCAGCGTCACGAGCAGGGGTGCGAGCCAGCGGGCCGCCGGATGACGGAGGATCCGGCCGCGCCAGGCATCGATGCGGGCGTCGAGGCGGGGCCGCAGCGGGGCCGCGGGCAGCAACGGTTCCGCGGTCGAGCTCACGGCGACCAGCCTATGCTGGGGCGGTGCTGATCCTCGCCGCGACCCCGATTGGAAATCTGGGCGACGCGACCGGGCGCCTGCGCACCGCCCTCGAGGACGCGACGATCGTCGCCGCCGAGGACACCCGCACCACCCAGCGCCTTCTGCAGGCCCTCGGCATCGAGAATCGGCCGCGCCTCATCGCCCTGCACGACCACAACGAGAAGCAGCGCGCCGCGGAGCTCGTCGCGCTCGCCGCGACCGAGGACGTCCTGCTGCTGAGCGACGCCGGGATGCCGACGGTGAGCGACCCCGGCTATGCGGTCGTCGCGGCCGCCGTCGAGCAGGGCGTGGACGTGACGGCGCTCCCGGGTCCGAGCGCCGTGATCACCGCGCTCGCCCTTGCGGGCCTCCCGACGGACCGATTCACGTTCGAAGGCTTCGCGCCCCGCAAGGCGGGGGAGCGGCGGACGGTCTTCGGCGCCCTGGCCTCCGAGGCGCGCACCATGGTCTTCTTCGAGGCGCCGTCCCGTCTCGCTGACACGCTTGCGGCCATGGCCGAGGCGTTCGGGGTGGACCGCCGCGCGGCCGTCTGCCGCGAGCTGACGAAGCTGCACGAGGAGGTCGTCCGCGGCCCGCTCGGCGAGCTGGCGGAGTGGGCCGCCCAGGGCGTCCGCGGCGAGATCGTCGTCGTCGTCGAGGGGGCGAGCGTCCGTGCCGTCAGCGAGGACGACGCCGTCGCCCAGGTGCAGGCGCTCGTGGCCTCCGGCATCCGGTTGAAGGATGCCGCCGGCGAGGTCTCGCGAGAGACCGGACTGCCCTCGCGAGACCTCTACCGCGCGGCTGTTGCGGCGAAGAAGCCGCTCAGCCCTTGACGGAACCGGCGGTCAGACCGCCGACGATGTAGCGCTGCAGTGACAGGAACAGCGCCAGCACGGGGATCGAGGCGAGGATCGCCCCGGCGGCGAAGAGTCCCCAGTTACTCGCCAGCTGGTTCGAGACCCACTGGAACATGCCGACGGCGAGGGTCCAGTTGTCCTCCGAGACGAGGACGATCTTCGCGATGATGTAGTCGCCGAATGCCGCGATGAAGGCGAGGAGGCCGACGACGGCGAGGATCGGGGTCACGAGCGGCATGATGAGGCGCCAGAAGATCTGGGCGTGGGTGGCGCCGTCGATCTTGGCCGACTCGTCGATCTCCATCGGGATCGTGTTGAAGAAGCCGTACATGAGGAACGTGTTCACGCCCAGCGCGCCACCGAGGTACACGCAGATGAGAGCGATCTTCGAGTTGAGCCCGAGGACCGGGAACACCTCGCCGAGGGTCAGCAGCATCAGGAAGATCGCGACGAACGCGAGCGCCTGCGGGAACATCTGGACGATCAGGAGCGCCGTCAGGCTGATCCGCCGGCCGGAGAACCGGAATCGCGAGAAGGCGTAAGCAGCCGCCGCGCCCATGAGGACCGCTCCCGCCGCGGACGCGCCGCCGACGAGGAGCGTGTTGCCGTACCAGGCCCAGTAGCTCGTGTCGGCGAGGGCGGCGTAGTTGCCGATGTCGATGACGGAGAACAACGCGTTCGCCGCCGACAAGGTGCCGTTCGGATTGAACGACGCCGACAGGACGTACACGAGTGGGAACATCGCGTAGAAGAGGAGCCCCGCGGCGATCAGGTACTTCCAGCCGACCTCGAGCACCCAGCGCTTGCGCTGCGCGGGACGCAGGGCGGCGGTGCGAGTCGCGGACGAACCGGTCGTGATCGTCGCGGTGGTCGCGGCGGGGGAGGGAGCGGACATCACTGGTACTCCTCGAGCTTCTTGGTCTGACGGAATGCGAGGGCCGACACGGCGCCCACCACGACGAACACGAGGATCGACAGGGCGCTCGCGAGGCCGTAGTCGGCCTTGCCGCCCGAGACCCCGGAGATGTCGTAGATCGCCGAGATGAGGATGTCGGTGTACCCGAGTGCATACGGTGCGCCGGGGATCGCGGGCCCGCCGGCGTTGAACATGTAGATGATCGTGAAGTTGTTGAAGCTGAACGCGAAGGATGAGATCAGCAGCGGCGCCGTCGACACGAGCACGAGCGGCAGGATGATCGCCCGCAGCTGCCGGAACCGGCCCGCCCCGTCGATCGAGGCCGCCTCGAGCGCATCCTGCGGAAGGGCCTGCAGGGCGCCGGTGCACACGAGGAAGTAGTACGGGTAGGTGAGCCAGACGTTCACGAAGAGCACGGCGCCGCGCGCGAGCCACGGATCGCCGAGCCAGTCGATGTTCGCGCCGCCGAAGAAGAGTTCGTTGATGACGCCGAACTCCGCGTTGAACATGCCGCGGAACAGCAGCGCGGACATGAACGCCGGGAACGCGTACGGGAGGATGAACAGGGTCCGGAGGATCTTCCGCCCCCGCACCCGCGGGTCGTTGAAGATGAGCGCGAAGACGAGCCCCATCGCGAACGGGATGAGGACCGACAGCACGGCCCACACGAAGGTCCATCCGGTGACGAGTCCCAGGGTCTCGAGGATGGTCGGGTCGGTGAACAGCTTCACGAAGTTGTCGAAGCCCACGTTCACGACCCACCCGGTGGGGAGTGTCGTCCCGTCGTCGGCGACGAAGTTGCCGGTGGGGCTCGCGGTGTAGACGAGACCCGTCGCACTGTCGGTGATCGTCTGCGTCTCGGCATCCCAGGTCATCGTGGACTGGTACACCGCGCCGCTGGACCCGTCGCGCGTGCGGATCGAGCCGTCGTTGGGATCGTCCGAGACGGGGACGCGGAGGTCGATGACGGCCTGCTGCGTCGCCTGGTCGCCGATGATCTGGTTGCGAGGGACGACGGACCAGCCGGGGACCTCGGTCGCGGCGCCCGAGGCGGGAGCGGGGCCGACCGCGCTGAGCGGGTCGTCGGCGGAGCCCGCCAGGAGCTGGCCGTCCTCGACGACGGCGAAGCCGAGGTCGCCGCCGCGTTCGACGACGGTGAGGGGGAGGGTGGGGGCACCCTCGACGCGGCGCTCCCCCTGGGCGAGCGAGGCGGCGACCGCCTGCTCCTGCGAGCCGATGTGGCCGGCGCCGTAGTTCGTGAAGGCGATGTACCCCGTGTACAGGAAGATGAACACCTGGAACACGAGCAGGAACGACAGTCCCGGCAGCAGGTATTTCAGCGGGAGTGCCTTCTTGGTGAAGTAGACGACGTCGGCTGCGAGGAGCAGCGCCAGGGCGACGCCGAACACGATCCAGGACTGTGCCTGGAACGCGGCGATGATGCCCAGCAGGCCCACCGCGTTGATGAGGCCCATCAGCACCAGCTTGACCAGGAAGCCCCAGCCGAGGCCTGACCAGCGCCGGGCGTGGGACTCCGCAGCCGGCGGTGCTTCTTCCGGCAGGGTGGGGCTCTGCAGAGCCGTCATGTCGTCTCCCTCTCGAGGAAAGTGGTCTCCGGGGGCGAGGCGTCGCAGCCCCGCCCCCGGAAGCGTGTCAGCCGATGGTCTTCTCGAGGTCGGCGACCATCTTGGTCCAGGTCCCCTTCGGGTCCGCACCCTTGATGACCTGCACCTGAGCGGCGTTCCAGAGGTCCCAGACCGAACCCATCTCAGGGATGCTCGGCATGGGCACACCGTTCTTCGCCGAGGCGGCGAAACCGGCGATCACGGGGTCGGACGAGACCTCCTCGGCCAGGTCGGACCAGGCCGGGATGCGGGGGTCCGCCTCGTAGAGGGCCTTCTGCGCCTCGTAGGTCGCGAGGTACTTGGTGACGAACTCCTGGGCGACGAGGGCGTTCGCACTCTCGGCGCTGATGTAGAAGCCCTGCACGCCGACGAACGGGGATGCCGTCTCGCCGCCGGCCGACGGGATCGGGTTGACCTTGATCTTCGCGCCCTGATCGGTCAGCGCCTTGACGGCCCAGGGACCCTGGATCGTGTACGCGGCCTTGCCCGAGGCGAACAGCTCGTTGTTGGTGTCGTAGTCGATCGTGGTCGAGATCTCGCCCGAGCCCTTTTCGCCGTGCTCGCCGAGCCACGTGGCGAATGCGGTGCCGGGCTCGCCGCCCATGCCGACGTCCTTCGTGTAGGACCCGGAGGAGTCCTGCACGAACACCGGCGCACCGAACGAGGTCTGGAGCCCGTACATCGTGTACGCGTCGCCCTTCGAGCTCTCCGTGTTGATGACGAACGGACGCTCGGCGCCCGACTTGGTGCCCGCCGCGATCATGTCGTCGAAGGTCGCGGGTGCGTCCTCGCCGACGAGGTCGGTGTTCTGGACGAGCGCGACGCTCTCGAGCGAGTAGGGCAGACCGTAGGTCTGGCCGTCGTACGTGAACGCGTCGGTCGCGACCTTCTCGAACTTGGAGGCGTTCTCGCCGAGGTCGACGGTCGCCACGACACCCGCCTGCACGAAACCGCCGAGCCAGTCGTGCGCGCCGATCGTGATGTCGGGCCCCTTGCCCGTGGGCACCTGGTTGGTGAAGTCGTTGCGGATGTCGCCGAAGTTCTTCTGGACGAGATCGATCTTCGCGCCGGTCTCCTCCTCGAACGTCTTCGCGGCGGCCTTGATGGCGGGCTCGCGGTTCTCGTCGGTCCAGACGGTGAGGGTCACGCCGCTCGCGTCGATCGGAGCCGCTGACTCCGACTGTGCCGGGGTGGTGGTGCTGCTACCGCCGGCGCAACCGGCCAGCAGGAGGGAGCCCGCCGCCAATGCGGCGATGCCGATACCCATCTTGCGCATGGATCTTCCTTCCGGGTGTGGTCGATCCGGCGGGCCTCTGGCGAGGTCGCGCCGTCACGACCGGTGTGTGATCGTCGCGGCCGGGTGGCTGCGACGGCTTCTCTCTCAGTGCGTTCGACGGTGTCCCGTCGCGAGTCGATCGGTCATCGATCGCCCCGGTGGGCTGTGTGCGCCAGGCGGACGACGGCGACGTCGCCTCCTGCCAGCACCAGCGTGTCCCGGACGTCGGCCTGCGTGAGCAGGTCGGTTCCGGTGGTCGTGAGCGACACCTGTTCGGTGCCGTGGTTGATCGCGACGAGGTAGTCGGAGTCGGCTCCTCGGCGCACGATCGTCTCCACGCCGTCAGGCGTGCCGGGCACGTCGACACCCGCGTCGGCGTAGACCTCGCGCATGATCGCGCGGAGGCCGTCGGCATCCGGTCGTGTGCTGATGTACCAGCCGACACCGTCACCGTGGACGTTCCGCGTCACGGCGGGACGGCCCTCGGCGGGCCCGGCGGTGTAGGTCGCGTGGACGTCGGCGGTGGTGACGACGAGATCCTCCTGCCAGATGTCGGCGGCGAAGACGTGATCGTCGACGCGGATGCCGGTGACGTGTCCTTCGCGCAGGGGCAGGTGCTCCTCGACGCGGACGCCGAGCGCATCCGCCAGCACGGCGCCGTAGCCGCCGGGGTGGACGGCATCGTTCTCGTCGACGACGGCGGAGAAGAACGAGACAACGAGGGTGCCGCCCTGCGCGACGTAGGCGGTGAGGTTCGCGGCATCCGCTGCGGTCAGCAGGTACTGCGACGGGACGACGACGAGACGGTAGCGCGAGAGGTCATGCCCGGGGAGGGCGAAGTCGACGGTGATGTCGTCGCGCCAGAGCCGCTCGTAGAAAGCCCTGATGCGCTCGTCGTGGCTGACATCCTCGGACGGGCGCCACTCGAGGTCCTGCGCCCAGAACGACTCGAAGTCCCACAGGACGGCGACGTCGGCCTCGACGCGCGAGCCCTGTACCTCGGCCAGACGGCCGAGCTTCGCTCCGAGGTCCACGACCTCGCGGAAGACACGCGACTCGGTACCGGCGTGCGGCAGCATCGCGGAGTGGAACTTCTCGGCGCCGGAGCGTCCCGCGCGCCATTGGAAGAAGAGGATGCCGTCGGCTCCGCGCCCGAGGTGGCTCAGCGAGTTCCGCGTCATCTCACCGGGGCGCTTCGCGACGTTCCGCGGCTGCCAGTTGACGGCGGAGGTGGAGTGCTCCATGAGGATCCAGGGCTTGCCGGCTCCAACGGAGCGGCTGAGATCGGCGGCGATCGCCAGGCCGATCTCGCCCTCCTCGTCGGCCGCCCACAGGTAGTGGTCGTCCGAGACGATGTCGACCTCGTCCGCCCAGGCCCAGAGGTCGACGCCATGGTGCTGGTTGGCCATGAAGTTCGTCGTGATGGGCTGCGAGGCGTGCTGACGGATCGCGGCCTTCTCGATGCGGAAGCACTCCCGCAGCATCTCGTCCGTGAACCGCGCCCAATCGAGCTTCTGCGCGGGGTTGATGGTCGACGGGGCGGCGGCGGGTGCGCCGACGTGGTCCCACTCCTCGTAGTGCTGCCCCCAGAACGCGGTGCCCCAGGCGGCGTTGAGGCCGGCGATCTCGCCGTACTTCGCCTGCAGCCAGAGACGCCAGGCCCGGACGGAGTGCGGGGAGAAGTCCTCGCCGACGGGCACGCCGTACTCGTTGTGGATGTGCCACAGCACGACGGCCGGGTGATCGCCGTAGCGCTCGGCGAGAGCGCCGGCGATGCGGGCGATCGCTGCGCGGTACTCGTGCGCCGAGTGCGAGACCATGCCGCGGGCGCCGAAGCCCATCGGCACGCCGTCCTTCGTGACGGTGCGGGCCTCGGGGTACTGCGCGAAGAACCACGCCGGGGGAGAGGCGGTCGGGGTGCCGAGGTCGACGGCGATGCCGTTCTCATGGAGGAGGGCGATGATGTCGTCGAGCCACGCGAAGTCGAACTCGCCCTCGCGGATCTCGAGGAGACCCCACGAGAAGATGCCGATGCTCACCATGGTGACGCCGGCCTCGCGCATGAGGCGCACGTCCTCGTCCCACACCTCGCGGGGCCACTGCTCCGGGTTGTAGTCACCGCCGTAGGCGATGCCGTCCAGGTGCGGCCAAGCGGGGGTCGTCATGGTGCGAGAGCCATCCTCATCGATCGGGCTCCGTCCCCGTCGCGCCTCCGAGAGGCGGCTGGGACCGGTAACAGGTTCGTGACGGAGTCTATGCGGGATGCCGCGGCCAGACCGGCCCCCGTTACCGGATTGTGACCGGTCCCAGTCCCCGTCCGGGCGGAGGGCGCCCGGGGTATAGAGTCGGCGCGTGGTCCTCCCCTCCGAGCGCAGGCGTCCCACCATCCGCGACGTCGCGGAGGTCGCGGGCGTCTCGCACGGCACCGTCTCGCGGGTCATCAACGGCGGTCGCTGGGTGTCGGAGGAGTCCCGCCTCGCGGTCGAAGCCGCCATCCAGGCCACGGGCTACACCGTCAGTCACGCCGCGCGGGCCCTCGCCACGGGCAGGGCGAACTCGGTCGCGTTCCTCTTGACGGAGCCGCAGCACCTCCTGTTCGCCGACCCCACCTTCGCCCTGCTGCTCCGCGGCGCGACCGAAGCTCTCGCCGCTCGGGACATGACCCTCGTGCTGCTCATCGCGGAGCATCCGTCGCAGTACGCCAACATCGAGCGGTACGTCCGCGCGGGGCACGTCGACGGTGTGCTCCTCATCTCGTCGCACGAGTCCAACCCGCTCCTCGCCTCGCTGACGGCGGCCGGGGTGCCGACGGTGTGCTCGGGAGTCCCGCTCGGGGACCGCGCCCACGTCCCGACGGTGTCGGTCGACGAGGAGGGGTCGGCGCGGGAGATGACCCGCCACCTCCTCGACCGCGGGTACGAGCGCATCGCCGTCATCACGGGACCCGACGACACTCCGGGCGGTCGCTACCGGCTGGTGGGGTTCCGCGAGGAGATGGGTGAGAAGTTCGACCCGGCCCTCGTGGAGCAGGACGTCTACTCCAGCGTCGCAGGCGAGGCCGCCATGACCCGTCTCCTCGGGCGCGCTCCCGACATCGACGCGGTGTTCGCGGCATCCGACGTCATGGCCGTGGGCGCGATCGCCGCTCTCCGCAAGGCCGGACGGCGCGTGCCCGAGGACGTCGCGGTCGCGGGATTCGACGACTCGGGACTCGCGGCGACGACCGACCCGCCGCTGACCACGATGCGTCAGCCGTGGACCGAGATCTCGCGCCGGATGGTCGAGGTGCTCCTCGACGTCGTTGACGGGGGCGCCGGCGGATCGATCGTGCTGCCCACGACGCTCGTGCCGCGCGCGAGCGCCTGAGCCTCCGAGGGCGGAGCACCCGTCATGAACGACGGCGGGTGCCGCGTCGCCCGTAGAATCTCCAGGTGACTTCCGGCGGCTCCTTCTACATCACCACCCCCATCTACTACCCGAGCGATCTGCCCCACATCGGGCACGGGTACACGTCGGTGGCGGTGGACACGCTCGCGCGCTGGCACCGCCAGTCGGGGGACGACACCTGGATGCTCACCGGCACCGACGAGCACGGGCAGAAGATGCTCCGCGCCGCGACCGCGAACGGCGTCACGCCGCAGGAGTGGGTCGACAAGCTCGTCGAGGAGTCGTGGTTCCCGCTCCTGAGGACGCTCGACGTCGCCAACGACGACTTCATCCGCACGACGCAGCCCCGCCACGAGGAGCGCGTGAAGACCTTCGTGCAGGCGCTCTACGACAGCGGCTACATCTACGCGGGCGAGTACGAGGCGCTGTACTGCGTCGGCTGCGAGGAGTTCAAGCCCGAGGCCGAGATCGTCGACGGCACCGGACCGTTCGAGGGCCTCAAGGTGTGCGCGATCCACTCGAAGCCGCTCGAGCTCCTGCAGGAGAAGAACTACTTCTTCAAGCTCAGCGAGTTCCAGGACCGGCTCCTCGAGCTCTACAAGACACAGCCCGACTTCGTGCGTCCGGACTCGGCGCGCAACGAGGTCGTCTCGTTCGTCCGATCGGGCCTCAAGGACCTGTCGATCTCGCGCTCCGCGTTCGACTGGGGCATCCGCGTGCCGTGGGACGACTCGCACGTCATCTACGTGTGGGTCGACGCGCTGCTGAACTACGCGACCGCCGTCGGGTACGGCGACGACCCCGAGCAGTTCGAACGCCGCTGGCCGGCCTACCATGTGGTCGGCAAGGACATCCTGCGCTTCCACGCCGTCATCTGGCCCGCCATGCTGATGGCCGCAGGGCTCGAGGTCCCGAAGGGGATCTTCGCGCACGGCTGGCTGCTCGTCGGCGGCGAGAAGATGTCGAAGTCGAAGCTCACGGGCATCGCACCGACCGAGATCACCGATGTCTTCGGATCGGATGCCTACCGCTACTACTTCCTCTCGGCGATCGCCTTCGGCCAGGACGGCTCGTTCTCGTGGGAGGACCTCTCGGCGCGCTATCAGGCCGAGCTCGCGAACGGCTTCGGCAACCTCGCCTCGCGCACCGTCGCCATGATCGGCCGGTACTTCGACGGCGTCGTGCCGACCGCCGGCGAGCCCACCGAGATCGACCTCCGGGTGCAGCGGACGGTGGCGGAAGCTGCGACCGCTGCGGATGCCGCGATGACCGCGTTCCGCCCCGACGAGGCCATCGCCGCCATCTGGCGGATCGTCGACGACCTCAACGGGTACATCACCGAGAACGAGCCGTGGGCGCTCGCCAAGGACGAGGCGAAGCGCGAACGGCTGTCGACCGTGCTCTACACGGCCGCCGAAGGGCTCCGCGCGCTCGCGGTCCTGCTGTCGCCGGTCATGCCGCAGTCGACTGCGACGCTCTGGGATGCCCTGGGCGCCCCCGGCGAGCTCACCGCGCAGCCGCTCCGCGAGGCGGGCACGTGGAGCCAGCTCCCCGCGGGCAGCCGGGTGAAGACCCTCGCGCCGCTGTTCCCGCGCGTCGAGCAGACGGCATGACGACCGACCCCACCGACCCGAGCGGCTACGTCCGCCAGCGCGAGCAATCCGCCCGGGACGTGCGCTGGCCGGACGCCCCCGAGCCCCTTCCGGTCGCCGTCTACGACAACCACGCGCACCTCGAGATCGAAGACGGTGACGAGCCGCGCGGTCTCGACGAGCAGCTCTCCCGCGCGGCCGCGGTCGGCGTGATCGGCGTGGTCCAGGCGGGCGGCGACATCGACTCCTCCCGCTGGTCCGCGTGGGCCGCGGCATCCCACCCCGCCGTGCTCGCCGCGGTCGCCATCCACCCCAACGAAGCGCCCGCCTACAAGCAGGCCGGCCGTCTCGACGAGGCGATCGCCGTCATCGACGAGCTCGCGGCCCAGCCGCGCGTGCGGGCCGTGGGGGAGACGGGGCTCGACTTCTTCCGGACGGACGAGAGCGGCATCCCCGCGCAGATCGAGAGCTTCGAGGCGCACATCGACATCGCCAAGCGCCACGGCATCGCGATGCAGATCCACGACCGCGACGCCCACGGGGCGGTCCTCGAGACCCTCGAGCGCGTCGGCGCCCCGGAGCGGACCGTCTTCCACTGCTTCTCGGGCGACGCCGACATGGCGCGCTACAGCGCCGAGCGCGGGTACTGGCTGAGCTTCGCCGGCAACGTGACGTTCAAGAATGCTCAGAACCTCCGCGACGCCCTTGCGGTGACCCCGCGCGAGCGGATCCTTGTCGAGACCGACGCGCCCTTCCTGACGCCGACGCCCCACCGCGGACGCCCCAACGCGCCGTACCTGGTGCCTGTCACGGTGCGCTTCATGGCGGCCGAGCTGGGGATGCCGGTCGACGAGTTCTGCGCGCAGCTCGCGCAGAACACGCTCGAGGTCTACGGGGCTTTCAGCGACTGAGCCCGCTTCGGCCGAGGCTTCCGCCTCGAGTCGATCGTGAGGGGCGGCCGAGTCGTCGACCCCGGCACGAGTTCCCAGGGCAGGTCGACGACCCGTGGTGCGTCGTCGAGGAGTGCCGCGGGCAACGTCTCGAACATCGCCTCGGCGGCGAGGTCCGGGCGGATGCAGACGTGCGTCACGCCGAGCCTGCGGTTGACCGCGCAGTCGGTCGTGCAGAGGGCGACGAGCTGCACGTCGCGGGGGATGACGAGGCGCATCTCCTCGAGCTGCAGGTAGACGTCGGGGCCGTCCTCCGCGCCCGCGAAGATCGCGTCGGCGCCGTCGGCGAGGGCGTCCGTGAGGAGGCGCGGGAGGGTGCGGCGGGACGCATCCACCGCCCGGACGAGGGGTTCGCGCCCGCGGACCGAGCTCCAGATCTCGTACGCGGCCCGGCCGATCTCGTCTCGAGGCTGTCGGCCGTCCTCGGTGAGGAAGACGATGCGCTGGGCGCCCGCCCGCTCGAGTTCGTCGAGCCCCGCCCGGACGGCCGCGTCGTAGCCCGTGCGGATGCTGAGCCCCCGCGAGCCGTCGACGAACTGGTCGTCCGCGACGATCGGGATGCCGCGGGCGATCGCCGCGTGCAGCAGGGGCTGATTGCCGCGGGCGTCGGGGACGTAGAGCGCGTCGAGGGTCGTCCCCGAGATGAGGTCGGGGTTCGAGTCCGAGAGGACTGTGACCGTGAACCCGTGCTCCGCTGAGGCGCGGACGAGCGAGATGAGCTTGCGGGCACGCTGGAGCTCGCCGCGTCGATCGCTCTCAGGGTCGTCGACCATGACGAAACCGACGGTCATGGTCCGCCCGCTCCGGAGTGCGGCCGCGTGACGGTTCGGGACGTAGCCGAGTTCGGCGGCGAGCGCCTTGATCCGCTCGCGCGTCTCGGGTCGCATGCTGCCGCGGTCGTTGAGCGCCTGGCTGATGGCCGCCGTCGACACGCCGGCGGCGCGCGCGATGTCCTTCAGCGTGACGCTCGGACTCACGGCTGTTCGCCCTCGTCCGGGGAGATGCCCTCGCGGGTGCCCGGCAGCACCGTGCGGATCGCGTCGGCCCAGTCGGCACCCGCCCCCGACGACGCGAGCGTGTGACCGCGGGCGATGAGCTGGTGTAGGAGGACGCCGGAGAAGTGGCGGAGCGCCGTCTCCACCTCGGGGGAGTCGCCGCGGCGACGGGCTCGGGTGAGTTCCTCGTCGAGGACACCGTGGACGAATCCGCGGAGGTCGACGACCGACGGCGCGACCTCGTGGACCCGTCGGGCCGCGGCGTGGCGCTGAGCCGCGGCCTGGACGATCTCGCGCGCCTGACCGACGGTCTCGGCCTCGTCGACGGGCGCGTGCAGGCGGATCGTCTCGAGGTCGAGGAGCTCGACACCGGGGAGGAGCGCCACCTCGGGGTCGACGTTGCGGGGGAGGCCGAGGTCGATGACGACCTGCGCCGCCGTGCTGCCGGCGCGGGCGGTCGCGTGCGAGAAGGCTTCGAGGGCGAACGTGTCGGTCGTCGCGGTGCAGGTCACGACGACATCGGCGGCGGCGGCCTCGGCCGCATAGTCGTCGACGCTCACGTGGACGAGGTGCTCGCGGTTCGCGAAGCGCTGACGACCCGACCGGGAGTGGACGCGGATGTCGGTGGCCCCGACCGCGCGGAGGGCGGCGAGTGCAGCGGCGGCGTAACGACCCGTGCCGACGAGCAGGACGCGGGCGGTGTCCCAGTCGACGCGGGAGCTCACCAGGTCGACCGCGAGACGGACGAGCGAGCGGCCGGATTCACCCAGCCGCGTCGTGTTCTTCACGGCGCGGGATGTCTCGGTGGCGCGCTGGAAGAGGTGCTCGAGGGGAGCGGTGGTCAGTCCGCGCCCGCGGGCCGCCTCGAGCGCGCGGCGCACCTGGCCGGCGATCTCGTCCTCGCCGACGGCGACCGAGTCGAGGCCGGAGGCGACGGTGAAGAGGTGATGGGCGACCTGATTGCCGTGTGCGAAGTCGACGTTCTCGCGGAGAGCCCGGTAGTCCATGTCGGCGGCGCCGGCGATGGCCTCCATCGCGGCATCCATCGCGGGGACGGGGGAGGCGAGGTCGGGCTCCTCGGCGAGGTCGAAGTAGGCCTCGAAGCGGTTGCAGGTGGCGAGGACCACGGCGCCGCGCACCGAGTCGTGGACCGCGGACAGACGCTCTGCGAGGTCGTCGCCGACCGTCGAGAGCCGCTCGAGCGAGTCGAACGGTGTGGAGCGCTGATGCGCGGTCAGGCAGACGAGCACGGTGCGGAGAACCCCCTTGGATCGCGACTAGTATATCGATTAACCGATTCGAGGAGTTCATCATTCCCGGCCTCAGCCACCCCCTCGTCGCCGCACGCACCCGCGAGTCGCGGCTCGTCCGCGCACTTCTGGGCGACCGCCCCGACATCACCCCCGTCTGGTTCATGCGCCAGGCGGGTCGTTCGTTGCCGGAGTACCGTGCGCTGCGGTCGCAGGGGACGATGATCGAGGCCTGCCTCGACCCCGCCCTGGCGAGTGAGATCACGATGCAGCCGGTCCGCCGTCACGGCGTCGACGCGGCCATCTTCTTCAGCGACATCATCGTGCCGCTCGCCCTCCTGGGCATCGACGTCGAGATCGCCGCGGGCCGCGGCCCCGTCTTCTCCCAGCCGCTGCGGACCGCCGCCGACATAGCCCGCACCACGGCGATCGATCCCGCGCTCGTGACCGAGCGCGGCGAGGCGATCGCGGATGCCGTGGGCCGGACGACCGCCATGCTCGCCGACCTCTCCGAAGAGCGCGGTGAGCCGCTGCCGCTCATCGGGTTCGCCGGGGCCCCGTTCACCCTCGCCGCCTACCTCGTCGAGGGCGGTCCGTCGAAGGATCACCTCGCGGCCCGGCGCCTCATCCATGAGGACCCGGCCGCATGGCGGGACCTCACGATGTGGCTCGCCGAGGTCACCGGCCGCTTCCTCGCCCTCCAGATCGAGGCGGGCGCGAGCGCGGGCCAGCTGTTCGACTCGTGGGCGGGTGGGCTGAACCCCGACGACTACCGCGCATCGGTGCTCCCGGCATCCGTCGCCGCGCTGCAGCACGCGCGATCGCTCCCGCTCCCCGAGGGCGTCGATCGCCTGCCGCTCGTGCATTTCGGCGTCGGCACCGGCGAGATCCTCGCCGACATGGCCACCCCCGACATCGACGCGCTGGGCGTGGACTACCGGGTCCGCCTCGCCGACGCGCGTCAGCGCATCGGGCGCGACCTGACCTTGCAGGGCAACCTCGATCCCGCGCTGCTGTTCGCCCCCGAGGCCGTGCGGACGGCGGAGGTCCACCGCATCCTCGAGGACGGCCTCGCCGCGCGCGCGCACGTCTTCAACCTGGGTCACGGCGTCCCCATGGAGGCCGACCCCGATGCGATCTCGGCGGTGGTGCGGACGGTCCACGACTGGCGGGCGCCGTGACCCACGAGGCGACCCACGACGTGATCATCGTGGGTGGCGGTATCGCCGGTCTGACGATCGCGTGGGAGCTCGCGCGGGCCGGTCGTGACGTCGTCCTCCTCGAAGCATCCGACGACGCCGGGGGGATGCTGCGACGCGGCGTGGCCGCGGGCCTCGAGGTCGACCTCGGCGCCGAATCCTTTGCCACACGCGCGACGGGCGTCGCCGATCTCGTCGCCGACGCGCGGCTGCCCGTGCAGCTGGTCGAACCCGCCCCCGGGGGAGCGCACGTCGCTTTCCGCCGTCGGTCCGGCCGGGTGGACCGCGCGCCGCTGCCGCGTCGGGCGCTCGTCGGCATGCCCGCGGAACCTCTCGCGGCCGACGTCGTGCGCATCCTCGGTCGTCGCGGTGCCCGGCGGGCGGCCCGGGAGCGCCTCCTGCCCATGCCCGTCGGCGCCGAGCCGTCGCTCGCCGAGCTCACGACCAGCCGCTTCGGCGCTCGCGTCACGGCCAGGCTGGTCGAGCCGCTGTGTCGGAGCGTCTACTCGCAGAGCGCGGAGTCCGTCCGGTTGTCCTCGCTTCACCCCGTGCTGTGGGAGAAGGCGCAGGCCGCCGGTTCGCTGACTGCCGCCGTCGATGCGCTCGCGCCCGCCGTCCGTGCGGGGTCGGCCGTCCGCGGGGTCGAGGGTGGCCTGTGGCGTCTCGCCGCCGAGCTCGAGGCGGTGGCGCTCCGCGCGGGCGCGGTCATCCGCACGGGGACGCCGGTGCGTGCCGTCACCGCGACCTCCGTCGACCTCGGCCACGAGACCCTGTCGACCGCCTCCGTGGTGATCGCGACCGGGCCGACCGCCGCCGCCGAACTCCTGGGCGTCGACGTCGCACCGGCGCCACCCGTCGGGCTCGTCGTCGCCGAGGTCGCCTCGGACGGGTTCGACGCCTTCCCCATCGGGTCGGGCGTCATCGCGGCCCCTGACGTCGACTGCGCCGCGAAGGCCCTGACCCACGTCGACGCGAAGTGGCAATGGGCCGCCGCAGCCCTCCCCGCCGGGTCTCACCTCGTGCGGCTGTCCGCTCGCGAGGGCCGTCACGACGAACTGACGGATGCCGCCGGTGCCGCCGCCGCCATCCGCACCCTGACCGGGGTCCGGGTCTCGCCGGGGGACGTCCGCCGTGTCGTCCCCGTCTCGTGGCCCGACGCCGTCGCGACACCGCCCGTCCGCCAGGCGGTCGCCGCCGCGGCGGCGGAGCGCGGCATCCGTCTCGCGGGAGCCGTCGCGGCCGGGACCGGGCTCGCCTCGGTCATCCCGCACGCGCGCGCCCTCGCCTGCGACCTCACCACCCCTCCCACCCCCTCCGAAGGAGTACGTCATGTCCACTGACGAGACGCCTGATCCCGGCCTCGGCTACACCCTGTTCGCGATCCTCGCGGGACCGCGTCCGCGCATCGGCACACCGACGGCGGGCGACCTCGACGCGCTGCGCGCCGTCGCGGACGGGCTCGCTCCGGACGGCGTGACCCTGCGCGGGCTCTACGACGTGACCGGCATGCGGGCCGAAGCCGACCTGATGGTCTGGCTGCACGGCGAGGACCCCGCCGCCCTCCAGAAGGCGCTCCGGCAGCTGCGTCGGACCGCCGTCCTCGCATCCTTCACGAACGTGTGGAGTGCGATGGGCGTGCACCGCGAGGCCGAGTTCAACAAGCGCCACGTCCCCGGGTACCTCCGCGGCGAGCACGCGCGCGGGTGGCTCTGCCTCTACCCCTTCGTCCGCAGCTACGAGTGGTACCTGCTCCCCGAGGAGGACCGTTCGCGCATGCTGGCCGAGCACGGCCGCAAGGGCGCCGTCTTCCGCGACGTGGTCGCGAACACGGTGTCGACGTTCGGGCTCAGCGACTACGAGTGGCTGCTGCCGCTCGAGAGCGACGACCCGATCAGCCTCGTCGACATGATGCGCGAGCTCCGGGCCACCGACGCGCGACGTCACGTCCGCGAAGAAGTGCCGTTCTACACCGGGCGGCGCGTGGAGATCGACGAACTGGCGGAGGTCCTGTCATGAGTGCAGAGAACATCGGATCCGTGAACCCGGAGTTCCGTCCCAAGCCGCCGCGCGCGCACGGCGTGGTCGTCGCCGAGGGCGCCGTCATCCCGAATGCGTCCGAGGGCGCGCGGGCGGGCGATCCGCACGCCACGATCCCCGTCGACTACGACGGGATCCTGCTGCTGGGCTTCGGCGGACCAGAGGGACAGGACGACGTCATCCCGTTCCTCCGCAACGTCACGGCGGGCCGCGGCATCCCGGACGAGCGTCTCGAGGAGGTCGCGCACCACTACCGCCACTTCGGCGGGGTGTCGCCGATCAACGAGCACAACCGCGAGCTGAAGGCGGCGCTCGATGCCGAACTCGCGGCCCGCGGACTCGACCTGCCCGTCTACTGGGGCAACCGCAACTGGATGCCGTACGTCACCGACGCGATCGACGCCGCCGTCGCCGACGGGCGGCGGAAGCTCCTCGCCATCGCCACGAGCGCCTACAGCTCGTACTCCTCGTGTCGGCAGTACCGCGAGGACCTCGCGGACGCCGTCGAGGCCACCGGGCATCAGACCGACGTGCAGATCGACAAGGTGCGCCAGTTCTTCGACCACCCCGGCTTCGTCGCGCCCTTCGTCGACGGGATCCGAGCGGGCATCGCCGAGCTCGCCGAGCGCGGCATCACCGACCTCGCGAACGAGGTCGAGATCCTGTTCTCGACCCACTCGATCCCCACCTCCGACGCCGACCGCTCGGGTCCGCCCGAGCGCGGATTCGGCCCGGGAGGCGCGTACGTCGCTCAGCACTTGGCCGTCGGCGAGGAGATCGTCTCGCGGCTCGGGTTCCCCGGCGCCTGGCAGCTCGTCTTCCAGAGCCGGTCCGGCCCGCCGCAGGTGCCGTGGCTCGAGCCCGACATCAACGACGCGATGCAGGACCTGCCGGATCGTGGTCGAAAGGCCGTCCTCATCGTTCCGCTCGGGTTCGTGAGCGACCACATGGAGGTCATGTGGGACCTCGACACCGAGGCGATGGAGACCGCGGAGGAGCTCGGCCTCGTCGCCGTCCGCACCGCGACCCCGAGCACCCACCCCACCTACGTCGCCGGTCTCGTCGACCTCGTCGAGGAGCGCCTCGCGGGCACACCCGCGGCCGAGCGCCCCGCCGTGACGGACCTCGGTCCCTGGTACGACGTCTGCCGTCCCGGCTGCTGCGAGAACAAGCGCCTCGGCTTCCAGCCGGCGCTGTCGGGCGTGGCGCCGTGACCCTGCGCCTGGGGACCCGGGCGAGCCTGCTGGCCACGACCCAGTCGCAGCACGTGGCGGATGCCGTGGCCGCGGCATCCGGTCGCGACGTCGAACTCGTTCCCATCACGAGCGAGGGCGACGTCCTCACGGGGCCGCTCGCGCAGATGGGCGGCACGGGTGTCTTCGCCACGGCCCTTCGCGACGCGCTGCTGCGGGACGAGTGCGACTTCCTCGTGCACTCGATGAAGGACCTGCCGACGGCGCCGTTCCCCGGCATCGTCGTGGGCGCGGTGCCGGTCCGCGCGTCGCAGCGCGACGTCCTGCACTCCCGCGACGGGCTGTCCCTCGACGAGCTCCCCGCCGGCTCCCGTGTCGGCACCGGCTCGCCGCGCCGCGTCGCCCAGGTGCTCGCGCGGCGCCCGGATCTCGTGGTCGAGGGCATCCGCGGCAACGTCGACAGTCGCCTGCGCAAGGTCGCCGACGGCCAGTACGACGCGATCGTCCTCGCCGAGGCCGGCCTTCGCCGCATCGGCCGCGACGCCGCCATCACGCAGGTGCTCGACTGGCCGACGTCCGCCGCGCAGGGTGCGCTGGCCGTCGAGATCCGCGACGGGGATGCCGCCGTCGCCGACGCCGTGCGCCTCATCGAGGACGCCGACACGGCCCTCGCCGCGACCCTCGAACGCGCCGTGCTGCGCCGGCTCGAGGCCGGCTGCGCCGCCCCCGTCGCGATCGACGCGGAGCACCACGGCGGCACCGTGACCCTGATCGCGCACGTCTACGCCGAGGACGGCCGCCGCTCCGTCGCCGCCTCGCGGCTCCTCGATCCGGACGTCGACGTCGATGCGGCTGCGGCCGACGTCGTCGCCGAGCTGCTCGAGGGCGGTGCCGCCGACCTCGCCGACCTGGCCGGGTCGTCCCGATGACCGGCGGCCTGCACGGCGCTCGCGTTCTGGTGCCCCGCGCTGGGGCGTGGGGGGAACGCGTCCGCGTCGACCTGCACGCCCGGGGCGCGGAGGCCGTCGTCGCCCCTCTCATCTCGTCGGCGCCGCCGCGCGACACGGCCGCCCGCGACCGCGCGTTCACGGCCCTCGCCGACGGTGCCTACGCGTGGCTGTTCGTCACGAGCGCCGCGAGCGTCGAGCAGCTCCGCCAGCACGCCGTCGCGATCCCCGCGACGACCCGCATCGCCGCCGTCGGTCGTGCGACGGCCCGCGCCGTCGCCGACGCGGGCTGGGAGGTCGACTTCGTCCCCGCCGGCGCCTCCTCGGCGACCGCCCTTGTCACCCAATGGTGCGCCGATCGGGCCCCGTCGAGGACGGGCCGCGCGCTCGTCGTCCGGAGCGATCTCGCCCAGGCCGTCGTGAGCGACGAGCTCGACGTCCGCGGGTTCGGCGTCGACGTCTGCATCGCCTACCGCACGGTCGGGGTCGACCTCGACCCCGCCGTCGCCGACGGGCTCCGCTCCGGCGAGATCGACGTCGTGCTCCTCACGTCGTTGAGCGTCGGCCGGGAGCTCCGGAGGCAGGTCGGGACCCTCCCGGCATCCACCCTCGTCGCCTCGATCGGTCCCGGCACGACCCGCGACGCCACGGCCCTCGGTTTCACCGTCGGTCACACCGCCCAGAGCCAGAGCATCGACGCGTTGATCGCCGAGCTCGACGCCCGCGTCCCCTCGGAGAAGTCCTCATGACCTCGTTCCCCACCCGCCGCCTCCGCCGCCTGCGCGGCACCCCCGCGCTCCGCCGTCTCGCCGCCGAGCACCACCTCGTCCCCTCGCAGCTCGTGCTGCCGGTGTTCGTGAAGGAGGGCATCGACTCCTCGCAGCCCATCTCGAGCATGCCCGGCGTGTCGCAGCATCCGCTCGACGCGATCGCCGACGTCGTCGACGAGGCGGCCGCAGCAGGCATAGGCGGGATCATGCTCTTCGGCGTGCCCGCCATGCGCGACGCGGTCGGCAGCGGCGCGACCGACCCCGACGGCATCCTGAACCGGGCGATCGCCGTCGCGGCGCGCGCCGCCGCGGGCCGTCTCACCGTGCAGGCCGACCTGTGCCTCGACGAGTTCACCGACCACGGACACTGCGGCCTGCTCGCCGCCGACGGCTCGGTCGACAACGACGCGACCCTCGAGGTATACGCCGAGATGGGCGTCGCGCAGGCCCGCGCCGGCGCCGACGTGCTCGGCCTCTCGGGGATGATGGACGGCCAGGTCGCTGCGGTCCGCGCAGGACTGGATGCCGCCGGCTTCGCCCACGTCGCGATCCTCGCCTACTCCGCGAAGTACGCCTCCGCCTTCTACGGCCCCTTCCGCGACGCCGTCGAGTCGACGCTGCAGGGCGACCGCCGGACGTACCAGATGGACCCCGCGAACGCGCGGGAGGGCGTCGAGGAGGCTCTCGTCGACATCGCCGAGGGCGCCGACGTCGTCATGGTCAAGCCCGCCATGCCGTACCTCGACGTGCTCGCCCGCGTCTCGGACCGCTCGAACGTGCCGGTGTGGGCGTACCAGGTGTCGGGGGAGTACGCGATGATCGAGCACGCCGCCGCGGCGGGCCTCATCGACCGCGAGCGGGCCATCGGCGAGAGTCTGCTGGGCATCCGCCGGGCCGGCGCCGACGTCATCCTCACCTACTGGGCCGTCGAGGTCGCGCACTGGCTGCGCGCCGGGAAGGAACTCGCATGAGCCGCAACCAGGAGCTGTTCGACCGTGCCCGCGGAGTGATCCCCGGAGGTGTCGACTCGCCCGTCCGCGCCTACGGGTCCGTCGGCGGGACGCCGCGGTTCATGGTGTCTGCGCAGGGCGCCTACGTGACGGATGCCGATGGCCGGGACTACGTCGACCTCGTCGCCAGCTGGGGGCCCGCCCTGCTCGGCCACTCGCACCCCGCCGTGATCGACGCGGTCGTCGAGGCCGCCCGCCGCGGACTCTCGTTCGGCGCGCCGACGGCCGCCGAGACCGAGCTCGCCGAGGAGATCCGCACGCGCGTCCCCGCCGCGGAGAAGATCCGCCTCGTCTCGACCGGCACCGAGGCGACGATGACGGCGATCCGCCTCGCGCGCGCCGCGACCGGCCGCGACCTGCTCGTCAAGTTCGCCGGGCACTACCACGGTCACTCCGACGGCCTGCTCGCGCAGGCCGGCTCGGGTCTCGCGACCCTCGCCCTGCCCGGATCGGCGGGCGTCCCGGCGGCCATCGCGGCGCAGACGCTCGTCATCGGCTACAACGACCGCGCCGCCGTCGAGGAGGTCTTCCGCGCTCACGAGGGCCGGATCGCCGCGATCATCACCGAGGCCGCCGGCGCCAACATGGGCGTCGTGCCCCCGGCATCCGGATTCACGGCGTTCCTGTCGGAGATCGCGCACCGCAACGGGGCGCTCCTCATCACCGACGAGGTGCTCACCGGCTTCCGGTCCTCGCGCTCGGGCTACGCCGGTGTGCTGGATGCGGCGGGGGAGCACATCGTCCCCGACCTCATCGCCTTCGGCAAGGTCATCGGCGGCGGGCTCCCCGTCGCCGCCGTCGCCGGTCGCGCGGACATCATGGACCTCCTCGCCCCGACCGGTCCGGTGTACCAGGCCGGCACGCTGTCGGGGAACCCGGTCGCCGTCGCCGCGGGACTCGCGACCCTGACGCACGCCGACGACGCGGTGTACCGCACGCTCGACTCCGTCGCGCACACCGTCGCGGACGCGGCATCCGCTGCGCTGACGGATGCCGGGGTGCCGCACGTCGTGCAGTGGGCGGGGACCCTGTTCAGCATCTTCTTCGGCGAGTCCGTCGTGAACGGCGTGCCCGACTACGCGACGGCGACGTCGCAGGATGCCGACGCCTACGGACGGTTCTTCCACGCGATGCTCGAGGGCGGCGTCTCGCTGCCGCCATCGGCCTTCGAGGCGTGGTTCGTCACGGCCGCGCACGACGACGCGGCGATCGGCCGGATCCTCGACGCGCTGCCCGCCGCCGCGAAGGCCGCGCGCGGCTGAGGACGCGGGGCTAGGGTGAGCCGCATGCCTCGTCGCCTGCTGTTCGCCCTGCCCGCGGCCCTCGTGGCGATCGGACTTTCGGGGTGCGGCGCGGCGGCTGCGGCGACGCCCGCCGAGATCGCCGAACGGGTCTCGCACCTCGGTGTCGACCCCGCGCTCGTGGTGACGACGACGATCGAGGGATACGACCTGGCGCCGCAGTCCGTGAACGAGACGGACGAGGGCGGCATGACCGCGACGTGGGCGAAGCCCGGCACGGGCGACATGATCACCGTGCGCACCGATCCGGGGGAGATGGATGCCGACGGCTGCGCCGCTCAGCAGTTGTGGGGCGGCGGCGAGGCCACCTGCATCCAGGACGGGGCGACGTGGCACCGGTCGGCCGGGGGGATCGACGAGTTCGCCGTCGTCCAGGAGGGCCGAACGGTGGTGATCGTCGGCGGCGACGGCCTCGGCGCACCTCGGGATGATCTGGAAGAGGCCGCCGCGGGCCTGCGGGCTCCGACCGTCGCGGAGGTCGATCGGATGTTCGCCGAGGTGCAACGACGCCATGATCGCGGTGGACCCGTCGAGCGCGGCGACATTCCGGAGGACGGGGACGGCGCTCCCGTCGACCCGGGTGGCGAGGGCGGCTGAGCCGCCGATCATCAGGAAGCGCGGACGGCGGCGGGGTCCGGGGAGCCCGGCAACTAGGCTGGAACCCATGCCCGTCACCCTCCTCGGAGCCGCCGAGATCCGCGCCCTCGCCGCCGACCTCGACGTCACCCCCACCAAGAAGCTCGGGCAGAACTTCGTCGTCGACGCCAACACGGTCCGCAAGATCGTCACGGCCGCGCGCGTGACCTCGGCCGACCGCGTCGTCGAGGTGGGGCCGGGTCTCGGCTCGCTGACCCTCGCCATCCTCGAGACCGGCGCCCCGGTCACCGCCGTCGAGATCGACCACCGCCTCGCCGAGCGCCTGCCCGCCACCGCCGCGGCGCACGGCGTCCCCGACGGCGCGCTGACCGTCGTCGCGCAGGATGCCCTTCGCGTGAGCGAGCTCCCGGGCGACCCCGACGTCCTCGTCGCGAACCTGCCGTACAACGTCAGCGTTCCGGTGCTCCTGCACTTCATGGAGCACTTCCCGACCATCCAGCGCGGCGTCGTCATGGTGCAGGCCGAGGTCGGCGAACGCCTCGCGGCCCCGTCCGGTTCGAAGGTCTACGGCGCCCCGAGCGTCAAGGCCGCCTGGTACGGCACCTGGCGCCTCGCCGGCACCGTCTCCCGTCAGGTCTTCTGGCCGGTCCCCAACGTCGACAGCGTCCTCGTCGGCTTCGAACGGGATGCCGCGGCCCGCGGCACCGAGGAGGAGCGCCTCCGCACCTTCGCGATCGTCGACGCGGCGTTCCAGCAGCGGCGCAAGATGCTCCGCCAGGCCCTGTCCGCCGTCCTCGGCGGGTCGTCCGCCGCGGCCAGCGAGGTGCTCGAACGCGCCGGCGTGGCGCCCACCGCGCGTGGAGAGGAACTCACGATCGAGGACTTCGTCCGCATCGCCCGCGCCTGAGCCCTCGGCATCCGTCGTCTCCTCTCGAAGCGACACCCACACCCGTTCTCGTAGACTTCGCGCGTCATTCACCCCGTGTTCCCGAAACATGCCGGTAACATTTCAGAGCACGGCGGGGGCACCCGAGCTCTCGCACTGACGGAAGAAGTGACCATGCGCCGCGCCGAGCATCCGGCCGCCGAACGGATCCTGCTCCACCTGAGTGACACGCATCTGCGTGGCCCGGGACCTCGCCTGTTCGAGAGCGTCGACGGGGAGGCATCGCTGACCGCCGCGCTCGACGCCATCGAAACCAGTGGCATCGCTCCCGACGCGGTCGTCTTCACGGGGGACCTCGTCGATCTCGGCGAGGCCGCTGCGTACGACGCGATCCGCGCCCTCGTCGAGCCGTTCGCCGAGCGGCTCGACGCACGGCTCTTGTGGGTCATGGGCAACCACGACGACCGCGGCGCCTTCCGCGAGCACCTGCTCGACCAGACGCCCGCCGATCCGACGGCACCCTACGACCGGGTCGACGAGCTCGACGGGCTCCGCATCGTCACCCTCGACACGAGCGTGCCCGGGCACCACCACGGCGAGCTCTGCGACGCCCAGCTCGCGTGGCTGCGCGGCGTGCTCGCGACGCCGGCGCCGCTCGGCACGGTCCTCGCGATGCACCACCCGCCGGTCCCGAGCGTCCTCCCGCTCGCGGCGAGCGTCGAGCTGCGCGACCAGAACCGGCTGGCGGACGTCCTGCGCGGCACGGACGTCCGCGCGATCATCGCCGGGCACCTGCACTACTCGACGTTCGCGACGTTCGCGGGGATCCCCGTGTCCGTCGCGTCGTCGACCTGCTACGCGCAGGATCTGACCGTCCCCGTCGGCGGTTCGCGTCCGCAGGACGGCGCGCAGGCGTACAACCTCGTGCACGTCTACGACGACACGGTCGTCCACTCGGTCGTGCCGATCGACGTGCCGCGGCCGCTGGAGTACATCGACCCCGCCGAGGCTCAGCGACGTCTGCGCGAGGCGGGCGTCACCGGCTCCGTCACGCGTGCAGCTCGACCGGGCGTGCCGGCGCTGCACTGACCGCAGGGTCCTCCCAGGGCGCGCGGACCGGGAAGAGCCGCTCGAGCAGACCCGTCACCGCGCGCACGCGCACCGCTTCGGGCACCTCGAGGTCGCCGCCGTCGTTGAGGCAGAACATGTCCACGTCCCCGCGCTCGGCGAGGCGCTCCATCCGTCGCAGCGACGCGGCCTGCGTCGTCTGGAAGTACCGCACACGCGGCGCGGTCGACGCGATCGCACGCCCCGTGAACTGCGCGTAGTAGTGGTACAGGCAGTTGGTCACCGACACGTCGGTCGCGGAGCGGAAGCGGGATGCCGCGGTGCGCCGGATCTCTTCGGGGAACTCCCGCTCGAGCTCGAACATCACCGAGCGGCGCAGCGGTGCCGCGCAGTGCTCCAGGTCGCGGACGATCGTGCGTCCGAAACGCTCCTTGAGGAGTTCGCGGTTGAGACGCAGCGCGTTGTCGTGGCCGCTCCGTGCGACGCGGCGGGGGCCGGTACCGATGCGGACGTCGCACTCGACGAACGACGAGACGCCAGCGGGGGAGAAGAACAGCTCGGGCGACAGCGGCCGACCGAAGAACATGTCGTCGTTCGAGTACAGGAAGTGCTCCGACAGCCCCTCGATGCGGTGCAGCTGCGCCTCGACGGCGTGCGAGTTGTGCGTGGGGAGCACCGAGGTGTCCTCGAAGAACTCCTCGCTCCGGACGATCGTCACCTTCGGGTGGTCGAGCAGCCACGCGGGGGCGGGGGAGTCGGTCGCGATGAAGATGCGTCGCACCCACGGCGCGTACATGTGGACGCTGCGCAGGGCGTACCGCAGCTCGTCGACGTGGCGGTACCGGGCGGGCCCGTCGTCGCCGTCGCCGACGACGTACTCCGACAGCTGGGCCGCGCGCTGGCGCTGGAACTCGGACGACGATCCGTCGACCCAGGAGAAGACCATGTCGATCTCGTGGGTGACCTCGCCCGGGTGGGGGTCGAACATCCCGTGCAGCGTCTGCCACGTGCGGCCGTAGCGCTCGACGGTCGCGGGCTCGACGTCCTCCGCCGCGAAGGCGCGCCGGGTGAGGTCGTTGGCGTGCGGAGCCTCGACGAGCTCCTCGCCGAAGCGCCAGAACTCGACCCGAACGCCGTGGCCGGCGCCGTAGCGCAGCTCGCCGGCGATACGCGGACGGAACACGCGCAGCGACGACGGGCCCGACCCGCGCAGGCGCAGCTCGCCGAAGGGCACGGGCGTGCCGCCCTTGGCCTTCGCGTACAGCGGTTCTGTGACGGCTTGGTCCGTCAGTGCCGCGAGGGCGCGGTCGCGGTGAGCGAGGTCAACGACGAGACCGGGGACGGCGCGGGAGTGACGGATGAGGAGGTGCGGGATGCCGGCATCCGACAACGCATCGGCGATCAGCAGCAGGTCGTCGATGCGAGCCTGTTCGGGAGTGGTGTCGTCATGGCGCAGATGAAGCATGCCTCCGACGAGGACGATGTCCTCGCGTTCGAGGAGTGCGGTCCAGGAACCACCCTCGGACGGCAGTGCAGTCAGTCGCGCCATATGTTCTCCTTGTTGTGCATATTCGGTCGAGCAAGAGTAAGTGGCGGTCGTTTCGCCGACGTTTCGGGTGTCCGGCATCGCTAGCCTGGGGTGATGACCGATTACGCGGACCGTTTCCCCTCGTCGCGCAATGGCGACACCCACCGCCCCTATCAGGCGGCGTCCTCCCGCTACGATGCGGGGGCCTTCCGCCAGGTCGGCTCGAGCGGCCTGTATCTGCCGGCGATCTCGCTGGGACTCTGGTGGAACTTCGGGGACAACATCCCCTTTGACAACCAGCGTACTCTGCTCCGGCACGCCTTCGACCGGGGCGTCACCCACTTCGACCTCGCGAACAACTACGGCCCGCCGTTCGGCTCGGCCGAGACGAACTTCGGCCGCATGATGCGCGAGGACTTCGCACCGTACCGCGACGAGCTGATCATCTCCTCCAAGGCCGGCTACGACATGTGGCCCGGCCCCTACGGCAACTACGGTTCGCGGAAGTACCTCATCGCCAGCGCCGAGCAGTCGCTGACGCGCATGAGCGTCGACTACGTCGACATCTTCTACTCGCACCGCGCCGACCCCGTGACGCCGATCGAGGAGACCATCGGCGCCCTCGACACCCTGGTCCGCCAGGGCAAGGCCCTCTACGTCGGCATCTCCTCCTACAGTGCGGAGCGCACCGAAGAGGCCGTCGCCGTGGCCAAGAGCCTCGGCACGCCGCTCATCATCCACCAGCCCTCGTACTCGATCCTCAACCGCTGGGTCGAGGACGGCCTGACGGACTCGCTCAAGACGGCCGGCATGGGTGCCATCGCGTTCACCCCGCTCGCGCAGGGCCTGCTCACCGACAAGTACCTCGGCGACGGCCGCGCCGAACGCGCCCAGAGCCGCTTCTCGCTGCCCGACGGTCAGCTGAACCAGAAGGCGCTCGACACGTTGCGGTCGCTCAACGACATCGCTCAGCAGCGCGGCCAGACCCTCGCGCAGATGGCCATCCAATGGGTCCTGCGCGATGAGGTGGTGACCTCTGCGCTCATCGGCGCCTCGCGCCCCGAGCAGCTCGATCAGAACCTCGCCGCCGTCGACGGTGCGCCGTTCGACGACGACGAGCTCGCCCGCATCGACGAACTGTCGGGCGCGATCGACGTCGACCTGTGGGCCGATTCGGCCAACGCGTGAGTCTGTCCCTCGACACGTCCCGGCGCGTGCACGTGCGCGCGCCGGGCAAGCTCAACCTCTTCTTCGAGGTGGGCCCCGTCGGCGACGACGGCTACCACGACGTCGCCTCCGTCTACCAGGCGGTCTCGCTGTTCGAGGATGTCTGGGCGTCGCATGCCGACGTCACGAGTCTCTCCGTGAGCGGCGACGTCGACGTATCGGGCGTCCCGCTCGACGAGTCGAACCTCGCGCTCCGCGCGGCGCGCCTCGTGACGGACGCCGTCGGGTGGGAGGGCGGCATCCGTCTCGAGATCCACAAGGGCGTACCGGTTGCCGGCGGCATGGGAGGCGGGTCGGCCGATGCTGCCGCTGCTCTCGTCGCGGTGAACGAGCTCGTCGACGGGGGGCTCAGCTCGACCGAACTGCACGCGCTGGGCGCTCAGCTCGGCGCGGACGTCCCGTTCGCCCTGCTCGGCGGCACCGCGGTCGGGACGGGGCGCGGCGACGAGCTCGCCCCCGCCCTGGGGCGCGGGTTCTTCGCGTGGGTGCTGGTGGCCGACGGCGGCGGACTTTCGACGCCCGAGGTCTACGGGACGCTCGATCGCCTCCGCTCCGAGGCCGACATCGCCCCCGACCGTGCCCTGCCGTCGGTCGACCCCGCGGTCCTCCGAGCGCTGCGCTCAGGGGATGCCGCGGCGCTGGGAACCGCGATCCGCAACGATCTGCAGCTCGCCGCCGTCCACCTGCGACCCGACCTCGCCGTCCTCCTGGACGAGGGGCTCGACGCCGGTGCGCTGGGCGGGCTGGTGTCGGGTTCCGGGCCGACCACGGCCTTCCTCGCCGCGGACTCGGAGCACGCGAAGCGGATCGCCGAGCAGCTCGCGGCGCGAGGCCACGAGGTCCACGCGGTGACGGGTCCCGTCGCCGGCGCGCGCGTGGTCTGACCTCGCCCGTGTCGGCACGTCCCCCTAGCCTGGGGGGATGAGCTCCCTCGATGACCAGTTCCACTCGGCCGCTCTCGACGACGACCTGACCGCCACCTTGGACGCGCGCGGCCTCCGCGCAGCGCGCGTCGGTGACGACGATCAGGAGGGCACCCATCGCTGGCAGGATGCCGTGGCCCGCGGCTTCCTGGGCGGGGAGCCCACCGAGGCCCAGTACACCGAGTCCTTCGCCCGCAACGGTTACCGCCGCAAGATCGGCGTGTACGACGCCGCCGGCGTGCAGACCGACGTCCCCGTCGCGACCTTCGCGTCGTGGGGGACCGAGCTCACCCTGCCCGGCGGGTCGGCCGTTCCGATGTGCGCCGTCAGCGCGGTGACCGTCGCGCCCACGCACCGCCGTCGCGGCATCCTGAGCGCCCTCATGCGCGGCGAACTGCGCACCGCGGTCTCGCTCGGGTTCCCGATCGCGGGCCTCACCGTCAGCGAGTCCGGAATCTACGGCCGTTTCGGCTTCGCCCCCGCGGTCACCGCCACGTCGTGGGAGATCTCCACGCGCCGCACCGGATGGATCGGCCCGGTCGCCCCCGGGCGCATCGACTACATCACGCGCGAGCAGGGTCGGGATGCCGCGACCGACCTGTACGAGCGGATCCGCCTGGCCACCCCGGGCGAGATCACCATGCCCGGCGGGCACTGGGACCGCACGTTCGGGACGCGCGCCGACGCCGAGAAGGCCGACAAGCTGCGCGTCGTCCAATACCGCTCGCCGGCGGGCGAGGTCGAAGGCGTCGCCGTCTACAGCATCACCGAGGACGACGACGACTGGGCTGCCTCGACCGCCACGGTGCCGCGAGTGGTGGCAGGGACGGACGCCGCCTACGCCGGCCTGTGGCGCTTTTTGCTGACCCTCGACCTGGTCGGCACCGTCCGGGCCAGCGAACTGTCGGTCGACGAGCCGCTCTGGTGGATGATCGACAACAAGCGAGCCGCGCGGATCACGAGCCGGGACCACCACTATCTCCGCGTGCTCGACGTCCCGGCGACGCTGGCCGCCCGCAGCTACGACGTCGAGGACGTCATCGCCCTGGAGGTGACCGATGCGCTCGGCATCGCCGACGGCACTTTCGTCCTGACGGCCGGCGAGACGCCCGGCGTCGACGTCGTCGATGACCCGCCCCTCGGGGTCCCGCTCGTGCGTCTCGGTGTCGAAGAGCTCTCGGCGATGCTCCTCGGCGCCGTGTCCCCGGTGACTCTCGCTCGCGCGGGACGCGTCGAGACCGACGACCCGCATCGCGTCGCACGGGTCTTTGCGGCGACGACGCCGCCGCGGCTGAGCTTCTGGTACTGACCGTGGTCGGGACCAGCGGGGCGGCGTACGCCGAGCGGTCAGGCGGCGCCGCGTAGCCTGGAGGTGATGGCACATCTTCTCGGGGCCGAGGCCCTGCACCTGGAATACCCGACCAAAGTGGTCTTCGACGGCGTCTCACTCGGCGTCGACGAGGGCGACCGCATCGGAATCGTCGGCCGCAACGGCGACGGCAAGTCGAGCCTCATGGCGATGCTCGCCGGTCGCCGCGACCCCGACTCCGGACGCGTCACCGTGCGCGGCGGCGTGACGATCGGCGTCCTCGAGCAGAGCGACGTCCTTCCCGACGACCTCACGGTGGGACGCGCCGTCGTCGGCGACGGCCCCGAGCACGAGTGGGCGCGGGACGCGCGCGTGCGCGACGTCATCGCGGGTCTCCTGTCGGACCTCGACTGGGATGCCGCCATCGGCACGCTCTCGGGTGGCCAGCGCCGCCGGGTGGCGCTCGCCCAGCTGCTCACGGGGGACTGGGACGTCCTCGCCCTCGATGAGCCCACCAACCACCTCGACGTCGAGGGGATCGCCTGGCTCGCCGAGCACCTGAAGCGCCGCTGGTCGCCGTCATCGGGTGCCCTGATGGTGGTGACCCACGACCGGTGGTTCCTCGACGAGGTGTGCACCAAGACGTGGGAGGTCCACGACCGCATCGTCGAGCCCTTCGATGGCGGCTACGCGGCGTATATCCTCCAGCGGGTCGAGCGCGACCGCCAGGCCGCCACGATCGAGGCGCGGCGGCAGAACCTCGCCCGCAAGGAGCTCGCGTGGCTGCGGCGAGGTGCCCCCGCGCGGTCGACCAAGCCGAAGTTCCGGATCGACGCGGCGAACGAGCTCATCGCCGACGTCCCCGAGATCCGTGACCGGGTCTCGCTGCAGTCCCTCGCCGTGGCGCGTCTGGGCAAGGACGTCGTCGACCTCCTCGATGCGGGTGTCGCCTACGACGGCCGTGAGATCCTCAGGGACGTCGAGTGGCGCATCGCGCCGGGGGAGCGCACTGGCATCCTCGGTGTCAACGGCGCCGGCAAGTCGACGCTCCTCGGCCTCGTCTCGGGCACGGTCCCGCCGACCAGCGGACGGGTCAAGCACGGCAAGACCGTGAAGGTCGCGACCCTCACGCAGCGGATGGACGAGCTCGACCCGCACCTGAACGAGCCGGTGCGCGTCGTCGTCTCGCGCCTGCGGACGACCTACACGTTCGGTGCCGGCTCGAAGGCGCAGGAGCTCACCCCCGGGCAGCTCCTCGAGCGGATGGGGTTCGCCTCGGCGCAGCTCTCCACCCCCGTGAAGGACCTCTCCGGCGGCCAGAAGCGACGCCTGCAGCTGCTGCTCATCCTTCTCGACCAGCCGAACGTCCTGATCCTCGACGAGCCGACGAACGACCTCGACACCGACATGCTCGCGGCCATCGAGGACCTCCTCGACTCCTGGGCGGGCACCCTCATCGTCGTGTCCCACGACCGCTACTTCATGGAGCGCGTCACCGATCAGCAGTACGCCGTCATGGGCGGCGGTCTCCGCCACCTCCCCGGCGGGATCGAGGAGTACCTGCGCCTGCGCGCGAGCCAGCCGCAGGCGACGGGTGCGGCGACTCCCGGCGGTCAGAAGGCGGATGCCGCGGCACCGACGGCATCCGCTCTGTCGGGCGCTGATCGTCGCACGGCGGAGAAGGAGGTCACGAGCCTCGAGCGTCGCATCAAGAAGCTGTCGGACCAGATCGCGAAGGCCCGGGCGGCCCTCGCCGACCACGACCAGGGCGATTACGTCGGTCTCGGCGAGAAGATGCAGCACATCGCGGCCATGGAGACCGAGGTCGCCGAGGCGGAGGACCGCTGGTTCGAGCTCAGCGAAGAGCTGGGCTGATCAGACGCGGTCGGCCTCGCGCAGCGCGAGGCCGGTGGTGAACTCGCGCTGTTCGCCGCTGAGCGGATCGACGAACCGCAGTTCACGGGCCAGGAGCTGCAGCGGGCGCTCGGGATCGTCCGGCGCCTCGTCCAGCAGGTCCGGGTAGAACCGGTCGCCCAGGATGCCGAGCCCGATCCCGGCGAGGTGGGAGCGCAGCTGATGCATGCGTCCCGTGCGCGGGTGCAGCCGGAGGTGAGCCGCCGTCTCGCCGACGCGGATCGCCTCCACGAGCGTCTCGGCGTTCGGTTCGCGGTCCTCGTGGACGATCGCGCGGAGGCTTCCGCGTGTGCTCGTGAGGTGCGAGCGGACGACGAGGGGGAGCGGCGGCATCCCGCTGCCCGGGATCGTCGTCACCGCTTCGTAGACCTTCTCGACGGCGCGGTCGGCGAAGAGCGTCTGGTACGCGCCGCGGGTCGCGGGGCGTACCGAGAACATGACGAGACCGGCGGTTGCGCGGTCGAGTCGGTGGATGGGCGTCAGGTCGGGGTTGTCGAACCGTTGCCGCAGTCGCACGAGGGCGGAGTTCATGAGGAACCCGCCGCCCGGTGTCGTCGGGAGGAAGTGCGGCTTGTCCACGACCAGCAGGTCGTCATCGAGGTGACGGACCGCGACGTCGTAAGGGATGGCGGGCTCGTCGGGCGGCTCGCGGTAGTACCAGACGAAGTCCTCGGCTCCCAGCGGCGTCTTGCGCGAGAGCCGCGTGCCGTCGAACGCGACCACTTCACCGCGATCGAACCGGCCGAGGAGGACCTCCGGGTCGATGTGCGAGAACCGTCCCGTCACGTATTCCGCGATCGTGGCCCATGGTCCCGTCCGGGGTACTCGGAGCCGGGTGGGACCCACCCCGTCGCGGACGGGGAGCGGAGCGCGCATCGCCATCGCGGACTCAGGCGTCGAAGCCGAGGCTGAGTTTGCGCAGGAGCCCTGCGAGGCGTTCGCGGTCGGCACGCGAGAGCTGGCCCAGCAGCTCCGCTTCGGCATCGACGAGTCGTGTGATCGCGGCATCCACCCGGTTGCGTCCCTCCTCGGTGAGGGTGACGAGCACGCCGCGGCCATCGCCGGGATCGGCAGCGCGGACGACGAGGCCGCGCTCCACGAGACGGTCGATGCGGTTCGTCATCGTGCCGCTCGAGACGAGGGTCTGCTGGAGCAATTGCTTCGGGCTCAGCCGGTACGGCTCGCCGGCGCGGCGCAGCGCGGAGAGCACATCCCACTCCCACGGCTCCAGGTCGCTGCGGTGGAACGCGTCGCGGCGGGCACGGTCGAGATGGCGCGACAGCCGGTCTACGCGCGAGAGGACCTCGAGGGGGGAGAAGTCGAGATCGGGTCGCTGCGCGACCCACGCGCTCACGATCCGGTCGACCTCGTCATGTTCGGGGACCATCTCCTCATCATCGCAGAGCGCCTGCTACTGTGACCGGTAACAGGCGGGCGACGACGTGACCGCCGAGATCGAAGAGGATCACCTCGATGCCTGCATCGCGCGCGCGGCGGACGACCGCCGCGACCGCCACGACCGCCCTCCTCCTCGGCATGCTGAGCGCCGGTGTGATCACCGCACCGGTCGCCTCGGCCGCCGAGGGACCCGTCGACGCGGGCATCGTCGTCCCGAAGGTCGACGGCCTGCCTGCCGACTTCATCAACGGCGTCGACGTCTCGTCCGTCCTCTCCCTCGAGGCCTCGGGCGTCGTCTTCCGGGACGACGCGGGCGAGCCCGCCGACCTATTCGACGTCCTCGCCGACCACGACGTCACCGACGTCCGCGTCCGGGTGTGGAACGACCCGTTCGACGCCGACGGCAACGGGTACGGCGGCGGCGACGTCGATGTCGACCGTGCCCTCGAGATCGGTCGCCGCGCCACCGAGGCAGGGTTGCGCGTCCTCGTCGACTTCCACTATTCGGACTTCTGGGCGGACCCCGCGAAGCAGCAGGCTCCGAAGGCTTGGCGGGACATCAGCGTCGACGAGAAGGCCGCACAGACGAGGGACTACACCGCAGACGCCCTCGAGGTGTTCGCCGACGCCGGCGTCGATGTGCACATGGTGCAGGTGGGCAACGAGACCAACAACGCCGTCGCGGGGGTCACCGGGTGGCCGGGCATGGCGAAGATCTTCTCGGCCGGGTCGGCCGCCGTCCGCGACGTGTATCCCGACGCCCTCGTCGCCGTGCACTTCACGAACCCCGAGACGGCGGGCCGGTACGCCGGGTACGCCGCCAACCTGAAGACGTACGGCGTCGATTACGACGTCTTCGCCTCGTCGTACTACCCGTTCTGGCACGGCAGCACGGCGAATCTGACCTCGGTCCTCCGGCAGGTGGCCGACACCTACGGCAAGAAGGTCATGGTCGCCGAGACGTCGTGGGCGCACACGCTCGACGACGCCGACGGCCACGGCAACGTCATCGACCTCCCCTCCGAGGCGACGCAGTACCCCGTCTCGGTGCAGGGTCAGGCGACCGCGGTGCGGAACGTCATCCAGGCAGTGGTGGACGTCGGTGACGCCGGCATCGGCGTCTTCTACTGGGAGCCGGCCTGGCTCCCCGTCGGTCCGCCCGACCGCCTCGCGCAGAACAAGGTCCTGTGGGAGCGGGACGGGTCGGGGTGGGCGTCGAGCTTCGCGGGGGAGTACGAACCCGAGGACGCCGGGCGCTGGTACGGCGGATCCGCCTGGGACAACCAGGCGCTCTTCGCGGCCGACGGCACCCCGCTCGAATCCCTCAACGTGTTCTCCTACGCCCGGACCGGCGCCGTCGCCCCGCGCGAGGTCGTGGACGTCGAGGACCCGACCGTCTCCTTCACCGACGGGGACGACATCGTCCTCCCCGCCACGGTCGCCGTCACCTTCAACGACGGATCCGTCGACGACGAGACGGTCGAATGGTCGCGGGATGCCGAGTGGATCGGCGGGCCCGGCACGTACTCGCTCGGCGGCACGACGTCGTCCGGCCATGCGACGACGGTGACCGTCGTCATCCGTCCCGTGAACGGACTGCGGAACCCGGGGTTCGAGGACGCGGACGTGTCGATGTGGCGCGTCACCGGTGAGGGACTGGCCCTGCGGGCCACCGACGATCCCCGCACGGGGGAGCGATCGGCGCACTTCTACTCCGGATCGGCCTACACCTACACGCTCCGTCAGACCGTGTCGGGGCTCCCCGCCGGTCGCTATTCCGCATCGGGGGCGCTGCAGGGCGACGGTGAGGGCAGCGACGGGAACGTCCGACTGACCGTCTCGTCCGGGGATGCGGCGGCCTCAGCCGACTTCGGGCTCGACGGCTGGCGTGCCTGGTCGACTCCCGTGACGGACGCCGTCACGGTCGCCGAGGGCGGCAGCGCGACCGTCGAGGTGGCGGCATCCCTCCCTGCCGGCGCCTGGGGCACGCTCGACGACCTCGTGCTCACCAGAGCGGCCGACGCGGTGGACACCGCGGGCCTGCGGGCGCTCGTGGACCGCGCGGACGACGTCGAACGCTCGGCCGCCACCACGGGATCGATCGAGACGCTCGACGAGGCCGTTCGGATCGCGCGTCTCGTCCTGTCGTCCTCCGCGCCGAGCGCTGATCGCGTCACCGCCGCCGAGGCCGCGCTGACGGCTGCCTTCGACGGCCTCGTGCTCGTTGGTGAGGCACCGGCACCGGTCGTGCTGCCGGTCGCCGTGACGGTCGGCGAAGGCGAGCCGGTGAGACTGCCCGCCTCCGTGACCGTCCGCGCGTGGGACGGGGCGGTCCGCACCGCACCCGCGACCTGGTCGGACGCGGTCTCGTGGATCACCGGCCCCGGCGAGTATCAGGTGAGAGGCCGCGCCGCCGGCACGGACGTGACCGCGGCCGTCACCGTGACGGCGGCCGCCTGGGTGCGCGACGGGGGCTTCGAATCCTCGGACGCGTCGCCGTGGACCGTGACCGGCACCGGCGCCACGATCGGCGCGACGACGGATGCCTCAGCCGGCGCGCGTGCGGTGTCGTTCTGGTCCGGGTCCGCTTACCGCTTCGCCGTGACGCAGCGCATCGCGGGTGTCACGCCCGGCACGTATGCCGTCTCTGCGACCGCGCAGGGAGACGGTGAGCAGGGAGACGGAGAAGGGAACGGCGCCCTCACGGTGACCGCGACGACCGGCGGTCGCACCGTCGATGCTCCCGTCCCGCTGGAGGGCTGGCAGCAGTTCCGCACCGGCACGACTCCGGCCGTCACGGTCGGGGCCGACGGGATCCTCACGGTCGGCGTCGCCGCCGACCTGCCCGCCGAGGCGTGGGGCACCGTCGATCAGATCCGGGTCGTCCGCACCGGCGAGCGCGTCTCGACCGGCGAGCTCGCCGCCGGGATCGGAGACCTCGAGGCTCTCGACACCGCCCCGTACGCCGCGTGGTCGTCGGCGCGGATCCCGGCGGCCGTCGAGAAGGCCCGCATCGTCGTGGCCGCCGCCTGGCCCACCGCGGCCGAGGTGGATCGTGCCCGGGCTCTCCTCGTCGACGTCCGCGCCGGCCTTGTCCGGACGGACGCCGACACCGCGACGGCGCGACCCGGGACGGCGACCCTGTCGAACGACAACGGGTACGATACGGGGCTCAAGGACGGCGACTACACGCTCACCATGAACCTGTGGTGGGGCGAGAACGCCTCGTCGGTGCGGTTCTACGAGAACGGCCGGCTCCTGGACACCGTGCCCCTTGCGTACCGGGGCACGTGGGCGCAGACCGCCCGAGTCCCGGTCACGGGCCGCGCGGACGGCACCTACCGCTACACCGCGGTGCTGGCGAACACCCGCGGTGAGACCCGCACCGCCGAGATGACGGTCGTGGTGGATGCCGCGGCCCCCGGCATCCCCGTCCTCAGCCACGACAACCACGACGGCGACGGCACCTTCACGGTCACCGCCAACCTGTGGTGGGGCACGAACGCGACCTCCTACCGGGTCTTCGAGGACGGCCGCGTCGTCGCGGAGGGCGACCTCGCGGCGCGCACGCCGAAGGCGCAGCAGGCGACCTATGCGGCATCCGGCGTCAGCCGCGGATCGCACGCGTACAGGGTGGAGTTCCGCAACGCCGCCGGAACGAGCACGAGCACGCCGCTCACGGTGACGGTGCGTCGCTGACGCGCCCGGAGGGACGGCGGCCGCATGGCAGACTTGTCAGGCGGCCGCCGGACCCCCGGTCGGCTGCGGTCCGCCGTGGTGTAATGGCAGCACGACAGCCTTTGGAGCTGTGAGGTCTAGGTTCGAATCCTGGCGGCGGAGCATGACCGACAACCTCGATCCGCGCCTCGCCGTCGTCATCCTCGCCGCCGGCCAGGGCACGCGGATGAAGTCCTCCCTCCCCAAGGTGCTGCACCGCATCGGGGGGCGCCCGCTCGTCGGCCACGTGCTCGACACCGCCCGCGACCTCGCTCCCGCGCACGTCGTCGTCGTCGTCCGCCACGAGCGCGACCTGGTAGCCGACGCTGTGCTCGGCGTCGCGCCCGAGGTGGTCGTCGTCGACCAGGACGAGATCCCCGGCACCGGCCGCGCGGTCGAGGTCGCGCTCGACGCGCTCGGCGGCTTCGACGGCGACGTCCTCGTCCTGAGCGGCGACTGCCCGCTCGCCGACGTCGAGACCCTGGGCGCGTTCGTCGCCGAACACCGCGCCGTCCGTGCGGGGGCGACGCTCATGACCGCCGTCGTCGACGACCCGACCGGGTACGGCCGCATCATCCGCGAGAGCGACGGCAGCGTCGCCCGCATCGTCGAACAGAAGGATGCCTCGCCCGACGAGGCCGCCGTCGCCGAGGTCAATGCGGGCATGTACGTCTTCGCCGCCGCGGCGCTCCGTCAGCACCTGCCCCACGTCGGCACCGACAATGCGCAGAAGGAGAAGTACCTCACCGACATCGTCGCGCTCCTGCGTCGCGCGGACGGGCGGGTCGCGGCATCCGTCGCGAAGGACGTCACCGTCACGTACGGCGTCAACGATCGCGTGCAGCTGTCCGAGGTGGGACGCCTCCTCAACGCCCGCACGGTCCGCCGGTGGCAGCTCGAAGGGGTCACGGTCATCGACCCGGCGACCACCTGGATCGATGTGACCGCGACCCTCGCGCCCGACGTCACCGTCCTGCCGAACACCCACATCCTCCGCTCCACGAGCGTGTCGGAGGGCGCGACGATCGGGCCCGACACGAGCCTCGTGGACTGCGAGATCGGCGCGCGAGCGACCGTGACCCGCACCGACGCGACGCTCGCGGTCATCGGCGCGGGAGCCACGGTGGGTCCCTTCGCCTACGTCCGCCCGGGCACCGAGCTCGGCGAACGCGGCAAGATCGGCACCTTCGTCGAGACGAAGAACTCCACGATCGGCGAGGGCAGCAAGGTCCCGCATCTGTCGTACGTCGGCGACACGACGATCGGCCGCAACGTGAACCTGGGCGCCGGGGCGATCACCGCGAACTACGACGACATCTCGAAGCACCGCACCGAGATCGCCGACGAAGTCCACGCCGGCTCGCACAACGTGTTCGTCGCGCCCGTTAGGATCGGTGAGGGCGCGAAGACGGGTGCAGGAGCCGTGATCCGCAAGGATGTCCCGGCCGGCGCCCTCGCCCTCAGCATCGCCCCCCAGCGGAACATCGCCGGGTGGGTCGAGAACAATCGACCGGGAACGGGAGCGGCAGAAGCCGCCGCTCGTGTCCGGTCCGCACAGGAAGCTGGCGATGGGTCGCAAGAAGCAGCACACGGTTGACCTCGACACCGAGCGCGGAATCGCGCCGGGACTGGTGGCCAAGACCAAGAAGCGTCTCGTCGTCGCGTCGGGACGCTCGCACGAGGAGCTGTCGACCGAGGTCGCCGCAGCCCTCGGCACCCAGCTGGTGCCCACGGAGCACCGCACCTTCGCCTCCGGCGAGATCCTGACCCGTTTCGAGGTCTCGATCCGCGGGTGTGATTTCTTCCTCATCCAGAGCTTCGGTCCGCCGGTCAACGAGTGGCTCATGGAGACGCTCATCATGCTGGATGCCGCCAAGCGGGCATCCGCGAAGCGCATCACCGTCGTCGCGCCGTACTTCCCGTACTCCCGGCAGGACAAGAAGGGCCGCGGGCGCGAGCCGATCAGCGCGCGCCTGGTGGCGGATCTGTTCAAGACCGCGGGCGCTGACCGGGTCATGAGCGTCGACCTGCACGCCGCGCAGATCCAGGGCTTCTTCGACGGTCCCGTCGACCATCTGTTCGCCAAGCCCGTCCTCCTCGAGTACTTCGAGAACACCCTCTCTATCGAGGACCGCGCGAAGCTCACCGTCGTGTCGCCCGACACCGGACGCGTCCGCGTCGCCGACACCTGGTCCGACAGCCTGGGCGCGCCCCTCGCCATCATCCACAAGCGTCGCGACCCCAACGTCGCGAACCAGATCACGGTCAACGAGATCGTCGGTCAGGTCGAGGGCCGCGTGTGCCTGCTCGTCGACGACATGATCGACACCGGCGGCACCATCGTGAAGGCGGCGCAGGCTCTCAAGGCCAACGGCGCGGAGCGTGTCATCGTGGCCGCGACGCACGCGATCTTCAGCGACCCCGCCGTGGAGCGCCTGCAGGACCCCTCCATCGATGAGGTCGTCGTCACCGACACGGTCCCGCTGCCCGCCGAGAAGCGGTTCCCCGCTCTCACGATCCTTCCGATCGCGCCGCTGCTGGCCCGCGCGATCCGCGAGGTGTTCGAGGACGGCTCCGTCACCAGCATGTTCGACGGCGCAGCCTGAATCTTCCTCATCCGTCGGCCGTCCGGTAGCGTCTCGTTCACCGGGCGGCCTTCGTTGTCAGCCGATGCATAGGCTTCTGCAAGCATCGCCATGTCCGGGATCGATTTCCTGGAGTCATCGCCCTTCGCTCCAGACCGGGCGGGCACGACCCAAGGAGGACCACTCATGATCCGCACCACAGCCGTACCCCGACCGCTCCGCGTCGGCGCAGCCGCCGCATCCGTCGCAGGCCTCGCTCTGCTCGCCGGATGCGCGGGCCAGACCACGTCCACCGCCGACTCCGGCACCGCCTCGCAGAATCCGGCCGCCTCGGCCGACGCCGGCAGCGGTTCGTCGACAGGGTCCACCAGCTTCACGGACGGCACCTACACGGCCGACGGCACCTACCAGACCCCCGAGACCATCGAGAAGATCTCGGTCACTCTGACGGTCGCGTCCGACGTGGTGACCGACGTCGAGGTCACCGGTGAGCCGCAGGCTCAGGAATCCAAGCGGTACCAGGGCGAGTTCATCGGGGGCATCAAGGATGTCGCCGTCGGCAAGAAGCTCGCCGACCTCACGGTCGACAAGGTCGGCGGCTCGTCGCTCACCAGCGGCGGGTTCAACGCGGCGGTCAAGGAGATCCGGACCGAAGCCGCGTCATGACCCCGACCGCGCCCCTCGCCCATTCCTGGGCGTTCGAGGCGATCGGGACGCTCTGGCGCATCGACGCCGCTTCCCCTCTCGACGATGGCGTCCGTGATGAGATCACGGACGCCATCGGCGCGTTCGACCGCGAGTGGTCGCGCTTCCGCGCAGACTCGCTCGTGACGCGGTTGTCGCAGACGGCAGGAGGGGTACCGGCGCCCGCCGACGCGGCCGCCATGCTCGACGCCTACGACGCCCTCGACGCCGCCACCTCCGGTGCGGTGAACCCCCTCGTGGGGGAGAGCCTCGCCCGCCGCGGATACGATGCGACGTATTCGCTCGTCGACCGCGGGGCCGTGGCGGCTCCGCTCGACTGGCGACGATCGGTGACGTGGTCGGACGGCACCCTCCGTCTCGCCGAACCGGCCCTGCTCGACGTCGGTGCGCTCGGCAAGGGCCGGCTCGCCGACCTCGTCCTGACGCGGGTGCCCGGCGGCGCCGCGGTCGTCGATGCGGGCGGCGACATCGCGATCCGAGGCACGACCCAGCGGATCGCCCTCGAGCACCCGTACGACGCCTCCGTGGCGATCGGGGTCTGGTCGGTGACGGATGCCGCCCTCTGCGCCTCCGCCGTCAACAGGCGCGCATGGGGCGAGGGTCTCCATCACGTCCTCGACGCGCGCACCGGCCAGCCGGTGCGGCAATACGCGGCCACCTGGGCCGTGGCGCACGATGCGATGACAGCGGATGCCGTCGCCACCGCGCTGTTCTTCGACGGCGGCCCCCAGCTGGCCGCCGAATGGGGAGTCGGGTGGGTGCGGATGCGCACCGACGGCTCCGTCGAGTGGTCCCCCCAATGCGAAGCGGAGTTGTTCTCGTGATCTCGTCCCTCAGTGCCACCTGGAATAGTCTCCTCGGCGTCCTCGGCCGGCTGTCGATGTACCGCCTGGTCCTCCTCGCGCTGTCCGCGCTGGCCGTCATCGCGCTGGTGCTCTCGTTCACCGGCGCCGTGTCGGTCGACCCCCTCGCGCTCGTCGTGTCGGTCGCCGTCCTCGCGGTGTCGATCGCGGCCGTCGACGCGATCGCCCAGCGGATCGTCCGTCGGCCGTGGCGCATCGAGTCGGCCCTCATCACGGCACTCATCCTGGTGTTCGTCCTGCGGCCCTCGCTCGAGCCGCTGGCGTTGCTCGGCCTCGTGATCGCCGGCGCGATCGCGTCGCTGTCGAAGTACGTCATCGCCTGGCAGGGACGTCACATCCTCAACCCGGCCGCCGCCGGAGCGACCGCACTCACCATCGTCAGCATCTGGGCCCCCGACCTCGGTGCATCGGCCTGGTGGGTCGGGACCCCCGCGCTCGTCGTACCGGTGCTGCTGCTGGGACTGGCGGTCCTGGTCCGCACCGAGAAGGTCCGCGTCGTGGGACTGTTCCTCGTGATCGCGATCGCGGTGGGGCTTGTCCGCACGATCGTGCAGGCGCAGGCCGCAGGCTTCGCCCTCGACCCGGGGATGACGTTCACGAGCCTCGTGCTGTCCTCGCCCTTCCTCTTCCTCGGCGCGTTCATGCTGTCCGAGCCCCTTACGCTGCCGCCGCGACGCTGGCAGCAGTTCACCGTCGCCGCGGTGGTCGGTGTGCTGGCGGGATGGCCGATCTCGCTGGGTGCCATCACGCTCGGTCAGGAGCGTGCGCTCCTCCTCGGCAACCTGGTCGCCTTCGTCTTCGCGATGCGCACCGCTGTCCGGCTGACGATCGTGGAGCGGACGGCGGTGACGCCGAGCGTCCGCGAGTACAGCTTCCGGACCGAGCGTCCCGTTCGCTTCGCGCCGGGTCAGTACCTCGAGCTCGAAGTCCCGCACGCGCGTGCGGATTCCCGTGGCACGCGGCGGGAGTTCAGCATCCTCTCCTCACCTGCCGAACTGCCGCTCGTCAAGATCGCGATGCGCGAGGGATCCCAGTCGAGCTACAAGAAGGCGATCGCCACGGTGGAGCCCGGCGACGAGCTCGCGATCACGGGCATCTGGGGGGACTTCGTGCTTCCGCGCCGTACCGACGCGCCCGTCCTCATGGTCGCCGCCGGCATCGGCGTGACCCCGTTCGTGTCGCAGCTGCGGCACATCAGGCTCACGCAGGAGAGTCGTGACGTCGTGTTCGTCTACGTGGCGTCTGCGAGCGAGGAGCTCGCGTTCCGCGAGGACCTCGAGGCGGCCGGCATCCCGGTCATCGTGATCACCCGCGACGAGCCCGCTCACCTGCCTGTCGGGTGGACGTGGGGCGGCGGAGCACGACTCGACGCCGAGAGCCTGCTGCGTCTCGTGCCCGACATCGCCGGGCGTCACGCGTACGTGTCAGGCCCGCCCGCCCTCATCGCGACGCTGACCCCCGCACTCGAGCGCGCGAAGTCGATCACGACCGACGCGTTCAGCGGGTACTGAACCGGCGGTGCGTGCGTGAGGTCCCACTCCGGCCGGGAAAGCCGTCTCGATTCCCGGCCGGAGTGGGACCTCACGTGTTGCTTCCCCCGTGCGGGCCGGGGACTACGCTGCCGACGAGTCGGCGGGGGAGTCGGGCCGGGCAGGGAGGCGCACCTCGAAGGTCGTCGAACCGGGTTCGGATGCCACGACGATGCGCCCGCCGTGGCCGGTGACGATCGCCCGGGCGATCGAGAGACCGAGGCCCGTCCCGCCGGTCTGGCGGGCCCGCGATGAATCCGCGCGGCTGAAGCGCTCGAACAGGTCGTCGACGATCGAGGGGTCGATACCGGGACCGTCGTCGTGGATGCGCAGGACGGCCTCGCCGTCGCGGGTCTCCACCGTCGTCGTCACGCGGGTGCCCGCAGGGGTGTGCACGCGGGCGTTGGCCAGGAGGTTCGCGGCGACCTGGTGCAGGCGCCCCGTGTCACCGGCGACGATGACCGGTTCGTCCGCGACGTCCAGGACCCACTCGTGGTCGGTGCCCGCGACGCGGGCGTCCGAGACGGCCTCGACGGCGAGGCGGGTGAGATCGACGGCGCTGTAGACGAGCTCCGTCCCCTCGTCGAGGCGGGCGAGCAGCAGGAGGTCCTCGACGAGCGCCGTCATCCGGAGCGACTGCGCCTGGATGCGCTCGAGCGATTCCCGGGTCGTTTCGGCGACGATGCCCGGAGCTGCTGTCCCGGACGACTCGGCCTGACGGATGCCGCGCAGCGACAGCTCGGAGTATCCCCGGATCGAGGCGAGCGGTGTCCGGAGCTCGTGGCTCGCGTCCGCGACGAACGCCCGCATGCGCTCCTCGTTGCGCTGGCGTGCGGCGAGGGAGGTCTCGACGTGGTCGAGCAGCGTGTTGAGGGCGTGACCGACCTGGCCGACCTCGGTGTGGGTGTCGGTGTCCTCGTCGGGGACGCGCTCGGAGATGCGTACCGTGCCTTCCGAAAGCGGCATGGCGGCCACGCGGGAGGCGGTCGCGGCGACCGAGCGGAGGGGGGCGAGGGCGCGACGGATGAGAAGCGCGATGATCGCGGCGAGGACGAGGAGCCCGCCGGTCGTGAGGAGCGCCACGGTCGTGACGATCCGTGCGCTCACGCTCGTGACTTCGGAGGTCGGCAGCCCGGTGGTCATGCTCGAGTACGGTGCCGATTGGACGTGCAGGCGGTAGTCGCCGAGTCCCTGGACGTTCGCGTCCGCCCAGCCGGCTTGGTCGAGAGGGGTGCTGGCGATGCGGCCGATGTTGAGGGTGCGGACGTCGCCCTCGTCGTCGATGTACGCCGCGCTCGGCCCGGCGATGTTGTTGACGATGAGCAGGGTGCCGCGCTCCGGCCGGCTGCGGCTGAGGATGGCCTCGGCGCGGCTGTTCAGGTCGATGACGAGCGAGTCCTGCGCGCGCGTCACCTTCGCGTCGAGGTTCTCGCGCAGGACGGATTCGAGGACCGTCCCGGTGCCGAGGCCGACGGTGATGAGGATGACCGAGACGAACGAGACGACGGCGGTGATCAGCCGTGCCTGCAGACTCCACCGGTGCCGGCGGCGGCGGGGGCTGCTGCTCACTGGCTCGCTTTGATCATGTAGCCGACGCCGCGGACGGTGTGGATCAGAGGCTCCTTGCCCGCGTCGATCTTCTTGCGGAGGTAGGAGATGTACAGTTCGACGACGCTCGAGCGACCGCCGAAGTCGTAGTTCCAGACGCGGTCGAGGATCTGCGCCTTCGACAGGACGCGGCGCTGATTGCGCATCAGGTAGCGCAGCAGCTCGAACTCCGTGGCGGTGAGCTCGATCTCGTCGTCGCCGCGGAACACCTCGTGCGAGTCCTCGTTGAGGGTCAGGTCGCCGACGCGGAGGATCGGGTCGGCCGTGCCGGCGGATGCCCCGGCCCGCCGCATGAGGCCGCGCAGCCGCGCCACGACCTCTTCCAGGCTGAACGGCTTGGTGACGTAATCGTCACCGCCCGCCGTGAGGCCGGCGACGCGGTCGCTGACCGAGTCCTTCGCCGTCAGGAACAGGACGGGCACGTCGTCGCCGGCCTGGCGCAGGCGCTGCAGCACCGACATCCCGTCGAGGTCGGGCATCATGATGTCGAGCACCATCGCGTCGGGCGCGAACTCGCGCGCGGCGTTCAGCGCGTCGAACCCCGAACCGGCGGTGCGGACCTCCCACCCCTCCATGCGCAAGGCCATCGAGAGCAGATCGGTGAGCATCTGCTCGTCGTCGACGACGAGGACACGCAGAGGGGAGCCGTCGGGGCGCTGGAGCAGGGGGGCAGGCATCGTCATGATTCCATTCTCATGACATATCTATGAGCGGGCTATGCCTTCGCTTCGGTCACGCTCGGGATTCCTCGTACCGACGCGGGTTCGGCGGCGAGAGGAGGAAGGCGAGCAGCAGCATGAGGCACATTCCGATGACCGACCCGAGGGTGTTCGCGATGATGTCGCGCACGTCCGCCACGCGCGCATCGAGCAGGAGAGCCTGGAGCGCCTCGATCGTCGCGCTCGCGAGCGCGCCGATGAGGGGAGCGGCCCACCAGCCGCGCACGCCGAACCACAGCACCGCGATCACCCCGAGCGGGACGAACATGGCCACGTTGGCACCGAACTCGACGCGGTCGAACGTGATCCACGCGGTCGACGGCCGGTCGGCGAACCACGCCAGGAGCCGGTTGAGACCCGAGGCGATGTCGGAGCCGTACGGCGCCGCGCGCAGCGTCATCCACGCGACCATCCAGGCGTAGAGGCCCGTGAGGATCGCGAGGACGACGCGCGCGGCGACCCGGTGGACCCGCAGCGCCGTATCGCTGCGGCTCAGTGGGTGTCCTCGGCCTCGACCTCGGTCCGGTCAGCCGACCACAGGGTGTGGAAGGTGCCGTCCTTGTCGATGCGCTTGTAGGTGTGCGCGCCGAAGAAGTCGCGCTGACCCTGGATGAGGGCGGCCGGCAGGCGGTCGGCGCGCAGGCCGTCGTAGTACGCCAGCGACGAGCTGAAGGCGGGAGCCGGGATGCCGGCGGCCGCCGACACGCGCACGATCTCGCGCCAGGCATCCTGGGTGCGGCCGAGCGCCTCGACGAAGTAGGGCGCCGTCAGCAGGACGGGGAGATCGGCCTGCTCGTCGTACGCGTCGGCGATGCGGTTGAGGAACTGGGCGCGGATGATGCAGCCGCCGCGCCAGATCTTGCTGACTGCTCCGAGGTCGATGTTCCAGCCGTACTGGGCGGCACCGGCGCGGATCTCGTCGAAGCCCTGGCTGTACGCGACGATCTTCGAGGCGTAGAGGGCGAGCCGGACCTGCTCGATGAAGGCGTCCGCGTCGGGGACGGTGAAGTCCTCGGAGGAGGGGCCGGGGAGCTCGCCGGCGACGTCGCGCTGCTCGCGGTGGCTCGACAGCGACCGGGCGAAGGTGGCCTCGGCGATGCCGGAGACGGGGACGCCGAGGTCGAGGGCGGTCTGCACCGTCCACGCGCCGGTGCCCTTGGCGCCGGCCTGGTCGACGATGACGTCGACGAGGGGCTTGCCGGTGGTGGCATCCGTCTGGCGGAGCACCTCGGCGGTGATCTCGATCAGGTAGGACTCGAGCTCGCCGCGGTTCCACTCCTCGAAGACGTCGGCGATCTCGGCGGGCGTCTTGCCGGTGCCGCGGCGGATGAGGTCGTACGCCTCGGCGATGAGCTGCATGTCGGCGTACTCGATGCCGTTGTGCACCATCTTCACGAAGTGGCCGGCGCCGTCGTGGCCGATGTGGGTGACGCAGGGCTCGCCCTCGGCGACCGCGGCGATCGACTTCAGGATCGGGCCGAGCGTGACCCACGCCTCGTCGGGACCGCCGGGCATGAGGGACGGGCCGTTCAGCGCGCCCTCCTCGCCGCCCGAGACGCCCATGCCGACGAAGTTGTAGCCCGCCTCGGAGACCGCCTTCTCGCGACGGATGGTGTCGGTGAACAGGCTGTTGCCGCCGTCGATGATGATGTCGCCGGGCTCGAACACACGCATGAGCTCGTCGATGACGGCATCGGTCGGCTTTCCGGCCTTGACCATGATGATCGCGGTGCGCGGCTTCTGCAGCGACGCGGCGAACTCCTCGTAGGTGAAGGCGGGGACGAACTCGGCCTCGGGGTGGGCCTCGATCAGCTCGTCGGTCTTCGAGCGCGAACGGTTGAAGACGGCGACCGTGTTGCCCTCGCGCGATGCGAGGTTGCGGGCGAGGTTGGAGCCCATGACAGCGAGACCGACGACGCCGATGTTGGCCTCACCGGAGTCGCTGCCCGTGGCGGACGCCTCGGGGTGCGTGGGACGGTCGACCTCTTCGGGCTGCGGAGCCCCTTCGTGCTGCCGGGTGGCTTCGTGAGGAGCCTGGTCCTGGTCGTTGGAGTGTCCGGTGGAAGAGGGGGACGACGACATGCGTAGCTCCAGGTCTGCGTGAGGTGTGAGCGGATCAGGGGTGGATGCCGGAACCGGCGAAGCCCCTCCCGGTCACTGTATCCGCTGACCCGGAGGGGGTGTCTCGTGTGACGGGGTCAGTCCTTGTAGCTGCGGCCGAGGGAGAAGAAGGCGCCGACAACGCAGACGGCGGTCGCGGTGCTCAGAGCTCCGACGAACCAGAGCAGTGCGTGCGACATCCATCCGTAGTCCATGTGTTCCTCCGTTTTTCGGGCGTGGGGGACTGACGTTCCATCGTATCCACCGCGCTGGTAGACTCGGTCCGAACTTCGGCGAGGGATGCACAGCATCCGTGATCGACGCGGTGAAGCAGGCTTCGCGGCTTTCCTCACGCGCACGCGTTCGAGTCGAACCACAGACCATGTCTGGGCCGCATCGGCCCCGACGACAGACGAGGCCGTACCGGCCCCGATCGACTGGGCCGAGAAGGCCCGCAAGGAGAACACTCATGGTGACCGAGACCGACACCAAGGTCGTCGCTGAGCTGCGCGAGCAGTTCGGCAAGGGCTTCGCCCGTCGTCTGCGCGCTGCAGGCAAGATCCCCGCCGTCATCTACGGCCACGGCACGGACCCCGTCCACGTCGCGCTGCCCGGCCACCAGGTCGCGCTGCTCATCCGCCGCGCCAACGCGCTGCTCGAGCTCGAGATCGACGGCAAGCAGCAGCTCACGCTGGTCAAGGACGTCCAGAAGGACCCCGTGCACCAGATCATCGAGCACATCGACCTCCTCGTCGTGAAGAAGGGCGAGAAGATCGAGGTCGACATCCCCGTCTCGGTGACCGGCGAGCCGTTCCCCGGCACCATCGCGAACCTCGAGAACACCACGGTGACGCTCGAGGTCGAGGCCACCCACATCCCGCAGAACGTCGAGGTCTCGGTCGAGGGCCTCGAGGACGGTGCGCACATCACCGCCGCCGACCTGACGCTGCCCCGTGGCGCGGTTCTGGTGACCGACCCCGAGACGCTCATCGTCGGTGTCGCCCTGCCGCCGGCTCCGGTCGAGGACGAGGCGGAGGAGTCCGAGGAGGGTGCCGAGGCATCGTCCGACGAGGCTCCCGCCGAGGAATCCGCCGAGTAAGACATCACCGTTCGAAGCCCGTCGCCGCATCCGCTGCGACGGGCTTCGTCGTCGGAAGGACTCTCCATGGCCGACACCTGGCTGATCGTGGGACTCGGCAACCCGGGACCCCGCTACGAGGCGACCCGTCACAACGTCGGGCAGATGGTGATCGACGAGCTCGCGCGGCGACGCTCCGAGTCCCTGCGGTCGCACAAGGCGAACGCGCGGGTGGCGGAGACATGGCTGCGTCCGGGGGCGGCGAAGCTCGTGCTGGCCAAACCAAACTCGTTCATGAACGTCTCGGGCGGCCCGGTCTCGGCGCTCGCGGCGTTCTACTCCGTGCCGCCGGAGCGCGTCGTCGTCGTCCACGACGAGCTCGACATCCCGTTCGACTCGCTCAAGCTCAAGGTCGGCGGCGGGCACGGCGGCCACAACGGCGTCCGGGACGTCGCGAAGGCGCTCGGCACCCCCGACTTCCCGCGCGTCCGCGTCGGCATCGGTCGCCCGCCCGGTCGTCAGGATCCGGCGGACTGGGTGCTCGACCCGTTTGGTGCCGTCGAGCGGCCCAACCTCCCCATCGCCATCGGGGATGCGGCGGATGCCGTCGAGCAACTCGTCGATGAAGGCCTGCTCGCCGCGCAGCAGCGGCACCACGCACCGCGCGCCTGAGGCGCCTCGACCGCGGCGGATCCGATGTCCGATGCGCCGCGTAGACTTCCCCGGTGACAATTCCCGGGATCGTGCGCGCCCTCGAACAGGCTGACAGCTTCCGGGAGGCCCTCGACGGCGCCGACTCGGATGTCGACTTCTCGGCGGTGACGGGCCTCGATGCCCCACTCCTCGCCGCGCTGCTCGAACGCCGCGTGGCGTCGGGTCGGCCTCCCGTGCTGCTCCTCGTGGCACCCACCGGGCGCCGCGCCGAGAGCATCGGCGCCGCCGTGCAGTGCCTCCTCCCCGACGCCGCCGTCCGGCACCTGCCCGCATGGGAGACGCTGCCGCACGAGCGGTTGAGCCCCAGCGCCGAGACGGTCGGCCGGCGCCTCAGCGTCCTCCGAGAGGCGGCGGACTGGGACGGCCGCACGCCCCTCGTGGTCACGGCATCCGTCCGCGGGGCGCTGCAGCCGATCGCGGCGGGACTGACGGATGCCGGTGTCGTCCGGCTCGAGCTCGGCTCGCGCGGCCTCGAGCTCGACGACATCGTCCACCGCCTCGTCGACCTCGCCTACCACCGGGTCGACATGGTCTCGCGCCGCGGCGAGTTCGCCGTGCGCGGCGGCATCCTCGACGTCTTCCCCCCTGTCGCCGATCACCCCTACCGCGTCGACTTCTTCGGCGACGAGATCGATCAGATCCGTGCGTTCTCCGTCGCCGACCAGCGCTCGCTGCCGGGTGACGTGCGCGACGTGACCCTGCTCCCGAGTCGCGAACTCCTCCTCACCGACGCCGTGCGCGAGCGGGCTGCAGGCCTTCGGGATCGGATGCCGGGGCTCGGCACCATGCTCGAGAAGATGAGCGAGGGCATCCCCGTCGAGGGCATGGAATCGCTCCTCCCCGCCGTCGCCGACGCCGTCCTGCCGCTCGTGGACTACCTCCCCGAGGGTGCCGCCGTCGCGGTCGTCGACCCCGAGCGCGCCGTGACCCGCGCGATGACCCTCTCCGAGACGAACCGCGAGTTCCTCGAGGCCGCCTGGAGCGCCGCGACGGCGGGAGCCGACAGCCCCGTCGACCTCGGAGCGGGGGACTTCCTGACCCTGCCCGAGCTGCGCGAGGCGGCATCGGCCCGCGGCGGCGTCTGGTGGAGCCTCAGCACCTTCGACTCCGGTGCGGCGGATGCGGCCGACGAAGGCCTCGTCGAACGTGCGGATGCCGCGGTCCGGATCCCCGCGACCGCCGTCCCGTCGTTCCAGGGCAACGTCGAGGGGGCGAGCGAGCACATCGGCAACCTCCTCGGTGCCGGCTGGCGCGTCGTCGTCGCCGCCTCGGGTGCGGGGCTCGTCGACCGTTCGCGCGACGTCCTGTCCGAGCGCGGTCTCGCGGCGCGGACCGCCGAGGCGATCACCGAGGTCCCCGACGCCGGGATAGCCGTGTCGACCGTCGCGACGCTCGAGGCCGGGTTCCTCTTCGCCGACGCGAAGCTGGCCGTGTTCACCGAGAGCGACTTCTACGGCCGGACGATCGGCGGCGACAACCGCGTCGTGAAGAAGCTCGCCTCGCGTCGGCGCAACGTCGTCGACCCGCTCCAGCTGACGCCGGGCGACCACGTCGTCCACTCCACCCACGGCATCGGCCGGTTCGTCGAACTCGTCCAGCGCGAGGTGTCGTCGGGCGGGCGGAACGCCGTGAAGAGCAAGCGCGAGTACCTCGTCCTCGAGTACGCGCCCTCCAAGCGCGGGCACCCCGGCGACAAGCTCTACGTCCCCACCGATCAGCTCGACCTGCTCTCGCGGTACGTCGGCGGCGAGGCGCCGCAGCTCTCGAAGATGGGCGGGTCGGATTGGGCTGCGGCCAAGGGCAAGGCCCGCAAGGCCGTCCGCGACATCGCCGTCGAGCTCGTCAAGCTCTACTCGGCGCGGATGTCGTCGAAGGGCTACGCGTTCGGTCCCGACACGCCCTGGCAGCGCGAGCTCGAGGAGGCCTTCCCGTTCGCCGAGACGCCGGATCAGCTCCAGACGATCGACGAGATCAAGGCCGACATGGAGAAGCCGATCCCGATGGACCGCCTGCTCTCGGGCGACGTCGGCTTCGGCAAGACCGAGGTCGCCGTCCGCGCCGCCTTCAAGGCGATCCAGGAGGGCAAGCAGGTCGCGATGCTGGTGCCGACGACACTCCTCGCCAAGCAGCACCTCGAGACGTTCTCCGAGCGCTTCGCCGGATTCCCCGTCAAGGTGCGTCCGCTCTCGCGGTTCCAGACGGCGAAGGAGGCCAAGGACACCCTCGCCGGGCTCGCCGACGGCACGATCGACATGGTCATCGGGACGCACCGCATCCTCACCGAGAAGGTCGCCTTCAAAGACCTCGGCCTCATGATCATCGACGAGGAGCAGCGCTTCGGCGTCGAGCACAAGGACTCCCTCAAGAAGCTCAAGACCAACGTCGACATCCTCGCGATGAGCGCGACCCCGATCCCGCGCACGCTCGAGATGGCGGTCACCGGCATCCGCGAGATGTCGACGCTGGCGACGCCGCCGGAGGAGCGGCATCCGATCCTCACCTACGTGGGGCCTCGCAGCGACAAGCAGATCGCCGCAGCGATCCGACGCGAGCTGCTGCGCGAGGGACAGGTGTTCTTCGTGCACAACCGGGTCTCCTCGATCCAGCGGGTGGCCGCGCAGCTGGCTGAGCTCGTGCCCGAGGCGCGCATCGCCGTCGCCCACGGTCAGATGGGCGAGCACGCGCTCGAGCAGGTCGTCGACGACTTCTGGGAGCGCCGGGCGGACGTGCTCGTCTCGACCACGATCATCGAGACCGGTCTCGACATCGCCAATGCGAACACGATGATCATCGACCGCGCCGACAAGTACGGCCTCTCCCAGCTGCACCAGCTGCGCGGCCGCGTCGGTCGTGCCCGCGAGCGTGCCTACGCCTACTTCCTGTACGACGAGAACAAGCCGTTGAGCGAGACCGCCGCCGACCGACTGGAGACGATCGCCGTCAACAACGACCTCGGCTCCGGCATGCAGGTGGCGCTCAAAGACCTCGAGATCCGCGGCGCGGGAAACCTGCTCGGGGCGGAACAGGCCGGCCACATCGCCGGCGTCGGATTCGACCTCTACCTCCGCATGATCGGAGAGGCGGTCGCGACCTTCCGAGGCGAGGACACAGAGGGCCCCACCGAGCTGCGCCTCGAGCTGCCCGTTCAGGCGCGCATCCCCGAGTCGTACATCGACAGCGAGCGGCTGCGTCTGGAGGCCTACCAGAAGCTGTCCGCGGCGGCATCCGTCACGGCTACGGCCGACGCGATCGACCTCGTCCTCGAGGAGCTCCGCGACCGCTACGGTACGCCGCCCGCAGAGGTCGACGGCCTGATCGCGATCGCACGACTGCGTCGCCGTGCCGCGCAGTCGGGGCTGTCCGACGTCGTGGCGATGGGACCGAACCTCCGGATCGCGCCGGCGCACCTCGCGGACTCGATCCGTGTGCGCCTGCAGCGCCTGCACCCGAAGTCGAAGGTCGTCTCGGGCGGCGAGGCCATGGTCGTGCCGCTGCCGACCGCCGGGGGAGAGGCTCTGGCCGATGCCGACCTCGTGGCCTGGACGAGCACGCTGCTCGACCAGATCTTCCCGCTGCCGACCGACGACGCCACGGCCTGAAACGACGCGCCCCGCCCGACGACGTGTCGGAGCGGGGCGTTCGTCGATCGCAGGGGGGGGTCAGCCGGTGTTCTGCAGGCCGGCGGCGACCCCCGACACCGAGAGCAGCAGCAGACGCTGCAGATCGGGGTCGACCTCGCCGCCCGCCGCGTCGCGCAGGCCGCGGAGCGCCCGCAGCTGCAGGAGGGACAGGGCGTCGACGTACGGGCTTCGCATCTTCACCGCGCGGCCGAGGACCGGACGGTTGGAGAGGAGTTCGGTCCCGCCGGTGAGCTTCACGACCCAGGCGCGCGTGAGGGCCATCTCGTCGCGCACGAGCGCCGCGAGGTCGTCGCGGTCACCGAGCTCGAGGTAGTGCCGCGCGATGCGGTCGTCGGTCTTGGCGAGGCTCATGGCGACGTTGTCGATGAGGGTGCGGAACAGCGGCCACTGCTCGTACGCCTCGCGGAGCGCATCCTCGTCGCCCACGGCGTCGAGCGCCGTGCCGAGGCCGAACCAGCCGGCGAGGTTGATGCGCGCCTGCGTCCAAGCGAACACCCACGGGATGGCGCGGAGGTCCTCGAGGGACTCGACCGACAGGCCGCGGCGCGCGGGACGGGACCCGAGCGCGAGCAGCCCGATCTCCTCCATCGGCGTGACCTGGGCGAACCACGGCGCGAAGCCGGGCGCCTTGACGAGTGAGAAGAACCGTTCACGGGATGCCGCGTCCATGATCCGGGCCACGTCGGCGTACCGTTCGGCGGCCGACCGGTTGCGCTCCTCGATCGACGGTGCCGAGGCCATGAGCATCGCCCCGGCGACCTGGTCGATGTGGCGCATCGCGATCGAGCGGTCGCCATAGCGGGCGAAGATGACCTCGCCCTGCTCGGTCAGCTTGAACCGGCCGTCGACGGAGTGCGGCGGCTGCGCCAGGATCGCGGAGTTCGCGGGGCCGCCACCGCGCCCGAGGGCACCACCGCGACCGTGGAAGAGGGTGAGCTCGATGCCCTGTGCGACCGCCCACGCCGAGATCTCGGCCTGAGCCTCGTACAGCGCGAGGTTCGCGGCGACCGGCCCCACGTCCTTCGACGAGTCGGAGTACCCGAGCATGACCTCGAGGCGCCGTCCCGTCGCCGTGAGGCGCGACACGAACTGCGGGTGCTCCACGATCTCCGCCAGGATGCCGGGGGCCGCCTGCAGGTCCGCGAACGTCTCGAACAGCGGGATCACGTCGAGCACCGGGGGAGTGCCGTCGGGGCCGACGGCGTGCCGCGCGAGCGTGTGCACGGCGGCGAGGTCGTCGGCCGAGCGGGTGAAGGAGACGATGTAGCGTCCCGCGGCGCGGGGGCCGTAGCGCTCCTGCAGGAACGCGATCGTGCGGAAGACCTCGAGCACCTCTTCGGCCAGCTCCGACCGGTCGGACCCGCCCTGCTCGAGCTCGGCGAGGACCTTCGCGTGCACGGCGGAGTGCTGACGCACCTCGAGCTCGGCCAGGTGGAAGCCGAAGGTCTCGACCTGCCAGATCAGCTGCTGCAGGTGGCCGTAGGCCTGGCGGGGCGCGCCGGCCTGGACGAGCGCGTCCTGCACCGTGCGCAGGTCCGCGAACAGGTGCTCCGGGTCGGCGTAGGCGAGGTCGGCGTTCCGGGTGCGGGTCGCCGCGATCTTGCGGGCGAGCAGCAGCAGGATGCGGCGGTACGGCTCGTTGGGGGAGCGCTTGGCGATCTCGGCCGCGGCGTCTTCATCGGCGTCCTTGAGCTTCTGCCACAGCGCCCGGACGGCGGGCGTCGGCGGGGTCGACGTCGCGTCCAGGGTCAGGGTGCGTCCGACGCGGCCCGCCGTCCGCTCGAGCCCCAGCAGCACGTGCTCGCTCGCGATGGCGGCGGCCTTGCGGGTCGTCTTCGCCGTCACGAACGGGTTGCCGTCGCGGTCGCCGCCGACCCACGAGCCGATGCGCACGAACGGGCGGACGAGGGGCGGGCGGGCCCCGGCATCCTCGCCCTGCAGCGCGTCGTCGACGCGGCGGTACACGTGCGGGATCGCGGTGTAGAGGGTCTCGTCGAAGACGCCCATGACCGAACGGACCTCGTCGGTCGGCGACGGCTTCTCGGAGCGCAGCGGCGCGGTCCGCCACAGCGTGTCGACCTCTTCGAGCATGCGACGCTCCGCGCGGCGGCGGTCAGCGCTGTCGGCGTCGGTCGTGTCGCGGTCGGCGAGGAGCTCGGCGAGACGCCGGATGCTGGAGGAGACCGCGCGGCGACGGGCCTCGGTCGGGTGCGCCGTGAAGACCGGGTGGAAGCGAAGACCCTGGAGGCGCTCGCGGGCGGCATCCTCACCGATCTCCTCGGCGAGGCTCCGGTAGGCGGCGGTGATCGAGTCGCTCGCGTCCTTCTCCTCGACGCGGCCGCCGCGCTCGCGGAGGATGCGGACGCGCTGGTGCTCCTCGGCGAGGTTCACGAGGTGGAAGTAGCAGGTGAAGGCCCGCGCGACCTCCTCCGCCCGCTCGAGCGTGTACGAGTCGGCGATGGCGGCCGCCCGCGCGAACGCCTCGGGGGTGTCGTCGGTGTAGGCCTGGATCGTGGCGATGCGCAGGCGCTCGACATCCTCGAACAGGCCCGGCGAGCCGCTCTCACGGAGCACGCGGCCCAGGAGCGAGCCGAGGACGCGCACGTCGGCGCGCATCTGTTCGGGGATCTTCTGCTCGGCCTCGTACCGTCCGACGAGGTCGATCGCTTCGGTGTTCGTGAGTTCGTGCACCGTCTCACGCTAGCGGGGGTTCTCGGGGCTTCCTGACACCATGACGGTGCACGACGCCGACCCGCGGTCGGATCAGATCGAGATCGCCCCGGTGGCGATGAGGATGACGGCGATCACCGCTCCGGCCGCGGCGAGGACGAACAGCCCGAGCTCGACGGGGGTGAACACGCGGGCCTTCTGCTCGCGACGCCCGATCACGTACAGGACGGTGCCCGGCACGATGATGACGAGGCATAGCAGCAGGTAGGTGAGCCCGGCCGCCCAGAGCAGGTAGGCCGTGTAGAGCGTCGCGGCGGCGGAGACGATGAGTTCGCCCGCACGGCGGGACGCACCGTCCTGGATCGCGAGCTTCAGCCCGTAGGCCGCCGAGAGGAAGAACGGGATGAGGACGAGCGCGCTCGTGAGCTCGAGCGCGGCGTCGAACGCGTTCTGCGCGAACAGGACGACGACGAGCATCACCTGCGCGAGCACGGTCGAGAGGGTCAGCGCGCCGATGGGCGTGTCGTTCCGGTTCGTGCGGCGCAGGAAGGCCGGCAGGTCGCCGGCCTGCGCCGCCGACAGGAGGACCTCGGCGGCCATCAGCGTCCATGCGAGATAGGCGCCGAGCACGGCGACGATGAGCGCCACGGCGACGAAGACCGCGCCCCAGCCGCCGACCGCCTGCTCGAGCACGCCACCCATCGAAGGTTGCCGCAGCCCGGCGAGATCGCTGCGGGGCAGGATGCCGTACGACACGATCGTCACGGAGGCGAAGACGGCGAGGACGCTCAGGAACCCGAGGACGGTCGCCCGCCCGACGTCGCTGCGACGGCGGGCGTGGCGGGAGTTGACGCTCGCGCCCTCGATGCCGATGAAGACGAACACCGTGACGAGCATCGTCGCCCGGATCTGCTCGCCGAGACCGGTCATGTCGCCGCCGCCCCAGTTCGCGTCGAAGACGGCGGGGTCGAACACCGTCAGGCAGAGCACGACGAAGACGACGATCGGCAGGACCTTCGCGACCGTCACGATGCGGTTGAGCGAGGCCGCCTGCCGTACACCGCGGCGGATGAGGAGGAAGAACAACCAGATGCCGACCGAGGAGACCGCCACGGCGAGGACCGTGTTGCCCTCGCCGAGGGCGGGGAAGACGCCGCCGAGGGTGGAGGTGATGAACACCCAGTAGAAGACGTTGCCGACGCATGCACTCGCCCAGTAACCGAACGCCGCGAAGAAGCCGAGGTAGTTGCCGAAACCGGCCTTCGCGTAGCTGAAGATCCCGGCGTCGAGGTCGGGACGGCGGAGCGCCAACCGGTGGAAGACGAGGGCGAGCATCAGCATCCCGCTTCCCGCGATCGCCCACGAGATGAGCGCGCCGGCGACACCGGTCGACTCGGCGAAGGTCGAGGGGAGCGAGAAGACCCCGGCGCCGATCATCGATCCCACGACGAACGTGGAGAGCGTGAACATCGAGACGCGGGTCCCGCCGGCCTCAGGCACCGTGGAGACGGGAGAAGTCATCGGACCAGGGTACGTCGGGCGGTGCACGGATGCCGCGGCCCGGCATCCCTCGTATCGTTGCGGTCATGTCGCACCCCCTTCCCGCCTCGAGCGACGCTCTGCGCCGGGCCGCCGAGACGATGCACGCCGTCCGCGACCGATGCGTCTGGACGCAGCGGATCGGCCACGACGACCTCGTCCCGTACCTGCAGGAGGAAGCCGCCGAGCTCGTCGATGCCGTCGAGACGGGGACGCGTGGCGACCTGAAGGAGGAGCTCGGCGACCTTCTCTGGCAGGTGCTCTTCCACGCCGAGATCGCGTCCCGGGATGAGAGTGACCCCTTCGACATCGACGACGTCGCGGACGCGCTCGCCGAGAAGATGATCCGCCGGCACCCGCACGTGTTCGGCGACGCGATCGCCACCACGCCCGAGGAGGTCCTCGTCCACTGGAACGCCGCGAAGGCCGCCGAGAAGAAGACGCGCACGAGCGTGCTCGACGGGGTGTCGACGCACATGCCGTCGCTCGCGCTCGCCCAGAAGATGCTGGGGAAGGCGGCGCAGGTGGACGTGATCCCCGCCCCGGCCCCGGCGGCGCTCGCGAGCGAAGCCGAGCTCGGTGACGCGCTCCTCGCCCTCGTGGCTTTCGCCCGTTCGGAGGGATGGGATGCCGAGCGCGCCCTGCGGCAGCGCCTGCGCACCCTCGCCGACGCGGTGCGTGCGGCCGAGTCCTCCTGACGTCTCGTCGCGGTCTGGAAGAATGGACCCGTGCCCTCCGTGAACCCGCCGCGCGGTATGCGCGACTTCCTCCCCGCCGACAAGGCCCGCCGCGAGCGCGTCCTGGCCGTCATCCGTGACCGCTACCGCGCCCACGGGTTCGACGAGATCGAGACGCCCGTCGTCGAGGACTACGAGCGTCTGCACGCGGGGATCGGCGGCGACAACGAGAAGCTCGCGTTCAACGTCCTCCGCCGCGGTCTCGACGCCGACGCGATCCGGGATGCCGCGGGCGACCCGGCGGCGCTGTCCGACCTCGGTCTGCGCTACGACCTGACCGTGCCGCTCGCGCGCTTCTACGCGACCAACCGGGCTCAGCTCCCGTCGGTGTTCCGCGCGATCCAGATCGCGCCCGTCTGGCGTGCGGAGCGCCCCCAGAAGGGTCGCTACCGCCAGTTCGTGCAGTGCGACATCGACATCATCGGCGACGCGACGCCGCGCGCCGAGGTGGAGCTCCTCACCGCGAGCCTCGACGTCCTCGATGCGCTCGGCCTCGAGGGCGGCACGATCCGGATCAACGACCGCCGAGTGCTCGACGCGATGCTGGCGGTCTTCGGTTTCGCCGACGCCGACCGCGCGGGTGTCCTCATCACGATCGACAAGCTCGACAAAGTCGGTGCCGAGGGCGTCGTCGCCGAGCTCCGTGGACGGGGCGCGGACGAGCCCGCCGTCGCCGCCCTGGAGGCGTTCCTGACCCGCCCGCAGACTCGCGAGTACCTCCCGTTCGGCGAGGCGCAGATCCGCAAGGCGCTGCCCGCCGGGGTCCCCGATGACGTGGTCGCGCACCTTGTCGGCATCGGCGAGGCCGTCGCCGCCGCCCGCGGCGAGACGGACGTGCCGTTGCGCTTCGACCCGTTCCTCGTGCGCGGCATGGGGTATTACACCGGCACGATCTATGAGCTCGCGCATCCGTCGGTGTCGTACTCGCTCGGCGGCGGTGGTCGCTACGACGGCATGATCGGACGCTTCCTCGGGCAGGACGTGCCCGCTGTCGGGTTCTCGATCGGCTTCGAGCGGATCGTCGATCTCGTGGGAGCGGCCGAGGATGCGGCATCCGCTGCCGTCGTCCTCATCGCCGATCGCGACGTCCCGCTCGTGGAACTGGCGACCCACAAGGCCTTCTTCGTCTCGCAGGGTGCCCGCGTGCGCCTCGAGCAGCGCACGAAGAACCTCAAGGGTCTGCTGGAGCGCTCCGCGGCCGACGGCTACACGTCGTTCGCGACCGTATCGGCCGGCGCCGAATCGTCGGCGCTCGAGACGCGCCCCCTCGGGTGACACGGCTGGTCCGCGCTGCTAGCGTGCGGCCATGACCCTCCACGTCCGCACGGTGTTGCCGAAGAACGGGCCCGCGACCGCGATCGAACTGACCGACGAGCAGGTCGAGGACCTCGGCGGCGGCAAGCGCGCCGCGGTCGTCGTCACGATCGGCACGCGAAGCGCACGCCTGCGGCTGAGCGTCATGGGCGGGCGAAACCTCATCGGCATGTCGAAGGCCGCGCGCGCCGAGCTCGGCGTCGAGATCGGCGACGAGGTCGATGCGCAGATCGACCTCGACGGCGAGGATCGTGCCGTCGCGGTCCCGGAGGACCTGGAACGCGCCCTGAGTGCCGAGCCGCAGGTCCGCGCCGCCTTCGAGGCCCTGGCGCCGTCGCGCCGGAAGGAGATGGTGCGCTCCGTCGTCGAGGCGAAGAAGGCGGAGACCCGCGAGAAGCGGATCGCCGGCGCCGTGGACACGCTGCGCTCGCCGGGAAGCGCCTGACGTCCCCGACTCGTCACCGGGACGTCGTGCGACGTTCACCGTCGGGGTGTGTGCTCAGCGGGTGCCACGATCGACGCGGGTTCCGGCCCGACTCACCCTGATCGCCTCCGCCGGAGGGGTCGCCGGCGCACTGCTGCTGGGCGCCCGTGCCGGCTTGGCGCGGCAAGCCGCGATCGCCCGGCGGCGCATCGGCAAGCCGCTCGGCGATGCTCCGCCCGAGGCCGACCGCGTGTGGCGGCCCGGCCTGGGCGGTGAGCCGGTCGACCTCCTGCTCCTCGGCGACTCCATCGCTGCCGGGCTCGGGGCCCAGCACCGCAAGGAGACGCTCGGCGGCCGACTCGCGAAGGGCCTCGCCGGCGAGCTCGACCGTCCCGTCCGGCTGCGGACGGCCGCCGTGGTCGGCGCCGAATCGGCCGACCTCGCCGGGCAGCTCGCCTCGCTCCCCAAGGACTACCGCGCCGATGTCGCCGTGATCGTCGTGGGCGGCAACGACGTCACGCACCGCGTGCCGGTGCCGGTGGCGACCGGACACCTCGCCGATGCCGTCCGCCGCCTCCGGAGGACGGGTGCGGCGGTGGTCGTGGGAACCTGCCCCGACCTCGGCGCGCTCCGTGCCGTTCCGCAGCCGCTGCGGACGATCGGGTCGCGCGCGTCGCAGCAGCTCGCTGCGGCTCAGGCAGACCGTGCCCGCGCGGAGGGGGCGGGGGTCGTGTCCCTGCGACGCGCCGTCGGACCCTTCTTCCGCATCGACCCCGACGGCATGTTCAGCCTGGATCGCTTCCACCCGAGCGCCCTCGGATATCGCCGGACGGCGGAGGCGCTCGTCCCGGTCGTGAGGGACGCCCTCAGGCAGCCCGGCGTCGAAGGCGCAGCATCCGATATCCCAGTCCCACCACCAGCACGGCGATCCCGACGGGGACAGACGGCCATGGCAGGGTGACCACGAGCGCGACGCATCCGGCCCCGCCCAGGACCTGCAGGATGCGCGGGTAGCGCCGCGCTCCGCCCCGCTGTCGGAAGGCCGCGATGTTCGCGACGAGGTAATACGTCAGGACGCCGAACGACGAGAAGCCGATCGCCCCTTGGACGTCGCCGAGCAGGACGATGGCCACGACCACCGCGACGACGGCGATCTCGGCGTTCCGCGGCACGTGCCACCGCGGGTCGACCGCCGCGAGCAACCGCGGCAGGTCGCCCTCCCGGGCCATCGCGAACGAGGTCCGTCCGATCCCGGCGATGAGGGCGAGCAGGGCGCCGAGGGATGCCGCGGCCGCACCGACGCGGACGATCGGGGCGGCGGCATCCCATCCTGCGGCGCGGACGACGTCGACGAGGGGTGCGGTCGCGGCGGCGAGGCCGTCCGGGCCGAGGACGCGGAGGGCGGCGACGCCGATCACGGCGTACACGACCAGTGCGCCGCAGAAGGCGAGGACGATCGCCCGCGGGATCGTCCTCGCGGGGTCCCTGACCTCCTCGCCGAGGGTCGCGATGCGGGCGTACCCCGCGAAGGCGAAGAACAGGAGCCCGGCCGCCTGGAGGATGCCGAGCGGCCCCGAGGCTAACCACCCCGAGCCCGCCGCCGCGGTCGGCGCAGGCGGCGAGGCGAGCCCGGCGACGGCGACGACGCCGAGCACCAGCAGAACGATGGTCACGAGGATGCGTGCCACCTGAGCGGTGCGGGTGATGCCGAAGAGGTTCACCGCGCCGAGGGCGAGGGCCGCCCCCGCGGCGACGGGGCGTTCCCACCCGGCGGGAGCGACATAGGCGGCGAACGTCAGGGCCATCGCCGCGCAGCTGGCGGTCTTCCCGATCACGAAGCCCCACCCGGCGATGAAGCCCCACCAGGGTCCGAGTTCCGCGCGCCCGTAGGCGTAGATGCCGCCGGATGTCGGATGCACCGCCGCGAGCTGCGCCGTCGAGGTGGCGTTGCCGAAGGCGACGAGTGCGGCGATCCCGAGCCCGACGAGGAGTCCCGTCCCGGCCGCCTGCGCCGCAGGGACGAACGCGGCGAAGACCCCGGCGCCGATCATCGCGCCGAGACCGATGACCACGGCGTCGGCGAGCCCGAGACGACGAGCGAGGGCGGGGGAGGACACGGCGTGAGCGTACCGAACCGAGGAGAACATCTTGATAGTTATAGTTGCGCTATAATTAGTGCATGTTGATCCGTGTCGACCCCCAGAGCTCGGTGCCGCTGTTCGCGCAGATCGCCGATGCCCTCCGCGCCGACATCACCGCCGGCCGGTTGAGTGACGGCGAGCGGCTCCCGGCCGCACGCGAAGTGGCCGACGCGCTCCGGGTGAACCTCCACACCGTGCTTCACGCCTACCAGGATCTCCGCGACGAAGGGCTCGTCGACCTCCGCCGCGGCAGGGGCGCCGTCGTGACCCCTGCCGGTGCGGCCCTCGCCGGCCTCGGGGCGGAGATCACCGCTCTGGTCGACCGCGCACGATCCCTCGGCGTTTCGCCCGACACCCTGTCCGCCCTCGTCAAGGAGGCTGCTCGTGACCACTGACCGCCCGACCGTCGTCCGCCGCCGGTTCACCCTCGTCGCTCTCGTGATCCCGGTCGTCGTCGTCGTCGCCTCGATCGCCGTGCAACTCGTCCTGCTGCCGCAGGTCCCGCCGACCATCGCCACCCACTGGGGGTGGACCGGGCGGGCCAACGGCTTCTCGCCGTCCTGGCTGATGCCCCTCGTCACCGCTCTCATCGGGGGCGCGATTCCTGCGGCGATCTTCGCCCTGGGCATCGGTGGTCTCCGTCGGGGCGATCACGGTTCCTCGTACCGGCTGCTCGGCGCCGTGGCGGTCTTCATCGCGGTGCTCGTGGCGGGGCTGGGGGCGGCGACCCTCGGCATCCAGACGGGACGAGCGGATGCCGCCGCGGTGCTGCCCCCGCTCCTGCTGCCCGGCGTCATGATCGCCGCGCTCGCCGCCGGCGCCGTGGGGTGGGCGATCCAACCCCACGCACCGTGGCGCCCCACCCCGGGCGGCACCTCCGCCGAGGTGGACGTCCGACCGGGGGAGCGGGTGGTCTGGCTGCAGGGCGTCTCGCTGGCCCGCGCGGGAGTCGTCGTGCTCTCGGTCGTCACCGTCATCGGGGTCGCCGCGGCGGTGCCGGTCGTGCTCCTGGCGGACCCCGCGGCGTCGTGGATCTCGCTCGGCGTCGTCATCGTGCTCGCGGTCCTGTTCGCCGTGACGCTCCGCTACCACGTGCGCGTCGACCCCGAAGGTCTCACCGCGGTGTCGGCCGCCGGATGGCCCCGCGTCCATGTCCCGATCGACGACGTCATGTCGGCCGAGGTCGTCCAGGTGTCGCCCATGGGCGAGTTCGGCGGGTGGGGCATCCGCCGGTCGGCGCAGGGCCGCGGCGTCGTCCTCCGGTCGGGTGAGGGCGTCCGCGTGCACCGCCACGACGGGCAGACGCTCACGGTCACCGTCGACGACGCGGCCACCGCCGCGGGCCTGCTGAACGCCTACGCCGCATTGACGGCCGGGCGGCGGGGCGATTGAGTGGCGGCATGGCGCATCCCTCTCCCCATGACCCCACCGCCGAGCGGTGGAACGACGTCGACGCGTACCTGACGGGCACCCTGGTCGCCCCCGACGAGGCGCTGTCCGCTTCGATCGCTTCCCTGGCCGACGAGGGGATGCCGGAGATCGAGGTGGCGCCGCTGACCGGGAAGCTCCTGCACCTGCTGGCGCGGATCGCCGGTGCCCGGCGCGTCCTCGAGGTCGGAACCCTCGGCGCGTACTCCACGATCTGGCTCGCCCGCGCTCTGCCCGCGGGTGGGCGCGTCGTGACGATCGAGGCCGAGCCGCACAACGCGGAGGTCGCGCGCCGCAACCTGGCTCGCGCCGGTGTCGCCGACCGGGTCGAGGTGCGTGAAGGGCGCGGTGCGGACGTCCTCCCGACCCTCGCCGGCGATGAGCCCTTCGACCTCGTCTTCATCGACGCCGATAAGGAATCCAACGCGCTGTACCTCGACTGGGCCGCGCGGCTCGGTCGCCCCGGGACGGTGGTCGTCGTCGACAACGTCGTGCGTTCCGGTCATGTCGTCGAGACGGATGCCGGGGCTCAGGTCGACGGCGTCCGGGCGGGACTCGAGATGCTCCGCGACGATCCGCGGTTCGAGGCGACGGCGCTCCAGACCCTCGACCGCAAGGGCTGGGACGGCGTGGCCATCGCGCTCCTCGTGTGACGCGCGGTCCTGTGCGACATCCCTCGCCTCACTAGACTCGATGACGGACCGACGACGCTCCCGTTCCATCCTCCACAAGCAAGGAGAAACCCCCGTGGCATTGATCGAGGCAGTAGGCGCACGCGAGATCCTGGATTCGCGCGGCAACCCGACCGTCGAGGTGGAGGTTCTGCTCGACGACGGCATCGTCCAGCGCGCAGCCGTCCCCTCCGGCGCGTCCACCGGCGCCTTCGAGGCGTACGAACTCCGCGACGGCGACAAGAACCGCTACGGCGGCAAGGGCGTCCTCAAGGCCGTGAACGCCGTCATCGACGAGCTGGGACCCGCCATCGAGGGCGTCGAGGCCAGCGAGCAGCGCATCGTCGACGAGATCCTCATCGCGACCGACGGCACCGAGAACAAGTCGCGCACCGGTGCGAACGCCATCCTCGGCGTCTCGCTCGCCGTGGCCAAGGCCGCCGCCGACAGCGCCGACCTCCCGCTCTACCGCTACCTCGGCGGACCCAACGCGCGCGTCCTGCCCGTGCCGCTGTTCAACGTCATCAACGGCGGCGAGCACGCCGACAACGGCATCGACATGCAGGAGTTCTTCCTCGCCCCCATCGGCGCCGAGAGCTTCTCCGAGTCGCTCCGCTGGGGCGCCGAGGTCTACCAGGTCCTGAAGAAGGAACTGCAGGCCGCCGGCTACGCCACGGGCCTGGGTGACGAGGGCGGCTTCGCCCCCGATCTCCCCAGCAACCGCGAGGGCCTCGACTTCCTCGTCAAGGCGATCGAGAAGGCCGGCTTCACCCCCGGGCGCGAGATCGCCCTCGGCCTCGACGTCGCCGCCACCGAGTTCTTCAACGACGGCGTCTACCGCCTCGAGAACAAGGACTGGTCCGCCGAGCAGCTCGTCGACTACTACGCCGACCTCGTCGACTCGTTCCCGATCGTCACGATCGAGGACGCGCTGGCCGAGGACGACTGGGACAACTGGACCGCTCTCACCGAGCGCCTCGGCAAGAAGGTGCAGCTCGTCGGCGACGACCTGTTCGTCACCAACCCGCAGCGTCTGTCCGACGGCATCAAGCGGGGAGCGGCCAACTCGCTCCTCGTCAAGGTGAACCAGATCGGCACGCTCAGCGAGACGCTCGACGCGATCGATGTCGCGCACCGCGCCGGCTACACCACGATGCTCTCGCACCGCTCCGGCGAGACCGAGGACACCACCATCGCCGACCTCGCCGTCGCGGTGAACTCGGGTCAGATCAAGTCGGGCGCGCCCGCTCGGAGCGAGCGCGTCGCGAAGTACAATCAGCTTCTGCGCATCGAGGAAGACCTGGGCGAGGCAGCGGAGTTCATCGGCGCCGCCGCGTTCCCGCGCTTCACCGCCTGACCCGCGAGCGCACTGCACCGACATCCACGAGAAGGGGGAGCCATGGACACGCCATCGGCTCCCCCTTCCCGTGTCTCCCGCGGTCGGCGCGCCCGCGACGCAGGCTCCACGACGCGTCGCGTGGACGTCCGGGACTGGGTCGGCGGCATCCGGATGTCGGGGTTCATGGGGATCATGCTCGGCCTCGTCGTCCTGGCGGCCTTCGTGCTCGTGCCGACGATCGGCACCTACGTCGATCAGCGGCAGCAGATCGCCGCGCTGACGCACGACGTGAAGGCGACGCAGGACGAGATCGCGCAGCTGAAGACGGAACGCGAGCGCTGGCGTGACGAGGCGTACATCGTCGCGCAGGCGCGCGAGCGGCTGTACTACCGGCGCCCCGGCGAGGTCGTCTACCTCGTGGCGGACGATCTGCCCTCGGACACGATCCAGCCCGAGCAGCGCCCCGTCAGCGGGAGTGTGCAGGAGACCCGGCACGACTGGATGACCCAGTTCCTGCGGTCGGTGACCGAGGCGGGCCTGGCCAAGACCGTCGCCCCGGGCTGACGCCCAGCCCCCGCGCGCGACGCCGGGTACCCTTGAGCGGTGCCCCATCCGACGCTCACGCCCGCCTCCGCTGCCGACCACGACACCATGCGTGAACAGCTCGGCCGGCCCATGCGCGGTGTCATCGGCATCGCGGCGCGCTGCGTCTGCGGCAACCCGACGGTGGTGGCCACCGAGCCGCGGCTCCCCGACGGCACGCCGTTCCCCACCTTCTACTACCTCACCCACCCGGGGGCGACGGCGGCCATGTCGGCGCTGGAGGCCACGCAGGTCATGCGCGAGCTCAACGACGACCTCGCCGCGGATGACGATCTCGCAACCGCGTACGCGGCCGCGCACGCCGCGTACCTCGCCGATCGGGAGGTCCACGGCTCGGTCGAGGAGATCTCCGGTGTGTCGGCGGGAGGCATGCCCACCCGCGTCAAGTGCCTCCACGCCCTCGCGGCGCATTCGCTCGCCGCCGGGCCCGGGGTCAACCCGATCGGCGACCTCGCCCTCGCCCGCGGCACCTGGTCGCCCGAGCGCTGCACCTGCGCGACGCCGAGGACGACCGGATGAGGGGAGCCCGCGCCGCCCTCGCCGCCGCGGTCGTGGGAGTGTCCATCCTCCTGACCGCCGCAGCGCCCGCACCGACGCCGTCCCCGTCGCCCGCCCCGATAGACCCGGTGCGGAACATGGAGTATTGGCTGAAGGAGTACGGCATCGCCGACGCCTGGAAGACGACCAAGGGCGCCGGGACGACGATCGCCGTCATCGACACCGGCATCGGACGAGGCCCGAAGGAACTCGACGGTGCCGTCGTCGGCGGGGCCGACTTCTCAGGCGTGGGCACGGCCGACGGTCGCACCCCCGTCGGTGACGAGGACCGCAACCACGGCAGCTGGGTCGCGTCCCTGGCGGCCGGTCGCGGCACCGCTCCCGACAAGGGGATGACGGGGGTCGCGCCGGAAGCCGACCTCCTGTCGCTGTCCATCGGCTTCGGAGACAACGCGAGCGTGCCCTTCGTCGATCAGGTCGCCGAAGCGATCCGCTGGGCGGTCGACCATGGCGCAGACGTGATCAACCTCTCCTTCACCACGAACACCCTCGACTGGGATCGCGCGTGGGATGACGCCTTCCTCTACGCGTTCGATCACGACGTGGTCGTGGTGGTCGCCGCGGGCAATCGCGAGAGCGGCACCGAGGAGGTCGGCGCCCCGGCGACGATCCCGGGCGTCCTCACCGTCGGCGGTGTCGATCGCGAGGGTCGCGCCAGCAACACGGCATCCACTCAGGGCATCACGATCGGCATCTCCGCTCCCAGCGAGGAACTGCTGGGCGTCTCCGCCAACGGCGACCTCGTCATCTGGGACGGGACGAGCGGCGCCGCTCCGATCGTGGCAGGTGTCGCTGCGCTGGTCCGCTCGGCCCACCCCGAGCTGAGCGCGGGCAACGTCATCAACAGGCTCATCAAGACGGCGACCCCCTCCGACCGGGTGAAGAAGGTACCCAGTGCGCTGTACGGATACGGTCTCATCAACGCCGCCAAAGCGGTGACGGCGTCCGTCCCCCCGGTCTCGGCGAACCCCGCGGACGACCTGCGCGACTGGATCCGCCTGTACCGTCGCGCCGAGTCCTCTCCCGCGCCGAGCGCCACGCCGACGCCGTATGAGGTCGCGCCGCTTCCCGCCGCCGAGCCCCCCAGCGATGCCGTGTCGCCCTTACTGCCGAGCAGTGACACGCTGCGCTACGGTACGGTGCCGCTCGTCGTTCTCAGCCTGGGGACTATACTGGTCGTGCTCGGGGTCACCGCTGCTGCCCGGCGCATCCGATCGGCGCGCACCCCGCGACCGCCGAGCCGTTGAATCAAGGAGTTCTTCCGACTGTGACTACCACTGTGCCCAAGATCCTGGTCGTCGGAGGCGGCTACGCCGGTTTCTACACGGCGTGGAAGCTCGAGAAGCACCTCCGCAAGGGTGAGGCCGAGGTCACGATCGTCGACCCGCTTCCGTACATGACCTACCAGCCGTTCCTCCCCGAGGTCGCGGCCGGCGAGATCGAAGCCCGCCACGTGGTGGTCGGCCTCCGTCGTCACCTGAAGCGCACGCGCGTCGTGACGGCGAAGATCACCGGCATCGACCACGCGAGCAAGACCGCCACGGTCACCCCCGAGGACGGCGAGCCCTGGCAGGAGCAGTACGACCAGATCGTCGTCACCGCCGGCGCCGTCTCCCGCACCTTCCCGATCCCCGGCATCGCCGAGAACGCCATCGGGCTGAAGACCGTCGAAGAGGCCGTCGCGATCCGCGACCGCATCCTCACCAACTTCGACCGCGCCGCGAACCTCCCGGCCGGCCCCGAGCGGGACCGCCTGCTCACGGTCGTCGTCGTCGGCGGCGGATTCGCGGGCATCGAGGTGTTCGCCGAGACGCGCGCCTTCGCCAGTGCGCTGCTGAAGAACTACCCGAACATCACGTTCGAGGAGACCCACTTCCACCTCATCGAGGCCATGGGCCGCATCATGCCCGAGGTGTCGCTCAAGACGAGCGAGTGGGTCCTGAAGGACCTCGCCAAGCGCGGCGCGAACGTGCACCTCGACACCCAGGTGAAGGGCGCCGTCGACGGCAACGTCGAGCTCTCCACCGGCCAGGTCATCCCGACCGACGTCATCATCTGGACCGCGGGCGTCATGGCGAACCCGACCGTCGTCCGCGGCAGCGACCTCCCCGTCGAGGAGCGCGGTCGTATCAACACGCGGGCCGACCTCCGCGTCGGAACGCCCGAGGCCTTCGTCGAGGGTGCCTGGGCGGCCGGTGACGTCGCGGCAGTGCCCGATCTGAGCGGTGGCGGTGTGGGGGGCTTCTGCGTCCCGAACGCACAGCACGCCGTCCGCCAGGGCAAGCTTCTCGCGAAGAACGTCGTCGCCGTGCTGCGGGGTGAGGAGCCCAAGGAGTACTTCCACAAGAACCTGGGCGCCGTCGCCGGCCTCGGTCTCTACAACGGCGTGTTCCAGTCCGGCAAGATCGCGGTCAAGGGCTTCTTCGCCTGGATCGCGCACCGCGGCTACCACGGCCTGGCCATGCCCACCTTCGAGCGCAAGTTCCGCGTGGTCGGCGACTGGTGGCAGAACTTCTGGCTCGGCCGCGACAACGTCTCGCTCGAGACGCTGCAGAACCCGCGCGAGGTCTTCGAGCGGTTCGCGTCGCGTCCGCGCCCGGCGGCTCCCGAGACGCCCCCGATCGACCCGAAGTCGGTCGCCGCGGAGAAGACCGGCACGGTCGCCAGCTGATCGACCCCTTCGAACGACCCCCGTCCGGCGCCTGCCGGCCGGGGGTCGTTCTCGTTGCGGCCGGGATACCCTGGCCACGGGCCCCCATAGCCCAATGGCAGAGGCAGGCGACTTAAAATCGCTTCAGTCTGGGTTCGAGTCCCAGTGGGGGTACGGTCTCATCCCGCCAGGATGCTGGGGGGATCGGCATCCCGCCAGCGTTCGATGGTCTGGGTCGTCCAGAACACGGCGAAGGCGCCGAGGGCGATCGCTTCGCCGATGAGCACTCCGACGGTCTGGGGATGCCGGATCGCGGCGATGATCGTCAGGACGAGCGCCGCCACCATGACGACCGCGACGGCCGTGTACACCCGCCGATAGACGGATGAGGGGCGCTCTCCGCCGCCGAACACGGTGACGAGCGGAACGGCGGCGAACATCGCGAAGAAGCAGACGGTCGCGATGAGGTGCAGGTTGACGCCCCCGGCGAAGGGAAAGCCCCGGGAGAGTCCCGGCGTGAACGCGAGGACGCCCAGCGAGGCCGCGGTGACCACCGCGATGCTCCCCACGATCACGACCCGCCGCCGCGCGATCTCGCCCCGGGCGGCGAGCACGATCCCCAGGACGACGACGGCCGCGACCATCACGATGTAGACGCCCACGCCGTTGCGGACGGTCGGCAGGACGTCGTCGGGCACGAACGCCCTCTCGCGATAGCCGGTCGGGACGATGGCGATGAGCGGGGCGAAGACGGCGGCGACGTCGAGCAGGATCGACTCCGCATCGCGTCCCGACAGTGCCAGCAGCGCGACGGCCGCAGCAGTGAGGCCGCCGACGAACACGCCTCGGGCGGGGGAGTAGAAGTAGGCGCTGATCGACGGGAGCGGCACCCAGCCGTCCTGTGCCATCTGGAAGAGGACGGATGCCGCGATGGCCACCACGATGCCGACGAGGGCGAGGCGGAGGGAGCGATGCGTCTGCAGACCCGTCACACCTGCGACCCTACAAGCCGCATCCCGTGTGCAACGCCTGGGAACAGACGCTCGCGGTCCGCACAGGAGACGTCCCCGTCGTTAGGATGATGAGGCTATCGATCGGAGATTCATGGAATACCTCATCCCGGTCCTCGTCGTCGTCGCCCTCCTCGTCATCGTCGGCGTCTACCTGTGGGCCACCTACAACTCCCTCGTCGCCCTGGCTGTGAGGGTGGATGAGGCGTGGAGCGACATCACGGTGCAGCTCAAGCGCCGTGCGGACCTGCTGCCCAACCTCATCGAGACGGTCAAGGGCTACGCCGCTCACGAGAAGGCGGTCTTCGAGAACGTGACGCAGGCGCGTGCCGAGACGCTCACGGCGTCCACGCCCGCGGACGCGGGTGTGGCCGAGGGCCACATGCAGCAGGCGCTCAAGTCGCTGTTCGCCGTCGCGGAGGCCTATCCGCAGCTGCAGGCGAGCCAGAACTTCCTCCAGCTCCAGCAGGCGGTCGTCGACACCGAGGACAAGATTCAGGCGTCGCGCCGCTTCTACAACGGTGGCGTCCGCGAACTGAACACGAAGATCAAGGTGTTCCCGAACAACCTCTTCGCCCGCCGGCTCGGTTTCGGGGAGCGGGAGTTCTTCGAGGTCGTCGACGGTGCGGCGATCGCCGAGCCGCCGAGGATCCAGTTCTGACTGCGACGCCGGGCGGAGGCGCGCCGTCCCGCATGGCCGGGCGTCCTAGGATGAGCCAGTGAGCGGCACCGACGACAAGCCCCGCAACGGCTTCTTCGACTCCCTCCGTGCACGCACGGTGTCCACCGACGTGTCGGGGACGGTCCCGCGCGGCCTGAAGATCGCGACTGCCTACGCGTGGCGCTTCCTCGTCCTGGCGGCGGCGATCGCCGTCATGGTCTGGATCGTGATCCAGCTGCGGCTGCTGATCATCCCGCTCCTGGCCGCGATCCTCATCACCGCTCTCGTGTGGCCGATGTTCACCCTCCTGCTGCGGCGTCTACCGCGCTGGCTCGCGCTCATCATCACCCTGCTCGTCACGGTCGCCATCATCGGCGGACTCCTCTGGGTGGCGATCTGGCAGATCACGCAGGATGCGGCATCCGTTCGCAACCGCACGATCGCGGGGATCGGGCAGTTCCGGGACTACCTCATCGACGGTCCGCTCCACCTCACCGGGCGCGAGATCGACGACGCCGTCCGGCAGGGTTTCGGGATGCTCCAGGAGCAAGCGCAGCTGCTGTGGTCGGGTGCGCTGGCGATCGGGTCGACGATCGGGCATGTGGCCACCGGCATCCTGCTGACGCTGTTCATCCTCATCTGCATCCTCGCCGACGGCGGCGGCATCTGGCGCTGGGTCGTGCGGCTGTTCCCCCAGCGCGCCCGTGACGCCGTCGACGGCGCCGGCCGGGCCGGATGGCGCACGGTGATCACCTATGCCCGCACGCAGCTGCTCGTCGCCACGATCGATGCGATCGGCATCGGCGTCGGCGCGGCCCTCCTCGGGGTGCCGCTCGCGGCGCCGATCGGCGTACTGGTCTTCCTCGGCGCGTTCGTCCCCTTCGTGGGAGCGGTGCTGACGGGCGCTCTCGCCGTGTTCCTCGCCCTCGTCTACAACGGGCCGTGGATCGCTCTCTGGATGCTCGTCATCGTCCTCGGCGTCCAGCAGATCGAGGGCCACATCCTGCAGCCGCTCCTGATGGGGGCAGCCGTCAAGGTCCACCCGCTGGCCGTCGTGCTGGCCGTGGCGGGGGGAGCGATGATCGCCGGGATCGCGGGTGCGGTGTTCGCCGTCCCGCTGGCGGCGTTCGTCAACGTGGTCTGGCTCTACCTCTCGCGGCGAGGGTGGGAGAAGCCCGTGGATGCCGGTCCTGACGACCTCATCTGGAGCACCGTGCCGCGAAGCAGGAGGATGACCGCGTGAGCGAACAGGCGAAGATCGCCGCCCCCACCCTGGCGGAGTTCGAGGCCGCCGCGACCGAGCTCGCCGGTGTCGTCTCGCGCACCCCCGTGGAGGGCTCCGACTTCCTGTCGGGAGTCCTCGGCGCTCCCGTGCACCTGAAGCTCGAGAACCTCCAGCGCACCGGCTCGTTCAAGATCCGCGGTGCGACCTACCGGCTCTCCCGCCTCACCGAGGAGGAACGGGCCCGCGGCGTCGTCGCCGCGTCCGCCGGCAACCACGCGCAGGGGGTCGCCCTCGGGGCGCAGACCCTCGGCATCCGTGCCACCATCTTCATGCCCCTGGGCGTGCCGGTACCCAAGCTTCTCGCGACGCGCGGGTACGGCGCAGACGTCATCCTCGAGGGGGCGACGGTCGAGACGCCGCTCCGCCTCGCGCAGGAGTTCGCCGAGCGCACCGGCGCCGTGTTCATCCCGCCGTACGACAACCACGACATCATCCTCGGACAGGGGACCCTGGGCCTCGAGCTGATGGATGAGATCCCCGGGCTCGAGACCGTCGTCGTCGGCATCGGCGGGGGAGGGCTCGCCGCCGGCGTGGCCGCGGCCGTGAAGGCGCGCGCCGCCGCCGAGGGTCGCAGCATCCGGGTCATCGGTGTGCAGGCGGAGAACTCCGCGGGATACCCGGGCTCGCTCCTCGCCGGCCGTCCGCTGGACGCGGAGCACACGTCGCCCACGATCGCGGACGGGATCGCCGTGAAGCGTCCGGGCACGATCCCGTTCGACATCATCCGGGACCTCGTGGACGAGGTCGTCACGGTGAGCGACGACGACATCGCCCGCGCGATCCTGGTACTGATCGAGCGCGCGAAACAGGTCGTCGAGCCCGCCGGCGCGGTGGGCGTGGCCGCGATCCTCACCGGCAAGGTCGTCGCGTCGGGTCCGACCGCGGCGATCCTCTCGGGAGGGAACATCGACCCGCTGCTGCTGCAGCGCGTCGTCGCCCACGGCCTGGCGGCATCCGGTCGGTACATGACCCTGCAGATCCCGTTGCCCGACCGTCCCGGTCAGCTCGCACGGGTGTCCGAGTTGCTGTCGGTCGTGGGAGCGAACGTGATCGAGGTGCTGCACACCCGCCACGGACAGGGCCTGCAGATCAGCGAGGTGATCCTGCAGCTGAGCGTCGAGACGCGCGGTGAGGAGCACCGCGCTCAGGTTCTCGCGATCCTGCAGGACGCCGGTTACGCGCCAACGGTCGTCCCGAACTGATCGGAGCCGGTCACTGACCGGTGTAGGTCTCGACCTTCACGATCTCGACGGAGATCTCCTTGCCGTTCGGGGCGGTGTAGCTCGTCTTCTCGCCCTCGCGCAGGCCCATGATGGCCTCACCGAGGGGGGATGCCTCGCTGTAGACGTCGAGCTCGCTGTTGGCGCCGATCTCCCGGTTGCCGAGGAGGAACACCTCTTCGCCGCCAGCGACGATCGCGGTGACGACGGTTCCCGACAGGACCGTGCCGTCGGATTCGGGCGCGACGCCCACCTTCGCGTCCTTCAGCAGCTGCTGGAGCGTGCGGATGCGCGCCTCCTGCTTGCCCTGCTCGTCCTTCGCCGCGTGGTAGCCGCCGTTCTCCTTGAGGTCGCCCTCTTCGCGGGCGGCCTCGATGCGCTTGGCGATCTCTTCGCGGCCCGTCGTCGAGAGCTCTTCGAGCTCGGCGGCGAGGCGGTCGTAGGCCTCCTGGGTCAGGAACGTCTCGGACACGTGATCTCCCGGTGCGGTCGATGGGTAAGCCAAACGCCCCGGCAAGTCACCGGGGCGCGAGAAATCCCAGCTTAGAGGATCCAGCAGGAGCGGACAAAACCTGTCGTGGCTTCGGCCGTGGTGCGGATGCGTTCGGTCAGGGCGCGGGTGTGGTCGTTCGAGGACTCCAGTTCGACGACCGTGAACCCGACGATCCCGTGATCCGGGTCCTGCGCCTCGAGCGCACACGCGACCTTCGTGTCGGGTCTGATCGACACCTGGAATCGGACCTCGACGGTGTGCTCGTCGACGACGGCGAATCCGGTCGAGTCGGCGTCCACCGAGTTGATCGCATTCGACACGGTCGACCAGCCGAGAAGACCCGTCGCGGCGACGGCGACGACACCGACGAGAACCCAGGTCATGCGGCGGGATGCCGCCGACCGGGTGCGCCCGTACCGCTCGGCGAGCTTGCGGTCGACGTCGGTCAGGGTCATGCGGCATCCGTTCTAGGCTGGGATCCCAGGCTATTCGCTCTGGCTGAGGAATGAGGTCACATGCCGGATCTGCGAGGGCTCGCAGCCACCCCGTCTCCCACCCCGACCGGACCGCCCGCCGAGCTGGTGACGCCGGGCATCGCGGGATTCGTCGCCATCGCGGTGGTGGCGATCGTGATCGTCCTCCTGGCGATCGACATGCTGCGCCGCATCCGCCGTGCTCAGTACCGGTCGGACGTCAACGAGATGCTGGATGCCGAGGAGGCAGCAGCTCGTGGAGAGGACGCGCCCCGCGACGAGGACGGACCCGAGGACCTCACGCCGGGAGGCCCAGCGAGGGGCTGAGCGGCGACAGCGAGATCAACAGACACGCGGTCCAGTGGCAAAGGAACGCCAGCACCGTGCAGACGTGGAAGATCTCGTGGAACCCGAAGTGCCCCGGCCACGGGTTGGGGCGCTTCAGGGCGTAGACGATCGCACCGCCGGTGTAGAGCAGTCCGCCCACGATCACGAGGAACATCATCGCGACGCTCGCGCGCAGCAGGTCGCCCAGGTACATGACGGCGGCCCAGCCGAGCAGCAGGTACAGCGCGACGTAGAGCCAGCGCGGCGCGTTGATCCAGAACACCCGGAACAGGATGCCGAGCAGAGCACCCGACCACACCAGGACGAGCAGCAGCGTCCCCTGACCGGGGGCGAGGGCGAGGGTGGCGATCGGCGTGTACGTCCCCGCGATGAGCAGGAGGATGTTCGCGTGATCGATGCGCTTGAGCACGATCTTGGTCCGCGGGCCCCAGTCGAAACGGTGGTAGAGCGCGGAGTTGCCGAAGAGCAGCAGCGAGGTCACCATGAACACGGCGGCCGCCCACTTCGCCGGGGCTCCCTGCGCGAGCGCGATCAGGACGATTCCCGCGACGATCGCGACGGGGAATGTGCCCGCGTGGATCCACCCGCGCCAGGTGGGTCTGATCTCGACCTGCTCGTCGACCGCCGCCGCTTCGAGGAGGGGTAGCTGAGGCATCTCGGCTCCGTCGTCGGGAAGGTTTCGGGTCACGTCCCCGAGCCTACGCGCGCCGTCATACCGGCGGCTGAATACGCGCCCCTCCCACTCCGATCGCCCGGCCGGAGTAGCGTAGCCCTGTGACCCGCGCCCCTTCGACCCAAGGACGCGGACTGCTGTACCGCCTCTACAGCTCGAGGCTGCGGCGCGAGATCGAGGCGGGCACGGTTCCGCACCACGTCGCGATGATGATCGACGGCAACCGCCGATGGGCTCGCCAGCTCGGGTACACGACCGTGTCGCACGGCCACCGCGCCGGTGCCGCGAAGATGCACGAGTTCCTGCGCTGGTGCGACGAGCTCGGCATCCAGGTCGTCTCGCTCTACCTGCTCTCGACGGACAACCTCGTCAAGCGCGACTCGCAGGAGCTCACGGACCTCATCGAGATCATCGCCGACCTCGCCGAGACCCTCTCGCACGAGCCGGGATGGCGCGTGAAGCACGTCGGTCGCGCCGAGGTGCTGCCGTCCGACCTCGCCGACGGCCTCCGGACGGCGGAGGCGCGCACCCGGGAGAACACCGGACTCCACGTCAACCTCGCGGTCGCCTACGGCGGCCGCGGCGAGATCGTCGACGCCGTCCGCAGCATCATCGCGAAGCACAACGAGAAGGGCGGCTCCCTGGAGGAGCTCGCCGAGAGCCTCACCCCCGAGCAGATCGGCGAGCACCTGTACACCGGTGGTCAGCCGGACCCCGACCTCGTGATCCGGACCTCGGGGGAGCAGCGCCTGAGCGACTTCCTGCTGTGGCAGTCCGCGCACAGCGAGTTCTACTTCGTCGAGGCGCTCGGGCCGGACCTGCGCGAGGTCGATTTCCTCCGCGCGATCCGCGACTTCGGCGACCGGGATCGGCGCTTCGGCAGCTGAGCTCGACACGGGCGGATGCCGCCGGTGCACTCGACACGGAGAGTTCACACGTCGGACACATCAGGCGGCGTGTCGTGGCCCCGGAGTGTCGCCGGGGGAGCCTACGTTCATCCCAACGGGCAGAGCGCCCGTTCGGGTCGGCCTCTCACGACTCGTGACCCCTGGTCGACTCGTGACTGCCGGGTGGGTTCCCACCCGGGGCGGGAGTGGGTTGTGGCCACACGAGCACCTGAGAAGCAGCGTTACCAGGACGAGTCCATGGAGGGGGCCGAGGATCAGGACCTCCGCACCTATGTGCTGGACACCTCCGTCCTCCTGAGCGATCCGCGGGCACTGTTCCGGTTCGCCGAGCACTCCGTCGTGCTGCCGGTCGTCGTGATCACCGAGCTGGAGCGCAAGCGCCACGATCCCGAGATCGGGTACTTCGCCCGCCAGGCGCTGCGTCACCTGGACGAGCTGCGCGTCGAGCACGGCCGGCTCGATTTCCCCGTCCCCGTCGGCGACGAGGGCACACTCCGGGTCGAGCTGACCAACACCGACCCGACCGTCCTCCCCGCGGGGATGAGGCTGGGCGACAACGACACCCGCATCCTTTCGGTCGCCATGCACCTGAGCCAGGAGGGGCAGTCCGTCACGGTCGTCTCCAAAGACCTGCCGATGCGCGTCAAGGCGGCCTCCCTCGGCCTCCACGCCGAGGAGTACCTCGCCGAGCAGGCGGTCGATTCCGGGTGGACGGGGATCGCGTCGATCGACCTGTCGGGCGACGAGGTCAGCGACCTCTACGACAGCGAGATCGGCGTCAGCGAGGACGTGCGCGGTCTCCCCGTGAACACGGGCCTCGTGATCCACTCCGAGCGCGGATCCGCGCTCGGCCGGGTCACCGGCGACGGCTCGTACAAGCTCGTCCGCGGTGATCGCGACGTGTTCGGTCTGCACGGCCGCTCGGCCGAGCAGCGGATCGCGATCGACCTGCTCCTCGACCCCGAGGTGGGCATCGTCTCGCTCGGCGGACGCGCCGGCACCGGCAAGTCAGCGCTCGCCCTCTGCGCAGGTCTCCAGTCGGTCCTCGAGCAGCAGCAGCAGAAGAAGATCATCGTCTTCCGCCCGCTCTACGCGGTCGGCGGACAGGAGCTCGGTTACCTGCCCGGCGACCAGCAGGAGAAGATGAACCCCTGGGGTCAGGCGGTGTTCGACACCCTCGGGTCCGTCGTCACCGGCAACGTCCTCGAGGAGGTCGTCGCGCGGGGGATGCTCGAGGTCATGCCGCTCACGCACATCCGCGGCCGCTCCCTCCACGACGCCTTCGTCATCGTGGATGAGGCGCAGTCGCTCGAGCGGAACGTCCTGCTGACCGTGCTCAGCCGCATCGGGCAGAACTCCCGCGTCGTGCTCACCCACGACGTGGGACAGCGCGACAACCTGCGGGTGGGACGCCACGACGGCATCGCATCGGTCATCGAGACCCTCAAGGGCCACGACCTGTTCGGCCACGTCACGCTCGTGCGGTCGGAGCGTTCGGCGATCGCCGCACTCGTGACGGACCTGCTGGAAGCCGGCGAACTCAGCTGAGCCGCATCCTGCACGCCACGACGCCCCCGGCCGACGGACCGGGGGCGTCGTGTGTCGGACGGCTCACTCCCAGCGGTAGCCCTCGCCGCGCACCGTCATGATGTGGTCGGCGCCGAGCTTGGCGCGCAGGTACCGCACGTAGACGTCGACGACGTTCGATCCCGGGTCGAAGTCCAAGCCCCACACCCGGCTCAGCAGGACCTCCCGCGTGAGGACCTCGCCCGCGTTCCGGACGAACTGCTCGGCGAGGGCGAACTCGCGCGACGACAGCTCCACCTCACGGCCGGCCACGGTGGCTCGGCGCGACAGGATGTCGAGCGTGACGTCTCCGCGCGTGAGCGAGGTGGGAGCGCTCGCGGCACTGTCGCGCAGCCGGGACCGCACGCGTGCCATGAGCTCGGCCACCGCGAACGGCTTCGGGACGTAGTCGCTGGCCCCGGCATCCAATCCTTCGATCGTGTCGTTCGTCCCGCTCCGCGCGGTGAGCATGATGACCGGCGTCGTGTGGCCCGCGCCGCGGAGCTCGCGGAGGACGTCGAACCCGTCCATGGTGGGCAGTCCGACGTCGAGCACGATGAGGTCGACGTCGCCCGAGAGCGCGATCTCGAGGGCGTCGGGTCCGTCCTCGGCGCCGACCGCCTCGAATCCCTCCGCGTGCACGGCGCGCGAGACGAGCGACACGATGTGCGGTTCGTCGTCGACGATCAGGATGCGGGTCATTCAGTGGCCTCTCGCTGCAGCAGAACATCGCCGGCGCGGATGGGTGACGGCAGCGCCCCCCGGGTGCCGATGGGTATCTCCAGGGTGAACGTAGCACCGCCGCCGGGGGTGTCGGCGACGGCGCAGTACCCGCCGTGGGCCTTCGCGATCGCGTCGACGATCGCCAGGCCCAGACCCGAGCCGCCGACATGTCGTTTGCCCGTTCCGCGGTCGAAGCGGCGGAAGATCCGGTGGCGGACGGCGGGCGGGATGCCGGGGCCGTGGTCGCGCACCCAGAGCTGCGCTCCGGCGGCGTGGACGGCGCTCCCGATCTCGATCACCGTGCCGGTGGGGGAGTACTTGGCGGCGTTGTCGGCGAGCTGCACCCACGCCTGCAGCAGACGATCGCCGTCGGCGCGGATCACCGCATCCGCCCCCTGCTCGACGCGCCAGTCGTGGTCGCCGATCACCCCGACCATCTCGAAGACCCGCTGGGTGAGCGCGGCGAGGTCCACCTCGCCCGTGGAGAGCTGTCCGCCCTCGACGGCCGCCAGCACGTCGATGTCGCCGATGAGGCGGGTCATACGGTCGAGCTCGGCGATGCCGAGCGCGCGGATCGCCTCGACGTCGTCCGGGTCCGCGGCATCCATCATCTCGAGGTGGCCGCGGACGATCGTGATGGGCGTCTTCAATTCGTGACGCACATCGTCGAGCAACCGCTGCTGGGCCTCGAACGCGCCCTCCACCGTGTCGCCGGCGGCCAGTGCGGCCAGCCCTCGTCGCTCGAGGACCGCCCAGCCCACGACACCCACGCCCGCCAGGGCGGGGACCGTGGCGATCGCCCAGATGAGCGCGGTCCACCCGGCGGCGGCCGGGGCGACCAGCAGCACGACGACGAACGCCGCCGCACCCACGCCGACGAGGCCCGCTGCGGCGACCGCGAGAAGGATCCCGAGTCCCGGCGTGCCCCGTCGCGGTGGTGCGGCGGCGCTGTTCACGCTCCGATTATCAACCCGGGTGGGTCATCGAGAGGAGGTCGAGCTTCTCATCGAGCTGCTGCTCGGACAGCTCGCCCCGCTCGACGTAGCCGAGGTCGATCACGGCGTCCCGGACGGTGATGCCCTTCGCGACGGAGCGCTTGGCGATCTTCGCGGCGGCCTCGTACCCGATGAGCTTGTTGAGCGGGGTCACGATCGAGGGCGACATCCCCGCGTATGCGGCGGCGCGCTCGACGTTCGCCTCGAGCCCGCTCACCGTCTTGTCGGCGAGCACCCGCATGGCGTTGGAGAGCAGCCGGATCGACTCGAGCAGCGCCGTACCCATCACGGGGATCGCGACGTTGAGCTCGAACGAGCCGGATGCCCCGGCCCAGGCGACCGTCGCGTCGTTGCCGATGACGCGGGCGGCGACCATCAGGGTCGCCTCGGGGACGACGGGGTTGACCTTGCCGGGCATGATCGACGAGCCCGGCTGCAAGTCGGGGATGTGCAGCTCTCCGAGACCGGTGTTCGGTCCCGACCCCATCCAGCGGATGTCGTTGTTGATCTTCGTGAGCGAGACGGCGATGGTGCGGAGTGCCCCGGATGCCTCGACGAGACCGTCGCGGTTGGCCTGCGCCTCGAAGTGGTCCTTGGCCTCGGTGATCGGCAGCTCGGTCTCGGCGGCCAGGAGCTCGATGACCTTCTGCGGGAAGCCCAGGGGGGTGTTGATGCCCGTGCCGACGGCGGTGCCGCCGAGGGGGACCTCGCCGACGCGCGGGAGGACGGCCTGGACGCGCTCGATGCCGAGACGCATCTGACGCGCGTAGCCGCCGAACTCCTGACCGAGGGTGACCGGTGTCGCGTCCATGAGGTGCGTACGGCCGCTCTTGACGACGCTCTTCCACGCCTGCGCCTTCTCCTCGAAGGCCACGGCGAGGTGGTCCAGGGCGGGGATCAGGTCGTCGATGAGGGCCTGGGTGACGGCGATGTGCACCGACGTGGGGAACACGTCGTTGGACGACTGCGACGCGTTGACGTGGTCGTTCGGGTGAACGCTCGAACCGAGCTTGCGGGTCGCGAGGGTCGCGAGGACCTCGTTCATGTTCATGTTCGACGAGGTGCCCGAACCGGTCTGGTACGTGTCGACCGGGAACTGCGCGTCGTAGGCGCCGGTGACGACCTCGTCCGCGGCCCAGGCGATCGCGTCGGCGATCGAGCCGTCGAGGGTGCCGAGGTCCTTGTTGGCCAGCGCGGCGGCCTTCTTGATGCGCGCCAGGGCCGCGATCTGCGTCGACTCGAGTCCCGAGCCCGAGATGGGGAAGTTCTCGACGGCACGCTGGGTCTGCGCGGCGTAGAGCGCGTCCTTCGGCACGCGCACCTCACCCATCGTGTCGTGCTCGATGCGGTAGTCGGTCTCGTCAGTCATGTCGTTCACGTCCTCGTTTCACGTGTCTGCGGAAGGGGGATGGGGGCGTCAGCCGGCTTCGCCGACGACGACGTCGGGGATCGCGGTGCCGTCGGCCAGGCGATAGTTCGCCCCGACCACCGCCACGCGTCCCTCGGCCACGGCGTCGCTGATGAGCTCGGAGGAGTGCAGGATGCCGGCGACGGTGTCGCGCAGGTGCTCGCGGCCGACCTCCTCGGCATCGACCGACGCTGCACTCGAGCCGGGGGTGGCCTGCAGGACGCGGCGGACGGCGGGAACGATCGGTGCGACCTGGCGCCAGATGCCGGCCGGGAGGGCGGGCGCGTCGGGAGCCGTCGATTCGATGGCGGCGCGGACGGCGCCGCACTCGTCGTGCCCGAGGACCACGATCAGCGGCACACCCAGGACGGCGACGGCGTACTCGAGACTGCCGACCACGGAGTCGGAGATCACCTGCCCGGCGTTGCGGATGACGAACAGATCGCCGAGTCCCTCGTCGAAGATGATCTCCGCCGCGAGTCGGGAGTCGGAGCAGCCGAACAGGGCCGCGGTCGGACGCTGCACGTGCGCCAGTTCATGGCGACGCTCCGCATCCTGTCGGGGGTGCTGGGGCTCTCCGGCGACGAATCGGCGGTTGCCGGCGAGCATGGCGGACCAGACGTCGGACGGGCGGGGGTTCTCGCTCATCGCGCCTCCTCTCTCAGGGTGCGGATCTGGTCGCCGAGGCTCTCGGCGACCGTCGTGGCGGCGCCTTGGTCGGTGGACTCGGCCAGGCCGATGACGACCGTGTCGGAGCCGATGGTCGTGGACAGGGCGTAGGTGATCTTCTCCACCGACGACGGCAGGTCGTAGACGTCCCACTCGATGCCGTCGATGGTCGACGTGCCGGTGGGTGCGTAGCCGCCCAGCTCTCGCGACACCCACTGCGCGGGCGGGTCGAACGCCTGGGTGACCTCGACGTAACCGCTCGACGGGGCGTACACGATGCGCCACTCACCGCCGTCGACGAGCGCGGAGTTGGCACGCCACGATCCGGGCACTCCGGGGACGATCACACCGCGTCCGACGGTCTTCTCGGCCGCCGCTGCCGCGGCGGGGACATCCGCCTCGGGGGTGTCGGCGGGGGTGCCCCGTGGCACGCCGAGGTAGACCACGGCCATGATGCCGAGGCAGACGATGAGCGCGGCGATCAGGTTGCGGAAGGTCTTGCTGGACCGGTAGCGCTGCGACGACGCGGCCTTGCGGGCTGCGGTCTCGTCCGGCGTTTCGGGCCGGCCGAGCTCGGCGACGACGCGGGGTTTGGCCATCAGGACGCGGTCCCGCCGTCGGGGCGCGCCTCGTCGAGCCGCCGCTTGGCGCCCAGCAGCCATTCCTCGCAGCGCGCCGCGAGGGCCTCGCCGCGCGTCCACAGGCTGAGCGACTCCTCGAGCGTGGGCGACCCCTGCTCGAGTTTCGCGACGACCTGGACGAGCTCGTCGCGGGCCTGCTCGAAAGTGAGGCTCGAGACATCACCCGCGTCGCTCGTCATGCCTCCCATCCTAGATCGCGGAGGGAGCGGCATCCGCCCCCGTCTCGGCGATCTCGCCCGCCGAGCGCGCCGCGAACGAGCCGCGCCCCACCGTCACGACGACGTCGGTCCCCGCGGGCGCCTGCTCCGCGTCGCGGACGATGCCGCCGCCGGGGAGGTGCGCGATCGCGTAGCCGCGGTCGAGGGTGGCGCCGGGGGAGAGGGCGCGGAGGGATGCCCGGAGCTCAGCGGTCGAGCGGGCCGCGGCATCCCATCTGCGGGTCATCACGTCGCGACCGCGGGACGACAGCGCGACGATCTCCTGCGCGCGGCCGGTCAGCAGGGACTCCGGATCCCGCAGGACCGGGCGCGAGCGCAGCTGGGCGAGCGCGGCGATGTCGTGGCCGACACGCTGGGTCAGCCGGGTGCGAGCGCGGCTCCGCAACTGCTGCACGAGGGCCCGCTGCTCGGACACGTCCGGCACGACCCGCTTGGCGGCGTCCGTCGGTGTGGAGGCCCGGAGATCGGCGACCTCGTCGAGGAGCGGGTGGTCGTTCTCGTGTCCGATGGCGGAGACGACGGGGGTGGATGCCGCGGCCACCGCGCGGACGAGCCTCTCGTCGCTGAAGCCGAGCAGGGTCTGCGGATCGCCGCCGCCGCGGGCGATGATGATGACGTCGACCTCGGGATCGGCGTCCAGCTCGCGGAGGGCGGCCAGCGTCTCGGGGACGCAGCGGTCGCCCTGCACGGCCGCATGGATCGTCCGGAACCGGACGTGCGGCCAGCGCAGCTCCGCGTTGCGGTGGACGTCCTTCTCCGCGTCGCTGCGCTCACCCGTGATCAACCCGATGACGTGGGGCAGGAACGGAAGCGGCTGCTTGCGTGCCGGGTCGAAGAGACCCTCTGAGCGGAGCGTCGCGCGCAGTCGCTCGAGCCGCTCGAGCTGATCCCCGAGACCGGTGTGACGCATGGCGGAGACGGTGAAGCTGAAATCGCCCGTCTTCACGAAGTAGTCGGCCTTGACGCACGCGACCACACGGTCGCCGATCTTCAGGTCGCCGGGGGTGCGCTGCAGCGTGGAGGACCACATGCGGAACGAGAGCATGCCGTCGCCCGAGGCATCCTTCAATCGTCCGAAGACGTGACCACCGCGGAGGTTCCACGCGGTGATCTCGCCCTCGACCCAGACCGCGCCCCACTTCTGCACGAAGTCGCGGATGGTCTCGTTCAGACGGGAGACCGAAGTCGGGGTGTCGGGGGAGGAGTCCCGCGGGTGCACCGCATCCGGCGGCGGGACGGCACCCGCCTCGGTCTGGAAAGTCGTCACGGTGACCCATCTTGGCGCACACGTCCCCCACCCAGCCCGGGGTTCGTACAATCAAGGGGTGACCTCACCTGCCGTTTCGCTGCCGATGCCCCGGATCCCGGGAGCCCGCGGGCGGCTCGTCGATCTTCCCGTCCAGGGCGCCAAGCGCGTCCTCCTCGCCGCACCCCGCGGGTACTGCGCGGGTGTCGACCGTGCCGTCATCGCCGTCGAGAAGGCGCTGGAGCGGTACGGCGCCCCCGTCTACGTCCGCAAGCAGATCGTCCACAACATCCACGTCGTGACCGAGCTCGAGTCGATGGGCGCGATCTTCGTCGACGAGGTCGACGAAGTCCCCGAGGGTGCGCACGTCGTCTTCAGCGCGCACGGGGTGTCGCCCGCCGTCGTCAACGCCGCCGCGGACCGCGGACTGCAGGCGATCGACGCCACCTGCCCTCTCGTGACGAAGGTCCACCGTGAAGCCGTCCGCTTCGCCCGCGACGACTTCGAGATCCTCCTCATCGGGCACGACGGCCACGAAGAGGTAGAGGGGACCGCGGGGGAGGCACCGGATCACGTCACCGTCGTGAACTCGCCCGACGAGGCGGACCGCGTCGTCGTGAAGGACCCCGACAAGGTCGTCTGGCTCTCGCAGACGACGCTGTCGGTCGACGAGACGATGGACACCGTCCGCCGGCTGCGAGAACGGTTCCCGAACCTGCAGGACCCGCCGTCGGACGACATCTGCTACGCGACGCAGAACCGCCAGGTCGCGATCAAGAAGGTCGCGCAGGATGCCGACCTGGTGATCGTCGTCGGCTCGGCGAACTCCTCGAACAGCGTCCGTCTCGTCGAGGTCGCCCTCGAGTACGGCGCGAAGGCGGCCTACCGCGTCGACTACTCGCACGAGATCAAGCAGGAGTGGCTCGACGGTGTCGAGACGGTCGGCGTCACGTCCGGCGCATCCGTTCCCGAGGTCCTCGTGACCGAGGTGCTCGAGGATCTGGCCGGAGCGGGGTATCGCGACGTCGCCGAGGTGAAGACCGCAGAGGAGGACCTCATGTTCTCGCTCCCGAAGGAACTGCGTCAGGACCTCGAAGGTCGCCGTGACGAGCGCGCTCTCGGGGGACGGAACCGCTCGTGAGCGAGGAACCCCGACCGCGACCGCAGTACGGGGAGTACGCGACGCCCGAGCAGCAGCGGGCGGCGATCCGTCAGCCCGAGCCGGCAGCGCCGGCACCCGTCGACGCCCCGCATCCGCCGACGGCTCCCGCCACCACTGTCGCGGCGCGCCCGACCCGGACGGCGGACCGCATCATCACGGTCGCGCTCCTGGTGTACGGGCTCGTCACCGTCGTGAGCGCGATCCCGCAACTCGTCGACTTCACCGCGTTCGCGAAGACGTGGATGGAGGTCGCGGGCGTCGAGGGCGAGTTCACCAATACGGCGCAGGGCGCGCTGTGGGGCGGCGTCGGCGCGACGGTGTTCGCCGTCGGGTGGGTGCTCACCGCCGTTCTGTCGTGGTGGTCGCTCGCACGCGGGCGAGTGAGCTGGTGGATCCCGCTCGTGGGAGCGATCGTGACGTTCGTCATCGTCAGCGTCTGCCTCGTCGTGCCGCTGTTCGGCGACCCGGGGCTCGTCCGCGGACTGGCGCTCACCTCCTGAGGCCGGCGGCCCCGACCGCCGCTCCGGACGGTTGGAGAACGCCTTCCCTGCCTGATACTTTTACGGCTGCTGCGGGTTCTCCCTCGCGCGCTCATCTCGGGAGGGGAACTGTGACCGGCACACACCGGAGGTTCGCCTCCACCGCCATCGCCGTGGCCTGCACTGTCGGGCTGCTGCTCGCCTCGCCGTCGGCGGCGGCGACGGCGGCGACGCCGGCCCCGATCGCCACCCCCGCAGCTACAGCCGCCGCGCTGACGCCCGGCACCGTGGCCGTGACGGGTGCTCCCGCCGTCGGCCGCACGCTGACCGCCGCGGTCGCCGGTTTCGGGCCCGCCCCGGTCGTCCTGACCTATCAGTGGTTGCGCGGCACGGCGGCCATCCCGGGAGCCACGGCGTCGACCTACGCACTCGTCTCCGCGGATGCCGGGGCCACGGTCTCGGTCCGCGTGACCGTGTCGAAGGCGGGATACACGTCGCTCGTCCGCTCGAGCAGCGGCGTCACGGTCGAGCGCGTCCTCGGCGCGCCGTCGGGCGTCACCATCTCGGGGGCGGGAACGGTCGGGGGAACCTTGACGGCGAACCCGGGGACGTGGACGCCCGCGGGCGTGACCGTCGGGTATCAGTGGTTGCGCAACGGCGGCGTGATCCCGGGAGCGACGGCTCGCACCTACCGGATGGTGGCCGCCGATGCGGGCACGACCGTGTCCGTCCGCGTGACGGGCGTGAAATCCGGGTACACGACCGCGTCCCGGACGTCAGGCGGGGTCGCTGTCCTCGCCCCCTTCACGACGACGCCGACGCCGACGATCTCCGGTTCCGCGACCGCGGGCGGTGTGCTCCGGGTGAACACCGGCACCTGGCAGCCTGCGCCGACGCAGTTCGGCGTCCAGTGGCGCGTCGACGGCAACCCCGTCGACGGTGCGACGGGCACGAGCTGGGAAGTGCCGACCGGGGTCGCCGGGCGGTCGGTGTCCGTCTCGGTCACGGCGTACCGCGCGAACCATCGGCCGGTCACGAAGACGTCCGCAGCGCGGTCCGTGTCGTGGTCGCTCGGGACATCCATGACCCCGGGGACGATGCTCCGGCCCGGAGTGAAGCTGACCTCTCCCGACGGTCGCTCCGCTTTCGGCATCCTCGGCGACGGCAACGTCGGCCTCACCCGCGGATACGCACTGACGAGGACCGCGAGGACCACGTTCGCCTTCGACGGCCGGCTCTCGTTCACCAAGGACGGCGAACTCCTCCTGCTGAACCAGTACGACGTCGTGCTCTGGAGCTCGCGGACGGCCGGCCTCGGAGCCACGGGCGCCGTGCTCGGCAACGACGGTGTCCTGCGCCTGGTCGACGGCAACGGAGACGATGTGTGGACGAGCGAGAAGATGGCGGCGCTGCCGGACGCGACGGGAGCCGCGGCATCCGTCCCGGGGCGCTACGGCTGGGCGTACCCGCTGCGCCCGAACGGGAAGTTCACCACCTACGCCGGCCACAGCGGCGACGACATCGCCGCTCCCACGGGGACGCCGATCTACGCAATGCGCGGCGGCACGGTCTCGGTGCGCGAGGTGTGGATCACGAGCGGATGCCCCTCGTGGGCTCCGAACAAGACGAAGCAGAAGGAGGTCGTCGTCACCTCGACCGTCGACGGCCACCGCTTCGAGCAGGTTTACGCCCACCTCAGCGCGTTCTCGGTGAAGACCGGCCAGTCCGTGGCGGCCGGGCAGCGGATCGGTTCGGTCGGCTCGACGGGCTGCTCCACCGGGCCGCACCTCCACACGGCGTTCGCCGTGGACGGGGTGCGCTACGAGCTCTACCCGCGCGACGTCCTGGGCACCGCCTCCTACTGACGCTCCGCACGACGAAGCCCCGGTCCGCAGAGAACCGGGGCTTCGTCGTACGAGGGAGGTCAGACGCCGAGCGACTTGCCCGCCGAGCCGAGCTGCTGCGTGGCGGCGACGACGCGCTGCGCCATCGCCGACTCGGCGACCTTGCCCCACGCGCGCGGGTCGTACTGCTTCTTGTTGCCGACCTCGCCGTCGAGCTTCAGGACGCCCTCGTAGTTGGCGAGCATGAAGCCGGCGACCGAGCGGGTGAAGGCGTACTGCGTGTCGGTGTCGATGTTCATCTTCACGACGCCGTTGGCGACCGCGGTGGCGATCTCATCGTCCGACGAGCCGCTGCCGCCGTGGAAGACGAGGTCGAGGGGCTTCGGGCCGGTACCGAAGTGCGCGGCGATGCCTTCCTGGATCTCACCGAGGAGCTCGGGGCGGAGCTTTACGCCGCCCGGCTTGTAGACACCGTGCACGTTGCCGAAGGTGAGGGCCGAGATGTAACGGCCGTTCTCGCCGAGACCGAGGGCCTCGACGGCCTTGGTCACGTCGGCGACGGTCGTGTAGAGCGCGTCGTTCGAGCCCTCGTGCTGGACGCCGTCCTCTTCGCCGCCGACGACGCCGACCTCGATCTCGAGGATCGCGTTGATGTTCTTCATCCGGGGGAGCAGGTGCCGTGCGATCTCGATGTTCTCGTCGAGGGGAACCGCCGAGCCGTCCCACATGTGCGACTGGAAGATCGGGTTGCGGCCCGCCTTGACCTCGGCCTCGGAGGCCTCGATGAGCGGCAGCACGAAGCCGGGGAGGGCGTCCTTCGGGCAGTGGTCGGTGTGGAGGGCGACCGTGATCGGGTAGTTCTTTGCGACCTCGGTGACGTACTTGGCGAACGCCAGGGCGCCGGTCGCACGACCCTTCACCGTGTGGCCGGCGAAGTAGTCCGCGCCGCCGGTGGTGACCTGGAGGATGCCGTCGGAGCCGGCCTCGGTCAGGCCCTGGAGGACGGCGTTGATGGTCTGCGAGCTCGAGACGTTGATCGCGGGGTAGGCGAAGCCGCCTGCCTTCGCGCGGTCCAGCATGTCGGCGTACTGGTCGGGTGTGGCGACGGGCATGTCAGCTCCTCGGGAAAGTCAGTGATTCACCGCAACTCTATCGAAGGGATGCCGCTCCCTCCCGAGCCGGCACGCTCGCCCAGAAGACAGCCTCCCTTCCGGATCGGAAAGATTCCGCATTCCTTCATCAGGCGAGGCCGGGAAACACGTGGTCGGCGGCGGCAACGGTCCTAGGCTGAGCCCATGGTGAGCCTGACTGCCGACATGAGTCCGCTGCATCCCGACCGCAACCTCGCGCTGGAGCTCGTTCGCGCGACCGAGGCAGCCGCGATCCGATCCGTTCCGTTCATCGGACGAGGGAAGAAGGAGCTCGCCGACGGCGCCGCCGTCGACGCCATGCGGGCGTTCCTCACCACGGTGAACTTCGACGGTGTCATCGTGATCGGCGAAGGGGAGAAGGACAACGCCCCGATGCTCTTCAACGGCGAGCGTGTCGGCACGGGGCGGGGGCCGCAGTGCGACATCGCGGTCGATCCGATCGACGGCACGACACTCACCGCGGAAGGACGCAACAACGCCCTCTCGGTGATCGCCGTGGCCGATCGCGGCGCGATGCTCGACGCCTCGACCGTCTTCTACATGGACAAGATCGTGACGGGTCCCGAGGGCGTCGGAGTGGTCGACATCCGCCTGCCGATCGCGGAGAACATCCGCCGCCTGGCGAAGGCGCTCGACAAGCCCGTCGACGAGCTCGTCGTCTCGGTGCTGAACCGCCCCCGGCACGCCCGGCTGATCGAGGAGATCCGGGATGCCGGTGCCGGCACGCGCCTCATGAGCGACGGCGACGTCGCGGGCGGCATCAACGCCGCGCGCCACAACGCCCGCACCGACATGTGCGTGGGTGTCGGCGGCAGCCCCGAGGGCATCGTCACCGCGTGCGCCATCAAGGCGCTCGGCGGCCACATCCAAGGTCGCCTGTGGGCGCGCGACGACGACGAGAAGCAGCGCGGGATCGACGCGGGTCTGAAGCTCGACGACCACGTCTACGAAGCGGATGACCTCGTCCGCGGCAACAACACGCTCTTCGTCGCGACGGGCGTCACCAACGGCGAACTCGTCGCGGGGGTGCGTCGCGCGGGTGACTTCGTCTACACCGAGAGCGTCGTGCTCCGCGGGGCATCCGGGACGCTTCGCCGCATCTCGTCGGAGCACCTCACCTCGAAGTGGCTCTGAGTCGAGTCGCTCGCCGGGCGACCGCGTAGCGGACACGCGCCGGGCGTCAACCCAGGATCGCGGACGAGGCCTCTGGCACAATGGGCCGTGGTGTCAGAGATCCCCGGCACTCGCCACCGCCCCTCAGGAGTCCACATGTCCACCGCATCCAGCGATCCGCGCACGGGTCAGCTCTCGCTCACCGGTCACCTGCCCGTCACGCCGACGGGACAGATCCCGGTCGTGGGGCAGACGACAGCGGGGCCGCGTCCGGTGACGGCTCAGATCCCGGTGATCGACGACCCCGCACGTCGTCCGGACGTGCTGTTGCGTCGACGGATGCCTCCCGGGCACGAGATCAGCGCATGGTGGATGATCGGCGCATTCGTGGCGGTGTCGCTGGGCGTCGTCGGCCTCATGACGTTCTTCCCCTCCTGAGCTCACCCTCGTCGGTCAGCCGGTCGCGGAGAGCACCGAGGTCGGCAGCCGTGTGCTCGGAACCGTCACCGCGCTCGACTCCGTCGAGGAGTTCGGGAGCGGTCAGTCGTCTCGTCGTGGATTCGATGGGACGCGGTGTCGACAGCGTGTCGAGTTGGGTGTCGTCGATGCCGGGGAACCGCCGTGCACTGACGAGCACCCGCGTCTCGAGGGAGCCGGCGAAGCGGTTGTAGCTGTCGACGGTCCGTTCGATGGCGCGGCGGAGGTCGTCGGCGTGGCCGGCGAGCGACCCGAGCCGGTGGTACAGCTCGTTGCCCAGATCGAACAGCCGGCGCGCTTCGGTCGACACGTCCTGCTGCGTCCACGTGTAGGCCACCGTCTTGAGGACCGCCCAGAGGTTCACGGGGGACGCGAGCGCGACCCTCCGTCCGAACGCGTACTCCAGCAGGGCGGGATCCTCTTCGAGGGCCGCCGCGAGGAGGGACTCGCTCGGGATGAAGCAGACGACGAACTCGGGGCTCGACGGCATCCCCGCCCAGTAGCGCTTCTTCGCGAGAGCGTCGATGTGGGCGCGGACCGCGGCGACGTGCTTCGCGAGCAGGCGGCTGCGCCGTGCACCCTCTTCGCCCACCGCCGTGACGGGGATCGCGCTGGCTTCGAGATAGGCGTCGAACGGCGCCTTCGCATCGACGGCCAGGGCCTTCTCGCCGGGGAGGCGCACGATGAGGTCGGGGCGACCGCTGCCGGCGTCGGAGGAGATCGAGGCCTGCGTGTCGAAATCGACGTAGCGGGTGAGGCCGGCGGACTCGACGATGCGGCGCAGCTGCGTCTCGCCCCAGACACCGCGCGTCCCATTGGAGCGGAGGGCGCCCGCCAGCGACTCCGTCGTGGCTCGCAGCGCCTCGTCCGACTCCTGCGACCGTCGCAGCTGCTCGGCGAGCGAGCCGAACTGCTCCTGCCGGTCGCGTTCGAGGTGATCCACCTTCTGCTGCATTGCCGTCAGGGTCTCCTGCACGGGGGCGAGGGCGCGGAGCACCGTCTGCTCGCGACGCTCCCGCTCGTCCCGAGCCGCCTGCTCGGCGTGCACCCGGCTCGTGACCTCTCGGTGAAGAGCCCGCTGCTGGTCAAGTTGGGTCTGCAGCGCGTCACGTGCCGCCTCGGCGGCCGAGGCGCGCGCCTGCAGGTCCGTGCGGCGGTTCGCTTCACGAGCGGCGACGAACGCGCCGGCGGCCAGGGCGCCGGCGATCAGGCAGATCACGGCGAGCACGGTGGCGAAAGCGGCATCCATGACGTTCATCGTGCCCGAGGGGTCGGACATCGCCCCGTCGCCGCGCGGCGGCAGGGCCTCAGGACGCGGAGGCGGGAACCGGTTGCGGGATCTGCGGGATGCGGACGCCGAGCAGCATCGCGAGCTCGACGAGGTCGCCGGCGCCGGCTCGCGCGCCCGCATCGATGACGATCTGCGCGCACGCCAGGGCATCGGCGGTCGCGTCGTGGTGGGCGAAGTCGAGGTGACCGGCGGCCGCCGCGACGAACGGCAGGCGATAGGACGGCAGGTCGTAGGTCTTCCGTGCGACGTGCAGGCTGCACAGGTAGCGCGCGGGCGGGGCGACGTGTCCCGTCACCTCGCAGGCGCTGCGCAGCACCCGCATGTCGAACCCCGCGTTGTGGGCGACGAGGATGTCGTCGCCGACGAAGTCGAGGAGGCGCGGCAACTGCTCGACCCACGTCGCGGCTGATGCGACGTCGCTCTCTCGGATGCCGTGGATGCCGACGTTGATCTCGAAGAACCGGTCGTGACCCGCGGGAGGGCGGATGAGCCAGCCCTCGGAGGCGACGACGCGGCCGTCGCGGACCCGGGCGAGCCCCACCGCGCAGGCCGAGGCGTTCGAGGAGTTCGCCGTCTCGAAGTCGATCGCGGTGAAGTCCAGGCCCATGTGATCCACCTTCACCGCCGATCCCGACGGGGATGCGGAGGCGCGCCGCCGCTGGTCCGGACCGGCGGACCGCACGGCGGCGGCCCGCCCGCCGCGTAGAGTGGATGCCCGTGGCTCTCACCATCGGAATCGTCGGACTGCCCAACGTCGGCAAGTCCACCCTCTTTAACGCTCTCACCAAGAACGACGTGCTCGCGGCGAACTACCCGTTCGCGACGATCGAGCCGAACGTCGGCGTGGTGAACCTGCCGGACCCGCGTCTGGACGTGCTCGCCGGGATCTTCTCCTCGGAGCGCATCCTCCCCGCGACGGTCTCGTTCGTCGACATCGCCGGTATCGTCCGCGGTGCGAGCGAGGGTGAGGGCCTCGGCAACAAGTTCCTCGCCAACATCCGCGAGGCCGACGCCATCGCGCAGGTGGTCCGCGGCTTCGCCGACGACGACGTCGTCCACGTCGACGGGGCCGTGAACCCGAAGAACGACATGGAGACGATCAATGCGGAGCTCCAGCTCGCCGACCTCGAGACGCTGGAGAAGGCGATCACGCGGTACGAGAAGGAGGTCCGCGGCAAGAAGCTCGACCCCTCGGTGCTCGAGACCGCGAAGGCCGCGCAGGACGCCCTCCAGCGCGGTGAGCTCCTCGCCGCATCCGGCATCGACCTCGCCCCCATTCGCGAGCTCGGCCTGCTCAGCGCCAAGCCGTTCATCTTCGTCTTCAACGTGGACGAGGCCGTCCTGATGGATGCTGCCCGCAAGGCGGAACTCGCCGCCCTCGTCGCGCCCGCTCAGGCCGTCTTCCTCGACGCGAAGATCGAGTCGGAGCTCGCCGAGCTCGACCCGGAGGACGCCGCGGAGATGCTCGCGTCGACCGGTCAGGAGGAATCCGGCCTCGACCAGCTCGCCCGCGTCGGGTTCGACACCTTGGGCCTGCAGACGTATCTGACGGCCGGCCCCAAAGAGGCCCGTGCCTGGACCATCGGAAAGGGCTGGAAGGCGCCGCAGGCTGCGGGCGTCATCCACACCGATTTCGAGAAGGGCTTCATCAAGGCCGAGGTCATCTCGTTCGAGGACCTCGTCGCGACCGGCTCGGTCCAGGAGGCCCGCGCCAAGGGCAAGGCGCGCCTCGAGGGCAAGGACTACGTCATGCAGGACGGCGACGTCGTCGAGTTCCGTTTCAACAACTGAGGATCCTCCCATGACACAGATTCAGCGCCAGGTGTTCGACGCCGAGGCTCGTGCCATCCCGTTCATCGACGAGGGAGAGGGCCCCGCCCTCGTCCTCATCCCCGCGCAGGGTCTCGACGTCGCCTACCTCGGCGGCCTCGCGAGCATCCTCGAGGAGGAGGGGTTCCGGATCGTCCGCATCGGCTCCCGCCGTCCCGGCGGCGCCGCGGCGTCCATGCACGATCTCGCGCAGGATGTCGTCGACGTCCTCGACCACCTCGGGGTCGGCTCCGCGTGGATCGGCGGTCACGCCTTCGGCGGCGCCGTCGCGCGCACCGTGGCGCTCGACCACCCCGGTCGCGCCAGCGGCGTGCTCCTGCTCGGCGTCGAAGCGGCCCGCGCCCTCGATGACGACGCGGCCCGTGCCCTGCACAGCGCCTTCTCCGCCCCCGTGGACGCGCCGGACACCGACGCCGTCCGCGCCCTGGTCGGGCCCGGGATCTCCATCCCGGTGGCCTGGGATGTCTTCGCGCGGTCGCGCGACCTCGACGTCGAGGAACTCCAGAGCGCCGCGCTCGCCTCGACGCCGGTCGCCGAATGGGCGAGCCTCGCGTCGTCGTTGCCGATCCTCATCATCCAGGGCGCCGTGGACCCGATCACGCCGCCCGCGAACGGCGATGACCTCCAGGCGACCGCAGCAGACCGGACGAGCGTCGTCCGTCTGCCGGATGCGGGACACCTGTTCCCGATGACGCATCCCGGTGAGACGGCGTTCCAGATCGAGGACTACCTCGGCTGGGATTGACGGCCGCGGCGCCGGTCAGCGGCGAAGCGTCTCGTGGGGGAGTTCCCCGAACTCCGCCCGGTAGTGCTGAGCGAACCTCGGGAGGTGGGCGAACCCCCACCGTCGGGCGATCTCTGCGACGGTGATCGCCTCGGCATCCGCTGACGTCAGGTCGCGGTTCACGGCCACGAGCCGAGCCGCACGGACGTACGACGCGGGCGTCACGCCCAGCGTCCGCTGGAAGGCGCTTTGGAGGCCCCTGACGCTGAGACGGGCCGCGGCGGCGATGTCGGCGACGCTGAGCGGCTCGCCGAGGTGGTCGTCGATGAAGTCCGTCGCACGGGTGACGGCCGCGGAGCCGCCAGTCGACTCGCCCGTTTCGGCGTCGATGCCGAAGGTGCTGACCGTCGCGGCGAAGACGGCGTCGACGGCAGCCTGTCGGATGAGGTCGTTGCGAAGGAGGGTTTCGTCGTCGAAGATCCGACTCACATGAGCGATCGTCGCCTCCCAGTGGTCCTGCAGGTCCGACGTGAGGGCGCCCCGATGCGGGAAGCGTCCGGCGGAGCTGAGGTCACGGCCCGAGAACGCTCCGAGCGCCGCGAGATCGAGGCCGATGGCCTCCGCATCGGCCGTCGAGGACCATGTCTCGGCTGAGCCGGGCGTCAGGAGGAAGGGGGCGCTGACGTCCAGAGGCGAGTCGTTGCTCACGGCGCGGACCCCGCCGCTGGCGACGCGACCGACGGCGACGTATCCCGACACGTCGACGTGCGCGTGGAGGAAGCCCGTGGTGCGGAGCCGAGTGAGCCTGAGCCTGTCGTCCCCGAGGGTCCGCTGATGCAGTGAGAAAGCCGAATCCGCCTCGCGGATGGTCACGCCCGAGGCGACATGACGGAGCGCCTCTCCGGCGGACTTGATGTCGAACGCCTCGCGCGTCGTGTCGAGGACGCGGGAGGCGCCGTCAGCTGGCATGCCTCATCTTCTCGACCTCATCAGATGGATCCGCTGGATGCCGGCACCGAGGCGCCCTGCGGCTCGGGCACGACGTACAGGCCCGTCGGGGAGTTCGCGACGTGGCTCAGCGCGTCGAGCCAGGCGGGGTTGAGCGAAGGCTGTCGGCTGCCGAAGTACTGCCAGTGCAGGTCTGCACCAGGATGCAGCCACACGACCTGACGCCCGTCGCCGAGGCTCTGATCGTTCCGCCACATGAATGTGAACGCTTCGCCGCGGCGCAACTTCGTGGTGATGACCAGCTGCAGGTGCGCCAGCAGGCGATCCTCGAAGTCGGCTCGGATGCGGTCGTTGTAGATGAACTTGCCCACGGGGTCCTTTCGGCGTTCGTGATATCCATTATGCGCACATCATCCGTAATACGCAGTATCAGAGTCGTCCCGAGAGGCACCGCGGGACGTACCCTGGGAACGAGGGTCCCGTCGGACCGCAGTCGACAGGGGAGAGAAGGACAGCGTGCCCGCGCTCCGTGAGCATTTCCGCTCCGCCGATCTCGGTGAGGCGGAGGCCTACATCACCCGCAGTTACGGGAGCGTCGATCTCGACGCACAAGACCTCACGTTCGAGGAATCGAGCGTCGGGGACGAGCGATTCGCGCTGCGGCGGCTGAACATCGGTGGCGGGTACAGCGCGGAGTGCGACCTCGACGCGATCATCGTGGTGCACAGCGACGCACGGTACGAGTGGGAGATCGACGGCGAACGCGGCGACGCGGCGGATCCCGTCCTCTTCCAACCCGGATCGACCCTCGCCTGCCGCCTCCAGGACACTCGCGTGCAGGTGGTCGCGTTGCCGATGGACGCGTTGACGGACCTCGCCCGGACCGTCTACAACGATGACACCCTCACGGTACGTTTCGACGGCACGCGTCCCGCCGACCCGACGCTCCTGCGTGCCTGGCGATCGGCGTCCGCTCTGGCGTTCTCCGCTGAGGCGACTCTCGACAACGATCTCGCGCGCGCCTCCATGTTCCGCTCGATCGCGGTGTCGACGCTCGAAGCGTTCCCGCTCATCGGCGATCGCGCCCAGCGCGTGGAGAGCGTCGCCCAGCAGCAGCGGGCCTACCGCGCTGCGGTGTCGTTCTTCGAGCAGAACGCCTCACTCCCGATCACGGTCGACGACGCGGCGGCGGCGGCCGGTGTCGGAAGCGGTGCGCTCCGACGCGCATTCCGGGCGCACTCTGTCGCGGGGCGCTCTCCGCTGGAACACCTCACGGCCGTCCGACTGGACGCCGCCCACGCAGACATCGTCGGAACCGCGATGGGGTCGGTCGACGATCTGAGTGAGATCGCGTCGCGGTGGGGGTTCACGGAGGAGGGGCTCCGTCGGCATCACCTGGCCGCGTACGGCACCCGCCCCGAGGATCTGCTCGGCGTCTGACGCTCCAGCCCTACTCCGCGTCGGCTTCGGGCTGCCCCTGTCCGGGTCCCGGACGGAACGCGGCATCGTCGGCGATGTCGACCCGGGTGACGCCATCGTGCTCCGTCACCAGATAATGCGCCTCGGCGGAGGGGGCGCCCCGGTCCTCGGGACCCTCCACGTCGGGGGCGAGGTCTTCGGGTCCGCTGTCGGTCGTGTCCATCTCGGTGTCCTTCCGGTGGGTTCGGTCGTCACGATAGATGCCGCGCCGAGGCGGTGCTCGGGGCTTGCTCTGGACCGGGACCCCGGGTAAGCCGCCGCGAGGCAGGCGACGCACAGGCGGGGATGGCAGGCTGGACGCATGCCCGTCGCCTCGCCGCCTCCGACGTCCGTTCGATCCGCGTGGTCCCGTATCGCCGCGTTCTCGGCCGGTCTCGCGGCACTCCTCATCTTCACGGTCGCCGGCCCCGCGTCCGCGCACGACGAACTCCTCGGCAGCACGCCCTCGCCGAACGAGCAGCTGAGCACGGCCCCCACATCGGTCGTCCTCACCTACTCCGCCGCGATCCTGCACGAGGGGGCGGAGATCGTCGTGCTGGATGCCTCGGGCAAGGACTGGACCGACGGGGACCCCGCCATCGACACGAACACGCTCACCGTCCCCGTCGCCTCGGGCATGCCCGAGGCGGGCTACCTCGTGGAGTGGCGGGTCGTCTCCAGCGACGGTCACCCGATCAGCGGCACGATCCCCTTCGCGGTCGGCGAGGCGACGCCTCTGCAGTCCTCGCAGGCGACCCCGGATGCCGGTGGTGACGGCATCTCTGTGGTGCCGTTCGTCGTGGGCGGCATCGTGGTCGTGGTCGTCGTCGCGGTGGTCGTCGCGATCGCGGTGGCCCGTCGACGCACGACGCCCCCGTCGCGCGACTGAGTCGCGGCCGGGGGCGTCGAGCGCGGGGGATCAGACGGTCTGCGCCGCGTGACGTCCTTCGGCGATCTCCTCGACCAGCTTGGCGTTGAAGGCCGGCAGGTCGTCGGGCGTGCGGCTCGAGACGAGCCCGGCGTCGACGACGACCTCTTCGTCGTGCCAGGTGGCCCCGGCGTTGACGAGGTCGGTGTGCAGGCTCGGGTAGCTCGTGAGCGTGCGACCCCCGAGGACGTCCGCCTCGACGAGCAGCCACGCCGCGTGGCAGATCGCCCCGACCGGCTTGTGCTGGGCGAAGAAGTCGCGGGCGAAGCGCACGGCCGAGGCATCCAGTCGGAGGTCGTCGGCGTTCACGACGCCGCCGGGGAGGACGAGCGCGTCGTACTCGGCTGCGTCGGCGTCGTCGGAGGTGACGTCGACGCGCTGCTCGTGCCCGTTCTTGCCGGTGATGCTGCCCGAGTCGGGAGCGATCATGATCGCTGTGGCCCCGGCATCCGTCACGGCCTGCCAGGGGGAGGTCAGTTCGCTGTCTTCGAATCCATCGGTCGCGAGGAAGGCGACGCGCTTTCCGGTGAGGGTGCTCATGCCCTCGACGCTAAGCGGCGCGGCGCGGGAGGTTCAGGCCCTTGACCCCTGAGCCGGTGCCGGTTACGCGGCGTAGCATGGACGGCATGGCCACCTCGAACCTGCCGACCCCGTCCCTGCAGCCGATCTCGACGCTGTCGAACGCGACGGAGGACACGGACGCCCTCGAACTCCTGGACGAGGGCGCATCGTGCTGCGGCGGGGGCTGCTGCAGCACCAACTGACCCGCGCTGCCCCGGCCTGAGGCGTCGCTTCGCCGCGGTCAGTGCGCGAGCGCAGGGGCTCCGTCCGCGTCGGTCTCGGCGGGCTTGCGGACGAACAGGGCGAGCCCGACCGCTGCGGTCGCGACGATCGCCCCGACCACGAACGCCGCGTGGACGCCGTCCGCCTTCGCGAGCACCTCACCGCTCCCGTCCGCCATCCGCGCGGCGGTGGTCACGGTCATGATCGTCACGAAGAGAGCGGTCCCGGCAGCGCCGGCGACCTGCTGGAGCGTCCCCACGGTCGCCGACCCGTACGGGTAGAAGCGGCGGGGGAGTGAGCCGAGCGCCGAGGTCAGCAGTGGCGTGAACGTCAGGCCGAGTCCGAGGTTCAAGGCGAGGTGCACCGCGATGACGAAGGGCACCCCGGTGTTCACGTCGAACAGCGTCATGCCCCACAGGGCGGCGGCCGCGATGATCATGCCCGGGATCACGAGGGGCGTGGGGCCGAAACGGTCGAAGGCGTTGCCGACGAACGGCGCCATGACACCCATCAGGATGCCGCCGGGAAGCAGCATGAGCCCGATGCCGAGGACGTCGAGGCCGAGCACCTGCTGCAGGTAGATCGGCAGCAGGACGATGGAGCCGAACAGCGCCGCGAAGACCACGACCACCAGTACGACCGCCAGCGAGAAGGTTCGGGTCTGGAACGTGCGGAGGTCGAGGAGTGCACTGTCGGTCTTCTGCAGGTGAAGCTGACGCAGCACGAACAGGACGAGGGCCACGGCGCCGACCGCGAGGGGGATCGCGACGGGGATGGGAGCGTGCCCCGACGCGGACTCGCCGATCGCGCTGAAGGCGTAGATGAGCCCGCCGAAGCCGAGTGCGGACAGCGGAACGGAGAGGACGTCGAAGCGGGCGTCGGCGCGCGTCTCGGTGACGTTCTTCACCCAGACCGCGCCGAGGGCGATCGCGATGAGGGCGATGGGGAGCATCACCCAGAAGATCGCGTGCCAGGTCAGCGTCGACAGGATCAGACCCGAGACCGTGGGTCCGATCGCGGGGGCGACGGCGATGACGACGGTGATGGTGCCCATCATCCGGCCGCGGTGAGACGGCGGGACGATGTTGAGGACCGTCGTGAACAGCAGCGGCATCATGATCGCGGTGCCGCTCGCCTGCACGATGCGCCCCGCGAGGAGGAACCCGAAGTCGGGGGCGAGGGCGGCGATCAGAGTGCCCGCCGCGAACAGGGTCATGGCTGTGAAGAAGACCGTGCGGAGGGGAAAGCGCTCGAGCAGGAAACCGGTCAGCGGGATGACGACCGCCATCGTCAGGAGGAAGCCCGTCGTGAGCCACTGGCCGGTGGCGACGGTGATCCCGAGGTCGGCGACGATGTCGGTCAGGGCGACGCTCATGGTCGTCTCGTTCAGGATGACGACGAAGGCGGCGACGACGAGGAGCGCGATGACCGGCCCGGTCCGGCGCGGAGCCGACTCGGACGAGAGGGTGGGCGTGGAGGCGGTGTCCGACAGGGGCACGTGAGTCCTTCGACAGAGGGGCGGGGCAGCTGGCGCGAGAGAGCGCATGCGACGCGGGTCGTTCAGCCTAACCGGCGCGCACCGCCGCGCATTCCCGCGCGGCCGGTGGTGTCGCGGCGGGGCTAGGGTGACGGGATGAGCATGGGCGGACCGGGAGGCGGTCGCGGCGGGTTCCGCGCTGTCGACGAGGCGGCGCAGCGAGAGCGCAACGCGTCGGCTCCCCGCATCCCGGATCTCGGTCGACGCGTGGTCGCCCTCTTCCGTCCCTACCGTCGCCGGTTGGTCGTTACGGCGATCCTCGTGGTCCTCGGTGCGGCGGTCGGGGTGATCCCGCCGCTGCTCGTCCAGCGCATCTTCGACGACGCGCTCTTCCCCGTCGACGGGTCCGCGCCGCAGCTCGGGCTCCTGGGCGTCCTCGTCCTCTCGATGATCGGGCTGTTCGTCCTCGGCGCGGCGCTCGGGATCGCGCAGACCTGGCTCACCTCGACCGTCGGCAACCAGGTGACGGGAGACCTGCGGGTGCGCATGTTCGCCCACCTGCAGGCGATGGACCTCGGCTTCTTCACACGGACGAAGACGGGCGTCATCCAGTCGCGGCTGCAGAACGACGTGGGCGGGGTGTCCGGCGTCCTCACCAACACGGTCACGAGCATCCTCGGCAACACGGTCACAGTGATCTCCGCGCTCGTCGCGATGCTCCTCATCGACGTCCGGCTGACCCTCATCGCCGTCGTCATGATGCCCGTGCTGATCCTCGTGCAGCGACGCGTCGGGCAGGTGCGCGCCCGCATCGCCGGACAGACGCAGGAGTCCCTGTCGGAGCTCAGCGCCATCACGCAGGAGACCCTGAGCGTCTCCGGCATCCTGCTGTCGAAGTCCTTCAACCGCCAGCGGGCCGAGTCCGACCGCTACGCCGCCGAGAACCGCACGCAGATCGGACTGCAGGTGCGGCAGGCGATGAGCGGGCAGGGCTTCTTCGCCGTCGTGCAGATCATCATGTCTTCGGTCCCGGCGATCATCTACCTCGTCGCGGGCTTCTTCATCACGGGGGACGCCGTGCCCATCACAGCGGGCGCGGTCGTCGCCTTCACGACGGTGCAGGCGCGCCTGCTCATGCCGCTCATGGGGCTCATGCGCGTCGCGCTGGACGTGCAGACCTCCCGCGCGCTGTTCGCCCGCATCTTCGAGTACCTAGACCTGCGACCGGCGATCGCCGACACCGCGGCCGCGGTCGACGTCGCGGACGCACCCGGCCCGGTCGGCCGGATCGAGTTCCGGGGCGTCTCGTTCCGGTATCCGGATGCCGGGCCTGACAGCCCGGCAACGCTCGACGGCGTGTCCTTCGTCGCCGAGCCGGGGCAGCACGTCGCGTTCGTGGGGCCGTCCGGTGCCGGCAAGACGACGATCCTGTACCTGGCGCCGCGGCTCTACGAGCCCACCGCGGGGACGGTCCTGTTCGCCGGAGCCGACCTGCGCTCGCTCGCGCAGGCGTCGGTGATCGACCGCATCGGGATCGTGTCGCAGGAGACCTACCTCTTCCATGCGACGATCCGCGACAACCTGCGGTACGCGAGGCCAGACGCCACGGATGCCGAGATCGAGGCGGCGTGCATCGCCGCCAACATCCACCACGTCATCGCCGGCTTCGAGGACGGGTACGACACCGTCGTGGGCGAGCGCGGATACCGCCTGTCGGGCGGCGAGAAGCAGCGGATCGCGATCGCCCGCGTGCTGCTGAAGGACCCGCCGGTGCTGCTGCTCGACGAGGCGACCTCCGCGCTCGACACCGTCTCGGAGCGGGTCGTCCAAGAGGCGATCGACGAAGCGGCGCGGGGCCGGACGACACTGTCGATCGCGCATCGACTGTCCACCGTGATCGCCGCCGACGTCATCCACGTCGTCGAGGCGGGGCGCATCGTCGAATCCGGTACCCACGCCGAGCTGCTGGCCGCCGGCGGTCTCTACGCAGAGCTGGCCGCGCAGCAGGTCGCCGCGGGCAGGATCGAAGGCGCGGGCTAGAGCGCGCTCACCACCCGCTCGCGGCGGTCACGAGCGGAGCGGATGCCTCGTCGAGCGTCACGCCCTCGCGCGCGGCGCGATCGGCGAGATCGCGAGTGAAGGCGCCGAGCAGCTGCCGGTACGCGTCGTCGGGGTGATGCTCGGCGACCCGGACGAGGCCCGGGACGTCCATGTCGAGGATGAGGCGGACGCGAGCGCGAGCGGCGCCCGGGTGGCCGGCGGTGTCGAGGACGTCGATCCCGCCGCGCATCCCGTCGAGGTAGTCCAGCAGCACCGACACGGCGTGACGGCGCTGCGTGATCGAGGTGCCGTCGGCGCGCTCGCGCCAATGGACGACGACGTCGGGGATCACGTCGATCGCTGAGGCGGCGACGTACATCTGCTGCGCGACCACCTGGTCCTCGTAGGCGCGCTCCTCGGTGAAGCGGAGTTCCGCGCGACGCCAGAGGTCGGTGCGGCTCACCTTCGACCAGGCGACGATGTTCCCCGACACGTCGGGGTGGTCTGCGAGGGTCGTGCGTCGCCGGCCGGGGGAGGTGGATGCCGCGACCCACGGCTGGACGACACCGGGGGAGTAGTGACCGGCGGCATCCGCGCGCAACCGCACGTAGGCGCCGACGGCGATGTCGCTGCCGGAGTCCTCGAGGCTGCCGACGAGCAGGTCCAGCGCCCCGGGGGTCATGACGTCGTCGGCGTCGAAGAACCCGACGTAGGGGGTGTCGACGAGCGCGAGCGCCTCGTTGCGCGAGGCGCCGAGTCCCTGCGCGACCTCGTGGCGCACGAGCGTGAAGCGCGGGTCGTCGGCGGCGGTGGCGGCGAAGATCTCCGCCGTCGTGTCGCGGGAGGCGTCGTCGACGAGGAGGGCGCGGAAATCCGTACGCGTCTGTGCGCGCAGGGAGGCGAGGGCTTCCTCGGCGAACGCGCCGACGTCGCGTCCGGGCACGATCACGGTGACGGTCGGGGTGCTCATCATCGCGATCGTACCGCCGCGATCGATGCGGCGATCGCGTCGGCGAGGGGCCCCGGATCGATTTCGGCGCGGTGCCCGAAGCTGAACCGGACCGACGCCTGCGCGACCTCGGGAGCGACGCCGAGAGCGAGGAGGACGTGCGACGGCTCGTCGCTGCCGGCCGCGCACGCGGATCCGCTCGAAGAGACGACCCCGCGACGCTCGAGCTCGAGGAGGACCGCCTCTCCGCTGACCCCGGCGAAGGTGAAGCTGGCCGTCCCGGGGAGCCGGCGCGACGGATGCCCCGTGAGACGGGCCTCGGGGACGAGGGCGAGCACGCGCTCGGTGACAGCCTGTCGGAGCGCCGAGACCCGCTCCGACGACGTTCCGCGTTCCCGTTCGGCGAGCTCGAGGGCGACCGCCAGTCCCACGGCGCCCGCGACGTTCTGCGTGCCGCTGCGGCGATCGCGCTCCTGGCCGCCCCCGTGGAGGAGCGGTTCCAGGGGGATGCGGCCGCGGATCGCGAGTGCTCCGATGCCCTGCGGTGCGCCGATCTTGTGGCCGGCGATCGACAGGGCGTCGGCGCCGGTTCCCGCGAGGGGGAGCCAACCGGCGGCCTGAACGGCGTCGAGGTGGAAGGGGACGTGTGCGTTCGCCGTGACGGCGGCGAGGCCGGCGGCATCCTGCACCGTCCCGATCTCGTTGTTCGCGTAGCCGAGCGACACGAGCGCCGTGTCGTCGCGCAGCGCGTCGGCGAGGACCTCGGGGGAGACGAGGCCGTCCGCATCGACCGGGAGTCGCGTGACCGCCGTGCCGTGGACCCGTTCGAGGTAGTCGACGGAGGCGAGGATCGATTCGTGCTCCACAGCGCTCGTCACGACGTGTCCGGAACGGCCGTGACGGAGGAGTCCCGCGAGGACGACACCCTTGATCGCGAGGTTGTTCGCCTCCGTCGCGCCCGAGGTGAAGATCACATCGCCCGGTCGCATCCCGAGGACGGTCGCGACGCGACGTCGCGCATCGGCGAGGACGGCGGCGGCGTCCTCTCCGACCGTGTGGTGGCTCGACGGGTTGCCGTAGCGCTCGCCGAGGAAGGGCAGCATCGCCTCCCGCACCTCGGGACGGACGGGGCCCGTCGCCGCGTGATCGAGGTAGAGCACCTCAGGCCTCGTCGATGCGGACGTCGAGTCCCAGGTCGAGAGCCCGCGCGGAATGTGTCAGCGCACCGACCGAGATGACGTCGACCCCGGTCTCGGCGATCGCACGTACGGTGTCGAGCGTGACCCCGCCGGACGCCTCGACCGTGGCCCGCCCCGCCACCTGGAGGACTCCCGTCCGGAGGTCCTCGAGCGTGAAGTTGTCGAGCATGATCGTGCCGATGCCGGCGGCGAGCACCGCCTCGATCTGGTCGAGACGGTCGACCTCGACCTCGATGTGGGCGGTGTGGGGCAGGCGGGTCTTGGCGTCGAGGATCGCCTCGGTGACCGACAGCCCCGAGCGGGTGAGGACGGCGAGGTGGTTGTCCTTGGCCATCACGGCGTCCGACAGCGAATGGCGGTGGTTGGCGCCGCCGCCGCTGCGGACCGCGTGGCGTTCGAAGGCGCGCAGGCCCGGTGTCGTCTTCCGGGTGTCGGCGATGCGCACGCCCGTCCCGGCCACCGCGTCCGCATAGGCGGCGGTCACGGTCGCGATGCCCGACATGCGCTGGACGAAGTTCAGGCCGATCCGCTCCGCGGTCAGGATCGCGCGGGCGGGGCCGGTCACGACCGCGAGGACGTCGCCCCGCGCGAAGCGGGCGCCGTCCGTCACACGCAGGTCCACCTCGACCCGGTCGTCCGTGAGGGTGAACGCGGCGGAGAAGACGGTTCCGCCGCTGAACACGCCGGCTTCGCGCGCGACGAGTTCGGCCGTCGCGGTGGCGGATGCCGGGATCAGCGCCTCGCTCGTGATGTCACCCCACGGGGCGTCCTCGAGGAGGGCTGCGCGGACGGTGGTCTCGATGACGGCGGGTGAGAGCATCACGCAGCCCCTTCCAGGTCGGTTCGGACGCGCACGTCGGCGGAGGCCGGGTCGTCCGTGCGCTGGTGGGAACCCACCGAGCCGGTCCGCGCGAGCGCGGCGGCGACCATGAGCTCCGCGACGAGCAGGAGGTTGGCGTCCTCGCGCTCCGCCAGGGACAAAGGCGGGGTGGCGGAGGTGCGCCAGGCAGCGAGGGTGCGGGCCGCGCGGCGGAGGCCGTCGCCGTCACGCGTCACCCCGGCATCCGCCCACATGAGCTCCTGCAGCGCGCGCCGGGTGAAGGGCGGGTGCGGGATGCCGTCGGGTGCCGCATCGACGACGGCGGGGGTGCCGGCGGGCACCGGCCACGCCGCGCCGTCCGTGGCCGCGGCATCACCGGCGCGGGCGCCGAACACGGCGCCTTCGAGGAGGGAGTTCGAGGCGAGACGGTTCGCCCCGTGGACGCCGGTCCGCGCGACCTCTCCGACCGCGTACAGGCCCGGGACGTCGGTGCGGCCGTCGAGGTCGGTGACCACGCCGCCCATCAGGTAGTGCGCGGCCGGCGTCACGGGGATCGGCTCGCGCGCCCAGTCGAGCCCGCGCGAGCGGACGGCGGCGTCGATGGTCGGGAACCGGGCGGCGAGGAACCGTGATCGCTCGTCGGGGTCGGAGCTGTGCACCGCGGTGGCGTCGAGGAGGACGGGACGCCCGCCCTGGCGCGCCATCGCGGCGGTGATCGCACGGGCGACGACGTCGCGGGGCGCCAGTTCGCCGTCCGGGTGGACGTCGAGGGCGAACCGGCGTCCGCTCTCGTCGCGGAGGACAGCGCCCTCGCCGCGCACGGCCTCCGAGACGAGGAAGGCGTCGCCCGTGGCGAGCACCGTGGGGTGGAACTGCACGAACTCGAGATCTCGGACGGCAGCGCCCGCCCGGGCGGCGAGGGCGATCCCGTCACCGGTCGCCACGGCAGGGTTGGTGGAGTGGGCGAACAGCCGGCCTGCGCCACCGGTCGCGAGGATCACGGCGTCCGCCTCGAGGCGCCCGCCGCCCAGGGTCTCCACACCGGCGACGCGACCCTCCCGGCGGACCAGGTCGGTCACGTACGTGTGCTCGAGGACGCGGATGCCGCTCCGACGGATCTGCTCGACGAGGGCGCGCTCGATCTCCGCCCCGGTCGCGTCGCCCCCGGCGTGCAGGATGCGGGGGAACGAGTGCGCTCCCTCGAGGCCCGCGCGGAGCGTCCCGTCGGCGTCCCGGTCGAACCGGACGCCGGCCGCGATGAGGTCCCGGATGCGATCGGGGCCCTCCGTGACCAGGACGTCGACGGCGCCCGGATCGGCGAGTCCCGCTCCGGCGACGAGGGTGTCGCGCGCGTGGTCGATCGGCCGGTCGTCAGGGGAGAGCGCGCCCGCGATGCCGCCCTGCGCGTACCGTGTGTTGGCTTCGGCGAGCTCGCTCTTGGTGACGATCGTGACCGTCGAGCCACCGGCATCCGCATGGAGTGCGGCGGTCAACCCGGCGATGCCCGAGCCGACCACGACGACGGTGGTCACGGCTTGGCCGCCAGCATCCGCTCGAGGGCGACGCGCGCCGGCTGGGCGACATCGGCCGGCACGGTGATCCGGTTGCGGACCCCTCCGGCGACGAGCCCCTCGAGGATCCAGGCGAGGTAGCCCGGGTGGATCCGGTACATCGTCGAGCACGGGCAGACGACCGGGTCCAGGCAGAAGATCTCGTGCTGCGGGAACTGCGCCGCCAAGCGTTGGACGAGGTTGATCTCGGTGCCGATCGCGAACGTCGTGGGCTCGGTGGCGGCGGCGATGGCCTTGCGGATGTAGTCCGTCGATCCCGCCTCGTCCGCCGCGTCCACGACGTCCATCGGGCACTCGGGGTGCACGATCACCCGGACGCCGGGGTGCTCCGCCCGCGCGGCGGTGATCTGGTCGACCGTGAACCGGCGGTGCACCGAGCAGAAGCCGTGCCAGAGGATGACCCGGGCGTCGGCGAGCTCCGCCTCGCTCGATCCGCCTAGCGCTTTCCGCGGATTCCACATCGGCATCTGCTCGAGGGGGACGCCCATGGCCTTCGCCGTGTTGCGGCCGAGGTGCTGGTCGGGGAAGAAGAGCACGCGACGTCCACGGGCGAACGCCCACTCGAGGACCGTCCGCGCGTTGGACGAGGTGCAGACGATCCCGCCGTGTCGGCCCACGAAGCCCTTGATCGCGGCGGAGGAGTTCATGTACGTCACGGGGATGACGGGGAGCAGCCCCTCGGCATCCGGGGCGTCCATGTCGCCGTAGACGTCGGCGAGCTGCTCCCAGCACTCCTCGACCTGGTCGATGTCGGCCATGTCGGCCATCGAGCACCCGGCGGCGAGATTGGGGAGGATGACGGCCTGCTCGGGGCGGGAGAGGAGGTCGGCGGTCTCGGCCATGAAGTGCACGCCGCAGAAGACGATCGCCTCGGCGTCGGGGTGCTCGAGGGCGGCGTTGGCGAGCTGGAAGCTGTCGCCGACGTAGTCCGCATGGGTGACGACCTCCTCGCGCTGGTAGAAGTGCCCCAGCACGACGACGCGCTCGCCGAGGGTGTGCTTCGCGGCGACGATGCGGGCCGCGAGCTCGGCCTCATCCGCCTCGCGGTACTCGGCCGGGAGCTGCCCCTGTCGCGGAGCACCGGTCGGGATGACGTCGCCCATCGACGAGCCGGGTCCGTAGCCGGGGCGGGTGTCGAAGGTCCACGGGCCGGCCGCGAGGTCGGTGTTGCAGGTCTCGGCGGTGGTCTCGCCGGCGACGATCGCCTGGATCTCGTGATCGACGCTGGGATCGATCGGCCGGGTATCGATCGGTCGCGGCTGCAGGGTGACGGGGGTTGCGCTCATGTCGGTTCGGGTCCTTCACTGCGGGAGCGGGCCGCGGTCGGCCAACTCGACGTCCTGGTTGTAGCGGTAGAGGCGGGCGGGCCGGTGGCTTCCGGTGCGGAAGTCGTCGGTGGGGATGAGGGTGTCGGATCCCTCCACCTGGCGGCGGAAGTTGGCGGGGTCGAGGCGCCTGCCGAGGATCGCCTCGTACACCTCGCGCAGCTCGGCGAGAGTGAAGCGGTCCGGGAGGAAGCCGTGGGCGATGCGGCTGTAGCCGACCTTGTTGCGCAGTCGCCACAGGGCGTAGTCGACGATGTGGTTGTGATCGAAGGCGAGCGCGGGGAGGGCCGTCGCATCGAACCAGGCGACATTGTGCTGTTCGGTCGCTTGGGTGACGTCCTCGCGCACGAGCGCCCAGTACACGATGGAGACGACCCGACCGGGGGAGCGGCCGAGGTCGCCGAACGCGTAGAGCTGTTCGAGATAGCTCGGTGAGAGCCCGGTCGTCTCTGCGAGGGTGCGGGATGCCGTGGCCTCGAGGTTCTCCGCGGGGTCCACCCACCCGCCGGGCAGAGCCCACTGACCCTCGTGCGGGTCGCGCGTCCGGCGCACGAGCGGCAGCTCGATGCGGGCGTCGTCGGCCTCGCGGCGCAGGCGGAAGATGACCGTCGACACGGCGACGCCGATGGGGGTGGAGGGAGTTGTTCTTGTCATGGTGACCTTAAGTACGGGACCGATCTTAAGGTCACTTCGACACGAACCGCAACACGGACGGTGACACGAACGGTGACACGAACCGATTTCCCAGCAGCCGCGTCCTACGCTGATCACGAGTGACCGCCGGCTCTCCCGGGCGGACTCGTCAAGGGAGGCCGCCGTGCTCGTCGTCGACATCATCGTCGTGCTCGTGCTCATCGCCGCACTGTTCGGCGGACTCCTGCGCGGTCTCGTCGCGACGGCGGGCACGCTGATCGGCGTCGTGCTCGGCGCCGTCCTCGCTGTCTGGCTGACGCCCGTCATCGCTCCGACCTTCGCGGGGTGGGAGTACCGCAGCCTCGTGCTCGCGATCATCGCGCTGGCCATCGTGGTCCTCCTCGCCTCCCTCGGCACGGCGGTGGGCGCTCGCGTGCGCCGACGGGTCGATCGGGTCAAACTCGCCCCGCTCGACCGCATCCTGGGCGGTCTCGTCAACACCGCCGCAGCCGCCCTCGTCCTCCTCCTCGCGAGCGGGGCGATCGTCGGATCCGGGATGCCGGTGGTCGCCCCCGCCGTCGCCTCCTCGCGCGTGCTCGGCGCCATCGACGCGCTGACCCCGCCGGCGGTCGATTCGGCGCTCGCCGAGTTCCGCGGATTCATCGTCGACGAGGGCATCCCGCGCGTGGGCGAACTGCTCGCCCCCGAAGTCGAGCCGACGGCACCCCCGGTCGCGCTCGACGATCCGCAGCTCGAGCGGGCCGGGGCATCCGTCGCCCGCATCAGCGGCAACGCGTACGCGTGCGGCGCGTCCCTGACGGGATCCGGTTTCGTGGTGGCGACCGACCTCGTCGTCACGAACGCCCACGTCGTGGCCGGTGTCGACACCCCGCTCGTGGAGCTCCCCGGTCGCGATGCCGAGGAGGGGCGAATCGTCTACTTCGACCCGATCGACGACCTCGCGGTCATCAGCGTCTCGGGGCTCGACGCCCGCCCGCTCCCGATCGTGGGCGACGTGGCGGCCGGCACACCGGTCGCCGTGCAGGGGTACCCCCTCGGCGGTCCGTTCACCAGCAGTGCGGCATACGTGCTGTCGGTGGGCGACGCGATCGTCTCGGACATCTACGAGAAGAGCTCGCAGCCACGCGAGATCTACGCGCTCCAGGCGGACGTCCGGCCCGGCAACTCGGGCGGACCGCTGCTCACCGAGGCGGGCGAAGTGACCGGTGTGGTCTTCGCCCGAGGCCAGGACGACGCATCGCGCGGCTACGCGATGACGACCGACGAGCTCCGCCCCGCGCTGGAGGTCTCACCCGACGCGGCGACGGTCTCGTCGGGGGAGTGCACGAGCGACTGACGCCGTATCGGCGCAGCGGGCCCCGATGATAGGCTCGCGCTCACAATCGCACACCGGACCATCGCGTCTGCTCGGGAGAAGCCCTCGTGGCTGCCGAAGGAGCAATCCCTCCCCGGAATCTCTCAGGCCCCCGTACCGAGCCGACATGGTCACTCTGAAAAGCGGCATCCTCGGATGCCCGCCGACGGGGCAAGCGGGCATCGCCCGTGAAATCTCTCAGGCCGATGACAGAGGGGGAGGAACTCACCCGCATCCCGCTGCGCCGTCAGGAGTTCCGTTGTTCCCACCGTCACACCCACCCGCTCGATCATCGCGATGACTCCGAGCATCGGCGTCTTCGACCTCTTCACCGTCGGTATCGGGCCGTCCAGCTCGCACACGGTGGGACCGATGCGAGCCGCCGCGGACTTCGTCTCCCGCATCGATGCCGACGCGGCGAACCGCGTGCAGGTCGATCTGTACGGCTCCCTCGCGGCGACCGGTCGCGGACACGGCACGCTGACCGCCGTCCTGCTCGGGCTCGAGGGCCTCGAGCCCGACGTGGTCCTGCCCGCCCAGGTCGAGGAGCGGACGGCCGCGATCGCCGACGAGCGTCGGGTGCGGATGGGCGGCACGGGCGAGGTCCCGCTGTGCGAGGACGACGTCATCCTCCACCCCCTCACGATCCTCCCGGGGCACACCAACGGCCTGCGGCTGCGGGCTTGGGATGCCGAGGATGTCCTCCTCGACGACGCCGTCTACTACTCGACCGGCGGCGGCTTCATCGTGCGCGACGGCGAGCAGGCTCAGGCGCAGGCGGCGGCATCCGTCCCGTTCCCCTTCGAGACCGCGGCGGAGCTCCTCGCCCACTGCGACCGCGAGGACCTGTCGATGGCCGAGATCCAGCGCCGCAACGAACTCGTCTCCCGCACCGGCGACGAGATCGACGGCGGCATCCTGCATCTCGCCGACGTCATGAGCGAGAGCGTCGTCTCCGGTGCCTCGCGCGAGGGGATGCTGCCGGGCGGCCTGCGGGTCCCGCGCCGCGCGCCCGCCTGGAGAAACAGGCTGCGCCTCGACGACCCGACGGGCGACGATCCCGCCCTCTGGCAGGAGTGGGTGAACTTCGTCGCCCTCGCGGTCAACGAGGAGAACGCGTCCGGCGGGCGGATCGTGACCGCACCGACGAACGGCGCCGCGGGGATCATCCCCGCCGTCCTGCATTACGCGACCCACTACGCGGCGAAGGGGCGGTCTCGCGACGAGGTCGTCATCCCCTTCCTGCTCACCGCGGCCGCGATCGGCGTCCTCTACAAGGCGCGTGCCTCGATCTCGGGCGCCGAGGTCGGTTGCCAGGGCGAGGTCGGGTCCGCGTCGTCGATGGCGGCCGCGGGACTCGCCGAAGTCCTCGGAGGGACGCCCCGGCAGGTCGAGAACGCCGCCGAGATCGCGATGGAGCACAATCTCGGGCTCACGTGCGACCCGATCGGCGGTCTCGTGCAGATCCCGTGCATCGAACGTAACGCGATCGCCGCGGCGAAGGCGATCAACGCCGCCAAGATGGCGCTGTGGGGCGACGGCACCCACCGCGTCTCGCTCGACGAGGTCATCGTGACCATGCGCGAGACGGGGCGGGACATGAGCAGCAAGTACAAGGAGACGGCGCTCGGCGGCCTCGCGGTCAGCGTCGTGGAATGTTGAGCGGAGACGGCATGACCGAGACCACGACCGAGCCGCGGCGATCGCCGCTGCATGAGCTGCACGAGCGGCTCGGCGCATCCTTCACCGATTTCGGCGGCTGGCTGATGCCCGTCCGCTACACGTCGGACCTCGCGGAGCACCACGCGGTGCGGGGGAGCGCGGGACTGTTCGACATCTCGCACATGGCGGAGTTCCGCATCGAGGGTGCGGCGGCGGCGGACTTCCTCGACCGTGCCCTCGCGGGTCGGCTCTCGACGATGAAGGTGGGAAAGGCCAAGTACTCCCTCGTCCTTGCGGACGACGGCGGCATCGTCGACGACGTCATCGTGTACCGCATCACCGAGGACGAGTTCCTCGTCATCTCCAACGCGGGCAACCGTGCCGAGGTCGCGGCCGCCTTCGCCGCCGTCGAGGCCGGTGACGCGCGCATCGAGGACATCACCGACCGGATGTCGCTCATCGCCGTGCAGGGCCCGGCGGCCCGCGGCATCCTCGAAGCCACCGCCGGGATCGAGGACGTCGATCCCGCGTTCGCGGACATGACCTACTACTCCTGGGCGCTCGGGTCGTTCCAGGGTCGGAGCCTGTTCGTCGCCCGCACCGGGTACACCGGCGAGGACGGCTTCGAGCTCATGGTCCCGAACGAGACCGCCGAGGGCCTCTGGCACGCCGTCTCCGAGGCGGGCGCCGCGCACGGGCTCGTGCCCGCCGGTCTCGCTGCCCGCGACACGCTCCGCCTGGAGGCGGGGATGCCGCTCTACGGCCACGAGCTCTCGCGGGACATCGCCCCCGCGCAGGCCGGGCTCGGCCGCGTCGTCGCCCTCGACAAGGAGGAGTTCGTCGGCAAGGACGGTCTCGCCGCCCGCGACCTCGACGGCGCCCCCGTCCTCGTCGGTCTCGCCGCCGAGGGCCGCCGCGCCGGTCGTGCCGGCTACGCCGTGCTCTCCGGCGACGAGACCGTCGGCGAGATCACCTCGGGAGCCCTCAGCCCGACCCTCGGCCATCCCGTCGCGATGGCCCTCGTCCACCCCTCGGCATCCGCTGAGGGCACCGTCCTGACCATCGACGTCCGGGGGACCCGCATCCCCGCGACCGTCACCGCCCTCCCCTTCTACCGGAGACAGAAATGACCGACCTCACCGCCCTGTCCTACACCGCCGAGCACGAGTGGATCGCCTTCGACGGCGACGTCGCGACGGTCGGCATCACCGACTACGCCGCCGAGAAGCTCGGTGACGTCGTCTTCGTCGAGCTCCCCGCCGTCGGCACCGCCGTCACCGCGGGCGACACCTGCGGCGAGATCGAGTCGACCAAGTCCGTCGGCGAGCTCTACGCGCCGCTGACCGGAGAGGTCGTCGAGGTCAACGACGCCGTCGTGGACGACCCGTCCTCCGTCAACGCCGGTGCCTTCGACGCGTGGCTCGTCAAGATCAAGGTCGACGGGGCGCCCTCGGGCGACCTCCTCGATCGCGACGCCTACGTCGCACTGACGGGCGGCGACGCGTGAGCTCGACCTTCCGCGACCGCCACATCGGCACCGACTCGGCCGCGCAGGCCGAGATGCTCCGCGTCCTCGGCCGCGACTCGGTCGAGGGTCTCGTCAACACGGCTGTGCCCGATGCGATCCACGTCGCCGAGCGCGACAGCATCATCCCGCCCGCGGCGACCGAGGCGGAGGCACTCGCGGAGCTCCGCGAACTCGCGTCGCAGAACCGCTCCGCGCGCGCGATGATCGGCCTCGGCTACTACGACACGCTGACCCCGTCGGTCATCCAGCGGAACGTCCTCGAGAACCCGTCCTGGTACACGGCGTACACGCCGTACCAGCCCGAGATCTCGCAGGGCCGCCTCGAGGCGCTCATCAACTTCCAGACGATGGTGACCGACCTCACGGGACTCGCGACCGCCAATGCGTCGATGCTCGACGAGTCGACGGCCGTCGTCGAGGGGATGCTGGTCGCCCGCCGCGCCTCGAAGTCCGCGTCGAACGTGTTCCTCGTCGACGCCGACGCGATGCCGCAGACGAAAGCGCTGCTGCGCCACCGCGCAGCCGCCGTCGGCGTCGAGATCCTCGAGACCGATTTCTCCGAGGTCCCCGAGGTCCCCGAGGCGTTCGGCGCCTTCGTGCAGTACCCCGGCGCGACCGGTCGGGTCTGGGACCCGTCCGAGGTCATCGCCGCCGTGCATGCGCAGAAGGGGCTCGTCGTCGTCGCGGCCGACCTCCTCGCGCTCACGCTCCTGCGCTCCCCGGGATCGATGGGCGCGGACGTCGCCGTCGGGACGACGCAGCGCTTCGGCGTGCCCATGGGCTTCGGCGGACCGCACGCCGGCTACATGGCCGTCCGCGCCGGTCTCGAGCGTCAGCTGCCGGGGCGCCTGGTCGGCGTGTCGATGGATGCCGCGGGCCAGCCCGCCTACCGTCTGTCGCTGCAGACCCGGGAGCAGCACATCCGCCGCGAGAAGGCGACGTCGAACATCTGCACCGCCCAGGTGCTGCTGGCCGTCATGGCCGCGATGTACGCCGTCTACCACGGCCCCGACGGGCTCAAGCGGATCGCCGAGGAGACCACCGCCAAGGCGTCGCTCCTGCGCGACTGGCTGGTCGGGTCGGGCGCCGAGGTCCTGCACGAGGCGTACTTCGACACGCTCGTGGTCCGCACTCCGGGTCGCGCGGAGGACGTCATCGCCGATGCGCGCCGCCGCGGCTACCAGCTGTGGTTCCGCGACAGCGACTCGGTCGGGATCTCGGTTGACGAGACGACGACCGTCGCGGACCTGCAGGCCGTGGCATCCGTCTTCGGCGTCGACTCGTCGAAGGTCTTCGTTCCCCTCCGGGACCGGAACGCCCACCTGCCGGCGGCTCTCCGTCGCGTGGACGAGTACCTGACGCATCCGGTGTTCAACACGCACCGCTCCGAGACCGCCATGATGCGGTACCTGAAGCAGCTCGCCGACCGCGACTACGCGCTCGACCGCGGCATGATCCCGCTCGGCTCGTGCACGATGAAGCTCAACGCGGCGACCGAGATGGCGGCGGTGTCGTGGCCCGAGTTCGCGCGGGTCCACCCGTTCGCGCCGGCCGACGACGTCGCGGGCTACCTCGTCATGATCGAGCAGCTCGAGGCGTGGCTCGCCGAGGTCACCGGGTACGACGCGGTCTCGCTGCAGCCGAACGCCGGGTCGCAGGGCGAGCTCGCGGGGCTCCTCGCCATCCGCGGCTATCACCACTCGCGCGGCGACCTGCACCGGGACGTCTGCCTCATCCCGTCGTCCGCGCACGGCACCAACGCGGCATCCGCCGTCCTCGCGGGGATGCGGGTCGTCGTCGTCGCGTGCGACGAGGCCGGCAACGTCGACCTGGCGGATCTACGAGCCAAGGTCGAGACGCACGCCGACAGCCTCGCGGCGCTCATGATCACGTACCCGTCGACGCACGGCGTCTACGAGCACGACGTCAGGGACATCACCGGCGCCGTCCACGCCGCCGGCGGTCAGGTGTACGTCGACGGTGCGAACCTCAACGCGCTGCTCGGGTTCGCCCGCTTCGGCGACCTGGGCGGCGACGTGTCGCACCTGAACCTGCACAAGACGTTCGCGATCCCGCACGGCGGCGGCGGACCCGGTGTGGGCCCCGTCGCGGCGAAGGCGCACCTCGCCCCGTTCCTGCCCTCCCACCCGATGGCGCAGCGAGCCGAGCACGCCGGCGGTCACGTGTTCGACGGCGGTCCGGTCTCGGCCGCGCCGTACGGCTCGGCATCCATCCTGCCGATCTCGTGGGCGTACGTGCGGATGATGGGCGCCGACGGACTCCGGCAGGCGACCGCCGCCGCGGTGCTCGCGGCGAACTACGTCGCGCGTCGCCTGGAGGGCCACTACCCGGTGCTGTACGCGGGTGAGGGCGGGCTCGTCGCGCACGAGTGCATCCTCGACCTGCGTCCGCTCAAGGAGGCCACGGGCATCACGGTCGACGACGTCGCCAAGCGGCTCATCGACTACGGCTTCCACGCCCCGACGATGTCGTTCCCGGTCGCGGGGACGCTCATGGTGGAGCCGACGGAGTCCGAGGACCTCGCCGAGCTCGACCGCTTCGTCGAGGCGATGATCGCGATCAGGGCCGAAGCGGATGCCGTGGCCGCGGGGGAGTGGCCGGCGAACGACAACCCGCTGGTGAACGCGCCGCACTCCGCGGCATCCGTCATCACCAGCGAGTGGGCGCATCCGTACCCCCGCGAGATCGCCGTGTACCCCGTACCCGGCATCGTGCGCACGAAGTACTGGCCGCCCGTCCGCCGCATCGACAACGCCTACGGCGACCGCAACCTCGTCTGCGCCTGCCCTCCGATCGAGGCCTTCGCCTGAGGCGGCCGGGCGCCGGGCCCCTTTTCGCGAGACTGCACGCTGACGCCGAGACCGTGGGTTAACCCCTCGGTCTCGAAGCGTCCGTGCAGTCTCGCGGCGAGGGATGCTGCCGCCCCCGCGGGCCCCGGAGCGTCGCCGCACGAGCCCGGCCCGCCCCCGAGACTGCACGCAGCGCACGAGACCTCGGGTTCAGGCCCCGGTCTCGGCGCGTGCGTGCAGTCTCGCGGCGGGGAGATGCGGCGCGAGCGCTGCGCGGGCCGTGGCGAGGCGGTACGGGTCGGGGAGCGCGATGCGCGGAAGACCCGCGCCGCGGAGGATCCCGTCCAGCGCATCGGGGTCGACGAGGTCCGACCAGCCCCAGTGCAGGACCGAACGGATGCCGCGTGACCGGAGTCTGTGGTCCCGCTCACGGCGCGCGCGCAACAACGACGCCGGGTCGCCGAACCGGCCGTCGTATTTGAGGTCGCCGTCCGCCTCACCGACGATCTCCGATCCGGGCCACCAGAAGTCGGAGCGATCGGTCGCGCCCGGTCCGCTCCACTCCGTCTGCAGCTCGGGTTCCTCGTAGCCGAGCAGTTCGATGATCGCCCGGCTCGCGGACTCGAGGGTGGACTCCGCCTCCGCCCGGGCACGATGCAAGGGCCACCGGGCGATGCGGCGCCCCCGCGAACTCGGTCGCTGCTCGTTCTGCTCGACGAGCGACTCCACGGATGCCGCCGGATCCAGTCGTAGTGCGGCGTCGGCTGCGATGAGCCCCACCACGACGTGCCGAGCTCGCGCGAGATCGACGGCGCAGTCCGACGGCGAGACGGCGGCGAACCCGCCGAGGTCCACGACGTCCCGCGCGCCCGTCGTCGTGTGCATGCGGAGGCCCGCGTGCAGGCGCGAGGTGCGGGTCGGATCGCTCAGGGCGTGGACGACGCCGGGATCGCCGAGGATCGGCATCCCCCAGATCGCCGCGGCCGACTCATGGCTCAGGACGAGCCCCGGGTGCACGAGGATCGTGGCGTGGATGCGGGCCACGTATCGTTCCCACGGGGCCAGTGGTCGCCACGCCGTGGTCGGCGCGTAGACGCCGCGCACGACGGACACGAGCTCGCCGCGTGCTGCGATGCGGGCGGCGTGGGGCACGTCCCGCGCCCGCAGGAGCGGCACGGGGCACGCGACGGGAGTGCGACGGACGACGGGCGGGGGATCGGCGATCACGGGCATGGCCCCGATGGTCCCGAGCCGTCACCGTCCTGACCGCCGCAGCAGCACGCCCCGTGGACACCCCGCCCGCCGCCCTCGCGGTGGAGGAACCGTCCGCCGCCCCCGGTCCCCTCCACGAGACTGCACGCGGCCCACGAGACCGCGGCCCCACGCCGCAGTCTCGGCGCGAGCGTGCAGTCTCGGCGCGCGCCTGCAGTCTCGGCGCGAGCGTGCAGTCTCGCGGAACCCGGAACCCGACGCTGGAACCCTACGCCGGCGGTCCGAACACCCCGGGCCACCACGCGGCGGCGAGGGGGTACCCGACGAACGCCACGATGTCGATCAGCACGTGCGCGACGACGAGGGGCATGACCCGACCCCACCGCGAGTAGACCCAGCCGAACGCGACCCCCATCGCCATGTTCCCGATGAGCGGACCGAAGCCCTGGTACGCGTGGTACGAGCCCCGCAGCGCGGCGGTCGACAGGATGATCGCCCACGTGTTCCAGCCCAGCTGACGCAGCCGGTCGAACAGGTATCCCACCATGATGACCTCTTCGAGAAGCCCGGCCCGGAGCGCCGCGAGGAGCAGGAGCGGCACCGTCCACCAGGAGGAGTCGATCGGCGAGGCATCCACTTGGACGGTGATGCCCAGGACGCGGCCGAGCGCATAGAGACCGAGACCCGGCACGCCGATCACGAGGACGAGGAGCGCGCCACCGCCGAGGTTGCGTCCGAACCGCTCGAAGGTCAGGCCGATCTTGGCGAAGCCGGAACGGGCCGGCTCCCAGAGCAGATAGATCGCCAGCGCCACGGGCGCGAAGGCGAAGAACGCGTCGAGGAACTGGCCGATGACGTCCCACACCGCGGACGGCGCCGCACCCGGATTGAGCGAGGTCTGCTGATCGCCGAGGGGCGCGCGGGTCAGCGCCTCGATGAGTGCGAGCACCGAATACACCGCCGACCGGCCCAGCGAAAGGGCGAGAACGATCCCGATCTCCCACCACAGACGCGCGCGTGACGGCGTGGACGTGGCGGCGGGGGAGTCCGTGAAAGCGGCCATCCGGTCAGGATGCCACGTCCGCACGAGTGCGGGATGCTGCGGGGCCCCACCGATCAGACTGCTTTATCCAGAGGTTCCCAAGTAAAGGCTGTGTAACGGTCTTGTGAGGGATTTGTCGCATTGCGCTCAGCCTGCTTAGTGTGCTTCTCATCACGCCTGGGTCGCTAAGCCTCGACCCGGGCTTTCATTAGGTCTCATGGAGGACACTTTGAAGCGCAACAAGATCGGCGTGGCGGGCCTCGCCCTGCTCGGCGCCACCAGCCTGGTTCTCGCAGGCTGCGCGAGCAGCGGTGGCGACACCAACACGGACGACAACTCGTCCGGCGGCACCACGACCGAGGTCATCACGACCAACGGCTCGGAGCCCCAGAACCCGCTCATCCCCACCAACACGAACGAGACCGGTGGCGGCAAGGTCGTCGACTCGATCTTCGCCGGCCTCATCTCGTACAAGGCCGACGGCTCGGTCGAGAACGACGCCGCAGAGTCCATCACCACCGACTCGCCCACCCAGCTGACGGTCAAGATCCGCGATGGCCTGAAGTTCACCAACGGCGAAGCCGTCACCGCTGACAGCTTCATCAAGGCGTGGAACTACGGTGCACTGGCATCCAACAAGCAGAACTCCTCCTACTTCTTCGAGGACATCGAGGGCTTCAGCTATGAGAAGGACTCCGAGCTCACCGGTCTGAAGAAGGTCGACGACCTGACCTTCACCATCACGCTGAACAAGCCGGCATCCGACTTCGCACAGCGTCTGGGCTACTCGGCCTACGCGCCGCTTCCGTCCGTCGCGTTCGACGACATGAAGGCCTTCGGTGAGAACCCGATCGGCAACGGCCCGTACAAGCTGGCCAAGGACGGCGCGTGGCAGCACAACGTCCGCATCGACCTGGTCGTCAACGAGGACTACGACGGACCGCGCAAGCCGAAGAACGGCGGCCTGGACATCGTCTTCTACGCCAACCCGGACGGTGCCTACACCGACCTGCTCGGCGGCAACCTCGACGTGCTCGACTCCATCCCGGACAGCGCTCTCGAGAACTACAAGACCGACCTCGACGGTCGCTCGGTCAACCAGCCGGCCGCCATCTTCCAGTCGCTGACGATCCCCGAGTGGCTCGACGGCTTCCAGACCGACGAAGAGGGCAAGCTCCGCCGCGCCGCGATCTCGCACTCCATCAACCGCGATCAGATCACCGACGTGATCTTCAAGGGCACCCGTACGCCCGCGAAGGACTTCACGTCGCCGGTCATCGACGGCTGGAGCGACTCGGTCCCCGGCAACGACGTCCTCGACTACGACCCGGAGCTCGCCAAGGAGCTGTGGGACCAGGCGAACGCGATCAAGCCGTACAGCGGCAAGGAGTTCACGATCTCCTACAACGCTGACGGTCCGCACCAGGCCTGGGTCGACGCTGTATCGAACTCGGTCTCGAAGGTCCTCGGCATCAAGGCCGTCGGCAAGCCGTTCCCGGACTTCGCGACCTACCTCGACGCCCGCGACAACGAGAAGGTCGATGCCTTCCGCTCCGGCTGGCAGGCGGACTACCCCGGTCTGTACAACTTCCTCGGCCCGCTCTACGCGACCGGTGCAGGCTCCAACGACGGCAAGTACTCGGACAAGAAGTTCGACGACCTGCTCGCCAAGGGCATCAGCGAGACGGATGAGGCTGCGCGCAACTCCACCCTCCTCGAGGCCCAGTCGGTCCTCTTCGAGGACCTGCCCGCCATTCCGCTCTGGTACTCCAACGTCAACGGCGGTTGGGCCGACGGCGTGAAGAACGTGGAGTTCGGCTGGAACTCGGTGCCGCTGTACTACGAGATCACCAAGTAATCTGCTCTCAGCATCACCTCACACGAGGCGGTGACGGTCACCCGTCACCGCCTCGTGGCGTGACCCGTCCATCTCACCTTTCTCTCAGGAAACGAGGTTGAGGATGGGACACTCAGGGGCGCCGCGTTGCGGGGCCCTTCTTCGTGCGTGAGCACTGATCACGTCTTTTCCCTGAAAGGGGGCCGAGGGTGGCCTATTACATCCTCCGACGGATCCTGCAGGTGATTCCCGTGTTCCTCGGGTCCACACTGCTGATCTATTTCATGGTCTTCGGACTGCCAGGAGACCCGGTCGCGTCGCTGTTCGGCGACAAGCAGCCGCCGCAGGCCGTCATCGATGCGCTCCGCGACCAGTACAAGCTCAACGAGCCGTTCATCGTCCAGTACGCGAACTACCTCGGCGGCATCTTCCGCCTCGACTTCGGGACGACGTTCTCGGGCCAGAGCGTGAACGACGTGCTCGCCCGCACGGTCCCCGTCACGATGCGCCTGGCGGTCATGTCCGTCGCGATCGCCTTCGTGCTCGCCCTGATCATCGGCGCGCTGTCGGCGATCTGGAAGGGGTCGATCTTCGACAACGGCGCGCTCGTGACGGCGCTCATCTTCATCGCGATCCCGATCTTCGTCCTCTGCTTCCTCGCGCAGTACTTCCTCGGCGTGCAGCTGGGATGGTTCCGGCCGACGGTGGGTGGACGCAACGACTGGGGCGATCTGTGGCTTCCCGCGATCGTGCTGGGTCTCAGCATCTACGCGTCCAGCATGCGACTGACGCGTGCCTCCATGATCGAGACGCTCGGTCAGGACTGGGTCCGCACTGCCTACTCGAAGGGCCTCTCGCGCCGTCGTGTCATCCCCGTGCACGTCCTGCGCAACTCGATGATCCCGATGGTCACCGACACGGCCACCCAGTTCGGCATCCTCATGGTCGGAGCCACGGTCACCGAGGGCATCTTCAACGTGCCGGGTGTGGGCAACACGCTCTTCACGGCTATCACGCAGCGCGAGACGCCGACGGTGGTCTCCTTCGTCACGATCTTCGTCGTGATCTACGTTCTGGTGAACCTGGTCGTCGACCTTCTCTACGGCCTGCTCGACCCGAGGATCCGCTATGTCAAGTAACTCCGCACACTACGTCGCACCGACGAACACGGAATCGGTCCCGGTCGACCAGCTCCGCCTCAGCGAGAAGAAGAGCAATCTCTGGATCGACGCGTGGCGCGACCTGCGCCGCCGTCCGACGTTCTGGATCTCGGTCGTGCTGTGCGCGATCATCGTCGCCATGGCGGTCGCACCGACACTCTTCACCTCGGTGGCGCCGTCCGGCGGCGTCTGCACCCTCGACAACAGCAACGGCGATCCGACGGCGGGACACCCGCTCGGCTTCGATCGACAGGGCTGCGACATCTGGTCGCGCGTCGTCCACGGAACGCGCACGTCGATGATCGTCGGTGTGATGGCCACGCTGATCTCCACGGTCATCGGTGTCATCATGGGCGCTCTCGCCGGCTTCTACGGCGGATTCCTCGACACGGTGCTCTCCCGCGTGGGCGACGTCTTCTTCACGATCCCCTACATCATCGCGGCCGTCGTCGTCATGTCCGTCCTGGCGGACTACCGGAACGAATTCGTCCTCGCCCTCGCGATCGGTGGATTCTCGTGGGCCAGCACGGCGCGCATCGCCCGTGCCGAGGTCCTTCGGGTCAAGCAGTCCGACTACGTGACCGCGTCGATCTCGATCGGGCTGTCGCGGTTCCGCACCATGGTGACGCACGTCCTGCCGAATGCGATGGCACCCGTCATCGTCGTCACCACCTTGAGCCTCGGCACGGCGATCGTCGCCGAATCGACGCTGTCCTTCCTGGGCGTCGGTCTCGGGGGCTCGACGGTCTCCTGGGGCCTCGACATCAGCCAGGCGCAGAACCAGATCAGGTCGGCGCCGATGGCGCTGTTCTGGCCGTCTCTCGCGCTCACGATCTCGGTGCTCGCGTTCATCACCCTCGGTGAGCTCCTCCGCGACGCCGTCGACCCGAAGTCGAGGGCCCAGCGATGAGCGATATCGAGAACCCCACCAGCCGCGCGCGTCTGCGCAGCAGCACCAAGGAGAGCGTCGTGTCGCAGCCCCTTCTGCAGATCCGTGACCTCACCGTGTCGTTCGGCACGGGCAAGAAGGCGCGCGAGGTCCTGCACGGTGTCGACCTCGATGTCTTCCCGGGCGAGACCGTCGCCATCGTCGGGGAGTCCGGGTCGGGCAAGTCGACGACGGCAGCCGCCGTCATCAACCTGCTCCCGGGTACGGGAGCGGTCACGGGCGGATCCGTCACGCTCGACGGTGTGGACCTCCTCGGCGCCAGCCGCCGTGAGATGGAGTCCATCCGCGGACGCGACATCGGCTACGTCCCGCAGGACCCGATGTCCAACCTGAACCCGGTCTGGTCGATCGGATTCCAGGTCGAGGAGGCGGTCCGCGCCAACGGCCTGGCATCCAACCGCAAGGAGGCCCGCGCCCGCGCGATCGAGGTCCTGAAGCAGGCGGGGCTGGCCGATGCCGAGCGTCGCATGCACCAGTTCCCGCACCAGTTCTCCGGCGGGATGCGTCAGCGGGCGCTCATCGGCATCGGCCTCGCAGCCGACCCCAAGCTCCTGATCGCGGACGAGCCGACGAGTGCGCTCGACGTCACCGTGCAGCGCGTCATCCTCGACCACCTGGCCTCGCTGACCCGCGAGAAGGGGACGGCCGTCCTGTTCATCACGCACGACCTCGGCCTCGCCGCAGAGCGTGCCGATCGCATCATCGTCATGAACCAGGGCGAGATCGTCGAGTCCGGTCCGAGCCGAGCGATCCTCGAGGCTCCGCAGCATCCGTACACGCAGCGTCTCGTCGCGGCCGCCCCGAGCATCGCCTCGCAGCGCATCCAGGCGGTCGCCGAGCGTCGCGGTGTCGAGCACCTCGAGGAGGTCGTGGACGCCAAGCCCGTCGTCGAGGTCCGCGATCTCGTCAAGGAGTACAAGATCCGTTCAGGCGGGTTCCGCAGCGAACCGTTCCGTGCGGTCGACGGTGTGTCCTTCCAGATCCCGCGCGGCAAGACCCTCGCACTGGTGGGGGAGTCCGGTTCGGGCAAGTCGACCGTCGCCAAGATGGTCTTGCAGCTCGAGAAGCCGACGAGCGGCTCCGTCCTCGTCGACGGCGCGGACACGTCGGGCATGAGCCGCAAGGAGGTCTTCGGGCTGCGCAGCCGTATGCAGCCCGTCTTCCAGGACCCCTACGGCTCGCTCGACCCCCTGCGCAGCATCGGCGCTCTCATCGCCGAGCCGCTGCGCGTGCACGGCGTGGGCGACGAGAAGTCGCGTCGCGAGAGGGTGTTCGAGCTGCTCGACCAGGTGTCGCTCCCGCGTGAGGTCGCCTGGCGCTACCCGAACGAGCTCTCCGGGGGCCAGCGTCAGCGCATCGCCATCGCGCGCGCCCTCGCGCTCAAGCCGTCGATCGTCGTCCTCGACGAGGCCGTCTCGGCGCTCGACGTGCTCGTTCAGGACCAGATCCTGCGCCTGCTCGCCGAGCTGCAGTCCGAGCTCGACCTGACCTACCTCTTCATCACGCACGACCTTGCCGTCGTGCGTGTGGCCGCCGACCTCGTCTGCGTCATGGAGCAGGGTCGCGTCGTCGAGCAGGGCACCGTCGACGAGATCTTCGCGTCGCCGGCGGAGGACTACACGAAGCGGCTCCTCGCCGCCATCCCGGGTGCGGAGATCCCGCTCGGCGGAAACCTGTGAGCAACGCCCCTCGACACGGCGAGGCGGGCTCGGGATCATCCCCGGCCCCCTCGCCGCGGGTGTTCCGCGCCCCGTCGGGTGTGGCCGCGTTCATCCTGGCGTCGATCGCCGCGCTCCTGCTCCTGGGAGACGCGGTCGTGCGCGCGGGCTGGGCCGAGATGCTCCTGCTGGCCCCCTGGCTCCTGCTGGTGGTCTGGTTCATCTACGTCGCGACGTTCGCGTCCCATGTCTCCATCGACGCCGACGGTGCGACCGTGCAGAACCTCCTGCGCATCGTGCGCATCCCCTGGGCCCGGGTGAGCGACGTCGGCGTCCGTTACCAGGTCAGGTTCACCCTGGATGACGGGCGGATCGTCAATGCGTTCGGCGGCCCGGTGGCGGGTCGCCCGGCCCGCCCGGGCGTCCGGGCCGCGGACAACCCCCGCGCGCGCATCCCTCCGGCGCTCCGTGACCTCGAGCTGATCCGCGAGCAGTGGCTGGCGGCCGCCGAAACCGGTTCCACCACACGGGTCTCGCGCAGGTGGGATCTCCCCACCCTCGGCGTGTTGCTGTTACTGGCGCTCTGGGCACTGGGCGCCGTGATCATCAGCGGCGCTGCGGGCTGAGCGTACTGGCGGTTTTGCGGCGCGTTCACAGGCATTTTGCGAGCAGGTCACGCAATGTTACGTTCATACAAACAGTTCTCCAGACGGTCTTGTCAGCGTTGATGAGCGAGTTAGGGTCGTTGAGGCCGGACCCGGTTCCGGCACTTCGAACGCAACGCAAGAGCGCGTAAGCCCGAGAAAGAGCACCACCATGTCTGTGCCAGCGACCCGAATCACCGGGATCTCCCGGTGACGCTGTACGTCCTCCGCCGGTTCGTCAACTACGCGATCCTGAGCCTGATCGCCACGTGTATGGCCTACGTCCTGGCCAGCGCGATCTTCAGGCCCGGCGACGCCTTCTACGGACGTAACCCTCGCCCCCCGCAGGCGTCCATCGATGCCTCGCTCGCGCAACTCGGGCAGAGCCCGGACATGCCCGTGGTCGTCCGACTCTGGCACTGGCTCGTCGGCCTGTTCACGCAGGGATCTCTCGGCATCACGATCGGCAAGCAGCCGGTCGTCGAGGAGATCATCGCGCGCTCGGGTGCGAGCCTTCGGCTCCTGCTCATCGGATCGATCATCGGCGCGATCGTCGGCGTCCTCCTCGGCGTCTGGGGCGCCGTCCGGCAGTACCGGGCGAGCGATCAGATCGTCACCTACTCGTCCTTCCTGATCTTCGCGACGCCGACCTTCGTCATCGGCGTCCTGCTGATGATCGGAGCGACTGCTCTGAACAACGCAGTCGGCGTGCAGCTCATCACCTTCACAGGCGAGTACAGCGCCGGCATCAACGGAAGCTGGTGGGACCTGACCCTCGACCGAGCGGTCCACCTCCTTCTGCCGACGCTGGCGCTCATCCTCACCAGCGCCGCGAGCTATTCGCGTTACCAGCGCAGCGTCATGCTGGACGTCCTCGGCGCCGACTACATCCGAACGGCCCGGTCCAAGGGGCTGGAGCGCGGGCCGGCCCTCTTCCGACACGGCGTGCGCATCGCGCTGATCCCGATGTCGACCTTCTTCGCGTACAACTTCGGCACACTCGTCGCCGGGTCCGCCATGCTCGAGATCGTCTTCAGCTGGCGCGGCATGGGGCAGTTCCTGCTTCAGGCCGTGAACACGAACGACGTCAACGCGGCCGCGGGAAGCACCCTGTTCGTCGCCATCCTCGTGCTGCTCTCCTCGACGTTCTCGGAGATCATCTACGCCGCCCTCGATCCCCGTGTGAGGAGCTGACATGGTCATCGCTCAACAAGAAGCCGTCGAAGCGGGCCTCGACGAGGAGAAGACGATCACCCGTCAGCGGCGACCGCTCTCCCGCAACGGGCTCGTCTGGCAGCGGCTGCGCGGGATGCCGCGGTTCTGGGTCGGTGCCATCGCCTTCGGCCTGATCGTCGTCCTGTCGATCATCGGGCCGTTCCTCACGCCGTGGTCCATCACCGATCGCGACGTGTACAACATGGGGATGGGGCCGACGCTCCGCCACTGGTTCGGCACCAACAGCATCGGACAGGACATCTTCGCCCAGACGATGGCGGGCCTGCAGAAGTCCCTCATCATCGGTCTCGTCGCCGGCATCCTCGGGACGTTGCTCGCTGCCGTCATCGGCTCCGTCGCCGGCTACGTCGGAGGCGTGACCGACAAGGTCATCAGCTGGTTCACCCACCTGCTGCTCGTCGTTCCATCGTTCTTCATCCTCATCCTGCTCAGCCCGCTGTTCAAAAGCCTGTCGTGGATCGCGCTGACGTTCTTCCTGGCGATCTTCAGCTGGATGATCATGGCGCAGGTCGTGCGCAATCAGACGCGCTCCCTGCGCAACCGCGACTTCGTGCGCGCCGCGCGCTATATGGGGCTCCCCACCCGGAAGATCCTGAGCCGCCACATCCTCCCGAACATCGCGTCGCTGCTGATCATCGACGTGACCCTCGGAATCGTCTCGATGATCATGTCGGAGACGTCGCTCAGCTACTTCGGCTTCGGCGTGCAGAAGCCGGATGTCTCGCTCGGCACCCTGCTCGCGGACGGCACGTCGGCTGCGCTGACCCGCCCGTGGCTGTTCGTCTTCCCGGCCGGCGTCCTCGTCGTCCTTCTTTTCGCCATCAGTCTCATCGGCGACGCCCTGCGCGATGCGATCGACCCGACCTCGGGGGCCAACCGTGCCTGAATCCCTCCCCACTCCGACGCAGTCCCGTCGCACGCCTCTCCTGTCGGTCCGCGACCTCAGCGTCACCTTCCCGCAGCGCGGTTCGGGCGACGTGCAGGCCGTCCGCGGCATCTCGTACGACGTCCACCCGGGAGAGTTCCTCGGCATCGTCGGCGAGTCCGGCTCGGGCAAGTCCGTGTCCTCGCTCGCCGTCATGGGTCTCCTGCCCAGCAACGCGCAGGTGACCGGCGCGATCGAATTCGAAGGCAAGTCGCTTCTGGGCATGGACGACAAGAAGCTGTCCCGCATCCGCGGCAAGCAGCTGTCCATGGTCTTCCAGGATCCGCTGTCGGCACTGACTCCCGTCTACACCGTCGGCGACCAGATCGCCGAGGCGCTCCGCCTCCACGACTCGAAGCTGTCGTCCCAGGCTGCGGCCGCGCGGGCCGTCGAGCTGCTCAAGACCGTCGGCATCCCCGATCCCGATCGGCGTGCCAAAGCGTTCCCGCACGAGTTCTCCGGTGGGATGCGCCAGCGCGCGATGATCGCGATGGCGATCGCGAACGACCCGAAGGTGATCATCGCCGACGAGCCCACGACGGCACTCGACGTCACCATCCAGGCGCAGATTCTCGAGGTCCTCGAGAAGGCCAAGGAGATCACCGGCGCCGCCGTCGTCCTCATCACTCACGACCTCGGTGTCGTCGCGGGTCACGCCGACCGGGTGGGCGTCATGTACGCCGGCAAGCTCGTCGAGCTCGGCACCACCGATCAGGTCTTCCACGAGCCGCAGATGCCCTACTCCATCGGGCTGCTGCGGTCCGTGCCGAACATGCTCACCGCCGGTACGCAGCGGCTCGTTCCTCTCGAGGGGCGCCCGCCGTCCCTCGCGGCCTTGCCGAAGGGATGCCCCTTCGCGGCCCGCTGCCCGATCGCCGTGGACGCGTGCCGTCAGGTCGAGCCCGACCTGATCGCCCACGATCCGGCATCCGGTCCCGATCACGTCGCCGCCTGCATCCGCGGTGGGGAGATCGCCCGGGGCGAGATCTCGCGAGGTGAGGTCTTCACGGTGGCGGACCCGATCATCGACGGCGAGCTCGTCGATTCCGGTGCCGAGCCGGTCGTCGAGGTCACCGACCTGCGTCGGCACTTCCCGCTGATGAAGGGCGCGGTCTTCCCTCGCCGGGTGGGCACTGTCCGCGCCGTCGACGGCGTCTCGTTCTCCTTGAAGCCGGGTCGGACGATGGGCCTGGTCGGGGAGTCGGGCTGCGGCAAGACGACGACGATCCTAGAGATCATGGAGATGACCGCACCGCAGTCCGGATCCATCAAGATCAACGGCAAGGATGTCGGCACGCTCAGCCCGCGCGAACGCCACGCGCTCCGTCGCGATGTGCAGATCGTCTTCCAGGACCCCATGGGCGCGATCGACCCGCGCCTGCCCATCAGCGAGGTCATCACCGAGCCCCTCTGGGCGATCGGTGCCAAGAAGTCGGACCGCGACGAGCGCGCTCTCGAGCTGCTCGATCTCGTCGGCCTGGATCCCTCCATGGCCGACCGCTATCCGCACGAGTTCTCGGGCGGACAGCGCCAGCGCATCGGCATCGCCCGGGCCCTCGCGACGAACCCTTCGGTCATCGTGCTCGACGAGCCGGTCTCGGCGCTCGACGTGTCGATCCAAGCGGGTGTCATCAACCTGCTCGAGGACCTCAAGGCGCAGCTGGGGCTGTCGTACCTCTTCGTCGCTCATGATCTGGCCGTCGTCCGGCAGATCGCCGACGACGTGGCCGTGATGTACCTCGGCTCCGTCGTGGAACAGGGGCCGGTGTCGACGGTCTTCGACAACCCGCAGCACCCCTACACGAAGGCGCTCATCTCGGCGGCTCCCATCCCCGACCCGCGCATCGAGCGCGGTCGTGCCCGGGTGCTCCTGCAGGGAGACCTGCCGAGCCCGACGCAGGAGATCAGCGGATGCCGGTTCCGCACCCGCTGCCCCCTATACAAGCTCCTCGACGAGACGCGCCAGGAGCTGTGCCGTTCCGCCGAGCCGGAACTGATCGCCCACGGTCGTGCGCGCGTCGCCTGCCACCACGTCGAGGACTCGACGCTGGTCGACGAGGTCGCGCTGTCGACCGCATCCTGAACCCCCTCCGGCGGGCGCACCATTCCGCCGGTGGTCACCAAAAGGTAAACGAGAGGAACAATCACATGAAGATTCGAGGTGCAAAGCCGTTCGGGTCTTTGGCGCTGCTCGGCGTCGCCGCACTCGTGATCTCTGGTTGTGCTGCCGGAAACACCGGTGCGCCCACCCAGAGCGAGTCAGCAGCCCCGGAGCTCCCCGCCACGGCGTGGACTCGCGCTGACGCGGCCAAGGTCAAGGACGGCGGCACGCTGACCCTCGCGGTCGGATCGCTGCCCGTGCAGTTCAACACGAGCCAGGTCGACGGCAACGAGTCGGACACCAACAGCATCATGGCGCCGACCACCGGTGGTCCCTTCAAGATCAAGGAAGACGGCACGCCCGTCGTCGACGAGAACTACGCCGCCTCGGCCGAGGTCACGAGCGACGACCCGCAGGTCGTCGAGATCAAGCTGAACCCCGAGGCGAAGTGGGAAGACGGCTCGCCGATCACGGTCAAGGACTACGTCGCCTACTGGAAGGCTCAGAACGGCACGAACAAGGCCTACACCCCGGCATCCACGGCGGGCTGGGAAGACGTCTCGTCGGTCGAGCAGGGTACGGACGAGTTCGACGTCAAGATCACCTTCTCGAAGGTCTACGCCGACTGGCAGGCCATGTTCACGGGCGGACTGCTGCCCGAGTCCATCTCGAGCGACCCGGCCGCCTACAACGACGGCTACCGCACGAAGGCCGTCCCGTCCTCGGGTCCGTTCAAGATCTCGAAGATCGACACGACCGGTCAGGTCGTCACCCTCGAGCGCAACCCGCAGTGGTGGGGCGAGGCCCCCAAGCTCGAGACGGTCTTGTTCCGCGCGGTCAGCCAGGACCAGCAGGGCGCTTCGTTCGCGAACTCGGAGCTCGATGCGCTGTACATCTCGGCGAACGCCGACCTGTACCAGACGGCCAAGACGCGCTCCGACGCCAAGATCGAGACCTCCGGTGGCACGACCTGGACGCACGTCACGATGAACGCGAAGAAGGGCCCGCTCGCGGACGTCAACGTCCGCAAGGCCGTCGAGGCGATCGTGAACCGCGAGCAGATCGCCGCCTCGGCGAACACGCCCGTCGATGCTCCCGCCATCACCCAGGGCGACTTCATCTTCATGCCCGGCCAGAACGGCTACGAGGACAAGGCTCCCAAGACCGACACCAAGAAGGCGGCGGAGTACCTCAAGGAGGCCGGCTACGAGGGCAGCGAAGGCAAGAGCTGGACGAAGGACGGCACGCCTCTCAAGCTGAGCGTCACCGTTCCCGCCGACACGGCGACGAACATCCAGCGCTCCGAGCAGGTCCAGGCCGACCTGAACGCGTTCGGCATTCCGGTGACGCTCGACACGGTCCCCGCCGCGACGTACTTCAGTGACTACGTCATCCCCGGCAACTTCGAGATGGTGTCGTTCTCGTGGGTCGGCACGCCGTTCCCGATCTCGTCGTCGGAGGCGCTGTACTACCCGGTCGACTCCGAGTCGAACTTCACGGGCACGACGGACGAGAAGCTGGGCGACCTGTACGACAAGTCGAACTCCGAGCTCGACCCCGCCAAGCGCATCGAGATCGCCAAGGAGATCAACGATGTGATCTGGAACTACATGCCGATGTTCCCGATCGCGCCGCTCCCGAACGTCTACGCGGTCAAGGACGGCCTCGTCAACTGGGGTGCCACCCAGTTCGAGACCATCGACTGGACGATCGTCGGCTGGGCTGCCGAGTAAGCAGCAAGACGCACAGCAGCGGCGGGGCGGGGACCGAAAGGTCCTCGCCCCGTCGGCGTGTCGACACCTGCGGTAAAGTGGACTGCCGGCATCCCGGCATCACCCTCTCTGCAAGGAACCCCCTTCATGGCGCACGCCCTTCGTCCTGACCTCCGTAACGTCGCGATCGTCGCGCACGTCGACCACGGCAAGACGACGCTCGTCGATGCCATGCTCCGCCAGACCGGTTCGTTCGGCTCTCACGAGCACATGGAAGAACGTGCCATGGACTCGAACGACCTCGAGCGCGAAAAGGGCATCACGATCCTCGCGAAGAACACGACGATCACGTACTCCGGCGCCCACTCGTCCGAGCCCGTCACGATCAACGTGATCGACACCCCCGGCCACGCCGACTTCGGTGGCGAGGTCGAGCGCGGTCTGTCGATGGTCGACGGTGTCGTCCTGCTGGTGGATGCCTCCGAGGGCCCGCTCCCGCAGACCCGCTTCGTCCTGCGCAAGGCGCTCGAGGCCAAGCTCCCCGTCATCCTCCTGGTCAACAAGACCGACCGCCCCGACGCGCGCATCGCCGAGGTCGAGGAGGAGGCCCACGACCTGCTCCTGGGGCTCGCCTCCGACCTCCAGGACGACGTGCCCGACCTCGATGTCGACGCGCTCCTCGACGTCCCCGTCGTCTACGCGTCCGGTCGCGCCGGTGCCGCTTCGCGGAACCGCCCCGAGAACGGCTCGCTCCCCGACAACGACGACCTCGAGCCGCTCTTCGGCGCGATCCTCGAGCACGTCCCGGCTCCGTCGTACGACGACGAAGCGCCCCTCCAGGCCTGGGTCACGAACCTCGACTCGTCGCCGTTCCTCGGCCGTCTCGCACTCCTGCGCGTCTTCAACGGCACGCTGAAGAAGGGCCAGACGGTCGCGTGGGTCCGCGCCGACGGCTCGACCAGCAACGCCCGCATCACCGAGCTCCTGAAGACCCGCGCCCTCGAGCGCTACCCGGCGGAGTCCGCCGGCCCCGGCGACATCGTCGCCATCGCGGGCTTCGAGAACATCACGATCGGCGAGACGATCGCCGACCCCGAGGACATCCGTCCGCTCCCGGCCATCACGGTCGACGATCCGGCCATCTCGATGACGATCGGCACCAACACCTCGCCCCTCATGGGCAAGGTCAAGGGTCACAAGCTCACCGCGCGCATGGTCAAGGACCGCCTCGACCGCGAGCTCATCGGCAACGTGTCGCTCAAGGTCGTCGACATCGGCCAGCCCGACGCGTGGGAGGTCCAGGGCCGCGGCGAGCTCGCGCTGGCGATCCTCGTCGAGAACATGCGCCGCGAGGGCTTCGAGCTCACGGTCGGCAAGCCGCAGGTCGTCACGCGCCGCGACGAGAAGGGCAAGCTCACCGAGCCCTTCGAGCACCTCACGATCGACGCCCCCGAGGAGCACCTCGGCGCGATCACGCAGCTGATGGCGAGCCGCAAGGGCCGCATGGAGACGATGACGAACCACGGCACCGGCTGGGTGCGCATGGAGTTCATCGTCCCCTCGCGCGGTCTCATCGGCTTCCGCAGCGAGTTCCTCACGATCACGCGCGGCACGGGCATCGCGAACGCGATCTCGCACGGCTACGACGAGTGGGCCGGCGCGATCTCGACGCGTCAGAACGGCTCGATCGTCGCAGACCGCTCGGGTGTCGTGACTCCGTTCGCGATGATCGCCCTGCAGGAGCGCATGAGCTTCTTCGTGCAGCCGACCGAAGAGGTCTACGAGGGCATGGTCATCGGCGAGAACTCGCGCGCCGACGACATGGACGTCAACATCACGAAGGAGAAGAAGCTCACGAACATGCGTTCGTCGACCTCCGACTCCTTCGAGTCCATGACGCCGCCGCGAGTGCTGACGCTGGAAGAGAGCCTCGAGTTCGCCCGCGACGACGAATGCGTCGAGGTCACGCCCGAGAAGGTGCGCATCCGCAAGGTCGTGCTCGACGCGACCGAGCGCGGCCGCGCGGCATCGCGGCTGAAGCGCCAGGACGCCGGCTCCTGACGGTGACGGGGGAGCAGCCGCCGATTCGTCGGGCCTGGCGCGACTCCCTCGGTGTCGTGCTCGCGACGAGTGCCTACGGCATCTCGTTCGGCGCGCTCTCGGTGACCTCGGGTCTGGACGTCTGGCAGACCTGCGTCCTCAGCCTCCTGATGTTCACCGGCGGATCGCAGTTCGCGTTCGTCGGTGTCATCGGGGGCGGAGGCCTGCCGGGTGCCGCCATCGCCTCGGCGGGGCTCCTCGGCATCCGCAACGTGGCCTACGGTCTGCGGATGTCGTCTGTCGTCGGCGACGGCTTCTGGCGGCGGGCCGCGGCATCCCATTTCACGATCGATGAGTCGACGGCCGTCGCACTCGCGCAGACGGATGCCGCGGCTCGCCGCATCGGCTTCTGGGTGACAGGCGTCGGCATCTACGTCGGCTGGAACCTGACGACGCTGGCGGGCGCGCTGCTCGGCGACGTTCTCGGCGATGTGAAGGCCTACGGATTGGATGCCGCTGCCGCCGCCGCGTTCCTCGCGCTGCTGTGGCCGCGGCTGCGGAACCGTCAGGCGATCGCGGTGGGTGCCGCCGCCGCGGTCGTCGCGGCCGTCCTCACGCCGGCGCTCATGCCGGGTCTCCCCGTCCTCGTCGCGGCGCTGGTGGCGATCGTCGTGGGCTGGACGAACTGGCTGGGCTCCCGGCCGACGACGTCGAAAGGGGACCCCGCATGACGCTGTGGCACACGATCCTGCTCGCGGCCATCGTGTGCGTGGCGCTCAAGACGGCCGGCTACCTCGTGCCACCGGCATGGTTCGAGGCGCCTCGCCCCTCTCGGACGATCGACCTCCTCACCGTCGCGCTCCTCTCGGCGCTGGTCGTCGTGCAGACGCTCGGCGTGGGCCAGGCGATCGTGCTCGACGCACGCGTTCCCGGTCTCCTCGTCGCGGCGGGTCTCCTCGTCGTCAGAGCGCCGTTCCTCGTCGTGGTCGCGGCAGCCGCCGCGGTCGCGGCACTCCTGCGTCTGTGGGGCTGGGCGACCTGATCGGTCGAGGAGTGCCCGCCTAGACTGTGCAGGTGAATGCCCTCTTCGCCCGCATCGCCACCTGGGTGCTGGCCGCCGTCATCGGCGTCGTCTATGGCGTCGCCGGCACGATCGGCCAGGCGGCGACCTGGGGTGTCGTGCCCGTCGGTCTGATCGTCGCTTCGGTCGGCTTCGTCGCCCTGCTGATCGCGGTGCGGACGCTGACGGGGGAGCGCGCCTCCGCGCTCGCCTGCGGGCTCGGCGCCCTCGTGGCCACGCTCCTGTTCGCCAACGAGGGTCCCGGCGGGTCCGTCGTGGTGCCGGCGCCCCCGGAGGGGACCGTCGTCACGCCCGGGCTCATCTGGACGTTCGTCGTCCCGCTGGCCGTCGCACTCGTCGTCGCGTGGCCGACGGCATCCCGCGTCCGATCCACGAACTAGACTCGTCCTGTGACGTATGTGATCGCCCTCCCGTGCGTGGATGTCAAGGACCGAGCCTGCATCGACGAATGTCCCGTCGACTGCATCTACGAAGGCGAACGCTCTCTCTACATCCACCCCGATGAGTGCGTCGACTGCGGCGCCTGCGAGCCGGTGTGCCCCGTCGAGGCCATCTACTACGAAGACGACCTCCCCGCCGAGTGGCAGGACTACTACACGGCCAACGTGGAGTTCTTCGAGGATCTCGGTTCGCCGGGCGGCGCCGCGAAGGTCGGCGTCATCGCCAAGGATCACCCCGTCATCGCGGGTCTTCCTCCGCAGGCCCACTGAGACTCGCTGAGCCGACATGAGCGTCCACGACCTCGCGGACTACCCCTGGGACGCCGTCGCCCCCTACGCGGCGCGAGCACGGCAGCATCCCGGCGGGATGGTCGATCTCTCGATCGGTTCCCCCGTCGATCCGACGCCCGGTGTCGTCGCCGAGGCGCTCCGACGTGCCACGGACGCTCACGCCTACCCGCAGACCGTCGGCACTCCGGCGCTGCGCGAGGCGATCGCGGCCTGGTACGGCCGCCGGCGCGGGGTGCAGGGCCTCACGCCCTCCCAGGTCATCCCGACCGTGGGCTCGAAGGAGCTCGTCGCCCTCCTGCCGCTCCTTCTCGGCCTCGGCACCGGCGACACGGTCGTTCACCCGCGCGCGGCCTACCCGTCCTACGAGGTGGGAGCACGTCTCGTGGATGCGCAGGCCTTCGCGTCGGATGATCCCGACGAGTGGCCCACGACCACGCGGCTCGTGTGGCTGAACACGCCCGGCAACCCCGACGGTCGGGTCCTCGACGTCGCCGAGCTCCGACACGCCGTGGAGCGCGCTCGCGAGCTGGGTGCCGTCCTGGCCTCGGACGAGTGCTACGCCGAGCTGGGCTGGGAAGGGCCGTGGGCGGATGCCCCGGTGCCCAGCATCCTCGATCCCCGGGTCGCGAGCGGCGACCTCACCGGCCTCCTGTCGGTCTACTCGCTCAGCAAGCAGTCGAACCTCGCGGGCTACCGCGCGGCGTTCGTCGCCGGCGAAGCGGACCTGATCGAGCGCCTCGTGACCGCCCGCAAGCACCTCGGGCTGATGGTGCCCGGGCCCGTGCAGGCCGCCATGATCGCCGCGCTCGAGGACGATGCGCACGTGGAGCACCAGCGCGAGCTCTACCGTGCCCGCCGCGACATCCTGAAGCCGGCCGTCGAAGCCGCCGGTTTCCGGATCGACCGCAGCGAGGGCGGCCTCTACCTCTGGGCGACGGCGGGGGAGGACGCGTGGGAGTCCCTCGCGCGCCTCGCCGACCTCGGCATCCTCGCCGGGCCCGGACACTTCTACGGATCCCATTTCCCCCAGCATGTGCGGTTCTCGCTCACGGCGACCGACGAGCGCATCGCCGAAGCCGCGCGGAGGCTCGCGGCATCCGTCGAGGCCTGACCCTTCGTAGGCTTCCTCCTACGAATTCCGCTATCCATTGAGCGCGACAGCACATGTGCTCACTGCCCAGTAGGCTGTAAAGACCGCTCCGACGACCGCAAGGAGGCTTCGTGACCAACGCGGACACCCCTCAGATCGCCACCGTGACCATCGGTGACACGAAGGCAGAACTCCCGCTCATCTCGGGAAGTGAAGGGGTGCCGAGCGTCGACTTCTCCACCTTCACGAAGCAGACCGGGCACACGTCCCTCGACTACGGGTTCGTGAACACCGCGTCGACGAAGTCGTCGATCACGTACATCGACGGCGACCAGGGCATCCTGCGCTACCGCGGGTACCCGATCGAGCAGCTCGCGCAGCACAGCACGTATCTCGAGGTGGCCTGGCTCCTTCTGTACGGCGAACTGCCGACGGAGGACGAACTCGCCGGGTGGGACGAGAAGATCCGTCGCCACACGCTGCTGCACGAAGACCTCAAGCACTTCTTCTCGGCGCTGCCGCACACCGCGCACCCCATGTCGGTGCTGTCTGCGGCCACGGCGGCCCTCTCGACCTACTACGAGGGGCAGAGCGACCCGCACAACCCCGAGCACGTCGAGCTCAACACGATCCGCATGCTCGCGAAGCTGCCGGTCATCGCCGCGTACGCGCACAAGAAGAGCATCGGGCACGCCTTCCTGTACCCCGACAACTCGCTGAGCTTCGTCGACAACTTCCTCAAGCTGAACTTCGGCAACAACGCCGAGCCGTACGAGATCAACCCCGTCATGTCGCGGGCGCTCGAGCGCCTGCTGATCCTCCACGCCGACCACGAGCAGAACGCGTCGACCTCGACGGTCCGCCTCGTCGGTTCGACCGGGGCGAACCAGTTCTCCTCGATCTCCGCCGGCATCAACGCCCTGTACGGGCCGCTTCACGGCGGCGCGAACGAAGCCGTCCTCGACATGCTGGGCCGCATCCGCGACTCCGGCGAGAGCGTGCAGCGCTTCGTCGAGCGGGTCAAGAACAAGGAAGACGGCGTGAAGCTCATGGGCTTCGGGCACCGCGTCTACAAGAACTACGACCCGCGCGCGAAGCTCGTCAAGGAGTCGGCTGACGAAGTCCTGCGCGAGCTCGGCGTCGTCGACCCGCTTCTGGCGCTCGCCAACGAGCTCGAGGAGATCGCGCTCAGCGACGACTACTTCAAGGAGCGTCGCCTGTACCCGAATGTGGACTTCTACACGGGCGTCATCTACAAGGCGATGGGCTTCCCCACGCGCATGTTCACGCCGTTGTTCGCAATCGGTCGCCTGCCCGGCTGGCTCGCTCACTGGCGCGAGATGCAGAACGATCCGCAGACGAAGATCGGCCGTCCGCAGCAGCTCTACACGGGTGCCACCGAACGGGATTACCCGACCTCCCACTGACGCGGTCATCGCCCGCTAAAGTGTGCCCATGATGGTCCACGGGGGAGTTGTCGCGCACTTTCTGTCGGCACCGGTGATGCCGATCCCGGATGACGGGGACAGCGGTTTCGTCGGCCCGGGGATGCCGGGGCCCGACATGGGCGGTGCCGGAGACGCGTTCTCTGCGTTCTTCGGACTGGCCGTCGTCCTGGTGATCGCCGGAGCGGTGTTCTCCGTCGTGGTCGCGGCGCGGAAGCGTCGGATCCTCCGGGATGCCGGCATCGATCCGTTCACGGTGGATGCGGCGATCGCCGCCAAGGTCCTCCGCAGCGACCTGCTCGCTCCCTCGACACCGGCAGCGCAGGTCGCGCCGTCGATCGAGAAGCGCCTCGCGGAGCTCGACGACCTCCGCGCCCGCGGCGTCATCAGCGAGGACGAACACCGAGAGGCGCGCGCGGCGGTCCTGAAGGGCTGAACCTCAGGCGTGGAGGTCGGCGTTCAGCGTCACGCCGACGCCCTCGCGCCGAACCGCCTCGACCGTCCCGGTGAGCGAATTGCGCCGGAAGAGGATGCCGTTCTGCCCGGAGAGCTCGGCGGCCTTGACCGTCGGGCGCGTGCCGTCGTGGCGCGGCGGCTCGCCTGCCAGGGAGACCTTGGTCCCAGCGGTCACGTACAGGCCCGCTTCGACGATGCAGTCGTCACCGAGCGAGATGCCGATGCCCGCGTTCGCGCCGAGGAGTGTGCGCCGGCCGATGGAGACCCGGTGTTCACCGCCACCCGAGAGGGTGCCCATGATCGAGGCGCCTCCGCCGACGTCGCTGCCGTCGCCGACGACGACGCCCTGCGAGATGCGGCCCTCCACCATCGACGCGCCGAGCGTACCGGCGTTGAAGTTGACGAAACCTTCGTGCATCACCGTCGTACCGGGCGCGAGATGTGCGCCCAGGCGCACGCGCGAGGCGTCCGCGATCCGGACGCCGGCGGGCACGACGTAGTCGGTCAGGCGGGGGAACTTGTCCAGGCCGTTCACCTGGATGCCCGCCCGTTGCAGTCCGGCGCGGAGGCGGGTGAGGTCGTCGGGATGCACGGGGCCGGCGCTCGTCCACGCGACGTTCGGCAGGTGGCCGAAGATCCCGGTGAGGTCCAGCTCGTTCGGGGCCACGAGGAGGTGCGAGAGGGCCTGAAGACGCAGGTACGCATCGGGGGTGCTCGCCGGCGGGGCGTCGAGGTCGATCTCCACGACGATCACGTCGACCGTGACGGCACGGCGCGGGTCGGGTCCGGCGAAGGCGGCGAGCTCGCTCGTGTCGACGTCGGCAGGGGCGCGGCCTGTGGCGGGAGCCGGGAACCAGGCGTCGAGCACCGTGCCGTTCTCACTCGTCGTGGCCAGACCGATACCCCACACCCACCGCGCGTCACTCATGGTTCCAGGCTATCGGGCCGTCGTTAGACTCGACGTCATGCCCCGGCTCGACCTCCGCTCCAGCGCCGTCGACCTGACGCGCACCATCTGCGACATCCCCAGCGTCTCCGACGACGAGACCGTCCTCGCCGACGCGATCTTCGAGGCGGTGTCCGCGTTGCCGCACCTCGACGTCCACCGCGACGGCGACACGATCGTGGCCCGCACGTCCCTCGGACGCGCGCAGCGCGTCGCGATCGCCGGGCACATCGACACGGTCCCCATCAACGACAACGTACCGACGCGGAACGTCGACATCGACGGCGAGCTGTACCTGTGGGGCCGCGGCACGGTCGACATGAAGGCGGGCGTCGCGGTGCAGCTGAAGCTCGCCGCCGAGCTCACGGACCCCCGGGTCGACATCACCTGGATGTGGTACGACCACGAGGAGGTCGCTGCCGACCTCAACGGGCTGACCCGACTCGCGGCATCCCGTCCCGATCTCTTCGAGGCGGACTTCGCGATTCTCGGAGAGCCCTCGAACGGTCAGGTGGAGGGGGGGTGCAACGGCACGCTCCGCGCGGTCATCCGCACGACGGGCGTGCGCGCGCACAGCGCCCGCGCCTGGATCGGCGAGAACGCGATCCACAAGGCCGCGCCCGTCCTCGCTCGGCTGGCGGAGTACCGGTCCCGCGAGATCGAGGTCGACGGGCTGCTCTACCGCGAGGGGCTCAACGCGGTCGCCGTCCGCGGGGGCATCGCGGGCAACGTCATCCCCGACGCCTGCGAGATCGATGTCAACTACCGCTTCGCCCCGAACAAGGATGCCGCGGCCGCCGCGGCGCACGTGCGGGACGTGTTCGCCGGCTTCGAGGTCGAGATCGTCGACCTCTCCGAGGGCGCCCGCCCGGGGCTAGATGCGCCGCTCGCCCAGGAGTTCGTGGCCGCGGTCGGGGCAGTGCCCAAGCCCAAGTACGGCTGGACGGATGTCGCCCGGTTCTCCGCGATGGGTGTGCCCGCCGTCAACTACGGCCCGGGCGACCCGTCCCTCGCCCACCACGACGAGGAGCGGGTGCCGCTCTCGCAGATCGAGGACGTCGAGCGGGGCCTGCGGGCATGGCTGAGCGGCGACTGAGGACCGCAGCCTCCGTCGCCGGCACCGTCGCCGCCGTCTACGTCTCGGCCCGCCTCCTCACTACGCTGTTCTTCTGGATCGCCGCGGAGCTGTCGGGCCCGACCTCGCGGTTCGGGGCGGACGCCTCCATCTCCTCCCTCGAGATGGGCTGGGACTCCCAGTGGTACTGGGTCATCGCCGACCAGGGCTACCCGTCGACCCTTCCGGTGACGGATGCCGGTCAGGTCACCGAGAACGCGTGGGCGTTCCTGCCGCTGTACCCCTGGCTGGCTCGTGCGCTCGGGACGGTACTGGGCGGCTACCCCGCCGGTGCGATCGTGCTGGCGCTCGTCGCGGGGTACGCGGCATCCGTCGCGCTCTTCCTGCTGCTTCGCGGCCGGATCGGCGAGACGGCGGCGCTGTGGGCCGTCGTGTTCTTCGCCAACGGTCCGCTGGCGGCGCTTTTCCAGATGGGGTACGCGGAATCGCTCGGACTGCTCTGGCTCTTCCTCGCGCTGTGGGCGCTCGTGCAGAGGCGGTTCGGGTGGCTGTACCTGCTCGTCGTCCTCATGGGCTTCACGCGACCGGGCGTCCTCGCGTTCGCCCTGCTGCTCGGGCTCTACGGAATCTTCCGCTGGTTCCGACGACGCGACGATCCGCTCCCGGTGTCGCACATCGTCCACATCGTCGCCCTCGGCGCCCTCGCCGTGATCGTCGGCTTCGCCTGGCAGGTCATCGCAGGGATCGCGACGGGCGACCCGTCGGCGTACCTCGAGACCGAGCTCGCCTGGCGGCGGAGCTGGGTCGGGTCCGAGGAGCAGTTCATGCCGTTCATCGCCTTCTTCCAGGCGGCGGCCATCTGGTTCGGCCTGTGGGGGTTGCCGACGGCGCTCGGACCGGTCCTCCTCGTCGTGCTGATCGTGGGCGCCGGTGTCCTTCTCGCCCGGTCACCGCAGGTCCGCCGGCTCGGGCCGGAGATCCGGCTGTGGGGCGTGAGCTACCTCGTCTACCTCCTGGCGGTGTTCTTCCCGCAGTCGAGCATCTTCCGACTCCTCCTCCCGCTCACCCCCGTTGCGGCGGGCGTTGCGGTCCCGAGCTCGCGGTGGTGGCGGATCGGCATCCTGGTCCTCTGCGTGGCCGGACAGTGGGTCTGGATCCACGAGATGCTCGCGCTGGGGGACACGTTCTTCCGGATTCCATGACGATATGCGTGCGCTGAGACTCGCGCGCGCCATCGGCGATCACCCCATTGGGTAGACTAATGGGGTAGGCCGAAGACGAAAAGGAGCCCCACAATGGCAGCCATGAAGCCGCGCACCGGAGACGGACCTATGGAGGCCGTCAAGGAGGGCCGTCTCATCATCGTGCGTGTCCCGCTCGAGGGGGGCGGTCGACTTGTCGTCTCGGTGAACGATGACGAGGCGAAGGAACTCCACAGCGTTCTCAGTGGGGTCGTCGGCGCCGCCTGACCCCGGATCGATACGAAAGGCCGGCCCCTCGGGGCCGGCCTTTCGGCGTTCTCGGATGCCGCGGCAGAGCGATCAGCTCTGGTCGGCGACCGTCGTCAACTGGAGCAGGCCCTCCCCGACGATGGACAGCGCGCCGAGGACGGCGGGGGAGTCCTGCGTCTCCTGGATCAACGACCGGTAGGCGCTCTCGAGGGGGCCGCGCTTGACGGGATCGGCGACGGCGCCGCCGGCGAGCACCCGAGGCACGAGCACCGTGCCGCCGGCGCGAGCCAGACGCAGCCCGTGCTCGACGTACTCGATGACCCCCTCGGGGTCGGCATCGACGAGGACGATGTCGTAGGACGCCTCGTTCATCCGCGGCAGGACGTCCGCGGCGCGGCCGGTGATGAACCGCACCCGAGCCGGCGGGATGCGGGAATCCGTGAACGCCTTCCGGGCCACGGCGAGGTGCTCGGGTTCCTTGTCGATCGTCGTCAGTGTCGCGCGCGGCGACCCGTGCATGAGCCAGAGGCCGGAGACCCCGCCGCCCGTGCCGATCTCGACGATGTTGAGCGCGCGGCCGGCCGCCGCGATGACGGCGCACTGGGCGCCGACCTCGGGGCTGATCGGGTTCGCGCCGATCTCGAGGGCGTGAGCGCGGGCGCGGGCGATGGCCTCGGGCTCGACCGTCGCCTCGGCGGCGAATCGGCGTACCGCTTCGTGATCTCCCATGTCGTGAACCTCCACGCGTCAGCCTAGGCGGGTCGGCACCCCGCAACCCCCAGGCGCACGGGTAACCTGGGAACCATGTCATTCGGGCTCGATCTGGAGAAGATCCTCCTCATCGGACTCATCGCCGCCCTCCTGCTCGGCCCCGAGCGCCTGCCCGGTTACGCCGCGTCCCTCGCGAGACTCACTCGCCGGGTTCGTCAGTGGCTCGATGGCGCACGCACCCGGGTCAAAGAGGAGATGGGCGATGACTTCGACGAGATCGAGTGGCGCAAGCTCGACCCGCGACAGTACGACCCGCGGCGCATCATCCGCGAGGCGCTGATCGACGACGCCCCGGTGAAGCCCGTCGCGACGACTCCGGCAGCGGCGGTCGCGCTGGCCGAGCCGCCCGCCGTCGAGGCGAGCGCGGACGAGACCCCGGCGGACCTGCGTACGGTGCCGTTCGACTCCGAGGCGACCTGACGGGCGGCATCCGCCGTCTGTCGTCGGATCAGGAGCGCGAGACGGGCAGCGACCGCCCGGCCAGCGAGCGCCGCGTCGTGGCGATCGCATCGGCGATCGCGGAGATCGCCCGCGCCGCGGTGTCCTCGGGCTCGCCGATCACGACGGGGACGCCCACGTCGCCACCCCGCCGGAGCGCGGCGCTCAGCGGGACGGACCCGAGGAGCGGCACCGTGAGTCCGCCGACTGAGAGGGCGGCCGCGACGGCCTCGCCGCCGCCCTGACCGAACAGGTCGAGGACGCTGCCGTCGGGAAGCATGAACGCCGTCATGTTCTCGATGACCCCGATGACCGACTGGCCCGTCTGACGGGCGACGACACCGCTGCGCACAGCGACATCGGCCGCCGCCGCCTGCGGAGTGGTCACGACGAGGACCTCCGCGTGGGGGAGCAGCTGGCCCACCGAGATGGCGACGTCCCCCGTTCCCGGCGGCATGTCGATCAGGAGCACGTCGAGGTCGCCGAAGTGCACATCAGTGAGGAACTGCTGCACCGTGCGATGGAGCATGGGACCGCGCCAGGCGACAGCGGGGGACGCATCCGGGGGCAGGAACATGCCGATCGAGATCGTCTTCACGCCATGTGCCACGGGAGGCAGCATGAGGTCGTTCAGACGGGTCGGCTGCGGGGGCCGGCCATCCTCGTCGACGAGGCCCAGGAGCCCGGGGATCGAGAACCCGTGGACGTCCGCGTCGATGAGCCCCACGGCGAGTCCGCGGGAGGCCAAGGCGGCCGCGAGATTCGCGGTGACGGTGGACTTGCCCACACCGCCCTTGCCGCTCGTGACGGCGATCACCCGGGTCAGCGAGTCCGCGGTGAAGGGCATGCGCTTGGTGCCGCGGATCCGTTCCACGAGGGCGGAGCGCTCCGCCGCGGTCATGACGCCGACGTCGACCGCGACGTCGGCGATGCCCGGGACGGATGCCGCGGCATCCCGCACGTCGCGTTCGATGCGGTCCGCCGCGGGGCAGCCGACGATCGTCAGGGCGATGCCCACACGGGTGATGTCGCCGTCGACGGCCACATCGCGCACCATGTCGAGTTCGCCGAGCGGGCGGCGCAGTTCGGGGTCGATGACGGCCGACACCGCGGCGCGGACCTGCTCGGCGGTCGCGTGCGTACTCACGACGTCGAGTGCTCGTCGCCGGGGCGATCGTGGTCGCGCTCGTCGAGACGATCCAGCAGCGACCTCAGCTCCTGGCGGAGGACGTCGCGGCTCACCACCTCGCTCTGCATGTCGGTGAGCGCCATCCGCAAGGCCACGACCTCACGGGCGAGGTACTCGGTGTCGGCGAGATTCCGCTCGGCCCGCTGACGGTCCTGCTCGATCTGCACCCGGTCGCGGTCGTCCTGGCGGTTCTGCGCGAGGAGGATGAGCGGAGCCGCGTACGAGGCCTGCAGCGAGAGCACGAGGGTGAGGGCGGTGTAGCCGAGCGCCGCGTCGTCGAAGCGGAGCGACTCGGGGCCGATCGTGTTCCAGGTGATCCACGCGACGCAGAAGAGGGACAGGATCAGCAGGAAGACGGGGGTGCCCATCGCCCGAGCGATCCACTCGGTGAAGCGTCCGAACCGATCACGCGACGGCTGCGGCGTGCGGCTGAGGACGCTCGCCCGGCGACCGCGCGGTGCTTCGAACCCCGACTTCGGTGCGCGCGCCATCATCGCCGCACCCCCGGGGTCTGCCGCGGGGCATCCTGCGAACGCCAGTCATCGGGCAGGAGGTAGTCGATGACGTCGTCGACGGTGACGGTGCCGACGAGGTGCCGAGCCGAGTCGACGACGGGGAGCGAGACGAGGTTGTAGCTCGCGAGCAGACGAGCCACCTCGGCGGCGCTGGCCGAGACGGTGACCGGCTCCACGCTGTCGTCGATGATGGCGCCGAGTCGCTCGTGCGGCGGGTAGCGCAGCATCCGCTGGAAATGCACGACGCCGAGGAGACGCCCCGTCGGGGTCTCGTACGGGGGCAGCGTGACGAACACCGCCGCGGCCAGCGCGGGGTGCAGTTCGTGACGACGGATGAGGGCGAGGGCTTCGGCGACGGTCGCGTCGGCGGACAGCACGATTGGCTCGCTCGTCATGAGACCGCCGGCCGTGTCGGGCCCGTGCTCGAGGAGGGCCCGGACGTCCTCCGCCTCCTCGGGCTCCATCAGGTCGAGAAGCTGGCCGGCGCGGGCGTCGGAGAGCTGCCCCAGCACGTCGGCCGCGTCATCGGGCTCCATCGCGTCGAGGACGTCGGCGGCGCGCTCGTCGCCGAGGGCCTCGAGGATGTGGACCTGATCGTCCTCGGGCATTTCTTCGAGCGCGTCGGCGAGTCGATCGTCGGGGAGCTCCTCGGCGACCTCGAGGAGGCGGTCCTCGGGGAGATCGAGAAGGGTGTTGGCGAGGTCGGCAGGCTTCAGCTCGGAGTACGAGGCCACCAGCAGCTCGGCGGACTGCGTCTGGCCGGCCACCTGCTCGTCGCGGACGTCGTTCCACTGCGCGAAGGTCGTCGGCCCCTTGGCGAAGGGCGAGGCGCTCGTCTTGGGGCGCCGGAGGAACAACTGACCGACGTGCCATTCGCCGAGGCGGTCGCGTTCGATCGCCACGTCCTCGATGACGGCGGAGCCCGACCCGTCCGTGAGGTGGACGCTGCGGCCGATGAGCTCGGTCATGACGCGCACCTCACCGCCTCGCTGCTCGAAGCGGCGCACGTTGATGAGGCCCGTCGTGATGACCTGACCGCTGGCGATCGAGGTCACGCGGCCGATGGAGAGGAAGACGTTCCTCCTGCCGGGGATCTCGACCACGAGGCCGACGACCCGCGGAGGGTCGTCCTTCCGGTAGATGACAACCACGTCGCGGACCCGTCCGAGCCGGTCGCCCGACGGGTCGAAGACGGCGCACCCGGTCAGGCGCGCGACGAAGACCCGCTGCGTACTCACCCGACCAGCGTAGTCGGCGGATACCTCACGGTTCCTGCGCCGACGCAAAGGGGCTCGTGGGAGACTGACACCATGAGCATGATGGGCGGGGCCCCGAAAGAGCACGGTGCGACGGTCGCGGAGTACACGTCGTACGAAGCGGCGCAGAAAGCCGTGTCGACGTTGATCGCCTCGGACGTGCCCGCCCCGGACATCGCCATCGTCGGGCGCGGACTGCGATCGGTCGAGCGCGTCACGGGGCGTCTGGGGTACGCGACGGCCGCCCGCTCCGGTGCGATCAACGGCGTCCTGCTCGGCCTGCTGTTCGCCGCCATCTTCGTGCTCGGGAGCCCGGGAGCCGTCCTGCAGCTCTTCGTCGGCGTCATGCTCGTCGGCATCGCGATCGGCATGCTCCTGAGCATCATCAGCTACTCGATCCTCCGTCGGCGACGCGACTTCACCTCGGTCACGCAGGTGATCGCCGACCACTACGACGTCACCGTGCTGTCGCGGAGCTTCGGTCGGGCCACCGAGCTGCTCGGCGGGTCGCGGACGTCGGCACCGCGTCCCGCGCCGCCCGTGGATCTGACCGACCCGCCGCGGTACGGCGAACGGATCGAGCCCGGCGCTGCCGCTCCGCAGTCCGGGGAACGCGTCGATCCGGCGCCGTCCCCCGCCGCGGGCGAACGCGTCGACCCGGCCGCGCCGCCGCAGTACGGCGAGCGTGTCGATCCTGCGCCGGCGCCTCCCGCGACGCCGCCCCAGACCGCTCCCGGTCAGGGAACTCCGGGCCAGCCGACCGGGCAGGCCGCCCCCGACGCTCCGCGATGATCGTCGTCGCCCTGCCCTCGGGCGGGGTCGAGCTCGACGCCTGGATGGACGAGGCGGACGATCCGAGAGCCGTCATCGCTCTCGCTCACGGCGCGGGCGCGGGTCACGAGCATCCGTTCCTGGTAAGTGCCGCGCGGGTGTGGGCGGACGCCGGCTTCACGACGGTCCGCTTCGACTTCCCCTACCGGCACGCCGGGCGACGGATGCCGGGCCCCGCCGCCCACGCCGTCGAGACGTGGGCCGCGGTCGAAACGTTCTGCCGCGAGGCGGCACCGGGCGTCCCGTTCGTCGCGGCGGGGAAGTCGTACGGCGGTCGCATGGCGTCGATGGCGGCGGCCGAGGGACGGATCGGGGCGGACGCGCTGGTGTACCTCGGGTATCCGCTGCACCCGCCCGGCCGACCCGAGAACGCGCGCACGGCCCATCTGCCCGCGGTGACCGCGCCGCAGCTTTTCCTGGCCGGCACCAAGGATCCGTTCCTGCAGCCGCTCGTCGACCTCGAAGCGGCCGTCGCCGCGTGCCACGATGCGGAGATCCGCTGGTTCGAGGGCGGCGGCCACTCGTTCGAGGTCGCGGGGCGGAAGCTCCCCGCAGGCGAGGTGGGTGCGGCGACGGCGCGGTCGGCCGTCCCGTGGCTGAGCGCCCGGCTTCAGCGCCCCGCCGCGTAGCCCTGCACACCCCGGGGGTTGGCGGCGCCCCACAGGATGCCGGTGCCCCGGTCGATCCCGACCGCTGACAGCCGGCCGAGCGACCATTCGCCCGCCCTCGTGACGCGGTGGCCCCGCTCGGCGAGACCGGTCAGGACGGCGTCGTCCAACCGCTCCTCGGCGACGAGGCCGATCGGGTCCCACGTGCGCGGCCAGAACGAGTCGACCATCGCCGCCGTGTGCAGCGTCGGAGCCTCGATGGCCTGCTGCGCGGTGTACGCGCCGACGAGCATCCGCAGCAGCATCGGCAACTGCCACTGGTCCTGCTGGTCGCCGCCGGGTGTGCCCATCGCGATGCGGGTGGTCCCGTCGTGGACGAGCGTCGGGGACAGGGTCGTCCGCGGGCGATCGCCCGGCCGGAGCGCGGCGGGGGAGGCGTCGTCGAGCCAGCACATCTGCAGTCGCGTCCCGAGGCAGAAACCCAGTGAAGGGATCGTGGGGGAGGACTGCAGCCAACCGCCGGACGGGGTGACGGACACGATGTTGCCCCACCGGTCCACGACGTCGATGTGGCATGTGTCGCCCCGGGTGGCGCCGGTGCGGTCGACCGTCGGCTCGCCCGTCCCTGCGGCGGACGCACCTTCCTGCCGGAGCGGTGGCTCCCACGGTCCCGCTCCGGGGAGTGTGGCGGGCCGCCACCGCGACGACGCGCGGTCGCCGATCTCCGCGCGCCGGGAGGCGATGACGGCGTCCGAGAGGAGGGGGCCGGCGTCCGCGCCCTCGCCGAAGTACGCGTCGCGGTCGGCGAGGACGAGCTTCAGGACCTCGATGACCGTATGCGCACCCGTGAGGGTCGAGGGGTCCAGGTCGGCCTCCGGAAGGGGCTCGAGGATGCGCAACGCCTCGAGCAGGGCGGGTCCCTGGGACCAGGCATCCGCTTTGAACACCGTCCGACCGCGGAACGGCACCGATAGCGGCGTCTCGTAGCGCGCCGGTGCGTCGATGAGGTCGTCGGGGGTCAGGACGGCGACATGATCGGTGCCGCTGGAGTGGCGATGCGGGCGCGCGAGGAAGGCGCAGGCGTCGGTGAGCAGGCGCCGCCATTCGGCTCGCGCCGCGTCGATGCCGACCGTCCGGTCCTCCGCCTGTCCGGCCGCGGCGGCGACGCGGCGGAGGACGTCCGCGTACGCGGCGTTGCGATGAAGGTCGCCTGCCGCCGGGACGCGGCCGTCCACGAGCCACAGCTCGGCCGACGACGTCCAGTGGTCCCGGAACAGGTCGGCGACCCGGCCGATGGTGGCTGCGGCCGCCGGCAGCAGCGGATGCCCGTTGTCGGCGTAGTCGATCGCGTACGCCACGACGTCGGCCACCGACCACGTGCCGTGGTCGCGGAGGAGGAGGAGCCACGCGTCCACGGCGGCGGGGATCGCCGCCGCGAGGCCGCCGGCGCCGGGGACGAGATCGAGTCCCTCACCTCGGAAATGGCTGATCGTCGCGCCGGCGGGCGCCGCGCCCTGGCCCATGAGGACCGTGGGGGCCGCGGCATCCGCCGGTTGGAAGAGTCCGACGAGATCGCCGCCGGGACCGTTGAGGTGCGGCTCGACGATGTGCAGCACGAACCCGCCCGCGCAGGCGGCGTCGAACGCGTTGCCGCCGCGCTCGAGCACGGCTTGAGCGACCGCGGTCGCCGTCGCGTGGGTCGACGCGGCCATGCCGAACGTCCCCGTCAGCTGGGGTCGCGTCGTGAAAGCGGGCGGCGGTGTGTAGGCGGACGCGGTCATCGATTCAGGCGCGGGCGCGGGCGATCCAGGCCTCGATGTCGTCGGCGGTGCGCGGGATGTGGGCGGAGAGGTTCACCGGCCCGTTCTCGGTCATGAGGATGTCGTCTTCGATGCGCACGCCGATCCCGCGGTACTCCTCGGGCACGGTGAGGTCGTCGATCTGGAAGTACAGGCCCGGCTCGATCGTGAAGACCATGCCCGCCTCGAGCACGCCGTCGTAATACATCTCCCGTCGCGCTTCTGCGCAGTCGTGCACGTCGATCCCGAGGTGGTGGCTCGTCCCGTGGACCATGTAGCGGCGGTGCTGGCCGCCGCGGTCGGCGTCGAGCGCCTCTTCTGCGGTGACCGGGAGCAAGCCCCACTCGGCGGTCCGCGCGGCGATGACCTCCATCGCGGCCTCGTGGATCGCGCGGAACTTCACGCCCGGGCGGGCTGCCGCGAACGCCGCGTCCGCTGCTTCCCGCACGGTCTCGTGGATGCGGCGCTGCACGGGCGAGAACGTGCCCGACACGGGGAGGGTCCGCGTGATGTCGGCGGTGTAGAGGCTGTCGACCTCGACGCCGGCGTCGATGAGGACCAGATCGCCGGGGACCACGGCGCCGTCGTTGCGCGTCCAGTGCAGGTAGCAGGCATGAGGACCGGATGCCGCGATCGTGTCGTACCCCTCGCCGTTGCCGTCCGTGCGGGCGCGCAGGTGGAACACGCCCTCGATGGCACGCTCGCCGCGAGGGGTGTCGATGATGCGGGGGAGTTCGGCGACGATGTCGTCGAAGCCGCGACCGGTGGCCTCGACGGCGAGGCGGAGCTGGGCGATCTCGTACGGGTCCTTCACCAGGCGCAGCTCGGAAACGAAGCGCGTGAGCTCGTCATCGGCCTCGAGGGTGAGGTCGTCGTCGGTGCTCGTGAACGCATCGACGTGGGCCGTCGCGAGTCCGAGGTCGGCGGCGACCGCTTCGAGGGAGGGGCGCGGACCGATCCAGAACTCGCCGATGGATGCGTCGGCGTAGAACTCGGTCGTCGTGCGATCGGCGCGCTCGCGCAGGTACAGGGTCACGTCGTGACCGCCCTCGACGGGTTCGAAGACCAGGACGGAGTCGGGCACGGCGTCGGCGCCCCAGCCGGTCAGGTGCGAGAAGGCGGAGTGGGCACGGAACGGGTAGTCGGTGTCGTTCGAGCGCTGCTTGAAGGAGCCGGCGGGGATGACCAGGCGCGACCCCGGGAACGCGGCCGAGACGGCGGCTCGACGTGCGGCGGCGTAGGGGGCTTCGGCTCGCTGCGGCGGCAGGGAGGCGGGCCGCTCGGCCCATCCGGTCGAGATCGACTCGAGGAAGCCCGCGGGGAAGGGCTGCTTGCGGTTCGTGGTCGCTGCCGCCGGGGTCTCGGTGGTCTCCTGGGCGATGGTGTCGCGCTCGTCGGTGGTCATCTTCCCAGTCTCGCACCGACCGTCGACCTCGTCAGCCCAACGGCTCCAGTTGCACGATGACAGGGCGGTGGTCTCCGCCGGACCCGTCGAGGGAGGTCACCACGACCGAGCCGGTGGCGCGCCAGGCATCCGTCGTCATCACGTGGTCGATGGGCGCACCCAGCAGAGCCGGCCAGGCCGTGTCCCAGGTCCCGACCGCGCCGTTGCCCGTCGTCGAAGCGGCGTCCTGGCAGCGTCCGAGGGTGCCGCCGTGGGTGCCGAGCCGGCTCATGTGGTCGATCGTCGCGTTGAAGTCGCCCGCCAGGATGACGTTCGCACTCGCGCACTGGTCCGCGATCCAGCGGAGGTCGCTGCGCCAGTGCGCCATGTCGTTCTGCCTCGGCGCGACGGCGTGGACGGCGACGACGGTGGGGCCCTCCCCGTTGACGGGCATCGCGACCACGCTCGGCACGACGGACGTGTTCTTCGTCCCGGAGGAGTCCGACTCGACCACGGCGTAGTCGCCGAGGTCGGGGGAGATCAGGAGCGTCGTGTAGGTGGCATCCCACCCCTGGTAGTTCTCCTCGTGCACCCACATGGGGTTGCCGCGCTCGCGCATGGCCACGGCGATCGCCTTGCCGGTCTCGTCGGTGGTCTCGGGGAGAGCGACGATGTCGACGTCCATCGCGATAGCCGTCGTCACGATCGCGTCGACGTCCGTGGCCTCGCCGGCGGTGTTCCACGTCATGACGCGGACGCTGTCGGCGGTCGGCTCGGGGAGCCCGGACGTCCCGAGGCCGCGGAAGGCGAGGATCCCGACGTTCGCCGCGCAGGCGAGGATGCCGATCATCGCGAGACCTGCTCCGAAGCCGCGTGTGCGGCGCCCGAGGCACACCAGCAGACCGATGAGCGCGAGGACGGCGAAACCGACGGCGACGACGGGTCGCAGCGACACGAGCTGCGCGATCGGGAAGGTCTGCTCGAGACGGAAGAACTGAGGCCACGTCAGGATCGCTGCGCCGACGGCGGCGGCGATCGTGAAGAGAATCCCCGTCAGTCGCAGCACATCACGACACTAAGCGGGCAGGCTGGGGACTTTCTGCGCGCGGTACGCTCGTGACCATGTCCGCAGGGTCCTCCGCTCCATCGGCCCCGCACGGGCCCGGCGATCTCCACCTGCACTCGGACCACTCCGACGGCACCGAGCCGCCCGCGGTCGTCATGGCCGCCGCTCACCGCCACGGCATCCGGACGGCCGCCCTCACCGATCACGACACCACGTCGGGGTGGGCGGAGGCAGCCGATGCCGCCGTCTCTCTCGGGATGTCGTTCCTGCCGGGGATGGAGCTGTCGGCGCGGCACGAGTGGCGGAGCGTCCACGTGCTCGCCTATCTCATCGACCCCGAGGACGCGGGCCTGCGAGCCCTCACCGATCGCATCCGGCGGTCGCGGCTCACCCGTGCGCGGACGATGGCCGAGCGCATCGGACGCGACTACGACCTCACGTGGGAGGACATCGAGGCGCAGACGGCGGAGGGAGCGACCGTGGGGCGTCCCCACATCGCCGACGCCCTCGTCGCCCGGGGGCACGTCCGCGATCGCGGCGAAGCGTTCGGCGGCATCCTCTCGCCGGCCAGCGAGTACTACGTGGCCCTGTACGCGCCCGATCCGGTCACCGCTGTCGCGGCCGTGGCCGGCGCGGGGGGTGTCCCCGTGATCGCGCACCCCGCCGGGCGGGCGGGACTCCTGCCGAACCGCGTCGTCCGCGGGATGCTCGACGCCGGCCTCGCCGGGTTCGAGCTCGGCCACCGCGAGAACGTCGAGCCCGCGCTCGGGGAGCTGCGGCGCCTGGTCGCGGAGCGGGACCTCATCGCGACCGGGTCGAGCGATTACCACGGTCGCGGCAAGCCGAACGTGCCGGGGGAGAACACCACGTCCGAGGACGCGATCGCGCGGATCGTCGCCCTCGGGACGGGGAGCGCGGTCGTCACGCCGTAGCGCGACGACCCGGCTCAGGCGCCGGCGATCGGTGCTGCGCCGCCGGATCCGCCACGGCGGCGGCGACGGCGCCGCGCGGGGGCGGGCTTGCCGTCGTGGTGCTCCTTGCCGGCCCCGTCATGCGTGCCGGCGCCGTCCACGGCACGGTCCGCCGAATCCGACGTCGAGTTCGCCGAGTCGGATGCCGCGGCTCCGGACTCCTGCTCGAACGTCGAGCCGACCTTGACGTCGTCCCCGCGGCGGCGACGGCGACGACGGCTGGTGCCGGCATCCGCTGACTGGTCCGCGGCGGCGTCTGCAGCCCGGGCGGGCGCCGCGGACGAGCGCGCGGGAGCGGCCTTGGGGGCGGCGGTGATGCGACCCTTGGTGCCGACGGGGATGTCGAGCTCCTCGAACAGGTGAGGGCTCGACGAGTAGGTCTCGAGGGGTTCGGGCTGGCCGAAGTCGAGCGCCCGGTTGATCAGCGCCCACTTGTGCAGGTCGTCCCAGTCGACGAAGGTCACCGCGATGCCCGTCTTGCCGGCACGGCCGGTGCGGCCGGCGCGGTGGAGGTACGTCTGCTCGTCATCGGGGATCGTGTGGTTGATGACGTGGGTCACGTCGTCCACGTCGATGCCGCGCGCGGCGACGTCGGTCGCGATGAGGACGTCGCGCTTGCCCGCCTTGAAGGCGGCCATCGAGCGCTCGCGGGCCTCCTGGCTCATGTCGCCGTGGACGGCGCCGGCGCTGAAGCCGCGGTCGCTGAGCTCGTCGACGAGGCGCTGGGCGGCGCGCTTGGTGCGCGTGAAGATGACGGTCTTGCCGCGACCCTCGGCCTGCAGGATGCGTGCGATGACCTCGTCCTTGTCGAGCGAGTGCGCCCGGTAGACGAGGTGCTTGATGTTGGCCTGCGTGAGGCCCTCGTCGGGGTCGCTCGCGCGGATGTGGATCGGGTTCGACATGAAGCGGCGGGCGAGCGCGACGATCGGTCCGGGCATGGTCGCCGAGTAGAGCATCGTGTGACGGACGGGCGCGACCTTCTGGAAGATCTTCTCGATGTCGGGGAGGAAGCCGAGGTCGAGCATCTTGTCTGCTTCGTCGAGCACGACCTCGGTCGCGTGCGACAGGTCGAGCAGACGCTGGTTGTTGAGGTCGATGAGTCGGCCCGGTGTGCCGACGACGATCTGCGCGCCGGCCTTGAGCTGGTCGATCTGGCCCTCGTACGCCTTGCCGCCGTAGATGGCGACGACGCTCGTGGCGCGGCCCGAGGTCAGCATGTCCATGTCCTCGTAGACCTGGACGGCGAGCTCGCGCGTCGGGACCACGATGAGGGCCTTGACGCCGGGCTCCGGGTTCAGGCCCAGTCGCTGGACGACGGGGATGCCGAATCCGAAGGTCTTGCCCGTACCGGTCTTCGCCTGGCCGATGATGTCCTGGCCGGGAAGGCCCAGCGGAATCGTCTGCTCCTGGATGGGGAACGTGTCGACGATCCCCTTGGCCGCGAGGGTGTCGACGATGTCCTGATCGACGCCGAGGTCTGCGAACGTGGTCATTATTCTTACCGTGCCTGTCTGGCGGTGAGATGCCGCCCTGATGAGGGGTCCACGCCCTTCACTCAGCCCCAGGCGCGGGGTCCCGATCCGACGCCGGGACGGATCCACCCTACCGGAGGGGCGCCTCGCGCCCCGTAGGCTGGCCCCGTGGTGAGGTGGTTCTGGCAGCGACGACGGCCCCCCGGGCGCATCCTTCGACTGCGTTCGCGCGATGAGGCGAGCGACGTTCGCCGTGTCGACTTCCAGCAGCTCGCCCCCGACGTGGCGACGTACCTCGGTCAGGCCGCCTATCTGCAGCTCGGCTACGTCGAGACGCTGAGCTCGGTCATCGAACGCAGTCCCGAGCTCGCGCACAAGGAGTCGCTCTCCCGTGCCGCCGGCGCGGCGCTGTTCAAGCATCAGGCCCTCGTGGCGCTCATCCGCGACCGCGGCGAGGATCCGCTCGAGCTCATGCTGCCGTTCCGCGAACCGCTCGACGCGTTCCGTCGGGCGACACACGGCATCCGTCCCCTCGAGACCATGCTGACGGTGCACGTCACCGCGGGCCTGCTCGACGACTTCTACCTCTCGCTGTCGGGGAGCTACGGCGACACGGGCCGCCGCGCCGCCGCCATCCTCCGAGCGGATGCCGACCGGTCACCGCTCGTCGGCATCATCACCGACGCCATCGCGGCCGACGACGAACTGCGGTCGCTTCTCAGCCTGTGGGGGCGCCGACTCGTGGGCGACACGCTCCTGGTCGCCCGGGGCGCACTCCGCTCGGGCGCCGCAGAGCGCCCGGGTGCGCTCGATCGGGACGACGAGAAGCAGGTCGAGCCCGTGTTCACGCAACTGCTCGGCGCGCACTCGCGACGGATGACCGGCATCGGCCTCGACGCCTGAGAGGGCGCGGGCGCCCGAGAAGGCGCGGGCTAGGCGATGCCGAGTTCGGTGCGCGTCCGCGCGTCGTGTGCGGCGCGCAGCCGCGACACCACGAGCAGAGCGGTGGGCGTCACCACGACGGGGACGGCGATGCTCACGAGCCAGATCCATCCCTGATCCGGACCGACCCCGGCCCACGTCATGGCCGTCCAGGTGCCGGCACCCAACAGGCTCCCCAGCAGGGGGCCGAGGGCCACGCCGCGCAGGGAGCGCAGCGGCAGCGCGTAGTGCGCGGCCGCCCCGGCGATCGCCCCGAAGACCAGTGCCAGGACGACGAGCATGTCAGGCGACGAAGCCGACGCGCCGGGACTGGTCGGTGCCGACCTCGACGAACGTGATGCCCGCCGTGGGGATGAGGTAGGTCGCGCCCTTCGCGTCGGCGAGGGTCACGTAGCTCGCACCGCTGTCGAGGGCGGTGATGATCGTCTGCTTCACGGCGTCGGCCGTCTCGTTCGAGTCGAAGCCGAGCTCGCGCGAGTTCGCGATGCCGATGCGGATCTCCACGGTGATGCCTGCCTTTCCCGGCCCGGGTCTCCGGGCGCTTCTCGAGCCTACGACACCCGCTCCCGCCGTGGCCGCGGGCCCGCGCTCGCTGTCGGCGAACGCGGCTGCGCCCGGCGCGCGGGAGGGGTGGTGCACCGGTGTCGGCGACGCCGATTAGCGTGGAGCGCATGCCCGCCGCGCCCCTCCGTTCCGACCTGGCGCAGGATGCGGTGACCTCCCTCCCCTCCGACGCGTCCGGTGTCGTGATCGGAGCTCCCGGCACCGGCAAGACCTCGACCCTGGTCCGTCGCGTCGTCGCGCTCGTCGACGGCGGGATGCCGCCGGAGCAGATCCTCGTGCTCACCCCCACGCGCACGGCGGCCACAGCGCTCCGCGACCGGCTCGCCGTCGGCGTGGGCGTGGCGACGAGCGGCCCGCTGGCCCGCTCCGTCGCCGCCTTCGCCTATCAGGTCGTCCGCGCGCACGCCGTCCACCGCGGGGACGAGCCGCCGCAGCTGCTCACCGGCCCCGACGAGGACCGAATCATCGGCGACCTCCTCGCCGGCGACGCGGAGGACGAGCGGAGCGGGCCCTCGCGATGGCCGGAATGGCTGCCCGCCGACATCCGCTCCGGCGCGGGTCTGCGCGCGGAGATCCGCGCCTTCCTCGCCGAGATGACCACCCTCGGCATCGAACCCGAGCAGCTCGCGGCGCGCGCCGCGGCGACCGACCGCCCCGTCTGGGCATCGCTCGCATCCTTCGCGCACGAGTACCGCGCCGTCCGCGCCCGCATGCGCGGCGCGCACCGTGACGCGGCGGGTCTGGTGCGCGAAGCGGTCGGGCTCCTCCGCGACGCTCCCGCGGCCTCGCCCGCTCTCGGCGCGGTCGCGGGACTGCGCGCGATCCTCGTCGACGATGCGCAGGAGGTCACCCTGGGCGGCGTCGAACTGCTGGAGGCGTGCCGGATGCGGGGCGTCGCGGTGCTGGCGTTCGGCGACCCGGACGTCGGATCGGGATCCTTCCGCGGCGCCCGCCCCGAGAACTTCGCCCGTCTCGCCACGAGCACGTACGTCCTGGGCAGCGTGCACCGGGGGACCGCCGCCCAGCGCGACCTCACCGCCCAGGTCACGTCCCGCATCGGCGCGGCGGGATTGGTGGCGCACCGGCATCCGCCCGTCGGCCTCGAGGCCGACGACAGCGTGCGCGCCTTCGCGCTGCGCTCGGGAGCGGAGGAGTTCGATCTGATCGCCCGGCTCCTGCGCGAGCGGCACGTGCACGACGGCGTCCCGTGGGAGCAGTGCGCGGTCATCGCCCACGATTCGCGTCAGGTGACGGCGCTCGAGGCGGAGCTGTCTGCGCGCGATGTCCCGACCGCCGCCGTCGGCCCCGCGCGAGCCCTCGCCGAGACGCCGATCGTGCGCGACCTCCTGCGCGCGGTCGACCTGGCCGCCGTCGCCACCGAGCTCCGCACCGACGACGACGTGCTCGACGTGCTCGTCGGCGGGGGACTCGATCCCGTCGAGCTGCGGAGGCTGCGCGCCGCCCTCCGCCACGCCGAGCTGCGGTCGGGTGGGGAGAGGTCGGCTCGCGAACTGCTGGCGGCGGGCGTGCGGCATCCGATCGAGTTCGACGTCATCGACACGCCCGAGGCGCGACGCGCGGCTCGACTCTCGCGGACGCTCGCCGAGGTGGGCGAGCAGCTCCAGTCGGGTGCGACCGCGCACGAGCTGCTGTGGACGGTGTGGGAGCAGCGGGGACTCGAGCGCCAGCTGCGCACACTCGCCGACGGCCAGGGTCCGCTCGCCGATCAGGCGCGGCGCGACCTCGACGCGGTCGTCGCCCTCTTCGAAGCCGCGAAGCGTCACGGCGAGCGGGAGGACGGCACGGCGCCGATCGATCACCTCCGCGCGCTGCTGTCGTCCGAGGTCGCCGAGGACCGCCTGCGGACCGGGACGGTGGCCAGCGGCGTCCAGATCTCGACGCCGGCAGCGGCGCTCGGGCTCGAGTTCGACACCGTCGTCGTCGCCGGTGTCCAGGACGGCGTCTGGCCGAACCTGCGCCTGCGGGGGAGCCTGCTCGAGACGGCGCGGCTCGCCGAGCAGGACGCCGACGTCGACACCGCCGACCGCCGACGGGCCGTACTGCACGACGAGCTGCGGCTGTTCGCGCGCGCCGTCTCGCGAGCACGGTCGCATCTCGTCGTGACCGCGGTCGACGACGACGATTCCGGCCCGAGTGTGCTGTTCGAGCTCCTGCCTCCCGCGGCGCCGGCTCCGCGTGCTGCGGAGCACCCCCTGACCCTCCGAGGGCTGGTCGCGAGCCACCGACGCCGTCTGACCGACCCGCGCACCACCGAATCCGATCGGACGGATGCCGCCGGGCAGCTCGCGCTGCTCTCGGCGGCGGGTGTGCCGGGTGCCGACCCGGCCCAGTGGTACGGCCTCGCCGAGCCGACCTCGACAGCCCCGATCCGCGACCTCGACGCCGAACCCCTGCGCATCTCGCCCTCCCGCATCCAAGCACTGGAGCAGTGTCAGCTCGACTGGGTGATCGGTGATCTCGGCGGCGATCCGGGCGGCGCCGTGGCGGGTCTCGGGACCCTCCTGCATGCCGCGCTCGAGCATGCCGACGCGGCGGACCCCGAGGCGCTGTGGGCGTTCGTCGAGGAAGGCTGGTCGCAGCTCGAGTTCGAGGCGGCCTGGATCGACGAGGCCGAACGCCGCCGCGCCCGCGACCTCGTGTCGCGCCTCGCCGCCTACCTCCGCGACACCGAGCAAGCCGGCACGACCCTCGTCGGCGCCGAGCCCCACTTCGAGGTGCCGCTGCCGGTGGCGGATGCCGCGCATCCCGCGATCCTCTCGGGCTACATCGACCGGGTCGAACGGACGAGGGACGGACGCGTCGTCATCGTGGACCTCAAGACCGGCCGGAGCGAGGCGACGAGCGACCGCGCCGCGGTCGACAATCCGCAGCTCGCCGCCTACCAGCTCGCGTTCGAGCGGGGGGCGATCCCCGAGGTGGCAGGCGCCGCGCCGGGCGGAGCGAAGCTGCTCGTCCTGAAAGGCACCCGGAACGCGCCGTACGCCGAACCGCGCCAGGAACCTTTCGACGACGAGACGCGCGCCGCATTCCTCGGCCGTGTCGACGAGGCCGTCCGCGTGATGCGGGGGACATCGTTCGTCGCCCCGTTCGAGGAGCACTGCCGCGACGACCACACCCGCGGGCTCTGCCGCATCCACACGATCGGTCCGGTGAGTTCCGCGTGAGCACCGCACTCCTGCGTCCCGAGACCGTCGCGGCGGCCCTCGGACAGTTCCCGCCGACGCCCGAGCAGTCGGCCGTCATCTCCGCCCCCCTCGCCCCGGCTCTCGTCGTCGCCGGTGCCGGCAGCGGCAAGACCGAGACGATGGCGGGGCGCGTCGTGTGGTTGGTCGCGAACGGCCTGGTCCGCCGGGACGAGGTGCTCGGCCTGACCTTCACGCGCAAGGCCGCGGGCGAGCTCGCGGAGCGGATCGGCTCGCGCCTGCGCCGCCTGGCCGAGTTCGAGCGGCGCGGTCTGCTTCCGCACCTCGAGCGGCTCAACGACGAGGGTCGCCTGGCCGTGTTCGGCGAGCTGGAGCGAGCCGGCGCGCCCGAATCGGCGCGCCGCGCGGCGCTCGACGCGCTGGCTCCCGAGCCGACCACTCCCGAAGCGGGCGATGCGCTGCTGGAGCGCCCTGCCGTGTCGACCTACAACAGCTTCGCCGACGCCATCGTGCGCGAGAACGCGGTCCGCATCGGGCGCGACGCCGAGGCGGTCGTGCTCAGCGAGTCCGCCGCGTGGCTGCTCATGCGTCAGGTGGTGCTCTCCTCCGACGACACGCGCCTGCCCGATCGCATCGAGCGGCCGTCGACGATCATCGATGCGGCGCTGCGGATCGCACGCGACAGCGTCGACAACCTCGCCGACCTCGATGACCTCGACGCCTTCGCGGAGGAGTTCCAGGGCGTCCTCGAGCGGCCCAGTCAGCGAGCCGCCACCACCGTGTACGCCGACGTGCGGACGGCGTCCGAGAAGGTGTCCGGGCTCGCCGTCCTCACCTCGCTCGCCCGCACCTACGAAGCCGAGAAGCGGCGGCGTGGCCTCATCGACTTCTCCGACCAGGTGGCCGGCGCCCTCCAGGTCGTCCGCGCCCACCCGTCGGTCGCCGAGGAGCTCCGCCAGCGTTACCGGGTCGTGCTCCTCGACGAGTACCAGGACACGTCCGTCGTGCAGACCGACCTGCTGGCCACCCTCTTCCGCGACACGGCGGTGATGGCCGTCGGCGACCCGCACCAGTCCATCTACGGCTGGCGCGGCGCGAGCGCAGGCAACCTCGGCGACTTCGCGCGCTCGTTCGACCCGGATGCCGAGGCCCGCACCTACTCGCTCCTGACGAGCTGGCGAAACGGCGTCGACGTCCTCCGCGCGGCGGGCGCCGTGCTCGCGCCGCTGGAGGCACCCGTCGAGGTGGGGACGCTGAGACCTCGCGAGGGCGCGCCGACGGGTCGCGTCGACATCGTGGTCGAGACGGACGTCGACGCGGAAGCGGATGCCGTCGCCGAATGGTTCCGAGCGGTACGGGACGAGCGGCACCGAGGTGGGCGGTCGACGACGGCGGCCGTCCTCGTCCGCAGCAAGAAGCACATGCTCCGATTCGCGGACGCGCTGGGGCGACGCGGCATCCCGCATCGGATCCTCGGACTGGGAGGACTCCTCTCGACGCCTGAGGTGGTCGACGTCGTCTCGGCCCTCCGCGTGATCAGCGACCCGCGGGCCGGGTCCGCCCTCATCCGCCTGCTCTCGGGGCCCCGCTGGGCGATCGGGCTCGCCGACCTCAGGGAGCTGGCCCAGGTCGCCGCGCGTCTCGTCCGTCACGACACCGCCCTGCAGCCCCTGCCTCCCGAGCTCGCCGAGACGATCCGCTCGTCGGCGGGGGACGAAGGCGGCTCACTCGTCGCCGCTCTCGACTTCGTGGCCCGTCAGAAGCCCGACCACGGCTGGCTCGCCGGGTTCACCCCCGCGGCGCGGGAGCGCCTCCGTGACGCGGGAGCGGTGTTCGCCGGGCTCCGGCGAGCCGCGGGTCTGCCGATCCCCGAACTCGTGCGTCTCATCGAGAACGAGCTGCGCCTGGACATCGAGCTCGCCGCGAACGAATCGCGCGGTCCGGCACGGACGGCATCCGATCAGCTCCGGGCGTTCATCGACGAGCTCCACGGCTTCCTGCAGACGGATGAGCGGGGTTCGCTCCCGAGCCTGCTGGCCTGGCTCGATCGGGCGGAGCGCATCGACGAGTTCGCCCCGCGCACTGAGCCGCCCGAGGACGACGTGGTCCAGCTGCTCACGATCCACGGGTCGAAGGGCCTCGAGTGGGATGCCGTGGCCGTCGTCCGAGGCGTCGAGGAGGAGCTGCCTGCCCGCTTGCAGGATTCGAAGGGATGGCTCGGATTCGGTGTGCTGCCGTACTCCTTCCGCGGCGACCGGGAGTGGCTGCCCGATCTGCGGTGGCGCGCACCCGACGCCCCCTCCCAGCAGGACCTCAAGACGGCGCTCGGGTCGTTCACCGACGGCATCCGGGAGCGCCACCTCGCTGAGGAGCGTCGTCTCGCCTACGTCGCGGTCACGCGCGCCCGCGAGCACCTGCTGATCTCCGCCTCGCCGTGGGCCGGCACCAAGAAGCCCCGTGAGGTCAGCCGGTTCGTCCGCGAGATCGCGGAGGAACTCGGGATCGCGCTTCCCGACGCGGACGTCGCCGAGAACCCGTACGAGGGCGCTCGGGCGACGCTCGACTGGCCGATCGACCCCCTCGGATCGCGCGCATCCCGAGTGCGGGAGGCCGCGGCCCGGGTCGAGGCGGCGATGAACGCCCCGGCGGCCACCCCGACACGCGACCTCGAACTGCTCCTCGCCGAGCGTGCGGCGCGCGCGGCCGGCCGCGAGAGGGTCGCGCCCACCCGCATCCCCGCATCCCGGTTCAAGGACTTCGTCGCCGACTACGACGCGGCGGCGACGGCGGTCGCCCGCCCCCTGCCCGAACGGCCCTACCGGCAGACGCGACTCGGCACGCTGTTCCACGCGTGGGTCGAGCAGCGGTCCGGTCTCGTCGGTCGGTCGCGCTCGATCGACGACGTCCTCTGGGACGACGACGAATCGGTCTCGATGTCACCGGCCGACGCGGATGCGCTCGACCGGCTGCGCGACGCGTTCCTGGCGTCGGAGTGGGGTCCCCTTCAACCGATCGAGGTCGAGACGGAGATCGATTTCGTCGATCCCGACGCGCTGGGCGACGGCCGTCCCCACATCGTCATCTGCAAGCTGGATGCGGTGTACCGCCGGGGCGACCGGATCGAGATCGTGGACTGGAAGACGGGTCGCCCGCCGCGCACCCCGGCCGAGCGCACCGAGCGGATGCTGCAGCTCGAGCTGTACCGCAGGGCCTACCACGCCAAGCACGGGGTTCCGATGGACCGGATCGACGTCGTGCTGTTCTACGTCGCCGACGGTCTGATCCTCCGCGGCTGACGAAGCGACGGCGGGTCAGGCGGTCCCCGTCCAGCGACGGAGCGCGTTCTTCGCGGCGTCGTCGGGGTCGCTCTCCTCGGCGGGGGTCTCCGCCTGTGTGCCCGCCCAGTCGCCGAACTCGAGGGCCTCGGTCTCCTGGTCGACGACGGATGCCGCCGACGCCGCATCGTCGTCCTCGTACCCGTCGAGCATGCCGGGGTCGTAGGCATCGGTCTGCATGGAGGTGTCGATGGCCCCCGTGGTGCTGGCCGGCACGCGCCCCAGTGCGGCCAGGGCGTCGTCGATGCTGACGGTCCCCGATCCGATCGGCGCCTCGTCGCGGACGCTCTCGTCGAGGGACTCGAGGAGGGCCACGGCATCCGTCATGACCGACTCCGACGCCGTGTCGTGACCGTGCACGAGCCACTTGGCGAACTCGAGCTCGGCGTGCAGCCGGGCGCGCTCGGCGAGCATCGCGTCGGGGGCGCGCCCGCTCGCCGCGGCGTAGGCCACGACGACGTCCGCGGCGGCGTCGGGTGCGCTGGCGACCCAGCGCAGATCCTCCGCGGGGTCGCCGACGCTCAGCCCGCCCCAGTGGAGCAGCCCGGCGACGGTGGGAACCCCCTCGACGTCGGTCAGGGTGAAGGATGCCGGATCGACGCCGCCGAGGATGACGGTGGGTTCGAGGTTCCACAGCGCATCCAGCGCGACAGCCCGGCTCCACCGTCGCAGGAGGCCGAAGGGCAGTCGTCCGGTCGACTCGGCGCGGTCCAGGAGACGCTCGGTGTCCGTCCGCACCTGCGCGGCCGTGCGGGCGGGCAGGCCCGCGCCGTGGACGATGGAGGTGGGGAGCTCGTGGATGCCGGCGATGGCGGCCGCGATGGCGGTTGCGACGCCGCGCCCCGGCGGGACGTGGGCGGCGTCCACCCGATAACCGGTGAGGTAGGTCTGCACCCGCGCCGTGCGGCCGCCGACGCGGGAGGTCCCGAGGGTCTCGGGGGCTCGGAAGGGCAGCATGGCCCGGACTCCGGGGGTGAGGGCGCCGAGCGCCGTCGTCTCGCGGACGGCGTCCGCCTCGGCCTCGTCGCTCTCGGGAACGCGGACGACGAGCCGGGTGCCGTCGTCGAGGTGGAGGAGCGCGCTGTCGTACCGGTGGCCGACGTCTTCGCTGAGTGCAGCCGCACCCGTGATGCTCGTGCGCACACCCGACGCCTGCGAGAGAGCCGCCGTGGCGGCCGCGGCTAGAGTGAGAGGAGAGCGTGCCATGCCCCCCAGGGTAGGCGGGGCACGGCCCCGCGCCCCCCACGCCACGCCCGCAAGAGAGGTCCTCGATGACGACGAAGGACGTCCCGCCGCCCCTGGCGCGAGCGGTCATCGACCGTGCAGCCGAAGAGCGGCTCGACGAAGGTCTGCTCACCCGCATCCGAGCGGATCGCGACACGCGCGTGCTGCTGCTTCACGGCGACCGCGCGCCGCTCGACGAGAACTCGGCGCTGCGCTGGCTCACCCCCGAGGCCGTTCCCGGTGACGCCGTCTGGGCGTTCCTCGGCCGCGATTCCCAGCACCGCGCGGTCGCCGTGGCGGCCGTGTCGCCGAAAGCCGACGAGCCGACGGTGGATGCCGCCGGGTGGGGGAGTCTGCGCGTCGTCGGAGGCGATCTCGACGCCGACGAGGCGGGCCGCTTCGTGCAGGGGCTGAGCCTCGGTCGCTGGCTGCTCGACGCCCCGTTCTGCCCGGCCTGCGGCGGGGCGACGGAGATCCGGCAGGCGGGCTGGTCCCGCCGGTGCGTCGTCTGCGGTCGCCAGCACTTCCCCCGGACCGACCCCGCCGTGATCGTCGCCGTCGCGAGCTCGGACGGGGAGCGTCTGCTGCTCGGGCGGAACGCCGCGTGGGGCGACATTCCGACCTATTCCACGTTCGCGGGGTTCGTCGAGGCCGGCGAGTCGCTCGAGACCACCGTCGAGCGCGAGGTCGCCGAGGAGGCGGGCGTCCGCCTCGACCGCATCGTCTACCGCGGATCGCAGGCGTGGCCGTACCCGCGCTCGCTCATGCTCGGCTTCACCGCCTTCGCCGTCGCCGACGATGAAGCCCGTCCCGACGGCGAGGAGATCCTCGACGTGCGGTGGTTCACCCGGGCGGAGATCCGCGAGGCTCTGGCAGGCGGCGGCGACATCCGTCTTCCCGGGCCGGCCTCCATCGCCCGGAGCCTCATCGTCCGATGGGTCGGGGAGTGAGCGCGGACCCGCTCGCCGACCTCGACGACCGCCAGCGCGAGGCGGCGGGCACCCTCCGCGGTCAGGTGTGCGTTCTCGCCGGCGCCGGCACGGGGAAGACGCGCGTCATCACCCACCGGATCGCGCACGGCGTCGACACCGGCGCCTATTCGCCGCAGCGCGTCATGGCGGTCACCTTCACGACGAAGGCGGCCGGCGAACTGCGGGGCCGGCTCCGAGGACTCGGCGTCGAGGGCGTCGCGGCCCGCACCTTCCACGCCGCGGCCCTCGCCCAGCTGAACTTCTTCTGGCCCCAGGTGGCGCGCGACACCGCGCCGGCGATCGTCGACAGCAAGGTGAAGCTCCTCTCGCACGCGGCGGACGGGATCGGTCTGCGACTGGATGCCTCGACGCTGCGCGATGTCGCCTCCCAGATCGAGTGGCGGAAGGTCACGATGCGCTCGATCGAGGACTACGCCGACGTTCGGTCCGGCGGCATCCCCGGGCTGTCGATCGACCCCCTCGTGGGCCTCCAGCGCGCCTACGAGAAGCTGAAGGACGAGCGTCGCCAGCTCGATTTCGAGGACGTCCTGCTCGCCTGCGCCGGGATGATCGAATCCGAGCCGCGCGTCGCCGCTGCCGTCCACGAGCAGTACCGCCACTTCACCGTCGACGAGTACCAGGACGTCTCGCCCGTGCAGCACCGCCTGCTGCAGCTGTGGCTGGGCGATCGCAAGGATCTGTGCGTCGTCGGCGACGCGAGCCAGACCATCTACTCGTTCGCCGGCGCCGACCCCCGCTACTTGCTCGAGTTCGCCGAGCGCGACGACGACGTCACCGTGGTGCGCCTCGAACGCAACTACCGATCGGATGCCGCGGTCCTCGCCGTCGCGAACGAGCTCATGCGCGGGCGACCCGGCGCCCTGCAGCTCGTGACACCGGCGCCCGCCGGCCCCTCTCCCGAGGTGACGTCTTACGAGGACGACGCGGCCGAGGCGAACGGCATCGCGGATCGGATCGCCGCGCAGCTCCGAGAAGGTGTCGACCCGCACGACGTCGCCGTGCTCTACCGGCTGAACGCGCAGTCGGCCCCGCTCCTGGCGGCCCTCTCGAGCCGCGGCATCCCGGCGACGGTCCTTGGGGGCAAGCGGTTCTGGGACCTGCCCGAGGTGCGCCAGGCGCTCATGGCCCTCCGCGGTGCCTCCGTCGCGCCGCTGTCGGGGTCGTTCATCGCCACGGTGCGCGACGTCCTGCGATCGCTCGGACTGACCGACGAGGCGCCCCCCGCCGGCGGCGCGCTGCGCGAGGCCTGGGAAGCGCGGGCGGCGGTGCTCCGCCTCGCCGAGGAAGCCCCGGAGGGGACCACTCTGCGCGGCTTCACCGACGAGCTCACCGCCCGCGCCAAGGCGCAGCACGAACCCGCGATGCGCACCGTGACCCTGGCGACGCTCCACGCCGCGAAGGGCCTCGAATGGCCCCACGTCCACCTCATGGGTCTCAGCGAAGGGCTCCTCCCGATCTCGTACGCGACGACATTCGAGCAGATCGACGAGGAGCGGCGTCTCGCCTACGTGGGCGTCACGCGGGCCGCGCGAACGCTGTCGCTGTCGTGGGCGCAGCGGTCGGGGAACCGGGAGCGTCAGCGCTCCAGATTCCTTCAGGAGATCGGCAGAGGCACCCTGCGTGAGGTCGGTGTTCGCGGCTCTCGCCCACCCCGTCCGCGGCGCTGAGGACGACGGAGCGTCCTACCGCGCCGCTGCGCAGCATCCGGGCCGCGAGGGTCGCCGCCTCGACCAGCAGGAGCGGGTCGGTGGGGACCGACGGTCGCGCGAGCAGCTGCGCCGCCACGAGCGGCCAATCGGGGTCGCGATCGCGCCGATACGCGTGGACGCAGGCGATGCAGGCGGTCTCCCCGGGGACGACGAATGGACCCACGACGACACGGTCGCCCGAGAGCTCGATCGGGAGGTGGGGGATGTCGTTCGCGGTGAGCCGCGCGGCGCGATGCGGATCGACCAGGCGCGACGCGACGACGACAATCGGTTCGGGCGCCGTCGGCAGAGGCCATCGGGCGGTGTCGACGACGTCCAGTCCCGCGGCCTGCATCCCGCCGACGAGCGTGGTCTCGTCCTCGTGGCGCAGATCGGCCGGCAGCTCGACCCGGACGGCCGGTGCGGGCGCCGCCTCGGGAGCGAGGGCCTTCTCTATGCGACGCAGGAACGCATCCGCTTCGTCGTCGGTCGCACCGAGCTCCCGCGCCAGTGGCGCGAGCCGTGCATCCGGGATGCCGCTCACGAGGGCATCGAGCAGACGCTCCTGCCACGGCGTCAGACCGGTGAGCGGTCGCTCGTCGTCCATCCCGAGCTGGACGCTGGTCGGGGTCCGCCACAGCGGGGGATGAGAGGGGGCGAGACGCAGCATGCCGCGATTCTGACGTCGCGTCCCCGCCTCCGCCGGGGCCGTCCACAGGTGAACACTGAGGACAGGCCTCAGAGCCGCTGTGGAGGAGGCTCGGGGATCAGACGGGCCGCGGCCCCGTCGGGCCGTCCTCGCCGGGCGCATCCGGCTCGTCTGGCTCGTCGTCGGCAGGAGCCGCATCCGTCGGATGCTCCGCGGCTGCCTCCTCGTCCAAGAGGGCCGCGAGGGCGTCGTCGAACGCATCGCGTTCGGGCTCCTCGCCGCGCTCGCTCGCCTGCAGCCGTGCCACCAGCGCGGCCGGATCGTCGATGTCCTCAGCCGTCGGGATCAGGTCGGGGTAATCCCAGAGGCGGTCGCGGACCGTCGGACCGACGGCATCCGTCACCGCACGCCACATGGCGGCGGCTTCGCGCAGTCGACGGGGACGCAGTTCGAGGCCGACGAGGGAGGCCATCGCCTGTTCGCCGGGCCCGCCGACCGCGCGGCGGCGGCGGACGGCCTCGGCGATGCGGTCGGCGGAGGGCACGCGCGCGGTCGCGTCGGCGGTGACGACGTCGACCCAGCCCTCGATGGTCGCGAGGAGGTTCTCGAGCCTCGTCAGGGCGGCGACCTGAGCCTCGGAGCGCTGGGGGAGGAGGGCGCCGCTCTCGATGGCCGCCTTCAGCTCTTCGGGGGCCGACGGATCGAACCGCGAGGCGAGGTCCTCGAGGGCGTTCGTGTCGACGTGGACGCCGCGCGCGAAGTCGGTCACCTGCGAGATGACATGCAGGCGCAGCCACTTCGCGTGACGGAACAGTCGCGCGTGGGCGAGTTCGCGGGTGGCCAGCACGAGCGCGAGCTGGTCCTCCTCGATCTCGAGGTCGCGGCCGAAGTCCGCGAAGTTCTGCGGCAGGATCGCCGCGTCCCCCGTGGGCATAAGAGGGATGCCGACGTCGCCACCGCTCACGACCTCGAGCGACAGGCGTCCGATCACCGCACCCAGCTGCGACGCGAACAGGGCGCCGCCCACGCGGCGCATGAGGCGTCCCGCGCCCTGGATGGCCGAACGCATCTCCTCGGGCGTCTGCGACTCGAGCGCTGCCATGAGCGCGTCGCTGATCGAGGTCGCCACCGGCTCGGCGAGCTCCTGCCACACCGGGAGGGTCGCCTCCACCCACTGGCCGCGGGTGATCGGCTGCGGAGCTTGCGCGAGCTCGGCGATCGCCGTCACCTCGCTGAGCCACAGCGCGGCGAGGGCGAAGGCCTGATCGAACTCGGTCCGCGACCCTGCCGTGATCCCCAGCCCGTCCTGATTCGCGATGTGCAGGGCCTGGGTCTTCGCGGCGGACCAGTCGAGGCCGTCGTCGTCCCCGTCACCGGCCATCGCCGCCTGGAACTGGCGCATGATGTTCTGCATCATCGCGGGGTCGATGCCCATGCCCGACAGCTGGCGGAGCTGCTCGGGGTCGATTCCGCCCTGACCGCTGAGCATGCGTCGGAGCATCTCGGCGAGGTCGTCGTCGCCGGGCAGATCGTCGTCCGAGGGATCGGTCATGTCAGGCGCCTTTCAGCAGGGGGGAGACGTCTCGTTCTACGCTAGTGGCAGGTTTTCTCCGCCCGGTCCGAGCGGGAGACGTCCCGTGTACGCCGGCCGCGAACGAGCGCCGGAGGAAGGACCCGCGTGTCGCTCTTCGACAACGCCGCCGAGCCGGCTGCCGCCCCGCCGTCCCGCCGTTCCCGTCGCTTCTCCGCGGGGGTCTGGGCTCTCGTCGTGGCGCTCGTCGCCCTGCTCATCCTGAGCTTCCTCCCCACCGGTTTCGTGATCCAGCGGCAGGGACCGGTCGTCAACACCTTGGGGTCGGCCGAGAACGCGTCCGGCGACGACGTCCCCCTCATCTCTGTGAGCGGTGCGAAGACGTACCCCACCGCGGGCGCCCTCGACCTCACCACCGTGCAGGTCGTCGGCAACCGCGAGACCACGCCGTCCTGGTTCGAGCTCGCGAAGGCGTGGCTCGATCCCGGCGAAGCCGTCCTCCCGATCGACGACGTGTTCCCGGCGGGGACGACGACCGAGCAGCGCAACGAGGAGAACGCCGCGCTGATGGTCGACTCCCAGAAGGAGGCCACGGCCGCCGCGCTCACCGAACTGGGGTACGAGGTCCGGGCCCACGTCGGCGTCGGCGCACTGAGCGACGACTCCGCCGCGAAGGGCATCCTCGAGGTCGGCGACGAGATCGTCTCGGCGAGCGGCACGCCGATCGAGGACACCGCGCAGCTGCGATCCCTGATCAACGAGCGGGGAGGTCAGCCCGTCGAACTGGTCATCCGCCGGAACGGTGCCGAGCGCACGGTCACCGTGACGCCCTCGCGCACCACCACGAAGGACGGCACGGTCTGGATCATCGGGATCACGACCTCGCGGGACTTCGATTTCCCCATCGACGTGAAGATCCAGCTCGACCGGATCGGCGGGCCCAGCGCCGGCCAGATGTTCGCGCTCGGGATCATCGACACCCTGACTCCCGGCGAGCTCAACGGCGGCAAGCAGGTCGCCGGAACGGGCACGATCGACGCCACCGGCACGATCGGGCCGATCGGCGGCATCCGTCAGAAGCTCTACGGCGCGAAGGATGCCGGGGCCACCTACTTCCTCGCCCCGGAGAAGAACTGCAACGAGGTCGTCGGCCACATCCCGGACGGCCTGCGCGTCGTCCCCGTCTCGACCCTCGACGACTCGCTCACAGCCCTCGACGCGATCCGTACCGGCACGGGCGTGGACAAGCTCCCCGTGTGCGCCGCCGGTTGAGTCCGCAGCGCCCCTGCGATTCCGCCCAGAGCGCATCCCGCCGCCGCCGTCCGCGAGTCGGCCCCGCCTAGGATGAGAGGGTGACCTCGACACCTGCCGGACCGGCCACGTCCACCCCTCCGAACCCCGTTCGCCGCACGATCGCCATCACGGTCGGAGTCCTCGTGGTGCTGGTGATCGCGTTCTTCGCGTTCGCCAGCCTGTACACGGACTGGCAGTGGTACAAGCAGCTCGGCTACGACAGTGTGCTGGTGACGCAGTGGACGGCCCGTGTCGTCATGTTCGTCATCGGGTTCGTCGCGATGGCGGCCCCCGTCTTCGCAGCCATCCAGCTCGCGTACCGACTTCGGCCGGTCTACGCCCGACTGAGCTCCCAGCTCGATCACTACCAGGAGGTCGTCGAGCCTCTCCGACGCCTGGCCATGTGGGGCATCCCCGTCTTCTTCGGCTTCTTCGCGGGCTTCGCCGCCTCGGCGCAGTGGGAGACCGCCTGGCTGTGGGCCAACGGTGTCACCACCGGTCAGAAGGATCCGCAGTTCGGCCTCGACACCGGCTTCTACCTGTTCCAGATGCCGTTCTACAGCGTCGTGCTCGGCTTCACGTCCGCAGTGCTGCTGATCTGCCTTCTCGTGACCGTCGTCGTCGCCTACCTCTACGGCTCGGTGCGCGTCGGGCAGCGCGAACTCCGCATCTCCAAGGCCGCCCGCATCCAGCTCGCCATCGTCGCTGCGCTCTATCTCGCCGTACAGGCGGTCAGCCTCTGGTTCGACCGGTTCAAGACGCTCACGACGCAGGGCGACCGGTTCACCGGCGCCAGCTACGTCGACGTCAACGCGGTCATCCCGGGTCTCGCGATCCTGTCCATCGCCGCAGCGATCGTCGCCGCGCTGTTCGTCGTGACGGCCATCATCGGCCGGTGGCGCTTCCCGCTCATCGGAACCGCGCTGCTCATCGTCTCCTCCCTCGTCGTCGGCGTCGCCTACCCGTGGGCCGTCAGCCAGTTCCAGGTCGCGCCTAACCTCGAGACCTACGAGGCGCCCTACGTCGACCGCAACCTCGCGGCGACGAAGTTCGCCTACGGCATCAACGGGCTCGAGAAGACCGAGTACGAGGCGGTCACCACGGCCGAGAAGGGTCAGCTCCGGGCCGACGCCGAGACCACCGCGTCGCTGCGCATCATGGACCCCGCCATCATCGGACCGACCGTGCGCCAGCTCGAGCAGTACCGCTCGTACTACCAGTTCCAGAACCCGCTCGACGTCGACCGGTACGAGATCGACGGCAAGATGCAGGATGCCGTCGTGTCGGTGCGCGAGCTGAACCTCGACCAGCTGGGCAACGCCCAGTCCTGGTACAACAACACGCTCGTCTACACGCACGGCTACGGCGTCGTGGCGGCGAAGGGCAACGACCGCACCGCGGACGGTGACCCCGTCTTTCTCGAGCGCGGCATCCCGACCTCCGGCGACCTCACCAACGAGTCGAAGTACGAGCCCCGCATCTACTTCGGCGAGTCGTCGCCGCCCTACTCGATCGTCGGCGGCCCGAAGGGTAGCGACCCGGTCGAACTCGACTACCCGCGCGGCGAGGACGGCGCCGGTCAGACCCGGACGACGTTCACCGGCAACGGCGGCCCGAACATCGGCAACCCGTTCAACCGGTTGCTGTACGCGCTGAAGTTCCAGTCGACCGACATCCTGTTCTCCGACGGGATCAACGACGACTCGCAGATCCTCTACGATCGCAACCCGCGCGATCGCGTCCAGAAGGTGGCCCCCTACCTCGAGCTCGACAGCGATCCGTACCCGAGCGTCGTGGACGGCCGCGTCGTCTGGATCATCGACGGCTACACGCTGAGCAACAACTACCCGTACTCGTCGATCGTGAGCCTGCGGGACGCGATCTCCGACACCACGAACCGCGCCCCGAGCGTCGCGCTCGACGACGTGAACTACATCCGCAACTCGGTCAAGGCGACCGTCGATGCGTACGACGGCTCGGTCAAGCTTTACGCCTGGGACGACCAGGACCCGATGCTGAAGGCCTGGCAGAAGATCTACCCGTCGACCCTCCGCCCCATCAGCGAGATGTCCGGCGACTTGATGAGCCACGTGCGCTACCCGACGGACCTGTTCAAGGTGCAGCGCGCCATGCTCGGGACCTACCACGTCGACGACGCGCAGTCCTTCATCCGCCGCGACAACGCGTGGCGGACGCCGCAGGACCCGGTGACCCAGTCGAACCTGCAGCCGCCGTACTACCTGACGATGCAGATGCCGGGGCAGCAGGACCCGACCTACTCGATGTTCACGTCCTTCATTCCGGCGGCAGAGGGCGACCAAGAGCGCAACGTGCTCATGGGCTACCTTGCGGTCGACGCCAACGCCGGCAGCACGAAGGGCGAGAAGAACCCCGATTACGGCAAGCTCCGCATGCTGGAGATCAGCGCGGATGTCTCGGTCCCCGGCCCGGGTCAGGTGCAGAACACCTTCAGCTCGAACGAGACCATCGCGCAGCAGGTGAACCTCCTGCGACAGGGTCAGTCCGAGGTCCGCAACGGCAACCTGCTGACGCTCCCCGTCGGTGGCGGTCTGCTGTACGTGCAGCCGATCTTCGTGCAGGCGTCGAGCGGAACCCAGCTGCCCGCCCTCCGCAAGATCCTCGTCGCGTTCGGTGACGAGGTCGCCTTCGAGGACACCCTGCAGGAAGCGCTCGACAAGCTGTTCGGCGGTGACTCCGGCGCGACGACCGGCGATGAGGGAACGACGCCGTCGCCTTCGCCGAGCGGGTCGCCGAGCCCCAGCGCGACGCCCGGCGGCGGACAGAACGAGACGCCCCCAGCGGGTGTCGGCGACGAGATCGCGCGTCTCCTGCAGCAGGCCCGTCAGGTCATGACGGCGCGTGACGACGCCATGCAGAAGGGTGACTGGGCCGCCTACGGCGAGCAGGACAAGGCGCTCACCGACATCATCAACAGGCTCATCCAGCTCGACGGGGAGTGATCCCGCTGATCTGGTGGGGGCGGTTCACGACAGGAACAGCCCCCACCAGATCACCAGCAGTGTCACCACGAATCCGGCGAACTGGTTGAGCCAGAGGAACCGGTCCCAGCCGCGGGTGGCGGAGGCGGCATCCGCGTCGGTCACCGAACGGTAGGGCCACACGGTGGCGAGGTACGGTAGCGCGACGATCGCGGCGAGCGGTCCCGGCCACGCGGTCCCGAGCATCGCAACGCCCGACGCCGCGTAGGCGACGAGCGAGAACCGCACCGTCCACGCCGCGCCGCGCGCGGTGGCGATCGATGAGATCCCCGCCTCGCGGTCGGCGACGACATCCTGCACGGCGCCGAACGCGTGCGACGCGACACCCCACAGCGCGAACGCCACGATGATGAGCACGAGCTGCGGCGTCCACGTCGCGCCGGTCAGAACGAGGGCGTACACGGCGGGCGAGAAGAAGTGGATGCTGCTCGTCACCGAATCCGCGAAGGGGCGCTCTTTGAGGCGGAGGGGCGGCGCGCTGTAGAAGACGACAGCGAGCAGACTGAGCCCCAGGACGAGCCACGACAACGGTGGGCCCGACAGCACGAGGAAGACGACGAAAGGGAGACCCAGCAGACCCGACGCCCACAGGGTGGGGGCGTGCAGGCTCTTCTCGAGGATCGCTCCGTGCGCTCCGCCCTTGCGCGGGTTCCGCAGGTCGGACTCGTAGTCGAACACGTCGTTGATGCCGTACATCGCGACGTTGTACGGGATCAGGAAGAAGATGGTCCCGATGACCAGGACGAGGTCGATCTCGCGTGCGGCCAGCAGATACGCCGCCGCGAACGGATAGGCCGTGTTGATCCAGCTCACGGGGCGGGAGGACACGAAGAGCTGGCGGGCGAAGCGGAGGGGCGTCACGCGGCATCCCTCCTCTCGGGCAGCAGCGCACCGATCGCCGGGAGGAGGAAGGCGACGCACAGCGGGTAGGCGAAGTCCTCTATCGGGGCGAGGCCGATGCGGATGCCGCTGATGTGCTCCTCGGGGTAGGTGAAGAGGTCGGCGGCGATCATCACGTTGTCGAACACCGCCGTCAGGAGGACGAGGATGCCGGCGGTCCACAGCGACGCGACCAGGCGCTCTCGTCGCTGCGGGCGGCGGAGCGAGAAGAGGGTCACGACGACGGTGACGACGACGAACGGGAGGACGATCAGCGGGTAGGTCATGCGGCGTCCCGGCTTCGTGCTCGCGTGCGTCTCCGCGTGACGAGAGCGTGGACGACCAGCGTCAGGTGGCAGAGGAACGCCAGGAAGACCGGCTCCTCGAGAGGCAGGTGGGGGGCGAGATCGATGCCGACGAGCAGAGGGCTGTCGCCGCGGACGAAGACGCCGGTCGCGATGCCCACCAGGTCCCACACGAGGAGGAAGGCCGTTCCGCAGGCGATCAGCAGCAGGTTGCGACCGGGGTCGGCGGTCACCGCGAGGCGGTGCCTCAGGTCGATCGCGATCACACCGAGCGCCGAGAGGATCAGGGCGCCCAGGTACAGCCCGGGCACCGCCGTCAGCGTTCCGAGGCGAGCGGCTCGGGAAGCCGTCCGGTGGACACGTCCCCGTCGAGGAGCTTCACGACGAGCTCGGCCGAGATGAGGCACATCGGGAGGCCGACGCCGGGGAGCACGGTCTGACCGGCGTAGAGAAGGCCGTCGACCTTCGAGCGCAGCCCCGGGCGGAACATCGCCGACTGCCCGAGGGTGTGAGCGAGGCCGAGCGCGCCGCCCCGGAAGGAACCGAAGTCGGCGGCGAAGTCGCCGGGCGAGATGGTGCGGCGCACACGGACGCGATCGGCGAGATCGGCGACACCGGTCCACGACGCGATCTGAGCGATGACGGCATCCGCAGCGGCTTCGATCGCCGGGTCGCCGGCGCCGTCGACTCCGCCGTGTCCGAGCTCGGGCGCGGCGGGCATGGGGACGAGGACGAAGAGGTTCTCGTGGCCGGCGGGCGCCACGTCGTCATCGGTGGCGCTCGGCCGGCAGACGTACAACGAGGCGGGGTCGGGGATCGCACCGGCGTGCTCCGCGCCGAAGATCGCGTCGAAGTTCGCCTTCCAGTCCTTCGTGAACAGCAGGGTGTGGTGTTCGAGCTCGGGAAGCTCGCCTTCGACGCCCAGGAGGATCAGGAGCGCTCCAAAGGACGGCACGCGCTTGTCCCACCACGCGTCGCTGCGAGACCGCAGCTCCGGCGGGAGCAGCGCGGTCTCGGTGTGGTGCATGTCGGCGGTCGAGATGACGTGGTCCGCCTCGATGCGGGTGCCGTCGGCGAGACGGATGCCGGTGGCCACGTCGCCGACGGTGATGATCCGCTCGACGCGGCTGCCGGTGCGGATGACCGCGCCGCGCTCTTCGGCGAGGCGGGCGATCGCCCGGATGATCTGCACGAAGCCGCCGCGGGGGTAGAGCACGCCGTCGTCGAGGTCGAGGTGGCTCATCAGGTGGTACAGGCTCGGCGCGTCGTACGGCGAGCCCCCGAGGAAGACCGCCGGATAGCCGAGGACCTGTCGCAGGACCGGGTCGGCGAACCGCTTCTCGACGTGCGTCGACAGGGGGCGCAGGAGGAGCGGCAGCAGCGTGCCGAGCTTGCCGAGCACGTCGGGGTGGGTCAGCCCCTTCAGCGAGACGTAGGGGTCGTACAGGAAGCGCGAGACCGCGAGGTCGTAGATCTCGCCGGCGGAGTCGAGGTACGTCGCGAGGTTCTCGCCGGCGCCGCTCTCGCGGGCCTCGAACGCGGCGACGGCGGCATCCCGTCCCGAGACGACGTCGAAGGGCTCGCTCTCGCCCTCGTGGTACACGCGGTAGGCGGGATCCAGCCGCACGAGGTCGAGCTGCTCGGCGGCCGTGGTACCGAGCAGAGCGAAGAAGTGATCGAAGACCTCGGGCATGAGGTACCAGCTGGGGCCGGTGTCGAAGCGGAAGCCGTCCTTCTCCCAGCTGCCGGCGCGCCCGCCGACGTCGTCGAGCGCTTCGAAGACGGTGACCTCGTCGCCTCGGTCGGCGAGGAGCGCAGCGGTGGCGAGACCGGTGATGCCTCCTCCGATGATCGCGATGCGGCGGGTCATGCGGGGGACCTCCGGGAGAGTCGTCGGGCGGGGAGGACGGTGCGGTGGGCGACGGCCGCGCGGACCGCGATCGCCGCCTTCACGGGGTTCGGGACGCGGACCCTCGTATCGAGATCGTCGGTGCGGTGCAGGCGGGCGGCGAGCGAGGCGAACAGGCCGTGCGCGGTCGCGACCGCGACGCGGCAGTCCGCGGGCAGGAGCGGGATCGTCGCGGCCGCGGCATCCAGGTCGGCATCGATGCGTGCGAGGACCTGCTCGCGTCGCTCGGCGCCCCCGTCGACGCCGAGGTAGTCCCGGCCCAGGCGGCCGGCGTCGTCGGCGTGGTCGCGCAGGAAGTTGATGTCCTGGAAGGCGGCCCCGAGGCGGCGAGCGCCGGACACCAGGGCCGGGTCCGGGTCGCGCGGCGCGGCGGATCCCGCGTTGACGAAGACCTGGAGGCACATGAGCCCGACGACTTCGGCGGAACCGTAGACGTAGTCGTCGTGCGAGGCGTCGTCGTGCTGGGCCTGCTCAAGGTCGGTGCGCATCGAGGTGAAGAACGGCTCGATGTGCACGCGGGCGATCCCGCACTGGCGGGCGGTCCGCGCGAAGGCGTGGACGACGAGGTTGGCGCTGAACCCCCGCGCGATCGCGGCGTAGGTCTCGGCCTCGAGTGCGTCGAGGACGTTCCGCTGCTCGTCGAGCGGGACGCCGGCCGCCTCGGCCGCTCCGTCGACGATCTCGTCGGCAACGCGCACCAGGGCGTACACGTTCCGCACGTGCGGGCGCACGCGTCCGCCGAGGAGGTTCGTCGCGAGCCCGAACGAGGTCGAATAGGCGCGGATGACGGATGCCGCCGCCACCGTCGCGGTCTCGTCGTAGAGCGTGTCGGTCATCGGGGGATGCGGTCCTCGACGGCGGCGGCCAGTGCGGCGAGGAGGACGACGGCGTCGCGGGGGAGCGAGGCGTCCGCCGCACGGCCGCGCGCCGAACGGAGGGTGTCGGCGATCAATTCGACCGCTCGCTCGCGCGCGCCGCTGGCGGCCAGTTCGCGCTGTGCCTCGGCGATCGCGATCGGCCCGGTCGGCGCCATCGCGAGGGCGGAGGCGATGCGAGGCCAGGCCTCGGTCTCGGCCGCCATGGCGATGAGCGGGGTGCGCTTGGACGCACGGAGGTCCGCCCCCGGTTCGCGTCCCGCCTCGGCGCGCGACCCGAAGGTGCCGATGAGGTCGTCGGCGAGCTGGAAGGCGACCCCGATCGCGGACCCGGCCGATTCGAGGGCGGCCCGCTCGTCGTCGCTCGCCCCCGCCAGCAGTGCGCCTGCGGCGAGGGGAGCCTGGAAGGAGTAGAACGCCGTCTTGTCGCGTGCCGTGCGGATGAGCGAGTCGGCCGGGGGGAGGTCGGCGCCGATGGTCTGCTCGACGTCGGCGAGTTCGCCCGCCGCGGAGACGAGGAGAGCGTCGTCGAGGAGGACGAAGAGGGCAGCCCGATGGGGGGCGGTGACGGGCGCGGTCGCGATGAGCCTCGTCGCCTCGAACAGCAGCAGGTCGCCGGCGAGGACGGCCGCGGCTGCGCCGAGCAGGTTCGCATCGTCGTGGTCGCCGCCGAGGGCGTGTGCGCGTTCACGGAACCGTCCGACGACGTTCGGGATGCCGCGCCGTTCGACGTCGCCGTCGATCAGGTCGTCGTGGACCACGAACGCCGCGTGGAGCAGCTCGAAGGCCGCGGCGACGCGCCAGAGCCCGGGGGAGTGTCGGATGTCGCCGCCGAACGCCTCGAACGCGGCGACCACGAGCGCGGGCCGCAGGCGCTTGCCACCGGTGGCCGATGCCGCGGTCGCCTCGCCGAGCGCCGCGGAGGCTTCGCCGAGGGCGGCCGATCGGATGCGCAGGCGGTCGAGTGCGACCTCGAGAGCGTCATCGATCTCGCGTCGGGCGATCGATGACAGGGCGATCACGAGGCTCTCCTGCGGGCGTCTGGCACCAACTCGAGCTGCTGCGCCTGGAGGACGAGCCACGGGCTGAAGGCCCAGGGGGCGGCACTGATCGACGTGTCCAGGTCGGCGGGGTCGACCCAGCGCGCCTCCGCGACTTCGTCGGGGTTGAGGCGGGGTTCGTCGTCCGTGTAGGCGACGTACACCGGGCAGATCTCGTTTTCGACGATTCCCGACGCGTCGACGGCGCGGTAGCGGAACTGCGGCAGCGTGAGGGTGACGTCGCGGAGGGTGAGTCCCACTTCGTGGGCCGCGCGGCGGTGGACGGCATCCACCATCGACTCCGAGGGGCCCGGGTGCCCGCAGAACGAGTTCGTCCACACGCCCGGCCAGGCGGCTTTGCTCAGGGCGCGGCGGGTGACGAGGAGCTCGCCGCGCGAGTTGTAGACGTGGCAGGAGAACGCCAGATGGAGGTGCGTGTCGGTACCGTGGACCGTTGCCTTCGGAGCGGTGCCGATGTCGCGTCCGTCGTCGTCCAGCAGGATGACGTACTCGATGTCTGACACAGGTCCTCCGTACTTTGCTAGATTATCTAGCAATCAATCGTCATGCTACCTATCGAGCGAGGAGGTGTCCAATGGTGGCCAATCCATGGGTTCCGGGCAGTGAGCGCGATGCCATCGTGATGAGCGCCCTCGAAGCGATCCGCGCGTTCTCCGACTCCTTGGATCGAATGTACGCGGGTATGCGCGGTGACATGGACATGAACACGACCGACCTCGCCGCGCTCCGGATGCTCATCATCCGCGAGCAGCACGGGGAGGTGGTCAAGCCGAACGATCTCGCCACCCACCTCGCCATCTCGACGGCGTCGACCACGAAGCTGCTCGACCGTTTGACGGCCGCCGGTTACCTCGTCCGCAAGCCGCATCCGCATGACCGCCGCGCCCGCATCGTGGCGCTCACGGATGAAGCGCGGGTCACCTTCCGTCGCCACTTCGGCGAGCGTCTCCAGCGGATGCGTGACGCTGCGGACGCCTACACCGATGATGAGCTGCGCGCGATCGTGCGCTTCCTCGCCGACATCGAGCGCGCGATGCTGCCCGCCTGATCGAGCCGGACAACGAAGAAGGCGCCCCCTCCGGAGAGGGGACGCCTTCTTCTTTCGTTGCGGGGACAGGATTTGAACCTGCGACCTCTGGGTTATGAGCCCAGCGAGCTACCGAACTGCTCCACCCCGCGGCACAAGAGAAAACACTAGCACGCGTTTCAGGCGGACGCGAATCGGTGCCGGAAAGCCCCGAGTTCGGCAGGATGAGGACATGCTTCCGCGTGAAATCGACGCCGCCGCCGACGCACAGACGGACGGGCGCGACGAGACGCGAGACGAGCGGGCCGACCGCAACTGGAACGAGGTTCTCCAGGAGCTCCGCGTGCTGCAGACCGGAACTCAGATCCTCACGGGCTTCCTCCTCGCACTCGCGTTCCAGCCGTCGTTCGGGGATCTCGCCGGGGCGCAGCGCATCGGCTATCTCGTCCTCGTCCTCCTGTCGGCCCTGAGCGCCGTCGTCGCCCTCGCGCCCGTCTCGGTGCACCGCATCCTGTTCGCACGTCGTGCGAAGCCCACGATCGTCCGCTTCGGTCACGGCTGCATGCTCGCCGCCCTCGGTCTCGTCTCCGCGCTCCTGGTGGGCGTCGTCGCGTTCGTCTTCGATGTCGTGGTGGGGAGTGCGGCATCCTGGATCGCAGGCGTCGCCCTGGGCATCGTCATCGTCGCCCTCTGGCTCGTCGTCCCTGTCATCACCCGCCTGCGGTCGGAAAGGACCCCATGACCGACTCGCCCCTCGGCGTCGCAGTGGCGCAGTTCGCGCCGTCCGCCGACGAGACCGCCAACCTCGAGGCCATCTCGGAACTGGTCGCCCGCGCCCGCGGCCGAGGCGCGCGGGTCGTTCTGTTTCCCGAGTACTCGAGTTACTTCGTCGACCCGTTCGACGCCTCGCTCGCCGAGCACGCGCAGGACCTCGCCGGCGCGTTCGTGACCGCCCTCACGGCACTGGCGCGTGACCACGACGTCGTGATCGTCGCGGGGCTCGTCGAACGTTCCGACACGGACGGGCTCGTGCGCAACACCGTCGTCGCGGTGGATGCCGGTGGGCTCATCGCGCGCTACCGCAAACTCCACCTCTACGACGCGTTCGGACAGCGCGAGTCGGACTGGGTGGAGCCGGGAGCGCTGGAGGAACCCGAGACGTTCGAGGCTTGCGGCATCCGCTTCGCCCTCATGACCTGCTACGACCTGCGGTTCCCCGAGGTCTCCCGCGTGCTCGCCGACACGGGAGCGCACGTCCTCCTCGTCGCCGCGGAGTGGGTGCGCGGGCCTCTGAAGGAGGATCACTGGCGAACGCTCCTCCAGGCTCGGGCCATCGAGAACACGCTCTACGTCGCGGGTGCCGATCACCCGCCGCCGTTGGGCGTGGGGCACTCGGTCGTCATCGACCCGCAGGGAGTGCCCGTCGTGACGATCGGCACGGGCACGGATGTCGCCGTCGCCCACGTCGACGCGGCGACCGTCGCCCGCGTCCGCCGTGTCAATCCCGCGCTGGCCCTTCGGCGGTACACGGTCGCTCCGCGCGACTGAGCCGCCTCCGGGGGGTCACGACGCGGATGCCGCCAGCCGCCGCGCCGCCTCGGCGATGACGTCCGTCCGCTTGCAGGCCGCGAATCGGACCAGGGTCTCGTACCGATCCCGGTGCTCCGGCGTCGCGAACGCGGTGAGCGGGATCGCGGCGACACCGACGCGTTCGGGGAGGGCGCGGCAGAACGCGGCGGCATCCTCGCCGGGAGCGAGCATCGAACGCACATCGGCGACCGTGAAGTACGAACCCGCGGGCGTGGACACCTCGAACCCGGCGTCGCGCAGGCCCGCGCCGAGCAGGTCGCGGCGCTCCCGCTGGGTCGCGGCGAGGTCGTCGAAGAAGGTATCGGGCAGGCCGAGACCGACGGCGATGGCGGGTTGGAAGGGTGCTCCGTTGACGTACGTCAGGTACTGCTTGACGGCCAGCACCGCGTCGACGAGGTCTGCCGGCCCGCTCACCCAGCCGACCTTCCACCCCGTGGTTCGGAACGTCTTGCCGCCCGACGAGATGGTGAGGGTCCGCTCGGCGGCGCCGGGCAGCGTCGCGAGGGGAACGTGGTCGGCGTCCATGACGATGTGCTCGTAGACCTCGTCCGTGACGATCAGCGCGTCGTGACGCTCGGCGAGTCGGACGATCTCGTCGCGGACCTCGTTCGAGAACACCGTTCCGGTCGGGTTGTGGGGGTCGTTGACGAGGATGATCCGGGTGCGGTCGCGGACGGCGGCACGCAACTCGTCGACGTCGGGTTCGAGCGACGGCCAGCGCAGCGGCACGGGCACGAGGCGTGCACCGGCCAGGGCGACGGCGGCCGCGTACGAGTCGTAGTACGGCTCGAAGACCACGACCTCGTCGTCCGGCCCATCGAGCAGGGCGAGGAGGGCGGCGGTCAACGCCTCGGTGGCTCCGGCCGTGACGAGGATCTCGCGCTCGGGATCGACGTCGATGCCGTAGAAGCGGTGCTGATGATCGGAGACCGCCTCCCGGAGGACCGGCATTCCTCGTCCGGCCGGGTACTGATTCACTCCGTCGCGGATGGCGGCGATCGCCGCGTCCAGCACCTCGGGCGGTCCGTCCTCGTCGGGGAACCCCTGGCCGAGGTTGACGGCATCGTGGCGGAGGGCGGCGGCGGTGATCTCGGCGAAGATCGTCGGGGCGAGCTCGCCAGCGGGGGAGAGGAGGCCTGCGCCGCGCGCCGCGCGTTGCCAGGCGCCGGGGATGTGCAGCACGGGGCCAGCGTAACGCTCCGCCTCGCGGGACGCCCTCGTGGGCGACCCGCGGCGGCGTCTGCTCCCATAGGCTGATCGGAGGGTCGGCATAGCTGGTCCACAGACTCCGGGAGCACTCTGAAGACGCCTCGGAAAAGGAGCAGTCCCATGAGCGATTCGAACACCCCCGACCCCCACACGCCTGACGCAGCGGTGCCGCCGCGTCCGCCGATGCCCGACTCGGGTGCGCCCTCGCAGCCCACCGCATCGACGACGCCCCTCGCGCAGCCGGCCGGTCAGGGCTGGTACGCGCAGCCGCACGGCCAGCAGCCGTACGGCCAGCACTCCCAGGGCCCGGATTCACACGGACAGCACGCCCCGGGCGCGGCGTTCTCGTCGCAGCCGGCGGGCGCGGTCGCCGACGACGGCCACGCGCGTCCGCACGACGCGAAGATCGGCTCCGGCAAGATCGTCGCCGTCCTCGTGGCCGCCGCGATCGTCGGCGCCGTCTCGGGCCTGGGCGGCGCGGCGATCGGCAGCGACGTGTTCCACCAGAACGGCACGGTCGCGTCCTCGAACGGCACGACCCAGGTCACCGTCAACGACCCCGACAACGTCAACCAGACCACCGGAATCGCGGCGAAGACCCTGCCGAGCGTCGTCACCATCAGTGCGACATCGTCGAACGGCGGCGGCACCGGCTCCGGCGTGATCCTCAGCGAGGACGGCTACGTCGTGACCAACACGCACGTCGTCACCCTCGACGGTGCGAGCTCGGACGTCGCCCTGCGGGTGACGACCTCGGACGGTCGCGTCTACGACGCGAAGGTCGTCGGCACCGATCCGATCTACGACCTCGCCGTCATCAAGCTGACGGGCGCGACCGGACTGACCCCGATCGACTTCGCGGACTCGACCAAGCTGAACGTCGGCGACACGACCGTCGCGGTCGGCGCGCCGCTCGGCCTGTCCAACACCGTCACGACCGGAATCGTCAGTGCGCTGAACCGCTCGATCCAGATCGCCTCGTCGGCGGTACCCGATTCGGGCGAGCAGCAGGAGGATCAGGGGCAGAACGGCCAGTCCCCGTTCCAGTTCGACTTCGGTCAGGGCCAGCAGCAGGGGTCGGGATCGGCCGGGACCATCTCCATCGCCGTGATCCAGACGGATGCCGCCATCAACCCGGGCAACTCCGGCGGCGCGCTCGTCGACGACGAGGGCAAGCTGATCGGCATCAACGTCGCCATCGCCACCGCCGGCGGCGGGTCGTCGTCCTCCAGCGAAGCCGGGTCCATCGGCGTGGGCTTCTCGATCCCCTCGAGCGTCGTCAAGCGCGTGACCGACGAGATCATCAAGGACGGCTCTGCGACGCACGGTCTGCTCGGCGCCATGGTCGGCAACTCGGCGGACCAGAAGGACAGCACCGTGGCCGGTGCCCTCGTCAGCGATGTGACCTCGGGTGGGGCAGCGGCGAAGGCGGGATTGAAGGCCGGCGACATCGTCACCGAGTTCAACGGCGTGCCGGTCCGCGACGCGACCGACCTGACCGCTCAGGTGCGCGCCCTGGCCGCCGGTTCCGACGCGAGCGTCGTCTACGTCCGCGGCGGGAAGTCCTTCACCGCCGACGTGACGCTCGGCAAGCTCACCGACTGACCGCTCCGACGCGACCTTCCGAGTCACGACCCCACCCCGCGATAGGCTCGCGGGATGGGGTCGTTCTCGTTCTCGTCGGGCAACGGCGCGCAGGTGGCCCGGCTCCCGCTCCATGTGCTGGGCCTCGTGGCGACGCGGATCATCCCGAGGTCGACCGACCTGTGGGTGTTCGGGTCGGCTGCCGGCGTCGGCGAGGGTGCGTGGGCGCTCTGGCAGGTCGCCGCGGAGCAGGGTGAGCGAGCCGTCTGGCTGACCGGGTCGGCGCGCGACGACGAGATGGCTCGGCGTGCCGGTATCCCCTCGGCCCGCAAGCAGGGCTTCCGCGGCTTCTGGCTCACGGCGCGCGCACGAGTGGTCGTCGTCACGCACGGCGCCGGTGACGTCAACCGATACGCGACGGCGGGATCCTTCCTCGTGCAGCTCTGGCACGGCATCCCGCTGAAGCGGCTCGGTCTGGATTCCCCGGTGACCGCGCGCGCTCCCCTCCCGATCCCGGGCTTGGCGCGGCTCCTCCGGGTCGCCTACGAGCGGACCCAGCGCCGCATCCGGCTCCTGCCTGCCGCATCGCACCTCGTCCGCGGCCGCCTCGAGTCCGCGTTCGGGCTCGGGTACGACCGGATCGTGGTCACGGGCGAACCGCGCGTCGACGTGCTTTCGACGGGCCCTTCGGCAGCGGAGGCGCAGAGCACGGTCGAGTCCCTCGTCGGCTCCGTGGGGTCCTCCCGCCTCGTGCTGTACGCCCCGACGTGGCGCGACGGCGCACCCGACCCCGCCGTCCCCACGGCGGAGGAGTGGCACGCCATCACAGCGTCCCTGGCCGCGCAGGATGCCGTGCTGGTGATCCGCTCGCACCCGCTGGGCGCGGGCGAATACTCGCCGCCGGACGCGGACGGACGGGTGCGCCTCCTCGGGGCGGATCTGCTCCCCGACGTGACCCCCGTCCTCCGCGCGTTCGATGCGCTCATCACCGACTACTCCTCGCTCGTGTTCGACACCGCGCTGATCCCGCTGCCGGTCGTCTTCTTCGCCCCGGACGAGGCGCAGTACGCCGCGGAGCGCGGTTTCTACGGCCGGTACCGCGATGTCGCCGGGGAGGACGTCGCGACGAGCTGGGCCGAGGTGATGCGCCACCTCGACGGCGTGCTGCACGACGACTCCGAACGAGCCCGGCGCCTCTCCCGCGCCGAGGAGCTGAGCCGCCGCGTGCACGCCTACCGGGACGGCCGAAGTGCCGAGCGCGTGTATCGTGCCATCCGGCGCGCGCTCGCGTCGGCGCATCCGTCGAGGGGGAACGAATGATCCACGCCGCCCTGCAGGCGGGCGACGGCCTCGTCCTGAACGCACCCGGGGCCGCTCCCTCGGACATCCGCGCCATCGGTCCCCGTGCGACGGTGACGGCCGTGATCTCGACAACGGATGCCGGGTGGCGGGCTGTCCTGCCCCTTCGGGTCGCTCGGTGGGGCGGGCCGGTCCTCGCTCTTCCCCGCGGTCGGTACCGCCTCGAGGTCGACGGTCGGGTCCAGAGCCGGGGCGACGTCGTGGACCTCGGGCGGACGACGGGGGAGTCGCTGGCGGTGGAGCTCGCCGATGGTGCGGTGGTCGTCTCGCCGCCGCTGCGGGACGCGGACACGTCGCCGGCGGGCCAGGCGGCACTCGAGCGTGACTATGCGACCGTTCGCGGACCGCTCGAGAACGCGGTGTTCTTCGAGAGCTTCTACGGGCGCAACGCCAGCTGCAACCCGCGGGCGATCGACGCGGAGATCTCCCGCGTCGCGCCTGCCGTCACGAGGTACTGGAGCGTCGTCGACCTCTCGGTGGAGGTTCCCGAGGGCGCCGTCGCCGTCGTCGAAGGCTCGCCGGAGTGGTGGCACGCCCGGGGGGTCTCCCGTCTCCTTGTCGTCAACGACTGGCTGCGGCGCCGCTTCGTCCGCCGCCCCGGCCAGCGCATCCTGCAGACCTGGCACGGAACGCCGCTCAAGCGTCTGGCCCTCGATCGGCCCGGCTTCGACCCGCGCCGCGCTCTCGCGGTGATCCGTGAGAGCCGGCGCTGGGACGTTCTCCTCGCACAGAATCCGTACGCGGCCCGCATCCTGTCGAAGGCGTACGGATTCTGGCGCCGTCCGGTGTGGGTGGAGGGCTACCCGCGGAACGACGTGCTCGCCTCAGGCGACCGGGACGCGGTCCGCCGGGGTTTGGGGCTCGAGCCCGATGACCGGGTGCTCCTGTACGCGCCGACCTGGCGGGACGATCGCGAGCAGATGGTCGACTACCTCGACCTCGAGCGGCTGGCAGCGGATGCCGGTGCCGTGATCCTCGTGCGCGGGCACTCCCGTACGCTCCTGCCCGGCGCCGACACGGGCGGGTCGCGCGTCATCGATGTGACGGCGTATCCCGACATCTCGGCTCTGCTGCTGGCCGCCGACGCCCTGATCACCGACTACTCGTCCGTCATGTTCGACTTCACGGCGACCGGCAAGCCGATCTACTTCTTCGTCCCCGACCTCGCGCATTATCGGGGCAAGCTCCGTGGGTTCTACTTCGATCTCATCGAGCGGGCGCCCGGCCCACTCACCTCGACGCAGGACGAGCTCACCGCGGCGCTGGCGGATCCCGGGGCGACGAAGGGTCACGCGGAGCGGTACGCGTCGTGGGTCGCGCGGTTCAACGCGCGTGACGATGGCCGGGCGGCCGAGCGGGTCGTCGCCCGTCTGCTCGATCAGGGGATGATCGCCCGCGACTGAGGCCGCGGCATCCGCTCGTCACGGGAGCGGCGTGTTGCGGTCCAACCGGGAGGTGTCGACGGTGTCCTTCGCCCCGCGGAGCAGGCCGCTGAGGAACCCGCCGCCCCAGGACAGGTGCATCGTCGGAAGCACGAGGGCGAGCCACGCGCGCTCCCGCACGCTGCGGCCGGCCGTCACGCTGAAGCCGAGGATGCCGAGGACGTAGAGCGCCAGTGGCAGGTGGACGACGGACAGGATCGCGGACGCGACGCCCGTGAGGAGGCCCGTCACCTGCAGGATCCCGAGGACGATGCTCGCGGCGACGGCGACGACGAGAGCCGGCGGGGCGAAGAAGCGGAGCGAGTTCTGCCGTCCGAGGCGCCGGACGAGCTCTCCGCGCCACGTCCCCGTGGCGACGAACTGACGCGCCAAGCGAGCCCAGCTCTCGCGCGGCCAGTACGTGACGGACAGGCGCGGATCGAACCACACGCGATATCCCGCGTGGCGGATCCGGAGGTTGAGCTCCCAGTCCTCGCCGCGTCGGATGGTCTCGTCGAAGAGTCCGACCTCCTCCAGGACCGCGCGGCGCATCACCCCGAGGTAGGCCGACTCTGCGGGTCCTTCGGGCGCGCCGCCGTGGTACGCCCCTCCGCCGAGCCCGATGGGGGAGTTGTAGGCGATGGCGACGGCGCGTTGGAAGGGCGTCCGGCCGTCCGCCCGCATGACGCCTCCGACGTTGGCGGCACGGACCCGATCGAGGGTCGCGAGAGCCTGGCGGGTGTATCCCGGCGCGAGTTCGGAGTGCGCATCGACGCGGACGATCGTCGGATGCCGGGCGCTGCGGATCGCCAGGTTCAAGGCCACCGGGATGTCGGCCCGGGGGTTGTCGACCAGGCGGATCCGCGGGTCGGCATCGGCCAGGCGATGGGCGAGCTCGGTCGTGCCGTCGGCGGAGGGTCCGAGGGCGAGGACGAGCTCGGCCGGGCCGTCGACGTCCTGCTGGAGGACCGTCTCCACGGCCCGCTCCAGGTAGTCCCGTTCATTGAGCACGGGCATCACGAACGTGACCCCCGCACCGGGAGCGGGCACCGGCGCGTCGAGAGTCACCGTGCTCCGGGCGATCGTCGGGCAGGCTGGGCCGGCGCCGTCCGCGGGACGAGCGCGTCGAACTGGGCGAGGACCTCCGCCGTATAGGCGTCGACGTCGAGGGATGCGGGGGTCACACGGCCCTCGAGGAACGCCCGCATCCCGTCGGCGAGGGCGTCATCGTCTCGGTCGACGATGTGCATGTCGTCGCCCGGGAGCGCGCCCCGGGCCGAGCCGAAGGCCGTCGACACGATCGGCAGAGCCAGCTGAGCCGCCTCGATCAGCACCATGGGCTGCCCCTCGTAATCGCTCGAGAGGACGAAGCAGTCGCAGCGCTGCATGACCGAGACAGGGTCGCGCAACGGCCCGGTCAGGAACACCCGTCCGGTGAGGTCGGCGTCGCGCACCTGCTGCTCCAGGGTGTTCCGGAGCGGCCCGCCGCCCACGATGAACAGTTGCGTGTCGGGGGCTGTGTCCGCCAGGCGCGCGAACGCCCGGATCAACCGCGCGTGGTTCTTCTCCGTTGAGAGGCGTCCGACGGTGACGAATCGGCGGATGCCGGGCACGGCGAGCGCGGTGTCGACGGCCTCGCCCAGTCCGGCATCCTCGCTCTCCGGGCCGCTGTCCGCTGTCGGTGCCGTCGAGACCACGTCGGGCAGGTTCCGGAGCGTGACGAACCGGTCGGCGGAGGCGAACTCCGCGAGTTCGGCGCGGTTGAGGTCAGTGAGGGCGGGGGAGACCGAGACGAGCTGGTCGTAGGCCCGGTACATCGCGAAGACGCGTCCGAGCGAGCGGCGGAAGGCCTGCTTGCCGTGAACCGTCCGATCCCGGTCGGCGGCCATCTCGTTGTGCAGCCAGATCGCACGGGTCGCCCGCGGCGAGTGGAGCAGCAGGTGTGCCCAGAACGGGCTGTAGCCGCTGAAGTCGGCGACCCAGTCGAACTTCGCGGACCCGAAGATCCTCGTCCACTCGTCGTGCCACAGGGACTTGTGGCCGAGTCGCCGGTGCGCCCGGAGCGGATCGGTGCTCACGTCCGCCACGCGGCGCAGGACCTGGCGCACCTTGAGCCCGTTCATGCCGCCGACCCGGAAGACCTGTCGGATGCCGGAGTCGAGCCGGGACTGGTTGTGCTGCGTCGTCGCGCCGCGCGGGTCGGCCATGAGAGCGGTGACGTCGTACCGCTGGGTGTCGAGCGAGTTGAGGAGGTTGACCGCGGCGGTCGTGATGCCGTTCAGCCGCATCCCGCCGAGGTAGAACAGCAACCGCGGTCGGTCGTCGCGGCGGACCGGCCGCACGCGGCGACCGTCCGTCAGTCCGCGGAAGACGATTTCGATCACCCGTGAGGTCGCCCGACCGTCGTCGAAGGGGACGAAGCGCTCGGCCCACTCCGCGTAGCGGGGGTGCGGCGTCGCGTCGTCCGCCATCAGTCCGGCGAGGTCGCGGCCGAGCTCGACGGGGTCGGTGCGGACGGGGCCTGGCAGCTCGTCGAGCGGCATGTAGGTGCCGCGGACAGCCGAGTAGTCGTCGCCGTCCGGGACGAGGAAGCCCACGGGACGGCCCGTGGCGAGGTAGTCGAAGAAGATCGACGAATAGTCCGTGACGAGGGCGTCCGCGAGTCCGAGCAGGACATTCGTCGCCGTGGTGTTGGGGACGAGGAGACGCTTCAGAGCGGGGATCCGCGTCGCCGCGCGGTGCACCACCTGGTGCGTCTTGAGGAGGACGGCCGTGTCGTCGCCCAGCTCTCGCTGCATGCCGGCGACCTGCTCGGCGAGGTGCGCGAGGTCGGCGTCCGGCGCCTGGAAAGACGATCCGCGCCAGGTGGGCGCGAACAGGACGATCCGCTTCCCGGTCAGGTCCGTCCCGAGCGCGGAGCCCAGTTCGGCGACTCGCTGTGCGCGTTCAACGTCCGACATCCATTGCCGGTCGATGCGCGGGTAGCCCTCCTCGATGATCGATCCGCGATAGACGTTCCGCAGCTGGTAGGCGTCTTCGTACATGGTCTCGGCCATGAAGGGGTTGGCAGCGAGCAGGTAGTCGGCGTTCAGCAGGTTGCGAAGCGTGTTCGCCGACTCGCGCGCGCCGCCGGGCATGTCGAACCCCATCAGCTTCAACGGTGTGCCGTGCCAGGTGTTCAGGTAGACCTGACCCGTGCGCTTGCTGAACGCCGGCGGGAACGTGGCGTTGTTGACGAGGTAGCCCGCGGTCGAGAGGGCCCGCCAATAGGCGCCGCTGCCGCGGCGGACGACCACGACGTTCGACGAACCGGCGAACTCGGCACGCACGGCGGCTGCAGCATCCGTGTCACTGATCGCCCAGATGTGCGTCAGGTCGGCGAACTCCGGGTCCGCCAGGAGCGCACGGAAGATCGCCTCGGGGTTGCAGAGGGCGCCGTTGCCGGCGAACGACTCGTAGACGACGGTGCGGCGACGGATCGGGAGCGAGCGAGCCCACGCGATCTGCTCGGACGTCGGGATGCGCTTCGCGCGGGTGAGGGCCCAGCGGACGGCGCGGGTGACGGCAGGCGGAAGGGGCGAACGCATGTAGGTGTGCTGTGCTCTCGTCGACGGCAGATCAGGGCGCGACTTCACCCGCCCGGCGACGCGCTCGCGCCGCGACAGCTCGGTGGACGCGTCGCGCCAACGTATGCATTCTAGCTTCGACTCCCTCGTAGAACCCCCAGGCGACTAGGAGGCTGATCGGGATCCCGAGCACTCCGACGAGCAGCCAGGCCTCCGAACCGAAGGCGAATGCGAGGGTCGCGAGCACCGGCACGTGCACGAGGTAGAGACTGAACGAGATCTTCCCGAGCCATTGGATGGGTCGCGTCTCGAACAGTCGGATGGCCGGGCCCCAGGCGAGCGCCACCAGGACGATGCCCGCGGCACCCGGAGCCGCGAAGGCCCAAAGCACGGTGCTGAGGTCTGTCCCGCTGGGCACGATCGGCCGGGCCAGCCAGCTCGCGATGAGCATCGCGACGCTCACCAGCGTGAACAGGGGCATGAACCATCGGGGCCGCGGACGCTCCACCCACGCCAGCAGATCCGGCATCCGCGCCGCCATGATCGTGCCGACGATGAAAACCGGGAAGTAGAGCAGCTCGCTCTGCTCGAAGATGCGACCAGCGACGCTCAGGCCGCAGCAGACGATCACCGCTGCGAGCGCGTGACGCCGCACGAGGAGGGCGAGCGCCGTCGCCAGGGGCAGGACGATCGAGTACAGCAGTTCCCAGTGCAACGACCACAGGGGATTGTTGAGCGGGTACTGGCGCGGCACGAGCGATGCCTGCGCGAGGAAGGAACCGACCGATACCGACTCGGCGTGCGTCTCGGCCATCCATGATCCGGCCGGCATCGCGGAGCGATCGCGGGGGACGAGGAAGATGAGGAGGGCACTCAGCGCCAGCGAGGCGATCACCGGCCCGTAGAGGCGGACGACGCGAGCCGAGAGGAAGCCCATCCAGGAGAAGTTCTCTCGGAACACCGGGAGGACGACGACGAGACCCGACAGCACGAAGAAGACGAGGACCGCCTCATTGCCGGCGGTGAGGAGCTTCACCGGGGACTCGGAGATGACCGCCCAGCTGACGGTTCCCTCGAGGAGGGGTTCCGCGATCAGCAGCCAGTGGTGCAGAAGGACGACCAGCGCGGCGACCCCGCGCAGCCCGTCGAGGCTCTGGATTCGGCCTGTCGGCTGCTTCGGGGGAGTCGTGACCACTCGACAACGGTAGTCACTGTCGAACAGAGCCCCACACCACTTGCGCCGGGGCGGGGCCGTGTGCAGGACCGGACGTCGTCAGTTCCCCGTGCCGGTCGCCGCGACGATGGCGGCGACGAGGGATGCCGCCGCGAGCAGCAGCGCCGCTCCGATGAGGATCGCATGGACGGTGAGGAACCTCGTGGGACGGCCGTTCGCGTCACGTGCCCGCGGATCGCGGGAGACACGGCGGTAGAACGTCGGCCAGACGATCACGTTGAAGGCGGCGTTCAGGATCAACAACGTGACGAGAAGGGGGAGCACGCGGCCACGCTACTCGTTGTCCGGGGCCCCGGCGCCGCCGTCTCCACGCCGACGTCGGCCGCGGAGACCGCGTCGGACCGACGGCGGGCGCACGGCGTCGCGAGGACGGGGGGCGAGTTCGCTCGGGAAGGCGAGGGGCGGCGGGCCGAAGGCGCGTCGGGCGCCCACGACGACGCGGCGGCCGAGGATGTGGTTGCCGCTGCCCCCCACGACCGCCCCGACGCCGAACGGGAGCGCCCGTCCGATGAGCGACGCACCGCCCTGCGCGGCGAACCGTCGGATGAAGGAGGCTTTGAGCCGATCGATGAGGGGGCCGACCATGGCCTTCGGCAGCGAGGTGGTCACCAGCTTGCCCCAGTAGGCGTCGCGTCCTGGGCCGACGCCCTGCACCTGGCCGGCAAACTGGCTGACGAGATCGACGCCCTCCTTGCCCGCCATCAGCGTGAGCACGAGAGCGCGGGCGCGGTCGGGATCGGTGACGCGGAAGCCGTGCACCTCCGCCAGGGACTGTGCGAACAGCGCGGTCGTCTCGAGGAACCCGACGGTCTCGGCTCCGCTCAGCGCCAGGGTGACCGCCGTGCCGATACCGGGGACGACGGCAGTCGCTCCGACAGCGGCCCCACCGGTGGTCACGGCTGCCAGGTAGCGCCGTTCCAGTATCCGGATGACGTCGGCGGGAGTCGCCTCCGGATGACGTGACCGGATCGCGTGGAGGTGCGCTCCGACCGCCGGTTGCTGGACAGCGAGCACCCGATCGAGGACGCGGATGAGCCAGGGGTGCTCCGGCGAGCCGACCGGCGGGAGACCCCCCACCCAGGCGGCGTCTTCGGGGAGCGAGTGGATGCGGGGAACGTCGGTCATGTGTGTGCTCGCGGCCCTCGGCCGCTCGCGCGGCGCGTCAGACGTAGAAGTTGGCCCGCTCGAGGTCTTCGGCGAAGTCCACCTCGACGGCGTAGAGGTCGGAGATGTCGAGAGGGCGCAGCTTCAGGCCGTTCTCGGCCACGGCGAGCTCGAGTCCACGCTCGAAGTAGTCCTGGTTGTCGACGTTGCCGAGCTGCGCGATGAGCGCAGGCTTGTCGGCACGGGAGATGTAGTTGATCCCGACGGCTTCGCCGAGCCCGCCGACGACCGTCTTCGACAGTTCGGCGATGTTGCCTTCCGCGTCGACGGTGTACTTGACCTCTTCGTCGCTCACCTTCGAGGTGTTGACGGTCACGAAGGACTGCTCGGCCTCGACCAGGGCAAGCGCGCGCCCGAGTACGCGGGGGTCGAAAACGACGTCGCCGTTCATCCACAGCACGCCCGACTTGCCGGTGGCCTTGAGTGCGCGAAGAAGGCTCTTCGACGTGTTCGTCTGGTCGTACCGGTCGTTGTAGACGTAGTCGACGTCCGGGAACGCCTCGACGATGGTCTCGGCGCGGTAGCCGACGACCGTCGTGATGGGGGCAGCAGGTCCGAATGCAGCGTGGATGTTGTCGTGCTGCTGCCCCATGATGCTGCGGCCGTCGTTCAGGGTCGTCAGCGGCTTGGGCAGGCTGCGGCCGAGCCGCGAGCCCATGCCGGCTGCGAGAATGACGATCTTGGTCACGTGGTGCTCCTGACGATGTGGTCAATGTCCGTTCATCGGAAAGACACATCTTCGTGCCGGGTCAATGCTATCCGGGGTGCCTGAAAAGGGCCCGTATCCAGGTCCGACGTTGCGCATTCGTGATAACTCACGCAACGTGACACTCCCTCAGGAGCGGCGCATGTCGGCTTGATAGGTTTATCCGGTGACGCCTCCCAAGACACGACCGCCCCGCAAAAAGGCGCCCGTGTCCGGCGCCGGCACCGCCGTCCCGCCGCCGCCCGAGGTTCCCGCCGCCGTGGCCGCCGCCGAGCTGCCGGGGACGCCTGTGGATGCCGACGCTCCCGGGGTTCCGCCGAAGCCCGAGATCCCGGCATCCGTTGCGGCGGCACGCTTCGAAGAGCCGATCGTCCCCGACGAGGAGCCGCAGGACCTCGATGAGGGAACGGATGTCGCTAACGGCGACTCGGACCCGATCCCCGAGACAGAGTCGGTCGCCGAGGCAGAGCCCGAGCCGGTGAGGGAAGCCGAGCCCGAGCCGATGCCCGAACCCGAGCCGGAGGGCGAGCCCGAGCCCGTCATCGAGCCTGAGCCCGAGTCGCCCGCGGATACGCATCCGGAGGTGATCGAGGTCCCCCAGGAGACCGAGGACATCGAGGTTTCGAATGTCGCTGGTGTCTCCGTGCCTGCGGATGCCGCAGAGGTCGAAGAGCCGTCGGACGTGACGGTCGACCCCCAGGAAGGTCCCGGCCCGACGGACGCGGACGCTCCCACCGTCGCGTTCGAGGTCGAGGAGGCGGAGGAGCTCGCTCCGGAAGCGCCCGCGACCGCCGTTATGCCGCAGATGGAGGCGGAGGTCGAGACCGAGGCCTCCGAAGAGACGACGCGGCCGACGCCCGCCCTGCGGATGACGAATGTCTCGAAGTCGTTCGGCCGCACGCGCGCGGTGGATGCGGTGGACCTCGAGATCCCCGCAGGGAGCTTCTACGGGATCGTGGGGCCCAACGGTGCGGGTAAGACGACGACCCTTTCGATGATCGCGGGCCTCCTGCGTCCCGATGGGGGGACCATCGAGGTCGGCGGGATCGATCTGCGACGCGACCCCCGGGGCGCCAAGGCGCTCATGGGGGTCCTGCCCGATCGACTCCGCACCTTCGAGCGGCTCACGGGGCGACAGCTCCTCCACTACTACGGGGTCCTCCGCGGTCTTCGCGGAGCCGTCGTCGCTGAGCGCACGGAAGACCTCGGCCGGGCGTTCGACCTCACGGCCGCCCTCGCCCGTCCCGTCTCCGACTACTCCGCCGGCATGACGAAGAAGATCATGCTCGCGGGGGCGATGATCCACGCCCCCCGTCTGCTGGTGCTCGACGAGCCCTTCGAAGCGGTCGATCCGGTCTCGAGCGAGGTCATCCTCGACATCCTCTCCGCCTATGTCGCCCGAGGCGGCACGGTCGTCCTCTCGAGTCACGGCATGGAGCTCGTCGAGCGCGTCTGCGACGGGGTGGCGGTCATCGTCTCGGGTCAGGTGCTGGCGCAGGGCACCGTCGACGAGGTGCGCGGGGATCACACCCTCGCGGAGCGCTTCATGCAGCTCTCCGGCGGCCTCAGCGACGTGGAGGGGCTGGAGTGGTTGCACACGTACTCCGACTGAGGCTCGCGCTGCTGGTCGGCGCGCTCAACGCGCGGCCTCTGGTCCTGCTGCGACGGCTCGCGGGCTTCGCTGTCCTCGCCCTCGCGGTGGCGGCCGTCTGCGTGGCCCTCATCCGACTCGACCGTGTTCCCGACGGCGAGGCGGCGACGCTCACGGTGGTGGGAAGCTCCCTCCTGGTCGCGGGCTTCTTCCTGATTCCGCTGTTCAGCGGCGTCGAGGACCCGCTCGATCCGCGTCGGTTCGTGGTCACGGGTGAAGAGCCGGGACGGGTGGCCTGGTCGGTCGCGCTCGCATCGCCGCTCGGCATCCCGGGTCTGGTCGTCGTCGCGGTCGCGGCGGCGATGATCGCGGCGTGGACCGGCCACGGCTCGCCGGCCGGTCTCGCCGTTCTGGCAGCGCTCCTGCTCGTCGGAACCTCCGTGCTCGCGGCCCGGTGCGCGATGGCGGTGTCCGCCGTGGCCCTCCGCGACCGGCGGTCGCCTCAGCTCACCGGCCTGATGGTGACGGCGGCCGGTGTCGTCGTGATCCCCGTCGCCGCCTTCGCGTTCTCCCTGGAGTGGTCCGGCGGACTGCCGTCCCAGCTGACGGAAGTGGCGCAGGTGCTCGCCGTCACCCCGTTCGGTGCGGCATCCGCCATCGCGGTCCGCAGCGGGGGCGAACTCGTCGCATCGATGCTCGTCGCGGTCGGCACACTGCTCGTCCTGGCGGCGTTGTGGCAGCTGCTCGTCCGGACTCTCATGACCTCGACCGAGCGCGTCGTGCCGGTCGGGGAACGTCGCGGACTCGGCTGGTTCGCCGTCATGCCCGGCACACCGGGAGGTGCCATCGCCGCCCGCAGCATCGTCTACTGGTTCTCCGATCCTCGCTACCTCGCGAACGTCATCGTCGTCCCGGTCGCCTCGGTCCTCATCGTGACCCCCCTCCTCGTGGTGGGTGTCCCCCTGCAGACCGTCGCCCTGATCCCACCCCCGATCCTGGCCTTGTTCCTGGGCTGGCTCGTGCACAACGACCTCGCCTACGACTCGACGGGCGTGTGGCTGCACATCTCGGCCGGAGTCCGCGGCGTCGCCGACCGTCTCGGACGCCTCGTCCCCATCGTCCTGGTGGGTGTCCCGCTCCTGGCGTTGGCGATCACCGGGTCGATCTGGATCCACGGGCGATGGGCCGTGCTGCCGGCGCTCGTCGGAGTGTGCGTGAGCCTGTTCGCCACCGGCTTGGGTCTGAGCTCCATCTCCTCGGTGGCCGCCCCGTACGCGGTCTCACGACCGGGGGAGGGACCGTTCGAGCAGCCTCAGCGCACGGGCGGCTCGATGACGCAGGCGCTCGTCCTGCTCGGTGCGATCCTGCTCTCCGCGCCGGCGGTCTGGTGGGGGTGGCTGTCCCTCGCCGGCGACGAGGATGAGGCGTGGACGTCCTTCTGGAGCGGTGTCGGCGTCGGGGCGGCGGTCCTCGTCGTCGGCGTGGCCATCGGCGGGGCCCTCTTCGAGCGTCGCACCAGCCGCACCATGGAATTCGCCGAGACGCTCTGACCCGACCACGCGGCGCCGCGTCGCAGTACACTCGGGGGAATGAGCACGCCGATCGACAGCCCGGATCAGGGCGGCCTCGCCACACTCGACCGTGAGCTCGAGGAGCTCATCCGCGAGGAGGCGATCGAGCCCGGCGACCATGAGCGGTTCTCGCACTACGTCAAGAAGGACAAGATCCTCGAGTCGGCCATCACGGGCAAGCCCGTGCGAGCACTCTGCGGCAAGAAGTGGACGCCGGGTCGCGACCCGGAGAAGTTCCCGGTCTGCCCGACGTGCAAGGAGATCTACGCCTCGCTGACCTCGTAAACGGTCGGCAGGGCGGGATCGGCGCGACTGAGCGCCAGCGCCATGACCGGGAGTTCTTCCCGCACGCGCAGGTGGTGGGCCCGAGCAGCGGTGACACCGTCGGCGCCCAGGTGGGCGGCATCCGTGTCACCGTGATCGACGAGCACGGTCTGCAGCGGCCGGGCGTCGGGGTGCGCGGAAGGTGGGTCCACCTCGTCGAACCCGTCGGCGACGGCGACGACCTCGGCCGTCGCCACACCGTCCACCCGTCGCCGGAACGCGGCCTTCCGGCCTCCGATGGACGCCTTCGACGTGGAGGCCTTCGCGACCGGGACCCAGCCGCCGTCGACACCCTGGCGGGCGACCAACTTGTAGACCATGCCGGCCGTCGGCGTACCCGACCCGGTGACGACGGAGGTACCGACGCCGTAGGCGTCGACGGGGGATGCCGCCAGTGCCGCGATCGCGAACTCGTCGAGATCGCTCGTCACGGTGATCTTGGTCTCGGTCGCACCGAGTTCGTCGAGCTGCCGGCGCACCGAGGCGGCGACGGTAGGAAGGTCGCCGGAGTCCAGTCGGACGCCGCCGAGCCCGGTGCCGGCGACGCGGATCGCGGTCTCCACGCCCTGGCGGATGTCGTACGTGTCCACGAGCAGGGTGGTGTCGGTTCCGAGCGCGTCGATCTGGCTGCGGAATGCGTCCTCCTCGCTGTCGTGCAGCAGGGTCCATGCGTGGGCGGCGGTTCCCATGGTGGGGATGCCCCAGGAGCGGCCGGCCTCGAGGTTGCTCGTGGCGGAGAACCCCGCGATGTAGGCGGCGCGGGCCGCCGCAACGGCGGAGCGCTCGGCGGCGCGGCGCGAGCCCATCTCTGCGAGGGGGCGGTCACCGGCGGCGATGCTCATGCGGGCCGCGGCCGTGGCGACGGCCGAGTCGTGGTTGAGGATGCTGAGGGCCAGGGTCTCGAGGATCACGGCTTCGGCGAACGTGCCCTCGACCGTGAGGATGGGGGAGCCGGGGAAGTACAGCTCACCTTCGCGATAGCCGCTGATGGTTCCGCCGAACCGGTACCCCTCGAGGTAGCGGACCGTGGCCGGGCTCACGATGTCGTTGTCGCGGAGGTAGGCGAGCTCGGCATCGTCGAAACGGAAGTCGGCGATCTCCGACAGCAGCCGGCCCGTGCCGGCGACGACGCCGAAACGACGGCCGCCGGGCAGGCGTCTCCCGAACAGTTCGAAGACGCAGCGCCGGCTCGCGGTGCCGTCGCGCAGGGCGGCATCCAGCATCGTGAGCTCGTAGCGGTCGGTCAGCAATGCTGTGGACATGCCCATGCGGTCACTCTATCCAGGCGCGGACGAGGGCCTGACCGAGACTAGGCTGGTCGATCGTGACGGACGCACCGATCGGGATCTTCGACTCCGGAGTGGGCGGGCTCACGGTCGCCCGTGCCGTCTCGCAGCTCCTGCCGCGGGAATCCATCCTCTACATCGGCGACACGGCGCATTCGCCCTACGGGCCGAAGCCCATCGCGGACGTCCGCCGGTACGGTCTCGAGGTGCTCGACACCCTCGTCGACCAGGGCGTGAAGATGCTGGTCATCGCCTGCAACACCGCATCCGCTGCCCTCCTTCGCGATGCCCGCGAACGGTACGACGTGCCCGTCGTCGAGGTCATCGGTCCCGCGGTCCGAACCGCGATCTCCACCACGCGCAACGGCCGCATCGGCGTGATCGGGACGGCGGGGACGATCGGATCCGGCGTCTACCAGGACATGCTCGGCGTCAACGAGCGCCTCAGCGTGTTCGCTCAGGCGTGCCCGCGTTTCGTCGACTTCGTGGAGGCGGGGGTGACCGACTCCCCGGATGTCCTCCGGGTCGCGGAGGAGTACCTCGCGCCCCTTCGCCATGCCGGCGTCGACACCGTCGTGCTCGGATGCACGCACTACCCGTTCCTCGAGGGCGCGATCAGTTACGTCATGGGTCCCGATGTGTCGCTCGTCTCGAGCGACACCGAGACCGCCAAGGACGTCTACCGCCAGCTCGTCTCGCGCGACCTGCTCGCCGGGCACGACGCGACCGCGACCCACGTCTACGAGGCGACCGGCGATTCCGCCGACGACTTCCTCCGACTCGCCGACCGGCTGATGGGACGCGGCGTCAGCGCCGTGCGTCTCGTCCAGACCGGTGCCATCGACCTACCGAAGGGGACCCCATGACCGAGACCACCCGCGCCGACGGCCGTGCCGTCGACCAGCTCCGCCCCATCACGATCGAGCGCGGCTGGAGTGCGCACGCCGAAGGGTCTGCGCTGATCTCCTTCGGCGGCACGAAGGTGCTGTGCACGGCATCCTTCACCAACGGCGTCCCGCGCTGGCTGACCGGCAAGGGCAAGGGGTGGGTCACCGCCGAGTACGCGATGCTCCCGCGCGCGACCAACTCCCGCAACGACCGCGAGTCGATCAAGGGCAAGGTCGGCGGTCGCACTCACGAGATCTCGCGCCTCATCGGCCGTGCGCTCCGGGCCGTCGTCGACACGAAGGCCCTCGGCGAAAACACCATCGTCATCGACTGCGACGTCCTGCAGGCCGATGGCGGCACCCGCACCGCCGCGATCACGGGCGCGTATGTGGCCCTGGCAGACGCGATCGAGTGGGGTCGCGCGAAAGGCTTCGTCGGCAAGAACGCCAAGGCCCTGCACGACTCCGTCGCAGCAGTGTCGGTGGGCATCATCGACGGCGAGCCGATGCTCGACCTCGCCTACGTCGAGGACGTCCGCGCCGAGACCGACATGAACGTCGTCGTGACCGGTCGAGGCCTGTTCGTCGAGGTCCAGGGCACCGCCGAGGGTGCGCCCTTCGACAAGCGCGAGCTCGACGCCCTCCTCGAGCTCGGCGTGAACGGCTGCGGCGACCTCCGCGAGGCGCAGCTCGCCGCGCTGGCGCAGGAGCTCGCGTGACGACGCGCCGCATCGTCCTCGCCACGCACAACGCGCACAAGGTCGAGGAGTTCGGAGCGATCGTCGCGTCGACCCGTCCCGATCTCGAGGTCGTCGGATACGACGGCCCAGAGCCCGTCGAGGACGGTGTGACGTTCGCGCAGAACGCCCTGATCAAGGCGCGCGCCGCGGCCGCCCACACCGGCCTCCCGGCGATGGCGGACGACTCCGGGATCGCCGTCGATGTGCTGGGCGGGTCCCCCGGGGTGTTCTCCGCGTACTGGGCGGGGCACAAGAAGGACGGCGTCGCGAACTACGAGCTCCTGCTCGATCAGCTCGCCGACATCGCCGATCCGCACCGGACGGCGCAGTTCGTCTCGACGATCGCGCTCGTCGTCCCCGGTGGCGAGGAGCACGTCGTGACCGGAGTCTGGCCCGGTCGTCTCGCGACCGCACCGACCGGAGAGAACGGCTTCGGCTACGACCCCGTGTTCCTGCCGGACGACGCCGCGGGCCGTTCCGCGGCGGAGCTCACGCCAGCGGAGAAGAACGCGTCGTCACACCGAGCGCGGGCGTTCGACGCGCTCGGCCCCCTGCTGACGGCACTGTGACGCCGCGCGGGCTCTTCCGCTGAGGCTGAGAATCGGACTCATTCCCGAGTTGCGGGATGAGGCCGCCCGCCCCGGCGTGCCGTCCTAACCTCGTAGGTATGCACGATCACGCACCCACCGGCATCCGGGGAGGACACCCGCGGCGTCTGCTCGCGGTCTCCCTGGGGATCACCGCGACGGTGCTCGTCGTCCAGCTCGTCGGTGCGATCCTCACCGGGTCGCTGGCCCTCCTCGCCGACGCCGGCCACATGTTCACCGACAGCTCGGGACTTGTGATCGCGCTCATCGCCGCGTCGGTCGCGGCGCGCCCCGCGGACGAACGGCAGACCTACGGCTACCAGCGCGCCGAGGTGTTCGGCGCGTTGCTGAACGCCGTGATCCTCATCGCCCTCGGAGCGTGGATCGCGATCGAAGCCGTCGGCCGACTGATGCGACCCGCGGACGCCGAGGTGCAGGGCCTGCCGATGCTCGTCGTCGCCGTCATCGGCCTCATCGCCAACGGCGTCTCGCTCTACGTCCTGAGCGTCGCGCAGCGCACGAGCATCAACGTGCGCGGCGCCTACCTCGAGGTCCTCGGCGACCTGCTCGGGTCGGTGGTCGTGATCATCGCGGCCGGCGTCATCTGGGTGACGGGATGGATGCCGGCTGACGCCGTGGCCTCGCTGGTCATCGCCGCCCTGATCGTGCCGCGCGCCATCACCCTGTTGAAAGAGGTGTTCGCCGTGTTGGGGGAGCGCGCACCGGCGGGGACGAAGGTCACCGACATCCGCGACCACATCCTCGGCACCGAGGGGGTCGTGGACGTGCACGACGTCCACGTCTGGCAGCTCACGCGCGGCGCGCCGGTCTTCACGGCGCACGTCGTCGTCGCGACGGACTACTTCGCGGATGATCGCGCCGGTGCGCTTCTGTCCCAGCTGCAGTCCTGCCTCGCACGCCACTTCGACGTGGAGCACTCGACGTTCCAGCTCGAACCGGCGGGGCACGTCGAGCACGAAGCCCACGCCTGAGTCGAGAACCGGTGACGGTGGTCGTCAGCCCTCGGCGCGGACTTCCGTCGGAGCCTTGTCTGGGCGGAGCCCTCGCCAACGGGCATGACGGAGGGTCCCACTCGGCGTCGCCTCGGCGTACTCCACCTCGCCGACGACCTCGGGCCTGACCCACAGCGCATCGGATGCCTCGGCACGACCGATGTCGACGAAAGGGTTCTCGGCGGTGCGGAGGGGTGAGAGCTCGGCATCCAGACGTGCGAGCGTCGCTTCGCTGAAACCGGACCCGACGCGACCGATGTAGCGCAGCCCGCCGTCGGTGGGGATTCCCATGAGCAGCGAACCGATCTCGCCGGTGCGGCCGCCTTTGCCCGGTCGGATGCCTCCGATCACGACCTCCTGCATCAGGGTCAGTTTGACCTTGAGCCACTGCTCGCTGCGCACCCCCCGGCGGTAGGTGGACGCGGGGTCCTTCACGACGACGCCCTCGAGTCCGAGCTGCTGCGCCGTCGCGAGGGCATCGTCCACGTCGCTCGCGACGGGAGGTACGACGATGGAATCGATCGTGCCCTCGGCGACGCCCTCCAACAGCTCTCGTCGTTGCGACAGAGGGAGTGGAGCGGCATCCGTTCCGTCGACCTCGAGGACGTCGAACAGCAGGAACTGCACGGGGATCCGGGCCGACTCGCGGTCGATCTCCCCGGCCTTCGTGAGGTGCATGCGGTGCTGGAGCAGCGAGAAGCTCGGCCGGTTCCGATCGTCGAGCGCGACGATCTCGCCGTCGACGACGCAGGCGGCGGCGCCGAACCCGGGGTCGCCGCCGGTCAGTTCGGGATACCGCGCGGTGATGTCGGCGCCGCTTCGCGCGCGGAGCTTCAGTCGTTGGCCGTCCCAGATCCCGAGGGCGCGGACGCCGTCCCATTTGAATTCGACCCACGGACCCCAGCGGGTGGCCGCATGCCGGGCGAGCGCCGCGTTCGACGACGTCGCGAGCATCGGTGCGGGTGCGGGTGCGGGTGCGGATGACGGCGGGGTGGCGGCAGGCCCCGGGGCCTTCGCCTTCATGCGGTGCAGCAGCCATTGCGACTTCTCACCGTCGCCGCTCGTGCGGATGAGGGCGAGCCTCGCGGTTCCGAGCGGCCCGTCGCCGCGCCCGGTGGCAGTGAAGATCACCTCGTCGTCGCGCCATTTCTCGAGCTCGAACGTGCCCGAGTCCCAGATTGACATCGAGCCCGCACCGTATTCCCCGGCGGGAATGTCGCCGGAGAACTCGAGGTATTCCATCGGATGCGGCTCGGTCATGACGGCGAGGTGGTTGGTCGAGGGCGACTCCGGGATGCCGCGCGGCACCGCCCAGCTGACGAGAACGCCGTCGTGCTCGAGTCGCAGGTCGTAGTGCAGCCGCCGAGCGTGGTGCTCCTGGATCACGAACCGGGAGCCCGCGGGGACGGCGGAGCCCGCGGGCGAGTGGGGGACCGGCTCCGGCGTCTTCGCGGCCGTCCGCTTCGCGATGTAGGAGCGCAGAGGACCGGCATCCGTCGGTGCGAGTGCGGCGAGGAGGTCGCCGCCCTCGGCGACCCGATCGAGCACCTCGTTGACGAGCAACTGCCGCAGGCCGGGGTCGTCGAGTTCTGCCCACGTGCGCGGAGCAGCGACCGTCGGACGCTCGCTTCCACGGAGCGAGTAGGGCGCGATGGTCGTCTTCTTGCCGTTGTTCTGGCTCCAGTCGAGGAACACCTTGCCGGGCCGGGCCGCCTTCGACATCCGACTCACGACGAGGTCGGGATGGTCGGCCTCGAGCGCCCGGGCGAGTTCCTTCGCGAAGGCGCTGATCTCGTCGCTGGTCCGGCTGCCGTCGAGCGAGGAGTAGAGGTGGATGCCCTTGCTGCCGCTCGTTACGGGAAGCGGCTCCATCCCCAGATCGGTGAGGATCGCGCGCGCCCACCGTGCGACCTCGGCGCACTCGGCTAGGCCGATGCCGGGGCCCGGATCGAGGTCGAGCACGAGACGGTCGGGGTTCCGTCTCGCCCCGTCCGCGCCGAAGCGCCACTGCGGCACGTGCAGCTCGATCGACGCGACCTGTGCAAGGTACACCAGGGTCGGAACCCCGTCGACGAGCGGATAGTCCTTCGCCCCGGTCGAATGCTCGATGGGCCTCCGAGCGACCCACGAAGGCGCGCCCGCCTCGAGGTGCTTCGCGAAGAACGAGCCTTCGCCCGTGCCGTCGGGCCAGCGGATGCGGGTGACCGGTCGACCATCGAGGTGCGGCAGCATCGCCGGAGCGATCCGCGTCAGATAGTCGATGACCTCGCCTTTGGTGGTCCCCGTCTCGGGGTACATCACCTTCTCGAGGTTGGTCAACCGCAGCCTGCGGCCGTCGACGACGACCTCCTGCGGTGCGGCTGGCATGGGGCCAGATTAGTGTGCAAGCCCTATGACGCCACCGCAGCGCGGGTGTCTACTGGGGGCATGAGATCGATCTGGAAAGGCGCGCTGACCTTCGGGCTCGTCAATGTGCCCGTCAAGGTGTACTCGGCGACGGAGGACCACGACGTGTCCCTCCACCAGGTTCATGCGGCCGACGGCGGCCGCATCCGGTATCAGCGCATCTGCGAGATAGACGGCGAGGTCGTGCCGTACTCCGACATCGACAAGGCCTACGACGACGGCGAGCGCACCGTCGTCCTCACCTCCGATGACTTCGCAGCGCTGCCCAGCGAGCGCAGTCGCGAGATCGAGGTCGTCGAGTTCGTCCCCACCGAGCAGATCGATCTGCTGACCCTCGACAAGGCCTACTACCTCGAACCCGACTCGAAGAGTCCGAAGGCGTACGTCCTCCTGCGTCAGACGCTCGAGCAGACCGATCGCACGGCGATCGTGCGGTTCGCGCTGCGGCAGAAGACGCGACTCGCGGCACTCCGCGTGCGCGGCGACGTCCTCGTGCTGCAGACGCTCCTGTGGGCGGACGAGGTGCGCGAGGCATCCTTCCCCGTGCTCGACGAGCCGGTGAAGATCTCGAGCAAGGAGCTTGAGCTCTCGGCATCCCTCGTCGACAGCTTCTCGAGCGACTTCGATCCGACCGAGTTCACCGACGACTATCAGAAGGAACTGCGCACCCTCATCGAGGCGAAGCTCGACAAGGGTGAGGCGTTCGACACCACCGAGACCTTCGGGGAGAAGACGGATGCCGAGGGCGGCGAGGTCATCGACCTGATGGCGGCCCTCCGGGCCAGCGTCGAGAAGAGCCGTGCCGCGCGGTCGGGGTCGGACCCCGCGAAAAAGGACGCCGGCGCCGACACGGGGTCGGCGCCGGCGAAGAAGAAGCCCGCGAAGAAAAAGGCGTCCTGATCAGAGCCGGGGAGCGTCCCCGCGGGAGCCGTCCTGCTTCTCGTCGAACGCCTCGGGCTCGAGGACGAGGTCGCGTGCTTCCTTCGGGTCGATGACGCCGTCCGAGCCCGCTGCCATCTCTCGCTTGACCTTGCGCTTCTCGGCGAAGTAGTGCCACACGATGAAGACGAGGGTCCCGGCGACGGCCGCGAGGAGGATCACGTCGATGTACGAGGCGACGAACTCGCCGACGCCGGGGATGAGGCTGACGAGGTAGCCGATGACGGTGAGGCCGAAGCCCCAGATGACCGCACCGATCAGGTTGTAGAGCGAGTACTTGTGCCACGCCATCTTGCCGACGCCTGCAGCGACCGGCGCGAAGGTGCGGACGATCGGCACGAAGCGAGCGAGGATGACGGTGACGCCGCCGTAGCGCTCGAAGAAGGCGTTCGTGCGATCGACGTTGCTCCGGCTGAAGAGTCCGGATTCCTTGCGTTCGAAGACCGCGGGGCCGCCCTTGCGCCCGATGAGGTACCCGACTTCCCCGCCGAGGAAGGCCGAGAGGCCGATGAGCAGGCCCACGATCCACACGTTGATGCCGAAGACGCCGTTGGGGGCGTGCGTCACCGGGTTGGAGAGGAGCCCCGCCATGATCAGGAGGGTGTCGCCCGGGAGGAGGAACCCGACGAGCAGGCCGGTCTCGGCGAAGATGATGAAGCAGACCACGACGAGCGCCCACGGACCGGCGGCGTTGATGATGGTCTCGGGATCCAGCCAGGGGATCAGTGCGAAGGGGTGCACGGAGGTCCTTCAGGTCGCGACGGCTGGCCGGCCGGCGGAATGGGCGCAAGGTGTGAGACACGACGGTGCCTCGTGCGGAAGGGGGGACTTGAACCCCCACGCCCGAAGGCACAGGAACCTAAATCCTGCGTGTCTGCCGATTTCACCACTCCCGCTGGTGGGTTCAGTCTAGGGCGCCGGGTGGGAGGGACCTGGGAGGGATAACCCCCGAATCGGTAACCTCTGTCGCGTGACTGCGCCTCGATCTCTCATCCCCGTGATCCTGCTCCTCGCCCTCGCCGGCTTCCTCGCCGGATGCGCGCCCGCCGCCCCCGCCGTCTCCGGCGAGGGATCCGCAAGGCCGACCGCACCCGCCGCTGCGGGCGACGGCGGGACGGCGGCCGTCCGGGATCTTCCCGGCATCTCGAGCTGCGATCAGGTCGCCGCCGTCGTCGGCGACTACATCGACGGCATCCCGCTCGACCAGGAGAACTCCTACGTCCAGCCGGATGCCATAGGTTGCGCCTGGGTGACCCCTGCGGACGCGGTCAGCGAGCTCTCCGACATCCAATCCTTCACCGTGGACATCTCGGAGGGCATGGACGAGGTGCCCGATGCGGATGAGGCTGCCGGCCTCGGCATGGACATGTACTTCGACGACCCGCGTCTCGAGAAGGTCGGCGGCGTGGGGCTCTGGATGGATGCCGATTCCGCCGCCGTCGGCGGGGGAACGGGCTCTGTCCTGGTGCCCGGCGTCGACATCGTCATCAGCGACTCGCGCTGGGGGCAGGACGGCCGCCTCACGAAGGACAGTCTGGTGAGCGTCGCGCTCGCTCTCCTCGATCTCTGAGGCCTCCCGGCGGTGTGGATAACTCCCACGCCGAGGTGCGGGGGATTGCGAGGATCCCAGGCCATGAGCATCGCATCCCCCCTTGCGCCGACCCGCGGTCTCGCCGCGGTCGCGGAGCGGGTGCGGGAACGCTTGCGCAGCGAGGACGTCGATCCTTCCCGAGACCCCGACCGCGCGGCCCGGATCGCCCGGGCCGAGGTGCGCCGTCACAACGACTTCGCCCTCGCGCGGGGAGTCGACGTCATCGAGGACGAAGCGGCGTCCGTCCGCGACATCCTCTCGACCGTCGCCGGGTACGGCCCCCTCCAGGCGCTGTTGGACGACCCCGATATCGAGGAGATCTGGATCAACGCCCCCGACAAGGTCCTCATCGCGCGAGAAGGGCGGAGTGAGCGGGCTCCGATCGTCCTCAGCGACACGGCGGTGCGTGATCTCGTCGAACGGATGCTGCACGCGACCGGCCGCCGTGTCGACCTCAGCCAGCCCTTCGTCGATGCGTCGCTGCCCGACGGCTCGCGTCTGCACGTCGTCATCCCCGATATCACCCGTCGGCACTGGGCCGTCAACATCCGGAAGTTCCTCACCCGCTTCCGCACCCTGGACGATCTGGTCGCAGCCGGGTCGGTCCGCCCCGAGGCGGCCTCGGTGCTGCGAGCCGCGATGCGCGACGGCACGAGCGTCATCGTCTCCGGAGCCACGCACGCAGGGAAGACGACCCTACTCGGCGCGCTCATCGCGTCCGCTCCTGCCGAGGACCGCATCGTCACGGTCGAGGAGACGTTCGAGCTCAACGCCCAGGCTCCCGACCTCGTCGCCCTCCAAGGTCGTCAGCCGAGCCTCGAGGGAACCGGTGAAGTGTCGCTCCGCCGCTTGGTCAAGGAGGCTCTCCGTATGCGGCCCGACCGCCTGGTCGTGGGAGAGGTCCGCGATGCCGAGGCGCTCGATCTGCTGCTCGCCCTGAACACCGGCGTGCCCGGCGCGGCGACGATCCACGCGAACTCCGCGGGCGACGCGCTGCGCAAGCTGGCATCGCTGCCGCTCCTGGCCGGTCGCAACATCGACCGCGACTTCCTCCTGCCGGCCATCGCCGCGTCCGTCGGCCTGGTCGTGCATTGCCGACGGGATGTCGCCGGTCGGCGAGCCGTCGTCGAGATCATCGCGCCCACCGGGCGGGTCGTCGACGGCGCTGTCGAGACGCGTCGCGTGTTCGGGGGTGAGGGCGTGTGACGACCATCCTGGGGCTCACCCTGGCCGCCGGCATCCTGCTCACGCTCGCACCCTGGCTCTGGCCTCCGCGTGCGCGCCGTGCAGAGGCGCCGCAGCGCGATGGCACCGTCGCCCGGCTCCTGCAAGCCGCGGGATTCGGCCACGCGACGACGGGCCACCTCGCCTCGATCAGTCTGGCCGCCGCCGCCGTCGCAGGGGCGATCATCTGGTTGGTCACCGCCCTCCCCGCCTTCGCCGCCGTCGCCGCGGTGGCCGGATTCTTCGCGCCTGCGGGATGGCTCCGCGGGCGCGCGCGGCGACTGCAGAAGAGCCGCCGTCAGATGTGGCCGGATGTGTGCGACCTCCTCGTCGCCTCCGTCCGCTCGGGCATGTCCTTGCCCGACGCGGTGTCGGCGCTGGGGGAGGTCGGTCCGCCGTCGCTGCGTCCCGCGTTCAGCGCGTTCTCCTCGGACGTGTCGGCCTCCGGTCACTTCGATTCGAGCGCTCTCCGCCTGAAGGCGCGGCTCGCCGACCCCGTCGCCGACCGCATCATCGAAGCCCTGCGGATGGCGCGCCAGGTCGGAGGCACGGAGCTCACGAGCGTCCTCCGCGCCCTCTCGGCGTCCGTGCGCGCCGAGGCCGCGCTCCGGGCCGAGATCGAAGCCCGGCAGTCCTGGATCCGCGGCGCTGCGGTTCTCGGTGTCGTCGCGCCATGGGTGATCCTCGGTCTGCTCGGGCTGCGCCCCGAGGGCGCCGCCGCATACAGCAGTCCGGAAGGCGTCGCGGTCATCCTCCTGGGAGCGGCGGTGTCCGTCGTCGCCTTCCGCCTCATGGTCGGCATCGGCCGCCTCCCGGAGCCGCGGCGGTGGTTCGCATGAGCGGGCTGACCGAACTCGCGCTCGCCATCGTGCTCGGGGGCGCTTTCGCAGCCGGCCTCGTCCTGGTCTCAACCCGGATCCCGCGTCTGGCGGCGCCGACGCTCTCACGTCGGATCGCACCGTATCTGCGCGACATCGCCGATCCGCGGGGCCTCACCCCTTTGGCATCCGCCCGCGGCGACTGGCGCACCCGCCGGGACCGTGTCATCTCCTCTTTCGGCGGCGCCGCGCGACTCGAGCACCGTCTCCGTCAGGCCGGGTCGACGCAGGATGCCGCGGCATTCCGCGCCCGCCAGCTCACCTGGGTCCTCCTCGGTGGTCTCTTCGGCGGGGTCGTGCTGGTCGTCCTCGCCCTCGCCGGCCGGCTCACTCCCGGGTCCGCGCTCCTGCCGCCCGTCCTGGCGCTCTCGGCCGCCGCGGTGCTCGATCTGCGGCTCACGTCCGCGGCCCGCCGCAGGCGTGCGCGCGTCGAGGAGGAGCTCCCGACACTTCTCGAGTTCCTGTCCCTCTGCCTCGCGGCGGGCGAGGGTCTGCGCGACGCACTCAGGCGGGTGGGGGAGATCGGCACCGGCGAGCTCACGGTCGAGATCCGCCGCGCGGTCCTCGACAGCGGCACCGGCTCGAACCTGTCCGACGCGCTCCTCGATCTCGGGCGGCGCCTCGACGTTCCCACGCTCTCCCGTGCGATCGAGCACCTCGTCGCGGCGATCGACCGCGGGGCCCCCTTGGCGGGTGTGCTGCAGGCACAGGCCGGCGACGCGCGCGAGGACGCCAAACGATCGCTCATCGAGCAGGCAGGGAAGAAGGAGATCGCGATGCTCTTCCCGATCGTCTTCCTCCTCCTCCCCATGAGCGTGCTGTTCGCGGTCTTCCCCGGCATCGTCATGCTGCGCCTCGGGGTCGGCTGACCACCTGATCCGAAAGGAGAACATCATGATCCGTCCCTCTCTGGCGAGACTCCGCACCGCGTGGGGTGCCGTCCTCACCCGCCTCCGCGATGACGAACGCGGCGACGTCCCCGGCTGGGTGCTGATCACCCTCATGACCGCCGGATTGGTCGTCGTGATCTGGGCGCTCGCGGGACCTGCCTTGTCTCAGCTGTTCCAGCAGGCGATCGACCAGGTCTCCAGCTTCTGAGGGCGAAGGATGCGGCGGCTGCTCTCCGATGAACGCGGCTCGACTCCGGTCGAGTTCGTGCTCGTCGGCGTGTTGTTGACCGTCCTGACCCTCGGTGTCCTGCAGCTGGGGCTCGCCGTCTACGTCCGGAACGTCGTGCACGATGCTGCTGTCGAGGGCGCCTATTACGCCGCCCTAGCCGACGTCGACACGCAAGCGGGAGCGGCCCGCACGCGCGACATCGTCGAGCGCACCGTGGGCGGGGATTTCCTGGAAAGCGTGACGGCGACGGATTCACGGGGTCTGGGATACGACACCGTTTCCGTGACGGTGACGACCGCGCTCCCGCTCGTCGGCCTCCTCGGCGTTCCGCACGGGTGGGAGGTGACCGTCCATGCTCCGGCCGAGAGCTTCGACTGAGCGTTTCGCGGAGGACGAGCGCGGGTCCGCGGCACTGGAGTTCATCGTCGGCGGCGTCGTCCTGCTCGTCCCCATCGTCTATCTCGTCGTGACCCTCGGGCTCATCCAGTCGCACGCGCTGGGAGTCGAAGCGGCGTCGAGGCACGTGGCGCGGGCCGTGGCATCCGCCGAGAGCGCGGAGGACGCCGACGACCGTGCCGCGACCATCTTGGACGCCCTGGCGCGCGAGTACGACATCCCGAGGGACTCGCTCGCTGTCGACGTCTCGTGCGTCGGAACTGCTGCGTCGTGCCCGGCCGCAGGCGCGATCGTCCGGGTGACCGTCGCCTCGTCCGTCCCGTTGCCTCTCGTGCCGCCGGTCCTCGGCCTCGACCAGGCGGCCCGTGTGGGCGTCGAGTCGTCGTCGGTCCAGAAGTTCTCGCGCTACTGGAGAGACGGATGATCCGCCGCGACGAAGAAGGAAGCGTGCTCCTGCTCACGATCGGCTACGCGCTTCTCGCGCTCGTCCTCGTGTTCGTCTCGGTGGACGCCACGAGTCTGTACCTCGCGCACAAGCGCACGCAGGCCGCAGCGGATGCCGCGGCTCTCGCGGGCGCGGACGGGTTCACGCTCGACGTCGTGGCTGATCAGCCGCGCGCGCAGCTCACCGATGAAGGGGTGCGGGAACAAGCTGAGGCGATCGTCGCGGTCGAAGACGACGTGACGCTCGTGAGCGCGGGCACACCGGACGGAGTATCCGCGCGAGTGAGGGTGTCGACGACGTGGCATCCGCCGATATCCTCGCTCTTCGTTCCCGCCGGGGTGGTGCTCGACGCGACCGCCACGAGTCGGACGGCGCTCGACTGAGCCGCATGCGGCCGCGGGAGTCCGGATGTCAGTGCGCGTCCGCGTTCCGGATGAGCTCGAACCGCCGGTCAGCTTCGGCTCGCTGAGCCTCGACGGTCGTCACGGTCTCCGGGTCGGCCGGCTCGAAGACGTCGACGAGATCACCGATCCGGTCCGTTCCGACGCGGTAGGCGCGGAGCCCGCCGCCCTGGTCGCGCGCCATCCCGCTCGGCCACACGTCCGTCTGCGCGCCGACGACACCGATGCGCCACCCGAGCGGTTCGAGGTGTCCGCGTATGCGGCAGAGCGCCTCGAACGCGTCGTCGGCGACCTCGTCGATCGTGTCGAACCGGGCGCTCGAGATCGTGACGGCGTACCGCCACCCCTCGCGCCGCCAGCCGATGGTCGCCGGAACGGTCTCCTCCCCACGGCGCACCGCGATCTCGAGGGAACGGCCCGTCATGGCACGTTCACGATGTCGGCGGGGTCTGTGGCGATGTCGACGACCTGCTGGAGGTTCGACGAACGGTTCGTGTTCCACGCGCTCATGGTCGCTGGCCCTTGTCGTCTACCGATTGGATGACGCTCTCGAGGTTTGTACCCAAGTTGCGGACGAGAAGGGTGCCCGGTCAGCGGTTGACGTGCGGCAAGAACCGCGGCAGCCAGCGGATGAAGGCGAGAGCTCCGAGCAGCCCGATGACTCCGACGGCCCCTGCCGCGAACGACAGCGAAGAGACCGCCGTGATGCCCGTCACGATCAGCGGGGTGGTGGCACCGCCGGCATCCGTCAATGTGCGCCACGACCCGAGGAAGGGCGCCGGATCATCCTTCGGCGCGAGATCCGCACCGATCGTCAGCAGGATGCCGCTGGACAGGCCGTTGCCCACGCCCAGCACCGCCGCGAACATCGCGAACCACATCTCGGCACTCGCGCCGTCGTGCGTGACCGAGAGGGCGAGGAAGCCGCTCCCCATCAGGACCATCGCCGGAAGTGCGGCCCACAGTCGTCCGAACCGGTCCATCACCTGCCCGCTCGCGTAGAAGAGGGCGAAGTCGAGCGCGCCGGAGATGCCGACGACGAGGGCGATCGACTGAGCGTCCAGCCCGATCGATACGCCCCACAACGGCAGGACGACCTGACGTGCGGACCGGACCGCCGAGAGGCTCGCCGCAGCCAGTCCGACACGCGACAGCACCCGACGGTGCAGCCACATCGTGCGGAACACGCCCGCCCGCTCGGCGATGGGGATCGAGCCGGTCACGGGTTCACCGGAGTCTTCGGCCTCGTGGCTGCGGACCGTCTCGGCGACGAACTGCTTCTCGGGGTCGGGTCCGAAGGTCACCAGCACGATGAGGGCGACGAGGCAGACGGCGAAGAACCAGATCGTCGACCGCTCGTCGCCGAACAGTCCGATGAGTGCCGCCGCGATGAAGGGACCCGTGAACATCCCGAGGCGGAACGTCCCGCCCAGAAGCGACAGCGCACGAGCGCGGAACATGACCGGCACACGGGTGGTCATGAAGGAGTGGCGCGCCAGGCCGAACGCGGCGGCGCAGGAGCCGATGAGGAACACCGCACCGGCGAACACCGGCAGGGACGGCACCAGGGCGGCGGTCAGCGAGACGACGAGTGCAAGAGAGCCCGCGGCGATCATCGTCACCCGCTCGCCGAACCGGGCGACCGCCCAGCCCGCGGGCAGATTGCCGACCAGCTGCCCGACGACCAGCAACGAGGCGATGAGGGCCGACAGGGCGACATCCGCCCCCTGGTTGCTTGCGAGGATCGGGATGAGGGGGAGCACCGCTCCCTCGCCGATGGCGAAGAGGACGGTCGGCGCGTAGACCATGGGTCCGAAACGCCAGAGCACCTCCCGGGCAGTGGGGGAGTCGGGTCGGTCGGTCATCGCCATCCACGTTACTCTGGAGTGTCATGCTTGAATTCGATCCGTCTGTGCAGATCCAGGCCCTCCGTTCCACCTTCGGTGAGATCAAGGCGGTCGTCGATGTCGACGCGCTCACCGCCGAGATCGCCCGTCTCTCCGACGAGGCGGGCGCTCCCGATCTCTGGGACGACGTGGAGAAGGCTCAGAAGGTCACCAGCGCCCTGAGCCACCGTCAGTCCGAGCTGAAGCGCGTCACCGAGGTCGAGCAGCGACTCGACGACGTCGAGGTGCTCGTCGAGCTCGCCCAGGAGATGGACGACGAGGAATCCGCCGAAGAGGCTCGCCGCGAGATCGTCGACCTCGAGAAGGTCATCAGCCAGCTCGAGGTGCAGACGCTCCTCGACGGCGAGTACGACGATCGCGGCGCGGTCGTCACGATACGCTCGGGTGCCGGTGGCGACGACGCCACCGACTTCGCCGAGATGCTCATGCGCATGTACCTGCGGTGGGCCGAGCGCCACAAGTACCCCGTCAAGGTGATGGACACGTCCTTCGCCGAGGGCGCGGGCATCAAGTCCGCGACGTTCGAAGTCGACGCCCCCTACGCGTACGGAACGCTGTCGGTCGAAGCCGGCACGCACCGTCTCGCCCGCATCAGCCCGTTCGGCTCAGCCGACAAGCGTCAGACGAGCTTCGCCGCCGTCGAGGTGATCCCGGTGATGGAGGAGGCCCAGGAGGTCGACATCCCCGAAGGTGACATCCGCGTCGACGTCTTCCGCTCGTCGGGCCCCGGTGGTCAGTCGGTCAACACGACGGACTCCGCGGTCCGCCTCACGCACCTCCCGAGCGGCATCGTCGTCTCGATGCAGAACGAGAAGAGCCAGATCCAGAACCGCGCCGCAGCCATGCGCGTGCTGCAGACGCGGCTCATGCTCCTCCAGAAGGAAGAGGAGGCAGCGAAGAAGAAGGAACTCGCCGGTACGATCACGGCGAGCTGGGGCGACCAGATGCGCTCCTACTTCCTCTACGGTCAGCAGCTCGTCAAGGACCTTCGGACCGGCCACGAGGTCGGAAACCCCGCCGTCGTTTTCGACGGAGACCTCGACGGGTTCATCGCGGCCGGCATCCGCTGGCGCAAGCGCAAAGACGACGACTGATCCACGCCGGGTGGGCTGAAAGAATTTTCATCCACCTGCATCCATACGGGGCGGACAGCCGGAATACCTCTGTGACAGCGCGAACAGCTCGCGCCGGATCAGAAGGAGTTCCTCATGCGCAAGACACTCTCTGCGGGCGTGGCTCTCGGTGCCGCCGTGGCCTTCGCCGCTTTCGTCCCCGCATCGGCCGCGACGTCGGACGATGCAGACCTCGCGGTGCTGCACGCGATCCCCGACACCCCGGTCGACGTTTATGTCGACGGCAAGCTGACGATCGACGACTTCCAGCCCGGCGACCTCGGTGGTCCGCTGCAGCTGCCCGGCGGCACCTACTCGGTCGCCCTGACGGCGGCGGACGCGACGGATGACTCCGCGCCCGTCCTCGGACCCATCGACCTCACTCTCGAGGCGGGAAAGAACTACACCGCGGTCGCGCACCTCGACGCCGCAGGCCAGCCCGCGGCGAACCTCTTCACCAACGACACGTCGAAGACCGCCGCCGGCGAAGGCCGGCTCACGGTCCGGCACGTCGCCGCCGCCCCGGCCGTCGATGTGCTGGCCGGTGGGGAAGCGGTCATCAGCGGGCTCGAGAACCCGAACGAGGAGTCGCTCGACCTGCCCGCCGGAACGGTCAGCGCGTCCGTCGCCCTCGCCGGCACGACCGACCCTGTCATCGGGCCGGCAGACGTCGACGTCGCGGAGGGCGAGCTGACGGTCGTCTATGCGTGGGGTTCGGCCGAGGCCGGCAACCTCGCGCTCGCGACGCAGACGATCGACGGCCTGCACTCAGGCCCCGGTGGGGTCAACACCGGTTCGGCCGGACTGGTCGCCGAGAACGGTACGAATGGCTGGGTGTTCGCCGGCGGTGCCGCGCTCATCGCCGGGCTGCTCGCCGGTGGCGTCTACGCGACCCGAGCCGCCAAGGCTCGCCGCTGAGGTCACCGACATGCGCCGCCTGCTCCCGCCCACCGTCGTCTTGACGGTCATGATGCTCGCGGCCTGCGCGCCGGTCCCGGAGGCGGATCCCTCCTCCGGGACCGGCACCGGTGCGACCGGGACGGTCTCCCCGACTCCGGCGACCCCCACGCCGGAGGTCTCCGTCCCGGTCGCACCGGCCACCCCGGCAGCCCTCGACCCGGTGCCTGCGCCCGAGCGCCTCAGGCTGGACGCTCTGGGCGTCGACATGCCGGTCGAGCCCGTCGGCGTCCAAGCCGGCGGCGAGATGCAGATCCCGGAGCGGCCGTCGACAGCCGGGTGGTACCGCTTCGGTGTCGCGCCGGACGATGACGCAGGGACCACGGTGATCGCCGCGCACGTCGACGACCGGCAGTTCGGCATCGGTCCGCTGGCGAAGCTCCGCGAAGCCCGTGCCGGTGACGTCGTCACGGTGACGGATGCCGACGGTGCCGCCACCGACTACGTCACCGAGTCCGTGACCTACATCCCTCGGGCCGAGCTTCCGGTCGACCGGCTGTTCACCCGCGACGGACCCCGCATGCTCGCCGTGATCACCTGCGGTGGTGATTTCGACCAGCAGACCCGGACCTACAGCGATAACGTGGTGCTCATTGCACGGGCCCGGTCATGAGTCTGACCACCGAGCCCCGGCTCGCTGCACGGAAGGAGCAGGCCGTAGACGACGACATGCAGCTCGCGGAGAGGTTCGCGACCGGCGACGAGACGGCGGTGAAGGCCATGTACGACCGCTGGTCGAGGATCGTCTACACCCTGGCGGTGCGCTCTCTGGGCGACACCGCCGAGGCGGAGGACGTCACGCAGCGGACCTTCGTGTCGGCCTGGACCTCGCGCTCGTCGTTCCGGCCGGGCCGGGCACCGCTGGGAGCGTGGCTCATCACGATCGCCCGGCGCCGCATCGCCGACGCCCACGAGGCCCGTGCGCGCGCGGCGCGCCTCGAGGAGGCCCTCAAGGCGGTCGTGCCCGAGTCCACGGTCGAGCACGACCTCTCGGATGCGATGCTCGTCGCCGACGAGGTGGCCCAGCTCGAACCCGACGCCCGTGCGGTGCTCGCCCTCGCGTTCTACGAGGACCTCACCCATCAGCAGATCTCCGAACGGCTCGGGATGCCGCTGGGTACCGTGAAGAGTCACATCCGCCGAAGTCTCACCCGTCTGCGAAGCCGATTGGAGGCGCACCATGTCACATCTTGACCCCGAGGTCGCCGCCCTCCTCGCGATGGGTGAGCAGGCGTCCGACGAGGACCGCCGCCACCTGGATGCCTGTGCCGACTGCGCGGCGGAGGTCGCCTCCTTCGCGCGCGCCGTCCTCGCCGGCCGCGCCACCGGCGAGGGCGAAGCCCTGTTGACGCCTCCCGATCGCGTGTGGGAGTCCATCCGCTCCGAGCTCTCCCTGCCGGAGGACACGGCCGAGCCCGCGGCTCACCCGCGAGAGGCATCCGTCGCCGCCCCCGCTCGCCCGCACGTCGCACCGAGACGTCGGCGGATGAGTCGGCGCCCCGTGTTCTTCGTCCTCGCCGGTGCCGTCGCGGCGGTCGTCGCGATCGTGACCGCCGTGTGGGCGTCCGGGGGCATCGTGCCGCGTCCGCAGGTGATCTCCGAGGCTCGACTGGACGGGTTCCCGTCGTGGTCGGGCGCTGTGGGGGAGGCTCTCCTCGAACGCGTGGACGGGCACGACCGCGTGAGTGTCGACCTCGACGCATCCGTCCCCGACGACGGCTACCGCGAGGTCTGGCTCCTGACGGGCGACGCCAGCGACCTGGTGAGTCTCGGCATCCTGGACGGCTCGTCCGGGACGTTCGACATCCCCGATGACATCGACCTCTCGAAGTTCACCGTCGTCGACATCTCGCAGGAGAACGTCGACGGCGATCCGGGACACTCGGGGGACTCCATCGTGCGGGGAACCCTGTCAGCCCCCTGAGTGCCCGGGAGTGTCGCTGACGGATGCCACGGGCATCGCGCTTAGGCTCATCTGGCCATGATCCGGTTCGAAAAGGTCTCCAAGCGTTACCGCGGTACGAGCAAACCCGCCCTCAGCGACGTCGAATTCGATGTGCAGCGCGGTGAGTTCGTGTTCCTCGTCGGCGCCTCCGGCTCGGGGAAGTCCTCGTGCCTGCGTCTCATCCTCCGAGAGGACACGGCCTCCGACGGACGCGTCGTCGTCCTCGGGCGCGACGTGCGGGGTTTGAGCACCCGCAAGGTCCCGTACTTCCGCCGCCACATCGGGTCGGTGTTCCAGGACTTCCGCCTGCTCCCCAACAAGACGGTGTTCCAGAACGTCGCCTTCTCGCTTCAGGTCATCGGGTCCAGCCGCGCGTTCATCCAGCAGTCGGTGCCCGAGGCGCTCGCCCTCGTCGGTCTCGACGGCAAGGAGAAGCGCCTTCCGCACGAACTCTCCGGCGGTGAGCAGCAGCGCGTCGCCATCGCGCGCGCGATCGTCAACCGCCCCCAGATCCTCCTGGCTGACGAGCCGACCGGAAACCTCGACCCCGGCACTTCGATCGACATCATGCAGCTGCTCGCTCGCATCAACGCCGGCGGGACGACGGTCGTCATGGCCACCCACGAAGCCGGCTTCGTCGACCAGATGCAGCGCCGCGTCATCGAGCTCCGCGGCGGCGTCATCGTCCGCGACGAGCGCGGTGGTGGCTACGGTGACACTTCGAGTCTTCCCGTCCTCCGGCCGGAGACCGTCAAGGGCGCTGCGGCGACCGCGGCGCTGACGGCGGTCCTCGAGCTGCAGAAGCAGATCGTCTCCTCGGGCGACACCGGAGCTGTCGAGCCGCTGCCGGAGGTCGTGGAGCCCCCGGCGCCTCAGCCCGACGCGGTGCTCCCCGCTGTCCCGGTCGTGAACGACCCGCCGGTTGCGGACTCGCCTCCGAACGAACAGCAGACGCAGGATGCCGCGACCCCGGCAGCCGCATCGGAGCCCGACACCGGCACCCGCGGCATCCCGATCTCGCCTGCCGAGATCGACCTCGCGGGTATCGATGGACTGGGGGCGGCCGACCGACTCGGGCTCGGACGCCGCGACGAGGACGAAGTGGGGCCCACCGCATGAGAGCTCGTCTCGTCCTCGGTGAAGCGCTCACCGGGCTTCGCCGCAATGCCTCGATGGTGATCTCGGTCATCCTCGTCACCTTCGTCTCGCTCACGTTCGTGGGTGCCGCGATGCTCATGCAGATGCAGATCGCGAAGATGCAGGGGTACTGGGCGGAGCGCGCCCAGGTCGCGGTCTTCATGTGTCGGGACGGCTCGACGCAGACGACGTGCAGCGGCGGCGAGGCCTCCAAGGACCAGCTCGCGGCCGTGGCCGACAAGCTCAAGAGCCCCGCCCTCGACGGCATCGTCCGGAGCGTCCGCTTCGAGACCCGGGACGAGGCCTATCAGAACGTGCTCGACCTCATGGGCGAGGACTACAAGGACTTCATCACCCCGGCCCAGCTCAACGAGACCTACTGGGTCAACCTCGTCGACCCCACTCAGACGGAGGTCATCGACGAAGCGTTCAGCGGTATGGACGGTGTCGAGCAGGTGAAGGACCAGATGGAGTACCTGCAGCCGCTCTTCTCGGCGCTGACCATCGCGACCTACTTCGCCGTCGCCATCGCCGGGCTGATGCTGGTCGCGGCGGTCCTCCTGATCGCCACCACCATCCGGCTGTCCGCGTATGCCAGACGTAAGGAACTCGGCATCATGCGTCTCGTCGGGGCATCCAATCGTTTCATCCAGACCCCCTTCATCCTCGAAGGCGTGTTCGCGGCCCTCCTCGGCTCGGCGCTCGCGAGCGTGACGATCTGGCTGGGGGTGCAGTACGGCGTCCGAGGGTATCTCGTGAACGAGATCGACTTCGTGACCACCTGGATCGACGGACGCGACGCGCTCCTGGTCATCCCGGTGATCGTCGGATTGGGTCTCGTCCTCGCTGCACTGTCGGCGAGCTTCGCGATCCGCAGATGGCTGCGCACCTGAGCCCTGCCCACGCGGCGACCCGGCTCCGTTAGACTGGCAGACCGGCTGCGCGCGGAGCGCCGTCGTGTCGAGGAGTCATCATGCCCAGGGAACGCGGGGAACAGGTCATCGCGACCAACCGTCGCGCGCGCCACGAGTACGCCATCGAGAAGACCTACGAGGCGGGCCTCGTGCTCACCGGCACCGAGGTCAAGTCGCTCCGGCAGGGGCGCGCGAACCTCAGCGACGGCTACGCGTTCATCGACGGGGGACAGGCGTGGCTCGACGCCGTGCACATCCCGGAGTACTCGCAGGGCCATTGGACGAACCACTCGACCAAGCGCACGCGCAAGCTCCTGCTGCACAAGGAGGAGATCGTCAAGCTCTCGCACGCGATCTCCGCAGGCGGCTACACGCTCATCCCGTTGAAGCTCTACTTCTCGGACGGTCGCGCCAAGGTCGAGATCGCCGTTGCGAAGGGCAAGCGCGAGTTTGAGAAGCGGCAGACGATCCGCGAACGCGAAGACAAGCGCGAGGCTGAGCGGGCCATGCGCGGCCGCAACCGCCTCGGCGAGTGACGCTCAGGCGGTTCCGGTCCGGCGTCGGGGTTCCGGCGGCGGGGGAACGGCCTTCGCCGCGATGACGGCTGCTCGGGGGATGCGTTCCACGCCGCGCTTGCCGTCGACGACCACGAGATCCACATCGATCGAGATCAGCTCGCCCAGCGCGTCGGTCGCGCGGCCATCGGGCAACTGGTAGCGCACCACGACGCGGGTCCCCGGGGCTGGGAACCGCGTCACCATCGGCTGGGGGCGTAGTCCTTGAGGAACACCCCGAAGACGTCCTCGCCCGCTTCTCCGCGCACGATCGGGTCGTAGACGCGCGCAGCGCCGTCAACGAGGTCCAGCGGGGCGTGGAAGCCCTCCTCGGCGAGACGGACCTTGGTCGGGTGGGGGCGCTCGTCGGTGATCCAGCCGGTGTCGACGCTCGTCATCAGGATGCCGTCCGATTCGAACATCTCGCGCGCACTGGTGCGTGTCAGCATGTTGACGGCGGCCTTGGCCATGTTGGTGTGCGGATGCCCCGGACCCTTGTATCCGCGCTCGAAGACGCCCTCCATCGCGCTCACGTTCACGATGTAGGTGCGGCGTGCAGGGCTCGCAGACATCGAAGGGCGGAGCTTGGAGACGAGGAGGAAGGGTGCCGTGGTGTTGGCCAACTGCACTTCGAGCATCTCGAGCGGATCGACCTCCTCCACCCGCTGAACCCACGAGTTCGAGTGGTCGAGGTCGGGGATCAGTCCGCCGGCGTCGATCGCGGTTCCCGCGGCAAGCCGGTCGAGCGAGGTCGATCCGGCGGTCATCGCCTCGCGGGTCAGGGTGTCGGCGCGGTCCGCGGCCGCCGCGAGGATCGGGTGGGCGCTCACAGAGCGCTCGAGGGCCTCGGGGTGCCGGTCGTTCGTGTGCCCGAAGGTGACGAGCGCCGGGAGGGGACCGTCGGGAAGGGGCGCGAGCTCGGCGTCGACCAGCGGCTGGTAGGCGCCCGGGGAGCGCCGGACGGTCTGCGTCGCGTTGTTTATCAGGATGTCGAGCGGTCCGGATGCGGCGACGTCGTCGGCGAGGGCGATCACCTGGGCCGGGTCGCGCAGGTCGATCCCGACGATCTTCAGTCGATCGATCCACTCCGGCGAGTCGGGCAGAGCGCGGAAGCGCCGCACGGCGTCGCGGGGGAAGCGGGTCGTGATCGTCGTGTGGGCGCCGTCGCGGAGGAGCCGAAGGGCGATGTACATGCCGATCTTGGCGCGTCCGCCCGTCAGCAGCGCGCGTCGTCCGGTGAGATCGGTGCGTGCGTCACGCTTGGCGTGGCTGAGGGCCGCGCACTCGGGGCAGAGCTGGTGGTAGAAGGCGTCCACGACCGTGTACGGCTCCTTGCAGATGTAGCAGCCGCGCGCCTTCTGCAGGACGCCCGCGATCGGCGCGGCGGTGCGTGTCGCGATCGGGATGCCGCGCGTCTCGTCGTCGATGCGGTCGGGGGCGCCCGTCGCCGTGGCGTGCACGACGGCGCGGTCGGCGTCGGCGATCGCGGCGCGGATCTCGCGACGGCGCTCCTTCTTCGCCGCCTTGAACATCGCGGCGGTCGCCTGACGGACGGTGATGAAATCGGGGTGCGTCCGGGGGAGCGACGACAGCTCTGAGAGGACGCGGAGCGTCGTGGCGAGGTCGGCGGGATCGATCCCCTGGTCGTCGGGGGAGATGTCGGGAAGCACATGAGATTGTACGTCGGGTCGCCTGTTAGCGTTCTCGCGTGACCCCGCTTGACGCCGCATCCGTACCGTCCATCCGCGTCTCGGCCGCGGTCATCCGGGATGACACGGGCCGATTGCTCCTCGTGCGCAAAGCCGGGACGACCGCGTTCATGCAGCCCGGCGGCAAGCCTGAGCCCGGCGAGACGCCGGACGAGACGCTCGTGCGCGAGCTCGCGGAAGAGCTGGGAGTGATCGTGTCGGTCACTGCACTCCGATCGCTCGGCGTGTTCCACGCCGCCGCGGCCAACGAACCCGGGCACGTGGTCGTCGCCCACGTGTTCGACGTCTCGATCGCCGGTCAGGAACCCGCTGCGGCTGCCGAGATCGCCGAGATCCGGTGGGTCGCGGCGGAGGAGGCGGGGGCCCTCGAGGTCGCGCCGTTGGCGGTCGAGTACTTCCTCCGCGGGTGACACCGCCCCGGTCGGTGGTAGTCTGGGACGCTCGGACGCTCCGGCATCCGAGTGTTGACAACTCCACAGAGTGACAACGGTCCACACACCGCCAGGTGTCTCGGGGATGATCGGTTTCGACATCGCCTGTGACTCTGCGAGAAGCGGGCCGAGGATGCAGGGTTATCTCGTAAACGATCTCTGCGAACCAATAACTGCCAATAAGAAGCAGTCCGACTTCGCCCTCGCTGCGTAAGCAGCCAGCTCGAGTCCGTCAGTCCGTGAGTGATCCCCTCATGGTCCCTGGCGTCATCTAAGGGATCTCGCTGCGTGGCGTCGCCTGAGCGTCACGCGGGACTTTTTCAGGCTGGGCTCGTCGACTCACGTGTCTGTACTAAGGGTCGGGGCCGAGCAGAACGCCATTTACAGACTGCGCCCGGAGAAGACGCCGTCTCTCAGCGATGGACGGGGGTTCGATTCCCCCCATCTCCACGAACCGTTGTCACGGAGCAGAAGCCCCCGGTCCGTTCGCGGATGCGGGGGCTTCGTCGTCTCTTCAGCCGAGCTCGATCAGGTCGAGGCCCTGTCTCGTGTCCGAGACCTCCACCCAGCCGTTGCGGAAGAGGTAGGTCATCCCGTACCCCTCGTCATCCAGACGGAGGGCGCCCGCGGGATCCTCGGTGATCAGCACGCCCCGAGGATCGTCCTTTCGGATCCATCCCTCGGCCTGCAGCGCCGCCTGGGTCGCGGACGCGTCGGCCTCGCTGATCGGCGACCATCCGAAGAGCACGAGATCATCGTTCGTCGGCGAGGCGAAGTCTCCCCACGTGCAGGAGATCCCCTTCGGGAGTTCGAGGTCGAGGACCACGAACGGGTCCTCGCGAACCGTCCAGCCCGTCGACGTGAAGGTGTCGATGGTGTCCGAGGAGAGCATGTTCTCGCACGTGACGTCCTCGGGGACGATCGTGGCCGCAGCGGACGGTGACGACCCGGATGCCCCGGGTGCCGCAGCGCCGCTCGGATCACCACCCGAGCCTGACGTCGGAGCGCACGCCGTCGTCACCGCCACGACGGCCGCGATGAGCACGGCGACCGCGGTCCGCTTCCGGTGCGAGAGGTGCGACCTCACGTTCGCAACATCCCGAGGAACGTGTCATGCAGGATGCCGTTGGTCGCCAGCGACGAACGGGCGTCCAGGCGCTCGACGCCGTCGATGTCGGTGAAACGGCCACCCGCCTCGAGGACGATCGGCACGTGAGCGGCGATGTCGTATTCGCGGACGTCGAACTCCGCGACCATCTCGAGACGGCCCTCCGCCAGGAGCATGTAGGGCCACGCGTCTCCGTACCCCCGGTCGCGCCACACGGCCCGCGTGAGGCGGAGGAGGGAGTCTGTGCGGCCCGCGGCATCCCACTGCCCGATGCTCTGGAAGCTGATGCTCGCGTCCGCGGCGGTAGCGACGTCCGACGTGCGGATGCGCCTCGTCGTGCCGTCGGCGCCCCGGGTCCACGCGCCGGCACCGGTGGCGGCCCACCAGCGCCGCGTGATCGCCGGTTGGCTGACGACCCCGACCCGGGGGACGCCGTCGACCACCAGGGCGATGAGGGTGGCCCACATGGGAATGCCCTTGAGGTAGTTCGCGGTGCCGTCGATCGGGTCGATGATCCACTGGCGGCGGGTGTCTCCGCTCGTGCCGTACTCCTCGCCGAGGATCCCGTCCTCGGGGCGTTCCCGGGCCAGGAGCTCGCGGATCGCTCGCTCCGTCGCCAGGTCGGCTTCCGTCACATGCGTCGCGTCGGCCTTCGTGCTGACCTCGAGGTCGGGGGCGTCGAAGCGTTCCATCGATGCGCTGTCCGCGGCATCCGCAAGGCGGAGAGCGAACGCGAGATCGTCGCGGAGGTCACCGTCGTACGGCGCGAGCCAGGGCGTCGAAGAGGAAGGGGGCGTCACGCTGTCCAGGATACGGCGTGTGCCTGGGGGCCTCGATTGGCGCAGTGCGCGATCGTGATGCTAGTGTTGACCCTCGGTTCGAGTTCTTCGAATCACGCACCTCTAGCTCAATCGGCAGAGCAACTGACTCTTAATCAGTGGGTTCCGGGTTCGAGTCCCGGGGGGTGCACGGACGGCCCCGATCACTCTCGCCAGTGATCGGGGCCTTCTGCTTTTCCTGGGCGCAGAGGCGGCCTCAGAGCCAGTGTTTGCGCTTGAAGACGGCGTACAGGACGACCGAGCTCGCGACCATCAGGCCGAGGGCCATGGGGTATCCGAACGTCCAGTGGAGCTCGGGCATGTTGTCGAAGTTCATGCCGTAGATCGTGCCGACGAGGGTCGGTCCGAAGAGGATCGCCGCCCACCCCGAGATCTTCTTGACCTGCTCGTTCTGCTCGAGCGAGGTGTCGGTCTGCCGCTGCGTGACGAGCGTCGAATGCACCGTCAGGGCGTTGTCGAGGATGGAACGGAAGGCGGCGATCCGTTCGTTGACGCGGATGACGTGGTCCAACACGTCCCGCAGCGAGCGCTGGAGTTCGATGTCGACACCGTACTTGTCCGACCCCTGCAGCAGTCGCTGCAGCATGTCGTCGAGCGGCAGGGTGGACTTGTGGAGGGCGATGACCTCGCGGGCGAGGGCGTAGATGCGCTGCGACAGACCGACGTCATCGCCGCTGAAGAGCTTCTCCTCGATCTCGTCGATGTCGTTCTCGACGCCCGCGATGACCGGCGCGTACTCGTCGACGACCTGATCGAGGATCGCGTACAGAATCGCCTCGGGTCCCATGCCCAGCAGTTCGGGCTGCTCCTCCATGCGGCCGCGGACCCGCGCGAGGTCGGGGGAGTCGGCGTGTCGGACCGTGACCACGAAGTCCGGGCCCACGAAGACGTGGAGCTCGCCGAACACCACGGACTCCTTCTCGTCGTCGTACTGGGCCGGACGGAGCACCGCGAACAACACGTCGCCGTAACGCTCGAGCTTCGCCCGCTGGTGGCCGGCGAGAGCGTCCTCGACGGCGAGCGGGTGCAGCGAGAACTCGGCCGCCACCGCGGCCACCTCCGCCTCGGTGGGGCGGTACAGACCGATCCACGCCATGCCATTGTGATCGCGCATGTGCTCGAACGTCTCGCTCAGATTCGAGGGGTCCTGGATACGGCGGCCGTGGACGTACACGGCGTTGTCGACGATGGGCATGCGTAGATTCTGCGCCCTGCGGGATGAGCGGATGCCGCGCGCCGCGCCGCACACCCTCGCCGGATCCGGTGAGAAGGACGGCAGCGGGGTGTGCGGCGTCCCTTCAGGACGACAGCTTGTTCAGGGCCGAACCCTTGTGGGCGGCTTTCGCCCCCGTCTTCTCCGACTCGACGATGAATGCAGGCTCATCCGTCGACGCGGTGAAGTCCTGCCCGTCGAAGGTGAAGTCCCTCGTCTTGCGTTCCGTGATCTTGCCCTGGGTGCGTCCCTGCGACGTGTTCCAGCTGACGCGATCGCCTTTCTTCAGGTCCGCCATGATTGTTCCTTCCTGTCTGCCGCGACGAGCGCGGTCCTCTCGATGGGGATTCGGATGATCAGGATGCCGGCGACGAGAGAACCGAGCCCGCCGACGGCCATGTCCCCGATGGTGTCTTGATAGGTGACGAAGATGTCCGGCGCGAGGAATGTCTTGCCGGCCCACTCGACCATCTCCCACAGCGCGCTGATCGCGAGGCCGATCGTCGGGACGAGGACGACGCTCGATCGCCGGTCGGCGCGTGCCGGAACGACCTCGAAGCGCCGGAGGACGAGGAAGGCGATGGTCGCGATCACACCGGTGGCCACGAAGTGGACGGCGATGTCCCACCACGCGATGGAACGGTACAGGTCCAGGACGTTGCTCCACGCCGCGACGGTGACCGTGACGCCGTAGAGGACATCGAGACCGGGCCGTGCGCCGATCGCTCGGGGCACGAGGAGGGCGGGCAGAGCGAGCGCCAGGATCCCGGCGTCCGTCGGCGTCCACCAGAGAAAAGCCGCTGCCACACTCAGCAGGCCCAAGACGCGGATACCGTCGGCCGCCCACTCGGCGGAGGATCGCGGCGGCCGCAAGAATTCGGATCTCATCGCGGTACCTCGATGGCGGCATGGACCGGGAGGTGGTCCGACCCGGCCACGCCGTCCTCCAGGCGGGCGTCGATGCCTACGCGCTCCACAGCGACATCCGGCGTCGTCAGGATCCAGTCGATGCGCTTACCCCCGCGCACCGGGGGGCGGTACCCGCTGTAGGTGCCCCAGGGCGGCGTCACCCGCTCGGCCGCCGTGGTCCAGGCATCCGTCAGCAGGTTGCCGCGGGTGAGGGCCTCCAGCGCGGGCGAACCTTCGGCTGCGTTCATGTCACCCATCACGACGGTGGGGAGCCCTCGCCGTCGCACCACCTGACGGATCTGCTCGGCGGCGCGGACGCGAGACCGCGACGAGAACGGATCCAGGTGCGTGTTGATCACGGCAAAGGACGCTCGTGCGCGTCGGTCCCGAAAGACTCCGATCACCATCGCACGAGGCAGCGGGTTGCCCCACGACCGGGAGCCGGCGACCTCGGGCGAGGCCGATAGGGCGAGCTGCTGATGATCGATGAGCTCGAGCCGCGATCGATCGAAGAAGATCGGGCACCCCTCGCCGCGTCCGCCGCGTCCGCGTCCCACGCCGATGCGCCCGTACTCGCCTCCTAATGCCCGGGCGATGTCACGAGCGGGACCTGGAAGCACCTCCTGCAGGCTGATCACCGAGGGCGATTCCCTCGAGAGCGACGCCAGGAGCGCGGGGCGGCGCCGCTCCCATCGATCGGCACCGCGGGAGAGCCCGCGCGGGAGCGGCCTGCGCACGTTCAGCGTCGCCACGTGCAGGAGATTGCCCTCCACCTCGCCGAGGACGGGGTTCATGCCGACATCCTCGAGGCTGTGCTGCGGCGGTCCGCGCGTCGACGTGCGGACCGCGCCCACCGGATCGGTGCGAACTCCTCCGGCCAATGCCGGACGACGGTTCGGATGCCGCGGCGCACACGGCGGCGGAAAGCGGATGCAGACGCGAAGGGGCGCATCGAGATGCCCATCGCCGCTGAGGGCACGAACCGGATCCGATGTTCCCTTCCGAGATGGAATGAGAGATCGAGGTCGTCGTGGATTTCGGGGTCCGTGCGGTGGACGACCGTGCTCACCCGCCGCCAGGCTGACCGGCGCATGGCGAGGTTGGACCCGAAGAGGGGGAGGTGTCCGAGGGTCGGCGTGAGGACGGCGGCGTAGGCGCCGAGGTAGGCGACCGCCAACGGCGACCGGAGGAAGCGCGGACCGTCGATGAACCGAGCAGCGCCCGCGAAGACATCCACCTCGGGGCGCTCGCGGGCTTGTGCGCTCATGACCTCCACCCAGGTCGCCGCCGGGATGCAGTCCGCGTCGAGGCGGAGGATGAGGTCGCCCTCCGCGGAGTCGTACCCGGCTGCCGCCGCCGCGGGAATGCCGGGCTGGTCGCAGGAGACGACCCGCGTCCCGCCCTCGCGCGCGACACCGGCCGAATCGTCCGACGAGCCGTTGTCGACCACGACGATCTCATCGGGCCGACGGGTCTGCAGCGCAAGGGCCCGCAGGCACCGCCGGAGTCCGTCGGCGTCGTCCTTCACGGGGATGACGACGGTGACGGATTCGACGGTGGGCTGCGGGCCCAGAGCTGTCATGTGTCAGCCGAGGTTGTCGGCGATCCACTTCTTGGCGATGTCAGCGCTCGAACGCTGGTCGACAGTGGACTCGACATTCATCGCGACGAGCTCCTCGGGGCTCATCGCCTCGCTGACCTTGTTGATCGCATCCGCGATCTCGTCGGCCTTGTCGGCGTTCGCGATCGGCACGACGTTCGCAGCGAGGAACAGTCCCTTCGGGTCCTCCAGCGTGACGAGATCCTCCGTCTTGATCCGCGGGTCCGCGCTGTAGACGTTGGCGACCTGGATGTTCCCCGCGACGAGCTCGTCGACGGTCGTGTCGGCCGTCGCCTCGAACTTGGCGTCGACGCCGTAGACCTTCTTCAGGTCGGTGAAGTACGGCCGCTGCTCGAGCTCGGGGGCGCCGCCGAACGTCAGGTCCTTGATGCTGGCCAGGTCGCCGATCTCGGTGAGGTTGTTCTCTTTCGCGAAGGCGGCCGTCACGTTGTAGGAATCCTGGTCGGTCGCCGGCGAGTAGTCGAGAGCCTTCAGGTTGTCCGGAAGGACCTTCACCATTGCGTCGTAGACCTCGTCGGACGACCCGGCGGTGGCCGACTTGTCGTAGTACTGCAGCAGGCTGCCGGTGTATTCGGGGAAGAGGTCGATGGACCCGTCCTCGAGCGACGGCATGTAGGCGTCGCGCTGGCCGATGGCGAATTTCCGCTCGACGGAGAAGCCGTCCTTCTCCAGCACCTGGGAGTAGATCTCGGCGATGATCTCGTTCGACGGGTAGGACTGCGAGCCGACGACGATCGTCTTGGACTGCTCGCCGCCGCCCTCGTTGCCGCTCGAACCGCTGCCCTGGAGGGAATCGCTCGAGCCGCAGGCGGACAGCGCGAAAACGGCCGCGGCGGCGAGGCCGACGACGGGAAGGATGCGGGTGCGTGTGATGGACATGGATGCCTCCGGATGGGGTGGTGGTCAGGATGCCCGGTCTCAGGTGGCCGGGACGGGGGCGCGCCGGGTGCGACGACGCGTGGGGGAAGAGTTTTGCACGGCGACGCCGCGGGGAACGACGATGCGCTGGAACAGTGCGAAAGCGCCGTCCAGGACGAGGGCGAGGATGACGACGACGATCGAGGCGCCGAGGATCTGTGCGGCGTTGCGGGTCTGGATGCCCTGGATGAGGGCGAACCCCAGTCCGCCGAGCCCCACGTACGCGGCGATGGTGACGGTGGCCACGACCTGCAGGACTGCGGAGCGGATGCCGCCGATGAGAAGCGGCAGACCGAGGGGGACTTCGATCTTCCACAGGATCTGCATCGGAGTCATCCCGACGGCGCGGCCCGCCTCGACGGTGGAGCGGTTGATCGCCTCGATACCGGCGTACGCGCCGGCGAGGATCGAGGGGATCGCGAGGAGGACGAAGGCGACGACCGCGGCCTGCTCCTTGAAGTTGACGCCGATCACCAGGTAGAGCAGGACGACGAGACCGAGGGATGGCAGGGAGCGGGCGGCGCCGGACAGGAACACCGCGATCTCGCGGCCCTTCCCGGTGTGACCGATCGCCCACCCGGCGGGGATGGCGATGACAGCCGCGATCGCGACCGACCCGAAGGTGAAACCGAGGTGCTGCAGGATCGCCTCCCAGAGGGGGAGGTACCCGGTGGTGCGGTCGGGGGAGAAGATCCACGCGAACGCGTCGAGGAAGACGTTCATGCCGTCACCTCCGCCGCACGGGCGCGTTGCCGCGGCACGCGGATCCGTCGGGTCCACGGCATCAGCGCGCGTCCCGCGAGGACGAGCGCCAGATCGATCACGAGGGCGATGACGACGACGGCGAGGACGCCCGCCAGCACCTCGGGGATGATGCGTCGCTGCGACCCGTTCGTGAAGAGGTATCCCAGGTTCTGCACACCGATGAGGGCTCCGACGGTGGCCAGGGAGATGGTCGACACCGCCGTCACGCGCAGACCCGCCAGCATGACCGGCCCGGCGAGGGGGAAGTCGACCGTCCAGAATCGCCTGACCGGGCCGAAGCCGACAGCCACCGCGGCGCTGCGGACCGCGGCATCCACCGACGCGAGACCGTCGGTGACGGAACGCGTCATGATCGCCACGGCGTAGATCGTGAGCGCGACGACCAGGTTGGTCTCCGACAGGAGGCCGATGCCCGTCGTCGCGCTGATGAGGGCGAACAGACCGAACGAGGGGATCGTGTAGAGGATGCCCACCACGCCCAGGAGTGTGCCGCGCAGGCGCGTGAATCGGAACGCCGCCCAGCCGAGCGGGATCGCGAGGACGAAACCGAGCACGATCGCGATGGCGCTCTGCCGCAGGTGGGCGAGCGTGAGTTGCCCGATCAGGTCGAGGTTCTCGACGACCCAGTTCATGGAGCCGTCACCCCTCGTCCTCCGGCGACCCCGGCAGGAGGACGCCTTGGGTCCGACCGGATCCGTCCACGAGCACCGTCCCGCGGTCGGTCTGCTTCGCGTGGAAGGCACGCGCGCCGCGATCGGCGCCGATGAAGCTCGCGACGAACTCGTCGGCGGGGGCTTCGATGATCTCCGAGGGCGTTCCGTGCTGGGCGATCCGGGCGCCCTTCTGCAGGATGACCACCTGGTCACCCAGCAGGAAGGCTTCGTCGATGTCGTGGGTCACGAACACGATCGTCTTGTCGAGTTCTCGCTGCAGTCGGATGACCTCGGCCTGCAGTTCCTTGCGGACGATGGGGTCGACGGCGCCGAACGGCTCGTCCATGAGCAGGATGTTGGGGTCCGCAGCGAGCGCACGTGCGACGCCGACGCGCTGCTGCTGGCCGCCGGAGAGCTGAGCGGGGTAGCGATCGGCGAACGCGGTGTCGAGGCCGACGACCTCCATCAACTCCATCGCGCGCCGACGCGCGGTCGCGCGGGTCTGGCCGGTGAGCACGGGCACGGTCGCGATGTTGTCGGCCACCGTGTAGTGGGGCAGGAGTCCGGCGTTCTGCAGGACGTACCCGATGCTGCGCCGCAGCTGGACGGCGTCACGGGAGCGGATCGACTCGCCGTCGATCATGATGTCACCGGACGTCGGTTCGATCAGGCGGTTGATCATCCGCAGCAGCGTGGTCTTGCCGCAGCCCGAGGATCCGACCAGGACCGTCGTCTTGCGCGCGGGCATCTCGAGCGAGACGTCGTCGACGGCGGCGGGGCCGTCGCCGAAGCGCTTGGTGACGGATCGGAATTCGATGGCCATGGGCGTCCTTTCGGCCGGTGCTTCAGCAAACCACAGACCCCCGACATCCCGGCAGTCTCCGGCGTCCATTGACGTCTTTCCCCGGGTATGGCAAGGGCGGGACATTACGGCCGGGCGCTCGCTACGGTGTCGGCATGAGCACACGCGAGTACGACCTCATCGTCATCGGAGCCGGCCCCGTCGGCGAGAACGTCGCGGACCGGGCCGTCCGCGGCGGGTTGACCGCCGCGATCGTCGAGAGCGAGCTCGTCGGCGGCGAGTGCTCGTATTGGGCGTGCATGCCGTCGAAGGCGCTTCTGCGCGCACCCGCCGCACTGCGCGCGGCTCGGGACGTCGCGGGAGCGGCCGAGGCGGTGAACGGCGGCGTCGACGTCGCGGCCGTCCTCGCGAGGCGCGATCGCATGGTGCACGACTATCAGGACACCTCCCAGGTCGAGTGGCTGCAGGGCGCGGGCATCGATCTCGTGCGGGGCCACGGCCGACTGTCTGCCGAGAGGGAGGTAACGGTCGAAGCGGCCGACGGCTCGACGACGGTCCTGCGGGCACGCCACGCGGTCGCCGTGTGCACCGGGTCGGCCGCTCTCCTTCCCGACATCCCCGGTCTTCGGGATGCCGCGCCGTGGACGAGCCGCGAGGCCACCGGCGTGACTGACGTTCCCTCGTCCCTCGTCGTGCTCGGCGGGGGCGTCGTCGGCGTCGAGATGGCGACGGCGTTCACCGCCTTCGGAACGGACGTCACGGTGATCGCCCGGTCGTCGCTCCTCAGCGGGCTCGAGGGCTTCGCCGGCGAAGCCGTGCAGAAGTCGCTTACCTCGGCCGGCGCGACCGTCCGCACCGGGGTCGGCGTGACGGGCGTCGAGCGCTCGGACGGCGGCGTGACCGTGTCGCTGGACGACGGGTCGTCGGTCCGCGCCGAGGAGATCCTCGTCGCGACGGGGCGCGTGCCCCGGACCGAGGATGTCGGTCTCGACGTCATCGGCCAGAAGGCGGGCGCCTGGATCGAGGTCGACGACACCCTCCGGGTCCCGGGCAGCGAGTGGCTGTACGCCGTCGGCGACGTCAATCACCGTGCCCTGCTCACGCATCAGGGGAAGTATCAGGCGAGGATCGCCGGTGATGTCATCGCCCGACGCGCGACCTCGACGGATGTCGACACCTCCCCGTGGGGTCCCCTCGCGGCGACGGCCGACCACGCCGCCGTCCCGCAGGTCGTGTTCACCGAGCCCGAGGTCGCCGCCGTCGGGCACACCGAGGCGTCCGCTCGCGCGGCCGGGATCGACGTGAAGATCGTCGATTACGACCTGTCGTGGGTCGCCGGGGCGAGCACGCATTCGGACCGGTACGAGGGGATGTCGAGGGCCATCATCGACGCCGAGCGCGGAGTGCTCGTGGGTGCCACCTTCGTCGGCCCGGACGTCGCCGAACTCCTGCACGCCGCCACGATCGCGATCGTCGGCGAGGTCCCGCTGCACCGACTGTGGCACGCCGTCCCGGCCTACCCGACCGTGAGCGAGGTCTGGCTCCGCTGGCTGGAGTCGGCCGGGCTCTGAGGCGCCTCACGCCCGCCGGGCCGACTGGACGCGCGTCGTCAGCTGATGCGCGTGGGCCAGGAGCAGGCGCCCGAGGTCGGCGAGCCGATCGGGGCCGAAGCGGAACTCGACGCCGGTCAGGCTCAGCGCCCATGCGGGGTGTCCGGCGTGGTCGAAGACGGCCGCACCGATGCCCCACGAACCGGGGACGATGAGCCCCGGATTGACGGCGTAGCCCCGGTCACGCGTCTCGGCGATGCGCATCTGGAGCGCTGCCGCATCGTGGGCACCGCCCCATCGTCCCGGCAGGTCGGGATGGCGGTCGAGATACGCGTCGACGTCGCCCTGCGGAAGGAAGGACAGGATCGCGAGGCCCGCGGATGCGACGCCCAACGGGAAGCGGACACCCTCGCTCAGGACGAAGGACCGGATGGGGAAGGATCCTTCCTCCCGCACGAGGCAGACCGTTTCGTCGCCGCGACGCACGGAGAGGAACGCGCTTTCCTCGGTCTTCACCGCGAGGGAGCGGACGATGTCCGCGGCGATGTGGGTGATGTCGTAGCGAGGTGCGGCTGCGGCCCCCATGAGGAACAGCTCCGGGCCGGCGAGCCAGCGGGCGGTGCGGTCGTCCTGGTCGACGAGCCCCTCCGCGCGCAGGGCCGAGAGCAGCCGGTGCGCCGTCGTCCGGGTGAGCCCCGCATCCGCGGCCAGTTCGCGAAGTCCTTTGCCGGTCATGCCGGCTGCGCTCACGAGTCGCAGGAGGAGCGCGGCACGGGCGATCGCCTGTGCGCCGGGGACGGATGCCGTGGGTCGTTCCACATCGTGGACCCTACGGGTCGAGCGGTCCACATGGCAACGACATCCTCGACCGGGGACGCGGGTGCGGCGATGCTCGAGGGAGACGACACGAAGGAGTGCGCAGTGATCGACAAACGCGTGGCCGGACCGGCTGAGGCGGTCTCGGACATCCCGGACGGAGCGAGCATCGCCGTCGGCGGATTCGGACTCTCCGGCAATCCGACCGCCCTGATCGAGGCCCTTCTCGAACAGGGGACGGCCAACCTCTCGGTGGTCTCGAACAACTGCGGCGTGGACGACTGGGGGCTCGGCGTGCTGCTGCGCGCACATCGCATCCGCAAGATGACCTCCTCCTACGTCGGCGAGAACAAGGAGTTCGAGCGCCAGTTCCTCTCCGGCGAGCTCGAACTCGAGTTGACGCCGCAGGGCACGCTGGCCGAGAAGCTCCGCGCGGGCGGCGCCGGCATCGCCGCGTTCTACACCCAGACCGGAGTCGGGACGCAAGTCGCCGAGGGCGGCTTGCCGCGCCGCTACGACGGCGCCGGCGGGGTGGCTGTGGCGTCCGCACCGAAGGACGTCAGGGTCTTCGATGTGGCCGGCTCCGCGAAGGAGTTCGTCCTCGAGGAGGCCATCACGACCGACTTCTCGCTCGTCCACGCGCGCCGCGGCGACCGGCACGGCAACCTCGTCTTCGCCAAAGCGGCCCGCAACTTCAATCCGCTCGCCGCCATGGCCGGGCGGGTGTGCATCGCGCAGGTCGAGGAGCTCGTCGAGCCGGGCGAGCTCGATCCGGATGCCGTTCACCTCCCGGGCGTCTACGTGCATCGGGTCGTGGAGGTCGGCACCGGCATCGAGAAGCGCATCGAACGACGGACGATCACGGCGGAAGGGCAGTGACATGGCGCTGACCAGGAATGAGATGGCGGCCCGTGCTGCCGCGGAGCTCAGCGACGGCTCCTATGTGAACCTCGGCATCGGGTTGCCCACCCTCGTGCCCAACCACGTCCCGGAAGGCGTCACCGTCGTCCTCCAATCCGAGAACGGGATCCTCGGCGTCGGTCCGTACCCGCGGGAGGCCGACGTCGACCCCGACCTGATCAATGCGGGCAAGGAGACGGTGACGACCCTTCCGGGAGCGGCCTTCTTCGACTCCGCGCTCAGCTTCGGCATGATCCGGGGCGGCAAGATCGACGCCGCCATCCTCGGTGCGATGCAGGTGTCCGCCGCCGGAGACCTGGCGAACTGGATGATCCCGGGGAAGATGGTCAAAGGGCCCGGCGGGGCCATGGACCTCGTCCACGGTGCCGGACGGGTTGTCGTCCTGATGGAGCACGTCGCTCGCGACGGGTCGCCGAAGATCGTCGCCGAGTGCTCGCTTCCCCTCACGGGCCGCGGGGTGGTCGATCGCATCATCACCGACCTCGCTGTCATCGACGTCACGCCGCGCGGGCTCGTTCTCGTCGAGACGGCGCCCGGAGTGAGCGTGTCCGAGGTCCGCGAGGCGACGGAGCCCGAACTGATCGTCCCGAGCGATGCGAAGGTGGAGTCATGAGTGAAGAGATCGTCATCGTCGGTGCCGCCCGGACGCCGCAGGGCAAGCTCATGGGCGCCCTGTCGTCCCTGTCCGCCCCGCAGCTGGGGGCCATCGCGATCCGCGGTGCGCTGGAGCGCAGCGGAGTGGATCCCACCGCGGTCGACGCCGTGATCATGGGCCAGGTGCTCCCGGCCGGGTCGGGCCAGAATCCGGCGAGGCAGGCGGCTCTCGGTGCCGGCATCGGGTGGGACGTCCCGGCATCCGCTGTCAACAAGGTCTGCCTGTCGGGACTCACCGCCATCATCGATGCGAAGCGGCTGATCGCCTCGGGGGATGCCGCGGTCGTCGTCGCCGGCGGGATGGAGTCGATGTCGCGCGCGCCCCACCTCCTCATCGGCTCACGCGACGGCTGGGCGTACGGCTCGGTCGAGGTGCTCGACCACATGGCGTTCGACGGTCTCACCGACGCCGCGGAGGGGATCTCGATGGGTCTGTCGACCGAGCAGCACAACCCCGCGCTCGGGCTCACGCGCGAGGCGCAGGACCACGTCGCCGCGCTGTCCCACCAGCGTGCCGCCGCCGCGGCCGAGCAGGGTGTCTTCGACGACGAGATCGTCCCCGTCGAGGTGCCGCAGCGGCGAGGCGACCCGGTCCGCGTGGTCGCGGATGAAGGCGTCCGCCCGGACACCACCGTCGAGACCCTGGCCCGGCTGCGCCCCGCGTTCTCCACCGACGGCGACATCACGGCAGGCAACGCCTCGCCGATCTCCGACGGCGCCGCCGCGGTCGTCGTGACCACGCGGTCCCGCGCCGAAGCGGAGGGGTGGGCGATTCTCGCGACGGTCGGTGCGGCGGGTCAGGTGGCCGGACCCGACAACTCCCTGCACTCCCAGCCCGCGCGCGCGATCGCGCAGGCGCTCGGACGTCAGGGCATCGCGGCATCCGCTCTGGACCTGGTCGAGATCAACGAGGCCTTCGGCGCCGTGGTCGCCCAATCGCAGCGGGAACTCGGCATCGACGAGTCGATCGTCAACGTCCACGGTGGCGGGATCGCCATCGGGCATCCGATCGGAGCGTCCGGTGCGCGCCTAGTCGTCCACGCCGTGCGTGAGCTCCAGCGACGGGGGAGTGGCACGGCCGCGGTGGGCCTGTGCGGCGGTGGCGGTCAGGGCGAGGCGCTCATCCTGACCCGCTAACGGAAGATCAGCGCGAGAGGCGGCGCTTCAGCAGCTTCTTCTTCTCGCCGTCGCGCGGCGAGTCCATCGGGATGAGCTTGCCGCGCGACGCGCGACGGGTGTCGACGACCGATCCGACCGCGAGAGCGAGGGTGATGCCCCAGCTGAGCCAGGCGAGCGCGGTGCGCCAGGTGAACGGCTCGGGGCTGCGCGCGGAGCGCAAGAGAGTGACGCCTCCTGTGAGGGCCGAGAGAAGACCGGTTCCGAACAGGTATTTGCGCATACCACCCACGCTAGTGCGCCCGACGCATGGCGTGGCGGTTGTTAGCCTGAAGTCATCCATCGAGAGGAACACCGTGACCGTGGCTTCTGACTTCGTCGTCGTGTCCAACCGCCTTCCGGTCGACCGGACGGACGACGAGAACGAACCCTGGCGGCGCTCGCCCGGCGGCCTCGTGACGGCGCTCGATCCCGTGATGCGGAGCACCCACGGTGCCTGGGTCGGCTGGCCGGGACAAGCGGACATGGAGCTCGAGCCGTTCGAGTTCGACGGCCTCCAGCTCGTCCCCGTCACGCTGTCGGCCGACGACATGCAGCTCTACTACGAGGGCTTCTCGAACGACACGATCTGGCCGCTCTACCACGACGTCATCGCGGCGCCGACGTATCACCGCACGTGGTGGGACGCCTACGTCAGGGTCAACAAGCGATTCGCGGAGGCGGCGTCGACCCACGCCGCCGAGGGCGCGACGGTCTGGGTCCACGACTACCAGTTGCAACTCGTCCCGAAGCTCCTCCGCGAGCTCCGTCCCGACCTGACCATCGGCTACTTCCACCACATTCCGTTCCCCGCATACGGCCTGTACGCGCAGCTGCCGTGGCGACGCCAGGTCCTCGAGGGCCTGCTCGGTGCGGACGTCATCGGCTTCCAGCGGGTGGCGGATGCCGGGAACTTCGCTCGTGCCGTGCGCCGCCAATTGGGGTTCGACACCAAGGCCGGCGCGATCGCCGTCCCGACGGAAGACGGGGGCGTCAGGACCGCCGTCGCCCGCGCCTATCCGATCTCGATCGACGCGGCCGAGTACGAGGAGCTCGCGAAGCGTCCCGACATCCGGGCTCGGGCCGAGGAGATCCGCTCGAGTCTCGGCAACCCGAAGGCGATCCTGCTGGGCGTCGACCGGCTCGACTACACGAAGGGCATCCGACACCGGCTGAAGGCGTACGGCGAACTGCTGGCGGACGGCCGCCTGTCGGTGCACGACGTCATCCTCGTCCAGGTCGCGAGTCCCAGCCGCGAGCGCGTGCAGACCTACATGGAGCTCCGCGACGAGATCGAGCTCACCGTCGGGCGCATCAACGGCGATGCCGATGAACTCGGCTACAGCGCGATCCAATACCTCCACCACTCGTACCCGCGCGAGGAGATGGTCGCGCTCTTCCTCGCGGCGGACGTCATGCTGGTCACGGCTCTCCGCGACGGCATGAACCTCGTCGCCAAGGAATACGTCGCGAGTCGCGTCGACGGCGGCGGGGCGCTGGTGCTCAGCGAGTTCACCGGGGCGGCCGACGAGCTCACGCAGGCCATCAAGGTGAATCCGCACGACATCACCGGACTGAAGGACGCCATCATGCAGGCGATCGACATGCCGCAGAAGGAGAAGGACCGCCGGATGCGGGCTCTTCGCCGTCGGGTCCGTGAGAACGACGTCGCGAAATGGTCGGAGAGGTTCATCTCGGATCTGAACGCCGCCCGGAAGGAACACCCGTGACCGATCTCACCGACATCGCACGTGCCCATCGGCTGCTGGTCGCGCTGGACTTCGACGGAACCCTGTCGCCGCTCGTCGACGACCCGATGAGCGCGCGGATGGCTCCGGCGGCCCGCTCCGCCGTCGAGGCACTGCTCGCGGCGCCCGACACCGCCGTGGCGTTCGTGTCGGGCCGGTCGCTCGGCGACCTGCGGATCATCGCCGAGCACTCCGACGACTCGCCGATTCTGCTGGCCGGCTCGCACGGTGCGGAGTACCTCATCCCCGGCGCGCCCGTGGACGAGGCCCTGGACCCCGCCGACGTCGAGGTGCGGGACCGGCTGCGAGCTGACGTCGAGAAGCTGGCCGAGGGAGCCCCCGGCTCCTGGATCGAACCGAAGACGTTCGGCTTCGGGGTGCACCTGCGGACCGTGACCGACGCGACCGCTGCGGAGCGGCTCCGGGCATCCGTCGATGCGCTGATGGCGGATGCCGCCCCACACTGGCGCCGGCGTCAGGGCCACGACATCGTCGAATACGCGTTCACCGACGCCGGGAAGGATGCCGCCGTCGCCCACCTCCGCGAGGTCGTCGGCGCGACCGCCGTCGTCTTCGCCGGGGACGACCTGACCGATGAGGACGCCCTCCGCTCGCTCGGACCCGACGATCTCGGCATCCGTGTCGGTGCGGGGGAGACCGCGGCATCCGTCCGTGTGGCAGACATCGAAGAACTCGCCGCAGTGCTGTCGACTGTCGCACACGAGCGCGTCGCTTCGCGGCAATAGACTTCGAGAATGCCCTCTCCCGACGAGAACATCGACATCAAGCCCCGCAGTCGCGCGGTCACCGACGGCATCGAAGCCACGACGTCCCGCGGAATGCTCCGCGCGGTCGGCATGGGCGACGAGGACTGGGACAAGCCCCAGATCGGCATCGCCTCGAGCTGGAACGAGATCACGCCCTGCAACCTGAGCCTCGACCGGCTCGCGCAGGGAGCCAAAGAAGGCGTGCACGCCGGAGGCGGTTACCCCCTCCAGTTCGGCACCATCTCGGTCTCGGACGGCATCTCCATGGGCCACGAGGGCATGCACTTCTCCCTCGTGAGCCGTGAGGTCATCGCCGACTCGGTCGAGACGGTCATGATGGCCGAGCGCCTCGACGGCTCGGTCCTGCTCGCCGGCTGCGACAAGTCGATCCCCGGCATGCTCATGGCCTCCGCCCGCCTCGACCTCTCGAGCGTCTTCCTCTACGCGGGCTCGATCGCGCCGGGCTGGGTCAAGCTCAGCGACGGCACCGAGAAGGACGTCACGATCATCGACTCCTTCGAGGCGGTCGGGGCGTGCCTGGCCGGCAAGATGAGCGAGGCCGACCTCAAGCGCATCGAGTGCGCGATCGCGCCCGGCGAGGGCGCATGCGGCGGCATGTACACCGCCAACACGATGGCATCGGTCGCCGAGGCTCTGGGGCTCAGTCTTCCCGGCTCCGCGGCGCCGCCCTCCGCCGACCGTCGCCGCGACTACTTCGCCCACCGCTCCGGCGAGGCCGTCGTCAACCTGCTCCGCCAGGGCATCACGACCCGCGACATCCTCACGAAGGAGTCCTTCGAGAACGCGATCGCGCTCGCGATGGCCCTCGGCGGTTCGACGAACGTCGTCCTGCACCTGCTCGCCATCGCCCGCGAGGCCGAGGTCGACCTGACGCTCCACGACTTCAACCGCATCGGCGACAAGGTCCCGCACGTGGCCGACATGAAGCCGTTCGGCACCTACGTCATGAACGACGTCGACCGGCACGGCGGCATCCCGGTCATCATGAAGGCCATGCTCGACGAGGGCCTCCTGCACGGCGATGCGCTCACCGTCACGGGCAAGACGCTCGCCGAGAACCTGCGCGACCTCGACCCGGACCCGATCGACGGCACCGTCATCCACACCTTCGACGACCCGATCCACGCGACCGGCGGCATCACGATCCTGCACGGCTCGATGGCGCCCGAAGGTGCCGTTGTGAAGACCGCGGGGTTCGATGCCGCCGTCTTCGAGGGACCCGCCCGGGTGTTCGAACGCGAGCGCGCCGCGATGGACGCCCTCGAGGAGGGACGCATCGCCGCCGGCGACGTCGTCGTCATCCGATACGAGGGGCCCAAGGGCGGTCCGGGCATGCGCGAGATGCTCGCGGTGACCGCCGCCATCAAGGGCGCTGGCCTCGGAAAAGATGTACTACTGTTGACGGACGGACGATTCTCAGGCGGCACAACCGGCCTGTGCATCGGCCACATAGCACCCGAAGCGGTGGACGCTGGTCCCATCGCCTTCGTGCGCGATGGTGATCTGATACGGGTCGATATCGCGGCTCGTTCTCTCGACCTACTCGTCGACGAAGCTGAGCTGAACTCCCGCCGTGAGGGCTGGGAGCCCCTTCCCCCGCGCTATACCCGTGGCGTGTTGGCCAAGTACTCGAAGCTCGTGCGCTCCGCTGCGGAGGGCGCGACGACGGGCTAGGCCCCACACACTCGTCATCCATCACCACAGAGGTCTCTCTCATGTCTTCTGACACCGTTGCCGCTGTGCCCCGGCCACCCGCCGGAGGCGCGTCCCACCCCGTGCTCACCGGAGCGCAGGCCGTCGTCCGCTCACTGGAGCTCTTGGGCGTCACCGACGTCTTCGGCCTCCCGGGTGGAGCCATCATCGAGGTCTACGACCCCCTGATGGACTCCACGGACCTCCGCCACATCCTGGTCCGTCACGAGCAGGGCGCCGGTCACGCCGCCGAGGGGTACGCCGCGGCATCCGGTCGTGTCGGCGTCGCGATCGCGACCTCCGGCCCGGGCGCGACCAACCTCGTCACCGCGATCGCGGACGCCTACATGGACTCGATGCCGATCGTCTGCATCACCGGGCAGGTGTACTCGACCCTGATGGGGACGGATGCCTTCCAGGAGGCCGACATCGTGGGCATCACCATGCCGATCACGAAGCACTCGTTCCTCGTGAAGGATCCCGCCGAGATCCCCGGCGCGATCGCCGCGGCGTTCGAGATCGCCTCGACCGGTCGCCCGGGCCCCGTGCTCGTCGACATCACGAAGGACGCGCAGCAGGCCAAGGCGCCTTTCATCTGGCCGCCGAAGGTCGACCTCCCCGGGTACCGGCCGGTGACGAAAGCCCACGGCAAGCAGATTCAGGCCGCGGCGCAGCTCATCTCCGAGGCCAAGAAGCCCGTCCTGTACGTGGGCGGTGGCGTGGTCCGCGCGGGGGCTGCCGCTGAGCTCCGCCGTTTCGCGGAGGCCACCGGAGCCCCTGTCGTCACGACCCTCATGGCGCGGGGAGCGTTCCCCGACTCCCACCCGCAGCAGCTCGGCATGCCGGGCATGCACGGCACGGTTCCGGCCGTCCTCGCGCTCCAGGAATCCGACCTGCTCATCGCACTCGGCGCACGGTTCGACGACCGCGTCACCGGCAAGGCGGCGCTGTTCGCCCCCGACGCCAAGGTGATCCACGTCGACATCGACCCCGCCGAGATCGGCAAGATCCGCGCCGCAGACGTTCCGATCGTGGGCGACCTGAAGGACGTCCTCGTCGACCTCGATGCCGCGTTCGCCGGGGTCGAGGGGCCGGACATCTCGGAGTGGTGGTCGTACCTCGACGGCCTCCGGACCGAGTTCCCGCTCGGTTACGCGCCGACGACGGACGGTCTGATGTCGCCGCAGCACGTGATCCAGCGCATCGGCGAGATCACCGGACCCGAGGGCGTGTTCGCCTCGGGTGTCGGTCAGCACCAGATGTGGGCCGCGCAGTTCATCGGCTACGAGCGCCCCAACGCGTGGCTGAACTCCGGCGGCGCCGGGACGATGGGCTACGCCGTCCCCGCCGCGATGGGGGCGAAGGTCGCCCAGCCCGACCGGGCGGTGTGGGCGATCGACGGCGACGGCTGCTTCCAGATGACCAATCAGGAACTCGCCACCTGCGCGATCAACAACATCCCGATCAAGGTCGCGATCATCAACAACTCGTCCCTCGGCATGGTGCGCCAGTGGCAGACCCTCTTCTACGACGGCCGCCACTCGAACACCGACCTCAACACGGGTCACGACAGCATCCGCATCCCGGACTTCGTCAAGCTCGCCGAGGCGTACGGCTGCCTCGGCATCCGGGTCGAGAAGGCCGAGGACGTGGATGCCGCCATCCAGCTGGCACTGGAGACCAACGACCGTCCCGTCGTCATCGACTTCGTCGTGAGCGCCGACGCGATGGTGTGGCCGATGGTGCCGCAGGGCGTCAGCAACAGCTACATCCAGTACGCGCGCGAACACGCGCCGGCATTCGAGCAGGGGGACTGACGATGAGCAAGCACGTCCTGAGCCTCCTCGTGGAGGACAAGCCCGGTCTGCTGACGCGCGTGGCGGGCCTGTTCGCCCGACGTGGCTTCAACATCGACTCGCTCGCCGTGGGCGTCACCGAGGTGCCGGGGCTCTCCCGCATCACGGTCGTCGTCGACGTCGAGGAGCTGCCGCTCGAGCAGGTGACGAAGCAGCTGAACAAGCTCGTGAACGTCATCAAGATCGTCGAGCTCGACTACTCGACCTCGGTCCAGCGCGAGCACATGCTCGTCAAGGTCCGCGCCGACAACCAGACGCGCTCGAACGTCATCGAGGTCGTCAACCTCTTCCGCGCGTCCGTCGTCGACTATGCGACCGACGCCCTCGTGGTCGAGGTGACCGGCGATCGCGGCAAGGTCGACGCCTTCCTCAGGGCGCTCGAGCCCTTCGGTGTGAAGGAGCTCGCGCAGTCCGGCATGGTCGCCATCGGCCGCGGCGGCAAGAGCATCACCGAGCGCGTCCTGCGCGGCTGACCCCACAACTTCTCTACCGACATCTACAAGGAGACACACACGAACATGGCTGAGATCCTCTACGACGCCGACGCCGACATCTCGCTCATCCAGGGCAAGAAGGTCGCCATCGTCGGGTATGGCTCGCAGGGCCACGCCCACGCCCAGAACCTCCGCGACTCCGGCGTCGAGGTCGTCATCGCCCTCAAGGACGGCTCGAAGTCCGCTCCGAAGGCCGAAGAGGACGGCTTCGAGGTGAAGTCCGTCGCGGATGCTGCCGAGTGGGCCGACCTCATCATGATCCTCGCGCCCGACCAGCACCAGCGCGGCATCTTCAACGACGAGATCAAGCCTCACCTCGCGGCCGGCAAGACGCTCGCCTTCGCGCACGGCTTCAACGTGCGCTTCGGCTACATCGAGGTCCCCGACGACGTCGACGTCATCCTGGTCGCCCCGAAGGCCCCCGGCCACACGGTGCGGCGCGAGTTCGTCGCGGGCCGCGGCATCCCCGACATCATCGCCGTCGAGAAGGACGCCTCGGGCCAGGCCTGGAGCGTCGCGCTCTCGTACGCGAAGGCCATCGGCGGAACCCGTGCGGGCGTCATCAAGACGACCTTCACCGAAGAGACCGAGACCGACCTGTTCGGCGAGCAGGCCGTCCTCTGCGGTGGCGTGTCGCAGCTGGTCCAGTACGGCTTCGAGACTCTCTCCGAAGCGGGCTACCAGCCCGAGATCGCCTACTTCGAGGTGCTCCACGAGCTGAAGCTCATCGTCGACCTCATGTGGGAGGGCGGCATCGCCAAGCAGCGCTGGTCGGTCTCCGACACGGCGGAGTACGGCGACTACGTCTCTGGCCCGCGCGTCATCGACCCGAGCGTCAAGGAGAACATGAAGGCCGTCCTCGGCGACATCCAATCGGGTGCCTTCGCCAAGCGCTTCATCGACGACCAGGACAACGGCGCCGTGGAGTTCCAGGAGCTCCGTGCCAAGGCCGCCGCACACCCGATCGAGGCCGTCGGCAAGGACCTGCGCGCCCTCTTCGCGTGGAAGCAGCAGGACTCGGACTACACCGAAGGCTCCGCCGCGCGCTGACCCTCGGCATCCCGCCCTCGGCGCATCCGCCGAGACCGGCTTGATATGAGCCACGGAGGCCCGGCCCTTACAAGGGGTCGGGCCTTCGGCGTCGGTAGACTCGATCCGTGCCTTCCGAGCCCCGAGACGACGAGGACGCCTTCCGCTGGGAGGGCGACGATTCGCCGACCCGTCCACCCCGCCCCGAGCGGAGCGAGACGTCCCTGCCGCCCGGCTTCCGCGCGGTCGGGAGGGGGAGTGCGCCGCAGCCGGCGGCTCCGGCGGCCGAGCAGGATCCTGTGCCTCCGGCAGGGGAGAAGGGGTCGGGGGAGGACCGCGCCGAGGCGGGACCACCGGCATCCCTCGGGAACGTCGCGCTCGTCACGCTCGGTCTCCTCGGCGGGATCTACCTGCTGTACACCGTCGGCTGGGCGCTGGGTGGCGCTCGTACGGCGCTCGTGATCTCGGCGTTCCTCGCGCCCTGGGCTGTCGTCCCGGCGCAATGGGCGGCGGTCGCGGCTCCCGTCCTCTGGTTCGGGGTGTCGATGCTCCTCACGCGCGCCTCGGCGACGTGGGTGCGCTTCGTGTGGCTCATCGTCGGTGCGTTCCTGCTCGTGCCCTGGCCCTTCGTGAGCGGAGTGTGACCCCGTGACGACGTCTTCCCCCACCGTTCGCCGCTCACCGTCGTGGCTGCGGGCCACGGTCGCCGGCGTGTTCGGGCTCTTCTACGCCTACGCCGTGTGGACCGCTGTGGCCTTCCTCGTCGCGCAGGCCACCGCGGTCGAGGGCCTCACCGGCGCCGGCTGGGCCTTCCTCCTCTTCCCGGTCGTCTTCCCGATCATCGTCTTCGTCGCGGGGGTGGTCCTCGGCCGTCGGCGCCCGCTGCTGCACCTCGCCGCGATCCTGCTCGTGGGGCTCGGGCTGGTCGGCGTCTTCTGGCTCAACGTCCTCACGTTCGCGATCACGAACGGCAACTCGCTCTTCGGCTCCTGAGGTCCGTCACACGGTCGGGGCCGTGCGGTCGGATTCGCTAGGCTGGCCGTGCCGCGTACCGTCGTCGGTCCCAGCCCGGCCGGCCGCGTGGCGATCCACACTCGCGTACCCGAAGGTCTGCCGTGCCCAAGCCTGTCGTCCTGATCGCCGAAGAACTCTCTCCCGCCACGATCGAGGCCCTGGGCCCCGATTTCGACGTCCGATCCGTGGACGGTGCCGACCGTGCCGCCCTCCTCCCGGCCCTCGCCGATGCGGACGCCGTCCTCATCCGTTCCGCAACGAAGATGGATGCCGAGGCGATCGCCGCGGCTCCGTCGCTCAAGGTCATCGCCCGTGCCGGCGTCGGTCTCGACAACGTCGACATCAAGTCCGCCACGAGCGCGGGCGTCATGGTGGTCAACGCCCCGACGTCGAACATCATCTCCGCGGCCGAACTCACCGTCGGTCACATCCTGAGCCTCGCGCGCCACATCCCGGCGGCCCACGCCTCGCTCGCGGCCGGCGCGTGGAAGCGCTCCTCCTTCACGGGCACCGAGCTGTTCGAGAAGACGGTCGGCATCATCGGCCTCGGCCGCATCGGCGCCCTCATCGCCGCTCGACTGCAGGCGTTTGGCGTCTCGGTCGTCGCGTACGACCCCTACGTCACGCCGACCCGCGCGCAGCAGCTGGGCGTGCAGCTCCTCGGGCTCGACGAGCTGCTGAAGACGAGCGACTTCGTCACGATCCACATGCCGAAGACCCCCGAGACGACCGGCATGATCGGCGCCGCGCAGTTCGAGATGATGAAGGACACGGCGTACGTCGTGAACGTCGCCCGCGGCGGTCTCATCGACGAAGAGGCGCTGCACACGGCGCTCACCACCGGCCAGATCGCCGGCGCTGGACTCGATGTCTTCACGAGCGAGCCGCCGAAGGAGGACGGCACGGCGTTCCCCCTGCTGTCCCTGCCGAACGTCATCGTCACGCCCCACCTGGGCGCCTCGACCGAAGAGGCTCAGGAGAAGGCGGGTGTCTCGGTCGCGAAGTCCGTCAAGCTCGCGCTCGAAGGCGACCTGGTCCCGGACGCCGTGAACGTCGCCGGCGGCGTGATCGACCCGTTCGTGCGTCCCGGCATCGCGCTCGTCGAGCAGCTGGGTCAGATCTTCACGGGGCTCGCGCCCAGCGCCCTCACGAGCCTCGACATCGAGGTCCGCGGAGAGCTCGCCGATTACGACGTCAGCGTCTACCGCCTGGCGGCGCTGAAGGGCATCTTCACGAACATCGTGAGCGAGAACGTCTCCTACGTGAACGCGCCGCTGTTCGCCGAGCAGCGCGGCATCGAGACCCGACTGATCGTCGAGTCCGAGAGCCCGCTGTACCGGAACATCACGATCCTCCGCGGCACGCTGTCCGACGGCACGGTGCTCACCGTGGAGGGCACCCTCGCGGGCACGCGCATGGTGCCGAAGGTCGTCGGCATCAACGGCTACGAGGTCGAGGTGCCGATCAACCGTTACCACGTCGTGATGCGCTACGCCGACCGGCCCGGCATCGTCGCGATCTATGGTCAGAAGCTCGGCGAAGCGGGCATCAACATCGCGGGGCTCCAGGTCGCGCGGCCCGACGCGAGCGGCCGCGCACTGTCGGTCCTGACCGTCGATTCGCCGATCCCCGAGCCGATGCTCGACGAGCTCCGCGCCTCGGTCCAGGCCGACCTGTTCCGCCAGATCGAGCTCACCGAGGTCTGACGCACCGGCATCCCTCGTTCCCCTGTCGCATCACGCCGCGTGCGGCGGTCGTTCGTGACAGGAGAGCGGGTCAGCGTGCCGCGCGCTCGACGAGCGCGATGAGCGCGTCGAGGTCGTCGCCCTGCGGGATGGGGCCCGGGACGCCCTGCGTGGCGAGCGCGCTGTTGAAGTAGAGCCCGTCGCTCACGAGCAGGACGAGCTGCAGCGCGCTCTCGTCGCGAGTGTGGGGACGGAGCGCATCCTCCCAGACGCGTCGCGCGTCACGGAGGGCGACGGACGCCGCGTCGTGGCCCGTCTGCGCCAGACGCGACGTGGCGACGATCGCGCGGTCGAGCGGGGTGTCGGACTGCACGGACGTGCGGACGAACACCGCCACGATCCCGTCGGGGGAGCGCAGCATCTCCTCGACGTCCAGGTCGACGAGGCGCCGCATCCGCTCGATGAGCGCCGACTCGAGCGCTTCCTTCGAGGCGTAGTGGTAGAGCAGACCGCCCTTCGAGACGCCCGCCGCTGCGGCGACGGCATCCATCGTCGCGCCGCGGGCACCGCCGTCGATCAAGGCGGCCTCGAACGCGTCCAGCACGCTTTCTCGCGCCCGCGGTGGTCTGCTCACGTCTCTTCCCTCTCGTCGGTCGGCTCTGTTACTATACCGACTGGACGGTGTATAAATCATGACGTTGACGGAAGAGATCCGCGTCGCCGACGCGGCGGGTGTGCGACAGGGGTGGCGCGGCTGGGCTGCGCTGGCGGTGCTCATGCTGCCCGTGCTCCTGGTGTCGGTGGACAACACGGTGTTGAGCTTCGCGCTGCCCGAGATCGCACGCGACCTGACTCCCACGAGCGCGCAGCAGCTCTGGATTATCGACGTCTATCCGCTCGTCCTGGCAGGGCTCCTCGTCACGATGGGATCCCTCGGGGACCGATTCGGACGCCGCCGGCTGCTCATGATCGGAGCGACCGGCTTCGCGGGCATCTCCGCCGTCGCTGCCTTCGCCCCGTCGGCCGAGCTCCTCATCGCCGCCCGCGCCGCCATGGGTTTCTTCGGTGCCATGCTCATGCCGTCGACGATGTCGCTGCTGCGGAGTATCTTCACCGACCGCGACCAGCGCCGACTCGCGATCGCGGTGTGGGCGTCGATGTTCTCGGCGGGCTCCGCTCTCGGACCCATCGTCGGAGGACTCCTGCTGGAGCACTTCGCGTGGGGGTCGGTGTTCCTCCTCGCGGTCCCTGTCCTGATCCCGCTGCTCGTCCTCGCGCCGATCCTGGTCCCCGAGAGTCGCGACCCGAAGCCGGGCCGCATCGATCCCGTCAGCATCGCCCTCAGCATGGCGACCATGGTGCCGATCGTCTACGCCATCAAGGAGTTCGCCGTTCACGGTCCGGGCATCCTGCCGGTCGTCCTCGTGGTCGCGGGCCTGGCGTTCGGGCTGATCTTCGTGCGTCGTCAGCTCCGGTCCGACGCGCCCATGCTCGACATGCGACTGTTCCGGACGGGCGCGTTCACCGGCGCGCTCCTCGTCAACCTCTTGAGCGTCGTCGCCCTCGTCGGGTTCCTGTACTTCGTGACGCAGCACCTGCAGCTCATCGTCGGACTGAGCCCGCTGCAGGCGGGCCTCGCGCTCGTCCCCGGGCTCGTGTTGATGATCGTCTCAGGGCTCACGGTCGTCCCGATCTCGCGCCGGGTATCGCCGCGCGTCGTCGTGCCGGTGGCGCTGTCGCTGTCTGTCGCGGCGTATCTCATCATCGCGATGTCGACGGATGCCGCGACCCTCGGCACGCTCATCGCCGCCTTCGGGCTGCTCGGCCTCGGTATCGGCGCGGCCGAGACCGTGTCGAACGAGCTGATCCTGGCGACGGCTCCGCCGGCCAAGGCGGGCGCGGCGAGTGCCGTGTCCGAGACGGCCTACGAACTCGGGGCCGTTCTCGGCACGGCGGTGCTGGGCGGCATCCTCACCGCGCTGTACCGTTCCGGGATCGTGCTGCCCGACGGGGTGCCCGCCGAGACGGCGGCAGCGGCGCGCGAGACCCTGGGCGGAGCGGTCACCGCCGCCGACGGGCTGCCGGCGGGTCTCGGCGAGCGCGTGCTCGAGGCCGCGGCATCCGCCTTCGATTCCGGCGTCGGCGTCACCTCGATCATCGGGGCGGTGCTGGTCGTCTGCGCCGCCGTGATCGCGGCCACTACGCTGAAGGGGACCCGCACCGCGCACGTCGAGCACTGACGACGCGCGGTCCACCCCGACAACGAGGAGAGCGATGTCGCGCGTCGTGAAGCTGGCCGTCATCCCCGGAGACGGCATCGGTCCGGAGGTCGTCGCAGAGGCCGAGAAGGTCCTCGACGCCGTGACGGACGGTGCCGATGTCGCCTTCGAGAAGACCCGATTCTCGCTGGGCGCCGCGCGCTACCTCGAGACGGGCGACACGCTCACCGACGAGGACCTCGCTGCCATCGCGTCGCACGACGCGATCCTCCTCGGGGCCGTCGGCGGGATGCCGGGCGACCCGCGCCTGAAGGACGCGAACATCGAGCGGGGCCTCCTCCTCAAGCTCCGATTCGCCCTGGACCACTACGTCAACCTCCGCCCGTCGGTGTTGTACCCGGGGGCGTCCGGACCGCTCGCTGATCCCGGAGACATCGACTTCGTCGTCGTCCGTGAGGGGACCGAGGGGCCGTACGTCGGCAACGGCGGTTCCATCCGCACGGGGACCCCGCACGAGATCGCGAACGAGACGTCGGTCAACACGGCGTTCGGCATCGAACGGGTCGTCCGGTTCGCCTTCGCGCAGGCCGAGAAGCGTCGCCAGAAGCTCACCCTCGTCCACAAGACGAACGTGCTGGTCCACGCGGGTGGGATGTGGAAGCGGATCGTCGACGAGGTCGCGCAGGAGCATCCCGGCGTCGCCGTAGACTACCTGCACGTCGACGCGGCGACGATCTTCCTGGTCACGAACCCGGGCCGCTTCGACGTGATCGTCACCGACAACCTCTTCGGCGACATCCTGACCGACTTGGCCGGCGCCGTCACCGGAGGCATCGGCCTCGCCGCTTCGGGGAACATCAACCCCGACGGCGCGTTCCCGTCGATGTTCGAGCCCGTGCACGGTTCCGCGCCCGACATCGCCGGACAACAGATCGCCGATCCCACCGCCGCGATCCTCTCCGTCGCCCTCCTGCTCGAGCACCTCGGGCTGGGTGACGAGGCCCAGCGCGTCACCCGCGCGGCCCGAGAGGACATCGAGGCGAGGGACGGCTCCGCCCGCACGACCGCGCAGGTCGGCGACGCCATCACCGCACGCCTCCGGGCGTAATCTGACTGGATGCGCGTCGCGCAGACACCGCGCGAGGAACAGGAAAGACATGACCCTCACCGACTCGACCGCCGCCCCCCTCACCTTCTCGGTGACGAAGAACCTGGCTGCGGCGTCGCCGTCCGCCCGCGAGGAGATCCTCGCGAACCCCGGGTTCGGCACGAACTTCACCGACCACATGGTCGACATCTGCTGGTCGTCGAAGGGCGGCTGGCACCGCCCGCGCGTCTCGCCCTATGGACCCATCTCGCTGTCGCCGGCGGCCGCCGTGCTGCATTACGGCCAGGAGATCTTCGAGGGCATCAAGGCGTACCGCCACGCGGACGGCTCCATCCACACGTTCCGGCCCGACGAGAACGCCGCGCGCCTGCAGCGGTCGGCACGACGGATGGCTCTGCCCGAGCTCCCCGCCGAGTACTTCCTGCAGTCGCTCCGCGAGCTGATCGCCGTCGACGGCGCCTGGGTTCCGTCCGGTGACGACCAGAGCCTGTACCTGCGTCCGTTCATGTTCGCCAAGGAGGCCTTCCTCGGGGTCCGCCCGGCCGAGAAGGTCGCCTACTACGTGATCGCCAGCCCCGCGGGCGCCTACTTCAAGGGCGGTGTCACCCCCGTCAAGATCTGGCTGAGCGAGGACTACGCGCGTGCCGGCAAGGGCGGCACGGGAGCGGCGAAGACCGGCGGCAACTACGCCGCGAGCCTCCTGCCTCAGGCCGAGGCCTACGAGAAGGGCTGCGACCAGGTCGTGTTCCTGGACGAGGACGGCAACGTCGAAGAACTCGGCGGCATGAACGTCGTGTTCGTCATGAAGGACGGGACGCTCGTGACGCCCGAGTCCGAATCGATCCTCGCCGGCATCACCCGCAACTCGATCCTGCAGCTCGCGGAGGACCGCGGGCACCGCGTCGAGCGCCGTCCCGTCTCGCTGACCGATTGGCGCGAGGGCGTCGCCTCGGGTGACATCGTCGAGGTGTTCGCGTGCGGAACCGCCGCCGTCGTCACCCCGATCGGAGCGCTGAAGGCGTCCGGGTTCGAGGATGTCCAGCCCACGGGCACTCTCGCGCTCGAGCTCCGTCAGCACCTCACCGACATCCAGTACGGTCGCGCCGAAGACGTGCACGGCTGGCTGACGCGGCTGGACGGCTGAACCGTGCGCATCGTCCGTTACCGCCGCAACGAGGCCATCCGCTACGGGATCATCGACGAGAAGGAGGTCGTCGAGCTCGCCGGTGACCCGATGTTCGCCGGGTTCGAGACGACGGGGGATCGGATCCCTCTCGCCGAGATCACCCTCCTCGCCCCGTCCATCCCACGCTCCAAGGTGGTCTGCGTCGGCAAGAACTACCGGGACCACGCGGCCGAGATGGGCGGCGAGGCCCCCGGCGAGCCGCTGCTGTTCCTGAAGCCGAACACGTCGGTCATCGGTCCGGATGACGCCGTCGTCCGCCCGCCGCAGTCCGAGCGCACCGATTACGAGGGCGAGCTCGCCGTGGTCATCGGCCGCGTCGCCAAGAACGTCCCCGCTGAGAAGGCCCTCGATTACGTCTTCGGCTACACGATCGGCAACGACATCACGGCGCGCGACCTGCAGCGCTCCGACGGCCAATGGTCGCGTGCCAAGGGCTTCGACACCTTCTGCCCGCTGGGTCCGATCATCGAGACCGAGTTCAACCTCGACGGCGGCGCGCGCATCGTCTCCCGGGTGAACGGCGAGGTCCGTCAGGACGGTCCGATCTCCGACATGGTGCACTCCGTGCCCGACATCATCGCCTACGCGTCGGCGGCCTTCACGCTCCTCCCGGGCGATGTGATCCTCACGGGCACGCCGGCGGGGATCGGCGAGTTCCACGCCGGTGACGTGCTCGAGGTCGAGATCACGGGTCTCGGCATCCTGCGCAACACGGCGCGGAATGCCTGACGGGACAGACCCCACCCTCTCCTCGACCGACGTTGCCCGCATCCAGCGGCGGACGGTCGGCGTCCTCGCCGCGGGGCAGGTCCTCGGTGGCGTCGCCTTCGGCTCGACGGTCTCACTGGGGGCGCTGCTGGCGGCCGACCTGTCGGGTGAGGAGTCGCTGTCGGGGTTCGCGACGGCATCCGTCACCCTCGGTGCCGCCCTGTGCGCGATCCCGCTCGCACGACTCGCCTCGGCGCAGGGGCGCCGGCGTGCGCTGACCCTCGGGAACCTGCTGGCCCTCGTCGGGATCGCGGTCGTCATCACCGCGGCGGCGCTCCGCCTCTTTCCGTTGCTCCTCGTGGGCGTCATCCTCATCGGTGCCGGCAATGCGGGCAACCTGCAGTCCCGGTTCGCGGCGACCGACCTCTCGGGTCAGGGGCGTCGCGGACGCGACCTCGGCACCGTGGTGTGGGCGACGACCGTGGGCGGGGTCGTCGGCCCGCTCATGCTGACGCCCGGCGAGGCGGTCGGTCAGTGGCTCGGGATGCCGCCCCTCACCGGCTCGTACGCGTTCTCGATCGTCGCGCAGACGCTCGCCCTCATCCTCTACCTCGTCGCCCTCCGGCCCGACCCCCTGAAGGTCGCGCAGCAGCTCGCTCGCACGAGGGATGCCGGTGCGACCCGCGTCGTGGAAGTGGACCGACCGATCGTGGCCCGCTACGCGGTGTTCGCCGTGGCCGGCTCGCACGTGACGATGGCGTCGGTCATGGCCATGACCCCCGTCCACCTGTCGCACCTCGACCCTCGGAACGTGACCACGATCGTCGGCGTCACCATCGCCCTGCACGTGTTCGGGATGTACGGCCTGTCGCCGGTCTTCGGCATCCTCGCGGATCGCTGGGGTCGGCTGCAGACGATCCTCCTCGGACAGGCGATCCTCGCCGCTTCGCTCGTCACCGCGGCGATCGCTCCGAACTCGCCCACCGCGGTGCTCATCGCTCTCCTGCTCCTGGGACTCGGGTGGAGCGCGGCGACGGTGGGCGGCGCGGCGCTGCTGACCGAGGCCACGCCGACCGAGCTCCGGCCTCGCCGGCAGGGGCGCAGCGACACGGCGATGACGCTGTCGGCGGCCATCGGGTCCGTGCTGGCCGGCGGCATCCTCAGTCTCATCGGGTACGGCGGGCTCGCGCTCGTCGCTCTCGCGGTCGTCATCGCGATCACCGTGCTCTCTCCCTACGCGCGTCGCTGACCGAGCGGGCCGGTCGAAGGCGCGGCCGTAGACTGGACGGTGATGTCGACTGCACCGCACCCCCTCACCACGACCGCTTCCGGCTCGGACGTCCGCGTCCGCTTCTGCCCCTCGCCGACCGGCCTCCCGCACGTCGGGATGGTCCGCACCGCCCTGTTCAACTGGGCGTACGCGCGGCACACCGGAGGCAAGATGATCTTCCGCATCGAGGACACCGACGCGGCACGCGACAGCGAGGAGAGCTACCGTCAGCTCGTCGACGCGCTCACCTGGCTCGAGATCGACTGGGACGAGGGCGTGGAGAAGGGTGGACCGCACGAGCCGTACCGCCAGTCGCAGCGCCACGACATCTACCGCGAGGTCCTCGACAAGCTCATCGCCTCGGGCGCCGTCTACGAGTCTTACTCGACGGCCGAGGAGATCGACGCGCGGAACACCGCGGCGGGCCGCGCGAAGCAGCTCGGGTACGACAACTACGACCGCACGCTCACCGACGAGCAGAAGGCCGCCTTCCGCGCCGAGGGACGCGAGCCCGCCTGGCGCCTGCGCGTGCCCGAGGAGGACGTGACCTACGTCGACCTCATCCGCGGCGAGGTCACCTTCCCCGCCGGGTCGTTCCCCGACTTCGTGGTGGTCCGCGCCGGCGGCATCCCGCTCTACACGTTCACCAACCCCGTCGACGACGCGCTCATGGGAATCACCCATGTTCTCCGCGGCGAAGACCTGATGCCCTCGACGGCGCGCCAGCTCGCCCTGTACGGCGCACTGATCGACGCCGGCGTGACGGACTTCGTGCCGCGCTTCGCGCACATGCCGCTGGTGCTGGGGGAGGAGGGCACCAAGAAGCTCTCCAAGCGCGACCCGAAGGCCGACCTCTTCCTGCAGCGCGAGAAGGGCTTCATCCACGAGGGTCTGCTCAACTACCTCTCCCTCCTCGGCTGGTCCATCGCCTCCGACCGCGACGTGTTCACGCGTCAGGAGCTGATCGAGGCGTTCGACATCGTGAACGTCAACCCCAACCCGGCCCGTTTCGACCAGAAGAAGGCCGAGTCCATCAACGGCGACCACATCCGGATGCTGGAGTCCGACGACTTCGCGTCGCGTCTGGTGCCCTACCTTGTCGGCGCCGGCGTCGTCAGCACGCCTCCCACCGACGCGCAGCGCGAGATGCTCGCCAAGGCCGCACCGCTCGTCCAGGAGCGCATGCAGATGCTCGGTGAGGCACCGGGCCTTCTCGGCTTCCTGTTCCGCGACGTCGAGACGTACGACGAGGACGCTCTCAAGGGGCTTCCCGCCAACGCGGCGGAGGTCCTCGCCGCATCCATCGAGGCTCTCGAGGGTGTGCCCGCCGACGCGTTCCACGCGGAGGCCATCCAAGCGGCGCTCGCGGGCTCGCTCATCGACGGACTGGGGCTCAAGCCTCGTGTCGCGTACGGCCCTGCCCGCGTCGCGCTCAGCGGCCGGCGTGTCTCGCCGCCGCTGTTCGAGTCGATGGAGCTCCTGGGCAAGGACGTGTCGATCGCCCGCCTCGAGAAGCTGAGGGCGACACGCGGCTGATGCCTCGGTTTGGCCGGGACCGCGCCGTGGGCTAAGCTTGACCCTCGGAACGGTTCCGGCCGGATCCAGTGGGGTATGGTGTAATTGGCAACACGGCGGTTTCTGGTTCCGTTGTTCTTGGTTCGAGTCCAGGTACCCCAGCAAGATGAAAAACCCCCGCTCCGGCGGGGGTTTTGCTTTTCCTGCGAGAGCGGTCGCGGCTCATCTCTTATCGAATGTTCGCGAGCGGGGCGTGATCGTCATCCTTCTCACACCCCGCTCTACGTCGGGAGAGGCGTCTGTCGTCGACTGATGCCTAAACGGTGACGCAGACGTCTCCGGCGTCGATCTTCACGTTATCTCCGGTGCTGCCCACCCTTGCTGTAACCAAGGTGCCGACGGCAACGCACGTCTTGACGTTTGTCGACGTGCGGCCGCTGACTACCTTTTTCACGGTCCCCACGCTGTTTGAGTTCGCCTGGGTGAACACGCTTGCTGGGCCACTGAGTTCCATCGATCGATTAATCGCTTGTCGATTCCCGCATTCCGGGGTCCACGAGATACCGACAGAGAGCGGATAGCCTGCGGAGTATGACACTGAGCCGCCACAGGCGTAATAGGAGAATGTCTGCGTCAGTTTCGCGCTACTCAGATTTGCTCCAGTGCTCGCCGAGCATGAAGACGTAGACGAAAGGACCATCTTCGGAGCATGGATTGTCGGGTTGGTAAGTGATTGGAAATCGTTTCCGAGGTAATCCTTCGACCTGACGTACTGAACCTTCATTGTCCCCGACACTTTTACCTTCAGGCATCGTTTGACCGCGGAGGAGTAGTACTGGCCCGTCTGAACAAAATTGACAGTCTTGGTTGATTTCTCCACGATCGTGGGGCTCGCAGCTGTCGCAGGGCTCGGGCTCAACAGTACGCCGAGCGCGAGAATCCCGGCGGCTGCGATCGACATGATGGATTTCTTCATACTTCCCCCTTTGAATGTGCGCAGAATGCGCCGTTTTGGCAGGGTACGCAGCAACCGACTTGTAGCACAAGGGACCACCGCCGCCCGGCTGTGGGTCGCGGTCCCGTGAAGCGAAGCGTGCTGTCGCGGCTCGCCGTGCGGGCGCACAATGGTCCCATGGGACTCTTCACGCAGCGACCCGAGGAACCGTCCGAATGGGGCGGTCTCCCGTCCGAGCCGCTGGAGCCGGCGAATCCGATCGACCGTCTCGGCGAGGGCCCGGCCGTCGGCGGGTGGAAGCCAGACCTCTTGTCCACGAAGCCCACGACGGCGACCTGGATCGAGATCCCCGTCGACCCCGCCGCCCCCGAGGGGGACGGCGGAGCCGACGGCGACTGATCCTCAGCGCATCAGGTGCGCGGGCTCACTCGATGCCCGTGCAGACCCACTGCTGCATGCGCCAAAGGATGTTGTAGAGGTTCCAGGGTTCCTCGCCGACGGGCCGCCAGGGGCGCCCGACGTGCGCGGTCCATTCAGGGAGATGACAGCAGACGCGATGTCCGAAGAGCCGGAACAGCAGCCTGCACAGGGGTGAGCGCATCATGGATGCGAGCCTTTCGCTCGATCGCCGCCCCGGGTCGGGGCTGGCGTTGGCTCGCATGCATGGCCCCAACCTATCGCGGCGGGGCGCTGCGGATCAGCGCATCGCGTCGCCGATGTAGGAGTACTTGACGAAGACCTCCGACGCCCAGCCGGCTTCCTCGAGCACTCCTTGTACAGCGGAGAGCATGTACTTCGAGTCCCACCCGAGGTACAGGTACTGGCCCTCGCTCAGCCGGTCCCATTGGCCGTTCCATGCCATCGCGGGATACACCGGACCGCCCTGGCGCGCGCTGTAGTCGACGACGCTCTGACGCGAGTCCGCCCACAGCCGGGCGAAGACGCGGTTGAACAGGTAGCGGACGTCCCGGACGTCCCAGTGCTCGCCGCGGTACTCGACGTAGTCGAACTCCCGCTGCCACCCACGGGGCCACCCGCGGCGCTTCTTGGCGTCGAGGATCGGCGTGAGGTTGTCGTCGTCGATGCCCACGACGGCGGGGCGGCGCCAGGCATCCATGAAACGGGCGGTCAACTGCTCGGTGCGCGCGGCGATCTGCGCCGTCGACCACGCCGCGGAATCCGCGACCTCACGGGTCAGCGGGAGCGAGCTCGTCGCGTACGCCGTGCGCTTCGCGGGGAACGACGCGTCGAACACGCGGTCCGCGAGGTCCTCCTCGAGGAGCGTAAGGTTCCCGAGGGTGTTCACGAGCGCCCGGTGCGCGTTCTGCTCGTCGTCGGTGAGATCCGCCCATCGGCGGACCCCGTCGCCGCTCCAGTCGTCTGAGGGAGCCGCGGGCAGCACGTGATCGAGGACGAGGCCCGCATCGGCGTCGATCCCCGCGAGTCGCTCGAGGACGAAGGCCGCGTGCGGCAGCTCGCCGTAGCGGAGGCCGACCCGCGTGCGCTCGTCGGACGGCGTGATGCGCGCGATCGCGAGGACGAGGGACTCCATGCCCTCGTCCGCGGCCCGGCAGAACCGGGCGACGAGACGGTCGATCGGCAGGCCGACGACGGTCCGGCGCAGCAGGAGCGACTCCACGTGGGTGAGAGCCAGGGAAAGATCGGATGCCGACAGCTCACCCCGCAGGTGGTCGCGGTACAGACGCATCGCGATGGGGTACATGCCGCGACCGAGGACGTTGACCGCCCCGAAGTGGCGGGCGATGGCGGCATCCGTCGCCGTGGCGGGTTCGAGCAGGAGCCGATAGATCTCCGACAGTTCCCGCCACTGCGTCGCGTTCTCGAGGAGGGTGGCGCGGTCGAGGCGGGGGAACTCGTGCCGGAACGCGTCGTAGACACCGCGCTCGCCTTCGACGAGGACCTCGCGGCCGGTCAGCATGACGAGGTAGTCCCTCCAGAACGCGCCGATCTGCTCGCCGGTGTTCGCTTCGAGGGGGAGCCAGTACTCGTTCTCGATCTCGCTCTGCTCGGCGTGCGAGAGTCCCATGAGGACGTAGTTGTGGATGAGTTCGTGGTCACGGAGGGGCTCACCCGTCGAGTTGAGGCTCTCGAAGATCTGCTGGGCGTTGGCGCCAGCGCCCAGGGTGATCGACACGTGCTCGAGTTTGCGCAGACCGCGCCAGATGCCCGCCGCTTCGTCGGGACGGATCTGGCTGCGGAAGAACGCGTAGTTGTCGTCGAACCGTGACGTACGGTCGGTGTCGGCGGGGGAGCGGCGGTCGAGGACCACGCTCTCGAAGACGTCCGCCCATGCCCGGTGCGGACGGAGCTTCGTCCGGAGGGGATCGTCGCGGCGCACGAGGACGGCTTCGAGCTCCTTCGCGAGTGCCGGATCGTCGGTGTGCAGCGTGTGATGGAGAGCGGCGATGAGCAGCATCAGTGTCGTCACCCGCTGCTGTCCGTCGATGAGGACGAGATGCGCGTCGTCATCGACCGTGGTGCTCGCCGTCGACAGGATCGACCCGATGAAGTGCGTGTGACCGTCCTCGCTAGCGGCGACGGCGCGGATGTCGCCGAGGAGCTGCTCGCACCCTCCGATGTCCCATCGGTACTGCCGCTGGTACACCGGCACGACGATCGTGGTGTCCGAGGCGGAAAGCCACTCGATCGTGTTGACGGCGGTCGCATCGACGTTCGTGGCGCTGCTCATGTTCCTCGAATCGCTCCTCGAATTTCCCCGGTCGAGTCTACTGACGGTCTCAGAGCCGCTAGGTAGGCTGACCTAAGTCGGGCCTGTAAAAACTTCGCTCGTCCGACAGAAAGGTTGATCCGCATGGGTTACATCAAGAGTGCTCTGCTCGAGGAGACCGGATACGTCGTCCTCGACATGTACGGCAAGGAAATCGATCCCAAGGAATGGCTCGACATCGAATACGTCGACTGGAAGTCCTCCGGCGACACCCGGTTCGCGCCGCTCGCGTCCGCCAAGGGTGAGATCGAGTGCAACGGCTTCTGGAACCACCAGCCGCCGCGCACCGACAAGGACGGCGTCTGGATCCCGTCGCAGACCGAGAAGGCGCCCACTCTCACCGAGCGCGCCCTCGAGCCCGGCTCGAACGTCGGACGCTGCCGCATCATCGAGCTGCAGCCGAACACGTACGCCGACGCGCTGTACAACCTGCACCAGGACGACAACAACCGGCTGAACCCCGACGGCACCGGGTGGGTCGTCCGCAGCTTCTTCAACCTCACCGATGACAAGGACAGCTTCTTCGTCCTTCGCGACAACCGCACCGACCCGAACGGCGAGACCCGCATCGCCCTTCCTGCCGGGGCGCAGCTCGTCATTGACACGCAGCGTCTCTGGCACGCCGCCTACCACCCGGGCGACGCGCCCCGGTACTGCCTCATCACGTCGTGGGAGTCGGGTCCCGAGCTCGACGCCTACATGGAGAAGTACAACGGTGTGAACAAGGTCGAGAGCGTCCCGCTCGACCAGGAGACCATCGACGCCGGCCAGGCCGAGCAGGAGCGCCGCATCGCCGCTCGTGCAGCCGCGCTCGCTGCCCGTGGTCAGCGCGAAGTCCTCGCCATGAGCGAGGCCTGAGCCTTCCTCCACCTCGACGACGCCCCCGGTTTCGGCCGGGGGCGTCGTGCTGTATCCCATTCTTGTTTCGTGTTGGTTTCTGTTGTAACGTGTGGTCTTGTTCAAGGAGGACCACATGTACGCAACGGAGCGCCAGCAGCAGATCGAGCAGCTGATCGCGACTGACGGTCGTGTCGCCGTGGTCGACCTCGCCGATCGCTTCGGGGTCACGACCGAGACGGTCCGCCGTGATCTGGCAGCCCTCGAGCGGTCCGGGGTGGTCCGACGCGTCCACGGCGGAGCGGTCCACCGCACCCGGGCCAGCACTGCCGAGGCCTCCGTCGCGGAGCGCGCGTCGCAGCGTAGCGGCTCCAAGCAGACCATCGCCCGCGCCGCCGTGGACCTGCTCGGCGAGGAGCTCGACGGTGCTCTGTACCTGGATGCCGGCACCACGACGGGCGCCATCGCCCAGCTTCTCGCGACCGGGCCCCACCCCGCGGGCGACCTCGAAGTCGTCACCCACTCCATGTCCGTCGCCCACATCCTGGCCGGTGCGCAGGGGATCGGACTGACCGCCATCGGCGGACGGGTCCGCGGACTCACCGCCGCAGCCGTCGGAGCCCAGACGGTCGAGGCGATCGGACGCTTGCGGCCCGACATCGCCTTCATCGGGACGAACGGCCTCGCGGCAGGGTTCGGCCTCAGCACCCCCGACCCCGACGAGGCGGCCGTGAAGCGCGCGATCGTCGCTTCCGCGCGTCGCGTCGTGGTCGTCGCCGACGGGGACAAATTCGACGCCGAGCTGCTCGTGTCGTTCGCGTCGCTCTCGGACGTCGACGTCCTCCTGACCGACACCGCGCCCACGGGAGATCTCGCGGGCGCCCTGCGTGAGGCCGATGTGGAGGTCCAGCTCGCATGATCGTCACCCTGACCACCAACCCCTCGCTCGATCGCACCATCGCCCTCGGCGAGCCGCTGCGCGTCGGCGAGGTGCAGGCGGCGCTCGGCGCACGGGAGGATGCGGGCGGCAAGGGCATCAACGTCGCACGCGTCGTCGCCGCGGCATCCCGCCCCACTCTCGCGGTCCTACCGCTCGACGCAGCCGACCCCTTCGCCGTCGCGTTGGCAGCCACCGGCATCCCCGCCAGGATCGTTCCGCATGACGGCGCCACCCGCGCCAACGTCACGATCGCCGACGAGGCCGGTACGACGACGAAGCTCAACCTGCCGGGTGCGGCGTTCACCGAAGCGGATGCCGCGGCCCTCACCGCCGCGGTCGTCGCCGCCACGCAGGGCGCCTCCTGGCTCGTCCTCGCGGGCTCGCTCGCCCCGGGACTGCCGGACGACTACTACGTCACCGTCATCGAGGCCGTCCGTTCGGCGTGGGGCGCCGCGGCTCCTCGCATCGGTGTCGACACCTCGGGACCGGCGCTCGCGGCCGTCGTCGCCTCGGGCCGACCCGACCTCATCAAGCCGAACGACGAGGAACTCGTCGAACTCGCGGGGCGGAACCTCGACACCACGGTCGCCCTCGCCGACGCCGTCGCCGCGATCGCCGCCGACCTCGTGCCCGCGCGGGTAGGCGCCGCACTCGTCACCCTCGGTGGTGACGGTGCCGTCCTCGTCACCGACGACGGGTCCTGGCACGGTACGCCGCCGCCGACCCGCGTCCGCAGCACGGTGGGCGCAGGCGACAGCTCCCTCGCCGGCTACCTGCTGGCCGAGACGACCGGCGCCGCGCCCGAGGAGCGGCTGCGCTCCGGCATCCGCTACGGATCCGCCGCCGCGGCCCTGCCCGGCACGCAACCCCCGACCCCGAACGACCTGTCGACCGGCGAGGTGCCGGTCCGACGACTCCTGCAGCAGGACAACCCGACCACTGGAGGTCACCGTGACTGAGATCATCACCGCGGAACTCGTCAGTATCGACGAGCCGCTCGGCGCCGACAAGCGCGCCGTCATCGACGCGCTTGCGCAGCGCGTCGCCGCGCAGGGAAGGGCCACGGATGCGGCTCGACTCGCCGCCGACGCCTGGGCCCGCGAGGAGAAGGACGAGACCGGCCTGCCCGGCGGCATCGCGATCCCGCACGCGAAGAGCGCCGCCGTCACCCAGGCATCGCTCGCCTTCGCGAGGCTGAACCCGGGTGTCGACTTCGGCGCTGAGGACGGCGGGGCGGACCTCGTCTTCCTCATCGCGGCTCCCGACACCGCGGCCGAGGAGCACCTCGCCGTGCTCTCGAAGCTCGCGCGCAGCCTCATGCGCGACGACTTCACCGCCGGTCTTCGCGCCGCGACGACCGCCGACGAGGTCGTTGCGATCGTCCGCGACGCGATCTCGGACGCTCCGGCCGCCGCAGCCGCCGATGCACCGGCACCCGCCTCGCGCGCCGAGGCTCGCGCCGCTGCCCCGTCCGCGTCGGCCACCGACGACGGACTGATGGTCGACGGACGCCCGGCGCGCATCGTCGCCGTCACGGCCTGCGCCACGGGTATCGCCCACACCTTCATGGCGGCCGACGCCCTCACGGCGACCGGTCAGAAGGAAGGCGTCGACCTGACCGTCGAGCCGCAGGGCTCGAGCGGCTACAAGGCCATCGAACAGCGGATCATCGACGAGGCCGACGCCGTCATCTTCGCCGTCGACGTCGACGTTCGCGAGCAGGCGCGGTTCGCCGGCAAACCCGTGGTCCGCTCCGGAGTGAAGCGCGGCATCGAGCAGCCTGCTCAGATGCTCCGCGAAGCCGTCGACGCCGCGAAGAACCCGAACGCTCCCCGCGTTCCCGCCGCGTCGGGCGCCGCGACCGCCAGCGAAGCCGCGCCGACCTCGCTCGGCGGCGCCATCCGCAGGGCGCTGCTCACCGGTGTGAGCTACATGATCCCGTTCGTCGCCGGCGGCGGTCTGCTGATCGCCCTCGGATTCGCCCTCGCGGGGTACGAGATCGCGAACACCGCTGATGGCAACACCGTCAACAACGCGATCTTCACGCTGCAGAACTTCACCCTCTGGAACCTGCCGCCCGAGGGTCTCGTCTACTACCTCGGCGCCGCCGCATTCCAGATCGGCCAGCTGTCGTTCGCGTTCCTGGTCCCTGCCCTGGCCGGTTACATCGCGTACGGCCTGGCGGACCGGCCGGGTATCGCCCCCGGTTTCGTCGCCGGTGCCGCGGCCACCTTCATGGGTGCGGGCTTCATCGGCGCCATCGTCGGCGGTCTGCTCGCCGGTCTCGCCGCGTGGTGGCTCAACCGCCTGTCGGTCCCTCGCTGGCTGCGTGGCCTCATGCCGGTCGTCATCATCCCCTTGCTCGGCTCGATCTTCGCGTCGGGGCTGCTGCTGTTCGTCTTCGGCGGCCCGATCGCGGCGCTGACGAAGCTCCTCAACGACTGGCTATCCGGACTCTCCGGCGCCGGCGTCATCCTGCTCGGCGTCATCCTCGGGCTCATGATGTGCTTCGACCTCGGGGGACCGCTCAACAAGGTCGCCTACGGCTTCGCCACGGCGAACCTCGCGCAGGGCATCGCCGGCGACGAGCGCTACCTCCAGATCATGGCCGCCGTCATGGCAGCCGGAATGGTCCCGCCCCTCGCGATGGCCCTCGCCTCGACCGTCCTCGGACGCGGGCTCTTCACCGCCCCGGAGCGTGAGAACGGCAAGGCGGCCTGGCTGCTCGGTGCCGCGTTCATCTCGGAGGGTGCCATCCCGTTCGCCGCGGCCGACGTGTTCCGCGTCATCCCCTCGGCGATGCTGGGCGGCGCCGTGACGGGCGCGCTGTCGATGTTCTTCGGCGTCACATCCCGTGCCCCGCACGGCGGCGTGTTCGTCTTCTTCGCCATCGACAACTTCTGGCTGTGGCTGCTGTCGATCGCAGTCGGCACCGTCGTCAGCGCGGTCGCCGTGGTCCTGCTCAAGCGCTACGCGCGCCGTCGCCCCCTCGAGGTCGATGCGCCCGCCGTGGCCGTCACGGCATAGTCTCGTCATACCGACTCAAGGAGGAAGAATCACCATGGCCGAACGGACCGCAACCGTCGCGAGCAGCTCCGGACTGCACGCCCGCCCCGCCAAGCTCTTCGTGCAGGCGGTCAAGGAGACGGGTGTGCCCGTCACGATCGCCGTCCCCGGCGGTCCTGACCAGAACGCCGGCAGCATCCTCACCCTCATGGGTCTGGGTGCCACGCAGGGCACCGTCGTCACGCTCAAGGCCGAGGGCGAGGGCGCCGACGACGCGCTCGACAAGCTCGTCGCCTTCATCGAGACGGACCACGACGCCGAGTGAGTCTCGACCCTCACGAATCACGGATGCCGCGGAGCGAAAGCCCCGCGGCATCCGTCATTCTGTCGAGGTGCTCAGATGTCGGCGGACTCGCCCGGCTCGAGCTCCAGGAACTCGCCGCCGTTCTGCTCGGTCGCCCACTTGAGGCGGTCGCGGTGCATCGCGAGACCCGCGCGCGACAGCGTCATGTCGTGAGTTCCGAACGCACGACGAGGTTTCACCGCGAGGACGTAGTCGATAGCCTCGCCGATCTTCAGCCAGGGCGCCCCGACGGGTGCTGCGAGGAGGCCGACATCGACGCCCTCGGGGACGGCGTAGGAGTCACCGGGGTAGTAGAACTCGTCGTTGACGAGCACACCCAGGTTGTCGATGACGGGGATCGACTCGTGGATCACGGAGTGCGTCCCGCCGAAGAACCGCATCCGGAACGGGCCGACCTCGACCTCGTCCCCGACGCCGACCGTGGTGACGTCGTAGTCGGATGCCGCAGCCGCGACGCCGGCCGGGCCGAACACCGGCACTGCCGGCGCCTGCGAACGGATCGCGTCGAGCTGCGCGGGTGTCCAGTGATCGGGGTGCTCGTGCGTGAGGACGACGCCGACCAGGGTGCCGAGGTCGTCGAGGGGGAGGGTGAAGGAACCGGGGTCGATCAGGAGGGTCTTGCCCTCGCTGTCGAGACGGAGGCAGGCATGTTCGTGCTTCGTAACGCGCATGCGTCCAGTCAACCCACGACGCCGCGAGGTTGGCAAGGGCGCGCCGATTTTGCGCGACGGTGAACGTCGTGCATAATTGAACGGTTGCCTCCGCAGGGAGGGAACGAAAAAGTACGGCCCCATCGTATAGCGGCCTAGTACGCCGCCCTCTCACGGCGGTAACGCGGGTTCGAATCCCGCTGGGGTCACCACATGACGAAACCCTCGACCGACAGGTCGGGGGTTTCGTCGTTTCCGATGCGTTCTCAGGCGTCGTCGGCGGTGGCGTCGGTGCGTCGCCGCCGACGCGCACCCCGCGCCACCCGGACGATGAGGATGACCACCGCAGCGACGGCGAGCCAGGGGAGGAGGAACCCCAGGCCGATCACGACCCCGTTGAGGGTCACGAGCAGGGCGTTCCAGCCGGTGGCGAACCCATCACCGAACCCGTCCGGCTCGTCGGTCACCGCCTGGCCGTGGCGCGAGATCGTGATGGTCGCGCTCGAGAGCGCGACATCGTCGGCGAAGGTCTTCTCCCGTGCGCGCAAGGCGTCGAGATCCGCCTGACGCTGGGCGAGTGCGTCCTCGGCCGCCAGGACGTCCGCCGTGCTCGCGGCATCCGCGATCAGTCCGCGGAGGCGCTCCACGGACGTCTCGAGCGACGCGATCCGTGCGCGGAGGTCCGTCGTCTCGGCCGTGACGTCGTCCCGTGAGATGTCGGTGGCTCGGACGGCGCCGAGGTCGTCGAGGTCGCGGAGGAAGTCCGTGAGGCCCGTCGCGGGGATGCGCACCGTGATGCGGGCATCCCCGGTGGCTGCAGCGTCATCCGTCGCCGCGTCGCTGACGGTCAAGGACTCGACGTACCCCCCGGATGCCTGGGCTCTCGTCCCGATCTCATCGGCGGCATCGGCGGGGTCGTCGGCCTCGAGGCGCGCCTCGGCGCGGGCGATCACGGCTCGCTCGTCGACGGGGGCTGCGGCCGCGCCGGCGTCGCCGAGATCCTGCAAGCCACCGCTCATCTCGGTGCCCTCGGCATCCGGTCGTGCCATCGACTCCTGCGACGCGGCGCCGTCGGCGATGGATCCGGCGCCGGCGCCGCTCCCGAGGGCCGGGCCGACGAACCCGGCGACGACGAGGACGGCAGCCGCTGCGGCGGCGTAGGCCCATCCGCGTCGACGACGCCGCGTCGCACCGTTGCGGGTGCTGCTCTCCGTCGCAGCGATCTCGGCGAACAGCGCCCTCTCGATGTCGTCCTGACGCGATCGGGTCAGTTCCGGCAGTGCGATGTCGTCCGTGGTCATGATCCCTCCGTTCCCAGGGCCGTGCGCAGGCGGGCGCGGACCCGCGAGAGGCGGTTGCGGACGACGGCGTGCGAGATCCCCAGTTCCTCGGCCGCCGCCGCATAGGCGTATCCCTCGGTGGCGCACAAGCGGAAGATCTGCTGATCGAGCGGCGACAGGGTCCCGAGTTCCGCGACGACGCGCTCCGCCAACGCCGAGCCGATGACCTGATCCTCGACGTCGACCGTGCCGGGGATGGTCTCATCGACCCCCGCGTCGGTGTTCAGCCGGTCGCGCCGCTGTCGCCGCATCCGATTCGCACTCTGGAACCGGCAGATCGTCACGAGCCACGGAAGGAGCGAATCGCTCACGAGATCGAGCGTCGGCAGGCGTCGCCACGCGACCAGGAAGGTCTCCTGCATGACGTCCTCCGCATCCGATGTGTCGCCCAGGAGCCCATGGGCGAGCCAGTACACGGGCCGCGCGTAGGCGCGATACAGCTCGCGGAAGGCCTGTTGGTCGCCCCGCGCGGCGGCTGCCACCAGGTCCGCGTCACGCCGTGCGAGCGGGTCGGCCATGGCATCCTCGTTCGTCCTGTCGATGGGGGAGTGTCGCAGCGTGAGGGATCGTCTCAGACAACTCGAAAGGTACTCTTAGGGTCGCCCCCGCACGAAAGGCCCCCATGGAGCTCCCCCTCTGGTTCGAGGTCGGCTCGCTCGTCGGTCTGACGCTCATCCTCGTCGCCGACCTGCTGCTGATCATCAAGCGCCCGCACGTCCCGTCGACGAAGGAATCCACCCTGTGGGTCGTGTTCTACGTGGCGCTCGCCCTGCTGTTCGCGCTCCTGATGCTCGTCGTCACGAACGGGGAGTACGCCGGGCAGTTCGTCGCGGGCTGGCTGACCGAGTACAGCCTCTCCATCGACAACCTCTTCGTGTTCGTGCTGATCATGAGCCAGTTCTCGGTGCCGCGGGCGGCGCAGCAGAAGGTGCTGATGGTCGGGATCATCATCGCGCTCGTCCTACGGGGCATCTTCATCCTGCTGGGCGCCGCCATCATCGAGCAGTTCAGCTGGGTCTTCTACCTGTTCGGCGCCTTCCTCATCTACACGGCCTGGAAGCAGGCCTTCGACGGTGAGGACGACGAGGACGAGGAAAAGAAGGAGAGCTTCCTCGTCAGGCTCCTCCGGCGCCGGATGAAGGTGTCCGAGGAGTACGACGGTGCGAAAGTGCGGACGGTGATCGACGGCAAGAAGGTCTTCACGCCGATGATCATCGTGTTCGCGGCTCTCGGCATGACGGACCTGCTGTTCGCGATCGACTCGATCCCGGCGATCTTCGGCATCACGCAGAGCGCCTTCATCGTCTTCACGGCGAACATCTTCGCGCTCATGGGGCTCCGCCAGCTCTACTTCCTGCTCGGCGGACTCCTGGACCGGCTGAAGTACCTGCACTTCGGCATCGCGTTCATCCTGGCGTTCATCGGCGTCAAGCTCGTCCTCCACGCCCTCCACGAGAACGAGCTGCCGTTCATCAACGGCGGGGAGCACGTGGAGTGGGCTCCGGAGATCTCCACCTGGGTGTCTCTCGGGGTCATCGTCGGTTCGATGGCGGTCGCGACGATCGCCAGTCTCATCGCGGCGCGCCGCGAGGGGCTGCGGGAACCGCTCCCCGCAACCGGGCCGACGCCCGTCCGCCACGCGGAGGACGTCGCCGCTGAACAGGGGACCCCTCCCACGGTCGAGACGCGTCCCTCTGACGACGCCCGGTGAGGATCGCCGCGCTTCCGTCCCTGACCGGGGCGCGGTCGCGCACGTCGCCGGGAGGCCGGTGATAGTCTGACGCCGTGCGGACCGCTCGACTCCTTATCGGCCGCGACGAGACCTCGTTCTGAGCTCTCTCTCGTCGCGGAGGCTGTCGCGGGCGCCATCCGACATCAGGAGACAACATGAGCACGATTCCCGACCGTCCACGGACCCTCGCTGAGAAGGTGTGGGACGACCACCTCGTCGTGAAGGGCGAGGGCGGCAGCCCCGACCTCATCTACATCGACCTGCACCTCGTCCACGAGGTGACGAGCCCGCAGGCCTTCGACGGTCTCCGCGCGGAGGGACGACCGGTCCGCCGTCTCGACCTCACGATCGCGACGGAGGATCACAACACGCCGACGCTCGAGATCGACAAGCCGATCGCCGACCTCACGAGCCGCACGCAGATCGAGACCCTCCGCCGCAACGCCGAGGAGTTCGGCGTCCGCCTGCACTCGCTGGGCGACAAGGAGCAGGGGATCGTGCACGTCGTGGGACCCCAGCTGGGTCTGACGATGCCGGGCATCACCGTGGTCTGCGGCGACTCCCACACCTCGACCCACGGCGCGTTCGGGGCGATGGCATTCGGCATCGGCACGAGCGAGGTCGAGCACGTCCTCGCGACGCAGACGCTGCCGCTCAAGCCTTTCAAAACCATGGCGATCACCGTCGAGGGCACCCTGAAGCCCGGCGTGAGCGCGAAGGACATCATCCTCGCGATCATCGCGAAGATCGGCGCGAACGGCGGGCAGGGCTACGTCCTCGAGTTCCGCGGCTCCGCCATCCGCGCCCTCTCGATGGAGGGGCGTATGACGATCTGCAACATGTCGATCGAGGCGGGCGCCCGCGCGGGGATGATCGCGCCGGACGAGACCACCTTCGCGTACGTGAAGGACAAGCCGCACGCCCCGCAGGGGGCCGACTGGGACGAGGCGGTCGCCTACTGGCGGACGCTGCCCTCCGATGAGGGAGCCGTCTACGACGCGGAAGTCTTCCTCGATGCCGACGAGCTCGAACCCTTCGTCACGTGGGGCACGAACCCCGGCCAGGGCGTCTCGCTGAACGGCGTCATCCCCGAACCCGCCGAGATGGCCGACCCGAACGAACGCGCGGCCGCGGAGCGGGCTCTGGAGTACATGGATCTCGCGCCGGGCACCGCCCTGAAGGACGTCGCGGTGGATGCCGTCTTCATGGGCTCGTGCACGAACAGCCGCATCGAGGATCTCCGCCAGTTCGCATCGATCGTGGCGGGTCGCACCAAGGCCCCGGGCGTCCGCGTCATGGTGGTCCCGGGTTCCGCCCGCGTCCGTCTCGAAGCCGAAGCCGAGGGGCTGGACAAGGTCTTCACGGACTTCGGCGCCGAATGGCGCTTCGCCGGATGCTCGATGTGCCTCGGGATGAACCCCGACCAGCTCGCCCCGGGGGAGCGCTGCGCCTCCACGAGCAATCGCAACTTCGAGGGCCGCCAGGGCAAGGGCGGCCGCACCCACCTCGTGTCGCCGCTGGTCGCTGCGGCGACGGCGGTCCTGGGCCGCCTCGCGAGCCCGAGCGACCTCGACGCACTGACCCTGACGGAGGCCTGACATGGAGAAGTTCACCCGCCACACCGGCGTCGGCGTGCCCCTGAAGCGCTCCGCGGTCGACACGGACCAGATCATCCCGGCCGTCTACCTGAAGCGCGTCACGAAGACGGGTTTCGAGGACGCGCTCTTCGCGAACTGGCGACAGGACCCCGAGTTCGTCCTCAATCAGGATGCCTACCGCGGCGGATCCGTCCTCGTCGCCGGCCCGGACTTCGGGACGGGGTCGAGCCGTGAGCACGCCGTCTGGGCTCTTCGTGACTACGGATTCCGCGTCGTCCTCAGCACGAAGTTCGCCGACATCTTCCGCGGCAACTCCGGCAAGCAGGGCCTCGTCACCGGCGTCGTCACCGAAGACGTCCTCGAGGCCATCTGGGCGGCTCTCGAGGCTGACCCCGGCCGCGAGATCACCGTGGACCTCGAGACACGAACGGTGGCGGTCGGCGACCTCCAGGCCTCGTTCGAGATCGACGATTACACTAGGTGGCGGCTTCTCGAAGGGCTCGACGACATCGGGCTCACGCTGCGCAGCGAAGATCAGATCGCGCAGTTCGAGGCGCGCCGCGAGGCGTGGCGGCCGCGGACGCTCCCCGTCCGCTGATCGGCCAGCGCCCCGCACAACGGGGCCGACCACGCTTCCTCGACACCAGTAATGAGGTCCCACCCATGAACACACTTCTCAGCGACTCCGCGTCCACCCCCGCCGGCGGCGGTAATACGGGTCAGACGCTCCGGATCCGCGGCGGACGACCGTTGCGCGGCCGGGTCGAAGTGAAGGGGGCGAAGAACCTCGCCACGAAGGCGATGGTGGCCGCCCTCCTGGGTGAGACCGCCAGCATCCTCCGGGATGTGCCGGACATCAGCGACGTCCATGTCGTGCGTTCGCTCCTCGAGGTCCACGGCGTCCACGTCGAGGACCTCGAGGACGGCGTCCTCCGGCTCGACCCGAGCGGAGCGGTCTCGGCTCACATGGAGGAGATCGACGCCCACGCCGGTGCGTCCCGCATCCCGATCCTCTTCTGCGGACCTCTGCTGCACCTGCTCGGCCAGGCGTTCATCCCCGACCTCGGCGGATGCCGCATCGGCGACCGCCCGATCGACTTCCACCTCGACGCGCTCCGCTCGTTCGGCGCCATCGTCGACAAGCTCCCGAGCGGCATCCGGCTGTCGGCGCCCGGCGGCCTTCACGGCGCCAACATCGAGCTGCCCTACCCGAGCGTCGGCGCGACCGAGCAGGTCCTGCTCACCGCGGTCCGGGCGAAGGGGACGACCGAGCTTCGGAACGCGGCCATCGAGCCCGAGATCATGGACCTGATCGCCGTCCTGCAGAAGATGGGCGCGATCATCTCCTACGAGCCCAACCGGGTGATCTTCATCGAGGGCGTCGAGTCTCTCCGCGGCTACGACCACCGGGCGATCTTCGACCGCAACGAGGCCGCCTCGTGGGCCGCCGCCGCCCTGGCCACCGACGGCGACATCTTCGTCGGCGGCGCCAAGCAGCAGGAGATGCTGACCTTCCTCAACGTCTTCCGCAAGGTCGGTGGCGACTTCGACATCGCCGAGGACGGCATCCGCTTCCGCCGCGGCGGTCCGCTCAAGCCCGTCATGGTCGAGACCGACGTGCACCCCGGGTTCATGACCGACTGGCAGCAGCCGCTCATCGTGGCCCTGACGCAGGCCGAGGGTGAGTCCGTCGTCCACGAGACCGTGTATGAGAACCGGCTCGGCTTCACCCGCGCTCTGGTCCAGATGGGCGCCGACATCGTCGTGCACCCCGACGGCATCGCGAGCTCCGAGCGACGCGTTCCCCGCCGCGCCCTCGAGCAGGCCGCTGTCATCAACGGTCCGACGCCCCTCCACGGTGCCGACGTCGTGGTCCCGGACCTCCGCGGCGGCTACTCCTACGTCATCGCCGCGCTGGCGGCCGAGGGCGAGTCGACCGTTCGCAACATCGGGATCATCCGTCGCGGCTACGAGAAGTTGCTCGAGAAGCTGACGGACCTCGGCGCCGACTTCGACGTCACGGAGTGACCCGGGTGAGCCCTCGTCGTCACGCGTCGGCTGAGAAGACCCGCCCGAGCGTCTTCTGGCCCGCCGCCATGATCGTCATCCCCGCCACGGGATGGTTCGCGAAGATCGAGATCGAGGGCGCCGAGAACCTGCCGCTCGAGGGCGCCTACGTCCTCGCCCCGAACCACTACAGCGAGTTCGATCCGGTGATCGTCGCCGTCGCGACCTGGCGGATGGGCCGGGCGCCCCGGTTCATGGCCAAGGAGAGTCTGTTCAAGGTCCCGGTCCTGGGTGCCCTCCTGCGGGCGACGGGCATGATCCCCGTGGCCCGGGCCTCGAACTCGGCGGCGGCGACGCAGACGCTCGCGCAGTCGAACGCCCTCGTCGCCGAGCAGCGCGGCGTCATCGTGTATCCCGAGGGTTCGCTGACCCGCGACCCCGACATGTGGCCGATGCGGGGCAAGACGGGCGCCGTGCGCCTCGCCCTCGCCGCGGCCGAGACACTCCCCGTCATCCCCGTCGCGACGTGGGGTGTGCAGGAGATCCTGCCGCGGTACGGGCGCCTGCGGCTGTGGCCGCCGCGTCGCCGGGTGCGCGTGCTCGTGGGTCCTCCCGTCGACCTGTCCGCGTTCACCGACACGACCCCCGCCACGCTCGTCGCGGCGACGGATGCCGTCATGCGGGACATCTCGATCCTCCTCGGTCGCCTCCGCGGCGAGGAGCCGCCCGCCGAGCGCTGGAATCCGGCCAAGCACGGGCAGAACGAAACGGGACGCCTTGACTCCTAGGGAATCGCGCCGCGACGCCGCGGCTCCCCGGGTCGCGGTCCTCGGTTCCGGAAGCTGGGGAACGACGTTCGGGAAGGTCCTCGCCGACGGCGGCGCGGACGTCATGATGTGGGCGCGACGCGCCGAGCTCGCTCACGAGATCCGCGAGGGCAAGCGGAACTCGCAGTACCTCCCGGGCATCAACCTGCCGCGCGGTCTGTCCGCGACCCACCACCTCGCCGAGGCCCTCGACGGGGCGACGCAGGTCTACATCGCCATCTCCAGCCAAGCGCTCCGTCAGAACCTCAAGGCCGTCCGCCCCATCCTCGCCGCCGGCGACGCGCCCATCGTGTCGCTGATGAAGGGCGTGGAGAAGAAGACCGGACTGAGGATGAGTCAGGTCCTCGAGCAGGAGCTCCGTTGCGACCCCGACCGAATCGCCGTGGCATCCGGCCCGAATCTCGCCCTCGAGATCGCCCGCGAGCAGCCGACCGCCGCGGTCATCTCGTCGTCGAGCCAGGAGACGGCCGAAGCCGTTGCGCGCATCGCCCGCAACACCTACTTCCGCACGTTCGTCAACACGGACGTCATCGGCACCGAGTTCGGCGGGGTGCTGAAGAACTTGATCGCGGTGGCGATCGGCATCGTCGACGGTGTCGGCTACGGCGAGAACACGAAAGCGTCGATCATCACGCGAGGCCTCGTCGAGATGACGGATTTCGCCGTCGCCCAGGGGGCGCAGCCCGAGACGCTGCAGGGACTCGCCGGACTCGGCGACCTGATCGCGACGTGCCAGTCGCCCCTCAGCCGCAACAACACCGCCGGCCGCCTGCTCGGACAGGGCTACAGCTTCACGGAGGTCGTGAAGCAGATGGACCAGACGGCCGAAGGCCTCGCCTCCGTCGCCCCCGTCCTCCAGCTCGCCAAGGAAGCCGGCGTCCAGATGCCCATCGTCGAGCAGGTCAAGATGGTGCTCGACGGCACGATGAACCCCCGTGACATCGCACCGCACCTCACAACGGATGACGATGAGCCCACGGAGGAGAGGACTCAGAATGGTTCAGGCGGTAGTGGTTCTGCTCTTCGGAGGGCGTTCCAGCGAGCATTCGATCAGTTCCGCCACGGCGGGCGGGGTGCTGCGCGCGATCGATCGTGAGCGGTACCGCGTCATCCCCGTCGGGATCACGCGCGAGGGCGCGTACGTCCTCGAGGACGACGATCCCGACAAGTTCGCGCTGAATCCCGAGCGGCTCCCCGAGGTCGTCGACAACGGCACGCGGATCGTCTGGCCGGAGTCGACGGCGAACCGGACGCTGTCGGTGCGTCGCCCCGACGGGGCGGTCGAGTCCCTCGGTGAGATCGATGTGGTCTTCCCCATCCTCCACGGCCGCTTCGGCGAGGACGGCACCGTCCAGGGCTTCCTCGAGCTCCTCGACCTGCCCTACGTCGGAGCGGGCCTGCTCATGTCGGCGATCGGCATGGACAAGCACACGACCAAGAGCGTCCTCCGCGCGGCGGGCGTTCCCGTCGTGCCGTGGGTGACCGTCACCCGCGCAGCGCTCGAGCGCGACGACGACCTGTGGCGACGCCGCATCCGTGCCCTCGGTCTTCCCGTCTTCGTCAAGCCGGCCCGCGCCGGGTCCAGCGTCGGCGTGTCGAAGGTGTCCGAATGGGAGGACCTGGATGCCGCCCTCGACACCGCCTTCGCCGAAGACTCCAGCGTTCTCGTCGAGCAGGCCGTGACGGGGCGCGAGGTGGAGTGCGGCGTCCTGCAGGGCCGAGACGGCGCCGAGCCGCGCGTCAGCGTGGCGGGGGAGATCGTCGTCAGCGGGCGGGACTTCTACGACTTCGAGGCGAAGTATCTCGGCGCTCCCGGGATCGATCTCGTCTGTCCCGCCGAGCTGCACGACGGTGAGTTGCGCGAGATGCAGCGGGTCGCGGCGCAGGCGTTCGAGGCGGTCGGGGGACAGGGTCTGTCGCGCGTCGACTTCTTCTACACCGGCAGCGAGTTCTTCGTGAACGAGGTGAACACGATGCCCGGGTTCACCCCGATCTCGATGTTCCCGACGTGCTGGATCCAGAGCGGGCTCAGCTACCCCGACCTGATCACCGAGCTCATCGAACTGGCGCGGTAAACCGGGTCAGGGCTGCCCCTCGGTCGGAGCAACGCACTTTCCGGTGACCTCGAACCGCTTCGTGATCAATCGGCTGAGCGCCGAGACGGGACCGCTCGACGAGACGGCGTCGTAGTCGAGGATGAGCTCCGCTGCGGGCGTCCGCCCGTAGGTGGCGATCCGGTACAACGGCGCGCGCGAGTCGTCCACGACCCAGTCGACGCCGTCGACCGTGAAGCACGGGAGCGTCGTCGGTCCCGTCGGCTGTGTGCCGCAGGTGAACTGGACGGTCGTCGGGTCGCCCCACGCCGCGGTGGACTGCGCGTCGGTCCAGCGGCGCGACTGATCTCCCAGGACGTCGGGGAGGAGGACCATCACCTGCGCGCAGCGCGGGTCGTCGGCGTTCGGAGCGGCCTGGACGGCGACGGTCGAGGAGCAGCCGGACAAGGCGGCGAACCCGGCCACGAGCAGGGCGAGCGCGGTGGTCGAGCGGGTCCGGGGCATCGCTCCAGGCTACCGTGGACGCATGGGTGAGCTCCGTGTGCGCGATGTGTCCGAGAAGGAGCTCCTGGCCCGCATCCTCCGTGTGCTGGGACCGGCGTCGCGTGCCGAGATCGGCCCCGGGGACGACGCCGCCGTGCTCGCCGTTGCCGGCGGGCGGATCGTGGCCACGACCGACACCCTCGTACACGGGCCTGACTTCCGCCTCGCCTGGACCTCGCCCTACGATCTCGGCTACAAATCCGCTGCGGTGAACATCGCCGACGTCGCTGCGATGGGCGCGAGGCCCACAGCGCTGCTCGTCGCCCTGGCGCTGCCGGACTGGCTGCCGGCGACCTTCGTCGAGGCTCTCGCGACCGGCTTCCGCGACGCCCTCGCCGAACTCGCGCCGGGCTGCGCGGTCGAGGGGGGCGACCTCGCCGTCTCCGAGACGCTCACGGTCGCCGTCACCGCCCTCGGCGTGCTCGACGGAGTGGAACCCGTCCGCCGGTCCGGCGCGCGTCCCGGAGACGAGATCGCGGTGGCGGGTGAGCTGGGCGCGGCGGCTCGGGGCCTTCGGATCCTGTTCGACCGGTTCCGGGATGCCGCCGGCACACCCGTCCCGATCGATCGCGACGTCCTCGCGCCTGCCGAGCAGCACGACCTCGACGCGCAGTTGCGCCCTCGTCCGCCGATCGAACTCGGCGTTCTCGCCGCGCGGGCGGGAGCGACGGCGCTCATGGACGTCTCCGACGGGCTCCTGCTCGATGCCTCACGGATCGCGGACGCCTCGCGCGTGACGCTGTCGATCGATGTCGATCTCGATGACGACGCACTCTCGGGCGGCGAGGACCACGCTCTCCTCGCCTGCTTCCCGGCCGGGTCCACGCCGACCGGCTTCGAGGTCATCGGCCACGTGCGGGTGCGCGGCGACGCCGCCGTCCTCGTGCAGGGCGCCGTCCCCTCGGCGCGAGGCGGCTGGGATCCCTACGCCGACTGGGACTCGGCGCTCGGCTGACCCGCGTCCGCGGCATCGGCGGGGGCGAGCCACCAGAGGGTCGTGTCGCCGTACTTCTTCGCGCGGTCCACGACGAGGCCTGCGGACAGATCGGGCTCGCCGGAGCGGGTGGCCCGTTCGACGACGACGACCGCGGAGCCGGTGAGCCGAGGAGTCAGGAGTGCGAGCGTCGTGGACACCTCGGCATCCGTCATGTCGTAGGGCGGGTCCACGAACACGAGGTCGAAAGACGGTCCGCCGGCGCGGAGGAACGCATCCGCGGAGGACCGGTGCACCGTCACCCGCCGATCCGGGAGACTGCGGGCGACGGCTCGGACGTTCCGCTCGATGACGGATGCCGCGCGCGGCGCCCGCTCGACGAGGTCGGCCGACGACGCCCCGCGGCTCACGGCCTCGAGCCCGAGCGCGCCTGATCCCGCGTAGAGATCGAGGACGGCGGCGGACTCGATGAGGTCCGCGGATTCCAGAGCGCCGAACAGCGACTCCCGCACACGTTCGCTCGTCGGCCGCGTCCCGGCGCTCGGGACGGCGAGCGGCAGCGATCCGGCGGCCCCGGCGATGATCCTCGTCACCCCCACACGATATCCGCGTCGGCGGTCGCTCGTAGACTCATCGCATGGCCTCGTACTCGCTCGACACGCCCCTGCACGAGGCGGTCGGCGACAACCTGGCGAAGGGGCTGAAGCGCGCCTTCCACATGACGACAGTGGGGGAGTTGCTGGGGCACTACCCCAGGCGGTATGCCAACCGCGGGGAGCTGACACACATCGCCGCTCTTCCGGTCGGCGAGCTCGTCACGATCGTGGCCGAGGTCCGCTCCGCGTCGACGAGGCCGATGCGGGGCCGCCGGGGGGAACTCGTCGAGGTCGTCATCGGCGACGGCGAGGGAACCATGTCGCTCACGTTCTTCGGACAGTCCTGGCGCGTGAAGGACCTTACGGCCGGCCGGCAGGGCATCTTCTCCGGCAAGGTGGGGGAGTACCGCGGTCAGAAGCAGTTGACGCATCCCGACTACCAGCTCTTCGACGACGAGGGAACGGCGCGGCTCACCGCGGAGGCGTGGCGGAATCGCCCCATCCCGATCTATCCGGCGACGAGCACCTTCTCGAGCTGGCAGGTCAAGAAGTGCGTGGACCTGGTGCTCCCTGCGCTGACGGGCGTGCCCGAGCCTCTCCCCGACGCCTTCCGCGCCGCTCAGGGCCTTCTCGACGCCCGCACGGCGCTGACCCGCATCCACGATCCGGAGTCCTTCGACCAGATCGATCCGGCACGCGAGACCCTCCGGATGCACGAGGCGTTCGTCCTTCAGGCGGCCCTCCTGCAACAGCGTCACTTCGTCCGGATGATGTCCGCGACCGCCCGGCCACCCGGCGACCTTCTGGCCCGATTCGACGCACGGCTGCCGTTCGAGCGCACACCCGACCAGCTGAGCGTCGGTGACCGCATCGCCGCGGACCTCGTCGCCCCGTGGCCGATGAACCGCCTCGTGCAGGGCGAGGTGGGGTCCGGCAAGACCCTCGTCGCGCTCCGAGCCATGCTCCAGGTCGCCCAGTCGGGCGGGCAGTCCGCGCTGATCGCCCCGACGGAGGTCCTGGCCGCCCAGCACGTGCGTTCCATGGCTCGGATGCTGGGACCCGAGCTCGCACCCGAACTCATGCCCACGTTGCTCACCGGGCAGCTGGGCGCGGCCGAGCGGCGACGGACGGCCCTGCGGGTCGCCTCGGGGCAATCGCGCATCGTCGTGGGAACCCACGCGCTGCTGAGCGAGTCCACGACGTTCGCGGATCTGGGTCTCGTCGTGGTCGACGAGCAGCATCGCTTCGGGGTCGACCAGCGCGAGACGCTGCGCGCCAAAGGGAGTTCGCCGCACGTCCTCGTCCTCACCGCCACCCCGATCCCTCGTACGGTCGCCATGACCGTGTTCGGCGACCTCGACGTGTCGACGATCCGGACGATGCCCGGGGGCCGCGCCGGGATCTCGAGCTTCGTCGCGCCCGTGGGGGAGAAGCCCGCGTGGTTCGCGCGCGTCTGGGAGCGCGTTGCCGAGGAGGTCCGACTCGGGAGGCAGGCGTTCGTGGTGTGTCCGGCGATCGACGCTGCGACCGACGCGACCGACGAGGAGGGTCCCGAGACCGAGGAGCCCGCCCGGACGCGCTGGGGAGTCGTGCAGGCGGCCGCGCTGCTGTCGGGGCATCCCGATTACCGGGACATCCGCGTCGAGATCCTCCACGGCAAGATGCCCGGTGACGAGAAGGATGCCGTCATGCAGGCCTTCGCGCGAGGCGACATCGACGTGCTGGTCGCCACGACGGTGGTCGAAGTCGGTGTCGACGTCCCGAACGCCTCGACCATGGTGATCCTCGAGGCGGATCGATTCGGCGTCTCGCAGCTCCACCAGCTCCGCGGGCGTGTCGGCCGCGGCTCAGTTCCCGGGCTCTGCCTGCTGGTCACCGAGGCCGAACCGTTCACGCCGGCACGACAGCGCGTCGAGGCCGTCGCCGCGACGACGGACGGTTTCGAACTCGCCGAGGTCGATCTCGAGCTGCGCGGCGAGGGTGACGTCCTCGGCGACGCGCAATCCGGTGTGCGGTCGTCGCTGCGGCTGCTGCGCGTCGTCGCCGATGCGGACCTGATCGCGACGGCCCGCGCCGAGGCGGAGCGTCTTCTCGCCGACGACCCGACCCTCGACGGAGCCCCTGGACTCGCTGCGGCGATCGCCGGTCGCGTGAGTCAGCGGGAACGCGCGGCGCTCGCGAAGAACTGAGCCGGGCCGCGGCGCGGGCTCTCTGTCGTTAGGCTCGACGGCATGAACAACCGGATCGCCGTGGTGCCGGGCTCGTTCGACCCGCCGACGCTCGGGCATCTCGACGTCATCCGGCGCGCCGCAGCCCTCTACGACCAGTTGCACGTGCTCGTCGTGCACAACCCCGGCAAAGAGGCGATGCTGCCGATCGCTCAGCGACTGTCGCTCCTCGAACAGTCGATCTCCGAGAGCGACATCGACGGCGACGTCATCGTGGCCGCCTGGAGCGTCGGCCTCCTCGTCGACTATGCGACCGACGTCGGCGCCGGAGTCCTGGTCAAGGGGATCCGCTCCCAAGTCGACGTCGCCTACGAGACCCCGATGGCGATCGTGAACCGGCATCTTGCGCACATCGAGACCGTGTTCCTGTTGCCCGACCCCGCTCACGCCCTGGTGTCCAGTTCGCTCGTGCGTCAGGTGGCGTCGCTCGGCGGGGATGTGTCGCCGTTCGTGCCCGCGCCGGTGGCTCGATTCCTCGACACCGGTGCTCGCGAAGGCTGATCCGGCCCTGGAGCTCCCCGTCACGCGTACGATGGACGACCGTGGTCAGAAAGCGTGTGAGCGGTCCCTTCGTCCTTCCCGTCCGCGACATCCTCCGGGCTCCCGGGGAGATGCGCGAATTCGAGCTGACGGTGCCTGTCGCCGAGAAATGGGGCGAGGGACTCGCCTGGGTTCCGGCGGGTGAAGACGTCCATGTCGACGCTCGTCTGGAATCCGTCCACGAGGGCATCCTCGTCACCGCGGAGATCTCCACGACCTACGACGGACAGTGCAGCCGGTGCCTCACGGACCTGACACGCCCCCTCGAAGTCGAGTTTCAGGAGCTCTTCGGGTATTCTGGGGACGAAGCGACTGACTTCGAGGTTCAAGACGACCACGTGGATCTTGAAACAGGAGTCAGGGATGCGATCGTCCTGTCGCTTCCGTTCCAGCCGGTGTGTCAGCCGGACTGCCCCGGACTTGATCCGTCCACGGGTGAGAAGCTGACCGAAGCACCGGTCACGGAGACTCAGATCGACCCGCGCTGGACTGCGCTGGCCGCCTTGTCGGCCCCACCCACAGACCACGACGGCGAAGCATCACGCCCCGCCGCCGACGACACAGAGAAGAGCTGACCATGGCAGGTAACCCCCCGAAGCGGAAGGTCTCCCGCTCCAACACCCGTTCGCGTCGCGCGCAGTGGAAGGCCGAGGCCCCCACGCTCGTCAAGACCATCGAGAACGGCAAGGTCGTCTACAGCCGTCCCCACCAGGCGAAGGTCGTCACCGACTCGCAGGGCACGGAGCTGTTCCTCGAATACAAGGGCCGCAAGGTCGCCGACATCTGATCGGCGCGTCGTGACAGACGCCACCACCGATCACTCGGTGCTCACACACAAGCTCGGGGTCGACATCGACCCCGAGCTTGTGTCGCTTGCGCTCACCCACCGGTCGTACGCCTACGAACACGGGGGGATCGCTCACAATGAGCGTCTGGAGTTCCTCGGCGACTCCATCCTCGGGATGGCGGTCACCGTCCATCTCTACCGCTCACACCCCGACCTCGACGAAGGGTCGTTGGCCAAGCGTCGTGCGAGCGTGGTGTCGACGGTCGCGTTGGCGGAGGTCGCCCGCGGAATGGGGCTCGGAACGCATCTGCGGCTCGGCCGCGGTGAGGACCAGACCGGCGGACGCGACAAGGACTCCATCCTCGCCGACACGACGGAGGCGCTCATCGGCGCCGCCTATCTGTCTGCGGGAATCGAGGAGGCCACCGCACTCGTCCTCCGCCTGGTGTCGCCGCTGATGGCGGATCCCGAGCGTTACGGTGCGGCGATGGACCCGAAGACCGCGCTCCAAGAGCTCGCGGCACGATCCGGGCGTCCGGTCCCTTCGTACAGCGTCGAGGCCGAGGGGCCCGATCACCACCGGGTGTTCACCGCGACCGTCGCCGTCGGCGAAGTGTCACGAAGCGGCCGCGGCTCCAGCAAGAAGCAGGCCGAGATGGCGGCTGCTCTTGCCGTCTGGCGCGAGCTGTCGGCTCGGTCCTGAGCAGACGTGCCCGAGCTCCCCGAAGTCGAGGTCGTCCGCGCGGGCCTCGCCCCCGCCCTGGCTGGCTCGCGGATCGAGGCCGTCACGGTCCTCGATCCACGATCGCTGACCCGACACGATGGCAGTGCAGCAGATTTCGAGCACCGCCTGACCGGGCGGACGGTGGACGCCGTCGCCCGTCGCGGCAAGTTCTTGTGGATGCCGCTCGGCGACGGCGACGGCCGGGCCGAGTCCGAGGCGATCGTCGGTCACCTGGGTATGAGCGGCCAGATGCTGCTGCGCTCCTCGGGGACGCCGGAGCTCCGCCACGAACGGATCCGGTTCGACATCCGGCATCCCACCCATGCCGATGTCGCTGTGGTCTTCGTCGATCAGCGCACCTTCGGCTCGCTGGCCCTGGACCGGCTGATCCCCACACCTGACGCCGCGGCCGGCGGCTGGGGGAGCGAGGCACCCCTGGTCCCGACTCAGGTGGCGCACATCGCGCGGGACCCCCTCGACCCCGCTTTCGAGGAGACCGTGTTCCGTGCCCGGTTGGCACGCACGCGTTCGGCCATCAAACGGGTGCTGCTCGACCAGACCGTGGTGAGCGGCATCGGGAACATCTATGCGGACGAGTCGCTCTGGGCGGCGCGGATCCACCCGGAGCGCTCGGCTGACGACCTCTCGTCACGCGCGGTGCGCAGGCTCCTCGACGAGGTTCGGGCAGTGCTGCACCGAGCCCTCGCCGAAGGGGGGACCAGCTTCGACGCGCAGTATGTGAACGTCAACGGGCAGGCCGGCTACTTCGCCCATTCCCTCAACGCGTACGGCCGCACCGGCGAAGCCTGTCCCCGCTGCGGCACACCGATCGTGCGCGTGAGCTTCACCAACCGGTCGAGCCACTACTGCCCCAGGTGTCAGCGCCGGGGCTAGCCGAGCACCTTCTTCCACGCTCCGATGTACGCGGCGGGTGCGAACCCGATCGCCTCGTTGATGCTGAGCATGGGACGGTTCTCCTCGGCGTTCCAGGTGATGATCCTCGGTGACTGGGGTGCGATCTCCCGCCAGCGGAGGATCCCGGCGCACTTGATGAGCTGCCCGAGTCGGTGTCCCCGGTGTTCGCGGAGCACCAGGGTGTCCATCTGCTGGCTTGTCGCGGTCGGGTCCGCGCCGGAACACAGCTCGTTGAAGGCGACCACCTGACCGGAGGCTTCGTGGACCGCCGCGGTAACCAGCACGGTCTGTCCGGCCTCGAGGTAGCGAGCCTCGTGCCGTCCGAGGCGTTCGAGATCCCATACCTCCTCGTCCACCTCCAGGCCGGCGGCCGGAGCATCCGTAGACATGCGGGACTTCGCCCACGCGAAGCTCTCCCGATACCGGTCCGGCACGGGCAGCGTCCATTGCTCGACCCGGTAGCCGGCCGCGTGAACCAACGCCTCTGCCTGCATCGCCGTGACCGTCGACAACGACGGCTCGATCTCGAGAATGCTCTTGCGGTCGACCTGTTCGAGGGTGTGGCCGTGGCGTCGGTAGTAGCGCGCCGGACGATCGAGCGGGATGGTCCCGAAGCCGGTGGGAGCGGCCAGTCGTTCCGTCGGGGCCCCGGGGTGCGGTTCGGGATGCTCCGCCCAGGACTCGAGGACGGTGCGACCCGCCTTCCGCGCGGTGTCCTCGACGACGCCGAGAAGCTCGCTGCCGATGCCTCGACCCTGGACGCGCTCGAGGAGCTCGATGATCCAGTAGGCGACCTGCGACCCCTCCTCTGCGGGGATGTCGACGATGACCCGGCCGACGACGTCGTCGCCGACGATGACGATCCAGCTGCGCTTGTCGTTGTCGGGGTTCTCCTGGAAGTGCGGCAACAGCTGCGCCGCGGTCGCGGCTTCGTCGTCGTTGTCGCTGATCTCTCGATAGATCTCGTTACGGACGTCGACCATCGCGAGGAAGTCGGCGGCGTCGGGCGCATCGACGGATGCGGGAACGGTAAGGGGACGGAGTTCGTAGGGTGCGGTCGTCATGGTCTTCTTCCGGGACGGAGTGTGGTCGGGGGCTGCGACGGTGTCGCAGCCCCCGAGAGGGTCATCGACGCGGGGCGAGGAGCGCACGGCGGCGGTCCCATTCGGCTTCGCGCGCATCGCGGGCGAGCCGCTCTCGGCGGCGGGAGTCGATCTGTTCGCGATCGGCGCCGGGACGGGTGCTCCACAGGAGCAGTGCCAACGCGAGCCGCAGGGCCAGTCGGTCGATGATCGTCTGACGGGCGGTGATGCCCGTCGGGGTGGGATGCTGCAGCGCGGCGATGACCGCCGAGGTGCGCTGCGGCGCGGTGAGAGTGCGCATGAGGTGATCTCATTTCGATCGTTGCAGTGAGGTGCCGCGAGCGCGGCGGAGTATCGTGCCGCAGCACGAAGGAGCACGTCCGTGTCCGGGGCCGGTGGCCCGGCGAACACGGGGTGGTGAGGACGCGGAACGTCCGGGGGCAGGGAGGCGCACTCCGTCCGAAGACGGAGCTCACGTGAGGCGGCGGTTAGTGGCCGGTGTGAGCGCGGGTGTCCGCAGCGGCGCCGAAGGAGACGGTCCCCGAGGCGAACGGGAACGCGATGAACGCTTCTCCAGTGGGCATCATGTCGATAATCATGTCGAGGACCTCCTTTCTCAGACTTCTGACGCGAGCCCCGACACTAGCGTCGCCCCGGGCGCGCCGTCAAGAGACGGCGACGATTCGTCCGCTAGCGTGGACGCGACGACGACACCGGAGGCCCCTCATGCACCTGAAGAGCGTGACGCTCAAGGGGTTCAAATCCTTCGCGCAGCCCACGACGTTCGCCCTCGAGCCCGGGGTGACGTGCATCGTTGGCCCCAACGGGTCAGGTAAGTCGAACGTCGTCGACGCGCTCGCCTGGGTGATGGGGGAGCAGGGGGCGAAAACGCTCCGCGGCGGCAAGATGGAGGACGTCATCTTCGCGGGCACGGCGACCCGTGGTCCCCTCGGTCGTGCGGAAGTGCAGTTGACGATCGACAACTCCGACGGTGTCCTGCCGATCGAGTACAGCGAAGTGACGATCAGCCGGACGCTGTTCCGGAACGGGTCGAGCGAATACGCCATCAACGGCGAGACCTGCCGGCTTCTCGACGTCCAAGAGCTCCTGAGCGACTCCGGTCTCGGCCGTGAGATGCACGTCATCGTCGGTCAGGGGCGCCTCGACACGGTTCTCCAGGCGAGCCCCGAGGATCGACGTGGCTTCATCGAAGAGGCGGCGGGCATCCTCAAACATCGCCGCCGCAAGGAGAAGACCCTCCGCAAGCTCGATGCCATGGAGGCCAATCTCACGCGGCTCAGCGACCTCGCCGGTGAACTCCGCCGACAGCTCAAACCGCTCGGCAAGCAGGCCGAGATCGCCCGTGAAGCCGCGACGATCGCCGCCGTCGTCCGCGATGCGAAGGCACGACTGCACGCGGACGAGCTCGCGCGGCTCCGCGCCGAACTGGCCGATCACTCGCAGAACGAGCAGGAGCGTCACGCCGAGCGACTGGTGCTGCAGGACCGCGCCGAGGGATTCCGCCGCCGCATCGAAGAGCTCGAGAACGACCAGCGTGCCGAAGCGGTCGACCGCGCTCGCGCGATCACGTTCGAGCTCGGCCGCGTTCAGGAGCGGCTCCGCGGGCTCTATTCGCTGGCAGGACAGCGTCTGTCGCTTCTCGAGGACGACACGCAGCCCGCCGAGGCCGGCGCGACGGTCACCCAAGCGGTCATCGACGAGGCGCGCGCGGAGATCGGTGAGATCGGCTCCGGCTTGGGCACTGCGCAGGATGCCGCTGCTGCCGCTGCTCGCGAGGTCATCCGCGCCCGCGCCGAGCTCGATGCCCTCGACACGGACATCGCCGCCCAGAGCGCCCTCGTCTCGGAACACGACATGCGGCTCGCATCCCTGCACGGGCGTTTCGAGGCCGCCACATCGAAAGCAGAGGCACTGCGCGCCGCGGTGGAACGTCAGCAGCGTGCGCTCGATGCCGCGGAGCAACGTCGGAACGAGGCCGAAGCGGCTCTCGCCGAGATCGAGCCCGCGTCGGAAGGACCTGCGGACTCCGCAGCGGAGTTCGCGGCCGCATACGATCGCGCGCAGCGGGAGGCGACGGAGGCCGAGAGCGGGGTGGGCGGGATCCGTGAACGGCTCCACGCCGCCGAACGCGAACGGGAGTCCCTCCTCGCAGAGACGGCAGCGCTCGGTCGAGCCCTCGACATACGGAATGCGGCGGCCGCGGTCGTCGACCGCGGAGGCCCCGGCATCCGTGGAATCGTCAGCGATGCCATCCGGGTCACGCCGGGCTTCGAAGCGGCGGTCGCCGCAGCGCTCGGTGCGCTTGCCGACGGCGTCCTGGTGGACGACCTCGAGACCGCCCGCGGCGTCGTCGAGACTGTCCGCGAGCACGACCTCGGCGTGGTCGACATCGCGGTGGCGGACGGCGCCGCCGCGCCCGGACCAGCGGTGCCCGGGGAATGGACCTGGGCCGCCGACGTGGTCGACGCGCCCTCGGGTGTTCGCGCCGCCCTCGCGGGGGTGGCGATCACCGCAGACCTCGAAGACGCGTATGTCGCAGCGCGGACCGCGGCGGACTCGGGCGTCCACGTGATCGTCGTGACGCGCGCAGGCGAGACCGTCACGGCCAGCACCGTCCAAGCCGGATCCGGACAGTCCCGGTCGCGCATCGAACTCGGCGCCGAGCGGGATGCCGCGAGCGAGAGACTCACCGAGGTCACGGTGGTCGCCGATTCGCTACGGGAGGCCCTCACCGACGCCCAGGCCCGGTGGGATGCCGCGCGTCAGCGCACCCGCGAGACGCTGACCGCGCTCCGCGAGCACGACTCCGCCCTCGCGGCTCACGCGGAGCAGATGAACCGGGCCACCGTCCGCCTCGAATCCGCCGCCGCCGAGTGCGAACGTCTCGACGCCGGGCTCCGCCAAGCCGAGGCCGCGGCCCGAGACGCCGAGACGGCCGCCCGGGCCGCGGGGGAGGCGTATCGCGCCGCCGAGGAGTCACCGCGGCCGATCCTCGACGCGTCGGCTCGCGACGGCCTGCTCGACGCGCTCGAGTCGGCTCGGACGCGTGAGATGGATACGCGCCTCGACGTCGAGACCCTCCGCGAGCGTGTCCGCGCGGCCGAGTCGCGCGTCGCCCAGCTCGAGCGCCAGCGTGAGCGCGAGCGTGCAGCCGCCGAAGCCGCGGCACGGCGTGCCGTGGTCCGACGGGCGCAGCGCGCCGTTGCATCGGAGGTCGTGGCCGCGTTGCCGCCCGTCCTCGACTCGATCGATCGATCAACAGCGCAAGCACGGGTCGAGCTGGAGCGTGCGGAGCAGACGAGAACGGCCTTGACGGCGGAACTGGCGGAGCTCCGCAAGGAGGATGCGGGGGTCCGCGAGCGGTTGTCGCGGGTCACCGAGTCGGTGCACGGTCTCGAGCTGCAGATGCACGAGAAGCGTCTTCACGTGCAGAGCCTCCTCGAGCGGGTCCAGTCTGAACTCGGTCTCGACGAGAGCATTCTCCTCGCGGAATACGGTCCGGATGTCCCCATCCCCACCTCGGACGAGGGGGCCACTGAATCGTTCGATCGGACCGCTCAGCGACGCCGACTCCAGGAGGCGGAACGCAAGCTCTCGCAGCTCGGACGCGTGAACCCGCTCGCGTTGGAGGAGTTCGCGGCGCTCGAGCAGCGGCACTCCTTCCTCACTGCTCAGCTCGACGATCTCGTCCGTACCCGGACGGATCTGCTGACGATCATCGAGGGGCTCGACGAGCGGATGCAGACGATCTTCCTTGCGGCATTCGAGGACACGAAGGTCGCGTTCGGCGAGGTCTTCCCCATCCTCTTCCCGGGAGGCACGGGATCAATCTCCCTGACCGATCCGGACAACCCCTTGACGACGGGGATCGATGTGGCCGTGCGCCCCGTCGGGAAGAAGATCGAACGACTCTCGCTCCTCTCGGGCGGTGAACGTTCTCTCGCCGCCGTGGCCCTGCTCACCGCCATCTTCAAAGCGCGACCGAGTCCCTTCTACATCCTCGACGAGGTGGAAGCGGCGCTCGACGACGCGAACCTGGGTCGACTGCTCGGGGTGTTCGAGCAGCTACGGCAGTCGAGCCAGCTGATCGTGATCACTCATCAGAAGCGGACGATGGAGATCGCTGATGCGCTCTACGGCGTCTCGATGAGGCAGGACGGCGTCTCGGCTGTGGTGGGACAGCGGGTGCGCGAGCGCGCGACGGCGTGATCGACCGCGTCCTGTGTGTAGCCTGTGAGCGGGGGAACACGACGTATCCCACACGATCGACAGGGGTGGGAATGAAGGTTCGTACGAGCGTGCGCCGGATGGCGATGATCGCAGTTCTGGCCGTCGGGCTGGCGGGAGCACCGGCGGCGGCAGCCGTCGCAGCACCGGGGCCGGCGGCGTCGGTGACGGCGGCGCGGATGGTCCCGGCGGCGAAGCCCGTCGTGAAGACCTACAAGAACTGTACGGCGCTCAACAAGGTGCATCGGGGCGGCGTCGCGAAGGCCGGCGTCACCCACAACAAGGTCAACGGGAAGAAGCGGGCCTTCGGGGTGCGGCCGACGTTCTCGACGGCGCTGTACAACGCCAACAAGAAGATGGACCGCGACAAGGACGGCATCGCCTGCGAGAAGGGCTGATCCGGTCAACTAGCCTGGGATCATGGCGGAGAGCTCCTGGTCCCTTGGTCGCGCACTGCGCGGGTTGTTCGTCAAGCCGACGATCGATGACGACACGTGGGAGGACCTCGAGACGGCTCTCCTGACGGCTGACTTCGGTCCCGACGTCACCGAGCGCATCGTCGACGAGCTCCGCGAGAAGGTGGAACGGTTCCGGACCACGGATCCGAAGGACCTCCAGCGGATGCTGCGCGAGACCCTCGAGGAGCATTTCGCGAAGTTCGACACGACCCTCCGCCTCAGCGAGCGTCCGGCCGTCGTCCTCGTGGTCGGCGTGAACGGGGTCGGTAAGACGACGACGATCGGCAAGTTCGCCCACTACCTCCGGCGCTTCGGCCGAAGCGTCGTCGTCGGCGCAGCCGACACCTTCCGCGCTGCGGCCGTCGACCAGCTCGCCACGTGGGCCGAGCGCGGCGGGGCGGCGATCGTGCGGCCTCAGCAGGAGGGGCAGGACCCGGCATCCGTCGCGTTCCAGACGATCGACTACGCGATCCGCACCGGGACCGAGATCGTCCTGGTCGACACGGCGGGTCGGCTGCACACCAAGGCGGGTCTCATGGACGAGCTCACGAAGATCCGTCGGGTGATCGAGAAGCAGGCTCCGATCAGCGAGGTCTTGCTCGTGCTCGACGCCACGACGGGGCAGAACGGTTTGATGCAGGCTGAGGCGTTCCTCGAGCACGCGGGTGTCACCGGCCTGGTGCTCACCAAGCTCGACGGGTCGGCTCGCGGTGGCTTCGTCCTCGCCGTGCAGGAGCGCACCGGTATCCCGGTGAAGCTCCTCGGGCAGGGTGAGGGGGTCGGCGACCTGACCGGATTCACGCCTCACGTGTTCGCTTCGGCGCTCGTGGATTGAGCGAGTCGGTCGCGCGCAGGCCCCGAGGCTGGTTTCATTGAGACATGGCGATCGAGCACGACTACTTCGGACTCCTCGAGTCCGGACCCGACGGGTCGATCTTCTGGTCTGAAGTCGTGGACTTCGGTGATCAGCGGGTCACCGTCGACCTGACCGCGCCCGATCAGGATGACGTCTCCATCGACGCGCTCGACGTGGCCGCCGCGATGATCGCCGCGCTCGAGTCGATCGACCTCCGGGCCCGTAACGCGATGGTGTCCGAGCTCGACGACCGGACGAGCGAGGTGACCGAGTTCATCCTGCAACAGCAGGAGATCCTCGGGGAGGACATCGAGGACTTCCTCGTGGACGTCTCCGGCGACACGCACATGGACGTCATCCGTTCCCTGCAGCTGATGAGCATGACGATCCTCGCCGACGAGCACGGGGGCAAGGACCCGTTCGCCGTCCTCGAGTACGCGCTCGACCCCGATTCGACCGACGATGTGCTTCTCGTCAACCTCGATGTCTCCGGCGCGGTGCAGTCGGTGACCAGCGCCGACTGACCCGGTCAGCCCTTCGACGCGTGGGCCCACTTGAGGGCGTCTCGCAGCGTCGCGAGGTCGCGGTACCACGTACGGACTTCGACACGGCATCGCACCCGCTCGACGCGGGTGTCGTACTCACCGCACTCGGCGAGTGCCTCCGAATCGGTAGGCGGGTACTCCGCTGAGCCGTCGTAGTAGTGGATCTCGAAGCCGTTCTCCGCATCGCCGGTGACCGAGACCACGGTGTCGGCGGGTGGTTCCGCGGTGGGCGCTGAGGCCGTCACGTGGGGAAGGACTGCCGCCGAGAGAGCCAGCCCGAGGGCGGCGGTGACGGTGAGAGGTGTGCGCATGATTCTCCTTCATCGGGATGCCGAGGTCCGGCATCCCGATGAAGGTACGGGCGCCCTGCGCCGCCGCGTCCTGCCGACACCGACCCGGCGGAGACCGTCGCGCTGGAGGCAGCTGTGGAGGAAGCGGGTCACACCGCCTGGGCGAAGCCGGCCTCGTCGGCCTCCGCGGCCAGATGCGCCAGGGCGGCCGGGATCTCTCGCCCCTTCGATCGCATCGATCGTGCCCACAGCCGGCCCGCCCGGTAGGACGACCTCACGAGCGGGCCCGCCAGAACGCCCAGGAAGCCGATCGATTCGGCGAGTTCGCGGAGTTCCACGAACTCCTGCGGCGTGACCCAACGGTCCACGGGCAGGTGCCGGGGCGTCGGGCGCAGGTACTGGGTCAGCGTGATGATGTCGGTTCCGGCGGCGTGGAGGTCCCGGAGGGCCTCTTCGATCTCGTGTCGCTCCTCACCCATTCCGAGGATCAGGTTCGACTTCGTGATCAATCCGGCATCCCGTGCCCGGGTCAGGACTCCCAGCGACCGGTCGTACCGGAATGCCGGTCGGATCCGCTTGAAGATGCGCGGCACCGTCTCCACGTTGTGGGCGAAGACCTCCGGCCGAGCCTCGAACACGACGTCGAGGAGTCCCGGATCGCCGTTGAAGTCCGTCGCGAGCAGTTCGACCCCGGTTCCGGGATTGTCCGCGTGGATACGGCGGACGGTCTCGGCGTTCAGCCAGGCGCCGCCGTCGGGGAGGTCGTCGCGCGCCACGCAGGTCACGGTGGCGTACCTCAATCGCATACGGCTGACGCTCTCGGCCACGCGCCGAGGCTCATCCGTGTCGTAGTCCGCCGGCTTGCCGGTGTCGATCTGGCAGAAGTCGCAGCGGCGCGTGCACTGGGAGCCGCCGATGAGGAACGTCGCCTCCCGGTCCTCCCAGCATTCGAAGATGTTCGGACAGCCCGCCTCCTGGCAGACGGTGTGCAGGCCTTCGTCCTTCACCAGTGTCTGCAGGGCCTGGTATTCAGGGCCCATGCGGGCCTTCGTCCGGATCCACTCGGGCTTGCGTTCGATCGGGGTCTGCGCGTTGCGGACCTCCAGACGGAGCATCCGACGGCCCTCCGGCGACGCGGACCCGCTCATGCGGCGACCTCCGCCCCGAACTCCTCGGCGAACGCCGCGCTGACGGTCGGCAGCACCTCGGCGGGGGTCAGGTCCCGACCGAGGACCGTGCTGAGGGTCGTGACGCCGGCGTCCGCGATCCCGCACGGGATGATGCGGCTGAACGGCTCGAGCGTGTTGTCGCAGTTGAGGGCGAATCCGTGCATCGTGACGCCGGCCTGCACCCGGACCCCGATCGCCGCGATCTTCTCGACAGCTCCCCGGTGTTCGACCCACACCCCGCTGCGGCCGTCCACGCGCATCCCCGGGACGCCGAAGGATCGGGTCACGCGGATCAGGATGCTCTCCAGCCGACGGACGTGAGCCACGACGTCGACGGGCTCCGTCAGGCGAACGAGGGCATAGCCCACCAACTGGCCAGGACCGTGCCACGTGATCTTGCCCCCTCGGTCCACGTCCACGACGGGCGTGCCGTCGATCGGCCGCTCGTGGGCCGCGGTGCGCGCGCCCGCGGTGTAGACGGCGTCGTGCTCGAGCAGCAGCAGGGTGTCTCCGCGGCGGCCATCGACGATTTCGGAATGCAGCTGACGCTGCAGCGCCCAGCCCTCTCGGTAGGGCACGAGGTCGGGCGACAAGCCGACCGTCCGGATCTCGATCACGTGAGCCTCCTCAGGGGTTGTTGGACTGCGTGCAACAATACGCCCCCGGTAAGCTCGTCGCATGACGTCCGGCCGGCCCCGCGCGTCGTCTCGGGAAGTCCTGTCCGAGGCGGCCTGCGAGCTCTTCCTCGAGCGCGGCTTCGACGCGACCTCGATCACCGACATCTCCCGTCGCGCGGGCGTGAGCCGGTCCAGCTTCTTCAACTACTTCGAGTCGAAGGAAGCGATCCTCTGGTCGTCCCTGGACGAGCGCATCGACCGCCTTCGCGGCGACGTCCCGTTCATCGACCCGGCCGCTGCTCTCACGACGCTGTGCCGCGACCTCGAGCCCGACAGTCTCGCCCTCGCTTTGGTCAACACCGAGGCCATGGGGCTGACCGACGAGCTCGAGCGCGGCGCCGCGGTGCGCCACGCCAGGATCGCGCGAGCCGTCGCGGCATCCGTCATCGCACACGGCGCCGATCAGGTCGAGGCTGCAGTGTGCGGCGCGGCGCACGCCGGAGCCGTGATGGTCGCCATCGAACGATGGGCGCGCGGCGGGGTGGCCCGCGCGACGCTGGCGATGGAGCTGGCGCACGCCCTGGTGGTGGCGGAGGTCACTCTCCCGTGGAGCCGGGCGGGGGACTCCCGCTCTCTCGACTAAACTCGATCCATCATGGCTACCTTCGGCACGCTCTCCGATCGTCTCACCGAGACCTTCCGCAACCTCCGCACGAAGGGGAAGCTGTCGCCCGCCGACATCGACGGCACCGTGCGCGAGATCCGTCGCGCACTGCTCGACGCGGACGTCGCACTGCAGGTCGTCAAGGAGTTCACCGGCAAGGTGCGCGAGCGCGCACTCGGTGACGAGGTCAGCCGGGCGTTGAACCCGGCTCAGCAGGTCGTCCAGATCGTCAACGAGGAGCTCGTCGCCATCCTCGGCGGGCAGCAGCGCCGTCTGCAGTTCGCCAAGCAGCCCCCCACGGTCATCATGCTGGCCGGTCTCCAGGGGTCCGGTAAGACGACGTTCGCGGGAAAACTCGCCAAGCAGCTCGAGAAGGACGGTCACACTCCGCTCCTCGTCGCGTGCGACCTCCAGCGCCCCAACGCCGTCAACCAGCTGACCGTCGTCGCGGAGCGTGCCGGCGCGGCCATCTACGCGCCCGAGCCGGGCAACGGCGTCGGTGACCCGGTCAAGGTCGCCCGCGATGGCGTCGAGCACGCGCGACGTCAGCAGTTCGACACCGTGATCATCGACACGGCCGGCCGCCTCGGCGTCGACGCCGAGCTCATGAAGCAGGCCGCCGACATCCGCAAGGCGACCGCGCCGGACGAGGTCCTCTTCGTCATCGACGCGATGATCGGTCAGGATGCCGTGAACACGGCCAAGGCGTTCCAGGACGGCGTCGACTTCACCGGTGTCGTGCTCTCCAAGCTCGACGGCGACGCACGCGGTGGTGCCGCGCTGTCCGTGGCCTCCGTGACCGGTCGCCCCATCATCTTCGCGTCGACGGGTGAAGGCCTCGACGACCTCGAGCCCTTCCACCCCGACCGCATGGCGAGCCGCATCCTCGACCTCGGCGACATCCTCACCCTCATCGAGCAGGCTCAGCAGGCCTTCGATGAGGAGGAGGCGCAGCGCGTCGCTGAGAAGCTCGCGACCGAGCAGTTCACCCTCGAGGACTTCCTCGAGCAGCTCCAGCAGGTCCGCAAGATGGGCTCGATGAAGAAGATGCTCGGAATGCTGCCCGGTATGGGGCAGATGAAGCAGCAGATCGAGAACTTCGACGAGCGCGAGATCGACCGGACCGAGGCGATCATCCGCTCCATGACGCCGGGAGAGCGCCGCAATCCGAAGGTGCTCAACGGCTCGCGTCGCCTCCGCATCGCCCGCGGCTCGGGCATGACGGTCACCGACGTGAACCAGCTCGTGCAACGCTTCGACCAGGCGGCCAAGATGATGAAGACCGTGGCTCGCGGCGGCGTCCCCTCGATGCCGGGGATGGGTGCTGTCGGCGGCAAGCCGGGCGCCTCGAGCAAGCGCGGGAAGAAGCAGAAGAGCGGTGGCGGATCGCGCTCGGGCAATCCCGCCAAGCGCGCGGCCGAGAACGCGGGCATCACGTCGGCGAGCACGGCGGCATCCGGCTCCGGGTTCGGGCTCGGCGCACCCGCTCAGCCGAGCGAGGCCGACCTCGCCGAGATCCAGAAGCTCTTCGGCAAGGGCTGAACGGCTCAGCCGACCGAGACGATGTCCCGGAGGCTGGGTCCGCCGCGGAATTCCCGGATGAGGTGGTGGACGACCTCGCGCAGGTCGCCGTCGGCGGCATCCGCGACTCGGATCTGTCGCTCGTAGCTGGCACCCTGGTCGAGGATCTGGGCGACGCCGGCGAATTCCTTCGCGCAGTGGAGCTCCGCGGCGATGGGCGAGAGCGAGTCGACGATCTCGCGGAGATGGTCGGCGACGGGTCGTTGCCGCCCCTCGCGGTCGACGATGACGTCGGCCTGCAGTCCGTAGCGTGCGGCCCGCCACTTGTTCTCGCGGACGAACCACGGCTGGATCGTCGGGAGGGCCCGCCCCTCGTCGAGCATCCGCGAGAAGTGCTCGGCGAGGACCTGCACGAGGGCGGCGACCGCCGCGAGTTCGGGGAGCGTGGACATGCCGTCGCACGCGCGGATCTCGATGGTGCCCCACCGTGGTGCCGGTCGGATGTCCCACCGCACCTCGGTCGCATCGGCCATGACCCCCGTGCGCTCCATGTCGCCCAGGTAGGCCTCGTACTCGGCCCACGACTCCAGCGGCCAGGGGAGCCCCGCCGTCGGGAGCTGCTGGAAGACGAGGGCGCGGTTGGACGCGTACCCCGTGCGGTCGCCGGCCCAGAACGGACTCGAGGCGGACAGCGCCTGGAGGTGGGGGAGATACGCCGAGAGCGCGTTGATCATGGGGAAGACCTTCGACACGTCCTCCACCCCGACGTGGACGTGGATGCCCCAGATCATCATGTTGCGCCCCCACCACTGGGTCCGCTCGATGAGCTTGTGGTAGCGCGTCTTGTCCGTGACCTGCTGGTCGTACCAGCGTGCGAACGGGTGGCTGCCGGCGCAGAGGAGCTCGACGCCCAGGGGATCGGTGACCGTGCGGACGAGATCGATCGCATCCCCGATGTCGTCCACCGCCGCCGCGACGGTGTCGCCGACGCCGCTCGTCACCTCGATGGTGTTCGTCAGGAGCTCGCCCGTGACCGTGTGACGCTCGTGCCGCGTCTGCTCCTCGACCTGGTCGAGGATGCCGAGGGCCGCCGGCACGAGATCACCGGTCGACCTGTCGGCCAACATGATCTCCCATTCGATACCGACGGACGAACGGGCGGATGTGGCGAAGGTCACCGTCATCGGCCCAGTGTGGCACGCCGATCCGGCGGTTCGCGGCATCCCTCTCCATCTGGCAGAATGGACGGTTGGACCGCCTTGCCCGACCCTCTATCCGGCTCGGAGGTCCACCGCAGAGCTCCCGCCGGGTGTGCACCCCACGCTCCAGGCGACGTTCATCATCATTCGCAACACCATTCAGGAGAATTGTGGCTGTCAAGATCCGTCTGAAGCGCATGGGCAAGATCCGTGCGCCGTACTACCGCATCGTCGTCGCCGACTCGCGCACCAAGCGCGACGGTCGCGTGATCGAGGAGATCGGCAAGTACCACCCCACCGAGCAGCCCTCGTTCATCGAGGTCGACTCGGAGCGCGCGCAGTACTGGCTCTCCGTCGGCGCACAGCCGACCGAGCAGGTCGCCGCCATCCTCAAGCTCACGGGCGACTGGGGCAAGTTCAAGGGCGACAAGGACGCGGTCTCGACCGTGAAGACCGCCGAGCCGAAGGCTCCCTTCGAGCTCGACTCGTCGAAGAAGTCGGTCGTCAAGCCGAAGGCCGAGAAGAAGGCCGAGGCGCCCGCCGCCGACGCCGAGGCCGCCGACGCGACCGAGTCCGAGTAAGACCTTGCTGGCCGCCGCGCTCGAACACATCGTCAAGGGGATCGTCGATCACCCGGATGACGTCACCATCGCCTCCAGCTCCTCGCCTCGCGGCGAGGTGCTCGAAGTGCGTGTGCACCCCGATGACCGGGGTCGTGTGATCGGGCGCGGCGGACGCACGGCGAAAGCCCTGCGCACCCTCATCTCCGCGCTGGCCGACGGCTCGCGCGTCCGCGTCGACGTTGCGGACGACTGAGATGTCGGCGAAGTCGGCCCGGACGCAGTTGCGTGTCGGACGCCTGGTCAAGGCGCACGGCCTCAAGGGCGCCCTCAAGCTCGAGCTCTACACGGATGACCCGGACGGGCGTTTCGTCACCGGTGCCGTCTTCACGTTGCAGGTCCCGGAGTCCTCGCCCTGGCACGGCAGGACCGTGACCGTCCGCGAGTTCAAATGGATGAACTCGCACCCCGTCGTCTTCCTCGAGGGGATCGACGACCGCAGCGCGGCCGAGTCCCTCGTGCGGGCGATCCTCTGGATCGAGCAGGATGCCTCCGCTCCAGTCGTCGAAGACGACGCCTGGTACGACCACCAGCTCGTCGGGCTCGACGTCGTGCGCGACGGCGATGTCGTCGGCAAAGTGGTCCGTGTCGACCACTTCCCGGCCCAGGATCTCCTCGGAGTCCAGCTGACCCAGGACGGCGACCGCGAGGTTCTCGTCCCCTTCGTGAAGGCCATCGTTCCCGAGGTGGACATGGCTGCCGGCCGGCTGATCGTCACCCCGCCGCCAGGCTTGTTCGAAGAGCTTCCCGCCGATGACGACCACTCCGAGGGATCCTCGGACGAGGTCGCCGATGAGGACGTCCGCGGAGCCTGACGTGCGCATCGACGTCGTCACGATCTTCCCCGCGTTCTTCGACGTCCTGGAGGTCTCGCTGCTCGGTCGAGCGCGCGGAGCCGGCCTCCTCGACATCCGCGTCCACGATCTTCGCGAGCACGCGACCGATCGTCACCGTACCGTCGACGACACGCCCTACGGCGGTGGCGCCGGGATGGTGATGAAGCCCGAACCCTGGGCGCTGGCGCTGGATGAGATCGCCGCCGCAGGTCACGACGCCGAGGATGCGGCATCCGGACCGCTCTTCGTCTTCCCCTCGCCTGCGGGGGAACGGTTCACGCAGTCCCTCGCCCGCGAGTGGAGCCACGAGCCGCACATCGTCTTCGGCTGCGGACGGTACGAGGGTATCGACGAGCGCGTCTTCTCGTACGCCGCGACCATCGGCCGCGTGCGCCTGGTGAGCCTCGGAGACTACGTGCTGAACGGCGGTGAAGTCGCGGCGATGGCGATGATCGAAGCCGTGGGGCGACTCGTCCCGGGCGTTGTCGGCAATCCCGAGAGCCTCGTCGAGGAGTCGCACGAGGACGGGCTGCTCGAATACCCCTCGTACACGAAGCCCGCGTCGTGGCGAGGATACGAGGTTCCCGACGTCCTGCTGAGCGGTCACCACGGACGTGTCGCGCAGTGGCGTCGCGACCAGCAGGTCGAGCGCACCAGGACGCGTCGCCCCGACCTCCTGCCCGAGTAGCCGGAACCCGCAGAGGCCGGTCGGTCCTCGTCGGCGTAGCATCGGAGGATGCCCCTGCGTCGTGGATTCTTCTTCTGGCTCCTCCCGAGCGCGGCCATCCTGCCGCTCTGGCTCCTGGTGGGCTGGATCGTCTCGGACGCCGGTGGGTGGGCGCTCGCCTGGGTCCTCGTGATCGCGATCCCGTCCGTACTCGTCGGTCAGCTCATCCTGACCCTCCTCATCCGCTCCCGAGGGACCGTCCGGCACACGCGGACGGTGTCATGGTGGGATGCCGCCGGCGTCGGCCTCTGGCACGTCCTGACGATCGCGGTGGGCTTGTTCAATCAGACGTGGTTCTGGCCGCTCCTGATCGCAGCGACCGTCGTGTATCTCGCCGTCTTCTGGTCCTCGCTCCGGCAGCTGTTCCAGGAGGCCCGCCCCTCGGTGATCCTCCGTCGCTACACGGCCCCGGCCACGGCAGGACGTCGCGATCCTTCGGTGGTCGTCCTCGAGGAGAAGCGCGACCCCCTCGTCTGATCCGGGCGCGTTTGGAGGGGGTCGGCATCCATGGCAGAATGGACGCTTGTGCCCTGACAGACCTCTGCCTCGGGGGAGTTCGGAGCCGCATCGGCGCCGACAGGGCACCGCATCCTTTCTCCTCTAACTCTCGCGGTCGACCTGGGGCGGTCGCAGGAAGTGACGATCATGCAGATCCTCGACTCCGTCGACGCAGCCTCGCTGCGGTCCGACATCCCCGTCTTCAACGCCGGCGACAACGTGAAGGTCCACGTCAACATCACCGAAGGCAACCGCTCGCGCATCCAGGTGTTCCAGGGTGTCGTCATCGGTCGCTCGGGTGACGGCGTCCGCGAGACGTTCACCGTTCGCAAGATCAGCTTCCAGGTGGGCGTCGAGCGTACCTTCCCGGTGCACAGCCCCGTGATCGACCACATCGAGGTCGTCACCCGCGGTGACGTGCGTCGCGCGAAGCTGTACTACCTGCGCGAGCTGCGCGGCAAGAAGGCGAAGATCAAGGAGAAGCGCGACCGCTGAGCGCTTTTCCACGGATGCCCCGGGACACTGTCCCGGGGCATCCGTCGTTCCCGGGTGTTTCGATGCCCGGTCCAGCCGTCATGTGCGACGCTGGTGGATGGTCGCCGAACCCCGGCGCCGGTGAAGGACAGCATGACCACCGACTCCTCGTCGCCCGCCGTCGACAGCGACACGCGTCCCCGTCGCGGACCGTGGCCTTTCATCCGCGACCTCCTCGTGATCCTGCTGGTCGCGGTGCTCGTCTCCTTCCTGGTGAAGACGTTCCTCGTGCGGTCGTTCTACATCCCGTCGGGCTCGATGGAGCGAACGCTGCTGAAGGGCGACCGGATCCTCGTCGATGAGCTGACGCCCCGCTTCGGTGCGTACGAGCGCGGCGACGTCGTGGTCTTCCGCGACCCGGGCGGGTGGCTTCCGACGACCTACGAGCCCGAGCAGCCCCCGCTGACGGCTGCGCTGGACTGGCTGGGATCCCTCGTGGGCCTGACGGCGTCCGACAGCGAGGATCACCTGATCAAGCGCATCATCGGCCTACCCGGCGATCACGTGATCTGCTGCAACGCACTGGGGCAGGTCACGGTCAACGGCGTGCCGATCGACGAGACCCCGTACCTCGATCTCGGCCCCTCGCAGTCCGCTCCCGAGGAGTTCGACTACGACGTCACGGTCCCCGAGGGCTCCGTCTGGGTTCTCGGCGACAACCGCGACAACTCCCAGGACTCCCGATACCAGCAGGATCAGCCCGGTCACGGCTTCGTCCCGATCGACAACATCGTGGGGCGGGCATTCCTCATCACCTGGCCGTTCGACCGGTTCGGGACGCTCGACTTCCACCACGAGGTGTTCAGAGGGGTCCCGGCGCCGTGATGGCGGCGGTCGCGCCGACGCTGACCTTGGAGCGCCGCCTGCTGAAAGAACACTCGCTCGTCATCGCGTGCGACGAGGTCGGTCGGGGCGCGCTGGCAGGACCGGTCGCCGTCGGGGCGGTGGCAGCGGATGCCGCCTTCAGCCGCCGCCGGATACCGGAGGGGCTCCGTGACTCCAAGCTCATCGTCGAACCCCGACGCGCGGGCATCGCCGAGCGGGCGCGCGCATGGGTTCCCGCGCACGCCGTCGGGTGGGCGTCGGCGGCCGAGGTGGACGACGTCGGCATCATCCGGGCGCTCGGCCTCGCCGCGGTGAGGGCGATCGAAGGACTGGGTGCCCAGGGGGTCGACATCGACGACGCCCTGGTGATCCTCGACGGCAACCACGACTACATCACCCCCGTCTCCGCGGTGGGTCGCGGTGTCCGGCCCGTCATCAAAGCGGACCGGGACTGCGCGTCGGCATCGGCGGCATCCGTCATCGCGAAGGTCTCACGCGACGAGTACATGAGCGGACTCGACGGAGACGCCCCAGTCTACGGCTGGTCGCGGAACAAGGGTTACGCGAGCGCAGAGCATCGCGCAGCCATCGAGACCCACGGTCTGAGCGTGCATCATCGAGCGTCGTGGGCCATCGCATCGGCGCCGACGCTGTTCTAGGTCCGCGCGCGCCGAGCGCCCGCCTAGGATGGAATCACCATGGATGACGAAGTCTTCGAGGACTACGACCGCGAGCTGGAACTGGCTCTGTACAAGGAGTACCGCGACGTCGTCGGTCAGTTCCAATACGTGATCGAGACCGAGCGACGGTTCTACCTCGCCAACGATGTGAACGTGGTCCGCCGGGACACCGAGCACGACTTCTACTTCGAGATCTCGATGACCGACGTCTGGGTGTGGGACATCTACCGCGCCGATCGCTTCGTCAAGTCGGTCCGCGTCCTCACCTTCAAGGATGTCAACGTGGAGGAACTGCAGCGTCGGGACTTCCAGCTCCCTGAAGAGCTCTCGCTCGACGGCTGAGCCTCCTCCCCAGGTCGGGTTCGGTCGCGTGGCTCCACGGGTCCGGCAGTAGCGGCGGGAATCGCACCGCGCGCCCTCGACAGTGGGGGAATGGCAGCGAAAGACGACCTCGGCCGAGCGGGCGAAGAGCGTGCCGAGAGGCACCTTCGCACCCTCGGCTACCGCATCCTCGATAGGAACTGGCGAAGCCGCAGCGGCGAGATCGACATCGTCGCCGCCTGCGGAAGGGACCTCGTCGTCGTCGAGGTGAAGACGCGACGCGGCGAATGGTTCGGCCATCCCTTCGCCGCCGTGGATGCGAGGAAGCGGGATCGCCTTTGGCGCCTGGGCGCCGCCTGGGTCGTCGCGCACCCTGACGCAGCTCGGGGGAGGCGACTGCGGCTCGATGTGATCGGCGTCACGGGCCCCGATCCCGAATCGGCGGTCGTGGAGCACCTGGAGGACCTCCGATGAGCCTCTGCCGTACGTGGTCCGTCGTCCTCACCGGGTTGGTGGGAGATATCGTGGAGGTCGAAGCGGACCTCTCGAACCAGATCCCCGGCTTCTCCATCATCGGTCTGGCGGACAAGGCGCTCGGCGAAGCGCAGCAGCGGGTCCACAACGCCTGCGCCAACAGCGACCTCGCGCTCCCTCGTCGCCATGTGACGGTGAACCTGTCGCCCGCGAACCTTCCCAAACGGGGTTCGGCGTTGGACGTCGCCGTGGCCATCGCGGCAGTGGCGACCGAGGCCCCGCTGGATCGGCAGTCGCTCGCCGAGACGGTCCACTTGGGCGAACTGGGTCTCGACGGCAGGCTGCGCCCCGTCTCGGGGATCCTCCCGGCCGTCCTGGCGGCCGCACGGGCCGGCTTCCGCCGGGTCATCGTCCCCCACGGCAACCTCGCCGAGGCGGCGCTCGTGGAGGGGATCGAAGTGCGAGGCGCCGTCAGCCTGCGCGATGTCGCTCGGGCGCACGGACTGGACGTGCCCGACGTCGAGACCGAGCCGGTCGCAGGCCCGGGCGACGTCGAGACCGATGAGGTGGCGACGCCCGATCTGGCTGACGTGATCGGCCAGCGCGACGCCGTCGAAGCCCTCATCGTCGCCGCGGCCGGTGGCCATCACCTGCTGATGAGCGGCCCGCCGGGGGCGGGGAAGACGATGTTGGCCAAGCGTCTGCCAGGCCTCCTGCCCGACCTCGACGACGAGACGGCCCTGCAAGTGGCGTCGATCCGCTCGCTCGCAGGTCTGCCCGTCACGACGCTTCGTCGTCGACCGCCGTTCGAAGCGCCTCACCACACCGCGTCGGCCGTTGCTCTCGTCGGCGGGGGGAGTCGGATCCTGCAGCCGGGGGCGATCGCTCGAGCGAGTGGGGGAGTCCTGTTCCTCGACGAGGCGGGAGAGTTCAGCGGGCATGCGTTGGACGCCCTCCGCCAGCCCCTCGAGTCGGGCCGCATCGAGATCCACCGGGTCGGCTTCCGTGCGGTTCTGCCCGCGCGGCTCCAACTCGTGGTGGCGACGAACCCGTGTCCCTGCGGCAACTACGGCGTCCCGGGAGGTGCCTGCTCCTGCCCTTCGCTCGCCATCCGGCGCTACCTCGGCAGACTGTCAGGCCCCCTCATCGACCGGATCGACATCGAACTGGGGTTGCAGCGCGTGTCCGCGACGCAGAGCGTGGTCGCAGGGATGTCGACGGACGAGGCGCGCGAGCGAGTCTCGGGTGCACGCGACCGCGCACGGCACCGTCTGTCAGACACCCCCTGGCGCACCAACAGCGAGGTGGAGGGAACGTGGCTCCGATCCGGACCGCTTCGCCCCGAGCCGTCGATCACGCGCCCGCTTGACGACGCGCTGCACCGTGGCTCCCTCACACTGCGGGGTTACGACCGAGTCCTCCGAGTGGCGTGGACGCTCGCCGACCTCTCCGGTCGGAGCCGTCCGAATGCTGCGGACATCGGCGGTGCGCTGTACCTCAAGAGAGGAGCGTCGCCGCGATGAGCTCCGACCTCACTGCCTGGCGCGGTCGCCTGGCGGGCCTCGTGCCCGCCGCGATACTCGAGGACGCGCAGGCCGTCGCCCGGCATCACGCCGCCGCAGTGTGGTCGTGTCTCACCGAGCCCGGCGACGGTGTGGCCGGCGCTCTCATCTCGGAGATGGGGGCGGTCGAGGCACTGGATGTCGCCGTCAGGGACGCCGACACCGGGAACGCGGCCGTCGACGCCGGGCGACGACGCTGGCGTACGCGCTGGGCGACCGTCGACGACGCCTTCGACCGCGCGAGGCGCGTCCGCGCGTCGCTCATCGTGCCGGGAAGCGCCAAATGGCCCGCGGCGGTGGAGGATCTCGGCATCCACTCGCCTCATGCACTCTGGACCCGGGGCGACGCGGAGGCGTTGCGCCGAGACGGTTCCGCCCTCGCCCTCGTCGGAGCCCGTGCGGCGACCGCCTACGGGGAGCACGTCACCGCTGAGCTCGCCACGCAACTGTCCCACCGGGGCGCGTCGATCGTGTCGGGGGGCGCGTACGGCATCGACGGCATGGCGCATCGCGCGTGCCTCGCAGCGGGCGGAGTCACCGTCGCCGTGCTCGCAGGGGGCGTCGACCGCGCATATCCAGCCGGTCACGCCGATCTGCTGGGGCGCATCGCCGGGGGTCCCGGGGTCGTCGTTGCCGAGGTCCCGTGCGGGACGGCGCCGACGAAGTGGCGGTTCCTCCAACGCAACCGGCTGATCGCTGCGCTCGGCCGCGCGACCGTCGTGGTGGAGGCGGGCTGGCGCAGCGGGTCGCTCAACACCGCAGGTCATGCAGCAGCGCTGGGCCGACCGCTCGGGGCCGTCCCGGGACCGGTCACGAGCGCGGCGTCGGCGGGATGTCACCGGTTGCTGCGGGAGTACGACGCGCGCTGCATCACGTCGGCGGACGATGCCGCGGAACTGTACGGCGGCGCGGAGACATCCGGATCGACGTCGCCGGACAGGACGGACGATCGGACGCGCGTCCTTGACGCCCTGAGCTTCCGGAGTCCGAGGACGCCGGAGGATGTCGCGCTCCGGGCGGGATTCGCGCCCGAAGAGGCCCGAGGGCTCCTCGCGGTGCTCGAGCTCGAGGGGCGGGCTCGGCGCGGTCCGGACGGATGGCGGCGTTCAGCGTCCCCGGGATGAGGCGGCGCCTCCGCCGCGCATCGGCACGCCTCCCGCCGACACGGTCATCGCGCGGCATCCTGGGAAGGTGCGTATGTCGGCGGCGGTCCTGCTCTACACGGAGCACGCGGAACGCGTGCGCCGGCTCTCCGCCGCCACGGTGCGGGCGTATCGCTCCGACCTCGCGGACCTCGCCGTTTTTCTGGGCGACCCCGAGCTCGATCGCATCGACGTGGAAGACCTGCGGGAGTGGCTGTGGGCGGCGACCCAGCGCGGCACTGCGCGGGCGAGCCTTGCTCGGCGCACCGCATCCGTGCGCGGCTTCTTCGCGTGGGCGGCGGGGGAGCGATTGCGCGAGGACGACCCGACCCTGCGGCTCGTGACCCCCAAGCGCGGCCGCACCCTCCCCGCCGTCGCGTCGTCGTCGTCGCTTCAGCACGCCCTCGACGACCTGCGCGTCGAAGCTGACGCCGCGGGGGACCCGATCGTCCTCCGCGATGCCGCGCTCGTCGAACTCCTCTACGGGTCGGCCCTGCGGGTGTCCGAGGCCTGCGGCCTCGATCTCGACTCACTCGACCGCGGAGCGGCGACGGTCCGGGTGTTCGGGAAAGGGGGCAAGGAACGCGTCGTGCCCTACGGGGCGCCCGCAGCTCTCGCGCTCGACGCCTGGATCGTCCGTGGACGCCCCGCCCTCCTCGCCGGTACGGAGGCATCCGCGCTCTTCCTCGGCGCGCGCGGCGGCCGCCTGGGCGTGCGCACCGCGTACGACGTCGTCCGCCGCATCGTCGGCCCCGTCGTGGGAGCGGATGCCGTCGGCCCCCACGCCCTCCGCCACTCGGCTGCCACGCACCTGCTCGACGGCGGTGCCGACCTCCGCGCGGTGCAGGAACTCCTCGGGCACGCGAGCCTCGGGACGACGCAGATCTACACGCACGTATCCACCGAACGACTGTCCGCGGCCTACCGGCTGGCCCACCCGCGCGCCTAGGGCGCTCAGCAGCAGGGCAGCAGCACGGCCCGTGGGACGCGACCCATCAGCGCGAGGGGGTTCACGTACTCGCCGTCGTGCCGCACGCCGACGTGGAGGGAGCCCGGCCCTGCATGACCGCCCTCGGAGATCCGGCCGATGGGGTCGCCGGCCCGCACGACATCACCGGGGGCGACGGTCGGCGTCACGGGCTCGACGCTCGTGACCCATCCGCCCCCGTGATCGATGCTCACCACCCCGCGATCGACGACGGTGCCGGCGAACGCCACGACCCCGCCCGCGGGCGCCGCGACCACGTCGTCGGCGGGCCCGATGTCGATGCCCCGATGCCCGGGTCCGTAGTCGTGCGCGGGCGCCTCGAAAGGAACGAGGACACGGGCTCCGCTCACCGGTAGCCGCCAGGAGGGCGGCGGGTCCTCCGCGGCAGCCGCACCCCAGGGCGCCAGAGCGAGCAGAAGGGCGAGAGCCGCGGTCGACGCGGGGGAGCGAAGGATGCGGTGCATCCCCTGATCGTCGACGGGTGCGACAACAGCGCGACGACGGGTTCGCCATGCGGGGGATGATCCGTCGTTCCGCGGCGCGGGGGAGAAGCCCCGTTCTTGCTATGCTGATGGGGCACCTCGCTCGTCGGGGTGACTACGCGTGCCCTGAGCGGCTCGATCCGACCACGTCGATCGACATCGCGGCATCCCACCCAACGGTCTCCTCCGGGAGCGGGTGCGTGCCGGGCACCAGGCTCGTCGCGACCAACGGTCCGGCGCGATCAACCACACAGAACAGGAGAACGGCCATGGCCGTCGTCACCATTCGCCAGCTGCTCGACAGCGGCGTCCACTTCGGACACCAGACCCGCCGGTGGAACCCGAAAGTCAAGCGCTTCATCCTCACCGAGCGCAGCGGCATCCACATCATCGACCTGCAGCAGTCGCTCGGCTACATCGACAAGGCGTACGAGTACGTCCGCGAGACCGTTGCCCACGGCGGCACCGTCCTTTTCGTCGGCACCAAGAAGCAGGCGCAGGAGATCATCGCCGAGCAGGCGACGCGCGTCGGCCAGCCCTTCGTCAACCAGCGCTGGCTCGGTGGCCTCCTCACCAACTTCTCGACGGTCTCCAAGCGCCTCGCTCGCATGAAGGAGCTCGAGGAGCTCAACTTCGACAACCCGTCGGAGAGCGGCTTCACGAAGAAGGAGCTGCTTCTCAAGAAGCGCGAGCTCGACAAGCTGCACAAGTCGCTCGGCGGTATCCGCAACCTGACCAAGACGCCGTCGGCCATCTGGATCGTCGACGCGAAGCGCGAGCACCTCGCGGTCAGCGAAGCGCAGAAGCTCGGCATCCCCGTGATCGGCATCCTCGACACGAACGCCGACCCGGACGAGTTCCAGTTCCCGATCCCGGGCAACGATGACGCGATCCGCTCGGTCAGCCTGCTGACGCGTATCATCGCCGACGCCGCCGCCGAGGGTCTCATCCAGCGCCACAACCCGACCGATGAGTCGGCCGAGGCCGAGCCGCTGGCCGACTGGGAGCGCGAGCTCCTCGAGTCCGCTCCCGCCGAGCAGGCCGACGCTCCGGCTGCGGAGGAGTCCGCTCCCGCTGCCGAGGAGGCTCCGGCCGCCGAGGAGGCTCCGGCCGCCGAGGCGACCGAGGCTCCCGCCGAGGCCAAGTCCGCCGAGTGATCTTCCCGTCGGCGCCCCGCCACCCGCGGGGCGCCGACGTCCGGATACAACCACCCAACTACTGAGGAGCCGCCACCCATGGCAAACTTCACCATCGCCGACATCAAGGCGCTGCGCGAGCAGCTCGGCACGGGAATGGTCGACACGAAGAAGGCGCTCGAGGAGGCCGAGGGCGACCTCGAGAAGGCCGTCGAGATCCTCCGCCTCAAGGGCGCGAAGGGCAACGCGAAGCGTGCCGACCGCTCCACGAGCGAGGGCCTGATCGCCGCGCGCGAGCAGGACGGCAAGGTCACGCTCATCGAGCTGAACACCGAGACCGACTTCGTCGCGAAGAACGAGCGTTTCATCGCGCTCTCCGAGAAGGTCCTCGACGCGGCTGCTGCAGCCGGTGCCGACTCGGCCGAGGCTGCTCTCGCCGCCGACGCCGGTGGCAAGACGGTCGCCGACCTCATCTCCGACGAGGCCGCGATCATCGGCGAGAAGGTCGAGCTGCGCCGCGTCCGCACCCTGTCCGGTGACGCGTTCCAGGTCTACCTGCACAAGACGAGCAAGGACCTGCCCCCGCAGGTCGGCGTCGTCGTCGCCTACTCGGGTGACGACGCCGAGACCGCTCGCTCGATCGCGCAGCACGTCTCGTTCGCCAACCCGACGTACCTCTCGCGCGACGAGGTCCCCGAGTCCGACGTCGAGAAGGAGCGTGAGATCGTCACCGAGATCTCCCGCAACGAGGGCAAGCCCGAGGCCGCCCTTCCGAAGATCGTCGAGGGTCGCGTGAACGCGTTCTTCAAGCAGGTCGCCCTGCTCGACCAGGACTACGCGAAGGACAACAAGCTGTCCGTCGCCAAGGTCGCGGCCGACGCCGGGATCACGATCACCGGCTTCGCCCGCTTCAAGGTCGGCGCGTAAGCAGATGGACGAGGGGTTCGCATCGGAAGATGCGGACCCCTTTTCCGTGCCGTTCGATAGTCTCCCCCTAGACGAGAGGATCCCCGCGTGATCGATGAGAACACCGGACGCCGTCGCGTCCTTCTGAAACTTTCCGGCGAAGCGTTCGGTGCCGGCCAGCTCGGCGTCAACCCCGACGTGGTCAGCCAGATCGCCCGAGAGATCGCGGCGGCCGTCGACCGCGTGGAGGTCGCCGTCGTCGTCGGCGGCGGGAACTTCTTCCGCGGCGCTGAGCTGAGCCAGCGCGGCATGGACCGCGGCCGCGCCGACTACATGGGCATGCTGGGCACGGTGATGAACGCGCTCGCCCTTCAGGACTTCCTCGAGCAGGCCGGCGCCGCCACACGCGTGCAGTCCGCGATCTCCATGACACAGGTCGCCGAGCCCTACATCCCGCGCCGCGCCGAGCGTCACCTCGAGAAGGGCCGCGTCGTCATCTTCGGCGCCGGCGCCGGACTTCCGTACTTCTCGACCGACACGGTGGCCGCGCAGCGCGCCCTCGAGATCGGAGCGGTCGAGGTCCTCGTCGCCAAGAACGGCGTCGACGGCGTCTACACCGCCGACCCGAAGACGGATGCCTCGGCGCAGAAGCTCGACACGATCACCTATCGCGACGCTCTGCAGCGTGGCCTCAAAGTCGTCGATTCAACGGCGTTCAGCCTGTGCATGGACAACGGCATGGACATGCGCGTGTTCGGTATGGAGCCGGCCGGCAACGTCACCCGTGCACTCCTCGGAGAATCGATCGGCACGCTCGTCAGCGTCTGAGGTCCACCCCGGCCGACGACTAGACTCAACAGGACGTACCGACGAATGGAGAGACCGTGATCGCCGAGATCCTGGCCGACACGAAGACCCGCATGGACCGCGCCGTCGAGGCCGCGAAAGAGGACTTCTCGACCGTCCGCACCGGGCGCGCGAACCCGCAGCTGTTCCAGAAGGTCATGGTCGAGTACTACGGCACCCCGACCCCGCTGGCGCAGCTCGCATCGCTCAACGCGCTCGAGGCTCGCACGCTCGTCATCACCCCGTACGACAAGTCCGCGCTGAAGGGCATCGAGCAGGCCGTCCGCGACATGCCCAACCTCGGCGCGAATCCGTCGAACGACGGCAACGTCGTCCGCGTCACGATGCCCGAGCTGACGGCTGACCGCCGCAAGGAGTACGTCAAGCTCGTCAAGACCAAGGCGGAGGACGCGAAGGTGCATGTCCGCGGCATCCGTCGCAAGTCGAAGGACGAGCTCGACGCCCTCAAGGGCGAAGTGAGCGACGACGACCTCGCTCGTGCCGAGAAGGAGCTCGACGCGGTGACCAAGACGCACGTCGACCTGATCGACGAGGCGTTGAAGCGCAAAGAGGCAGAACTCCTCGAGGTCTGAGATCGTCATGTCCGAAGACGCATCGGGGAAGGCGCCCGGACCGGACGCCTCCCCGAGCCGATCCGACTCGCGCCGTGGCGGGGATGCCACAGCGGACTCGTCGTCGTTCCAAGCTCACGTGCGTGCGGCGCGCAGCGAGTTCGAGAGCCAGATCGAACGTGCCCGTGTCGAGTTCGAAGAGGCCAACGAGCGTCTGAACGCGCGCTCCGGGCGCAATCTCCTCGTCGCCACCCTAATCGGTCTTGCGATCGGTGCGGTGGTGCTGGGGTCGCTGCTGTTCTGGAAGTGGGCGTTCATCGCCTTCGCGGTGCCGCTGTGCCTCATGGGAGCGCTCGAGTTCACCCGCGCTCTCCAGGCCGCGGGGCGTCGGATCGACCTCGCCGCCCAGCTGTCGGGCGGTGTCCTGGTCCTCGGCGCAGCGTTCGTGGGCTACCTGACGCAGTGGTTCGTCATCTTCGCCGCCGTCGTCCTCGTCGTCGTGTGGCGTCTCGTCGCCCAGATGGCGGCTCATGACGGGCGGCGGTACGGCGATGTGGTCAGCGACGTCCTCGCCAGCGGTCTGATCCAGGTGTACGTCGTGTTCCACGGCAGCCTCGCACTGGTGATCCTGCGTCAGGATCACGGCGAGCTGTGGTTGCTCGCCGTGCTCGTCATCGCCGTGGCGGTGGACACGGGTGCGTACGCCAGCGGAGTCGCGCTCGGTCGGCACCCGATGGCCCCTCGGATCAGCCCGAACAAGACCTGGGAGGGGTTCGGCGGCGCCGTCGTCGCGAGCCTCGTCGCCGGCGGGCTGCTCGGTGTCCTGATGCTGCAGATCCCGCTCTGGGCCGGCCTCATCCTCGGACTCGCCATCCTCGTCTCCGCGACGGTGGGCGACCTCGGCGAGTCCCTCATCAAGCGCGACCTCGGCATCAAGGACATGAGCTCGTTCCTCCCCGGCCACGGGGGAGTGCTGGACCGCCTCGATTCGATCCTCCCGTCGCTCGTCCCCGGCCTCGCCCTGTACATCCTCCTGAATCCGTTGAGCGCACTGACATGACCGAACTGACTTCGCCCGCTGCCTTCCCCGCCTCCGGCCGTCGCAAGGGCTACGCGCGTCAGCCCGTCGACGAGTTCCTCTCGTCGACCCGCGCGGCGTTCGAGACCGAGGGCACGACGGTGACGTCCGAGGACATCCGGAGCGCGGCTTTCCCGATCGTCCGGGACGGGTACGCCGTCGAGGCCGTCGACGCCGCCTTGGCACGGATCGAGGATGCGTTCGCGCAGCGGGAGCGGGCCGCGGCGATGTCGCAGCGCGGCGCGCGCGCGTGGGTGGGCGCGTCCCGTGCACTCGCCCAGGAGATCCTCGACAGGCTGTCCCGCCCCGCCCACCACAAGTTCCGGCGCGTCTCGCCCCTTCGCTTCGGGTATCGCGTCGACGAGGTCGACCTCGTCGCGGGTCGCGTCGCGCGGTACCTCGAGGCGGGCGAGGGGCTCACCATCGAGCAGGTGCGCACGGTGGCGTTCCGTATGCAGCTCCGTGGCTACGACGAGGCGCAGGTGGATGCCGTGCTGGATGCGGTGGTCGACGTGATGCAGTCCGTCGGATGACCGCGTGGCGGCGGTTCCCCGCCGCGGATATGATCGGGGCACTGTGACTTCCGGCAACGAGATCCTCCCGTCCCGCACCGGCGTCGCCGCGCGGTCGGGCCGGCACTCGGCACGCGTCGCACCTGCTTCTCGCTGGTCGCGTCGTCGCGGTGTGCTCGGGGCGTTCGCGGTGATGGCGACGGCGGGGTTCGTGGCGGCATCCCTCGTCCCGCTCGTCTCGTTCCCGAACACCGCTGAGGCGACCGAACTCGACCCGATGTCGCTCTACGCCTCCACGGTCCACGACGCGCAGCAGTATCACGCCGGCGAGGCCCCGGTCCTCGAACTCGACCGTGCGAGCGAGTACACGGTGTACGTCAAGCCGACCCCCACTCCGACGCCCACTCCCACCCCCGCGAAGAAGTCCGGCTCGGGCTCGTCATCCGGGTGGAGCCCGCCATTCGTGACCCCGAATCCCGGGAGCGCGCAGGCCATCGCCTACGACATGGTGACCGCGCGCGGCTGGGGCGACTCGGAGTTCGCCTGCTTGGTCGCGTTGTGGAAGAAGGAGTCGGGCTGGCGCGTCAACGCGTACAACGCCTCGAGCGGTGCCTACGGGATCGCCCAGGCCACTCCCGGACGCAAGATGTCGTCCGCGGGCTCTGACTGGCAGACGAACCCGGCGACACAGATCACGTGGGGACTCGGCTACATCCAGGGCCGGTACGGCACCCCGTGCGGCGCGTGGGGGAAGTCGCAGCGTTCGGGCTGGTACTGAGCCGATGCCCCGCTCGCACCGCCGGAAGCCCACCGGCTCCGACGCATCCTTCGATCGCCTGCTGGCCGGCTGGAAGCGGACCGAGCAGCGACGCGGTGTGGAATGGACCGTTCAACCGGTGTCGGCCGTCCAGGCGCAGAAGGAGTACACCTGCCCCGGCTGCGGCCGCACGGTGCCGCGGGGAACGGCGCACGTCGTCGTCTGGCGTGCCGACGGTGTGCTGGGGGATGCCGCCGATCTGGCGGCGCGGCGCCACTGGCACACCGCCTGCTGGCGGATCGCCTGATCAGAGTTCGTTCTGACGCGGGATCAGGACCTGTCGGTAGATGATCAGCACGCTCGCGGCGACCGGGATGGCGATGAGGGCGCCCAACAGGCCGAGGAGCGAACCGCCCGCCAGCGCCGCGATCACGACGACGGCGCCGGGGACCGAGACCGCGCGGCTCATGATGCGCGGCGAGATGAAGTACGCCTCGACCTGCATGTAGACGAGGTACCAGATGAGCGCCACGAGCGCGGTCAGGGGAGAGGCGAGCCCGAGGCATGCGATCACGATGATGGCAGATCCGGTGAGCGTACCGACGAGCGGGATCAGAGAGAAGAAGAAGGCGATGACGGCCAGAACGGCCGGGAACGGCGCCTTGATGATCGAGAGGAAGACGGCGCTCAGGATGCCGTTGATGGCACCGAGGATGACCTGCCCCATGACGTAGTAGCCCACCGAGGCGGTGATCTGCTCGGAGAGGTCGACGAACCGCTCCCGCTTGGATGCCGGGGCGAGTTGGTAGACGGAGCGCTTAAGCGACCGCATCGACGCGGTGAAGTAGATGGTGAGGATCAGGACGATGATCGTCCCGGTGGCGAAGGCGACGATCCCCGCGCCGAAGGACAGCAGGCCGGATCCGAGGGACGCGCCGATGTCGGTGAAATCGAGTCCGTTCCACCAGTCGTTCACGTAGTTGAGGACCATGTCGACCTGCAGGAGCGGGAAGGTGTCGGCCAGCCACTTGCTGACGACCGTGATCGGGTTCCACTCGCCGTTGATCGCGCTGTCCACGAGGCGCTGAGTCTGCTGGACGAGCTTGGCGATCTGGTCCACGAGGACGGGCACGACGATGAGCACGAGGGCGGACGCGATAGCGAGGAGCCCTGCGAAGGTCGCCACCAGGGCTCCCCAGCGCGGGAGGCCGCGGCGCTCGAAGAAGGAGACGACGGGGTCGAGTCCAAGAGCGAGGAACAATGCCGTGCCGATGTAGAGGAACACCGTCGACAGCGTCTGCACACCGGTCAGGATGAGGATGCCCACGCCCACGCCGAGCGTGGCGATCAGTGCAGTACGGAACGGATGCTGGATCTTCACGTCGGCCCTTTCCCAGGTCTGCACTCACCCTAGTTCTCTCATAGCGACCTCATGAGCAGACACACGCTCCCACGCGTTTGCCAGCGCCGTTCGCTAGGCTGGAATGTCGATCGGCCATGCACCCCCTGATGCAGGTCGGAGGAGGGCGGCGGTTCGTGAGATTCGTGTGGGCGATCATCGCCTTCGTACTGGCCACGGTGATGATCGGTGCCGGCATCGCACAGCGCACGATCCTCGAGGCTCCCACGACCGAGACGGCGAAGATCTCGACGGATGGTGCAGAGCCGTACGTTCTGATCGACGGGGCCGTGCTCGCGAGTCATCCCGGTGCGCAGACCGTTCGCATCGACGGGACCGGTCAGGTCTTTGCCGCCTACGGGCGGACCCAGGATGTCACGGCGTGGCTCGCACCGACGCCGTACGTGCACGTGACCCTCGGGAAGGACGGCGAACCGACGTCGAAAACGGTCCCCGCCTCGGCTCCGGTCGAAGGTGCGTCGCCGACGGCGTCTCCCGCCGGATCCGACCTGTGGCTGGACGAGTTCCAGCAGGACGGTTCGCTGGCGACGACGCTGCGGCTGCCCGAGGACATGAGCGTCCTGGTCGCCTCCGACGGCTCGGCGGCCGCCCCCTCCGCCATGAGTGTTTCCTGGCCTACGGGCGCGACAACCCCCTGGGCGGGTCCTCTCCTGGCGGGCGGCATCGCAATGGCCGTCGTGGGGTTGGTCCTCTACATCCTCGCTCTCCGTCATGTACGGCGCTCCCGCGGTCCCCGCCGGAAGGGTCTGCCGCTCACGCAGACCCAGCCGATCGACCTCGCGGTCGAAGAAGCGGAGAAGGGCGTGATCACCGCAGCCCCCACCCGGCGGCGCCTGACGATCGGCCGTCGGCGCAGCGTGGTCGCGCTCTCTGCTCTCGTGGCAGGGGGCATCGCTCTGACCGGCTGCTCGCCCGAGGCATGGCCCGATCTGCAGCCCGGGACGACGCCCTCTCCGACTCCGTCGGTCATCGTCCCGGAAGGTCAGGGTGCTCCGGCCGTCACCCAGACGCAGGCCGAACGGATCCTGACGAGGATCTCCGAGCAGGTGCAAGCCGCCGACAAGGCCAACGACCCGAAGGCGGCGGCGGCCAGGCTGACAGGCCCCGCCCTCGTGGAACGGGAGACCAACTACCGCCTGCGCACGGCACTTCCGAAGTCGGAGGCCCTCCCGGCGATCCCCTCCGGTGACATGACGGCGTTCCTCCCGCAGGCCCAGAACGACTGGCCCCGCATGTTCCTCGCCGTCGTCGAAGACGCCGACGGAGTCGGGACGGTGTTGACCGCCACGCAGGAGAATCCCTGGGCCGAGTACAAGGTCGCCTACATCTCCAGTCTCCGGGCCGACGCCAGCATGAACCTCGCGGCCAAGTACGTGGGCGCCGTCGCCGTGGAGCCGAACTCGCCGTTCCTCCTCATGCCGCCCAAGGACCTCGCGGCCGCGTATGCGGACGTTCTCGACAAGGGTGCCAAGAGCGAATTCGCCGGCATGTTCGACGAGAAGAGCGACACCTTCCGCCCGCTGGTGGCGGAGAACCGCGCGACGCTCCTGAAGAACTTCAACGAGACCGGTGAGAAGACCGGCCGCGTCTCCTTCCTCGCCGAGCCCGGCCCGTCCGAGCCACTCTCACTCGTCACGCTCGACAGCGGCGCGATCGTCGCGGTCACGGTGACGGAGAATGAGACGATCGTGCCGACCGACGAGGACGCCGTGATCAAGCTCGGCGACAACGTCGTCGTGAAGGCGCTGTCCGGCGTCTCGCAATCGAGCACCGGATTCCGCACCCGTTACACCGATCAGCTGTACTTCTTCGTCCCCGCGCAGGGGTCGAACGACAAGATCCAGCTGCTCGCCTCCCGTTCCAACGTCCTCGACGCCAAGGTGGTTGAGAAAGAGTGAGTACCCCCGCCCCCGGTGCCGTCCTGCGCGGCGCCGTCGACCTTTCGTCCCTCCGCAACCGGCCCGCCGGCCCGGCGCCCGCCGGCGGCACCGCGCCCTCGCCGGACGGGCAGGCACCGGCATCCCGCCTCGTCTTCGACGTCACGGATGCGGACTTCGGGCAGGTGCTCGAGTTGTCGAAGACGGTTCCCGTCGTCGTCGACCTCTGGGCCGAATGGTGCGGTCCGTGCAAGCAGCTGAGTCCCGTGCTCGAAAAGCTCGTCACCGAGCTCGATGGCCGACTCGTGCTCGCGAAGGTTGACGTCGACGCGAATCCCCAGCTCGCCCAGAGCTTCCGTGCCCAGTCGATCCCGCTCGTCGTCGCGCTCGTCGCGGGGCAGCCGGTGCAGCTGTTCACCGGTGCGGTCCCCGAGGCGCAGGTGCGCGAGGTGTTCACGCAGCTACTGCAGCTCGCCGCCCAGCACGGCGTCACCGGCACCATTCCGATGGAGGGGGCACCGCCGGCCGAGGGCGATGACGCTGCTCCCGCGCTCCCGCCCCTGCATCAGGCGGCGTTCGATGCGATCGAGGCCGGCGACTATGCCGCTGCCGCGACCGCGTACGAACAGGCGCTGACGGAGAATCCCCGTGACGAGGATGCGAAAGCCGGGCTGGCGCAGGTCCACCTGCTCGCCCGCGTGCAGCACCTCGATCTCGCCGAGGCCCGCGCGGCTGCCGCATCAGCGCCGACCGACGTCGACGCGCAGTTCGCGGTCGCAGACCTCGATCTCGCGGGTGGTCACGTCGACGACGCGTTCGCGCGCCTGCTGGACCTGTTCGCGGCTCTTCCCGCCGAGGAGCGTGCTCCCGTGCGGGAGCGCCTGCTCGAGCTGTTCGGTGTCGTCGGAGACGCCGATGCGCGGGTGATCCGGGCGCGCGGTCGTCTGGCGAGTCTGCTGTTCTGACGGCTTCCGGAGACGACGGAGAAGGGGTCCGGGGCTGAGCCCCGGACCCCTTTCTCACGACTCGCGGCTGTTTCTTACGCCTCGCGGCGGTTTCTCACGCCTCGCGGCGGTGGCGGAGCCAGAGGACGCCCAGCGGCGGCAGAGTCACGTGCGCGGTGCCGTCGGCATCCGTCGTCACGCCTCCGAAGTTGCCGACGCCCGAACCGCCGAACTCGGCCGCGTCGGAGTTGAGCACCTCGGCCCATGCACCGGTTTCGGGCAGCGTCAGTCGCACGTCGTGACGCGGTGACCCGGCGAAGTTGCACAGCACCACGACCGTTCCGCCGTCGTGGTCGCGCCGTGCGAACCCGAGGACGTTGCTGTCGGGGGAGTGCGGCCAGACCCTGGAGAACGCCTCACCGTCGCTGTCCCGCGACCACAGGGGCGCCTCAGCACGGTAGGTGTGGTTGAGGGCTGACACGAAGTGCTGCAGCTGCTGGTGCGCGGGCTGGTCCAGCATCCACCAGTCGAGACCGCGTCCTTCGGACCACTCGGACATCTGCCCGAACTCCTGGCCCATGAACAGCAGCTGCTTGCCGGGGTGCCCCCACATGTACGCCAGGAAGGCGCGCATGTTGGCGAGTTGCTGCCAGTGGTCGCCCGGCATCCGGGTGAACAGCGACCCCTTGCCGTGCACGACCTCGTCGTGGCTGATCGGCAGGACGAAGTTCTCGCTGAAGGCGTAGACGAACGAGAACGAGAGTTCACCCTCGTGGTGAGCGCGGTACAGCGGGTCGCGGCCGATGTAGACGAGCGAGTCGTTCATCCAGCCCATGTTCCACTTGAAGCCGAAGCCGAGACCGCCCTGGCTGGTCGGCGCGGTCACTCCCGGGAAGCTCGTCGACTCCTCGGCGATCATCGCGATGCCGGGGTAGCGCTTGTAGGCCGTGGCGTTGACCTCCTGCAGGAAACGCATCGCCTCGAGGTTCTCGCGGCCGCCGTGGATGTTCGGCTCCCACTCGCCCTCTTCGCGGGAGTAGTCGAGGTAGAGCATCGAGGCGACGGCGTCGACCCGCAGCCCGTCGACGTGGAACTCCTCGAACCAGTACAGCGCGTTGGCGACGAGGAAGTTCCGCACCTCGTTGCGGCCGTAGTCGAAGATGTACGTGCCCCAGTCGCGGTGCTCACCGCGGCGCGGATCCGGGTGCTCGTACAGGGGCGCGCCGTCGAAGCGGGCGAGAGCGAACGCATCCTTCGGGAAGTGCCCCGGGACCCAGTCCATGATGACGCCGATGCCCGCCTGGTGGAGGCGGTCGATGAGGTAGCGGAGCTCGTCGGGCGTACCGAAGCGGCTCGTCGGGGCGTAGTAGCCGGTGACCTGATAGCCCCAGGAGCCGCCGAAGGGGTGCTCGGCGAGCGGCAGGAACTCGATGTGCGTGAAGCCCTGCCCGCCGACGTAGTCGACGAGTTCGTCAGCGGCCTCGCGGTAGCCGAGTCCCGGACGCCAGGACCCGAGGTGGAGTTCGTACGTCGACATCGGCCGGTCGTGCACCGATCCGCTCGCGCGGTCGGCGAGCCACTCGTCGTCCGACCAGGTGTACTCGCTCTCGGTGACGACGGATGCCGTCGCGGGCGGGACCTCCGCGCGACGCGCCATCGGGTCGGCCTTCATGACCCACTGCCCGTCGGCGGTGAGGATCTCGAACTTGTACGCGGATCCCACCCCGATGCCCGGGACGAACAGCTCCCAGACGCCGGTGGAGCCCAGGGAACGCATGGCGTGCTGCGTGCCGTCCCACCCGTTGAGGTCGCCGACGACGCGGACGGCCCGGGCGTTGGGAGCCCAGACGGCGAACGACACGCCGCTCAGCGCGTCGTAGTGGCGCACGTGCGCACCGAGCACCTTCCAAAGCTGCTCGTGGCGTCCTTCGCGGATGAGGTGGAGGTCGACCTCACCGACCGTCGGCAGATGGCGATAGGGGTCGTCGACACGGTAGTCGGGCGCCCCCTCGTAGGTGGCGACGATGTCGTAGGCGGTGGGCTGGACCGTCGTCTCGCCCTCCCAGACGCCCGCGCGGATGTGTCGGAGCTCGACGCGGGCGCCGTCGGAGAGGACGGCGGTCACGGTCTGCGCGAAGGGACGGCGCGCACGCACCACCCACTCGTCGCCCTCCTGGTGGGGGCCGAGCACGTCATGCGGGGCGTGGTAGGAGCCGGCACCGACGGCATCCAGGATCGAATCGTCGGGACGGGTCATGAGCGTGCCTTCACGTGGAGGATGTGGACGGGTTCGGCGAACGCGTCGAGGCGGACGTAGTTGTGTTCGTTCCAGGTCCAGCGGGCGCCGGTGACGAGGTCCTCGACGTCGTAATCGTGGCCGCGGGGCAGACCCCAGAGCTCCGAATCGACGTGGACCGTCGTCTCGCGAGCCGAGTGCGGGTCGACGTTGGCGACGACGATGATCGTGTCGGATTCGCCGGTCGGTGACAGGGGAGCCGGCAGGTGCTTCGCGTAGGCCACGATCGCATCGTCGTCGGACCCGAGCACGTGGAGCCCGCGGAGCTGCCGGAGCGCGGGATGCGCGCGTCGGATCTCGTTGAGCCGGCGCAGGTACGGCGCGAGCGAGTCGCCCGCGGCTTCCGCGGCCTCCCAGTCGCGGAACTTGTACTCGTACTTCTCGTTGTCGATGTTCTCTTCCGAGCCGGGGCGCGCGACGTTCTCGTAGAGCTCGTAGCCCGCGTAGACGCCGTAACTGGCGCCCGCGGTCGCGGCGAGCGCCGCGCGGATGCGGTACGCCGGCCGACCGCCGAACTGGAGGTATTCGGTGAGGATGTCGGGGGTGTTCACGAAGAGGTTCGGCCGCATGAAGTCGGCTGTCTCATCGGAGATCGACGCGAAGAACTCCTCGATCTCGGTCTTCGTGTTGCGCCAGGTGAAGTACGAGTAGCTCTGCTGGAAGCCGCTCTGAGCCAGCGCGCGCATCGGCATCGGGCGCGTGAAGGCCTCGGCGAGGAAGATGACGTCGGGGTGCTCCGCGTTCACCGTGCGGATGAGCCACTCCCAGAACTGCAACGGCTTGGTGTGCGGGTTGTCGACGCGGAAGATGCGTACGCCCTGGCGGATCCAGTGGTGGACGATGCGCAGGACCTCGGCGCGGATGCCTTCCGGGTCGTTGTCGAAGTTGACCGGGTAGATGTCCTGGTACTTCTTCGGCGGGTTCTCCGCGAACGCGATGGATCCGTCCGGGAGGGTCGTGAACCACTCGGGGTGCTCCGTGACCCACGGGTGGTCGGGCGCGGCCTGGAGGGCCAGGTCGAGCGCGACCTCCAGCCCCTGGGCGGCGGCCGCGTCGACGAACGCGCGGAAGTCCTCCAGCGTGCCGAGGTCGGGGTGGACCGTGTCGTGGCCGCCGGCGGCGGAGCCGATGGCCCAGGGGGAACCCGGGTCGCCAGGACCGGCATCGAGGGTGTTGTTCGGACCCTTGCGGTTCACTTCGCCGATCGGGTGGATCGGGGGGAGGTAGAGGACGTCGAAGCCCATGGCCGCGACGCCGGGAAGGCGCTTCGCCGCTGTGCGGAAGGTGCCGCTGCGGACGGTGCCGTCCGGCATCCGCTCGGCGCCCTCGGAGCGCGGGAAGAACTCGTACCAGGCGCCCACACCCGCGCGCTCGCGCTCCACGAGGAGCGTGTTCTCCTCGTGGACGGTGTGGAGCGAGACGGCGGGCCGGTCGGCGAAGGCGTCGGCGAGTCCCGGGTCGCGGACGACGATGAGTGCGGCGGCGTCATCGACGGAGTCGTCCCGGAGCGCGCGGGCGGCGGCCGCGAGGGCGGTCCGTTCGTCTGCCGGTCGGGTCTTCTCCGCGGCTGCGCGTTCGAACAGGCGAGCACCCGTCTCGCGCATGAGGATCGGGTCGACTCCGGCGGCGATCTTCACCTCGGCGGCATGCCGCCACGTCGCGTAGTCATCGGCGAACGTCTCGAAACGGAAGCGCCAGGCTCCCTGCTCGAGGAGCGCGACATGCACCTGCCAGGTGTCGAAGCCGTCGTCCAGCGGATGCAGCCGGTGCAGACTGGCAGCTCCGGAGGGCGACGTCAGCCGAAGGTGCACCCCGATCCGGTCGTGTCCTTCACGGAACGCGGCGACCGTGAAGGGCACCGCCTCGCCCACGAACGCCGACGGGGCGAACTTGCCGCCGGGGACGCTCGGACGGTGTGAGGCGATCGGGATGCGGCCGTTGCGGATTCCGGCATCCTTCTTCGTCGCCTTCGCCGGGCGAAGGGGGATCTCTGCGGAGCTGCGGACGGAAGCGGGGGAGATCGGTGAGGCCACGTTCCGAACCTACCGTTGCCGGGCGGACCCGGAAACGGCCCTGGATCACTCGGCCCGGAACAGGTACATTGACGTCCCCGCCGCGGGGAACGTCTCGCCGGGGGTTCGGACGTCCGCGTGATCGGACGGCCGTTCGTCGACGCTCGACCAGAGCGGGACGAACCTGGTGACCCCGTCCAGCGCGGGCAGCGTGATGTCCGTCCCCCGCTCGCGACCGTGGACGACCAGGAGGATGCGGTTCTGCGCCTCGTGCTCCGGAGTCGACTGGGCGTCGTACTGCAGGGTCCGGTGGGACGGATCCGTCCACTGCTCCACCGACATCGTCTGGCCGTGCTCGTCGTACCAGTCGATCACCGAGGCGCTCGGCACCGTCTTGTCGGCATGCGCGAACCGCACGGGGCGGAGCGCGGGGTTCTCCCGGCGGATGCGCGTGAGCAGCTCGACGTGCGCGCGGAGCTCCTCCTGCCAGTCGCTCAGGTCCCAGTCGTACCAGGTCAGGTCCGAGTCGTGGCAGTACGCGTTGTTGTTGCCGTCTTGGCTCCGGCCGATCTCGTCGCCCGCGGTGATCATCGGGACACCTGCGGACAACAGGAGCGTGCCCATGAGGTTCCGCATGGCCCGCCGCCGCGTGCGCAAGACCGCCTCGTCGTCGGTCGGTCCCTCGAAGCCGTGGTTGAAGGATCGATTGGTGTCCGCGCCGTCGCGTCCGTGCTCGCCGTTGGCGTCGTTGCGCTTGACGTCGTAGGAGACGAGGTCGTGCAGGGTGAACCCGTCGTGCGCGGTGACGAAGTTCACGCTCGCGAGGGGTCCCCGCTCGGCGCTGAACGTGTTGGCGGAGCCGGCCAGGCGGGTGGCGAACCCGCCGATGCCGACGGGCGTCACGTCCGCGCGCCGCGAGTAGTCGATGTCACTCAGCCAGAAGTTCCGGACCCGATCGCGGTACCGGTCGTTCCACTCGCTCCACCCCGTGCCGAACCCGCCGGTCTGCCATCCGCCCAGGCCGACGTCCCACGGCTCGGCGATCTTCTTCACGCCGGTGAGCGCGGGGTCGTCGATGATCGCGCGCAGCAGCGGATGGTCAGCGGTGAACGTGTGCGAGGCATCCCGTCCCAGGGTCGGCGCCAGATCGAATCGGAACCCGTCGATCTGCACCTCGTTCGCCCAGTAGCGGAGGGAGTCGAGGACCAATCGGGCCGCGGCATCCGTCGAGGTGTTGACGGAGTTCCCGCATCCGGTCACGTCGATGTAGGTACCGTCCTCGGCCTGCCGGTAGTAGGCGCGGTTGTCGATGCCGCGGAAGCTCGACCGCGGCTCCCCGAGCCCCTGCTCGGAGGTGTGGTTGTAGACCACGTCGAGGATCACCTCGATGCCGGCCTGGTGGAGCAGCTTGACCATGCCCTTGACCTCGCGGAGCACGGCGCCTGCGCCCTCGGCCTGTGCCGCCGCGGTCGCATACGGGGCGTGGGGCGCGAAGAACCCCACCGAGTTGTATCCCCAGTAGTTGGTCAAGCCCAGCTGCAGCAGGCGCGGCTCGCTGGCGAAGGCGTGGATCGGGAGGAGCTCGACGGCGGTCACGCCGAGGCGCTGGTAGTGCTCGATCATCGCCGGGTGCGCCATGCCGGCGTACGTGCCGTGCAGCGCCGCCGGGACCCCGGGATGCCGCTTGGTGAGCCCCTTGACGTGCGCCTCGTAGACGACGGTGCGGTCGAGGGGCGTCTCGGGCTTGCGCACGCCACCCCAGTCGAAGCACTCGTCGACGACGACCGATCTCCAGGAATGGATGCCGGGCACCGCCAGCCCGCGCGCGTACGGGTCGATGAGGAGGGTCGCGGGATTGAATGTCATCCCCGGGCCGTGCGGTCCGTCGACGCGCACGCTGTATCGCACGCCCGGGCGGAGCACGGGTGTCGTCACCTCCCAGACGCCGCCGCCCGCGGGCGAGAGCGGCAGAGTCTCGACGATCCAGTCGGGGTCGTCGTCGTCGAACACGACCACCTCGACGGCGCTCGCGTCGCCGGACCAGATGCGCAGGGTGGCGACGCCGTCGTGCAGACGTATCCCGAGACGGTCGTACGTGTCCGAGAGGACGTCTGCGGCGGGGGAGACGGATGCCGCGGTGGTCGGGTCGGCCGGGGCGGAGATCATGCGTTCTACAGTAGTGAGCAGGTGATGGACGACAGCGGCAGGCGGAGGGCGATGGGGGTCTATCTGGACCACGCGGCATCCACGCCGCTGCGGCCCGAAGCGCGCGAGGCGTGGCTCGCTGCGGCGGAGCTGACCGGGAACGCGTCCTCGGTGCACGGTGCGGGGCAAGCCGCACGCCGAGTCCTGGAGGATGCGCGCGAGCGCATCGCGGCGGTCCTCGGCTGCGATCCGATCGAGGTCGTCTTCACCTCGGGAGGCACGGAGTCCGTCAACCTCGGCGTGAAGGGGCTGTGGTGGGCGCGGGAGCCCGACCGCTCGGCGATCGTCCTGCCCGACGGCGAGCACCATGCGACCCTCGACACGGTCGAGTGGCTCGCCGCAGCCCAGGGGGCGCAGGTCCGCCCGGTGCCGTTGGACCCGGAGGGGGCGATCGACGCCGACGCCTTCGCCGCGGTGCTGCCGGGTGCGGCCCTCGCGACGGCGCTCGTCGCGAACAACGAGGTGGGGACGGTGTCCGACGTGGCCCGGCTCGCCGCGGCCGCAGCGGATGCCGCCGTGCCGCTGCACCTCGACGCGGTGGGCGCGATCGCCCACACACCGATCGACTTCGCGGCGCTCCGCGGAACGGGGAATGCGCCGCACGGACTCGTCGCCGCCAGTGTCTCGGGTCACAAGGTCGGCGCTCCCGTCGGTACGGGGGCACTCGTGGTCTCTCGGTTCGCCCGGATCGGCGCCGTCCTCCACGGAGGCGGACAGCAGCGAGGTCTCCGCTCCGGCACCCCCGACGTCGCGGGTGCCGCTGCCCTCGCCGTCGCCCTCGAGCTCACAGCGGCTGAGCGGGACGCCGAGTCGCCGCGACTGACGGCGCTCGCGGGTCGGCTGGCCGACGGCATCCGTCGCGTCGTCCCCGGGGCGCGCCTGCTGGGCTCGCCGGACCGGCGGCTGCCGGGCCACGTCCACGTCCTGTTCCCCGACGCGCTGGGCGAGACCCTGCTGTTCCTGCTCGACCACTCCGGCGTCGAGGTCTCCACGGGGTCCGCGTGTCAGGCCGGGATCGCGGAACCGAGCCACGTCGTCATGGCGCTCGGATACGGCGACCGCGAAGCGCGCTCGGTCCTGCGGATCACCCTCGGGCGATCGAGCACGGCGGACGACGTCGACGCGTTCCTCGCGGCGCTCCCGGATGCGCACCGGCGAGCCGCGGCATCCAGCGCCCGTGCGGCCGCCCGCTCGTAGACTGGAACGATGCGCGTACTGGCAGCGATGAGCGGTGGGGTCGATTCGGCGGTTGCCGCGGCCCGAGCCGTCGACGCCGGACACGACGTCGTCGGCGTCCACCTCGCGCTCTCGCGTGCGGGCGGGACGCTGCGCACGGGCAGCCGGGGCTGCTGCACGATCGAGGACGCCCTCGACGCGCGGCGCGCGGCGGATCTGCTCGGCATCCCGTTCTACGTGTGGGACTTCTCCGAGCGTTTCCGAGACGACGTGATCGACGACTTCATCAGCGAGTACCGAGCGGGGCGCACCCCGAACCCGTGCATGCGGTGCAACGAGAAGATCAAGTTCGCGGCTCTCCTCGAGCGCGCGATCGAGCTCGGATTCGACGCCGTCTGCACGGGCCACTACGCGACCCTGGTCGACGGCCCCGAGGGCCGCGAGCTGCACCGCGCGTCGGATGAGGCGAAGGACCAGTCCTACGTCCTCGGTGTGCTGACGGCGGATCAGCTCGCGCACACATACTTCCCGCTCGGCACGACCCCGTCCAAGGCGGTCGTCCGCGCTGAGGCCGCCGAGCGCGGCCTGACCGTCGCCCAGAAGCCCGACAGCCACGACATCTGCTTCATCCCCGATGGCGACACCCGCGGCTGGCTGGCCGAGAAGGTCGGCGCCGAGCAGGGCGACGTGCTCGACCGCGACGGTGCCGTCGTGGGCCGCCACGAGGGTGCGCACGCCTTCACCGTCGGTCAGCGTCGCGGCCTGCAGCTCGGCGTACCGGCCGCGGACGGCAAGCCGCGCTTCGTCCTCGAGGTGCGTCCCGTCTCGAACACCGTCGTCGTCGGCCCCAAGGAGGCGCTCGCGACGGCGGAGATCTCCGGGGAACGGCACAGCTGGGCCGGCCGTGCGCCTGAGGACGGCGCGTTCGCGTGCCACGTCCAGATCCGGGCACACGCCGACCCGGTGCCGGCGCGTGCCATGGTGGCCGCAGGCTCGGTGACGGTCGTCCCCGACGAGCCCTTCGACGGGGTCGCCCCCGGTCAGACGGCGGTCCTCTACGACGGAACGCGCGTCATCGGTCAGTTCACGATCGCGCGGACCGTGTCCGCCGTGCCGCAGGACGCCTGAGCCTCCGCTCGCATTCGACGGACGCGAGCGCCTCGCGCAGGTCGGTGTGCGAGAAGCGGAACCCCGCCTCGACCAGTCGCTCGGGCGCGACCCATCTGCTCTTCAGGATCAGCTCGGGCTCGGTGCGGAGGACCCACATGGCGATCTCGAGCATCCAGCGGAGCGAGGGGATTCCCACCGGCATCCCGACGACGCTCCGGAGGGAGCGCATGAGCGACCGGTTGTCGGATGCCTCGGGCACCGCGACGTTCACGACCCCCGCGATGTCGTCCCGCCGCACGAGGAACCTGATCGCGTCGAGCACGTCGTCGATGTGCACCCAGCTGAACCGCTGACGGCCGCGCGTGCGGTACCAGGGCGGCCGGCCGCCGGTGGGCTCGTCGCCGATGCCGCGATAGCGACGGTGCGGCGGAACCCAGCCGTCGTGCTGCGGCCCGCCGAGGCCGGTACGGGCGAGGGTGAGAAGCATGCGCGTGGCGGGACCGTCGCCGACGACGATCGCCAGGCGGAGCGCGACGCGCCTCGTCGCGGGGAGGTCGCCGGCGAAGAAGGCGCGCTCCCACGCCTTCGCGACGTCGACCGAGAACCCGGCGCCGAGTTCGCCGGTCGACTCGGTGTTCGGCCGGTCCATCGCGTGGCGGTAGATGGTCGCGGTCGACGAGTTCACCCAGAGTCCCGGCGGGACGGATGCCGCCGCCACGGCATCGTGCAGTGCCCGCGTCGTCTCGACACGGGAAGCCAGGATCGCGTCGCGGTTCGCATCGGTGTAGCGGCAGTCCACGGATTTCCCGGCGAGGTTGACGAGGAGGTCCGCGCCGTCGATCGCTGCACGGAGCGCCTCGGGGTCGTTCCAGGACACGCGGGAGGTCCGACCCACCTCGACGACGTCGTAGCCGTCGGCGCGGAGAGAGGCGGCAAGAGCTTCGCCGATGAACCCGCCGGCTCCGGCGACCACGGCACGAGGACGGTCGGTGCTCATGCCTCGACGGTACATGCACCGGCCGCCACCCCCGCCCGCGGTAGATTCCGAGCATGACCGCCGCCGCCGGGGACGCCCCGGCATCCGTCTACCAACGCGTGCTCGGTGAGGCGTACGGCGATCTGCCGTCCGTGCTGGCGCGGTACTTCGGTCCCATCCCTCCTGGGCACGTCGGGGTCGGGGAGGGGACGTACGACACCGTCGGATCCCGCTACCGCCTGATCGTGTGGCCGCTGCTGGTCTGGTCGACGCGGCACGACATGCTCTTCCCCGAGGCGGGCGAGCAGGTGCCGTTCCTGGTCGAGAACCGACCCGTCGCGGACGGTCTCGCCGGATCGCGGTGGTTCGCGTTCCCCGGCCGGCTCCGGGTCATGCGCGACACGATGCGTGCCGGTGACGGGGAGATCATCGAGCGGCTCGGCCGCCGCGGCGGGCTGGAGGTACGCCTTCGTCCCGCAATCGAGGACCGCCGTATGGTGCTGCGCTCAGGACGACTCGCGTGGCGGGTGCGCGGCATCCGCGTCCCTCTGCCCCGGGTCGCCTCGGTCACCGTGCAGGAGAGTGCGGGCCAGGGCGGCGGCGGGCGTCAGCGCGTCGACGTCCGGCTCCGGATGCCTCTCCTCGGCGAGGTCTTCCGGTACTCGGGATCGTTCGCCTACCGCATCGTGCGCGACGACGACAGCGGCTCGGGAGTGTCGGCCGCCCTCCCTACACTGTCGATGTGGCTGACGCAGAACTCCCCGCACTGACACTCGATGAGGCGCGCGCCGCCGCCGAGAGCCTCACCGAGAAGATCCTCGGTGCGCGCGAGGCGTATTACGGCGGCGACGTCGGGCTCGTCGACGACGCGACCTATGACGGGTGGATGCACGAGCTCGAGGCCATCGAGCGCGCGCATCCGGAGCTGCAGGGCCAGGACTCGCCGACGCAGACGGTCGGCGCGGCCGAATCGTCGATGTTCGCCCCCGTCGAGCACGCGGAGCGGATGCTGAGCCTCGACAACGTGTTCTCGCCGGAGGAGTTGCGGGAGTGGTGCACGAAGGCCGAGGCCTCGGCCGGACGCCCGGTGCGCTGGCTCACCGAACTCAAGATCGATGGTCTCGCCATCTCGCTGCGATACGAGGACGGGGTCCTGACCTCGGCCGCGACCCGAGGCGACGGCCGCATCGGCGAGGACGTGACCGTCAACGCGGTGCGCGTGGCCGGCATCCCCGATCGACTGGCGGGGGAGGGGCATCCCGCTCTCGTCGAGGTCCGCGGCGAGGTCTTCATCCCCGTCGCGGCGTTCGAAGAGCTCAACGCGCTTCAGGCGCGGCTGCGAGAGCGCGTCATCGCCGACGCGGCCGCGCGGCCGCGGTACGACGAGGAGAAGGCCCAGAAGAGCGCCGCCCGGCGCTTCCCCGCGTTCGCCAACCCGCGCAATGCGGCCAGCGGCGGACTCCGCCAGCAGCTCGACAAGAAGTCGGGTCTCGAGCTGGAGGCCGGCGAGGCCCGTCTCGCATCGCTGCGCATGTACGTGCACGGGATCGGCGCGTGGCCGGACCCGCCCGTCGCCGCGCAGAGCGACGTGTACGGGCTTCTGGCCGAGTGGGGGCTCCCGGTCAGTCCCTACCCGCGCACCTTCGACGACGTCGACAGCGTCCTCGATTTCGTTGCGGAGTACGGCGAGAAGCGTCACTCCGTCGCTCACGAGCTCGACGGCATCGTCGTCAAGGTCGACGAACTCTCGCTGCACGATGAGCTCGGCGCGACCAGTCGCGCGCCGCGGTGGGCGATCGCCTACAAATACCCGCCGGAAGAGGTGCAGACGCGGCTCGTCGACATCATCGTGTCGGTGGGGCGCACAGGCCGAGCCACGCCCTACGCGCAGATGGAGCCCGCACTCGTCGCCGGAAGCGTCGTGCGTCAGGCCACCCTTCACAACCAGGACGTCGTCAAGGCCAAGGGCGTGCTGATCGGCGACATGGTCGTGCTGCGCAAGGCGGGCGACGTCATCCCCGAGGTGCTCGGACCGGTTGCAGAACTGCGCGACGGCACCGAGCGGGCGTTCGTCATGCCGACGGAGTGCCCCGAGTGCGGTTCGACGCTCGCCCCCGCGAAAGAGGGCGACATCGATCTGCGCTGCCCGAACACCCGCGGCTGCCCCGCGCAGGTGCGCGGCCGCGTCGAACACATCGGCTCCCGTGGCGCGCTGGACATCGAGGCGCTCGGCGAGGTCACCGCGGCCGCCTTGACGCAGCCGCTCCCGCCGCAGGAACCCGCCCTCGACACCGAGGCGGGGCTGTTCGACCTGACGGTGGAGCGGCTCGTCCCGATCGAGGTCATCGTCCGGGACTCCGAGACCGGGGAGGCACGCGTCGACGAGAAGACCGGCGACGTGATCCGGCGCGCTCCCTTCCGCCGCAATCCCAGCGCCGCAGAGAAGAAGGAGGGGCTCACCGGCCCGCAGCCGTCGGCTCAGGCGCTCACCCTCATCGACGAACTCGAGAAGGCCAAGACGAAGGACCTCTGGCGGTTCCTCGTCGCCCTCAACATCCGGCACGTCGGTCCGGTCGCCGCCCGTGCGCTGGCGCAGTACTTCGGCTCACTCGACGCCATCCGCGCCGCCTCGCGCGATGAGCTCGCCTCCGTCGACGGCGTCGGAGGGATCATCGCCGACGCACTGCAGGACTGGTTCGCGGTCGACTGGCACGTCGACATCGTCGATCGCTGGGTCGCGGCCGGTGCGCGCCTGTCGATCCCGGGTCACCCCGGGTCCGGTGCCGCCGCAGCAGCAGGCGGCGTCCTCGAGGGCATCACGGTCGTCGCGACCGGCTCGCTCGAGGGCTACACCCGCGAGGGCGCGCAGGAGGCGATCATGCAGGCGGGGGGGAAGGCGGCATCCAGCGTCTCGAAGAAGACCGACTTCGTCGCTGCCGGCCCCGGCGCGGGCTCGAAACTGGCGAAGGCCGAAGCGCTCGGGCTCCGCATCATCGACGCAGCTCAGTTCCACCTGCTGGTGACCGAGGGGCCGGATGCCCTCGGCGAGGCTCCCGTCGTGGAGTGAGGCTCAGTCCTTCTGCGCGAGCAGCGCGTCCCGCACCTGGCGGCGAAGCACCTTGCCGATGAGCGAGCGCGGCAGGTCGTCGACCGGTTCGATGCGACGCGGCACCTTGTACGGGGTCAGTCGCGTCCGCGCGAAGGAGCGGATGTCGTCGATGTCGAGGTCGGTCACGCCGGGGGCGGGGATGACGACGGCCACGACCTGCTCGCCGCTGTGCGGATCGGGCAGGCCGACCACGGCGGCATCCGCGACCTGCGGGTGCTGACGGAGCGTCGCCTCGACCTCGGACGGCGAGACGTTGAAGCCGCCCGTCACGATCAGCTCCTTCAGCCGGTCGACGACCCGGAAAAAGCCGTCTTCGTCGCGCTCGACGATGTCCCCGGTGCGGAACCAGCCGTCCTCGAGCACCTTCTCGGTCTCCTCCGGCTTGCCGTAGTACCCCGAGAAGACCTGCGGTCCGCGCACCACGAGCTCGCCGGGCTCACCGACACCGAAGACGCGCGACGGGTCCTCCGGATCGACGACCCGCGCGTCGGTCCCGGGGACAGGGATGCCGATCGTCCCCGCCTTCCGGCTGTCGGCCGGCGGGTTCACCATCAAGACGGGTGAGCACTCGCTGAGGCCGTAGCCCTCGATGAGGTAGCCGCCCGTGGCCTCCTCGAAGGGTTCGACGAGCGCCGGGGAGAGGGCCATCGCGCCCGACACGCCGATTCCGATGCCCCGGATCGACGCGCCGGTCTCACGGGCACGAGCGAGCAGGCGCTCCGCGATGGGCGGGACGAGGGGCAGGACCGTCGGCGGGTGCTTCTTGATCGCGTCGATCACCATGTCGGCGTCGAACTTCGGGAAGAGCACGAGACGCGCTCCCATCGACATCGCGAACGTCAGGCACAGCGTGAGCCCGTACGCGTGGAACATCGGCAGGACGGCGTAGAAGACGCATCCGTCCCCGCGGACCACCGCCGGGATGAATGCCTGACTCTGGCGGGCGTTGGCGAGGAGGTTCCGATGGGTGAGCATCGCACCCTTGGGCGTGCCCGTCGTTCCGGAGGTGTATTGGAGGACCGCGAGGTCATCCGTGGCGGGACGGGGGTGGGATGCCGGGAGCGGCTCGGTCCGGACGAGGTCGTCCCACGTGCGCGTCCCGCGCACCGGCGCGGTGAGCGCGTCGCGCGATTCGCGGGCCTTCGCGACCGGCAGCCGGAGCGCGAGCCGGGTGTGCAGCGGGAGTGCCGTCGTGATGTCGACCGACACCAGTGCCTCGACGTGGAGGTCCGCCGGGAACTCCTGGACCGTCGCGACGACCTTGTTCCAGACGATCGCGTGGCGCGCGCCGTGGTCCTGGAACTGGGTCCGCAGCTCCCGCGGCGTGTAGAGCGGATTGTGCTCAACGACGACGGCGCCCAGGCGCAGGACGGCGTAGAAGGCGACGATGTGCTGCGGGCAGTTGGGAAGGACGATCGCGACCCGGTCGCCCTTCTTCACCCCGAGGCGGCGCAACCCGGCCGCCGCTCGACTCACGGCATCCGCCAGCGCGGCGTAGGTCGTCTCCTTGCCGAAGAACTGCAGCGCGGCCGCCTTCGGGTAATCGCGGACGGAGTCGTCGAGCAGATCCATGAGCGACCCGGTGACGGGCGGGAGATCGAGCGGGACGCCGGCGTCGTAGGACGAGAGCCAGGGGCGATCGGCGGAGATCGAATCGGTCACGTCCTCAGCCTAGGGCGAGCGCTCGGACGACGAGTGGCCCGAACTAGACTGGGGGAGTGTCTGAAATCACCCCCGATCTCGTGCGCCATCTCGGCGTGCTCGCCCGGATCCAGTTGAGCGACGAGGAGGTGGAACGCCTCACCGGCCAGCTCGATGCGATCGTCGACAACATCGCCAAGGTCTCCGAGGTCGCCACCCCCGAGGTCGCCGCGACGAGCCACCCGATCCCGCTGAGCAATGTGTTCCGTCCCGATGTCCCCGGCGACATGCTGAGCCTCGACGAGGTGCTTCAGAACGCGCCGGATGCCGCCGACGGCCGGTTCCGCGTGACCGCGATCCTGGGGGAGGAGCAGTGAGCGACATCCTGAAGCTGACCGCTGCCGACCTCTCGGCGAAGCTCCGTTCCGGCGAGCTGTCGAGCGTCGAGGCCACGCAGGCCCACCTCGACCGTATCGCCGCCGTGGACGGCGACGTCCACGCCTTCCTGCACGTCTCGGACCACGCGGTCGAGGTCGCCCAGGACATCGACCGGCGCCGCGCTGCGGGCGAGGAGCTCGGCGAACTGGCCGGCGTCCCGCTCGCCATCAAGGACGTCCTCGTGACGACAGACATGCCGTCGACCAGCGGATCGAAGATCCTCGAGGGCTACATGTCGCCCTACGATGCGACCGTCGTGGCGCGCTCCCGCGCCGCCGGTCTCGTGCCGCTCGGCAAGACCAACATGGACGAGTTCGCCATGGGTTCCTCGACGGAGCACTCCGCGTACGGCCCGACCCACAATCCGTGGGACCTCGACCGGATCCCCGGCGGGTCGGGCGGTGGCTCCGCTGCGGCGGTCGCCGCCTTCGAGGCACCGCTCGCCCTCGGCTCCGACACCGGCGGCTCCATCCGGCAGCCCGCCCATGTGACCGGTACCGTCGGCATGAAGCCCACCTACGGCGGTGTCAGCCGCTACGGCGCCATCGCGCTCGCGTCGAGCCTCGACCAGGTCGGCCCGGTCTCGCGCACGGTCCTCGACTCGGCGCTCCTGCACGACGTCATCGGCGGGCACGACCCCCACGACGCCACGTCCCTCGCCGACGCCTGGCCGTCCTTCGCGGCCGCTGCGCGCGAGGGGGCGACCGGCGAGGTCCTGAAGGGCCTGAAGGTCGGCGTCATCCGCGAGCTCGACGATTCCGGCTTCCAGACCGGCGTCTCGGAGTCGTTCCGCGCCTCCCTCGCCGCGATGGAAGCCGCCGGCGCCGAGATCGTCGAGGTCAGCGCACCCCACTTCGAGTACGGGGTCGCCGCGTACTACCTGATCCTCCCCGCGGAGGCCTCCAGCAACCTGGCCAAGTTCGACTCCGTGCGCTTCGGCATGCGGGTGAACGTGCCCGGTGGCACCGTCGAGGACGTCATGGCCGCGACCCGCGATGCCGGCTTCGGCGACGAGGTCAAGCGGCGCGTCATCCTGGGCACCTACGCCCTGTCGGCGGGGTACTACGACGCCTACTACGGCAGCGCTCAGAAGGTCCGCACCCTGATCCAGCGCGACTTCGACGAAGCGTTCGCGCAGGTCGACGTCATCGCGACGCCGTCGGCGCCGACGACCGCTTTCCGCCTCGGCGAGAAGCTCGACGACCCGATCCAGATGTACCTCAACGACGTGACGACCATCCCGGTCAACCTCGCCGGCGTCCCCGGCATCTCGATCCCCTCGGGCCTCGCGGCGGAGGACGGGCTGCCCGTCGGCATCCAGTTCGTCGCCCCCGCTCGGGAGGATGCACGTCTGTACCGCGTCGGCGCGGCCCTCGAGGCCCTGCTCGTCGACAGCTGGGGCGGTCCGCTGCTGGACCGCGCCCCGATCCTCGGAGGAGCCCGCTGATGGCCAAGGACGCGCTGATGGACTTCGACAAAGCACTCGAGCTCTTCGAGCCGGTGCTGGGCTTCGAGGTGCACGTCGAGCTCAACACCGAGACCAAGATGTTCTCGCCGGCGGCCAACCCGGCGCACGAGGCGAACCACGACGCAGCTCCCAACACGCTCGTCGCCCCGGTCGACATGGGCCTGCCCGGTTCGCTGCCGGTGGTCAACGAGACCGCGGTCCGCTACTCGATCAGCCTGGGCCTCGCCCTCGGCTGCTCGATCGCGCCGTCGAGCCGGTTCGCGCGGAAGAACTACTTCTACCCGGACCTCGGCAAGAACTACCAGATCTCCCAGTACGACGAGCCGATCGCCTTCGAGGGCAGCGTCGAGATCGAACTCGAGGGCGGCGACCTGGTCGTCGTCCCGATCGAGCGCGCGCACATGGAGGAGGATGCCGGCAAGCTCACCCACATGGGCGGTTCGACCGGTCGCATCCAGGGCGCGGAGTACTCGCTCGTCGACTACAACCGCGCCGGCGTGCCGCTCGTCGAGATCGTCACCAAGCCGATCTTCGGCACCGAGCACCGTGCTCCGGAGGTCGCCAAGGCCTATGTGGCGGCGATCCGCGACATCGTGCGGTCACTTGGGATCTCGGAGGCGCGCATGGAGCGCGGCAACCTCCGTTGCGATGCGAACGTTTCGCTCCGCCCCCGCGGTCAGGAGAAGCTCGGCACGCGCACCGAGACGAAGAACGTCAACTCGATGCGTTCTGTGGAGCGTGCCGTCCGTTATGAGATCCAGCGTCAGGCGGCGATCCTCGCCGGTGGCGGCACGATCACGCAGGAGACGCGCCACTGGCACGAGGACACCGGGCGCACCTCGCCCGGCCGCCCGAAGTCGGATGCCGACGACTACCGGTACTTCCCCGAGCCCGACCTCCTGCCCGTCGAGCCGTCCGAGGAGCTGATCGAGGAGCTGCGCGCCGCGCTCCCCGAGGCGCCCTCGGTGTACCGACGACGGTTGAAGACCGAGTGGGGCTTCACCGACCTCGAGTTCCAGGACGTCGCCAACGGCGGTCTCCTCGCCGAGGTCGAGGCGACGATCGCCGCCGGCGCGTCCCCGGCATCCGCTCGCAAGTGGTGGACGGGCGAAGTCACCCGTGTCGCCAACGCGCAGGGAGCCGAACCCGCCGCGCTGGTCTCGCCCGAATCGGTCGCCGAGCTGCAGAAGCTGGTGGATGCCGGCACGCTGACCGACAAGCTCGCGCGTCAGGTGCTCGAGGGCGTCATCGCGGGGGAGGGGACCCCGCAGGAGGTCGTCGACGCGCGTGGTCTCGCCGTCGTCTCGGATGACGGCGCCCTGATCGCCGCCATCGACGAGGCCCTCGCCGCGCAGCCCGACGTTCTCGCGAAGATCCAGGACGGCAAGGTCCAGGCCGCCGGTGCCGTCATCGGCGCCGTGATGAAGGCCATGAAGGGCCAGGCGGATGCCGCACGCGTCCGCGAGCTCATCCTGGAGCGCGCCGGACAGGCCTGACGCTGATCGAGGATGCCGCCGCGCCGCTGCCCGATCCGGGCTCGGTGTCGGCGGCATCGTCGACAATGGAGGTATGGGACGCGGAGACGGGACGGGACGGATCGTCTCGCCCGACGGCGCCGACGACACCGGCACCCGCATCCTCCACGTCGACATGGACGCGTTCTACGCGTCGGTCGAGGTCCTGTACGACCCGTCGCTCGCGGGTAAGCCGCTCATCGTGGGCGGGATGGAGGGGCGCGGCGTCGTCTCGAGCGCGTCGTACGAGGCTCGCCGCTTCGGGGTGAGGTCGGCGATGTCGGTCGGCCGGGCACTCCAGCTGTGCCCGCAGGCGATCGTCGTGGTCCCGCGGTTCGAGCGGTATTCGGAGTTGTCGAAGAAGGTCATGGCGATCTTCCGCGACGTCACCCCGCTCGTGGAGCCGCTCTCGATCGACGAGGCGTTCCTCGACGTGAGCGGTGCGCGCCGCCTCTGGGGGAGTCCCGGCGAAATCGCTCGGATGGTCCGCCGCCGGGTCCTGGAGGAGACCGGACTGACGTGCAGCATCGGCGTCGCGGCCACGAAGCACGTCGCGAAGATCGCCTCGACGGTGTCGAAGCCCGACGGGCTGCTGATCGTCGCTGAGCCCGACACACAGGCGTTCCTCGCTGCTCGCCCGGTCAGCGCGCTCTGGGGCGTCGGTCCCAAAGCTGCAGAGGCACTCGAAGCGCGCGGCATCCGGATGGTGTCCGACATCCTGAACACCCCGCGGAGCGTCCTCGATCGAGCGCTCGGCCCGGCGATGGGCGCGCGTGTCTCGCAGCTCGCGCGCGGCCACGACCCGCGGTCGGTGCAGACGGAGCACACCGAGAAGAGCGTCGGGCACGAGGAGACCTTCCTCGAGGATGTCTCCGACACAGCGATGCTCCGGAGCGAATTCCGCCGTCTCGCCGACAGGGTCGCCTCTCGATTGCGCGCGGGCGGCTGGGAAGCGCGGACGATCGCCATAAAAGTGCGGTTCGCGGACTTCACGACCCTCTCACGGTCGGTGAGCGTCCCTGAGCCCACGAACGTCGGTCAGCGGATCGGCGACGTCGCCCTCGAGCTTTTCGGAAAGATCGACCTCGTCCAGCCCGTCCGGTTGATCGGGGTCCGAGGCGAGAAGCTCACGGGCGACGGTATCGGCGGTCTGGCACTGTGGGACGACGACGCGGAGTGGCGGAGGGTGGATGCCGCTCTCGACGACGCCCGCAGCAGGTTCGGCCGCGGCGCCGTCACGCGCGCGAGCACCCTCGGGCCGCGACGAGACGTCAACGCTCTTCCCACCAACCCGCGCCCCGCGCCGGACTGACCCGAATCGGCGCAACCCCCTGCTTTCCGCGTCGCCTGCGGCTACCGTGAGGGCATGGCAAACCTCCCCCTCGAACTCGGCAAGCAGTTCGCCTCGCTCGGCGTGACCACCGTCTACGGCGAACAGCAGGACGTCGACGGCATCCGGATCATCCCCGTCGCCCTGACCTGGTCGGGCTTCGGCGCGGGAGAGGACACGTCGGGCGGTGCAGGCGGCGGAGGCGGCGGCGGCGCCGCGATCCCGATCGGTGCGTACATCCGCACCGGCGATGACCTGCGCTTCGAGCCGAATCTAGTCTCGCTCGTCGCCGTCGGCATCCCGTTCGTGTGGATCGCGGGACGGGCGCTCAGCCGCGTCATCCGTGCACTCAAGCGCTGATCGGCTCGGGGCTGCCCTCGTCGTCGCGGTCGACGACGTCGCGGACGCCGTTCACGGCGTGCGGCGCGAGCCGGCGGTGGTGCTGGTCGACGGTCGTTCCGGCGCCGGGAAGTCGACGTTCGCGGACCTCCTCGCCGAGCGGCTGGCGGGTGCGGCGATCGTGCGACTCGACGACGTCTACCCCGGCTGGGACGGCCTGCGCGACGGCGCGGACACCGTGCGTCAGGGCGTCCTCGTGCCGCTGCGCAGGGGCGAACCGGGGTCGTGGCCGGTGTGGGATTGGACGACGGATCGGCCCTCGGGGCAGGAGAGGCGCGTCGCCCCCGCGGCCGTCGTCATCGTGGAGGGTTCCGGTGTGCTGACGCCCGCATCGGCCCCGCTCGCGGACGTCGCCGTATGGCTCGACGCGCCCCGGGACGCCCGCCGGGTGCGCGCGCTCGAACGGGACGGCGAGACGTACCGACCGCACTGGGAGCGGTGGGAGAGGCAAGAAGAGGCGCACCTCCGGGATCACCACCCGGATCAGCTCGCGAGCCACGTCTTCCGGCTGCCCTGAACGTCCCTGCTCAGGCGTCGAGCGCCTGCACGAGCATCTCGAGGCGGTAGCCGATCCACTCGTACACGCCGAACCGGGCGTCGCCGTCGCCGCGCTGCTCTTCGTCCGTCACCCCGAGCCGGTCCGCCAGCACCAGCCGAAGGGCGGCGAGCGTGCGGAGCCAGGCACCGGCGGCATCCGGGGTCAGGTCGACCACGAGGATGTCCTCGGCGGCGGCGCGGTCGAGCTGATCGATGTCGAGGTCCTGCCCGTCGTGCCGCAGGGACGCGCGGACGATGCCCGCATCCGCCGCCCGTCGTGCCAGGAGGTCGTCCTCGGTCAGGCGACGGAACTCCGCCGCTGCCTCTGCGTCGTCGGCGTAGGCGTCCGGCACGAGTCGGCGCACGGCCGGGTCGGAGCCGTCGTGCGAGGTCACGACGTCTTCGAACTGTCCGACGAGATCGGACAGATGCGCGGCTTCGAGGAGCGTCAGCTCCATGGCGACAGCGTGGCCAGTCACGACCCCGCCTCTCGCACGGTCGCCCACAGCCCGTAGTCGTGCATCGCCTGAGCGTGCAGCTCCATCTGCTCCCGCGCCCCCTCGGCGACGACCGCGTGCCCGTCGTGGTGGACGGCGAGCATCAGCCGGTGCGCCTTCTCACGCGAGAATCCGAAGTACTGGCGGAAGATGTGCTCCACGTAGCTCATGAGGTTGACGGGGTCGTTCCAGACGACGGTCTGCCAGGGTCCCGAGGTGGATGCCTGCAGGTCCGTCCGCTCGTCGATCTCCGGCGACGCGATGCTCATCAGGCCCACCCCAGCTCGTGCAGTCGGGCATCGTCGATGCCGTAGAAGTGGGCGATCTCGTGGACGAGGGTCGTGTGCACCTCATCACGGAGGTCGTCGACGTCATCGCACGCGTCCAGGTGCGGTTCCCGGTAGAGGATGATGCGATCCGGGAGGTCACCCATGCCGTACTGGTCCCGCTCCGTCAACGCGAGGCCGTCGTACAGCCCCAACAGGTCGAGTGAGCCGTCCTCGGGACGGTCCTCGACGACGAACACGACGTTGTCGAGCCCCACGACCATGTCGTCGGGCAACCCATCGAGTTCGGACGCAACCAGATCCTCGAATGCCTCGGCATCCATATCGATCATGACCACGCCTCACGCGGAGAAGATATGGGGTGAGTAACGGGACTTGAACCCGCGACCCCCTGGACCACAACCAGGTGCTCTACCAACTGAGCTATACCCACCATGTGCCCGTCTCCGGGCAACCCCACAAGTGTATTACAGTCCGGAGGCGAACGATGACACGGCGGATGCCGCGGCGGTGCGCGCGTCGTCGCTCGACGGTCCGGGGGCGTCCACGAAGACCGTCTCGCGGTAGTACGCGAGCTCGCGGACGCTCTCGCGGATGTCGGCGAGGGCGCGATGGCCGCCGTCCTTCGCCGGAGCGTTGAAGTAGGCGCGGGGGTACCACCGACGGGCGAGCTCCTTCACGCTCGACACGTCGACGTTGCGGTAGTGCAGCCACCGATCGACGCGGGGCATGTAGCGCGCGAGGAACATGCGGTCGGTGCCGATCGTGTTGCCCGCGAGCGGGGCCTTGCCTTCGGGGACGAACCGCTGGATGTACTCGAGCACCTGGAATTCGGCGTCGGCGAGGCTCACCCCGTTCGGGATCTCTGCGAGAAGGCCGGAGCTCTCGTGCATCTTCGTCACGAAGTCGTTCATGTGCGCGAGGGCGGAGTCGTCGGGCTTGATCACGATCTGGAAGCCGGGGTCGAGGACGTTGAGCTCGAAGTCGGTAATGACGACGGCGACTTCCACGAGCTCGTCGACCGACAGGTCGAGGCCCGTCATCTCGCAGTCGATCCAGACGAGGCGGTCGTTCTCCGCAGCTGACACGTGGTCTCCTCCCACAGGAGTCGTCCGCGGACACGGCGACTCGGAGCCCCTCCAGGAGGATTCGAACCCCCGACCTGGCGGGTAGAAACCGCTCGCTCTATCCACTGAGCTATGGAGGGAAGGATGCTCGCCCCCCAGGCTACCGCTCACACGGTTATGGTCGCTCGGCGCGCGCGCAGGGCGCGCCACCGCGCCGACACGTCGAGGGCGACGTGGACGCCGGGACCGATGAGGACCGCGAACAGCACCGTGCCGAGGCCTACGGTGCCGCCGAGCAGCCACCCGGTGACGAGGACGCTCCCTTCGACGGCGAACCGGCAGACCCAGATCGGCCATCCGAACCGAGCGTGGAGGCCGGTCATCAACCCGTCGCGCGGCCCCGGTCCGAGGTCGGCGCCGAGGTAGATCCCGGATGCCGCGGCGATGAGCGCGATGCCGAACACGAAGACGAGAACGCCCAAGAGGTAGTTCTCGACGGGCGGGATGACCGCAAGCGCCCCCTGCATGACGGTTCCGACGACGAGGATGTTCGCGATCGTGCCGATGCCGGGGCGTTGACGGAGCGGGATCCAGGCGAGGAGGACGAGCGCGCCGGTGATGACGACGATCCAGCCGATCCCGATACCCGTCTGCACGGAGAGTCCCTCGGCGAGGACCGTCCAGGGGTCGAGTCCGATGCCGGCCTGGACGAGGACGGCGCAGCCGATGCCGAACAGGGCGAGTCCGATGACGAGGCGGAGGAGGCGCAGAAGCATGGACCCATTCCACCGTAAGATTGGCCTTCTGTATGCAGTCCAATCTCGAAAAGGTGGACCATGGACTCTCGGATCGGTGCCCGAAGCCTCGCCGCTGCACTCGGTGGCTGGCGGACCAGGACGCCCACCTACGAGGCCCTGGCCGACGGCATCCGTCTTCTCTGTCTCGATAACCGCGTCGCCGCCCACACCGCCCTGCCCGCCGAGCGCGAACTCGCGGCGACACTCGGCCTGAGTCGGGCGACGGTCGCGGCGGCCTATCGCTCGCTCCGCGAGAGCGGTCACATCGAGAGCACGCGGGGATCGGGCAGCATCACGCTTCCCCAGGTGCGCCGAGGAGCCGGTCGAGTGTTCGACGACGGCGAGGGCATCGACCTGCAGCAGGCCAGTCCGGCGGCGTGGCCCGGCCTTGCGGGCGTCATCGCCGAGGTCGGAGCGGATGCCGCATCCCTCGTCGGCCGGCCCGGTTACGACATCGTCGGCAGCAGCGAACTCCGGACGGCCATCGCCGACCGCTACACCGCACGCGGGATTCCGACTGCCCCGGACGAGATCCTGGTCACGAACGGGGGACAGCACGCCATCCACCTCGTCACGGCCGCTCTCCTCGGGCCGGGGATGACGGCGCTGCTCGAGACGCCCACGTACCCGCATGCGACCGAGGCGATCAAGGCCACGGGAGCGCGCGTGACCGGAACACCGGTGACCGTCGACGGCGGCTGGGACCTCGATCGTGCCGAGCAGACCTTCCGGCGTGCGCGTCCGACCCTCGCCTATCTCATGCCGTGGTTCCAGAACCCGACGGGGCGGTCGATGTCCCCGACGGATGCCGCGACCTTCCGCGCCGCAGCCGAACGCGCGGGGACGGTGCTCGTGATCGACGAGACGACCGCCGAGCTGATAATCGACGGCACCGCTCCAGAACCGTTGGACTTCGGACCTCATGCCGTGCGGATCGGTTCACTGGGCAAGACGGTGTGGGGTGGGCTGCGGGTCGGCTGGGTGCGGGCGGACCGAACCTTCGTGCGGCGGCTGGTGGCTTCCCGCCCCCGTCGCGATCTCGGCACCGCCGAGTTCGAGCAAGCCGTCGCCTCGCGTCTCATGCGTCTGATGCCCGACATCCTGCCGCAGCGCGCCGAGTTGCTCGGCCGGGGGAGGGATGCCGCCGTGGCCGCGCTCCGCGCATCGTTCCCGACGTGGGATGTCCCCGTCCCGGCGGGCGGAGTCTCGTTGTGGGTGGGGATGGACGCTCCGCTCAGCGGATCGCTCGTCCTGGCGGCTCGGCGCGAGGGAGTCCTCCTGTCGGCGGGCCCGCGTTTCTCCGTGGACGGCGGATACGACGCGCACCTTCGCGTGCCGTTCACCGCCCCGCCCGAGCAACTGCGGGACGCGATCACGGTGCTGGCACGACTGTGGCCCGAAGTGGGCGGCGCGGGTGCGGGGCACGCGCAGGACGAGAGCGAGGCCGTCGCCGCCATCGTCTGAGCGTGTCAGCGCGAGTCGTGGAGGACGGCCACCGCGTCCTCCATCCGCCAGAAATCGCCGAGCTCGACGAAGCCACCGGCCGCAGGGCGGAACCGGCGCGCGCGATAGCGCGTGGCGAGGTCGTCGCCGATGCGGGCCACGTGTCCGACGACCCGGCCCTCGGGGTCGACGACGCGCGACAGGCGGTCGGAGACAGGTGTGAGGCGATATCGGCGGAGCCGGACATCGGTGTTCGGTGCGATGGTGGTCACGGGGCCTCCTCTGCGTCGATTCGCAGGGTACGCTCGGCCACCGACACGCACCTTCGGGACGGAACATCGCGCCCGCCGTCGGCGTTGTCCCTCGTGACGATCCCACAGTGAAAGGAAGGTCTCGCATGCAGACCTATGTGCTTGCCGGAGGCTGCTTCTGGTGTCTCGACGCCGCGTACCGCGCTCTCGAGGGAGTCGAGTCGGTCGAATCTGGCTACATCGGCGGTTCCGTGGCGTCGCCCACGTACGAGCAGGTGTGCACCGGCACGACCGGTCACGCTGAGGCCGTCAAGGTGACGTTCGACGAGGAGATCATCCCTTCCGACGTCATCCTCGATGCGTTCTTCACCATGCACGACCCGCGCCAGCTCAACCGGCAGGGCAACGACGTCGGCACCCAGTACCGCTCCGCCATGTTCCCCGCCGATGACGCGCAGCGCGAGGAGTTCCAGCGCGCCGCGGAACGTGCCGCGGATTGGTGGGGTGGCGGACTGGTCACCACGATGGAGCCCCTCGGCGAGTGGTACCCCGCCGAGGACTACCACCAGGACTTCTTCACCAAGAACCCGGGCCAGGGCTACTGCCTGGCCGTCGCGGTGCCGAAGGTGAACAAGGTCCGGGCCCGGTTCGGGGAGTACGCCCGCCGCTGATCCTCCCCGGCGGACCTCATGGTCTCCGCCTTCTCCCCACGCGCCCCGGTCGCCGACGGTTTCCACCGTTCGGCGACCGGGGCGCCGTCGTGCCGGGCGTCAACGGAATCCTGAAGGGGCTCCGACGCCCGCCGGGCACGCGGGCGTCGGAGCATCGAGCGGGCACAACCGTGCCCCGACGACTGAAGGAGTCGAAATGAAGGATCACATCACGATCGTCGGCAACGTCGGGGCCGACCCCGAGTACCGTCGACTTCCCGACGGCACGCCCGTCGTGTCGCTGCGGGTCGCCAGCACCGACCGCCGTTACGACGTGAAGGCGGGCGCGTGGGTCGACGGGCTCACCAGCTGGTACCGCGTCTCGGTCTTCCGGACGCTCGGAGAGCACGTCGCCGCTTCCGTCCGTCGAGGTCAGCGCATCGTCGTGCACGGAACCCTCGCCATCAAGCGGTGGGAGGCCGGTGACAAGTCCGGAACGGATGCCGAGATCGACGCCGTCGCACTGGGACACGACCTCGCCTTCGGGACGTCGGTGTTCACGCGCGACGAGAAGCCGCGCGGTCAGGCCGACACCGGCGAATCGGCGACGGAGTGGGCGGCGCCGGGCGCGGAATCCGGGGCCGACGCAGACAGCGCGGACGAGCGGACCTGGCAGGCCGAACCCGCCGCCACGCCGTTCTGACTCGCACCCAGCCGGCTCGGAGGCCGCACGCCCTAGACTCTCGCCCGTGCGCAGACACCAGCCCTCCCGGGGATCCCGCCTGCTCCTGCTCGCGCTCTCGCCCGTGGTGGTGGTGACGCTCGCCGCATGTGCACCCGGGTCGAGCCCGGCGCCCTCCGAGCCCGCGACCTCCTCTGCAGCTGCGCCCAGCCCCGCGGGGTCGGCGACACCCACCGCCACAGCCGCTGCGGACTCCGCCGAGGCGCGTCTGCCCGACTTCACGTCGGTGATGGATGCCGTCTGGCGGGACTCGGCATCCGTCAAGGGGCGCGTCTACGTCGACGCCCTGGTGGCGGCGGGGTTCCCGAAGAAGGCGATGCAGGTCACGGAGGACGAGACCTCGATCGGCAATCCCGCGGACAGCATCCAGTTCTCCGTCCGAATCGGCGACGAGTGCCTCGTCGGACAGGTCGGTCCGTCGGTGGCGAAGCCGACGGCGCTCGTGATGCCCGGCCTCGCCGACGGTGCGTGCCTGCTCGGACAGACCCGATCGATCGATTGGTGACACCCGGACCGTCCCGTCACGAGGGACGACCCACGTAGACTTGGGCCGTTATGGCCGAATACATCTACTCCATGGTCCGCGCCCGCAAGGCCGTCGGCGAAAAGCTCATCCTCGACGACGTCACGATGGCGTTCCTGCCCGGCGCCAAGATCGGCATGGTCGGCCCGAACGGCGCCGGTAAGTCGACGATCCTGAAGATCATGGCGGGTCTCGACACCCCGTCCAACGGCGAGGCGAAGCTCTCGCCCGGGTTCTCGGTCGGCATCCTCATGCAGGAGCCCGAGCTCGACGAGTCGAAGACCGTCCTCGAGAACATCCAGGACGGCGTGGCGATCAAGCCCAAGCTCGACCGGTTCAACGAGATCTCCGCGCTCATGGCCGATCCCGACGCCGACTTCGACGCGCTCCTCGCCGAGATGGGGACGCTGCAGGAGGAGATCGACGCCGCGGACGGCTGGGATCTCGACTCGCAGCTGTCGCAGGCCATGGACGCACTCCGCACGCCTCCGGCAGACGCCGCGATCGCCCCGCTCTCCGGTGGCGAGAAGCGCCGCGTCGCCCTCGCCAAGCTCCTGCTCCAGAAGCCGGACCTTCTGCTCCTCGACGAGCCCACCAACCACCTCGACGCCGAGAGCGTGCTCTGGCTCGAGCAGCACCTGCAGGCCTACAAGGGTGCGGTCATCGCCATCACCCACGACCGGTACTTCCTCGACAACGTCGCGGAGTGGATCGCCGAGGTCGACCGCGGCCGCCTCATCGGCTACGAGGGCAACTACTCGACCTACCTTGAGAAGAAGGGCGAGCGTCTCGAAGTCCAGGGCAAGAAGGACGCCAAGCTCGCGAAGCGCCTGAAGGAAGAGCTCGAGTGGGTCCGCTCGAGCGCGAAGGGCCGCCAGACGAAGTCGAAGGCGCGCCTGGCTCGCTACGAAGAGATGGCGGCCGAGGCGGAGCGGACGAGGAAGCTCGACTTCGAGGAGATCTCGATCCCGCCCGGGCCGCGCCTGGGAAGTGTCGTGATCGAAGCCAAGAAGCTCCAGAAGGGCTTCGACGGCCGCTCGCTCATCGACGGCCTCAGCTTCAGCCTGCCGCCGAACGGCATCGTCGGCGTCATCGGCCCGAACGGCGTCGGCAAGACCACGCTCTTCAAGACGATCGTCGGCCTCGAGCCCCTCGACGGCGGCGACCTGAAGATCGGCGAGACAGTCAAGATCAGCTACGTCGACCAGTCACGCTCGAACATCGACCCGAACAAGACGCTGTGGGAGGTCGTCTCGGACGGCCTCGACATCATCACGGTCGGCAAGACCGAGATCCCCTCGCGCGCCTACGTCTCGAAGTTCGGCTTCAAGGGGCCGGACCAGCAGAAGAAGGCGGGAGTGCTCTCCGGCGGTGAGCGCAACCGCCTGAACCTCGCGCTCACGCTGAAGGAGGGCGGGAACCTGCTCCTCCTCGACGAGCCCACGAACGACCTCGACGTCGAGACCCTGAGCTCCCTCGAGAACGCTCTGCTGGAGTTCCCCGGCTGCGCCGTGGTCATCACCCACGACCGGTGGTTCCTCGACCGCATCGCGACGCACATCCTCGCGTACGAGGGCACCGCCGAGAAGCCCGACCAGTGGTACTGGTTCGAGGGCAACTTCGAGGCGTACGAGGCGAACAAGATCGAGCGGCTCGGCGCCGACGCGGCGAACCCCGCGAAGTCGACGTACCGCAAGCTCACGCGTGACTGACCCCCGCATCCGCGTTCCCATCCACCTGCGGTGGGGCGATCTCGACGCGTACAACCACGTCAACAACGCCGCGATGCTGAAGCTCCTCGAAGAGGCGCGCGTGCGCGCCTTCTGGGTGCCCGGCGCGGGGGAGCGGGTCGTCCCGACCGCGGTCATCGACGCGAGCCACGGCGCGGCGCAGCTGACCCTCATCGCCCGCCAGGAGATCGAGTACCTCGCACCGGTTCCCTACCAGCGCGATCCGATCGACGTGCAGATGTGGTTCGGGAAGATCGGCGGATCGAGCGCCGAGGTCCACTACGAGGTCTTCACGCCCGCGGGCCAGGAGCCGCAGACGCTGTACGCCCGGGCATCCACCGTCATCGTCCAGGTGGATGCCGGGACCGGCCGTCCCGTGCGGTTGTCGCCCGAAACGCGGAAGGCCTGGGAGCCGTTCCTCGGCGAACCGCTGCCGCCGCTCGGACGACGCTGAGTCCGGTCAGTCCGCGTCCGGGATGCGGACCATGATCTCCTGAGCGACGGAGGCGACCAACTCTCCCTCGCGAGAGAAGATCCGCCCCGTCGCGAGCCCTCGGCCGCCCTGCGCGCTCGGCGACTGCTGGACGTACAGCAGCCACTCGTCGACGCGGGCGGGACGGTGCCACCACATGGCGTGGTCGAGACTCGCGACCTTCAGTCCGGGCGTGGCCCACGAGGCTCCGTGGGCACGGAGGACCGATTCCTGGATCGTCAGATCGCTCATGTACGCGAGCGCGGCCCGGTGCACGCGCGGATCGTCGGGAACCTCGCCGCGCGTGCGCACCCACACCGACTGGTGCGCGACGCGGTCGCTGCCGACGCTCGCATAGATGGGATCTTCGACGTGGCGCACCTCGACGGGGCTCTGATCGAAGTGGCGCTTGCTCATTGGGTGCAGCCCCGCCAGGACGGAGTCATCGGACAGGTCATCCGGTCCGGGGATGCCGCTCGGCATCTCGTCCTGGTGCTCGAGTCCCGTCGCGTCGACCTCGAAGGACGCGATCATGGAGAAGATCGGCACGCCCTCCTGGAAGGCCTGGGTGCGCCGCGTGGAGAATGACCGCCCGTCGTGGATGCGATCGACCGAGAAGGTCATGCCGCGCGTCGAGTCACCCGGGCGGAGGAAGTACCCGTGCATCGAGTGGGCGGCGCGGCCGTCGTCGACCGTTCGTTCCGCCGCGATGACCGCCTGCGCGAGGACCTGACCGCCGAACACCCGACCCAACGGCATCGCCTGCGACACCCCGGTGAAGATGTCCTCCGTGGTGCGGGCGTCGCTCGAGGACAGATCCAGGACGGCCAGCAGCCCGTCGACGTGGCCCGATTCGCTCACGGCGTTCCTTTCCGGGGAGCCCGATGTCATCCCGTGGGCGCCCGGTTGGTAGTTTAGGTCGGATGTCCCCGCAGCTCGTTTTCCCCGACCCGCGCTCGGCGGCCGACCTCCTCACGTTCGCCGGGCGGGCCGCGCGGCTGGGCGACCCGGCGGTGCGGCTGCGGGCCGCCGGCGGGACCCTGGCCGTCTCCGCGGCCCCGCTGTCACCGCGCGGCTTCGGCGACGACACCCCGACGGTCCTCGGGATGCGCTTCCTCTCCATCGACCCCGAACTGGAGTGCGACCTCGTCGTGGATGCCGGTGCCCTCCGCGCCGGCGAGGACCCGAGGCGTGTGGGACTTCCCGACAGCGGCGTCTCCGCCGCGTGGGCGGGCATCTCGCCGCCCCGCGCGGGCTGGCTGCCCGGCTCGCCGGTCGCGGTCGATGCGTTCGCACGGTCGGTCCGTCGCGGAGTGGATGCCGTGGCGACGGCGCTGCCGGCGGCACCCGGCGAGGACCTCGTCCGGACAGTCCGAGCCGCCGTGTGGGGCGCACCCGACGCGGAGCTGGACGGTCTCGTCGCGGGAGTGGCGTTCGCGGCGGACGCCCTCGGGTTCCTCGGCGCGGACGGGAACGAAGAGGCATCCGTCCGACGGACCGGGACGTGGACCCGTGTCAGCCTGTCCCGCGGACACGTGCTGGTCCGGGCCGGCAACCCGACCGGACTGACCACGGTCCGCTCGACCGGCGGTCGCTGACCGCGCGGGGGCTCACGCCCCGGGGTGCAACGGCAGGTTCGTGCCGCCGCGGGGCTCGGTTTTCGGGCCGGCGCCGGTCGGTTCGAAGGTATTCACCATCGCGTGGGCGGCGCGCTGAAGATAATCCCAGAGGGTCGCCTCGTGCAGAGGCGACAGCTGCGCTTCGTCCACCGCGATCCGCATCGCCCGCAGCCAGCGGTCGCGCGCCTCGGGGTTGACGTGGAAAGGCATGTGACGCATGCGGAGGCGCGGGTGACCCCGCGTCTCGCCGTAGGTCGTCGGTCCGCCCCAGTACTGCTCGAGGAACAGCAGCAGCCGCTCAGCGGCGGGTCCGAGGTCCTCCTCGGGGTACATCGGCCGCAGGATGTCGTCGGCGGCCACTTCGCGGTAGAAGGCATCCACGAGGCGACGGAACACGTCGTGTCCGCCGACCTCGTCGTAGAAGCTCATCTGCTCGCTCACGGCGCCGCACTCCCCTCGGGGGCGTCCCCGTCGGTCCGTCCCCGCTTCTTCGGGCGCCACGCGAGACGCTGCGGCGCCGCCGGCGGAGTGATCTGCTGTGGCTTCGTCTTGGGCGGGTTCGCACCGCGCACGCTCTGAGCCGCGTCCGCTCCGGTGAGGAAGACGGAGTCGAGCTGGGGGAGGGGGACGCCCAGCTCGTCGAGCGCCTTCTTCAGTCGTGCGCGCAGCGCACGGGACACGTCGTCCTTCGCGTTCGGGCGGGTCCTCACCACGAGGCGCGTGACGATGGTCTCGCCGCCGATGGACTCGAGACCCCAGACCTCGGGCTTGTCGATGATGCGCGTGCGCCACTTCGGTTCGCGGACGAGGTCCTTCGCGGCCGTGAGCATCGCGTCCTCGACGGCGTCGAGGTCTGCGTCGACGGGCACGCCCACGTCGATGACGACGCGCGCCCAGCCTTGCGACATGTTGCCGATGCGGAGGATCTCGCCGTTGCGGACGAACCACAGTGTGCCGTTCACGTCGCGGACGTGGGTGACGCGGACGCTCACGTACTCGACGACACCCGTCGCCAGCCCCACGTCGACGACGTCGCCGATGCCGATCTGGTCCTCCGCGACGATGAAGATGCCGTTCAGGACGTCCTTGACGATGTTCTGCGCTCCGAATCCGAGGCCGGCGCCGATCGCCGCCGACAACAGGGTGAACGACGCGAGGACACCCGGGTTCAGGATGTAGACGATCGTCAGCGCGGCGATGATGACGATCGCGACGTTGACGATGTTGGTGAGGATCGACCCCAGGGTGCGGGTGCGCTGCACGACCCGGACCTGTGCGAGCGGCGACATGTCGATCGCGCGCGTGTCCTCCGCCGCGGCGCGCGACTTGGCGCCGGTGACGATGCGATCGACGACTCGGCCGATCAGTCGGCGCATGATCCACGAGAGGAGCAGTGCGAGCACGACGGTCACGACGACCCACAGGAGGCTCCAGCCCGCCGAGACGAGGAAGGCGAGGAATCCGTCGCGGATGGCCTCCCACCCTTCGGGAGGTGTCGAAGCGGATGCGGCGTCAACGATCGTGGTCATCGTCTCGATCCTAACGACGGGTCTCGCCATCCACCTGAACGCCCTCGGCGGCGTGCTCCCACGGACTCGCCAGCCCGTGGGCGATGAGGACGGCGTGGACGCGGTCGCGGGCCGGGAGCTTCGCGAGGATCCGGCCGACATGCGTCTTGACCGTCGACTCGCCGAGGAACAGTTCCTCGGCGATCTCGGTGTTCGTGAGGCCTCGCGCCATCGCCTGCAGCACGTCCTGCTCGCGCGACGTGAGGAGATCGAGCCCGGCCGACCCCGTCACCGGCGGGGGAGCGGCATCCGCCCCCTGTGCTGCGGTCACGAGTTCGATCATCCGCCGGACGATGCGAGGGGCGAGAGTGGCTTCCCCCGCGGCGACGGCGCGGACAGCGGCGACGAGCTCATCGCGCCCGGCATCCTTCAGGAGGAAGCCGCCCGCTCCGGCGCGGAGGGCGCCGAACGCGTACTCGTCCAGATCGAACGTGGTGAGCACGAGCACGCGGGCGCCGGGGTGGTCCCGAGCGATCGTCGCCGTGGCCTCGATTCCGTCGACCCCCGGCATCCGGACGTCCATCAAGACCACATCGGGACGCAGGCGTGCCGTCGCCTCGATGGCCTCCGCACCGTCCCCGGCCTCGCCGACCACCTCGATCCCGTCGGCGGCTTCGAGGACCATGCGGAACCCGAGGCGGATGAGCGATTGGTCGTCGACGATCAGCACCCGCACCGCGGCGGAAGGGGACGTACTCACGAGGCGGACTCCTGTCGGGGAATGCGGGCGGCGACCGACCAGCCGTGGGGACGGCGCGGACCTGCCGTGATGGTGCCTCCCGCGAGCCCGACGCGCTCTCGCAGACCGCGCAGGCCGAAGCCAGCGGTGTGCTCTGAGGCGGACGTCGGAAGGCCGTCGTCCGTGACGGTGACGGACACGCCGTCCGGATCGTGCTGGATCGCCACGTCGATGCGGGTGGCCGCCGACGCATGGCGGAGGACGTTCGTCACGCTCTCCTGCACGATCCGCGAGACGGCGAGCTGAGTGCGGGAGTCGAGATCTGCCGGATCACCCGAGACGACCAATCGGGTGTCGAACCCGGCCGCACGCGCGGACGCGACTGTCTCCGTCGTGGTGTCCCGGGCGAGCGGCGCGAGCGGAGCCGCATCCGCGTCGCGCAGGATGCCGAGGGTCGCCCGCATGTCTTTCAGTGCCTCTCTGCCCGTCGCCGCGATGGCCTCGACGCCGGGGCGCGTGCGCTCGGCATCGTTCGAGGCTGCCACGCCTTCGGCCAGGGCGACCATGACGGTGAGCGAGTGGGCGACGATGTCGTGGAGCTCCCGCGCGATGCGCTCGCGCTCCGCTGACGAGGCGAGCTGCGCCTGGTGGTCGCGCTCGACGACGAGGCGACGCGAATGATCGATGAGGGCAGCCACGTAGCGTGCCCGCGAGCCGACGTTCGCTCCGATCAGCCCGCCGATGACGGCGTTCAGCCCCTCGTTGACGAGCGCACCCCACAGGACGGTCGTCGAGATGACGCCGGTCCCCGCCAGGACGAGGCCCGCTCCCGCCAGGACGATCATCCCCGCGGCGACCGCGACGAGGGTGGCACGTGTGCTGACGTAGACCGCGACGGCGTAGGTGGCGACGAGCACCAGCGGGCCGTTGATCGGGGTCGGCGCGAACAGGTAGGCCAGCGCCACGACGAACGACACGACGAACACGAGCAGCGGGTGCCGGCGCCGCAGGAGGAGCGAGAGACATCCCAGGCCCGCGACGACCATCAACGTCGGCAGCACGCGTCGCCATTCGGCCCCCTCGGTGCCGACGCCGTCGGGGAGGACGGGGGTGGCGAGGACGGGGATCGCCGAGACTATCAGACACACGACGACGACGAGCGTGTCGGCGAAGAACGGATGCCGGGCCCAATACCGTCGGAGCACGCCCGGCGGACGCGGAAGCCGCAGCTCCCCCTCGGAAGAGGAGGAGCTGCGGCTTCTGTTCGTCACGCCAAGACCTTACGCGTCCCGTACCCGCAGGACGGCCCAGCCGCTGAGGAGGGCCGCCGCAGGCCACGCGAGCAGAACGATGACGTTCCGAACGGTCTCGCTCGCGGGGTTGGTCGTCAAAGCCCCCGCCGCGGTCGACGGGAGGTAGTTGTAGAGGTCGATGAGCCACTGCCACGACGGTCCGCCGAAGCTGAACAGCCCCATGACGATCGGCAGGACGAAGAGGATGCCGACGGTCGCTGCGATCGCACCGGCACCGTTACGGATGAGGAATCCGCTCCCGAGCCCGAGCAGACCGAACGTCGCCATCGAGATGACCGCGTAGGCGAGGGGGATCCACGTCAGCTCTGCGTTGCCCCAGTCGAATCCGTTGTCGGCGTAGACCGGTGTGACGATCAGGATCGAGATGAGCGAGGTCACGACGGTGGTCACGATCAGCGTCGCCGCGACAACCAGCGCCTTCGCGATCAGCACGGCACCGCGGCGCGGTTCAGCGGTCAGACTCGACCGGATCATGCCCGTGGAGTACTCGCCCGTGATCGCTATGGCACCCAGGATGCCCGCCACGAGCATCGTGAACTGCAGGGGTGAGACCACGGCCGTCATGGGGTTCGCCACCATCTGACCGGGGCCGTCGGCGAGGCTGTTCATGATCGCCGCGATCAACAGTGAGATCCCGGCGGCGAGGGCGACCGTGACGGCGAGCGACCACCAGGTGGAACGCAGCGTGAAGAGCTTGATCGCTTCGCTCTGCACCAGGCGGAGGAAGCCCAGACGGTAGGTCGACGACGGCGCCGAGGAACGCGCCGCGACGCGGGTGTCGGTCGTGGTGGTCATGATGCGGCCCCCTGCGTGCGGTATTCGACGGAACCCTCGGTGAGGGCGAGGTAGGCGTCCTCGAGCGACCCACTGCGCGGGGTGAGCTCGTGGAGGGCGATGCCGTGCTGCGCGGCGATGTCGCCGACGGCGGCGGCGGTCGTGCCGGTGATGTCGAGGAGGCCCGACTCGGAGGACGTCACGGTGATGTCGGCCCCCGCCACGAGCTGCGCCAGCTCGGCAGCGCGCGGCGAACGGACCGTCACGGCACTGCGCGTCCAGGCGGCGACGAGGTCGGCGATGGTCGCATCCGCGAGCACTCGTCCTCGTCCGAGGACGATGACGTGGTCGGCCGTGAGGGACATCTCGCTCATGAGGTGGCTCGACAGCAGCACGGTGCGGCCGGATGCCGCCTGTGCGCGCACGAACTGGCGCACCCAGCGCACGCCCTCGGGGTCGAGACCGTTCACGGGCTCGTCGAGGATGAGCGTCTGCGGGTCGCCGAGAAGCGCCGCCGCGATCCCGAGCCGCTGTCCCATGCCGAGCGAGAACTTGCCGGCTCGGCGCTTCGCGACGCTCTGCAGGCCGGTGATCTCGATCACCTCGTCCACGCGTGAACGCGGGATGCCGTGGGTCGCCGCCATGGCCAGCAGGTGGTTGCGCGCGCTCCGCCCGGTGTGCACCGCCTTCGCGTCGAGGAGGATCCCCACCTCGGTCAGAGGCGAACGCAGCGATCGGTAGTCGCGTCCGTCCAGCGTGACGCGTCCGGCGGTCGGCTTGTCGAGTCCCACGATCATTCGCATGGTGGTGGACTTGCCGGCGCCGTTCGGCCCCAGGAACCCCGTTACCTTGCCGGATTGGACCGTGAAGTTCACGCCATCGACGGCTGTCTTGTCTCCGTACCTCTTCGTGAGGCCTTCTGCAACGATCATGCAGCCCACGCTACGGAGCGGCCGGCCCACCCCGCGTCCCCCGTGAGCGGGAGATCGCGGCGGGGCATGTCCCCCTGTGGTACGACATGCCCCGCCGCGGCCGTGCTCAGTCCTGTGCGTCGCGCTCCTGCACCGAGAGGGCGCGCTCGACGCCCGCGAGGTTCTCGTTCACGAGACGACGCAGGGCCGCGGGTGCGTCGCGGTGGTCTGCGAGCCATCCACGCGTCGCGTCGCGCAGCGCGGTGTTCGCCAGCGGCGCCGGGAACAGGCCCACGATGAGGTACTGCGCGATCTGGTACGTGCGCGACTCCCAGACGGGCAGCAGCATGTCGAAGTACGCGCCGACGAAGTCGCCGAGAGCCTCGATCCCGGCGGGGTGGACGAAGCCGGCCGCCGCCGAACGGACGACCGTGTTCGGAAGATCGGCGTTGTCGATGAGCGACGCCCACGCGGCACGCTTCGCGTCGACCGTGGGCAGCGCGGCGCGCGCCTGTGCGGCGAACTCGCCGCCCTTGGCGGTGTTGTCGGACGCCAGCGCGTCGTCGATGTCGGCAGCCGAGACGACGCCACCGGCGGCGAGCGACACGAGGAGGGCCCACGAGAGGTCCGCATCGATGTCGAGTCCGGGGAGGGTGAGTTCACCCGAGCGCAGCTGTCCGACTCGCTCCCAGTCCGCGGCGGTCGCGGCCGCCGAGGCGTAGGCCGTCACGAACTGCAGCTGGCTGTCGCTTCCCGCCTCGGCATCGCGGGCGAGATCCCACAGGCCGTCGGCGACACGCTGGCGCGCGGCATCCCGCTTCTTCGGCGACACGTACGAGTTCGCGGCCAGCTGGAGCTGCCCGAGCGTCGTGCGGACGGTCGTTGACTCGGTCTCGGTCCCGATGTTCTGGAGCACGAGATCGATGTACTCGGATGCCGAGGCTTCGGCGTCGCGCGTCTGATCCCACGCGGCACCCCAGACGAGTGAGCGGGCGAGCGGGTCGCTGATCTTGCTCAGGTGGGCCGTCGCCGTCTTGAGCGACCGCTCGTCGAGGCGGATCTTCGCGTACGCCAGGTCGTCATCGTTGAGGAGGACGAGGTCGGGCTGAGTGAGGCCGACGAGCTCGGGCGCCTCGGTGAGGTCGCCATCGACGTCGAGTTCGACGTGGTGGGTCCGGACGAGCGTGTCTGCCTGGAGCGAGTAGAAACCGACCCCGAGGCGGTGCGGGCGGATCGTCGGGTAGTCGGCGGGCGCCGTCTGCACGATGGCGAACCGCGTGATGGTGCCGTCGCCGTCGACGCGGATCTCGGGGGCGAGCGTGTTCACGCCCGCGGTCTCGAGCCACTTCTTCGACCAGGTCGTCAGCTCGCGGCCGCTGGTGGCCTCGAGCTCGACGAGCAGGTCGCTGAGCTCCGTGTTGCCCCAGGCGTTCTTCTGAAAGTAGGCCGACACCCCGGCGAAGAATGCCTCGATGCCGACCCATGCGGCGAGCTGCTTGAGGACGGAGCCGCCCTTGGCATAGGTGATGCCGTCGAAGTTGACCTGCACGTCCTCGAGGTCGTTGATCTCGGCGAAGACCGGGTGGGTCGAGGGGAGCTGGTCCTGGCGGTACGCCCAGGTCTTCTCCATGGCGTTGAACGTCGTCCACGCCTCGGTCCACTCGGTCGCCTCGGCGGTCGCGATCGTGGAGGCCCACTCGGCGAACGACTCGTTCAGCCAGAGGTCGTTCCACCACTTCATGGTGACGAGGTCGCCGAACCACATGTGGGCGAGCTCGTGGAGGATCGTGACGACGCGGCGTTCCTTGACGGCATCCGTCACCTTGGAGCGGAAGACATAGGTCTCGGTGAAGGTCACCGCGCCGGCGTTCTCCATCGCACCCGCGTTGAACTCGGGAACGAACAGCTGGTCGTACTTCGCGAACGGGTAGGGGACGCCGAACTTGTCCTCGAAGTAGGCGAATCCCTGCCGCGTCTTCTCGAAGACGTAGTCGGCGTCGAGGTACTGCCACAGGCTCTTGCGTGCGTAGACGCCGAGCGGGATGGTGCGACCGTCCGAACTCGTGAGCTCGGAGAACACCTGCTCGTAAGGACCGGCGACGAGCGCCGTGATGTAGGAGGAGATGCGCGGGGTCGGGTCGAACGACCAGGTCGCGACGCCGTCGCCGGCGGGCTGCGGCTCGGGGGTCGGGGAGTTGGAGACGACCTTCCACGCGTCCGGAGCGGTGACGGTGAAGCGGAACGTCGCCTTCAGGTCGGGCTGCTCGAAGACGGCGAAGACGCGCCGGGAATCCGGCACCTCGAACTGCGAATAGAGGTAGACCTCGCCGTCGACGGGGTCGACGAAGCGGTGGAGGCCCTCGCCCGTGTTGGTGTACTCGCAGTCGGCGACGACGACGAGCTCGTTCTCGTCGGTGAGCCCTTCGAGGGCGATGCGGGAGTCCGCGTAGACGGCGGAGGGGTCGAGCGTCCGGCCGTTGAGAGTGATCTCGCGGATGCCGCGGGCGATCAGATCGACGAAGGTCGAGGCGCCGGCGGTCGCGGCGAAGCGGATGACGCTCCGAGACTCGAAGACCTCGTCACCGGTGGTCAGATCGAGCGTGACGTCGTACGAATGCGTCTCGACGGTCGCGCGGCGCTCCTGCGCTTCGATGCGGGTGAGGTTCTCTCCAGGCACGTTCGTGTCTCCCAGGGGTGAGGGTGGGGTGCCGCGGACGGGCGCTGCTGGCGCCGACGGCAACCGTCACAGCCTACGCCGCCGTCTCGCCGGAACGTGGTACCGGCGTCCCTAGAATCGTCACATGCGCATCCACATCGCGACCGATCACGCGGGCATGGAGTTCTCGACCCGCCTGCAGCACCACCTGGCCGAGGGCGGTCACGACGTCGTCGACCACGGGCCGATCGAGTATGACCCCCTCGACGACTACCCCTCTTTCTGCATCCGTGCGGCGCAGGCCGTGGCCGAGGATCAGGCGCGCGGCGTCGAGACGCTCGGCGTCGTCTTCGGCGGCTCCGGCAACGGCGAGCAGATCGCGGCGAACAAGGTGCGCGGCATCCGTGCGGCCCTCGTCTGGAGCATCGCGACGGCCGAGCTGGCCCGCGAGCACAACGACGCGAACGTCATCGCGATCGGCGCCCGCCAGCACACGTTCGATGAGGCCGTCGGGTTCATCGATCGATTCATCGCCACACCGTTCTCGGGCGAGGAGCGCCATGCGAGGCGCATCGCCCAGCTCGCCGCGTACGAGACCGACGGCACGCTCGAGGCCGACCCTCGCGCCGTGACGCCCGACGTGCTCGACGCCTCGGAGACGTTCGACCCGGAAGCCGGCTGATGCCCGAGGGGCATTCCGTCCACCGCATCGCCCGCCAGTTCGACCGCAACTTCGTGGGGCGGCCCGTGTCCGCCTCGAGCCCTCAGGGGCGTTTCTCCGAAGGGGCTGCCGTCCTCGATGGACGCACACCGACCGAGGCGCGCGCGGTCGGCAAGCAGATGTTCCTGGCCTTCGACGAGGACGTGTGGCTGCGCGTGCACCTGGGCATCTACGGCGCGTGGGATTTCGCCGGCGAGATCCTGCTCGATCCGACGATCGCCTCGGCGAACGGACGCATGGGGCAGACGAACCAGCGCGGCGTCGACCCCGTTTACGACGCCGCCGGCGAGAACTCGCTCGCGTCCATCGGCGCGCCGCGGCGGGCCCGCGGCGCCGTCCGTATGAGCGAGCAGACCCGAGGTCTCGACGGCCAGACGGATGCCGAGTGGCCGCCGCCCGTCGTCGGCCAGGTGCGTCTGCGTCTGCTGACCGACTCGACGTGCGCGGACCTGCGCGGCCCCACCGCCTGTCAGGTGCAGACGGTCGACGAGATGCTCGCCACCGTCGCAGCTCTCGGGCCCGACCCGCTCGTCGACGACGTCGCCGAGGGCGAGGCGCGTTTCGTCGCCGCCGCGCGCCGGAAGCCCACCCCCATCGGGCAGCTGCTGATGGACCAGAAGGTCGTCAGCGGGATCGGCAACGTCTACCGCGCCGAGATGCTCTTCCGCGCGAACCTGAACCCCCACACCCCGGGCCGTGACGTCCCGGAGGAGACCCTCCGACTGCTCTGGCAGGACTGGGTGCGCCTCCTGGCCATCGGTGTCGAGACCGGTCAGATGATGACGATGGACGACCTCGACCCCGAGGCGTACCGACGCGCCATGGCGCATCGCGACGACCGCCACTGGGTCTACCACCGGGCCGGTCTGCCGTGCCGGGTGTGCGGGACGGAGATCGTCCTCGAGGAGATGGCGGCCCGCAAGCTGTACTGGTGCCCGCGGTGCCAGGCGTGACGGCGGGGGAGGGGCAGCGGCGATGAGGCAGAATCCGAGCTTCGCCATGACCGACGTGACCGAGATGCGCCGCCTCATCGACGCTCATCCGTGGGTCACGATCGTCAGCGACACCGAGGCGGGCCTCGTCGCCTCGCACTACGCCGTCCTCCTCGACCCGACGCGGGACGATCTGACGATCGTCGGCCATGTCGGGCGGCCCGACGACCTCATCCACGGACTGGGGCAGTCCGAGCTCCTCGTGATCGTCCAAGGCCCGCACGGGTACATCTCGCCCGGCTGGTACGGCGACGGCCCGGCGGTGCCGACGTGGAACTTCGTCTCGGTCCACCTCCGCGGCGTTCCCGAGATCCTGACTCCGGAGGAGAACCTCGAGGTGCTCGAACGCCTGGTCGACCGCTTCGAATCGGGGCTGCCCGAACCGCGACCGATGTGGCAGGCGCCCAACGACGAGGAGTTCGTCCGCCGGCTCGAGAAGGGCACCGTCGGCTTCCGGCTCACGCCCACTCACGTCACGGCGAAGCGCAAGCTCAGCCAGAACCGGCCGGACGAGGTGGTCGACACGATCATCGACCGACTGGATGCCGGGGCGAGCCCCTACGCGGATCCCCGGCTCGCCGACGAGATGCGCCGTTCGCGCGACGCCATGCGCCGGGCGCGTGAGGGGCAAGGATGAGTGCCGAACGGGGCGATGAGGTCGGGGTCATCGCAGGGGTCCGACTGACGGGGGCCGACCGCGTCGACCCGTTCGGTGACGACCCCGTCGACGTTCACGTGCGAGGCGGTGTGATCGCCGACATCGCGCCCGCGGGTGCCTTGCCCGCCCGCGGGACCGTCGTCGACGGCGCCGGTGGGTGGCTCCTGCCGGGCCTTCGGGATCACCACGTGCACACGGTCCAATGGGCCCTCACCGCACAGCGGACGCCGCTCGGCGACGTCGCGAGTGCTGTGGAGGCGGCATCCGTCATGGGACGCGCCCCCGTCCTCGACGACGGGCGTCGTATCGGCACCGGCTTCCGCGACGCGTTCTGGGCGGACGCCCCCACGCTCGATCTGCTCGACGCGGCGACGGGGGAGGTTCCGACCTATCTCATTAACGCCGACGTCCACAGTGTGTGGCTGAACAGCGCCGCGTTCCGCCGGGAATCGATCGCTCCCACAGCCGACGGGATCCTGCGCGAGGAACCCGCGTTCGAGATCTCCCGACGCCTCAACGACCTCGAGCCGGCAGCGGTGGATCGGTACGTGGTCGCGGCGCTCGACCGCGCGGCATCCCGCGGTGTCACCGGCATCGTCGACCTCGACATGGCGTGGAACGCGGATGCCTGGGCTCGCCGGGTCGCGGCCGGCTTCGATGCCGTGCGCGTCGCCTTCGGCGTGTACCCGGAGTTCCTCGAACGAGCCGTCGCCGAGGGACTCGCGACGGGCGATGCGCTCGATCCCCGCGGCCTCATCCGTGTGGGATCACTGAAGGTGATCACCGACGGATCGCTGGGGACCCGCACTGCGGCGTGCTCGCATCCCTACCCCGACGACCCGCACAACACGGGAGTCATGACGGTGGCACCGGAGGATCTCCGTGCCCTGATGGTGCGGGCGACCGGTGCGGGGCTGTCCTGCGCGATCCACGCGATCGGCGACGTCGCCAACTCCCACGCGCTCGACGCGTTCGCAGCCACGGGCGCGACGGGCACGATCGAGCACGCGCAGCTCGTCGCCCATGCCGACATCCCCCGGTTCGCCCGGCTGGGCGTGGGAGCGAGCGTGCAGCCGGAGCACGCGATCGACGACCGCGACCTGACCGATTCCGTCTGGTCCGCGCAGACCGCCCTGCCCTACCCGCTCCGCTCGCTCGCCGACTCCGGTGCCAACCTCCTGTTCGGTTCGGATGCCCCGGTCTCGCCGCTCGACCCCTGGGCCGCGATGGCTGCGGCGGTCCACCGCACGCGCGGGGGACGTGAGCCGTGGCGACCGGATCAGGGACTGTCTGCAGCGATCGCGCTCGCGGCATCCACCGCCGGAGGTTCGCTGACGGGGAGCGCCCTCGAGCCCGGGGGCACCGCCGACCTCGTCGTCGTCGACAAAGACCCGCTGACCGCGACGGACCCCGAGCTGCGGACGACGCGCGCGGCAGCGACGATCCTCGCCGGCCGCCTCACCCACATCGACGGCTGAGGAGCAGAACCATGACCGTGTCACCTGACGCCACTGTGATCTCCGTGGCGGGCGGCGTCCCGTCCGTCCCCGACTCGGCCTTCGTCGCCGCGGGCGCCCGCCTCGTCGGCGCCGTCTCCCTCGGGGAGCGCGCGAGCATCTGGTACAACGCCGTCCTCCGGGGCGACAGCGCGCCGATCGCGATCGGGGCGCGGAGCAATGTGCAGGACGGTGTCGCGATCCACGTCGACTCCGCGCACGGGGTGGACGTCGGAGAGGACGTCTCGATCGGCCACAACGCCGTCGTCCACGGCTGCCGCATCGGCGACGGAACGCTCGTCGGCATGGGGACGGTCGTCCTGTCCGGTGCCGACATCGGACCCGGATGCCTCATCGCCGCCGGCGCGGTGATCCTCGAGGGGACGGTCATCCCGAGCGGGTCGCTCGTGGCGGGTGTGCCCGCGCGCGTTCGACGGGACCTGACCGACGAGGAGCGCTCCGGGATCCTCCGCAACGCGGAGATCTACCTCGGTCACGCCGAGCGGCACGGTGTTGTCTCGTGACCGGGACCGTCTGGTGACCGGGGCCGTCTCCAGCCTCGCCATAGCCCGACTCATCTAGGCTTCCGTCCGTGCCCGAACGCCCCCTGCTGCCCCTGTGGCTCGCGTTGCCCGTCGCGATCGCCGGGGGAGCGGTGCTGGACCTCGCCTTCCCTGACATCGGCATCTGGCCGCTCGCGTTCGTCGGCGCCGCGCTCACGCTCGTGACCCTGATCGGCCGCTCCGCGTGGGGTTCCGTCGCCGTGGGCGCCGTGTTCGCGGCATCCTTCTACCTGCTCCACATCGCATGGATCACCCGCTACCTCGGCGCTGTCCCATGGTTCGCTCTCGCGGGGGTCGAGACGATACTCAGCGCGGTCGGAGCGATCGTCATCACGCTGTCCTACCGATGGCTGCCGCGTCTGCTCCCCGGGTCTTGGGCTCGCGTGACCTTCCTTCCGGCGCTCGTCGCCGCAGCGTGGACGGCGCGCGAGCAGTTCATGGGCTCGTGGCCCTACACCGGCTTCCCCTGGGCACGACTCGGAATGAGCCAGGCCGACAGTCCGCTCGCGGAGCTCGCGTCGTGGCTCGGTGTGAGTGGTCTCACCTTCGTGATGGTGTTCGTCGTCGCCGCTGCCATCGAAGCCGTACGCCTGCGCGTGTGGCGTCGCGTACGCCTGCTCGCACCCGCCGCCGTCGCTGCCGCCGTCCTCGTCCTCATTCCGCAGTTCCCGACGACGGATGCCGGAACCATGCGCGTCGGCGCGGTGCAGGGCAACGGACCCTCGGGCTTCTTCGACAGGCGCGAGCCCTACGACGTGTTCCGGGCCCAGCTCGCCGCGACACAGCCCCTCATCGGGAAGAAGCTCGACGTCCTGCTGTGGCCCGAGGGCGGTGTCGACGCCGACCCGCTGAACAACAGCTCCATCGCAGGAGCGTTGGACGACCTGTCCCGGGAGGTGGAGGCGCCCCTACTCGTGAATGCCGCCACCGAGCGCGACTCGCTCGTCTACAACACCTCGATGCTGTGGCAGGCAGGCCGGAAGAACCCGCTGGCGATCCACGACAAGACCCATCCCGTGCCGATGGGGGAGTACGTGCCCGATCGCTGGTTCTTCGAAGCCTTGGCGCCTGATCTCGTCGGCCTGATCACTCGCGAGTACACCCCGGGTACGAACCCGCCCTTCTTCGATGTGAACGGCGTGGGCGTCGGTTTGGCGATCTGCTTCGACGTCATCTACGACGACGTGATCTGGCAGGGTGCCCGGGACGGCGCCGAGGTGTACATGTTCCAGACGAACAACGCCGATTTCCGCGGGACCGACGAGAACGTGCAGCAGCTCGGATTCGCGCGCATGCGGGCGATCGAGACGGGCCGCGCCGTCGTCAACATCTCGACGGTGGGGACCAGTCAGGTCATCGGTCCGGACGGCTCCGTCATCGACGGCCTGGCCGCAGACACCTCCGGGGCCCTCCTGGTGGACGTCCCGCTGCGCACCGGCCTCACACCCGCCGTCGTCATCGGCCCGGCGGTGCAGTGGGTCCTCGGCTGGTCGGCCCTCCCCGTGCTGCTGCTGCTCGGCGTCCTCGTCCGCAGGCGCACGAAAGCGGCGCCGTCCGCGAAGGACGACGCCGCTGAAGTGTGAGGGTCAGGCGCTCAGTTTGCCGGAGTTCTCGCCGCGTCGGGACCGCAGGAGAGCCAGTCGCTCCTCGAGCAGCTCTTCGAGCTCGGGGATGGTGCGACGCTCCATGAGCATGTCCCAGTGGGTGCGAGCGGCCTTGTCGCCGGAGTGGTCCACCACGGCGACGGTGTCGCCGATGCGGCGGAGTGCTTCGGCTCCGCAGGTCCGGCATTCCCAGGCCTCAGGGACCTCAGCGTCTGCAGCGAAGGTGAGAACGGTCTCCCGCTCGCACTGCGTGCAGACGTAGGTGTGGTTGGTGCGCTCTACGAATACGACGCCTTCTTCGCTCTGTAGGCTCGAAGCGCCGAGACGCATGCCGCGAAGGCTGCGATCTGCCATTGTGTGGTCCTCTCGTCGTCCTCAGGTATAACGAACCCACCTGTGCGGATCATCCGAGAAGACCTCAATCGATGTGGTATTCACAGCCGACTTCCAGGCCCGGAGGTTATAGCGATTTCGCCCGTGCGGCCGCGCCGAGATCGGCTCGGTCCGTGACGATGCCGTCCACCCCGACACCGATCAGTCGTGTCATGGCGTCGGGATCGTTCACCGTCCAGACGTGGACTTCGATGCCCCTCGCATGAGCAAGATCGAGCAGCCGGCGCGTCAGGATCGGGATGCCGCGGTGGCGTTCGGGGATCTGCAGCGCGTCCACCCCGTCGAGTCGTCGCGCAGCGAGGCGGGGGAGGCGCGCCGACAGCGCGGCGAGCACGCCGGCGAGCGTCCGTGAGCCCGCCGAGGTCGCCGGCTCGCCGCCCTGCGACCGGGCGGCCACGAGGGCGACCTCACGCCGGCGATCCGAGAAGCTCGTGAGGAGGACGCGGTGGGCTTCGCGTGCGACGAGCGTGCCGACCTGGTGGGCGGCGGCATCCGCTTTCACATCGAGGTTGAATCGGGCGTCGGGGAACGCCTGAAGGACGTCGGGGAGCACCGCGAGACCGCCTCGCGTCGACATGATGTCGGTGAGCTCTCGGGTCCGTACGTCAGCGACGCGGCGGGGATCGCCGGTGACGCGGCGAAGGTCATCGTCGTGGAAGAGGACGACGTCGCCGTCCGCGGTCAGGTGGCAGTCCGACTCGAGATAGAGCGTCCCCGTCGCCCGGCCCGCCGCGAGGGCGGCGACGGAGTTCTCGGCGACGTTCTCGGAATCGGGCGGCACGAAACCGCGGTGGGCGAGGATGCGGGGGGTCGCCTCACCGAGGAACCACGGGTGGGTCATGACGTCGGAGTCGTCCCGTCTGCGGGCTTCGGCTTCGGAGCGTGCGCGTCGGAACCGCCGAAGGCGGTGCTGAACGAACTGAGGGCGTTCGTGAACTCGCTCGGGATGATCCAGAGCTTGTTCGAGGAGCTCTCGCTGATCTTCGGCAGCATCTGCAGGTACTGATAAGCGAGGAGCTTCTCGTCGGGATCACCCTTGTGGATGGCCTCGAAGACGAACTGAATCGCCTCGGCCTCGCCCTCGGCGCGGAGGACCGCGGCCTGCTTGTCGCCCTCGGCGCGCAGGATCTCGGCCTGACGTCGCCCCTCGGCCTCGAGGATCTGCGACTGCTTGGAACCTTCCGCGGTGAGGATCGCGGCGCGGCGGTCGCGCTCGGCGCGCATCTGCTTCTCCATCGAATCCTGAATAGACACCGGCGGGTCGATCGCCTTCAGCTCGACGCGCGAGACGCGGATGCCCCACTTGCCCGTCGCCTCGTCGAGGACGACGCGCAGCTGAGTGTTGATGTTGTCCCGGCTGGTCAGCGCCTCTTCGAGGTTGAGACCACCGACGACGTTGCGGAGCGTGGTCGTCGTCAGTTGCTCGACGGCGCCGAGGTAGTTGTTGATCTCGTACGTCGCTGCCCGCGCGTCGGTGACCTGGAAGTAGACGACCGTGTCGATGGAGACCACGAGGTTGTCCTCGGTGATGACCGGCTGAGGCGGGAACGAGACGACCTGCTCGCGCATGTCGACCAGCGGCAGGAGGCGGTCGATGAACGGGATGAGGAGGTTCAGTCCGGGGGACAGGGTGCGCTGGTAGCGCCCGAGTCGCTCGACCACCCCGGCGTAGGCCTGTGGGATGATCCGGATCGAGCGGAAGAGGACGACGACGACGAAGATCGCGACGACGACCAGCAACACGACGACGAAGATCTGACCGACGAAGTCACCGGCGTTGACGGTGAGGGGGATTCTCATGCGGGGTTCCCTTCTTCGGGTGCCACCACGACGGTGGCGCCGCGGACGGCGGTGACGGTGACGCGCTGACCGGGGGAGACGGATGCCGCGGCATCCGTCAATCGCGCCGTCCACGTCTCACCGTTGTCGAGCTTGACCGAGCCGTCGCCGTCGACGAAGGCCGAGACGACCCGCGCGGACATCCCGGTGAGAGCGTCCACGTTGGTCGGGATGTGCTGACTCGAGCGGTGCAACGCCCGCAGCAGGAGCGGACGAATCGTGAACAGCAACAGCGCCGAGACGGCCGCGGCCGCGAGGATCTGGAGCCACCAGACGCCACCGACGAGGTTCACTCCCAGCCCGCCGACCAGCGTGCCGGCAGCGAGCATGAGGAAGGTGAATTCGAGGGTAAGCAGCTCGATGATGACGAAGAGGACCGCGAGCACCAGCCAACCGATCCACAGGTACTGGATGAGGTCCGGGAACATCGTCGGCTCCTTCGGTGGGCGTGTCCTCGCACACTACCAACGGGCTCCCTCGCGCGGGTCGGACGCGCCGGATTGATAGGCTCGTCGAGCCCCATCCGCCTCGCGCACCCGCCGAGCACCTCGCAGGAGAGCCCCATGTCGCAGCCCGTCCCCGCCGCATCCCTGACCGGTAAGACCGCCCTGGTGACCGGGTCGTCGCGAGGCATCGGCGCCGACACGGCGCGCTATCTGGCCCAGGCGGGCGCGAACGTGGTCATCAACTTCCGCAACAAGGCTCCTCGAGCCGAGAAGCTCGCGACCGAACTGCGGGGGCTCGGCGTCGAGGTGCTCACCGTCGGCGCTGACCTGACCGATGCGGCATCCGTGTCGGAGATGGTCTCGGCGATCAAGGAGCGTTTCGGCTCGCTCGATATCCTCGTGCTGAACGCGTCCGGCGGCATGGAGGGCGGCATGGCCGAGGACTACGCCCTGACCCTGAACCGCGACGCCCAGGTGGGTGCGCTCGAGGCTGCGCTCCCGCTGATCCCGGCCGGTGGCCGCGTCGTTTTCGTCACGAGCCACCAGGCCCACTTCATCCACACGACGCCGACGATGCCCGAATACGAGCCCGTCGCCCGCTCCAAGCGTGCCGGAGAGGACGCCCTGCGCGAGCGGATCCCGGTTCTCTCCGAGAAGGGCGTCGAGTTCGTCGTCGTCTCGGGCGACATGATCGAGGGCACCATCACCGCGACGCTGTTGGAGCGCGCCAACCCCGGTGCGATCGCCGAGCGTCGCGAGAGCGCCGGCAAGCTCTACAACGTGTCGGAGTTCGCGGCCGAGGTCGCCCGCGCCGCGGTGGAGCCGATCCCCGCCGACAACACTCGCCTCATCGGCGACACGAGCTCGTTCGGCGTCTGACGGCGCCCCGGCGGGTTCAGCCGCCCGGTCGCAGGAGCAGGACCACGACGAACAGTACGGGGACGCATCCGATCGTCGTCACGAAGACGGTGTCCCGGGCGATCGTCTGCCCGATCGCGTATCGCTGCGCGTAGTTGAAGACGTTCTGCGCGGTCGGGAGCGCGGCGAGCACGGTCACGACGAGGACCTCGGCGGGGGAGAGGCCGAAGACGAATTGCGCGAGAACCCACGCCACGACGGGCATGACGAGCAGCTTCAGGCCGGCGGCGAGGAGGATGTCGCGGCGTCGTCCCGGCGTCCCCAGCACCCGCTGGCCGTGGAGTGAGATGCCGTAGCTGATCAGCAGCACGGGGACGGCGGCGCCCGCGATCAGCTCCATCGGCGCGATCACGATCTGCGGCAGCGGGATGCCGGTGGCCGAGACGATCGTGCCGAGAAGCGATCCCACCACGATGGGGTTCGTGATCGTCCGGCGCAGGATCGGCCACGGCCGCCGTCGTCCGTCCGTCGTCAGAGCTTCGAAGATCGCCATCACGACGGGTGTGAGCACGAGCAGCTGGAAGAGGATCACCGGTGCGGGGTATGCCGCGCTTCCGAGCACGTAGAGCGACAGCGGGATGCCGATGTTGTTCGAGTTGACCTGACCGGCCGAGAGGAGGCCGATGAGGATTTCGCCGGCCGGTCGCCGCCAGACGAATCGCGACACGGCGGCGAAGATGGCGAACACCGAGACGGCTGCGAGCGCCGAGACGGGCAGGAGCGCGGAGAACAGCGTCGCGACGTCGGCGCGCGCCAGCACGACGAAGAGGAGGAACGGACTCAGCACGAAGAACGTGATCCGACCGAGGACCTGGCCGCCGGTGGGACCCAGGAGGTCGATGCGTCCGATGATCCACCCGACCATGATCGCGACGCCGATGACGGCGAATCCGGTGAGCACCTCGATCATCATTCGAGCCTACGGGGAGTCACGGTTGCCCGGAGACGGGGGAGTGGCTATCGTTTTTCGATAGATGGCTATCGAAAGGCGCTCATGAGTCGTGTAACGATCCTCACCCTGCGGACGGCGCTCGCTCTGTCGTTGCTCGGGTCCTTGGCGGTGCAGATCCTGGTGCTTCCGACAATCTGGAACGACCTCGAGGCGCTGCCGACCGCATGGCGGGTGACGGTCATCGTCATCCTCGCCCTCTGGCTCGTGTGCCTGCAGGTCGTCGCGCTGTGCATCTGGCGGCTCGTGTCGATGGCTGCGGCCGACGCAGTGTTCTCGGTCGGCGCTTTCCGCTTCGTCGACGGGATCATCGCAGCGATCGCCGGCGCCGCCGTCCTCACCGGGATGCTGGCGACGATGCTGGTCCCGGGATCGGCCGCCCCCGGAGTGGTGGGGATCGTCTATGGCGCAGCTCTGGCGACCGGGGGAGTCGCGCTCGTCGTGGTCGTGATGCGGTCACTGCTGCGGAAGGCGATCGAGATGCGTTCCGAGCTCGACGAGGTCGTCTGATGCCCATCGTCGTGGACATCGATGTCATGCTCGCGCGGCGGAAGATGGCCGTGGGTGACCTGGCCGCCCGCATCGGCATCACACCGGCGAACCTCGCGGTGCTGAAGAACGGCCGGGCGAAAGCCGTCCGGTTCACGACGCTCGACGCGCTCTGCGAGGCGCTCGACTGCCAACCGGGTGACCTGCTGCGCTGGGAGCCGGCCGAGGATACGGGTGGCTGACGCACGGCGCGTGGCCGTCGGCATCCGAGTCCTCACAGCGGTGGTGGCAGTTCTCATCGCCGCAGCGATGATCGCCGTAGCGGTGTCGACGAGCGAGGAAGGCGAGGGCACGACGGTTCTCGTGGGGACGCTGGATTCGCGGCAGATCGTGGCTGTGCTCATCCTGGTGGGCGTGATCGACCTCACTGTCCTCGTCTTCAGTCTGCGAGCGACGAGGGTTGCGGGCCGCGTTGGAGTGATCGTGGCGAGGGTCGCGGCAACCGGAGCGGTGCTCGTCGCGGGCGCAGGTGTGTTCCTGGCGACGTTCCCGACCACCATCGTGTCGCCGCTCATCGACGATGACGGATGCGACACCGGTTACCTCGTCCGCGAGGAGAACCACTGGCTGTCGAGCTCGAGCTCCCTGTACCGCATGGACGGTCTCGTTGCGACCGGCGTGGCGACGATCTCGAACGCGGATGGCGGGATGCCGTTCCACGAGGGCGCGTACGGCGCCTCGGAAGAGGACGGAACTCTGCGGGTGTCGGCTGCCTCCGCGGGCAGTGGTGTCGTCGAGACGGTGACCGTGCCTGAGCTGACGGGGCACGTGCCGGAGTGCGGGCTGAAGCGTCCGACGTATCAGGCGGATCGTCCGTCGCCGACGCCGACTGCGCCGGCACCCGTCAGTCTGGAACGCGCCGAGGCGGAACTGGAGCGCATGTACGCAGCGACACTCGCTGCGGTTCCCGGAGCCGTTGGCACGGACGGCCGCGCCGTGGCGTCGTCCGCGCCGACACGGACGACATGCGATCGGGGCGCCGCGCAATCGGCACTGACGTTCTCGCTCACAACCGAGGACAACGCGGCGTCACTGGAGAAGATCCTCGCGACGTGGGATGCCGCCGGGTACGAGGTCGATCGTGCGATCCAGACGGACATCCGCTTCGATCCGATCACGACGGTCACCCTGCGCATCGCCGATCGTTCAACGATCGACGGAACGATCCACGGGACGATCACCACGGGATGCCTCTGAACCAGATGAGTCATCCGATAATGTACATTATGTCAACTCGGCGACGGGCGACGACGCAGGTGCTCCCCGGCCAGAGGATGGACGGGTGACCGACCGACGAAGCGACGATCGCGAGATCGACGTATCGGACGTTCGCGCGGCCGCGTCGATATTTTGGCCGGAGTGGGACTGGACGGCGGCGCTCGTGACGCACGGTGCCTTCCATCAGATCGCGCTTCATCCGGAAGATCTCGTCGTCCGTGTCGCGATCGGACGGGATGCCGCTGCGCGTACGGCTCGCGAGCGGCTCACAACCCGAGGATCTAGCCTGGGTTCCCGTTGAGGACACGCTGCAGGTAGTCCTGGAACCTCTCGAATCCGCCTTCGAGGGCGAGGGCCAGTTCCGCCGCGCTGCCGACCACGACCGCGTCGTCAGGATCGGGGAAGTCATCACCGTCGTGGATGCCGGCGATGCCGAGGTAGGTGGGATCGCCCTGCGGATTGGCGATCATCAACCTCCCCGCTGTGCACAGGTCGAACACGAAGGCGCACTCCGACGAGCTGAGGGTCGCGTGCGGGAGTGTTCCGGTGACCGGCTCAGGCTGGTCGAGGACGTCCAGGGCCAGGTCGCTCCGGGCCCCGTCGAAGGACATCGCGGCACCGTCCGCAGAGAACAGCCCGCTGCCGTCGGAGTGCACCGACAATCCACGTGCATCGAGGAACGCGGCCAGGCCGTCCCGGTCGGCGTCGCCGAGATCGCCGCGGTCGATCGGGTAGAAGCTCAGGGAGAAGCCCATGTCCTCAGTATGGCCGGCCGCACGCCGGTTCGACCGGCGCTCACAGGGCGAGCGGAAGACGCGTCGTCGAGAGGCCGACGTCGCCGAGGAAACGCTCGAACGCCAGCGTCGCCATCCCGATGGCGACCGAACTCCCCCGCACCGTCGACACCCCGAGTTCCCGCGGCGTGGTCGCGCCGATTGGTGCCCGGCGCTGCAATTCGCGCTTCGTGGGCTCGACCAGGTCATCGCCGAGCGTCCACGCGGTCCAGCCCGTCAGCATCATCACCTCGGGATCGATGATCGAGGCCAGGTCGCCGAGCGCCGCCCCGAGGTAATGGGCTGTGCGCGCCAATACGTCGTCGATGACCGGGTCTCCCCCGGCCCGGCGGTGCGCCTGTGCCAATCCGTCGATGAACTCGCGCTGCGGGACGACGGCGAGCTCGTGATCGGGAGCGATCTCCCGAAGGGTGACCTGGATGCCGGGTGCCCCCACGTACGCTTCGACGCATCCCCGGCGACCGCAACGGCAGGTGCGCCCATCGAGGACGAGAACGGCGTGACCCCACTCCCCTGCGCTGTGCGTCGCGCCCCGCAGGATCTTCCCCTCGAGCACGATGCCCGCTCCGACACCCGTGCCGAGGTTGGCGATCACCATCGAGGCCGCGGTGCGGCCCCGCCCGAACCAGAGTTCGGCCGTGGCGATGGCTTTCAGCGGGTTCTCCACGACGAGCGGAAGACCGATGCGCTCACGCAGCTGGCGGAGCACCTCGACGTTACGCGCGGCCCAGCGGGGGGCAACGGCGTCCGCCGACTCCTCCGCACTGATGAGGCCGGGCAGGGCGATGCCGGCGCCGAGGACACGGTCGCGGTCGATCGCCGTCTCGCGAAGAGCCGTGTCGACGGCACGGACGATGGTCTCGGTCACGCTGCTCGCCGACGGAAGGGACTCGTCCATCGGGACCTCGACGGAGCCGATCTCCTCGAGGCTCGCGTCGAACACGATCGCGCGGACGTACGTCTCGGCGACGTCGATCCCGAGGATGCGGCCGCGGTCACCGTTCACCCGCAGCATCGTCGTCGGTCGTCCGGCACCGAGTGCCGAGCTGCCGGCATCCACCACCAGGCCCTCGCCGCGGAGCTCCTGAACGATGGTCGCGACGGTGGCGACGCTCAGCCCCGTCGTCTGGGCGAGCTCGTTACGCGTCGAGGTTCCCGCCGAGAGCAGACCGTGCAGGACGTCGAGACGCGACTCGCTGCGGATGTCGCGCGACGATCTCTTCCCGACCACTGTCTCTTCTCTCCGGCATCCCCACGACCTACGCGACTGCCTGCATGAATACTGCCAGAGCCGAACCGATTCTGGATCAGGGGTAGACCACCCCTTCTTTTAAGCGTTAGATTAAGGGCGATCGGTGCGACGGCGGACCGATCGGATACCCGTATCGCCGTCACCATCCCGCAGAGAGGCGAGAAGGATGACATCACCCAAGCGACGCAAGCTCGCAATCACAGCAGCACTCCTCAGCGCATCCGCGCTGTTGATCTCCGGATGCTCGAGCGGCGCGGGCGGCGGTGCGGACGGCCCGATCACGCAGTTCTACCACCAGTACGGCGAAGACGGCGTCCAGGATGCCGTCAACCGCTGGGCGGACGATTACAAGGACGCCAAGATCGACCTCCAGTGGGTCGAGGGCGACTACGCGCAGCGCGTCAACGCCCTGCTCGCATCGGGCCGCGGGGTCGACCTGTTCGAGTACAACGCGATCAACGTCGAGGCGGCCCGACAGGGGCAGTACGCAGATCTCACGGACATCGTCGAGCCTGTCAAGGACGACATCCTCCCGATCGCCCTCAAGCCCGTCACGATCGACGGCAAGTACTACGGCATCCCGATGATCACCGATGCCCAGCTCTTCGTCTACCGGCCCTCCATGTTCAAGGAAGCCGGCATCGAGGTCCCCACGACGTGGGACGAGCTCGTCGAGGCGGCCAAGAAGCTCACGAACGCCGACCACAAGGGCCTGTTCCTCGGCAACGACGGTGGCGCGGGCATCCTCGCCGCCAACCTGCCGCCGGCAGCCCCCGGCGGCATCATCAACGACGAGAACACGAAGGTCTCGCTCGACTCGCCCCAGCTCGCCGACGCGCTGACCTCGGCTCACGATCTCTACGACTCGGGCTCGCTCCTGATGGGCGCACCGACCGACTGGTGGGACCCGACGTCCTTCATCGCCGGTGATGTCGCGATCAGCTGGCAGGGCCTGTGGGCGATCCCCGCCCTCAAGAAGGCGCTCGGCGACGACGTGGGCGCATTCGCGGTCCCGGCGCTCGAAGGCGGACAGCCCATCGTGGGCGTCTCGCAGTGGAACGAGATGGTCGCCGGCAAGTCGGGCAAGATCGAGAAGGCGAAGGAGATCGCCAAGAAGCAGTGGATCGACGACACAGACTGGCAGATCGAGTTCAGCACCAAGTACGGATTCCACATCCCGCCGCTGAAGTCCGCGCGCGAGCAGGCCAAGAGCCTCGGTGACGGCATCGCGAAGGACATCGTCGACCTGACCACGGAGTACGGCTGGACCGGCGGCCCGTACTACACGCCCGCGATGAGCACAGCGCTCACCGACGCGGTCAACCGCATCGTCGTCGAAGGCGCGGACGCGAAGTCCGAGCTGGCTGCGGCTCAGACCACGATGCAGGGCATGCTGGACGCACTCCAGTGACTCAGCTCAACACTCCGGTGGCCCGGGTCTCAGACCCGGGCCACCGGCCCACTCCCCCGCCGTCCGTGCCGCGACGCCGGCGTCCGATCCGAGGCACCCGGCGTGCCTTCTGGCTCTTCGTCAGCCCGTTCTTCCTCGGCCTACTGATCTTCAGCATCATCGCGCTGTTCTGGGGTTTCTATCTCAGCTTCACGCGCGCCGTTGCGACCATCACGCCGACCGACTTCGTCGGCTTCGACAACTACGTCTCGCTGCTGACCGACCCGAGCTTCCTGTCATCGCTCCTGTCGTTCACCGTGTTCGCGGTGCTTGTCGTGCCGACCACCCTCATCGTCTCGCTGGTCCTCGCGATGCTGGTGGCGAACCTCCCGGTCGCCCGCGCCTTCTTCCGATCCGTCTTCTTCCTGCCGACGGCGTTCTCGTACGTCATCGCGTCCTTGATCTGGAAGCTCGGCATCTTCAGCGGATCGACCTCCTCCGTCGCCAACTCGGTGCTCTCCTCGCTCGGGCTGCCGACGGTGGATGCCTGGCTGACGCAGTCGCCCTACTACTGGGTCGTCATCGTGAGCGTCCGCCTGTGGCTGCAGGTCGGTTTCTACATGCTGCTGTTCATCGCCGGCCTCCAGCGGATCCCCGAGACGCTGTACGAAGCCGCGGCGATCGACGGCCTGTCCCGCGGACCCCGGCGATTCTTCGCGATCACGTGGCCCCAGCTCCGCCCCACCACGGCGGCCGTCATGCTCCTCCTGCTGGTGGCGGCGTTCCAGGCGTTCGACGAGTTCTACAACCTCGTACGGACGATCCCCTCGGTCCGACCACCCCTCCTCTACATCTACAACCTCTCGTTCCAGCAACTCGACTACGGCAAGGGTTCCGCGGGTGCGTTCGTCGTCACGGCGATCGTCGTCCTCGTCGCCCTCCTGCAGTCGCGCTTCTTCGGATTCGGTGCCGCTGACGAGACGAAAGCGCCGCGCCGCGGTGCCCGGAAGGGACGCGCCTCATGAGTGTCGTCGGAAACCCCGTCCGCCGGAGGGTCGAACTGACCTTCCGCTACGCGGTCCTCATCGTCCTCGCACTGCTGTTCCTGATGCCGCTGTACGTCATGGTCAAGACCGCGGTCTCGCAGCCCGAGGACGTCACCTCCAAGACGTTCGTGTGGTGGCCCACGAACCCCAACTGGGGCAAGTTCGCGGAGATCTTCGCCGACGAGCGCTTCGGACAGTCCCTCGTGACCTCGGCGATCATGGCCGTGTCGATGACCGTGGGGCAGATCATCATCGGCGCCCTCGCGGGGTACGGGCTCGCCCGCATCCCGAACCGCGCCTCGAAGCCGCTCCTGGCGCTGACCGTGACGATGCTCCTCATCCCGAGCGCCACCACGTTCCTCCCGAACTACCTGATCGTCTCGTGGCTCGGATGGACCGAGAGTCTGCAGGGCATCGTCATCCCGACGCTGTTCACGGCGTTCAACGTCTTCCTCTTCCGACAGTTCTTCATCTCGTTCCCGAGGGAACTGGAAGAGGCCGGCAAGCTCGACGGTCTCGGATACATCGGCACCTTCGTGCGCGTGGTGCTGCCCAACTCGCTCGCTTTCGCCGCGGCCCTCACCGTTCTCGGCTTCCTCGGCGCATGGAACGCGTTCCTCTGGCCACTCGTGGTCGCCGGTACGGGATTCGGCGCGCTCACTGTGCAGGTCTACCTGTCGTCGTTCATCACAGCGCAGACCTTCGACTACACCGGGTTGTTCGCCGCGGGCTTCCTCGCCTCCATCCCCGTCCTGCTCGTCTTCATCCTGCTGCAGCGGTGGCTGCTGCGCGGTGTCGCGGAGACAGGCCTCGGGGGCGCCTGAGCCCCGCTCGGGTCAGAGACCTGTGACGACCATGACCCGTACTCGATCCTCGAGTGAGATCCGCGACGCCTCCCGGCGCGAGATCGTCCGCGCACTCGTCGTGCAGGGGACGGCCACGCGGACCGAACTCGCGCACACGACGGGACTCAGCGCCGCGACGGTGTCGAACCTGGTCGCGGAGCTAAGGGAGGCCGGGTTCATCGCGGATGCCGGGACCGACAGCGCCGGCACCGGTCGACCGACGACGGTGCTGCGGATCGACGGCGAGGGAGGCTCCTTCCTCGGGATCGACCTCGCCGAGACCTACGTCCGTGCCGTCGTGTTCGACGCCGCCGTGACGGAGATCGGCGCCGCGAACGTCGAGATCGATGAAGAGTGGGTGTCCGTCGACAGCGTGGCCGATGCTCTCCTGCGTGCCGTCGACCTGGCGCTCGAGAGAGGCGGCCGCGCGCCGAGCGACATCCTCGGGGTGGGCCTCGGCCTGCCCGGTCTCCTGTCGACGGACCGCACCGGCACCGTGGCGACGCCCGGATGGGCGGCGCACGTGCGCCGATTGGAGGACCGCGTGCGCCCACGCCTCCCGGGACCCCTGGTAACGGCGAACCCCCTGCAGGCCGTGGGACATTCGGAGATCTGGTTCGGCGCTGCTCGCGGGCGCTCGAGCGCTGTCGTCGTGAATCTCGGCACGGGCGTCGGTGCAGGCATCATCGTCGAAGGGCGGGTCCTCCGCGGTGCGACGCATACGGCGGGCGAATGGGGCCACACGGTCCTCGAGCTCGACGGGCGCTTATGCCGTTGTGGCCGCCGGGGGTGCGTCGAAGCGTACGTGGGGGTGCCCGGCATCCGTCACACCCTCAGCGAGGTGGATCCCGATCACGCGCTCCTGCAGCTCCACCAACGGGAGTTCATCGAGGGGCTCCGCGACGCGGTGGGCCATCCCCCCGTCGCCGAGACGCTCGCGCGGACCGCGCGGTACCTGGGCATCGCCCTGTCGGACATCGTCGCGGTGCTCAATCCGGAGGTCATGACCCTCACCGGTTGGACCGCGTGGGCGCTCGGAGACGCGCTGCTGCCGGCCGCGCGGATCGCCCTCGCCGAGCGTGCTCCAGAACTGACCGCCGCGCGTCTCGATCTCGGAGTGTCACCGGTCCAGGTCAACAGCGTCGCGACGGGGATGGCCGTGCTCGCTTTCGAGAACCACCTCGACTCGAGCGCTCTCGCCCGCCGCGTGCGGTCGCGTCCCGGTCCGCGAGTGGAACCGCCCGGTCCTCCACCGACCGCCTCATCCGCCCCTCAGCCCGTCGCGGGCTGAGGACGAACCCGACAGGAGTCACATGGTCCTCGCACGCCCGGATCGCCCGCCGATGGGATGGAACAGCTGGGACTGCTTCGGCACGACGGTCACCGAAGCGGAGGTGCTCGCGAACGCCCGCTTCATGGCGGAGCACCTGCGGGACGCCGGGTGGGACACCGTCGTCGTCGACGCGGACTGGGCGGATCCCGACGCCCGTTCCCACGGCTACAACGATGACGCCCGGCTGCACATCGATGAGCACGGGCGCCTCCTGCCCGACCCGGCGCGCTTCCCCTCCTCATCGGGCGGCGCGGGGTTCGGACCGCTCGCCGCGCAGATACACGCGCTCGGTCTGAAGTTCGGACTGCACGTCATGCGCGGCATCCCTCGTCGCGCGATGGCGGAAGGCCTGCTGCTGCACGGCACCTCGACCCCGCTGTCGGCGATCGCCGACTCCGCGAACGACTGCGAGTGGAACCCCCATTTCGTGGGCATCGATCATGCCCATCCGGATGCCGCGGCCTACTACCGTTCGACCGTCGCCCTCTACGACGCGTGGGGTGTCGACCTCATCAAGGCCGACGACATGCTCTGGCCCTACCAGGAGGAGGACATCTCGGCCTACAGCGCGGCAGTGGAGTCCGCCGAGCGCGAGATCATCCTCAGCCTCTCCCCCGGCCGCGACCTGTCCGCGGCTCACCGCGAGCATCTCGCCGAGCACGCGAGCATGTGGCGCATCTGCGATGACGTGTGGGACCGGTGGGAGGATGTCGCAGACAACCTCGGACGCATGGCACGGTGGGCGCCGCATGCGCGCCGGGGTGCCTGGCCGGATGCCGACATGCTGCCGCTCGGCCGCATCGGGATCCGTGCCGAGCGCGGCGAGCCACGAGACGATGCGCTCACCCCCGCCGAGCGGCGGAGCCTGCTGACACTCTGGACGATCGCCCGCTCGCCGCTCATGTTCGGGGGCGACCTGCCCTCGACCGAGCCCGAGACGATCTCACTCCTGCAGAGCCCCGCCCTGGTCGACCTGCTGACGCGAGCGGAATCGTCCGGGGAGATCCGACGCGAGAACGGCCTCGTCCTCTGGCGCGCGATCGGCGGCGCGACGACGTGGATCGCGGCGGTCAACATCACCGGCTCCGCATTGACGGCGACCTTGGACACGCGGGACCTCGGACTCGGCCCCGCGCCCAGGTCGATCGTCGACGTGTGGACGGATGCGACCGTGCCCACGCGCCCGGGTCGGAGAGGAGACGAGACCGTGCGCGGCGTCGCGCCGGACTCGACCGCCGTCGACCTCCGCCTCGACGCGCACGCGTGCGCGTTCTGGCGTCACGACGCCTGACGGCCGTCGGTCAGGCGACCGCCGCGCTCATCAGGCGGGCTTCGGTGAGGCGCGGAGTGCCCTCGCCTGCCCCGTCCACCACGACGACCCAGCGAGACCGCCCGTCCGCGTAGGCGGCGAGGTCGATCTCCATGCCGTCGCCGTCGCCGGCGTCGATGATGCGATCGATCACGACGTCGTCCCCGATCCCGACGATCATTCGCCGGCCGACCGCATCCGCGAGCCAGGAGACACGCAAGGTCGCCGCCGACGCACTCCAGTCCTGCAGGACGAACGTCGACGGACCGAGAAACCTCCGCCAGTGCACCGCGTCGTATCCGGACTTCGTGCCGGCCAACGTCAGGGCGTGATCGGATTCCGGCTGCTGCTGACCGAACGTCACCGCGTCGATCGTGCGGGAGTCGAGCTCGTCGGCGCGTGCGTCCTCGGCGAGGAGCGCGGTGAGGCGGGTCGCGGCATCCCCGTCTGACGCGAACGGGAAGGCGAGGATGTAGCGATCATCGTGCAGAGAGGCGAAAGGTTCGAGGACGATCTCGCGCCGGGTCGGGGTCGCCGGCAGCACGACGACGCGGCCTCCGGATCGGTCCGCCGACCGCACGTCTTCGGGTGTCAGGATCGGCGCCGCTGCGAGCGGGAGCAGCGCCCCGCGGGCGATGTGGCCCATGCGGGCGTCCGTCGCGAGCGGGTCGACGGCGGGATGAGGCAGACGCTCGGCGAGCACGCGAGGCCCGTCGACGAGAGTCGCCCACCCGGATCCGTCGGGGGCCGCCTCGACGCGGAGCACAGGCGGCAGCGTGAGCCGGACCGTTGTGCGGTCGGTCCACGTGCGATCGATGCGGAACCAGCCATCGGGCGCCGGCCGGTACGCGGTGCCGTCGACCAGGGCCTCCGCCGTCCAGGCATCCACCCCCTCCGGCAGACGGATCCGCAGAACGAAGGCGCGCGGAGTCGGCACGCTCACGTGGATGCTCGCGTCGTCCCAGAACGGACGGTCGGTCTCGGTCTCGACGACGACGTCCTCGACTCGGGCGCGTGCACCGACGAGGAGGTTCACGTCGACACGCCCGGGAGCCTGCGCGAATGCCGCGGCGGCGAACCGGGCAGGAGCCTCGAGACCGGTGCCCATACAGCACCAGAATCCCGTCTCGCGTCGGGAGTAGACGCGATGGTGGCCCGGCCGGTGCGACGTGAAGTACACGATGCCGCCGTGGTCGGGATGCTGCGCCGAGAGCACGTGCGCGCTGAGGGCGCGGTCGATGTAGGCGAGGTGCTCGGCGCCGCCGTCGAGCTGGTGGAGCTCACGGGCGAGTTCGACCATGTTCACCGTGTTGCACGTCTCGGGGCCCTCGCGCGCCGTGAACATGGTCGACCAATCGTCGCGCGGCGGGAAGTGCTCGCGCACGCTGTTCCCGCCGATCGAGGTCGTCCGGTGCCGCGTGACGCTCTCCCAGAAGGTCCGGGCCGCGGCGGCGAACTGCTCGCCCCAGCCGAGTCCGGCGAGGACGGCGTGTCCGACGACGATCGGGATCTGCGCGTTGGCGTGCAGTCCGTCCAACGGATCACGCCCCGCCGCGAGCGGCTCCCACAGGGCGCGGACGGCGAGACGGACGGCGAGCCCGCCCGGGCGCTCGTCGTCGGTGAACTGCGACCATCGACCAAGGGATGCCGCCAGGCCACCGGATTCGGTCCGGAGGACCATCTCGACGTCGGCGTCTCCGAGTGGTGCGAACACCCGCAGCCACCACTCGACGAACTCCGCCGCAACGGTCCGTCCGAGCGCGGAGTCGGCGTACACCGCGGCGTCGATGACACCCGTCAGCGTCTTGTGGAGGTTGTACAGCGGCACCCACCGCCCGTCGAGATCGAACGTCTGCGCGTCGATCCGTCCGTTCTCGATCTCGCTCCAGAGGGCGACGCCGTCCGGCACGCCCCCGACGTAACCCGTGCCGTGAGCGACCTGGCAGTCGCGGAGCCCGGTGAGCAGCAGCTCGAGACGCTCGCGTGCGGCGGCCGACCCGCCGGCCGCGTGCGCCGACAGCGCACTGAGGACGTGCCCGAGCGTGTGCCCGTCGAGTCCCTCCGACTCCCAGCCGCCGTATCCCGGACCCGTCGCCAGCCCCGCCTCCCGGCGGAACGGCGCGAGCAGCCGCTCGGGGTCGAGGTCCAGCGCCGTCCGCAGAGCGCGCTGCTGCGCGGCGGCGAACGGACCGTTCGTCAGTGCGACGGCGGCGAGCGGCAGCAGCTCGGCTGCCGTCTCGCTCATCCGGCTGCCCGCACCCGCACCGTCACGATGCTGCGCGGCGGCAGCGCGAGACGGAGGTCGGTGCCCGCCACGACGGTTCCGTCGAAGTCGACCGGGGCGACGGCATCCGGTTCGTCGAAGGTGTTGTGAGCGGATGCCGCCGCGTGCAGGATCCGGGCGCTCACGACCTCGCCGATCCGCTCGGGCAGCCGCAGTGCGAGCTCGGCCTCGGTCTCGAGGTCCCAGTTGACGGCGCTGACGGTGTAGACGCCGTCCTTGACGCTGACGGTGTGGTCGAGGTGCGCTCCGCCACGACCGCCCGAGCGCCCGCCGTCGTCGACGGTCTCGACGAAATCGGCGTCCTGGTGGTCGATGTACATGCCGAACGCGTGGAACGTCGGGGTCTTCAGCAGGCGCGGGCCGTCGGTGAGGAGCATCGCTTGGAGGACGTTCACCATCTGCGCGATGTTCGTCATCCGGACGCGGGCGGCGTGACGGTGGAAGATGTGGAAGTTCACCGCCGCGACCATCGCGTCGCGCATCGTGTTCTGCTGGAACAGGAAGCCCGGGTTCGTCCCCCGCTCGACGTCGTACCAGGTGCCCCACTCGTCGACGAACAGGCCGACGCGGCGCGCCGGGTCGTGCCGGTCCATGATCTCGCCGTGACGGCGCAGGAGCGTGTCCATCTGCCGCGTGCGGTGCATCGTGTCGTACCAGGCGGCGTCGTCGAAGCTCAGCGCGGCGCCCTTCACGTCCCACTCCCCCGTCGGGAGCGTGTAGTAGTGGAGGCTGAGCGCGTCCATGTGCCCGGCGGCGCGCGCCATGAGGACGTCCGTCCACTCGTAGTCGTCGGCGTTCGCACCGCACGCGACCTTCGCGACGTGGCTGTCCCCGTAGTCGCGCACGAACGTCTGGTACTGGCGGTAGAGGTTCGCGTAGTGGAGAGGGAGCATGTTGCCGCCGCATCCCCAGCTCTCGTTTCCGACCCCGAAGAACTGCAGCTTCCACGGCTGGTCGCGCCCGTGCGCACGGCGGAGTTCGGCCATCGGGGTGTGCTTGTCGAGGGTCATGTACTCGACCCAGTCCTGCATCTCGGCCACCGAGCCGCTGCCGACGTTGCCGTTGACGTAGGCCTCGGCGTCGAGCTGGTGGAGGAGCTCGAAGTACTCGTGGGTGCCGAAGGTGTTCGGGTCGACGACACCGCCCCAATGCGTGTTGACCATCGCGCGACGCTGCTCGGTGGGCCCGACGCCCCCGAGCCAGTGGTATTCGTCGGCGAAGCAGCCGCCGGGCCAGCGGACGACGGGCACCTTGATCTCGCGGAGGGCCGCGATCGCGTCGGTGCGCAGACCGTTCTTGTGCGGGATCTCGTCCTGCTCGCCGACCCACAGGCCCTCGTAGATGCCGCGACCGAGGTGCTCGGCGAACTGGCCGTAGATGCGTCGGTCGATGCGGTGGGCGCGGGTCGTCGCGGTGATGAGGCTCATTCGGTTCTCTCCATCGAGGGTGTGAGGTCGGATCAGGACAGGCGGATGTCGGGCAGGTCAGCGAGTCGGGCGAGCGCCGATCCGACGCGGCCACCGCGGTGGAACACGGGAATCGACGCGAGAGGGGCGTCGACCGTCACGGTCTGACCGCCGGCGTGCGACGCTCCGCTCCGCGCGTCGGTCCATGCCGTCCCCGCGGGCAGGTAGACGTCCCACCGGGTCGCCCCCGGCTCGGTCACCGGGGCGATGAGGATGTCGGGCCCGAAAAGGTACTGCCCCGGTGTCGTCCACGCCCGCTCGTCGTCGGGGAACTCGAAGAACATGCCGCGCATGACGGGGGCTCCGTCACGGTGAGCGTCCGCCATCGCCTCGCGGGTGTAGTCCCGCAGGTCCTCGCGCAGCCGGATGTACTCCACGAGGAGGGCCTCGATCTGCTCGCCGAAACTCCACACCTCGTTGTCGGCCCCGGACCCGACGCGCGCGACGCCCTGGGCGTCGACGACGGGGATCCCGGGTACGCGATCGCCGTGCAGACGCATGACGGGACTGAAGGCCCCGAACTGGAACCAGCGGATGAGGAGCTCGTGGAACGCGGGCTCCCGTACATCGCCGCCGGTGAACCCGCCGATGTCGGTCGTGAACCAGGGGATGCCGGCGGCCCCCATGTGGATCCCCGCGGCGATCTGCGCCTTCAGGTCGGCGAAGGTCGAGTGGACATCGCCCGACCACACCAGCGCGCCGTGCCGCTGCGATCCGGCCCAAGCCGCCCGGACGAGTGAGACCGGCTGATCGTTGCCGTCGGCACGGAGGCCGTCCGCGATCGCGCGGGTGAACTCCCGCGGGTAGAGGTTGGCGACCTGTGCGCTCGACCCCGCAGCGAGCCGGTAGTTCTCGAAGTGATAGGCCCCGTACTCGGGTTCGGCCTCATCGAGCCAGAACGCGGTGATGCCGTAGGCGCCGTAGTTCTCGGCGAGCTTCTGCCACAGGAACTCGCGCGCCCGGGGTTCGGTCACGTCGAGGAACCGCGTGTATTGGCCGTCGAAGTAGTACTGGACGTCGATCCCGCGCCGGGTGCGCACGAGCATGTTCCCGTCGCGCAGCTCGTCCCAGTTCTCGGACTGCGGCACCACCTGCGGCCAGACCGACACCATGAGCTCGATCCCGAGCTCGCGGAGCTCCGCCGTCATCGCGGCGGGGTCGGGCCAGAACTCCTCCTCGAAGCTCCAGTCCCCCATCCACCGCCAGTGGAAGAAGTCGGCCACGATGACGTCGATCGGGATGCCGCGGCGGCGGTACTCGCGCGCGACCGCCAGGAGCTCGCCCTGGGTCGAATAGCGCAGCTTGCACTGCCAGAACCCGAGGCCGTATTCCGGCATCATCGGCGCATGACCCGTGGCTTCCGCGTACGCGGCGGCGATCTGCGACGGACGCGGATCCGCGCACACCCACCAGTCGAACTGGGTCGCGCTCTCGGCCTCCCATTCGGTGCGATTCGCCCCGAACACGGCGCGGCCGATCGAGGGGAGGTTCCAGAGGAAGCCGTACCCGGCACTCGAGACGACGAACGGGACGGAGGTCTGCGAGTTGCGGTGCGCGAGCTCGAGCACCGTGCCCTTCAGGTCGACCAGGTCCTGCTGGTACAGCCCCATCCCGACGAGGTGCTCGTCCGCCGGGGCGGCGAGGCTCAGCCGCAGCCGGTGGTCGCCGCCTTCGGTCGGACGGAACTCGCGCGCGGCGAGCTTGAGGGCCCCGCCGTCGCGGATCTCCTCGAACAGGAGGCGGCCGTCGGCATCCTGCACCCGCAACCGCAGTCGCGGCGTGTGGAACCCCACCGACCAGTCGTGGTAGTCCTCTTCCTCGGCGACGACGCGGACCCCACCGGTCGCGACGGTCGCGACGGCGCCCTCGATGGACACCTCGGCGCGGGAGCCGGGCACCTCGACGAGGGCGCCAGGAGCGTCGTCGATCGGGCCGAGGGCGGCGCGCACGCGCACGCCGCGCCCCCAGGCCTCGATCGAGACGGTCTGTCCGTCGCCGCGCCAGAGCACGCCGGTGTGCGAGGGGTGGAACGTCATGAGGTCGCCTTTCGGGGAGCGGCGGCCGTGCTCCCGCGCACGACCAGTCGGGTGGGGACGAACAGCCGGTGGACGGCGGCGGCGTCGTCGATGCGCGCGAGGAGGACGTCGACGGCCGCACGCCCGACCTGCTCGAACTCCTGGTGGACGGAGGTGAGCGGCGGCCAGAACTGGCCCGCCTCGGGCATGTCGTCGAAGCCCACGACGCTGACCTGCGAAGGAATCGCGACGCCGGCCTCGTGGAACGCGCGGAGCACCCCGAGGGCCATCTGATCGTTGGCCGCGAACACGGCGGTCACGGCGGGTTCCCCGCGCAGACGGCATCCTGCGTCGTATCCGGACTGCGCACTCCAGTCCCCGCGCTCGAGGGTGGGGGCCGTCCGCCCCGCGGCGGTCAGCGCCACCCGCCATCCCTGCTCGCGGCGGACGGCGGAATACGAGCTCACCGGGCCCGCCACATGGTGGACGGTCTCGTGCCCGAGCTCGAGGAGGTGCGTCACGGCTTGACCGGCGCCCATCGTCTGATCCGTGTCGACGAAGGAGCGGTCATCGAGGGCGGACGCATCGACCACGACGACGGGAAGGTCGTCGGGAAGGGGCAGATCCTCTCCCGCCGAGAGGTGATCGCCGATCGCGATGACGAGCCCGTCCACGGCCTGGTCTCGCGCACGCTCGATCGCCTCGGCGACGGCGCTGCGGTCGAATCGCGAGGTCGGCACGAGGGCGACCGCATAGCCGGATGCCGCGCCCGCGCGGGAGATCGCCTCCCACGTGCGGACGCTGCCGTACGACGTCAGATCGCTCATGATGACGCCGATGCTCCGATACCGGGCTGAGCGCAGTGCACGCGCCGCCCGGTTCGGCCGGTATCCGAGTTCCCGCATGCTCGCCAGGACGCGCTCCCGCGTCGGCTCGTCCACCCGCGCGCCGCCCGTGACGACGCGGGAGACCGTCTGCGCCGAGACGCCCGCGTGGCGAGCGACGTCGGCCTGCGTGGGCACGCCATGAGGTGTTCCGCCACGACGTGCCACGGGCTCGTCGAGGGGTGCATCGGCACCCGTCTCCGGGGCCGGTCGCGTGCTACGCTGAGGCGACATGATTGCGTAAACATAGCAGTTCGCGCAGCGCCACGTCACCCCTCCTCGACGCAGGCGGGTACCCGGACGAACAGCTCCGAGCGGAGATCACATGAGCACTTTCGCCATCGGCGACCGCGACTTCCTGCTGGACGGCCGGCCCCATCGGATCATCTCCGGCGCGATGCACTATTTCCGGATCCATCCCGGCGACTGGGCCGACCGCATCCGCAAAGCACGCCTCATGGGGCTCAACACGATCGAGACCTACGTCGCCTGGAACGCGCACGAGCCCGTCGAGGGCCAGTGGAGCGAGAAGGACGGCCTGGACCTTGGCCGCTTCCTCGACCTGATCGCCGCCGAAGGGCTCCACGCCATCGTCCGCCCCGGCCCGTACATCTGCGCCGAGTGGCACAACGGGGGCCTCCCGACCTGGCTGACGGCGACCCCCGGCATCCGGTTGCGCCAGACGGATGCCAGCTATCAGGCAGCGCTCGAGACCTACCTGCGCCGCGTGTACCGCATCGTCGCGCCCCGGCAGATCGACCGCGGCGGCAACGTCGTCCTCGTCCAGATCGAGAACGAGTACGGTGCCTACGGCTCGGACAAGGACTACCTGGCGGAGCTGGTCCGCGTCACGAGGGATGCGGGCATCACGGTGCCGCTCACCACGGTCGACCAGCCCGAGCCCGACATGCTCGAGGCCGGGTCGCTCCCCGGCATCCACTTGACCGGTTCGTTCGGCTCGCGGGCCGGCGAACGTCTCGCGACCCTCCGGCAGCACCAGCCCACGGGGCCCCTCATGTGCTCGGAGTTCTGGGACGGATGGTTCGACTGGTGGGGCAGCACGCATCACACGACGGATGCCGGCGCCGCCGCTGCCGAACTGGACGATCTCCTGGCCGCCGGAGCCTCGGTGAACATCTACATGTTCCATGGCGGGACGAATTTCGGGACGACCAACGGCGCGAACGACAAGGGCCGGTACCTGCCCATCGTGACGTCCTACGACTACGACGCCCCGCTCGACGAAGCCGGCGATCCCACGGCGAAGTTCCACGCGTTCCGAGAGGTGATCGCGAAGTACGCCGACGTCCCGGACGACGTGCCGCCGTCGGCGACGCCCCGTCCGGAGTTCTCCGTCGCCCTGACTCCCCGCCGCACGTCCGACGCCGGAGTGCAGCGCTCACTGCCCGGGAGGGTCACATTCGAGGATGCCGCTCACACCGGCACGCTCCTCCGCTACGACGTCGCGCTGCCGGACGGATTCGCCGGCGGCGTCCTCGCGATCGGCGAGGTCCGCGACCAGGCGTGGGTCTCGGTCGACGGCATCCGGATCGGATCGCTCTCGCGGACGCGCCACGAACACGCCCTCCGGCTGCCACGGGGCTCGGCGCTCTCGATCCTGGTCGAGGAGCAGGGGCGTGTGAACTACGCCGAACGTCTGGGCGAGGTGAAGGGTCTCATCGGTCCGGTGACCGTCGACGGCCGGGATCTCGCAGGCTGGCGGACGACGCCGGTTCTCCTCGAGGACACCTCGGCGGCGCCCGAGCTGTCGGTGGCGGAGGGCGCTTTCGACCTCGAGACAGCGACCGACCTCTACCTCGACACCACGGGGTGGGGGAAGGGGTACGTCTTCGTCGGCGACTTCCTGCTCGGTCGCTACTGGTCCAACGGACCGCAGCAGACGCTCTACGTGCCGGCGCCCGTCACCCGTGCCGGAAGGAACACCCTGACGGTCGTCGAGCTCGAACAGCCTCTGGCCGAGACGGCGCGGTTCGTTCCCCGTCCCCTTCTCGGCCCGCTGGAGGAGTGATCAGGCTCCGACGGTGACCCCGGGCGCGAAGGCGACGTAGCCCGAGAAGTCCGCACCCACACGGTCGAATGCGGACGGGTACGGGTTCGGGTACGACCAGGCGCCGTCGGACAGGCGTTCCGAACCGGCCTCGATGTGGAAGTACTGACATTCGCCCTTCCACGGGCACGTGTACGGCGTCGGGCTCTCGACCAGCACGCCCTCCTTGACGGATGCCGGCGGGAAATAGGCGTTCCCTTCGATCCGGATGATCTCGTCGTCATTCGCCTCTGCGATGACCGTCTCGCCGATGGTCGCCTTCATGTCGTCTCCGCTCATCCGGTGGTGTGGCCTCAGCGTACGCCCGGCGGAGAGTAGCGTGGGCGGGTGGACGCAGTCGGACGAGCGAACGGTCCGGGTCTGCGAGCCTGGCTCATCTGGGGCACCGGTGTCGCCGCGTACATGTTGGCCGTCACCAACCGCACGTCCCTGGCTGCGGTGGGCGTCGACGCCGCCGACCGGTTCCAGGCGGATGCCGCGACCCTGTCGCTGTTCGCGGTGGTCCAGCTCGCCGTCTACGGCGGTATGCAGATCCCCGTGGGCGTCCTCCTCGACCGCTACGGCTCCCGACCCATCATCACGATCGGGATGCTGCTGATGGCGGCCGGCCAGCTGACGATGGCCCTGTCCCCCAGCGTCGGCGTGGCGATCGTCGCGCGCATGCTGCTCGGAGCGGGCGATGCCGCCGTCTTCCCCGCTGTCCTTCGCCTGGTGGCGACGTGGTTCCCGGCACAGCGCGGGCCGCTCATGGTGCAGTTGACCGGCATCCTCGGGCAAGCGGGTCAGCTCATCGCGGTCATCCCCATCGCCGCCGTCCTCCACGCGACGGACTGGAGCGTGACGTTCGGGGGGATCGCCGGGCTCTGCGTGCTCTTCGCGATCCTCGTCTTCGCGATCGTCCGCAACCGCCCGCCCGAACTCGCGCGCGACGTCAGCGTCGACACCGACACCGGCGCCATCCGCGTCGTGACGTCGACGATCGACACCGGGGTCGGCATCCGCGCAGCACTCGCCCACCCGGGGACGCGACTGGCTTTCTGGTCGCACTTCACGACGCCTTTCGCGGGCACCGCGTTCATCCTGCTGTGGGGTTTCCCGTACCTCACCGCGGGCGAAGGGCTCACCGTGGGCCAAGCCGGCGCGCTCACCTCGATCTACGTCTTCGCCGGGATGGCGCTCGGTCCCGTCCTCGGAGAGCTGTCGCGGAGAGCGCCCCACCGGAGATCGCGTGCCCTCGTGCTTCCCGCTGTCGGGTTCCAACTGCTGGCGTGGTCGGCCGTCATCCTCTGGCCGGGGCGTTCACCGATCTGGCTCCTCGTCATTCTGCTCATCGCTCTCGCCATGGGCGGGCCGGCGTCGATGATCGCCTTCGACCACGCTCGGACGCACAATCCGTCGCACCGGCTCAGCACGGCGACCGGGGTCACCAATGCGGGTGGCTTCCTCGCCGCCCTCCTCGCGATCTTCGCGATCGGCTTCGTGCTCGATCTGCAGGGAGCGGGCACCCCCGACACCTACCGACTCGATGCCTTCCGCATCGCGTTCCTTGTCCAGATTCCGCTGTGGGTCCTCGGTGCGGTGTTCATCAGCATCGAACGGCGGCGCACCCGCATCCATATCGGGATGGACCAGCCCCGCCGGCGCGTCTGACCGGAACGACGAACGACCCGCTCCGGGAGGAACGGGTCGTTCGATGTCTGTCGCGTGTCAGACGGTGCCGTCTCCCGACGTCCGCGTCTCGGAGCGGGTGACCCGCTCCCCCGCGACGGGGTCCACCGTTCGGACGGTGGACTCGCTGGAACGCCGACGCATCATCAGCACGAGGCCGAGGATGAAGACGACGACACCGGCGCCCATCAGGATGTAGCCGATCAGGTCGAGGTCGACGTACTGGACGTCGACGTCGATGGCGAACGTCAGGATGGCTCCGATGACGAACAGCACGATTCCGGTTCCGATGCTCATGCGCACACTCCCTCTCTTGGCGGTGTGCTCCGATCATCCCCGACCCTGACAGGAACCTGATAGCCCTTGACAGGGGGCGGAATCAGGCTGTGGCTCGCGGTTGCACGGTGAGCCAGTCACCGTATTTGGCCGGTCGGCCGTCGCCGGAGGATGTGCCCGTGAGACGTCGCCGAAGCCACGGGCCGAGGTGTTCGCGGAAGTAGCGGGCGCGACTCAGGGACACCGCCGAGTCCGCCTCGTCGAGCCGCCACCACTGCGCGGGCGGTCGTTCGCCGAGGGCCTCGAGGACGCGTGCCGCGACCCGATGGTGGCCTCGGGAGTTCATGTGGAGACGATCCGCCGACCAGAACGAGGGATCCGAGAGCTCGACGTCCGGCCAGTTGAGCGCGACGACGAGGTCATCACGACCGCGGATCCGTTCCGTCACCGCGCGCGACAGCTCATCGCCGCGGCGCTGGATGAGCCCCGACAGCGGCAGTTGCGCCGACGGGTTGGCCCCCGACAGGACGATCATCGTGACGCCCTCTTCATCGCAGCGCCGCAGCACCTGCGAGAAGACGTCGGCGACACGGGCTATGGGAGTGCGGGGGCGGAGCATGTCGTTGCCGCCGCCGTTGAACGAGAGGTGCGTCGGGTTCAGGGCGAGGGCGCGCTCCAACTGCTCGTCGACGATCGGTCCGATGAGCTTGCCGCGTACGGCGAGGTTCGCGTACGAGATCGCCTCGCCTCGCGAATCGGCCCATCCCTGCGCGACCAGGTCGGCCCAGCCTCGGACCGTCCCGTCGGGCAGCTCGTCACCCACGCCCTCCGTGAACGAATCCCCGATCGCGACGTAGCGGACTTCCTGTGACATCCCGCCAGCCTACGAGTCGCAGCCGTCGATCAGTCCGCGAGGCTGCGACCTCGCGACTCGGCGAGCCCCCACGCGGCGGCCGCCGCGACCGCGAAGAAGGCACTCAGCACGATGAAGACGAGCGGGATGCCGCCGAGCGCTTGGAGCGCGGGGACGACCGGAGGCGCGAGGATCGAGGCGATGCGGCCGATGCCCGCCGCCCAGCCGGCACCGGTCGCCCGAAGGGTCGTGGCGTAGGTCTCGGGCGTCACAGCGTAGAGGGCGCCCCAGGCGCCGAGGTTGAAGAACGACAGCGCCATCCCCGTGGCGAGGATCATCGGCACCGTCGTCGCCTGTCCGAACAGGATCGCGGCGACCGCGGAACCGGCGAGGAACACCGAGAGCGTCGCGCGCCGCCCCCACTTCTCGATCAGCCACGCGGCGACGGCGTATCCGGGCAGCTGGGCCAGGGTGATGAGCAGCGTGAACTCGAAACTGCGCACCAGACCGAACCCCTGCGACACGAGGAGCGTCGGGATCCAGATGAAGGCGCCGTAGTACGAGAAGTTCACGCAGAACCAGACGACCCAGAGTGAGGCGGTGCGCACGCGCACATCGGGGGCCCAGAGGCCGCGCAGCCGCATCCCCACCGTCGTCGCGGGTGCTGCCGGGGCGTCCGGGGCGAGCGCGGAGTCGGTCGACGTCCGTCCGAACAGTGGGCGCGATGCTTCGAGGTCGGAGACGATCCGCTCCGCGTCGGAGACCCGTCCGCGGGAGGCCAGCCAGCGTGGCGACTCGGGGAGACCCCAGCGCACCACGAGGGCGTAGACCGCGGGGACGGCGCCGATCGCGAGGGCCCAGCGCCACCCCTCGGCGACCGACGGGATGACGAGGTAGCCGATGAGAGCGGATGCCGTCCACCCGACGGCCCAGAAGGCTTCGAGGACGACGATGATCCGCCCGCGCATCCGGGCCGGCGCGAACTCGCTCACATAGGTGCTGGCGACGGGCAGCTCGGCGCCGAGACCCAGTCCCACCAGGAACCGCAGCGCGATCAGAGCCACGAGACCACCGGCGAGGGCGCTCGCGCCGGTGGCGACGCCGTAGACGAGCAGAGTGAGGGCGAAGACCGATCGACGGCCGATGCGGTCGGCGAGCAGACCGCCGACGGTCGCGCCGATCGCCATGCCCGCGAAGCCCGCGGAGGCGATCCACGATGTCGAGGCCGGCGTGAGGTCCCACTCGCTGACCAGCGCGGCGATGACGAACGAGATCAGCCCGACGTCCATCGCGTCCAAGGCCCAGCCGGCGCCCGAACCGGTCAGGACACGCAGGTGCGTCCGGGTGAACGGCAGACGGTCGAGCCGGCTGGCGACGGAGCCCGTCGTGGTCGTGGTCATCCCTGCATCGTACGAGGGGAGCGCCGGTCCGGGCTCACTCGCCGAGCATCTCGCGGACCATCGGGATCACCTTGGTGCCGTAGAGCTCGATCGAACGCATCAGCTTCTCGTGCCCGAGAGTGCCGTTGGCGTACTTGAGATCGAATCGCGAGGCGCCGAGGGTCGTGATGGTGTCGGCGATCTTGCGCGCCACCGTCTCGGGTGATCCGGCGTAGATCGAACCCTCCGGCCCGACCTCGTGCTGGAACCGCATGCGGCTGTAGGGAGGCCAGCCGCGGTCGCGGCCGATCGAGTTGTTCTGCGCTTCGAAGCCCGGGTAGGCCTCTTCCCACGCCTGCTCGTCCGTGTCGGCGATGTACCCCGGAGAGTGGATGCCGATGGGCTGAGCCTCGGTGCCGAGCTCGCCGATGGCGCGGTGGTACAGGTCGACGTAGGGGCGGAAGCGGGCAGCCGGGCCGCCGATGATGGCCAGCATCAGCCCGTACCCGTAGCGGGCGGTGCGGATGACCGACTCCGGCGATCCGCCCACGCCCACCCAGGCGCGGAAGCCGTGCTCGGTCTTCGGGAAGACGTCTGCGTCGGTGAGGGGGGCCCGGGTCGATCCCTGCCACGTGACCGGCTTCTCCGTCCGGAGCAGCGAGAACAACTCGAGCCGCTCCTCGAAGAGGGCTTCGTAATCGGAGAGGTCGAACCCGAAGAGCGGGAAGGACTCGATGAAGGATCCGCGTCCGAGGATGACCTCAGCGCGACCGTTTGAAATCGCCGACAGCGTCGCGAAGCGCTCGTAGACGCGTACCGGATCGTCGCTGGAGAGGACGGTCACAGCGGTGCCGACGCGGATGCGTTCGGTCTGCGCGGCGATCGCCGCGAGGACGATCTCGGGGCTCGACACGGAATAGTCCGCGCGGTGGTGCTCCCCCACGCCGATGAAGTCGACGCCCACCTGGTCGGCGAGAGTCGCCTGCGCGATGAGATTCCGGATCGCCTGAGCGCCCGACACCTTGTCGCCGTTCTCATCGACGGTGATGTCGCCGAACGTGTCCAGGCCCAGTTCCACAGCGGTCATGTCCGCCCCTTTCATTCACATGCATGAACGTCGGGGGATGCCGGATATTCCCGGCATCCCCCGACGGAGAATTTCGACGTCTCGTCAGCTGTCGCGCAGGGCGGCACGGAGGGTGTCGAGCCCGACGCCGCCGAGGCGGAGTGCTCGCATGTGGAAGCTCTTGATGTCGAAGCCGGACCCCCCGCGCTGAGCGGCCTCGTCGCGGATCTGCTCCCAGATCCGCTGACCGACCTTGTACGACGGTGCCTGACCCGGCCACCCGAGGTAGCGGTTCACCTCGAACTGGATGAACTCGTCGGACATGTTGACGTTCCGCCGCATGAATTCGAGAGCGTAGTCGGCGTCCCACGTACCGGTGCCGTCGAGCCGCGGCTTGCCGAGATGGACGCCGATGTCGAGGACCACGCGGGCCGCCCGCATCCGCTGTCCGTCGAGCATGCCCAGGCGGTCCGCGGGGTCGTCGAGGTAGCCGAGCTCCGCCATGAGTCGCTCGGCGTAAAGGGCCCACCCCTCGGCGTGTCCGCTGGAACCGGCGAGCAGGCGCCGCCACGAGTTCAGCTCGGTCCGGTTGTAGACCGCCTGCGCGATCTGCAGGTGGTGCCCCGGAACACCCTCGTGGTAGACCGTCGTGAGCTCCCGCCAGGTGTCGAAGGTGTCGACGCCCTCGGGGACCGACCACCACATCCGGCCGGGCCGCGAGAAGTCGTCCGTCGGGCCGGTGTAGTAGATGCCGCCCTCGTTCGTCGGCGCGATCATGCATTCGAGGCGGCGGATCGGGTCGGGGATGTCGAAGTGGGTGCGTCCGAGTTCCTCGACGGCGCGATCGCTGGTCTCCTGCATCCACTTCTGCAGCGCCTCGGTGCCGCGGAGCTTCCGCGCCTCGTCCTGCTCGAGGAAGGCGACGGCCTCCTCGACGGTGGCACCGGCCTGGATCTCGTTCGCGATCGACTCCTGCTCGGCGACCATCCGCGAAAGCTCCTCGACGCCCCACTCGTAGGTCTCGTCGAGGTCGATCGTCGCGCCGAGGAACCGACGCGAGTGGAGCGCGTAGAGCTCCCGGCCCACGGCATCCACCTCGGAGGCCTCCGGTGCCAGTTCGTCGCGGAGGAACGCCGCGAGCTGGTCGTACGCGACGCGCGCGGCGCCCGAATTGTCGGCGAGCTCGCGCGCGAGCGAGGCGGGAAGGTGACCGTCGGCGGGGGCCGCATCGCCGACGAAGGTCGCGAAGAAGCCGGTGTCGCTCGTGTATCGCGCGATCTGCGTCACGACCTCGCGGACCTGGCGACGCGCGGGGACGACACCCTCGGCGATGCCCTGCCGGAGCGTCTCGATGTATCCGCCGAGCGCCGTCGGGATGGCCGCGAGGCGCGTGGCGACGACGGACCAGTCCTCGACGGTGTCGGTCGGCATGAGGTCGAACGCCGCGCGGATGTCCTGAGACGGCGAGGCGATCACGTTGAGGTCGCGCAGGTGCGACTTCGCCGCGTGCAGGTCGAGCTGCAGCCCGAGCTCCGCCGAGAGGTCCATCTTCGTGACCTCGTCGACGTCGTCGACCGCGTCCGCGGCCTGCAGGGCGCGAAGCGTCTCGCCCGCCGCAGCAGCGAGGCGGTCGTGTCCCTCCGGTGAGAAATCATCGAGACGGCCGTTGTGCTCGGTGCGTCCGATGTAGGTCGCGAGACTCGGTGAGAGCTCTGCCAGCGTGTCCACCCAGCGGTCCGCGATCGTGTCGATCGGAGTGGGCGTGCGTTGTGCGTCGGTCATCCCTCGAGCGTAGAGCGTCGCACCGCCGGACGTCAGTGAGCCGCTTCGTCCCAGTCGGCGCCGCGGCCGATCTGCACGTCGAGCGGGACGGAGAGCTCCGCCGCGTCCCCCATCCGGGCGCGGACGATCTCCTCGACCGCGTCCCACTCCCCCGTCGCCACCTCGACGACGAGTTCGTCGTGGATCTGCAGAAGCACGCGCGACGCCAGACCCTTCTCACGGAGGTCGCTGTGGATCTCGACGAGCGCGATCTTCATGATGTCGGCCGCGCTGCCCTGGATGGGGGCGTTGAGCGCCGCGCGCTCGGCGTTCTCGCGGAGCACGCGGTTCGGGCTCGTCAGGTCGGGGAACGGTCGGCGGCGTCCGAAGATCGTCTCGGTGTAGCCGTCGATCCGCGCCTGCTCGACGGACGAGCGCAGATAGTCGCGCACGGAACCGAAGCGGGCGAAGTACTCGAGCATGAGCTGCTTCGCCTCGGACTGCTCGATGCGCAGCTGCTTCGACAGACCGAAGGCACTCAGCCCGTAGACGAGGCCGTACGACATCGCCTTCACCTTCGTGCGCATCGGCGCGGTCACCTCGGCGGGCTCCACACCGAACACACGGGCGCCGACGAAGCGGTGCAGGTCCTCACCCGAGTTGAAGGCCTCGATGAGCCCCGGATCACCCGACAGGTGCGCCATGATGCGCATCTCGATCTGCGAGTAGTCCGCCGTCAGCAGGGTCTCGTAGCCCTCGCCGACTTCGAATGCTTCGCGGATGCGGCGCGACTCCTCGTTGCGGATCGGGATGTTCTGCAGGTTCGGGTCGGTGCTCGAGAGGCGACCCGTCTGACTGCCCGTCTGCACGTAGGTCGTGTGGATACGGCCGTCGTCGGCGATGCCGACCGTCAGCGACTCGATGATCTGGCGGAGCTTCGTCGCCTCACGGTGCTGGAGGAGAAGCCCCAGGAACGGATGCGGGTGGGATTCCTGAAGGTCGGCGAGGACCGCGGCATCCGTCGAGTACCCCGTCTTCGTCTTACGAGTCTTCGGCAGCTCCAGCTGGTCGAAGAGCACCTCCTGCAGCTGCTTGGGCGAGCCGAGGTTCACCTCGCGCCCGATGATGCCGTATGCCTCCTGCGCGATCGCGTCGGCTCGTGCGGCCAGCTCGCCCGAGAAGCCCGAGAGCTTGTCGCGCGAGACCGAGACCCCCGCGAGCTCCATGTCGGCGAGGGCGTCGAGGGACGGGAGCTCGATGTCAGTCAGGACGGCGCCGACGGATGCCGGGAGCTCCGCCCGTTCAGCCTCGGCCACCCGCAGGGCGAACCAGGCGAGCTGACCCGGCGTCGCGCCCTCGGTTTCGGGGACCAGCTGGGACGGGTCGGCTTCGGGCAGCTTCTCGTCGAGGTAGCGGTCGACGAGGTCGGCGAGGGTCTTGTCGGGCAGGCTCGGACGCAGCAGCCATCCCGCGAGCAGGACGTCGAACGTCAGCCCGCTCAGCCGAACGCCGGCGCGGCGGAGGGCCTTCACCTGCGGCTTCGCGTCGGTCATGATCTTCGCGGCGTCGCTCTCGAGCCACGGGGCGAGCGCCTCGCGGGCGCTCTCGTCCCAATCGACCTCGTGGACCGTGTCCGACGTCGCGACGCCGAGCCGCGTCGGAAGACCGCCGGCGACGGTGACCGTCAGTGCCAGTTCGCCCGTCTGCTGCGTCAGCCACACGGCCAGGGTCGCGGCATCCGTCTGCTGCGGTTCGGGCGCCGAGACCTCGGGCGCGGGCGGCTCGTCGGTCGCGTCGAATGCTTCGAACACCCGCGGCAGAAGGGTGCGGAACTCCAGACGAGCGAAGATGTCGCGGACCGCCTGGGTGTCGAGCGGGCGGATGACGAGGTCCTCGGGCGCGTACTCGAGTTCGACGTCGCGCAGAAGGCGGTTGAGCTGGCGGTTGCGACGGACGTCGTCGAGGTGCTCGCGGAGGTTTCCGCCGACGACACCCTTGATCTCATCGGCGCGCTCAAGGAGCGCGTCGAGCGAACCGAACTGGGTGATCCACTTGACCGCGGTCTTCTCCCCCACCTTCGGGACGCCGGGCAGGTTGTCGCTCGTCTCGCCCACCAGCGCGGCGATGTCCGGGTAGTTCTCGGGCGGGAGGCCGTACTTCTCGACGACCGCGTCGGGGGTGTAGCGCTTCAGCTGCGAGACGCCCTGGACGCTCGGGTAGAGGAGCGTGACGTCCTCGGTCACCAGCTGGATCGTGTCACGGTCGCCGGAGCACACGAGCACCTGGTAGCCGCTCTCGACGCCCTGCGTCGCGAGGGTCGCCAGGATGTCGTCGGCCTCGAAGTCCTCCTTCGTCAGCACCGGCACGCCCATGGCGGCGAGGCAGTCCTGCAGCAGCGGGATCTGCCCCTTGAACTCGGCGGGCGACTCGGAGCGGTTGGCCTTGTACTCCTCGTAGACGCGCGTGCGGAACGACTGCCGCGACGTGTCGAAGGCGACGGCCAGGTGCGTCGGCTTCTCTGCCTTGACAAGGTTCACGAACATCGAGAGGAAGCCGTAGATCCCGTTGGTGTGCTGCCCGTCCTTCGTCGAGAAGTTGTCGACGGGAAGGGCGTAGAACGCCCGGTAGGCCAGCGAGTGGCCGTCGACGACGAGCAGAGTAGGCTTTCCGGAGTCGCTCACCCGACCAGCCTAGTTCGGGCCCGCGACATCGACTCCCCCCGCGTTGCCCCGTCGGCACCGCCCGATCCACGAGGTGAATCGCCATGCCCGAGTCCGCGTCCTTCCCCTCCGACGCGCTCGAATGGGTCACGAGCCGGGGCATGGGAGCCCTCGCCGAGAAGATGGGCATGGAGTTCACCGAGTTCTCGCCTGAGCGGGCAGTGGCGCGGATGCCGGTCGCCGGCAACACTCAGCCGGTCGGCCTCCTGCACGGCGGCGCCTACGTCGTGCTCGGCGAGTCGCTCGGGTCGATGCACGCCAATCTCCACGCAGGTCCCGGCCGTCTCGCGGTGGGCATCGACATCAATGCGACGCACACCCGTTCGGCGACCGAAGGATGGGTGACGGGGGTCTGCACCCCCCTGCACCTCGGCCGGAGCCTCACGGTCCACGAGATCGTCGTCTCCGACGATCAGGGTCGCCGGTGCTCGACGGTCCGGATCACCAACATGGTGCGGGACCTGCCGGCATCCTGATCCGCTCAGCGCGGGACGGCGAGCTTGAAGCCGACGTGCGAGTCGACGAACCCCAGGCGCGTGTAGAACCGGTGGGCGTCGGTGCGCGCGGCATCCGACGTCAACTGCACGACGGATGCTCCGACGGCAGGAGCGGCGACGTCGGCGACCCACGTCATCATCGCGGCGCCGATCCCCGCTGAACGCTCGGCGCTCGCGACTCGGACAGCTTCGACGAGGAGCCTCGTGCTGCCGCGACGCGCCATCCCGGGGATGACGGTGAGCTGCATCGTCCCGACGACGCGGTCGTCGCTCTCGACGACCAGCACGTCGTTGCTCTCCGAGTCCAGGGTGCGCAGCAATCCGCGAAGGTAGAGGCCTCGGTCCTCCGCGGCCGCCACATCTCCGCGACCGGCGCTGACCGGGTCGTCCGACAGCAGCGCGACGATCGCATCGAGGTCGTCCTGCGACGCTCCCCGCAGTCGCACCGATCCGTTTCGCGATGCGAGGGTGACGGGGACGTCGAGTTCGTCGATCATGACGAAGGCGTCAGGCCTTCTTGGGAGCCAGCTGCTCGATGATCGCCTTGGCGACATCCTGCATCGTGAGGCGACGATCCATGGATGCCTTCTGGATCCAGCGGAACGCCTCGGGCTCGGACAGACCCATCTTCTCGTTGAGCAGGCCCTTGGCCCGGTCGACAAGCTTGCGGGTCTCGAAGCGCTCGACCATGTCGGCGACTTCGGCTTCGAGCGTGATGATCTGCTCGTAGCGCGCGAGGGCGATTTCGATCGCCGGCAGGAGGTCGTTCGGAGTGAAGGGCTTCACGACGTAGGCCAGCGCGCCGGCCTCGCTCGCCCGCTCGACGAGCTCCTTCTGGCTGAACGCCGTGAGGAGGACGACGGGGGCGACGTGGTTCTTGCTCAGCTTCTCGGCGGCGCTGATGCCGTCGAGGATGGGCATCTTCACATCCATGATGACGAGGTCGGGACGGAGCTCGGTGGCCAGCTGGACGGCGGTCTCGCCGTCGCCCGCCTCGCCGACCACATCGAAGCCGCTGTCGCGCAGGATCTCGACGATGTCGAGGCGGATCAGCGACTCATCCTCCGCGACGACGACACGTCGCGGGGTGGGAGCTGCCTGGGGGGCGAGGGAGGGTTCCTGCTCAGTCACTCGTCCATCCTAGGCCAGGGCGCACCCGCATCCTGCGGTATCGTCGATCAGGCGCGCGCCGGTGTGGCGGAATGGCAGACGCGACCGACTCAAACTCGGTTGCCCGAAAGGGCGTGTGGGTTCGACTCCCACCACCGGCACCACAGCGAAACGGCGCCCCCGAGGGGGCGCCGTTTCGTGCATCACAGGCGAGGGATCAGCTCTCGGCCTTGTAGATCGGGGCCTTGCCGTGCACGGCGTCACCGATCTTGTGGATGCGGATGTCGTTGGTCGCACCGATGATTCCGGGAGGGGACCCGGAGATCACGACGACCTTGTCACCCTCTTCGAGCAGACCGCGCGACAGGAAGTAGTCGTCCACCTGCAGGAACATGAGGTCGGTGTGGGCGACGTGGTCGACGAGCGCCGACTGGATGCCCCACGTCATCGCCATCCGGCGACGGATCGCGGGCTCGATGGTGAAGGCGAGCATCGGGATGCCGGGGCGCAGGCGCGACATGCGACGCGCCGTGTCGCCCGACTCGGTGAAGAGGCAGATGTACTTGGCCTCGACGAACTCGGCGACCTCGTTCGCGGCGAGGGTGATGATGCCACCCTGCGTGCGGGGCTTGGCCGTGAGCGGGGGGATGCGCTCGAGACCGTGCGTCTCGGTCGCGTCGATGATGCGGGCCATCGTCTCGACGACGCCGACAGGGTGCTTGCCGACGCTCGTCTCGCCCGAGAGCATGACCGCGTCCGCACCGTCGAGGACGGCGTTGGCGACGTCGCTCGTCTCGGCGCGCGTGGGAACCGGGTTCTCGATCATCGTCTCGAGCATCTGCGTCGCGACGATGACGGGCTTGGCCATGCGGCGGCAGAGCTCGACCGCGCGCTTCTGGACGATCGGCACGGCCTCGAGGGGCAGCTCGACGCCGAGGTCGCCGCGGGCGACCATGATGCCGTCGAAGGCGTCGATGATCTCCTCGAGGGCGTCGACGGCCTGCGGCTTCTCGATCTTGGCGATGACGGGGACCTTGCGGCCCTCCTCCGCCATGATCTCGTGCACGCGGGTGACGTCGGCGGCGTTGCGCACGAAGGACAGCGCGATGATGTCGGCGCCGGCGCGCAGGCCCCAGCGGAGGTCGGCCTCGTCCTTGTCGGACAGCGCGGGGACGTTGACGGCGACGCCGGGCAGGTTGATGCCCTTGTTGTTCGACACGTAGCCCGCGACGATGACCTCGGTCGTGACGACCGGACCCTCGACACCGGTGACCTGGACGCGGACCTTGCCGTCGTCGATCAGGAGGAAGTCGCCCTTGTTGACGTCTTCGGGCAGGCCCTTGAACGTCGTGCCGACGATGTCCTTCGTGCCGGAGATGTCTTCGGTCGTGATCTTGAAGACGTCGCCGACGGCGAGGAAGTGCGGGCCTTCGGCGAACCGGCCGAGCCGGATCTTGGGGCCCTGCAGGTCGACGAGGACGGCGACGGCACGGCCGGCGTCATCCGCCGCCTTGCGCACGTTCGCCAGGCGGGCGTCGTGGTCGGCGTAGTCGCCGTGGCTGAGGTTGAAGCGGGTCACGTCCACACCGGCGTCGATGATGGCACGGACCATCTCGTAGCTTTCGGTGGCGGGACCCAGAGTGGCGACGATCTTCGCGCGTCTCACAGAAATTGCTCCGTCGGGTAGTGATTCGGGAGTTGGGAACGGTCTCAGCCTAGGCGTGCTGGAGGCCGATCGCGACGTCGGTCGGTCGGACCGGCGCCGGGAGGCTGGTCGACCCCATCAGGTACTCGTCGACGGCCGAGGCCGCCGCGCGCCCTTCTGCAATCGCCCAGACGATGAGGGACTGACCACGACCGGCATCCCCGGCCACGAAGACACCCGGTGCCGTCGCCTGCCAGTCGCCCGCACGCTCGACGTTGCCGTTCGAGGTGAACACGGCGCCGAGCTGCTGCTCGAGCGCCGTGCGCTCGGGGCCGGTGAATCCCATGGCGATGAGAACGAGATCGGCGGGGATCTCCCGCTCGGTCCCGCCCTTGGGGACGCGGCGGCCGTCGACGAACTCCGTCTCGGCCACCCGCAGGGCGCGCACCTCCCCCGCCTCGTTGCCGAGGAACTCGACGGTCGAGGCGAGGTACGAACGCTCGCCGCCCTCTTCGTGCGCCGAGGCGACCTCGAACAGGGTCGGCATCATGGGCCACGGCTGGTGATCGGGACGCGCCTCGGGCGGCTGCTTGCCGATCGCGAGGTTGGTGACGCTCAGGGCACCCTGGCGGTGCGCCGTGCCGATGCAGTCGGCGCCGGTGTCGCCGCCGCCGATCACGACGACGTGCTTGCCCTCGGCGTGGATCTGGTGAGGGACCTGATCGCCCGCGACAGCCTTGTTGGACTCGACGAGGTACTCCATGGCGAAGTGGACGCCGGCAAGGTCGCGCCCCGGGATCGCGAGGTCGCGCGGCACGGTCGAACCGGTGGCGATGACGACGGCGTCGTACCGCGCCCGCAGGTCGTCCCACGACAGGTCCTTGCCGATCTCGACGCCGGCGCGGAAGCGGGTGCCCTCGTCACGCATCTGCCGCAGTCGGGTCTCGAGGTGGCGCTTCTCCATCTTGAAGTCCGGGATGCCGTAGCGCAGCAGACCGCCGATGCGGTCGTCGCGCTCGTACACGGCGACCGTGTGCCCGGCGCGCGTGAGCTGCTGCGCCGCAGCGAGACCGGCGGGGCCCGAACCCACGACGGCCACCGTCTTGCCGGTCAGACGTCCCGGCGGCTCGGCCTCGACCCAGCCGTGCGCGAACGCCTCGTCGATCGTGGAGACCTCGATCTGCTTGATCGTGACGGCCGGCTGGTTGATCCCCAGGACGCACGAGCTCTCGCAGGGCGCAGGACACAGGCGACCGGTGAACTCCGGGAAGTTGTTCGTCGCGTGCAACCGCTCGATGGCAGCGCGACCCTCCCCGCGCCAGGTGAGGTCGTTCCACTCCGGGATGAGGTTGCCCAGGGGGCATCCCTGGTGGCAGAACGGGACGCCGCAGTCCATGCAGCGGCCGGCCTGGCGACGCAGCACGGCCTGGTCGCCCTGCTCGTACACCTCTTTCCAGTCCATGATGCGAACGGGGACGGGCCGGCGCGGCGGCAGCTCGCGCTCGGTGACTTTGAGGAAGCCCTTCGGGTCAGCCACGGGTCACCTCCAGGATGCGGTTCCAGACGACGTCGCTGTCGGGGTCGAGCCCCTCGGCGGCCGCCTCCTGGCGGGTTTTCAGGACGGCCGCGTAGTCACGCGGCAGGACGCGGGTGAAGTTCGCGACCTCGGTGTCGAGGTTCGCGAGCAGCCGCTCGGCGAGGTCCGATCCGGTCTCCTCGACGTGACGGACCAGCAGGTCGCGGAGGATCTCGACATCGCCGGCGCCGAGCTCGAGGAGCTCCAGCTCGCCGGTCGCGAGGGCCTCGCGGTTGATGAGGGCCCGGTCCAGGTGGTGGATGTAGGCCGATCCGCCGGACATGCCCGCTCCGAGGTTGCGGCCGGTGGGCCCCAGGATCACGGCGAGTCCGCCGGTCATGTACTCGAGCGCGTGGTCTCCGACGCCCTCGACGACAGCCGTGGCTCCGGAGTTCCGGACGAGGAACCGTTCGCCGACGACGCCTCGGAGGAACATCGAGCCGCGGGTCGCGCCGTAGCCGATCACGTTGCCGGCGATGACGTTCTTCGACGCGTCGAAGGCGGCATCGCGGGGAGGCCGGACGACGATCTCGCCGCCCGACAGGCCCTTGCCGACGTAATCGTTCGAGTCGCCCTCGAGACGCAGCGTGATGCCCGAAGGCAGGAAGGCGCCGAAGGACTGCCCCGCCGATCCGGTCAGGTTGACCTCGATCGTGCCCGACGGCAGACCGTTCTCACCGTGGGCCTTGGTGACGTGGTGTCCGAGCATGGTGCCGACGGCACGCTCGGTGTTGCGCACCGGGAGGTCGATCGTCACGTGACCCCCGTGGGCGACGACATCGCGCGCCCGGTCGAGCAGGCCGACGTCGAAGTGCTCTTCGAGCTCATGGTCCTGCTCGCGCACGCGGTGACGGGGTGCATCCTCCTCGAACACGGGTCCGCGGAGGATGGGCGACAGGTCCAGCCCGTACGCCTTCCAGTGGTCGACCGCCGGCTGCACGTCGAGGACCTCGGTGTGACCGACGGCCTCTTCGATCGAGCGGAAGCCGAGCTCGGCCAGGTACTCCCGCACCTCCTGCGCGATGAACTCCATGAAGTTCACGACGTGATCGGCCTTACCGGAGAAGCGTTTGCGCAGTTCCGGGTTCTGCGTCGCGACGCCGACGGGGCAGGTGTCGAGGTGGCACACGCGCATCATGATGCAGCCCTCGACGACGAGCGCGCTCGTCGCGAAGCCGAACTCCTCGGCGCCGAGCAGCGCCGCGATGAGCACATCGCGTCCGGTCTTCAGCTGTCCGTCCGCCTGCACGACCACCCGGCCGCGCATGTCGTTGATCATGAGCGTCTGCTGGGTCTCGGCGAGACCGAGTTCCCAGGGCGTGCCCGCGTGCTTCAGGGAGTTCAGCGGGCTCGCCCCCGTGCCGCCGTCGTGTCCCGAGACGAGGATGACGTCGGCCAGGGCCTTCGCCGTTCCCGCCGCGACCGCGCCGATGCCGGACTGGCTGACGAGCTTCACGTGGACGCGCGCCGACGGGTTGGCTCGCTTGACATCGAAGATCAGCTGCTTCAGGTCCTCGATCGAGTAGATGTCGTGGTGGGGCGGCGGTGAGATGAGTCCCACACCGGGCGTGCCGCCGCGCGTCCGCGCGATCCAGGGGTAGACCTTGCCGGGAGGCAGCTGCCCGCCCTCGCCGGGCTTCGCGCCCTGGGCGAGCTTGATCTGGATGTCGTCGGCGTGCGTCAGGTACATGCTCGTGACGCCGAAACGTCCCGAGGCGACCTGCTTGATGGCGCTGCGCCGTTCGGGGTCGAGGAGCCGGTCGACGTCCTCTCCGCCCTCGCCCGTGTTCGACTTCGCACCGAGTCGGTTCATCGCGATCGCGAGGGTCTCGTGCGCCTCCTTGGAGATGGAGCCGTAGCTCATCGCTCCGGTCGAGAAGCGCTTCACGATCGACGAGATCGGCTCGACCTCGTCGATGGGAACCGCGGGGCGGACGCCGGACTTGAGCCGGAAGAGGCCGCGCAGCGTCTTCAGGTCGGACGCCTGCTCGTCGATCATTTGCGTGTACTCGCGGAAGATGTCGTAGCGGCGCGTCCGGGTCGCGTGCTGCAGACGGAACACGGTGTCGGGGTTGAAGAGGTGGGATGCCCCGTCCCGCCGCCACTGGTACTCGCCGCCCGTCCAGAGCCGCTCGTGTGCACGCGCGGCCTGATCGGCGGGGTACGCGAACTCGTGACGGGCGAGGTTCTCCCGCGAGATCTCCTCGATCCCGATGCCCCCGAGCTTCGTCTCGGTGCCGGTGAAGTACGTGTCGATGAACTCCTGCGAGAGTCCGACGGCCTCGAAGACCTGGGCGCCCGCGTACGAGGACACCGTCGAGATGCCCATCTTGGACATGATCTTCAGTACGCCCTTGCCGAGCGCGTAGATCAGGTTGCGGACGGCCTTCTCGGGCTCGACGCCCGTGATGTACCCCGCGCGGACCAGGTACTCGACGGTCTCCATCGCGAGGTAGGGATTGACCGCCGACGCACCGTATCCGATCAGCGTCGCGACGTGGTGGACCTCGCGGACGTCGCCCGCCTCCACGACGAGACCGACCTTCATGCGGTTCTGGTTGCGGATGAGGTGGTGGTGTACGGCCGACAGGGTCAGCAGTGACGGGATCGGCACGAGGTCCGACGTCGAGTCTCGGTCGCTGAGGATGATGAACTCGACGCCGTCGGCGATGGCGGCATCCACCTCGGCGCAGATCTCGTCGAGCCGGGAGCGCAACGAGTCCGCGTCGGCGTCGGCGCGGTACAGGCCCCGGATCGTGATGGAGCGGCGACCGGGCAGGGCGCGGTCGATGTTCTGTAGCTTCGCGAGCTCGTCGTTGTCGATGACCGGGAAGTCGAGGGTGATCACACGGGTGTGGTCGGCGCCGGAGGCCAGGAGGTTGCGCTCGGGGCCGAGGCCGAGCCCGAGGGAGGTGACCACCTCCTCGCGGATCGAGTCGAGCGGCGGGTTCGTGACCTGCGCGAACTGCTGCACGAAGTAGTCGAAGAGAAGGCGCGGCCGCTGGCTGAGGACGGCGATCGGCGTGTCCGAGCCCATCGCACCGAGGGGTTCGGCACCGGTCTGGCCCATGGGGGTCAGGAGGATGCGCACCTCCTCCTCGGTGTAGCCGAAGGTGCGCTGACGCCGGGTGATCGAGGCGATCGGGTGCACGATGTGCTCGCGCTCGGGAAGGTCCTTGAGGCGGACGCGCCCTGCGTCGAGCCACTCCTGCCACGGGTGGCGCGAGGCGAGGTCGCGCTTGATCTCGTCGTCCTCGACGATGCGGCCCTGCGCCGTGTCGACGACGAACATGCGTCCCGGCCGGAGCCGACCGCGCCGCTTGATGCGCTGGGGCTCGAAGTCGAGCACACCCGTCTCACTTCCGATGACGACGAGGCCGTCCGTCGTCTCGGTCCAGCGACCGGGGCGCAGGCCGTTGCGGTCGAGCGTCGCGCCGACGAGCGAGCCGTCGGTGAAGATGAGCGCCGCCGGGCCGTCCCACGGCTCCATCTGCATCGAGTGGTAGTCGTAGAAGGCGCGCAGGTCATCGGGGATGTCGGCCTGCTTCTCGTACGCCTCGGGGACCATCATCATGATCGCGTGCGGCAGGCTGCGGCCGGTCAACGTCAGCAGTTCGAGCACCTCGTCGAACGACGCGGAGTCGCTCTGGCCGGGGCTGCAGATCGGCAGCAGCGGACTGATGTCGCCGAGGAGCTCGGACTCGAGCTGGGACTGCCGCGCCCGCATCCAGTTGCGGTTGCCGTTGACGGTGTTGATCTCGCCGTTGTGGGCCAGCATGCGCAGCGGCTGGGCCAGCGGCCACGAGGGGAAGGTGTTGGTCGAGTAGCGGGAGTGCACGACCGCGAGCTCGGTCGCGAAACGCTCGTCCTGCAGATCGGGGTAGAACGGCTCGAGCTGGAGCGTCGTCACCATGCCCTTGTAGCCGAGCGTGCGGCTCGACAGCGACACGAAGTACGCATCGAGCTCGTGCTGGGCCCGCTTGCGCAGGCGGTACGTGCGGCGGTCCAGCGCGATGCCGGACAACGCCGGCGCATCGCCGACAGCGGGCCGTGACACGAAGAGCTGCTCGAACGCCGGGCGCGCGTTGAACGCCAGCTTGCCGAGGTTCTCATCCGCCGTCGGGACCACGCGCCACCCGAGGACCGTCAGACCCTCGCTCGCCGCGATGTCCTCGACAGCCGCCTTCTGCGCGGCACGCTCATCGTGGTCGGTCGGCAGGAACGCGAGACCGACGGCGTACTCGCCGACCGCGGGCAGGTCGAAGTCGACGACCGCGCGCAGGAACGCGTCGGGCATCTGAGTCAGGATGCCGGCGCCGTCACCGGTACCGGCATCCGACCCGATGGCACCGCGGTGCTCGAGGTTTCGGAGCGCGGTGAGGGCGAGGTCCACGATGTCGTGGCCCGCCTCGCCGCGCAGAGTCGCGACCATCGCCAGACCGCAGGCGTCCTTCTCGAACGCCGGGTTGTACATCCCCTGCTTCGCAGGGAACGAACCACCGGTGATGGACCCGGCCGGCCGGGTCGTGGTGTCTTCGTGACGGGAGCTCGAGGGCATGCCTACCGTCCTCACATGGGTGCTCAACCTGGGACGACGTCGGCCCTGCGGTGCTATCGGGTGGTGAGGGAGCTTGTGGCCCCACCGGAGGATTCTTCGGACGCGGGGGGTGCGCTCACGTCCACGAAGTCATCGGTTCCCTGTGAGTGTACCCCGCCCGGCGGAGTCCATTCGCGACCCGGCTGGTACGGCGAGGGCTCGAGCCCCGGGTGCCGACGCTTCTGCACGATCATGATGACCAGACCCACGATGACACCGAAGATCGCCGCCCACACGTTGGTGCGGAGACCGAGGTACACCTCGCTCGGATCGATGCGGATCGACTCCCAGACGATGCGACCGGCCGAGTACCAGACCAGGTAGAGGCCGAACAGGCGTCCCCACTGCAGCCGGAACCGGCGTCCCGCCGCAGCGATGATGATGACGCCCATGACGTTCCAGATGACCTCGTAGAGGAACGTCGGGTGGAACAGGGTGCCCACGGGCAGCCCGGCGGGCCACGCCGAGTTCGGGTAGTCGATCTCCAGCCCCCAGGGCAGGTCGGTGGGAAGACCGTAGAGCTCCTGGTTGAACCAGTTGCCGAAACGTCCGAACGCCTGCGCCAGCAGCAGTGCCGGCGCGAGGGCGTCGGCGAACGTCCAGAAGCGGATGCCGCTCCACTTGCAGCCGAGCCACGCGCCGATCGCACCGCCGATGAGGGCGCCGAAGATGGCGATGCCGCCCTCCCAGATCCGGAAGATCGCCCACAGGTCCTTGCCCTCGCCAAAGTAGAAGCCGGGGTGGGTCAGGACATGGAAGATGCGCGCGCCGATGATGGCCAGCGGGACGGCCAGCAGAGCGATGTCGATCACGACCCAGGGCTCCGCGCCGCGCGCGGTGAGGCGACGGTTGGTCCACAGCGTCGCGACGATGATGCCCGCCAGGATGCACAGGGCGTAGAAGTGGATCGTCAGCGGGCCGAGCTGGAACGAACTGATCGACGGGCTGGGGATGCTCGCGACGACAGAGAGGGCAGCAGAAGTCACGACGGCGAGTCTACGCGGTGACGGCGTGCGGTCCTGCGCCCTGCGACAGCTCGCGCGCCGTCGCCGCGAGCCGGTCGACGCCGCCGTCCCGCAGTGCGCGGACGAGCGCCGTGCCGACGATCGCGCCGTCCGCGTACTCGAGGACACCGTCCACCTGGTCGGCGGTGGAGATCCCGATGCCGACGCAGGCGTTCTCGACCCCGTGGGCCCGCAGGCGGTCGACGAGCGCGCGGGCTGCGGCATCCAACTCGGCACGCTCCCCCGTGATGCCCATCGTCGAGACGGTGTAGACGAAGCCCGTGGAGTGCTCGGCGATCATCTTGATCCGCTCCTCGGTGGAAGAGGGCGCCGCGAGGAAGATGCGGTCCAGGCCGGTGCGCTCCGACGCGGCGATCCAGTCGGCGGCGGCGTCGGGGGTGATGTCGGGCGTGATGAGCCCCGCGCCGCCCGCAGCGGCCAGGTCGTCGGCGAAGCGGTCGACGCCGTACTGGAACACCGGGTTCCAGTACGTCATGACGACGATCGGGACGTCGACGCGCTCGGCGATCGCACGGACGGCCGTGAACGTGTCGCGGAAGCGGAACCCGGCCGCCAGGGCGGCCTGGGTGGCCTCCTGGATGACGACGCCGTCCATGACGGGGTCGGAGTAGGGCGGGCCGAGCTCGAGGATGTCGGCGCCGTTCTCGGCGAGGGCGACGGCGGCGTCGATGCTCGTCTGCAGGTCGGGATATCCGATCGGGAGGTAGCCCACGAAGGCCCCGCGTCCCGCCTCCTTCGCGGCGGAGATCGCCGCCGCGACGCGAGAGGTCACAGTTCGACCCCTTCGCCGCTGCCGTGCGCGGGGTCGGTCGGCACCTCGACGGGCTCCTTGTCGGCGTCGTAGAGCTCGAACCACCGGGCGGCGGTGTCCATGTCCTTGTCACCGCGGCCCGAGAGGTTGATCGCGATCACGCCGTCGGGACCCAGCTCGCGTCCGATGCGCAGCGCCCCGGCGAGGGCGTGCGCGGACTCGATGGCGGGGATGATGCCCTCGGTCCGGCTCAGCAGACGCAGGGCCTCCATCGCCTCGGTGTCGGTGGCGGGGATGTACTGCGCACGGCCGATGCTCGCGAGCCACGCGTGCTCGGGACCGACGCCCGGGTAGTCGAGCCCGGCCGAGATCGAGTGCGATTCGGTCGTCTGCCCGTCCTCGTCCTGCAGGACGAACGTCTTCGCGCCGTGGAGGATGCCGGGGCGACCGCGTTCGATGGATGCCGCGTGCTTGGGCGTGTCGACGCCGTCGCCGGCCGCCTCGACGCCGTACAGCGCCACGCCCTCGTCGTCGAGGAAGGCGTCGAACATGCCGATCGCGTTCGACCCGCCGCCCACGCAGGCGACGACCGCGTCGGGGAGCCGGCCGATCTCGTCGAGGAGCTGCTGACGCGCCTCCTCGCTGATGATCTTCTGGAAGTCGCGCACCATCGCGGGGAACGGGTGGGGCCCGGCGGCGGTGCCGAAAATGTAGTTGGTCGTGTCGACCGACGCGACCCAGTCGCGGTACGCCTCGTTGATCGCGTCCTTCAGCGTCCGCGAGCCCGTCGTGACGGGGATGACCTCGGCCCCGAGCAGCCGCATGCGCGCGACGTTCAACGCCTGTCGCTCGGTGTCGACCTCGCCCATGTACACCGTGCACTCGAAGCCGAACAGGGCGGCGGCGGTCGCGGTCGCGACGCCGTGCTGGCCTGCCCCGGTCTCGGCGATCACGCGCTTCTTGCCGAGCCGCTTCGTGATGAGCGCCTGACCGATGACGTTGTTGATCTTGTGCGAGCCGGTGTGGTTGAGGTCTTCGCGCTTGAGGAAGACCCGCGCGCCGCCGGCGTGCTCGGCGAACCGGGGCACCTCGGTCAGGGCCGACGGTCGGCCGGCGTAGACGCTCAGGAGCCGGGAGAACTCGGCAGCGAAGGCGGGGTCCGCCTTCGCATCCTCGTAGACCGCCGTGAGCTCGTCGATCGCGGCGATCAGGGACTCGGGCATGTACCGCCCGCCGAACTCGCCGAAGAACGGACCGGTAGCTGCACGAAGACTCATGAACCTGCCTCCAGGAAGGCGGCGAGCGTCGACACGGGGTCACTCGTGACGAGCGCTTCGCCGATCAGGACGACGTCGGCACCCGCGGCACGGTAGTGCGCGACGTCGGCGGGTGAGAGGACCGCGGACTCGGCGATCTTGATCACACCCTCGGGGATGTCGGCCGCGAGCCGCCCGAAGAGGTCGCGGTCGAGCTCGAAGGTCGAGAGGTTGCGCGCGTTGACTCCGACCAGACGCGCACCGATGTCGTTCGCGCGCGCCAGTTCCTCCGCCGAGTGCGTCTCGACGAGGGGCGTCATCCCGAGCTCCTGCACGAGACCGTGGAGCTCGGCGAGCAGGTCCTGCTCGAGCCCGGCGACGATGAGCAGCACGAGGTCGGCGCCCGCGGCGCGTGCCTCGAACACCTGGTAGGCCGTCGAGATGAAGTCCTTGCGGAGTACGGGAAGCGTGACCGCGGCGCGGACGGCCTCGAGGTCGGCGAGCGAACCCTTGAACTTGCGCCCCTCGGTCAGGACCGAGATGGCGGACGCGCCGCCGAGTTCGTACCGGCGCGCCTGCAGCGCGGGATCGGGGATGTCGGCGAGGTCACCGCGCGACGGGCTCGCGCGCTTGACCTCGGCGATGATCTTGACGCGCTCTGCGGGTGCGAGGGCGGCGAGGGCGTCGATCGCGGCAGGCTGCGCGAGGGCGAGCTTCTCCACGACAGCAAGGGGGCGGACGGTCTCCCGCTCCCGTGCATCCTCCACCGCGCCGCCCATGAGGTCGGCGAGCATGTCAGTGCTGCTTCGAGACGGTCTTCGACCCGCCGACGCCGTAGCCGGCCTTGGTCATGATGAAGCCGACGACGAGACCGAGGAGCAGCAGGACGACCGAGAGCCAGACGAGGAGCGGCATCTCGAGGAAGAAGAACACGGTGCCGATCGTCAGCGCGACGAGCATGATGATGACCGTCGTCCATGCCGCCGGGGAGTGTCCGTGGCCGGGGTCCTCGATGCCGCTCATTGTTCTCCTTCGATGGGACGCACGGGTTGTCTGGGTCGGCTGACGCCGCCCGATCAGTCTAGCGGGGCGTGCAGACTCCCCCGCCCCGCGGAGCTCAGGTGGTCGGGTCCTCGCCGCGCGAGAGATCGTCCCAGGAGTCGATGCTGTCGCGGGGACCGGCCGCGCGATCCGTGCGGTACTTCCGGCCCGCCGAGCTCCATCGGTGTGCCGTCGCGAGGGCGAGCACGCCGCCGAGCAGGATCAGAGCGGATGCCGCGACGGTGACCGCCGGCCAGGGCGTCGCCGTGACCTCGGTCACGATGGCGGCGATGCTCTTCTCCCCGCTGAGACCGGTGGCGTCGGTCACCGGGCCGGCGACGGCATCCACGGGTCGCTGAGAGGCGATGCGGAACGCACCCCATCCGAGGCCGGCGCCGAGGGCCACGGCGATGACGGCGAAGACGTGGCGGAGCACCCGGCCGACGATCGTCAGGGCGAGCCCGAGAGCGAGCGCCGCGAGGCTCAGGGGCGCGACGACGGCGAGGGCATCGGCTCCCGCGACGGCGATCGGCACCGGAGACCCGTCGTCGACGGTCGCCTCGAGCCAGGTCTGGGTCGACCCGATGATGCCGAGTGCGCCGCCGGCCAGGATCGCGAGGACGGCCGACAGACGGGTGCGCCGCGACGTCGCCTCGGTCACGAGAACTCGCCGACGACGGGATCGAGGTCGTCGGCGTCGAAGCACGTGCGGTCGCCGGTGTGGCAGGCCGCGCCGACCTGCTCGACGGACACCAGCAGCGTGTCGCCGTCGCAGTCCAGCCGCACGCCCTTCACGAACTGCGCGTGGCCGGACGTGTCGCCCTTGCGCCAGTACTCCTGACGCGACCGCGACCAGAACGTCACGCGACCCTCGGTGAGCGTCCGGTGGAGGGCCTCGGCATCCATCCACCCGAGCATGAGCACCTCGCGCGTGTCGTGCTGCTGCACGATCGCGGGGACGAGGCCGTCGGCGTTGTAGACCACTCGGGACATGCGCTCCTCGATCGACCGGGTCATCGGCGGACCTCCACCCCTTCGCGGACGAGCGCGTCCTTGACGTCCGCGACGGTCAGCTGGCCGGAGTGGAAGACGGATGCCGCGAGCACCGCGTCGGCACCGGCGGCGATCGCCGGGGCGAAGTGCGCGGCATCCCCCGCTCCTCCGGAAGCGATCACGGGCACCGTGGACACCTCGCGCATGAGCGAGACGAGCTCGAGGTCGAACCCGTCCTTCGTGCCGTCGGCGTCGATCGAGTTGACGAGGAGCTCCCCCGCACCGCGCTCGATCGCCTCGCGCGCCCAGGCGAGCGCGTCGATGTCGGTGAGGGTGCGTCCGCCGTGCGTCGTGACGGCGAAGCCGGACGGCGTGCCGGGATCGCGCTTGACGTCGAGGGAGAGGACGAGGACCTGCGCCCCGAAGCGGTCGGCGATCTCGCCGAGGAGCTCGGGCCGGGCGATCGCGGCCGAGTTGACGCCCACCTTGTCGGCGCCGACCCCGAGGAGCCGTGCGACGTCCTCGGCCGAGCGCACTCCCCCGCCCACGGTGAGCGGGATGAAGACCTGCTCGGCGGTGCGCTGTACGACGTCGTACGTCGTGTCGCGCGCGTCGACGGTGGCCGTCACGTCGAGGAAGGTGATCTCATCGGCGCCCTGCTCGTAGTACCGGCGCGCCAGTTCGACGGGATCGCCCATCTCGCGGAGGTTCTCGAAGTTGACGCCCTTGACGACCTTGCCCGCGGCCACGTCGAGACACGGGATCACGCGGCTGACGAGCGACACGTCAGAGCCTCGCGTTGTGGATGGCGGTCACGAGGATCGCCCGCGCGCCGATCTCGTAGAGGGCGTCCATGACCTGGTTCACGGTCTTCCGCGGGCTCATGACGCGGACGGCGACCCACTCGGGGTCGCGGAGCGGCGAGATCGTGGGCGACTCGATGCCGGGAGCGAGGGCGACCGCCTGGTCGACCAGGTGCGCGGGCAGGTCGTAATCGATGAGGACGTAGCGCCGGGCGACCATCACGCCGCGCAGGCGGCGCAGGAGCGTCTCGGTGCCGTCGGCCTCGGTCGGCGCGCCGATGAGGACGGCCTCGGACTCCAGCAGCACCGGTCCGAAGATCTCGAGACCCGCTTGGCGGAGGGTCGTGCCGGTCGAGACGACGTCGGCGACGGCATCCGCGACACCCAGCTGAACGGCGGATTCGACCGCACCGTCGAGCGGCACGAGGTCGACGGCGACGCCGAGGTCGTCGAGGTACGCGTCGACCAGGCCCGGGTATGCCGTCGCGACGCGCAGTCCGTCGAGGTCGGCGAGCTCCGTGAAGCGTCCGGGAGGGCCGGCGAACCGGAACGTCGAGCCGCCGAAGCCGAGCTTCTCGATCTCACGGGCGCCCGGCATCCGGGCGTCCAGCAGCAGGTCGCGACCGGTGATGCCGACGTCCAGCGCACCGGAGCCGACGTAGGTGGCGATGTCCTTGGGACGAAGGTAGAAGAACTCGACGTCGTTGACGGGGTCGATGGCGTGCAGGTCCTTGGGGTCGCGTCGACCGGTGTACCCGGCTTCGGCGAGCATCCCCGCGGTGGTTTCGGCGAGCATGCCCTTGTTGGGGACGGCGATGCGCAGCATGGAGCGTCTTTCGGTGTGGAGGTGGGCGGACGAGTCGAGGGACCGATCAGAGATGTCGGTACACGTCCTCGAGCGTCAGGCCCTTCGCGAGCATCATCACCTGCAGGTGGTAAAGCAGCTGCGAGATCTCCTCGGCCGTCTCGGTGTCGGACTGGTACTCGGCGGCCATCCAGACCTCGGCGGCCTCTTCGACGATCTTCTTGCCGATGGCGTGGACGCCGCGATCCAGCTGCGCGACCGTGCCCGATCCCTCGGGACGGCTCGCCGCGGTCTCGCTCAGCTCGGAGAACAGTGCGTCGAAGGTCTTCACACCCTCCAGGGTACCGGCCCGCCGATCACGGCCGGTCCGCGTGACGGCCGTGCGCGTCAGTGACGGTGAGCGGATGCCGCGGCCGAGCGGAGGGCGCTGATCGCCGCGCCGGGATCCTCGGCCCCGAAGACGGCCGAGCCCGCCACGAACGTGTCGGCACCGGCATCGGCTGCCTGCGCGATGGTCGACTCGCCGATGCCGCCGTCGACCTGGAGCCAGACCTGCGACCCGCGGCGGCGGGCCTCGTCGCTGAGCCGGCGGAGCTTGGGCATCTGGTCGGCCATGAAGCCCTGCCCGCCGAAGCCGGGCTCGACGGTCATAACGAGGATCTGGTCGAACTCGTCGAGGACGTCGAACAGCTGCTCCACGGGGGTCGCAGGCTTGACCGCGACGCCGGCGCGTGCGCCGATCTGCCGCAGCCGACGAGCGAGGGCGACGGGGTCGGCGGCCGCCTCGAGGTGGAACGTGACGGATGCCGCCCCGATCTCGGCGTACTCGGGAGCGCAGCGATCGGCGTCGCTGATCATGAGGTGCACGTCGAGCGGGACGGGGCTCGTCGCTTGGATGCGCTCGACCATCTGCGGGCCGAACGTCAGGTTCGGGACGAAGTGGTTGTCCATGACGTCGACGTGGACGAAGTCGGCCGACGCGATGCGGGCGAGTTCCGCCTGCATGTTCACGAAGTCGGCGGCGAGGATGCTGGGGTTGATGCGTACGTCGGAATCGGCCACGTCAGCCATTATCCCGGTGCCCGGTCAGTTCTTGCGGAGCAGCCAGATCGACATCGCGTCGGTGCCGTGACGGTGGGGCCACAGCTGGGCGCGGCCCGATCCATCCGACGGCTCCGCGAGATCGATATCCCCGCCGGCGACCTGCCGGAGCACCTCGCGCGCGTCGAGCTGGGTGAGAGCGTCACCGAACCGACGTTCGACCTCTGCCACGACACCCGCGGTCTCGGCGAGGTGGGGTGAGCACGTCACGTAGGCGACGACGCCGCCGGGAGCAAGCGCGTCGACCGCCGCGATGAGGAGTTCGGTCTGCAGCTGCGTGAGTTCGGGGACGTCCGCCGGGGCCTTCCGCCACCGCGCCTCGGGCCGGCGTCGGAGGGCGCCGAGGCCGGTGCAGGGGGCGTCGACGAGGATCCGGTCGTAGACCCCGCGGCCCGCGCGGGTGCGGCCGTCCTCCTCCGACACGGGCACGTCGAGAGGGACGGCGGCGACCGACTGCCGGACGAGGCGGGCCCGCGCAGGTGACACTTCGTTCGCCTCGACGATCGCGCCGCCGGTGGCGCCCTCGGCAGCCAGCACGGCGGTCTTGCCGCCGGGCGCGGCGCAGAGGTCCAGCCACCGCTCCCCCGCGCGGATCGGCACCGCACGCGACAGGGCGAGGGCCGCAAGCTGCGACCCTTCGTCCTGTACGCGGACAGCGCCCCCCGACCCGCGGACGATCCGGTCCGGGTCACCACCGGCGAGGCGGAATCCGATCGGGGAGAACGGGGTGCGCTCCGCGTCCTCCGGGATCGACCCGACGCCCGGCAGGGCGGTGAGGGTCACGGTGGGTGCGGCGTTGTCGGCGGCGAGGAGGTCGAGGAGCTCGTCGCCGCGTCCCTCGACGGAGAGTGCGCGACGGAAGGCGCGGATGATCCAGACGGGGTGCGCGAACCGGACGGCCAGGCGCTCGTCGTCGGAGCGGGCGGCATCCTCGATGCGGGTCAGCCACTCCTCCTCGTCCCGTTCCGACACACGGCGGAGGACGGCGTTGGCGAACCCCGTCGCGCGGCGGCCCGCCACACGACCGACGAGGTCGACCGTCTCGTGGACGGCGGCGTGAGCGGGGACGCGGGTCGCGAGGAGCTGGTGCGTGCCGAGTCGAAGGGCGTCGAGGACGGGCGCGTCGATCCCCGAGACAGGGCGCGACGCCGCCATCTCGATGATGGCGTCGTAGGTCCCGACGCGGCGGAGGGTGCCGTAGGTCAGCTCGGTGGCGAGGGCGGCATCCGCCGTCGACAGCCGGGCGCGCTCGAGTTCGCGCGGCAGGAGGAGGTTCGCGTAGGCGTCGTCCTCGCCGACGGCGCGGATGACCGCGTACGCGACGTCGCGGGCGGCGCTCACGAGACCGCTCCAGGGAGATCGATCCGAGGATCATCGACGCGGAGCCCGCGCCACCAGTCGGCCGCGTTCATCGCACCCTTTCCGGCGGGTTGGACCGTCCGGAGAAGGACGGTTCCCTCCCCCGTGCCCGCGACAACGTCACGGCCGACGAGCGCGACCTGACCGGCCTCGAGATCGGCGTCGGGACCGCGGAGGGCGGCGAGCACCTTCACCCGCTGACCGTCGAGCGACACGTGGGCACCGGGCTCGGGCGTCGTCCCGCGGAAGCGGTCGATCACCCGGTCAGCGGGTTCGGCCAGATCGAGGGCGCCGTCGGCCTGTGTGAGCTTCGGCGCGAGGGTGGGTTCGCCGTGCTGGGGCGTCGTGACCGCCGAGCCGTCGGCGATCGCATCCACGACTCCCGAGACGAGTTCCGCGCCGGACGCGGCCAGGTCCGTGAGCACGTCGCCCGCCGTGGCACCGCGCGGGACGTCGTAGCGGAGCTCGGCGAAGACGTCCCCGGCGTCGAGGGCGGCGACGAGTTGGAACACGGCGGCGCCCGTCACACGGTCGCCGGCGATGAGCGCGTGCTGCACGGGCGCCGCGCCGCGCCAGCGCGGGAGGAGGGAGAAATGCAGGTTGATCCAGCCGTGCGGCGGCATCGATAGGAGCGGTTCGCGCACCAGTCCGCCGTAGGCGACGATGACACCCAGGTCCGCGCCGAGCGCGGCGATCTCGGCCGTCGCGGCGTCGTCGAGGCGGTCCGCCTTGACGATCGGGAGCCCGAGCTGCTCCGCCGCCACCGCGACCGGCGAGGGCGTCAGGACGCGCTTGCGTCCGATCGGAGCATCGCGTCGCGTGACGACGCCGACGACCTCATGGGACGAGGCCGCGAGGGCGCGGAGGGACGGGACGGCCGGTTCGGGGGTTCCGGCGAAAACGACGCGCATGCAGGGGTCCTCACAGATCGAGCTCGGGCACATCGAGCCGAACCCTGAGTGTAGTCCGGGGTCCAGGACCCCGGCGGCGACCCCGGACCGCATCAGCGACGACGGATGCCCGCAGCTGCTCGGCGACGGCGCGGCCGTGCGCGTAGTCCACCCGGACGAGGGCGCGCGCGCCGTCGTCGGTGGGCACGGGGCCGAGCACCGACAGCGGTGCGAGGTCGGGAACCGCCTCGCGCAGCTCGGCGAGGGCGCGGTCGACGGATGCCGCGGCCCCCTCGACGGCGGCGACCCGGACGGTCGGGGGCATCAGCAGTGGCGCCCGGTCCGCGAGCTCGGCACGTGCGTATGCGGCGTGGGTCCACGTCGCGAGGGCACGGGCGACGGGACCGGTGACGCCGACGAGATGGACCGGCGAGCCGGGAGCCGCCAGCGCGGCGGCGTTCGACCACCACCGCAGGCACGATTCGCCGATCCGCAACTGCTCGGCCATGAGCATCTTGTCGCCGTCGAGGAGGATGACCGCACGGTAGCCGCCCTCCGCCGCGGGCTCCGCTCCGCGCGTAGCGATCACGAGGGCCGGTCGGCCGTCGACCGATGCAACGGGGTGATCGCCGTCGGCGACGATGACGCGGATGCCGGGGAACGCCCGACCGAGTTCGTCCGCCGTACGTTCACTCCCCGATGACGCCATCCGGAAGCGCGTCCCGGCGCAGTTGGCGCACGTCCAGTTCGGCGCCGACCGGCCGCACCATCCGCAGTCGGGAGTCGCACCGGGGCGGCGCGCACGGAGCGGGCCGGAGCAGTGCCGGCACCGGGCGGGCGTTCGGCACTCCGCGCAGACGAGGACGGGTGAGTAGCCCGGCCGGGCGACCTGGACCAGCACCGGGCCGTGCTGCAAGGCCTCTCGCGCCGCACCGAAGGCGGCCGAGGGGACGCGGGCACCGCGGTACTCGGCCTCGTGCGTCGCGGACAGGACGACCCTCGGACTGACCCGTCGCGACGCGGGGATCTCACGCACCCACCCGAGCTGGACGAGACGCTCGACATCGGTGGTGCGGGTGTGGCCCGCGAAGACGAGCGCGGAGTGCTCCTCCTCCTGACGGACGAGCGCGGCATCCCGTGCGTGGACTCCCGGACTGAGCGGCTCGGCGAGAAGCGTGTCGCCGTCGTCCCAGACGAAGACGGCGCCGACATCGTGAGCGGGCGCGTACACGGTGGACCTGTTCCCGACGACGATGCAGGGCGTGGGACTCAGCATCCGCAGGTACGTCGCGTACCGCTCCGGGCCCGAGCGTCGGGCGTCGTCGCGGACAACCGCCTCGCCCGGGACGAGGGTCGTGAGGGCGTCGAGGAGCTGCGTCTGGTCACGGTGATCGGGGACGACGAGCAGCGCGCTCCGACCGCTGTCCAGGACGAGCGCGGCGAGGCTCGCCAGCAGGTCCGCCCACGCACCGCGGAGAGCTCTGGGAGTCGGATGCGGCGGGGCGTCGATCGCGACCCGCTCCCCGTTCAGGACGGCGTCGGCGAGCCCCGGATAGGGTGATGCGAGCTCGTGCGCGCGGGTCACGGCATCCGGATCCACCTGCGGAGCTTCGGGCGGATCGGCGGCGAGCCAGGCCTTCTCGGCACGCACCATCCGCTTCGGCACCGCAAGGCGCAGGATGTCGCTCGCAGAGCCCGCGGCACGGTCGGCGACGCGCCGTGCCAGCGCGTAGAGGGATGCCGGAAGCACCGGTACCGGAGAGACGACGGATGCCACCTCGGACAGCGGCCGCCCGCCGGGCTCGACCTCGGCCCGCTCGATGACCCAGCCCTCGATCATCCGGCCGGCGCTCCGCAACGGCACCTTCACCCGCACACCCGGTTGCGCGTCGGCGTCCAGGGCGCCCGGCACGGCGTAGTCGAAGAGCCGGTCGAGTTGAGGGAGCGGCGAATCGAGGAGGATCCGCGCGACGGCGATCACGGGCGTCAGAGCCCGGCGGCGGCCCGCAACGCGTCGACGCGGTCGGTGCGTTCCCACGTGAACTCGGGCAGTTCCCGCCCGAAGTGTCCGTAGGCGGCGGTCTGCGCGTAGATCGGGCGCAGGAGGTCGAGGTCGTCGATGATCGCCTGCGGCCGGAGATCGAACGATTCGCGGATCGCGGCGGTGATCTTCTCGTCCGAGACGTGGCCCGTTCCGAACGTCTCGACGTACAGCCCCACGGGGGCGGCACGGCCGATCGCGTAGGCGACCTGCACCTCGAGCCGGTCGGCCAAGCCCGCCGCGACGGCGTTCTTCGCGACCCAGCGCATCGCATACGCCGCCGAGCGATCGACCTTGGAGGGGTCCTTGCCGCTGAACGCCCCACCGCCGTGACGCGCGGCCCCACCGTAGGTGTCGATGATGATCTTGCGACCCGTCAGGCCTGCGTCACCCTTGGGACCGCCCACGACGAAGGGGCCCGCCGGGTTGATGACGTAGCGCACGCCCGAGACGTCGAGCCCTGTCTGCGCGAGGACGGGGTCGATGACCTCGGCCTGCACCGCGGCGCGGAGGGCCGGGAGCGAGATGTCGGGGTGGTGCTGGGTGGAGAGGACGACCGTGTCGACGGTCCGCGGCGTCGTGCCGTCGTAACCGAGGGTCACCTGCGTCTTGCCGTCGGGGCGGAGGAACGGCAGCGCGCCGCTGCGACGCGCATCGGTGAGCCGCTCGGCCAGCCGGTGGGCGGTCCAGATCGCGGTCGGCATGTACGAGGGCGTCTCGTTCGTCGCGTAGCCGAACATGATGCCCTGGTCCCCCGCGCCGAGCGCGTCGACGGGGTCGACCGAACCGCCCTCGCGGTGCTCCAGGGCGTTGTCGACGCCCGCGGCGATGTCGCCCGACTGCTCGCCGATCGACACCGTCACACCGCACGAGTCGCCGTCGAAGCCGGTCTCGGAGGAGGTGTACCCGATGCGGTTCACGACGCGACGGACGATCCCCGGGATGTCGACGTAGCCGTCGGTGCGGACTTCACCTGCGACGTGGACGAGGCCCGTCGTGACCAGTGTCTCGACGGCGACGCGGCTGCCGCGGTCGACCGCGAGGAGGGCATCGAGGATGCTGTCGGAGATCTGGTCGCAGATCTTGTCGGGGTGACCTTCGGTCACAGACTCCGACGTGAACAGGCGCAGCGCGCTCATCGGTCCTCCAGAGGGCGGATCGGGGGTGTGGAAACCATCATGCCCGCGGCCCCCGACACGGGGGGCTCGCGGGCATGAGGATGACGCCGTGTGGCGCCGGGGTCATGAGGTCGAGATCACTCGGCCGCGCGGAGGCGCAGCTTGTCCTCGTGGATCTCGTGGAGGGCGATCGTCAGCGGCTTGTCTTCGACGTTGGAGTCGACGAGCGGGCCCACGTTGTCGAAGAGGTTGCCCTCGTGGAGGTCCGAGTAGTAGTCGTTGATCTGACGCGCGCGCTTGGATGCGTAGATCACGAGCTGGTACTTCGAGTCGACCTTGTTGAGGAGTGCGTCGATGGGCGGGTCGATGATGCCCTGGTCACGGTTGGCCATGGTGGTCCTCCAGGATCGGTGAGGAGAGATGTCTGCCGGAACGCGCGCGGACGCGGCGCGGCATCCTCTCAGTCTACAGGTCGCCGCGCGCCTGTGACGCCTGCGCCCGGCTCACCGGCTGAGAAGCTGCCGCTTCGAGCTGAGGACCCCGGTGTCGAAGCCCGCCAGGTGCAGACCACCGTGGAAGCGGGCGTGCTCGATCTTGACGCACCGGTCCATGACGACCGACAGACCCGCGTCGGCGGCGATCTTCGCGGCGCCCTCGTGCCACGAGCCGAGTTGCAGCCAGAGCGTCGAGGCACCGGCATCCACCGCCTCCTGCGCGACGCCGGGCAGGTCGTCGTGCTTGCGGAAGACGTCGACGATGTCGGGGACGACGGGCAGGTCGGCGAGCGACGCGTAGGCGGGCCTCCCGAGGATCTCGCTCGCCCGCGGGTTGACGTAATAGACGTCGTACGGCGAGCTTCCACTCAGGTAGGTGGCGACGAAGTAGCTCGCGCGCGCCGGGTTGTCGGAGGCACCCACGATCGCGATCGTCTTCGCCCGGCGCAGGATCTCGAACCTCTCCTGAGGGCCGGCGGCGGGCCACGTCCGCACATCGTTCGCCGCCGCCGGCGCGCCGGGCAGCGCGCAGGCGACGCCGTCGGCCGGTGCCGGCGGGGTCGGAAGGGCGCAGGCGTTCGGATCGGTCATCGGGAGACTCCTGTCGCGGCGGTGAGGGCCTGATCAAGGTCCCACACGATGTCCTCGGGGTCTTCGAGACCGACCGAGATGCGGATGAGGTCGGCCGGCACCCCGGCGGCGACGAGCTGATCCGCGCTGAGCTGCTGGTGCGTCGTCGAGGCGGGGTGGATGACGAGCGTCCGGGCGTCGCCGATGTTGGCGAGGTGCGAGGCGAGCTGGAGCGCGTCGATGACCGCCTCCCCCGCCCGGCGACCCGCGGCGACGCGGTCGTCCTCGTTCGCGGCATCGTCGCCGGCCTTCACGCCGAACGCGAAGACCGATCCCGGCCCGAGCGGGAGGTACTTCTCGGCCCGTTCGCGGTGGGGGTGATCCGGCAGCCCCGCCCACGTGACGAACGAGACCCGGGGGTCTGAGGCGAGCCACTCGGCGACGATCCGCGCGTTCGCGCCGTGCGCGTCGATCCGCTGCGGCAGGGTCTCGATGCCCTGCAGCAGCAGGAAGGCGGAGTGCGGGCTGAGAGCCGCACCGATGTCGCGGAGCTGCTCGCTCCGGAGCTTGGTCAGGAAGCCGTACTCGCCGAAGTTGTCCCACCACTTGATGCCGCCGTACGAGGCGACCGGCTCGGTCATCTGCGGGAACTTGCCGTTCCCCCAGTCGAACGTCCCCTTCTCGATCACGACGCCGCCGAGGGTCGTGCCGTGTCCGCCGAGGAACTTGGTCACGGAGTGGATGACGATGTCCGCGCCGTGTTCGAGCGGGCGCGCGAGGTAGGGGGTCGCGAGCGTCGAGTCGACGACGAGGGGGATGCCGGCCGCGTGTGCGACCTCGGCGAGGCCCTCGATGTCGGCGATCTCCCCCGACGGGTTGCCGATCGTCTCGACGTAGAGCACCTTCGTCTCGGGGCGGATCGCCGCAGCGTAGTCCGCCGGGTCGCTCGAGGCGACGAACGTCGTGTCGACCCCGAAACGGCGGAGCGTCACGTCGAGCTGGGTGACGGTGCCGCCATAGAGCTGCGCCGAGGCGACGACGTGGTCGCCGACACCGACGAGCGCGGCGAAGGTGATGAACTCGGCGCTCATCCCGGAGGCGGTCGCCACTGCGCCGATGCCGCCCTCGAGGGACGCGAGGCGCTCCTCGAGTGCAGCGACCGTCGGGTTGCCGATGCGCGAGTAGATGTTGCCGTACTTCTGCAGCGCGAACAGGTTCGCGGCATCCGTCGCGTCGTCGAAGACGAAGGAGGAGGTCTGGTAGATCGGCACGGCGCGGGCGCCGGTCGCGGCATCCGGGGTGCCGCCGGCATGGAGTGCGCGCGTGCGGAAGCCGAAGCGGTGTTCGTCAGTCATGTTCTCTCTCTGGCGGGTGGATGCCGCAGGTCACGCCGCGGCCAGCGCGGCGGCGATGCGGTCGACGGCGTCGGGGTTCTGCAGCGACGTGGTGTCGCCGAGCGGTGCGGGTTCACGTCCGGCGCGGCGGTCCTGCTCGGCCTCCCACAGCTGGGCGAGGAGGCGGCGGAGGATCTTGCCGGAGCGGGTCTTGGGGAGGTCGGGGACGACGACCACATGACGGGGCTTGGCGACCGGGCCGATCTCGCGGGCGACGTGCGCGCGGAGGGCAGCGGCATCCGGCTGCCCCGCCCCGGACGGGACGACGAACGCGGCGACGGCGTGACCGGTGATCGGGTCGACGACGCCGGTGGTTCCGGCCTCTCCGACGGAGGCGTGCGCGACGAGCGCCGATTCGATCTCGATCGTCGACAGCCGGTGGCCCGAGACGTTCACGACGTCGTCGAGGCGGCCGAGGATCCAGATGTGGCCGTCGGCGTCGCGGGTCGCGCCGTCGCCGGCGACGTAGTACCCGCCGTGCTCGCCGTGGCCGGCATAGGTCGACCAGTAGGAGTCGCGATAGCGTTCGGGGTTCCCCCAGACGGTCCGCGCCATCCCGGGCCAGGGACGACGGACGACGAGGGTGCCCGATCGGCCCGGCTCGACCTCGCGACCGTCCGGGTCGACCACCGCGGCGTCGATCCCCGGGAGCGGCACGCTCGCCGAGCCCGGCTTCAGCGTCGTGACCCCCGGGAGCGGGGCGATCATGGCGGCGCCGGTCTCGGACTGCCACCACGTGTCGACCACGGGGACCTCGTCGCGTCCGAAGGCGCGGCGAAACCACGCCCACGCGGCGGGGTTGATCGCCTCGCCGACGGTGCCGAGGAGGCGGATGCTCGACAGGTCGTGGACCTCGGGGAGGTCGTCGCCGAACCAGGTCATGAAGGTGCGGATGAGGGTGGGCGCCGTGTAGTACACCGTCACGCCGTACCGCTCGATGATCTCGAGGTGGCGCTCCCGGTGAGGTGCGTCGGGGGTGCCCTCGTAGATGACCTGCGTGAGGCCGTTCGACAGCGGCCCGTAGATCTCGTAGGTGTGGGCCGTCACCCACGCGAGGTCGGCGGTGCACCAGTGGACGTCGTCGGGCTTCGCGTCGAAGTGCGCCCAGTGGGCCCAGCTCGCGTGCGCGAGGTACCCGCCCGTGGTGTGGACGAGGCCCTTCGGCTTTCCGGTCGTGCCCGACGTGTAGATGATGAAGAGCGGATGCTCCGCATCGAACGGCGTCGCCTCGTGGACCGGCGACGCCGTGTCGACGACGTCGTGCCACCAGACGTCGCGGCCGGGCGTCCAGGGCACGTCGCTGCCGGTGCGTCGGACGACGAGCACGTGCTCGAGCGCGGGCAGGCCTGCGGCGGCGGTGTCGGCGGCGGACTTGACCTCGACCGCTCCCCCGCGTCGGAACTGACCGTCGCTCGTCACCAGCAGCTTCGCGCCGGTGTCCTCGAGGCGGAACCGGACGGCCTCGGCCGAGAACCCGCCGAACACGAGCGAGTGCACCGCGCCGATGCGGGCGCAGGCGAGCGCGATGACGACGGTCTCGACGAGGACCGGCAGGTAGACGACGACGCGGTCGCCGGGCTGGATGCCGAGGGCGATGAGCGCGTTCGCGGCCTGCGACACCCGGCGCCGGAGGTCGGCGTAGGTGACCGCGGTGCGGTCGCCCGGCTCGCCTTCGAAGTACAGGGCCACCTTCTCGCCGCGCCCGGCCTCGACGTGACGGTCGACGCAGTTCGCCGCGACGTTCAGGGTGCCGCCGTCGAACCATCGGGCGACAGGGATCGACAGCTCGCCTTCCGCGGAACGGACGGGAGGGCGCCAGTCGAGGGCGGTGTGCCACGGCGTCTGCCAGTCGAGCCGCCGGGCGGCGTCCTCCCAGAACGCGATCGGGTCGGCCGCGGCATCCGCGTACGCACCCTGTGACACGTTCGCCTGCGCGGCGAAGGCCGACGGGGCAGGGTACGCGCGCGTCTCGACGAGGCGGAGCTCCTCGGCTGAGTGACCCGTCATGCCCATCTCCTCAGCAGACGGCGCTGCAGCAGGGTCACGAGCGCGTTCGACAGGGTCCCCAGTGCCGCCAGGATGACGATCGCGAGGAAGATGCGATCCACGCGGCCGGTGCTCTGCGCGTCGGTGAGGAGGAACCCGAGTCCCATCGACGCCGCGAGGAGTTCGGCGGCGACCAGGAAGAGCCAGGCCTGTGCGAGCGCGAGGCGCAGCCCCGAGATCAGGGCAGGAACGGTCGCGGGGAGCTGGACCGACCGGAACAGATCCCAGCCGCGGAGGCCGAAGGAGCGTCCCATCTCGACGAGGTGCGGATCGACGTGCCGCAGAGCGCCCGCAACCGTCGTGAACATCGGGAAGAACGCGCCGATGGCCACGAGAGTGACCTTCGAGTCCTCGCCGATCCCCATCCAAAGCAGGAGGAGCGGAACGAGCGCAAGGGAGGGGATCGCGCGGAAAGCGGCAAGGATCGGGCTCAGCAGCACGTCGCCGGAGCGCGTCAGCCCAACGATGGCCGCAACCGCCAGTCCGACGAGCGATCCGAACACGAACCCGAGAACGACGCGCTGCACCGAGATCGCGACGTGGGTCCACAGCGCGCCGCCCTCGGCGAGCTGGATCGCCGCGACCACGACGTCGAACGGAGCCGGGAGCCGGTAGGTCGGGATGAGACCCAAGCCCGTCACCGCCTGCCAGAGCGCGAGGACGGCGAGGGGGACGACGAGACCTCCGATGATGCGGACACTCGTCCGGGACCAGAACGGCCGCACCGCCGCGACGCCCGAAGGCGCTGCGGCGGTGGCGGTCGTGTCGACGGATGCCGTCATCGTCAGCCCGCCGCCTTCTCGGCGAAGGACGGCTCGATGATCGTGTCAAGTGCCTTGTCGACGGCATCCTGCCCGCCGGTCACGGCGTCGGAGTCGACGAGGACGGGCGCGATCTTCTTCAGGACGGCGAGCTGAGCCTCACCGGGGACGCCGCTGACGTCGAGGTTCGAGCGCTCGCCGATGACGGTCGTCGCGACCTTCGGGTCGATCCCGGCCACCTTCGCGAGCAGCGACGCGGTCTCGTCGGGGTGCGCCAGCGCCCAGGTGCGCGCCTCTTCGTAGGCGTCCACGACGACCTGCGCGACGTCCTTGTGGTCGGTGAGGAAATCCTCGGTCGCGTTGAGGAAGCCGTAGGAGTTGAAGTCGACGTTCCGATAGATGAGCTTGTCGCCGGACTCGACCTCTGCGGCCGCCATGATCGGGTCGAGGCCCGCCCACGCGTCGACGGAGCCGCCGTCGAGGGCGGCGCGCCCGTCCGCGTGCTGCAGGTTCTGCACGTCGACGTCCTTGACGCTCAGTCCCTCGGTCTCGAGCGCCTGCAGGAGGAAGAAGTACGGGTCGGTTCCGCTCGTCGCGGCGACCTTCTTGCCCTTGAGATCGGCGACCGACGTGATGTCGCTGTCGGGGCCGACGACGATGGCCGACCACTCAGGCTGCGAGTACACATCGATGACCCTGATCGGCGAACCGTTCGCCCGAGCGAGGAGCGCGGCCGAACCGGCCGTCGAACCGACGTCGAGGGCGCCGGCGCGGAGGAGTTCGTTCGCCTTGTTCGACCCGGCGGACTGGGTCCACTCGACGTCGACGTCGTCGCCGAGAGCCTTCTCGATGAGCCCCTGGTCCTTCACGACGAGGCTGAGCGGGTTGTAAGTCGCGAAGTCGATCGAGAGGGTGTCGGTCGACCACGATCCGGCGCTCGCGCCATCGGAGGACGAACTCGCGTTCTCACCCGCGAGGCAGCCCGTGGCCATGAGCATCACCACAGCACCCACGGCGAGGGCGGGAACGGTGCGGCGGATGACGGTGCTCATCGGGTCTCCTGAGGGGTTGAGCGGTGGGTGTCGACGCCGAGTCCGTCGAGGAGCTCGGCGCGGAGGTCCGTGAAGCCGCGATCTGCGCGGTCACGGGGACGGATGCCGGGGACCTCGATCACACGCGCGATCGAGGAATCCTCAGAATCGGCATCGATCGCGCGCAGCTGGAGCACGCGATCTGCCAGGTACAGGGCCTCCTCCACGTCGTGCGTCACGAGGACGACAGTCGTGGGTTCGGCGGAATGGATGTCGAGGAGCAGGTCCTGCATGCGGAGCCGCGTGAGCGCGTCGAGTGCTCCGAACGGCTCGTCGAGCAACAGCACCTCGGGACCGCGGGCGAGGGCGCGCGCGAGCGACGCCCGCTGCGCCATGCCGCCCGACACCTCACGCGGCCGGAGTGACGCGGCACCGGTGAGCCCGACGAGCTCGAGCAGCTCCGCGACGCGCGCCGACACATCGGGGCGCGCGGTGCCGCGCGGCATCCCGATCTCGACGTTCTGCGTGAGGGTGCGCCACGGCAGCAGGCGCGGCTCCTGGAAGGCGACGGCAGTGCGCGCGTCGGTGTCGCGGAGCGGCGTGCCGTCGACGGTCACCGACCCGGCGGACGGGGCGTCGAGCCCCGCGAGGAGCCGGAGCAGCGTCGACTTCCCGCATCCCGAGGGCCCCACGACCGCGATGATCTCACCGGGCTCGATGTCGAGATCGACGCCGCGGAGGACGGGCACCGGTCCCGCCGCGCCCGCGAACGTCCGGCGGACACCCGACAGCGACACGGCGCCGCGCGGGGCGGCAGCGCGTCGGACGGCGTCGGAGGCGGTGAGGACAGCGGACATGCCCCCCAGCCTTCCGGAAGGTGCCGGATCGACCGCATCGCGTCGTAACGGTGTGAAACGAAGCAGTGGCGGGAGCCGTCCCCCGGGGTCAGCGTGCGAGTCGGGCGATCTCCGCCGCGGCACGCGCGACGTCGTCGTTCACGACGCGGTAGTCGAACTCGCCCTGCGAGGCGAGCTCGACGCGCGCGGTCTTCAGACGGCGCGCACGCTCCTCCTCGCCCTCGGTCCCCCGCCCGACGAGCCGGTTCACCAGCTCGTCCCAGCTGGGCGGGAGAAGGAAGACCAGCGTCGCGTCAGGAGCGGCGGCGCGCACCTGGCGGGCGCCCTGGAGATCGATCTCGAGGAGGACCGTCCGTCCCTCGGCGAGGGCGGCGTCGATCGGGCGACGCGGCGTGCCGTAGCGGTAGGCGTTGTGCACCGTCGCGTACTCGAGGAGGTCGCCCGCCTCGACCATCCGGTCGAACTCGGCGTCGTCGACGAAGAAGTAGTGCTCGCCTTCGACCTCGCCCGGTCGCGGCGGTCGCGTGGTCGCCGAGACCGACAGCAGGATCTCGGGGTGGTGCTCCTTGATGTGGGCGGCGACCGTCCCCTTCCCCACTGCGGTGGGGCCGGCGAGGACGATCAGACGGCTGCGTGCGTCACGGGCGCGCGGCTCGGGGAGGCGACGGTCGAGGTAGTCCTGCAGCACCTGGCGCTGACGGATGCCGAGGCCCCCGATCTTCTTGACCGGAGCGATCTGCAGATCGGCCAGGATGCGGTCGCGCTTGCCCTCGCCGATCGCGGGGATCGCGGTGAGGAACTCGGTCACGCGCATCGCCGCGGCGGCCGACTGCGGCTCCGCCCACGCGTGGCGCAGCAGGTCCTGCGGGCTGATGACGCGCGTCGACACGTCGCGCTTGAGCGCGGCACGTTCACGGCGCGCGGCGACGGCGCGACGGGACGCGGCGGCGCGGTCGACCTCGGGGGGTGTGCGGGAGTCAGGCATGTCGGGCGTCCTGGAGTTCGGAATTGTGGGTGTCGATGGCGGCGGCGATCCCGTCGGGACCGGCGCCGAGGATGCTGCGGCTGGCGCTGGCGAGGACCTGGGGGGCCAGGGACCCGAAGCGCTCGGAGATGTCGCGAAGGCGGGCACCCTGCGCTCCGAAACCGGGGGCGAGGAGGGACGCGCGGTGCAACGAGGCATCCGTCAGTCCCAGATCGGCGCGCTCCACTGTAGCCCCGACGACGAAGCCGACCGGGCCGAAACGGTCGCCTGCGACCACAGCGGACGAATTCGCCGAACCGGCGCGTTGCGCCACCCAGTCCGCGACCGTCTGACCGCGCTCGGCGTCGACGGTCGTGAGCTCGGCGGACTGCAGGCCGGCGGCCTCGGGGTTGCTCGTCGCGGCGAGGACGTAGACGCCCTTGCCCTCGCGGACGGCGGTCGCGATGGTGCCGCGGAGCGAGTCCGGTCCGAGGTAGGGGCTCACGGTCACGGCATCGGACTCCAGGGGCGATCCCGCTGAGAGCCACGCCTCGGCGTAGCCGTCCATGGTCGTCCCGATGTCGCCGCGCTTGGCGTCGGCGATCACGACGAGGCCCGCCGCGCGGGCCGTCCCGATGACCTCCTCGAGCGCGGCGTACCCGGCGGCCCCGTAGCGCTCGAAGAACGCCACCTGCGGCTTGACCACGCCGACGCGGGTGCGCGCGGCATCCACCACGCGCAGGCCGAAGTCGCGGACACCCGCAGCGGATGCCGGGAGCCCCCACGCGTCGAGGAGCGACGCGTGGGGGTCGATGCCGACGCACAGCGGACCGCGGGCGTCGACCGCCGCGGCCAGCCGCGAACCGAATGAGGTCACACCGACGCCTTCCGGTCGGCGGCGTACTCCTGCAGGCTCCGGACGGCGAAGCCCTCGCGGAGGACCGGCATCGCCGAGACGGCGGCGCCGAGGACGGCCATCGTGGTGAACAGCGCCTTGTCCGCGGCCACCGCGGCGGCGCGGATCTCGTACCCGTCCGCACGGGCGATGCCGCCCGACGGGGTGTTCACGACGATGTCGATCTCACCCGCGTTGATCAGATCGACGACGTTCTGCTCGCCCGAGGCCTGCGTCTCGGAGTACTTGGAGACCACCTTCACCGTGATGCCGTTGCGAGCCAGGATCTCCGCCGTGCCCTCCGTCGCGATGAGGGTGTAGCCGAGCTCCTGCAGCCGGTGCGCCGGCAGGATGACGGCGCGCTTGTCGTCGTCGGCGACCGAGAGGAAGACGGTTCCCGAGGTCGGCATCCCGCCGTAGGCTGCGGCCTGGCTCTTCGCGAACGCCGTCGGGAAGTCGCGGTCGATGCCCATGACCTCACCGGTGGAGCGCATCTCGGGTCCGAGGACCGAGTCGACGGTGCGACCGTCTGCGGTCCGGAACCGCTTGAACGGCAGCACGGCCTCCTTGACGGCGACGGGCGCGTCGAGCGGCACTCGCGAGCCATCCTGCTCGGGAAGGAGCCCTTCCGCGATCAACTCTGCGATCGACGATCCGGCCATGATGCGGCTCGCCGCCTTGGCCATCGGGATGCCGAGAGCCTTCGACACGAACGGCACGGTGCGCGACGCCCGGGGGTTGGCCTCGATGACGTACAGCACGCCCGCCGACACCGCGAACTGGACGTTCAGGAGCCCGCGGACGCCGACGCCCTCGGCGATGGCGAGCGTCGCGATGCGGACGCGATCGATCTCACCGCGCCCGAGCGACATCGGCGGCAGGGTGCACGACGAGTCGCCGGAGTGGATGCCGGCCTCTTCGAGGTGCTCCATGACGCCGCCGATGTAGAGCTGCTCGCCGTCGAAGAGCGCGTCGACGTCGATCTCCACCGCGTCGTCGAGGAAGCGGTCGACGAGAAGCGGGGCGTCGTCGCGGATGATCGCCTGGTCGGCGATGCGTACGAAGTAGTCGCGCAGGCTCTCGGTGTCGTAGACGATCTCCATGCCGCGGCCGCCGAGAACGAAGCTCGGACGCACGAGCACGGGGTAGCCGATCTCTTCCGCGATCGCGATGGCGCCCGCCTCGTCGGTCGCGGTGCCGTGGCGCGGGGCGGTGAGGCCCGCGCGGTCGAGCAGCTGCGAGAAGAGCTCGCGCTCCTCGGCGATGTCGATCGCGGCGGGCTTCGTGCCGAGGATCGTGTAGCCGGCGGCCTCGATCCCCTTCGCGAGTCCGAGCGGCGTTTGACCGCCGAGCTGGCAGACGACGCCGACGATCTCGCCGGACTGCGCCTCCGCGTGGAGCACCTCGAGGACGTCCTCCAGTGTCAGCGGCTCGAAGTACAGCCGGTCGCTGGTGTCGTAGTCGGTCGAGACCGTCTCCGGATTGCAGTTGACCATGATGGTCTCGAAACCGGCATCCGACAGCGCGAACGACGCGTGGACGCACGAGTAGTCGAACTCGACGCCCTGCCCGATGCGGTTGGGACCCGACCCGATGATGACGACCTTGCGTCCTTCACTGGGGGTGACCTCGGTCTCGCGGTCGTACGAGGAGTAGTGGTACGGCGTCAGCGCGGGGAACTCCCCCGCGCACGTGTCGACCGTCTTGTAGACGGGGCGGAGGCCGAAGCCGTGACGGATGCCGCGCACGTCCGCCTCGCCGAGGCCGCGGAGCTCCGCGATCTGCGCGTCGCTGAAGCCGTGGTCCTTCGCGAGGCGCAGGACGTCCTCGGTCAGATCGTCCGCCTCGCGGATGTACTCGGCGACCTCGTTGATGAGGATCATCTGGTCGAGGAACCAGGGGTCGATCGCGGTGGCGTCGAACGCCTGCTCGAGCGTGGCGCCCTTGCGGAGCGCCTGCTGCAACACGACGATGCGGCCGTCGGTGGGCGTCTTCGAGATCTCGAGGAGCTCCTCCATCGAGCGCTCCTCGGGCCCCCAATGGAAGCTGGAGCCGCGCTTCTCGAGCGAGCGGAGCGCCTTCTGGAGGGCGGTCGTGTAATTGCGGCCGATCGCCATGGCCTCACCGACCGACTTCATGGTGGTCGTGAGCGTCGTGTCGGCGGCGGGGAACTTCTCGAAGTTGAAGCGGGGCACCTTCACCACGACGTAGTCGAGTGTCGGCTCGAAGCTCGCCGGCGTCGCCTTCGTGATGTCGTTGGGCACCTCGTCGAGCCGGTACCCGATGGCGAGCTTCGCGGCGAGCTTCGCAATCGGGAAACCGGTCGCCTTCGAGGCGAGGGCCGACGAGCGCGAGACGCGCGGGTTCATCTCGATGACGATGATGCGGCCGGTCGCCGGGTCGACGGCGAACTGGATGTTGCAGCCACCGGTGTCGACGCCGACGGCGCGGATGATGTCGATGCCGATGTCACGGAGCTTCTGGTACTCGCGGTCCGTCAGGGTCAGCGCCGGCGCGACCGTGATCGAATCGCCCGTGTGCACGCCGACGGGGTCGACGTTCTCGATGGAGCAGACGACGACCGTGTTGTCGGCCGTGTCGCGCATGAGCTCGAGCTCGTACTCCTTCCACCCGAGGATCGACTCCTCGAGCAGCACCTCGGTCGTGGGAGAGTCGCGCAGACCCGCTCCGCCGATGCGGCGGAGATCGTTCTCGTCGTACGCGAAACCGGATCCGAGGCCGCCCATCGTGAACGAGGGGCGGACGACGAGCGGGTAGCCGAGCTCCGCCGCGCCGGCGAGGAGGTCGTCCATCGTGTGCGCGATGACACTGCGGGCGACGTCGGCGCCGCACTCGAGCACCAGCTCCTTGAAGACCTGGCGGTCCTCGCCCTTGCGGATGGCCTCGACCTTCGCGCCGATCAGCTCGACGCCGTACTTGTCGAGGATGCCGCGGTCGTGAAGCGCCATGGCGGCGTTCAGCGCGGTCTGGCCGCCGAGGGTCGGGAGGATCGCGTCGGGCTTCTCCTTCGCGATGATCGTCTCGATCACCTCGGGGGTGATCGGCTCGACGTAGGTCGCGTCGGCGAAGTCGGGGTCGGTCATGATCGTGGCGGGGTTCGAGTTCACGAGGATGACGCGCACGCCCTCCTCGCGGAGGACCCGGCACGCCTGAGTGCCGGAATAGTCGAACTCGCAGGCCTGACCGATGACGATCGGGCCGGATCCGATGACGAGGACGCTCTGGATGTCGTCGCGCTTAGGCATTCTTCGTCTCCTGGGTGGCGACCACGAGGTCGCGGAAGCGGTCGAACAGGTAGTTGGCGTCGTGCGGGCCGGCGGCGGCCTCGGGGTGGTACTGCACGCTGAACGCCGGGAGGTCGAGGGCGCGGAGCCCCTCGACCACGTTGTCGTTGAGGCCCACGTGGCTGACCTGGACGCGGCCGTAGCCGTGGGGGCTGTCGATGACGCCCTCGAGGGGCGCGTCGACGGCGAACCCGTGATTGTGCGCGGTGATCTCGACCCGGCCCGTGGTCTTGTCGAGGACCGGCTGGTTGATGCCGCGGTGTCCGAACGGCAGCTTGTAGGTACCGAACCCGAGGGCCCGACCGAACAGCTGGTTGCCGAAACAGATCCCGAAGAACGGCAGGCGGGCGTCGAGGACCTCGCGCAGGAGCGCGACGTGACGATCGGATGCCGCGGGGTCCCCCGGTCCGTTCGAGTAGAAGACCGCGACGGGGTCGACCGCCTGGATGTCGGCGAACGAGATCGTCTGCGGCAGGACGTGGACCTCGAACCCGCGGGCGGCGAGGTTGTTCACGGTGGCCTGCTTGACGCCGAGGTCGAGGATCGCGAGGTTGCCGATCTTCTCCCCCACCGCGGGAGTCACCTCGGCGGCGGGCACCGAGACGTCGGCGGACAGGTTCTGTCCGCTCATCTCGGGAGCCTCGCGCACGATGCGCAGCTGCTCGTCATCGGTCAGGGATGCGGCATCCCCCGAGAAGACGCCGCCGCGCATGGACCCGGCCGAGCGGAGCACGCGGGTCACGGCACGCGTGTCGACGCCGCTGATGCCGACGATGCCGTCGCGGACCAGGGCGTCCTCGAGCGAGTGGTCGGCGCGCCAGTTCGACACGATGCGCGAGGGGTCGCGGACGATGTAGCCGGCGACCCAGATGCGGCGGGACTCGTGGTCCTCGCCGTTCATGCCGGTGTTGCCGATGTGGGGTGCGGTCTGCAGGACGATCTGACCCGCGTACGACGGGTCGGTGATCGTCTCCTGGTACCCGGTCATCGCCGTCGCGAAGACGACTTCGCCGAGGGTGGTGCCGCGGGCACCGTAGGCGTGTCCGGGGTGTCGGGAACCGTCCTCGAGGACGAGGACGGCGGGTTCGGGAGCTTGGAATCTCTGAATGCTCATGCGTCGCTTCCGGGAATCTGCTGGGGAGAGGTGGGAGAAGAGGTGGCGGGGAGGACCCGGCTGATCGCGTCGCTGAGCGATCGTGCCGAGAGATCCTGCGGGCGGAGGTAGCTGTCGACGACCGTGCCCTCGGGGGTGGTCCACGCGAGACGGACGAGGCCGTCGCGCTCGACCACGCGGTCGATGGCGACCGTCGCCTGGTCGACCGCGACGAGGGCGTCCGCGGCGAGGAAGATCCGCGGCTGGCCGGTCAGATCGAGCGCCACGCCGGTGTCGGTGACGGTGACGTCGACGCGGGATCGGAAGGCGAGCCCGCGGATCGCGAGCCGCTCCAGCGGATCGCCGTGACGGGTCGTGGCGACGTACAGGCCCTCCGAACGGAGGCTCGTGACGGCGCCGTCCGGGGCGTCACCGACCGGGGCGGACAGGCCCGCGTCCCGCCTCGATCGTCGTCGCCAGGCGATCAGTCCGACCACGATCAGCAGGACGGCGACCGCCGCCATGACGAGGACGGCGGCCTCGCGGGTCACGAGACGACCTCGGCGACGACCGCGCCATCGGCGACGGTCTGCCGGCCGCGGAAGAACGTCGCCCGGACCTCGCCCGGCAGTTCCCGCCCGAGGTAGGGCGAGTTCACGCTGCCTCCCCGCAGGTCGTCCGTGCTGAACGCGCGGACCGGCGCCGGGTCGTAGAGGGCGAGGGATGCCGGGGATCCGACCGCGATCGGGGTCCCGGCATCCGCGAGCCGGCCGATGCGGGCGGGGGCTGCGGACATGACGCGGACGACGTCGGACCACTCGAGCAGGCCGGTGTCGACCATCGCGGCGTGCACGACGCGGAGGGCGGACTCGAGTCCGACCATCCCGTTGGCAGCCGCCTGCCATTCGCAGGTCTTCGCCTCGGCGGGGTGCGGGGCGTGGTCGGTCGCGACGATGTCGATCGTGCCGTCGGCGAGTCCCTCGCGGACCGCGCGCACGTCCTCGTCCCGCCGCAGCGGCGGGTTCACCTTGAACCGCGGATCGTAGCCGCGCACGAGGTCTTCGGTCAGCAGCAGGTGGTGGGGCGTGACCTCGGCGGTGACGTTGATGCCGCGCTTCTTCGCCCACCGAATGAGGTCGACGGAGCCGGCGGTTGAGAGGTGGCAGACGTGCAGGCGCGATCCGACATGTTCGGCCAGGAGGACATCACGCGCGATGATCGACTCCTCGGCGACGGCCGGCCATCCCGTGAGGCCGAGCTCGGCCGACACAGTGCCCTCGTTCATCTGGGCACCCTCGGTCAGGCGGGGATCCTGCGCGTGCTGCGCGACGACGCCGTCGAAGGACTTCACGTACTCCAGCGCCCGGCGCATGATGAGCGGGTCGAAGACGCAGAAGCCGTCGTCGCTGAAGACGCGGACCCGTGCTCGCGACGAGGCCATCGCACCGAGCTCGGCGAGTCGCTCGCCCTTCTGCCCGACGGTCACGGCGCCGATCGGCTGGACGTGGGCGTAGCCGGCGGCCTCGCCCAGGGCGAGCTCCTGCTCGACGACGCCGGCGGTGTCGGCGACCGGTGAGGTGTTCGGCATGGCGAACACCGTCGTGTAGCCGCCGGCGGCGGCCGCTCGCGACCCCGACAGGATCGTCTCGGATGCCTCGTAGCCGGGCTCGCGCAGGTGGGTGTGCAGGTCGACCAGGCCGGGCAGCGCGATCAGGCCGTCCGCGTCCACCGTCCGTGCGCCGTTCGCGCTGACACCCGTGCCGAGCTCGGCGATGACGCCGTCCGTGATCAGGATGTCCGCGGCGACGCCGCCATCGATCCGCGCCCCGCGGATGAGGATGCTCTCGCTCATCGGGCCTCCTCCTGTGGATGGGTGGTGGGTCGCTCCCCCGCCAGGAGCAGGTAGAGCGCCGCCATGCGGACCGAGACACCGTTCGCGACCTGCTCGAGCACAGTCGATCGTGGCGAATCGGCGGCGTCGGCGGAGATCTCCAGACCCCGGTTCATGGGCCCGGGGTGCATCACAATGCTAGCGGTCGGAAGAGATCCCATCCGCGCGGCATCCAATCCCCAACGGCGTGAATACTCCCGTTCAGTGGGGAAATAGGCGGCGTTCATCCGCTCCAGCTGGATGCGGAGCATCATGACGGCGTCCGGCGCCGAGGCGATCGCCTGGTCGAGGTCGTAGGAGATCGTCACAGGCCAGGCCGAGACGTCCTGCGGGACCAGCGTCGGAGGTGCGACGAGGGTGACCCGCGCGCCGAGCGTCGTGAGCAGCCAGACGTTCGACCGTGCGACGCGCGAGTGCAGGATGTCGCCGACGATCGCGACGTGGAACCCCGCGAGGTCGCGGCCCCTGCTGTCGTCGCCGAAGAAACGCTTGCGGATGGTGAAGGCGTCGAGCAGCGCTTGCGTGGGGTGCTCGTGCGTGCCGTCTCCGGCGTTCAGGACCCCGGCGGAGATCCAACCGCTCGTCGCGAGCGTGTGCGGAGCGCCCGACGCGCCGTGGCGGATCACGACGGCGTCGGCGCCCATCGCCTGCAGGGTCTGCGCCGTGTCCTGGAGGGACTCGCCCTTGGAGACCGAGGACCCCTTGGCAGAGAAGTTGATGACGTCGGCCGAGAGCCGCTTCGCGGCCGCTTCGAAGGAGATGCGCGTGCGCGTCGAGTCCTCGAAGAAGAGGTTGACGACGGTCTTACCGCGCAGCGTCGGCAGCTTCTTCACCTCGCGGGACTGCGTGTCGCGCATGTCCTCGGCGACGTCGAGGATGCGGAGCGCGTCCTCGCGCGCAAGGGTGCGGGTGTCGAGGAGGTGTCTCATGAGGCGATCGTCACCTCTTCGGCACCGTCGACGTCGGTCAGCCGCACGTTGACGCGCTCCTCCCGTGAGCTCGGCAGGTTCTTGCCGACGAAGTCCGGGCGGATGGGCAGTTCGCGGTGACCCCGGTCGACGAGGATCGCGAGACGCACCACGGCGGGCCGTCCGATGTCCTGCAGCGCGTCCAGGGCGGCGCGGATGGAGCGGCCCGAGAACAGGACGTCGTCGACGAGGACCACGGTCTTCGCGTCGATGCCGCCGGGCGGGATCTCGGTCGGGCGCGGCGTCCGCGTGGGATTGCGGTGCAGGTCGTCGCGGTACATCGTGACGTCGAGCGAGCCGACCGGGACGGTCACGCCCGTGAACGAGGCGATGAGCTCGGCGATGCGTTCGGCGAGGGTGACGCCGCGGGTGGGGATCCCGAGGAGCACGAGCCCGTCGGGGCCCTTGTTCGACTCGAGGATCTCGTGAGAGATGCGCGTGAGTGCGCGGGCGATGTCAGCGTCGTGCAAGACGATGCGCGAAGTCATCCGCCGCTCCCTTCTCCGCCTCACAGGACGGTGTTAAAGGTTGCTTGTTCGAGACCACTCTAGCGGGGCCGGGCGGTGAGCCGCGGCATCCGCTCGCCCTGTCCGGCCGTCCTTCCCGCGGACATCCGCCTTCCCGGGGACGGATCGCGGGCCGACCGTCCGCGGGAACCGGTATCTCCGCTCGAGCGCCGGCGCGAGACGTCTCCACAGCCCGAGCGGATGGCCACCCGCCCACAGGGGCGCCCGCGGTCGTGGTGCCGGCCTGGGGGCAAGCCACGCTAAACGCATGGACGTGCGGGAGTGGGTGCGGCGTCACGGCGGAGTGGTGCGGACTGCAGATCTGAGGGATGCCGGCTACTCGCGCCATCGCATCGGTGCCGCAGGACTCGAACGGCCGCGTCGCGGATGGGTCGCCGTGCCCGAGGCGGATCCGCTCCTGCGGAGCGCGGCGCGCGCGGGCGTCGTCCTCACGTGCGTAACGCAGGCGCGACGCCTCGGTCTCTGGAGCGTAAACGACGACGGCAGCCGGGCGCACGTGGGTGCGCCGGCGGCATCCGGTTCGGTCTCAGCCCCTCACGCGCGGGTGCACTGGAGCACCCCCCTGATCGCACGCATCCCGGGGTCCCTCGAGGACCCCGTCGAGAACGTCCTGGCGATCGTGGCCGAGTGCCGCCCGTTCGAGCAGGCGCTCGCCGTCTGGGACTCCGCGTTCCGGCAGGGCCTGGCATCCGGCGAGGTCATGCGGAGGTTCGACCTCCGCCCGGCGGCGCGGCGCGTGCTCGCAGACGCGTGTGCACATCTCGACTCCGGACTCGAGACGTTCGTCTTCGTGCGACTCCGATGGATTCCTGCCGCCGTCCACCCGCAGGTCCACCTGCTCGGCCACCGTGTCGACTTCCTCATCGGCGAGAGGCTCGTGTTGCAGATCGATGGGGGTCATCATGTCGGCGCCCAGCGCGACGCCGACAACACCCATGACGCGTTGCTGACCCTGCACGGCTACACGGTCATCCGGGTCGGCTACGCCGACGTGATGCATCGGTGGCCGGAGGTCCAAGACCGCATCCTGCGCGCCCTGGCGCAGGGGCTGCACCTCTCATGAGGATCAGCGGTTCAGCGGAGATCTGCGTTCCAGCGGACGGCATCGCACGCGATCGTCCTCGGGAGCGCAGATCTCCGCGTGAGCGCAGCCCACGCCCCGGCTCAGGAGCGCGCGATGCGCGCGAGGACGCCGTGGACGAACGAGCCGGAGTCGTCGGTGGAGAATTCCTTGGCGAGCTCCACCGCCTCATCGATCGCGACGGCGGTCGGGACCTGGTCGTTGTGCAGGATCTCCCAGACGCCCATTCGCAGGATCGCGCGGTCGACCGCCGGCATCCGCTCGAGCTTCCAGTCGCGCGCGTGCGTGATGATCTGCTCGTCGATCTCGCTCTGAGCGTCGATGACGCCGTCGACGATCTCGCGGGCGTAGAGCCAGGAGGCTTCGCGGGCGGGTTCGTTCGCCGCGCGCTTCGCCTCTGCGGCGAGCGTGACACCGAGGTCGTCACCGCGGATGTCGGCCTGGTACAGGATGTCGAGGGCGCGCTTTCGCGCCTTGCTCCGTGCGCTCATCGCGCGGTCAGCTCACGCGGCCGAGGTAGTCCCCGGTACGCGTGTCGACCTTGACCTTGGTGCCCTGCTCGACGAACAGCGGGACCTGGATCTCGTAGCCGGTCTCGAGCGTGGCGGGCTTCGTGCCGGCCGACGAGCGGTCGCCCTGCAAGCCCGGCTCGGTGTAGGTGATCTCGAGGACGACGGAGGCCGGCATCTCGACGTAGAGCGGGTTGCCGTTGTTGAGCGCGATCTGGACCTGCTGGTTCTCGAGCAGGTAGTTGGCGGCGTCGCCGACGACGGTGGCCGTCACGCTCAGCTGGTCGTAGTCGGCGACGTCCATGAAGACGTAGCTGTCGCCGTCGTTGTACAGGTAGGTGAAATCGCGGCGGTCGACGTTCTCGATCTCGATCTTGGCGCCCGCGTTGTACGTGCGGTCGACGGTCTTGCCGGAGACGACGTTCTTGAGCTTCGTGCGGACGAAGGCGCCACCCTTGCCGGGCTTCACGTGCTGGAACTCGACGACGTTCCAGAGCTGTCCGTCGATGGACAGGACGACGCCGTTCTTGATGTCTGCAGTGGATGCCATGAGAGTGCGATTTTCCGTTCGGTGAGTTCGGGGCCGATGCGGCCGACGATCGATTCTACGGGATGCCGCGGCATCCGCCCCGGAAAGCGGTCAGCTCGCGAGGGTCGACAGCAGTTCGCGGGTCGCGTCGGCGTACCCGGCGACCCCTCGGCCGGCCACGTGGACGACGGCGACGTCGGCGACGTAGGAGTGGTGCCGGAAGGGCTCGCGCGCCGAAACGTCGGAGATGTGGACCTCGGCGACGGGCAGCGCCACCCCCGAGAGGGCGTCGCGCAGCACGACGGAGGTGTGTGTCAGCCCGCCCGGGTTGATGACGATCCCCGCGCAGTCCGTGCGGGCCGCGTGGATCGCGTCGATGAGGACGCCCTCGTGGTTGCTCTGCACCGCCCGCACCTCGTAGCCGGACTCCGCGGCCGTCCGCTCGACGAGGGCGACGACGTCGTCGAGGGTCGCATGCCCGTAGACGTCGGGTTCCCGGATGCCGAGCAGGTTCAGGTTCGGTCCGTTGACGAGGAGCAGGCGGCGGGAGGTCGACACGTGACGACCCTAGTGGGAGGGGCGGTGCATCTGGATCTCGCGCCCAACCTCTGTGTCGAGGGCGAGCCCGGTCGCCGTGAAACCGAGCCGGCGGTAGGCCGCCTGCGCGCGGGCGTTGTCGATGTGGACGTCGAGGGTGAGCCCGTCAGCGCCGGCGGTCTCGGCCCAGACGGATGCCTCCGCCACCAGGGCGTCGAGGACGCCGCGACCGCGATGGCCCGGGTCGACGAAAACCCCGACGAGTTCGGCCCGTGGGGCGGCGACGCCGCGTCCGAGCGCGTCCGTCGCGCCGGCATCCCGCACGAGGACCGTCACGGAGCCGATCCACCTCTCCCCTGAGATCGCGACGAACTGCGCCGCGTTCTGTCCCAGGGCTGCTTCCGCGGTCCGTGCCTGCCAGTGCGCGTCGTCGCGGGCCGACTCCTGCTCGCGCGTGGTCAGGAAGGCGATGGATGCCGCCGGGTCGCTCACTGCGCGGATGCGGAGGTCGCGGACCTCGCGCCACTCCTGCAGGCGGATGCGGCGGACCGCGGCATCCGTCACCCGGCGATCTCCTGGTACGCGGCGAACAGCAGCGACTCGTCGGGGGCCTGCATGACGGTCGGCTTGCCGATCGCGTCGAGGACGATGAAGCGGAGCATGCCGGCGCGCGACTTCTTGTCGCGCTGCATGACGCCCAGAAGGTGCTGCCAGCCGTCCATGCGGTAGGTCGTCGGGAGGCCGAGCATGTCGAAGATGCGACGGTGCCGGGCGACGTCCTCGTCGGAGAGACGCCCCGCCAGTCGCGACAGTTCGGCGACGTACATCATGCCGATCGAGATGGCGGCGCCGTGACGCCAGCGGTACCGCTCGGCGTGTTCGATGGCGTGCCCCAGGGTGTGCCCGTAGTTCAGGACCTCACGGAGCCCCGCCTCGCGGAAGTCCTCGCTCACGACACGCGCCTTCATCTCGATCGCGAGCTCGATGCAGCGGCGGAACTCGTCGGTCGAGGGGTCGACGGCGGCCTCGGGGTCGCGCTCGACGATGTCGAGGATCTCGGGGAACCAGATGAAGCCGGCCTTCACGACCTCGGCGAATCCGGCGACGATCTCGTTGCGCGGCAACGTGTCCAGCACGTCGAGGTCGCAGATCACCGACCGCGGCGCCCAGAACGCGCCGACGAGGTTCTTCCCCTCGGCCGTGTTGACGCCGGTCTTGCCGCCGACGGCGGCATCCACCATCCCGAGGACCGTCGTCGGGATCTGCACGATCTGCACGCCGCGCAGCCAGGATGCCGCGACGAACCCGGCGAGGTCCGTCACAGCGCCGCCGCCGAAGCCGATGACCGCGTCGGTGCGAGTGAAGTCGGCCTGGCCCATGACCTGCCAGCAGAAGGCCGCGACCTCGATGCGCTTGCCGTCCTCGGCGTCGGGGATCTCTGCGATCAGCACCTCGAGCGCGTCGTCGGCGACGAGGAGGTCTCGGAGCTCTGAGGCCTTCGCCCCCAGGCGCGGGGTGTGGACGATCAGCACCTTCTTCACCGTCGGGGCGAGGTGATCGCGGACTCCGGCGAGGAGTCCCCGCCCGACGTGGATGTCGTAGGGAGTCGCGCCGGTGACGCTGATGGTCGTGTGGGTCATGGGGTGACTCCCGGAATGTCGGCGGCGGGCTCGGCCCAGTCCGCGATGGCGGTCACGATGTTCTCGAGTGGCCCGGATGAGGTGTCGAACGTCGCGTCGGCGACGGATTCGTACAGTGGTCGGCGCTCGGCGTAGATGCGCTCCCAGCGCTGGATCGGCGTCTCGTCGCCCGCCGAGAGCAGGGGGCGGGATGCCGCTTCGCCCAATCGACGCGCGACGACGCGAGGAGCGACGGTGAGGAGCGCGACGCGATGGGCGCGAAGCCGCTCGCGTGTTGTCTCGTCGAGGACCGCTCCGCCACCGAGCGACACGACGCCGCCGCGCGACAGCGCCTCCTCGACCGCATCGCGCTCGAGTTCGCGGAAGCGGGGCTCGCCCTGCGTCGCGAAGAGCTCCGCGATCGGTCCATGCGCTCTCACGACCATCGCATCGGTGTCGTGGAAGGTCCGGCCGAGCCGCTTGGCGACCCGCTTGCCGACACTCGTCTTACCGGCCCCCATCGGACCGATCAGGACGATCGACGACGGCTCAGGCGAGGTCATGCGCGAGGAGTGCCGCCTCGGACGCAGGGGTCGTCTTGAGCGTCTCGGGGATCGCCGCGAGGTAGGTCTCGAGGTTGCGACGCGTCTCACGGATGCTGTCACCGCCGAACTTCTCGAGCACGGCATCGGCGAGCACGATCGCGACCATCGCCTCGGCGACGACGCCCGAAGCCGGTACCGCGCAGACGTCCGAACGCTGGTGGTGGGCCGCAGCGGTCTCGCCGGTGGCCACGTCGACCGTGCGCAGCGCGTGCGGGATCGTCGCGATCGGCTTCATGCCGGCCCGGACGCGGAGCACCGTGCCGGTCGACATGCCGCCCTCGGTCCCGCCGGCGCGGTCGGAGGCGCGCGTGATGCCGCCTTCCGTTGCGAAGAGTTCATCGTGCGCGGCGGACCCGCGGCGACGCGTCGTCTCGAACCCGTCGCCGACCTCGACGCCCTTGATCGCCTGGACGCTCATGAGGGCCTGGGCGAGCTTGCCGTCGAGACGGCGGTCCCAGTGCACGTGCGATCCGAGCCCCGGGGGAAGACCGTAGGCGAGCACCTCGACGATGCCGCCGAGGGTGTCGCCGTCTTTCTTCGCGGCATCCACTTCGGCGACCATGCGCTCGGAGGTCGCCGGGTCGAAGCAGCGGAGCGGATCGGCGTCGAGCGCGTCGACGTCGTCGGGACCGGGGAGCTCCGCCCCCTCGGGCACCTGCACGGGACCGATCGACAGGGTGTGGCTCACGAGGCGGATGCCGAGCTCGGACAGAAAGCTGCGGGCGATCGCGCCGAGCGCGACACGAGCGGCCGTCTCCCGGGCGCTGGCGCGCTCGAGGATCGGACGGGCCTCATCGAAGTCGTACTTCTGCATGCCCACGAGGTCGGCGTGACCGGGGCGGGGCCGGGTGAGCGCGGCGCCGCGGCCACGGGAGCGTTCACTCAGCTCGGTCGGCTCGGGGCTCATGACCTCGACCCACTTAGGCCACTCGGTGTTGCCGATACGCAGGGCGATCGGACTGCCGAGCGAGAGGCCGTGTCGGACGCCGCCCGAGAGGTTCAGCTCGTCCTCCTCGAACTTCATCCGCGAGCCGCGGCCGTAGCCGAGCTTGCGTCGAGCGAGGTCGGCGCGGATCGCGTCGAGCGAGACAGGGACGCCGGAGGGCAGGCCCTCCATGATGGCGACAAGTTCGGGGCCGTGGGATTCGCCGGCGGTGAGCACGCGGAGCATTGCCCTAGTCTCCCACGAGCGCGCGGCGCATGACCGCCACCACGTCGGGCTCGCGCGGGAGCGGTTCGTCGACGCCCCCCGTGGCGAATGCCCGGATCTGCAGGACCGCCTGGTGCAACAGCATCCCCTCTCCCCCCGACGCGGGCCGCCCGGCGCGGTCCCACGCCCGGGACAGGTCGGTCGGCCAGTGACCGTAGACGACGTCCATGAGGACGCCGCCCGCCGCCGCCAGGGCGTCCGCGGCCCCGGCATCCACCGATACCCCGCCCGGCAGCGTCGCGATCGTCGCATCGACGGCGTCGGTCCGTTCGCCCGCGAGCGGTGCGGCGACGACGCGGACACCGAGCCGCTCCCCCAGGTCGACGAGTCCCTGGACCGCCTCGGGGCGACGTGCGGCGACCTCGACGTCGCGGACGCCGAGCTCGGACAGCGCCACGAGCGCAGCGGATGCCGTCGCCCCCGCGCCGACGATGCGTGCGCGGTCGACGGCCTCGACACCCTGTTCACGGAGCGCGGCGACGATGCCCCCGGCATCCGTGTTGAACGCCCGCCACCCCGCGGGCGTCCGCACCAGCGTGTTCGCCGCACCGACGAGGGTGGCGCGCACGTCGCGCTCGGACGCGACGTCGAACGCCGCGCGCTTCAGCGGCATCGTCAGCGAGAGTCCGCGGTGGTCGGCGCCGAGGGCGGCGAGCTCGCCCGCGAACGACGCCTCGTCGACGCGTCGTCGGCCGTAGGTCCACTCCCAGCCGAGCAACGCGTACGCGGCCGTGTGCATGGCCGGCGACAGGCTGTGCCCGATCGGATCGCCCCAGACTTCCAGAGCGGTGGCCTCCGGGGCGGTGGCCGTCATCAGGAGCAGCCTCCGTCGGGGTTGTCGCGGCACCACTTCTGGTACTGGGCGACGGCTTTCTCATGCTCGGCGAAGGTCGCCGAGAAGACGGTCTCCCCCGTGTCGAGGTTGACCGTGACGAAGTACTGCCACGGTCCCTCGGCCGGGTTCAGAGCCGCCTTCATGGCGAGCTCTCCCGGGTTCGCGATGGGGGTGACCGGCAGACCCTTCTTCTTGTACGTGTTCCACCCGTTGTCGTCCGCGAGCTCCTCGGCGCGCGAACTCGTCCCGCCCTCGCGGTCGGCGAACGGGTACTGGGCGGTCGAGTCCATCTGCAGGAGACCGTTGGTGTCGCTGATCGCCGGATCCAACCGGTTCTGGATCACGCGGGAAACCTTGTAGAAGTCGTCCTCGTAGCGGCCTTCCTTCTCGATGATCGACGCGATCGTGAGGATCTTCTCCCGCTGATCGGCGGGCACGCCGGCGTCGTCGAGGGCTGCGATGGTCCGGTCGACCATCGTCTGAACGACCTCTTTCGCGGTCACGCCGGGGTTGAAGGTGTACGTCGCCGGGAACAGCCATCCTTCGAGACTCGGCGCCTTCACCCCGTAAGCAGCGGGGTCCTTGACGGCCGCCTCGACATCGGCGACGGGCAGTCCGACGCCTTCGGCGATGCGCGGGACCGACTGCGCGACCGTCAGGCCCTCGCGCAGCTGGGCGGTGTACTCCTGCTTGTTCGCGGGATCGAGCAGAGCCTCGAACGCCGCTTGCGAGGTCATCTTCTTCTGCAGGGAGTACACGCCCGGTTTGAGGACGTTCGGATCCTCTCCGTTGTCGATCAGATACGAGTAGAACGCATCGGAGGTCTTCGTGACCCCCGCATCGAAGAGCGCGCGGGAGATGTCGGCACCCGTCTGGCCCGAGAGGACCGTGACGCTCGCCTCGCCTTCGGCGAGACCGGCCTCGTAATCCTTCGGCTCCTCCCATCCGAGGACCTTCCGGATCTGATCCTCGTAGGTGTTGAACACGGCGAACCCGCCGCCGACCAGTCCGCCGATGATGGCGATGATGATGACGAAGACGCCCCACGCGGCGACCCGGCTCTTGCGCCGGTCACGGTCCTGCCGGTGCGGTGCGGCGGACGGGGCCTTCAGTCCCTCGTCCTCGAAGAGCGCATCGATCGGGGCGGTCGACGAGGCGGTCGCCCGCTCGGCCGGACGAGGACGTGGAGCAGCAACGGATGCTGCCTCTTCCCGCTGCCCACCGGGCACGGCTCCGGCGTCCGTCGCCGACCCCGTCGGCTCCTGGCTCTGCGCCCTCCGGGCAGCCCGACGCGACGACGGGATCGCCCCGTCCGTCGGAGCGGAAGGATCTGCCGGGAAGGTCTCGGGGCGGTCGTCGCGCGAGGGGGTCTCGGACATCGGTGGACTCCTGCGTCTCCTACAGCGCCGCACCGGCCGGGTTACCGGTGCTCTTCTCGACGTCGATCGCCTGCTGGAGGAGGACGACCGCGGCGATCTGGTCGACAATCCTACGAGACGACTTCTGCGAACGCCCGTTCTGACGGAGCACGGCGTTCGCCGAAACGGTGCTCAGCCGCTCGTCGACCAGTCGGATGGGCGCATCGACGGCGGCGGAGAGCTCGGTGGCGAACTCGCGCGCATCCGTCGTCGATGCGGTCTCTGACCCGCCGAGGCTGATCGGGAGACCGACAAGGATCTCGAGCGGGTCGTACTCGCGCGCGATCTCGACGATGCGCGCGACCGAGGTCTCGGCCCGGGGCACGGTCTCGACGGGGACGGCGAGCATCCCGTCCGGATCGCACCGGGCGACCCCGACGCGGGCTCGCCCGACGTCGATCCCGAGTCGGACCCCGCGACGGAAACCGCTCACGCGGTCGCACCCTCCAGTGCCGCGACGATGCCGCTCAGCGCGGTCGGCAGAGCGGACGCATCCGTTCCGCCTCCCTGAGCCACATCGTCACGGCCGCCGCCGCCGCCGCCGAGCACACCGGCAGCGGTCTTCGCGAGCAGGCCGGCCTTGGCACCCGCGGCACGCGCGGCCTCGTTCGTGGCGACGATGACGATCGGACGCCCACCGGCCTCACCCGCGAGGGCGACGACACCGGCGTCGGAACCGAGACGCTCGCGCACCTGCAGCGCGAGCGTCCGCAGGTCGTCTGCGGAGGCGACCGAGCCGATCGACTGCGCCACCACACGGTAGGAACCGGCGGAGACGGCGGATGCCGCAAGAGTCGGGACCCGCTCGCCGAGGGCCTTCGCCTCGAACTGGGCGATCTTCTTCTCTGCCGCCTTGAGGCTCGCCTGGAGCTCCGCGATGCGGGCGGGCAGCTGGTCACGCGGGATCTTCAGTCCCGAGGTGAGCTGGGACACGATCGCCCGCTCGGCCGCGAGCTCGCGGAACGCATCCTGACCCACGAGGGCCTCGACGCGGCGGTTGGAGGCGCCGACCGACGACTCCCCCACGAGGTTGATGAGCCCTACCTGGGCGCTCGAGGACACATGAGTGCCGGCGCACAGCTCGCGCGACCAGGGGCCGCCGATGTCGACCATCCGCACGGTGTCGCCGTACTTCTCGCCGAACAGCGCCATGGCGCCCGCGGCCTTCGCCTCGTCGAGCGACATGACCCGGGTCGTGACCTCGAGGTCGTCGCGGACGGCGTTGTTGGCGATCTCCTCGATCTCGCTCCGGGTCTCGGGCGAGAGCGCCTGACCCCACGAGAAGTCGAACCGCAGATATCCGGCGCGGTTGAGGGAGCCCGCCTGGGTGGCGCTCTTACCGAGGGTGTCGCGCAGAGCGGCGTGAACGAGGTGGGTGGCGGAGTGGGCCTGCGCCGCCGCACGGCGGTTCGCGGCATCCACCACCGTCGTCGCGGCGTGACCGACGGCGACCTCGCCCGTGGTCACCTCGACCGTGTGGCTGATGAGACCGGGGACGGGCTTCTGCACGTCGAGGACCTCGAGTTCGTAGCCCGGACCGACGATGACGCCCTTGTCAGCGACCTGGCCGCCGGACTCCGCGTAGAGGGCGGTCTCGGCGGTGATGACCTCGGCGATCTGCCCCTGCGCGGCACGATCGGCCGGGGCGCCGTCGACGAGGATGCCGAGGATCCGGGACTCCGTCTCGAGATCCGTGTATCCCGTGAAGACCGTCTCACCCAGCGCGCGGAAGTCGCGGTAGACGCTCGTGTCGGCGAGCTGACGCTTGCGCGAGCGGGCGTCGGCCTTGGCGCGGTCCCGCTGCTCCTTCATGAGGGTGTCGAATCCGGCGCGGTCGACCGTGAGGCCGGCTTCCTCGGCGATCTCGAGCGTGAGGTCGATCGGGAAGCCGTACGTGTCGTGCAGCAGAAACGCCTGCGAGCCGCTCAGCGCGGTCGACTGCGTGGACTTCGCGGACTCGATCGAGGTGTCGAGGATCTCCGACCCGCTCGCGAGGGTGCGCAGGAACGTCGCCTCCTCGGCCAGCGCGTACTGGGACAGCCGGGCGTAGTCGGTCTCGACGACGGGGTACGACTCCTTCATGGCGTCCCGGGAGACGGCGAAGAGCTCCGCGAACGTCGGTCCCTCGACGCCCAGCAGACGCATCGAGCGGATCGCGCGGCGCATGAGACGGCGCAGGATGTAGCCGCGGCCGTCGTTGGCCGGAGTGACGCCGTCGGACAGGAGCATGAGCGACGAGCGGATGTGGTCCGCCACCACACGGAAGCGAACGTCGTCGTCGTGGTTCTCGCCGTACCGCTTGCCCGAGAGCTCCACGGCCTTGTCGAGGACGGGACGGACCTGGTCCGTCTCGTACATGTTGTCGACACCCTGCTTGATGAACGCGACGCGCTCGAGCCCCATACCGGTGTCGATGTTCTGCGCGGGCAGATCCCCGATGATGTCGAACTCGTACTTCGAGCGCACGTTCGTGATCTCGTACTGCATGAACACGAGGTTCCAGATCTCGACGTAGCGGTCGTCATCCGTGGCGGGTCCGCCGTCGACGCCGTACTCGGGACCGCGGTCGAAGAAGATCTCGGAGCACGGGCCGGCGGGACCGGGAAGCCCCGTGGTCCAGTAGTTGGTGTCCTTGCCCAGGCGCTGGATGCGCTCCTCGGGGAGGCTCGAGTGCTCGAGCCAGAGCTGAATCGCCTCGTCGTCCTCCTCGTAGACGGTGACCCAGAGGTCCTTCGGATCGAATCCGAGCCCCCCGTCGTCGTCGGGCGTGGTGAGGAGCTCCCAGGCGTACCGGATCGCGTCCTTCTTGAAGTAGTCGCCGAACGACCAGTTGCCCAGCATCTGGAAGAACGTGCCGTGACGCGGGGTCTTGCCGACCTCTTCGATGTCGTTCGTGCGGATGCACTTCTGGTTGTCCGCCGCACGCTTGTAGGGCGCGGGAACATCGCCCGAGAGATACGGGATGAAGGGGACCATGCCGGCGACGGTGAACAGCAGCGCCGGGTCGTCGCTGACGAGGGATGCCGAGGGCACGATCGTGTGCCCGCGCTTCTCGAAGTAGTCCAGGTAGCGCCGGGCGATCTCAGCGGTCTTCATCGTGTGTCCTCAAACTGCATGCGGGATCGGTCGCGTCCCAGGGGCCGCGACCGGGAGATGGGGAAGTGGGTCAGTCGCCCTGCGGGGCGGACGCGGCATCCTTCGACAGGGCGTCCTGCGCGTCGGCGACGATGCCCTCGATCTTCGCCTCCTGCGTCCGGTAGGCCTCGCCCATCCGGTCGGTGAACTCGGAGATGCGGAGGTCGACCTCGGAGAGGAGTTCCTGGCCTCGCGGGTCCTTGTTGACCAGGTGCGCGGCGACGAAGCCGGCGACGATGCCCATCAGGAACCAGAGGACTTTCTTCATGGGGTCCATGTTAGGTGCAAAGCAGAAGGGGCGCCGGGTGAACCCGACGCCCCTTCGAACCGCTGAGCGGTCGAACCTCGCTTAGCGCGCGGCGTAGTACTCGACGACGAGCTGGACTTCACAGGTCACCGGGACCTCGGCGCGCTTGGGGCGACGCTCGAGACGGGCCTGGAGCTTGTCGAGCTCGACCGACAGGTAACCGGGAACCGGGGGCAGGACTTCGGCGTGACCGCCGGCGGCTGCGACCTGGAACGGCTCGAGAGCCTCGCTCTTTCCCTTGACGTGGATCGTCTGGCCCGGCTTCACGCGGAAGGACGGGCGGTCGACGAGCTGGCCGTCGACGAGGATGTGACGGTGCACGACGAGCTGACGCGCCTGCGCCGTCGTGCGGGCGAAGCCCGAACGGAGCACGAGCGAGTCGAGACGCATCTCGAGGAGCTCGACGAGGTTCTCACCGGTCAGACCCTCCGTGCGGCGGGCCTCGTTGAAGGTGTTGCGCATCTGCTTCTCGCGGATGCCGTACTGCTCGCGCAGACGCTGCTTCTCGCGAAGACGGACGGCGTAGTCGCTGTCCTGCTTGCGCTTGGTGCGGCCGTGCTCACCGGGAGCGTAGGGACGCTTCTCGAGGTAGCGGGCGGCCTTGGGGGTCAGTGCGACGCCGAGGGCGCGCGAGAGGCGCACCTTGCGGCGGTCCTGGGACTTCGTTGCCACGAAATCTTCCTTCCATGACGTGGCCATGTCTTTCACGGCTCACGGGCGTATCGCCGTCTCTCGCCCTCTCGGACTGCACGCCGGGGCACGCCGAAAGGTGGGAAAGAGAGAAGAGGATGCCCGAAAACACGGTTTCGAGCCGATTAAGCCTAACAGACGGGTGGGATCATCCCTGGCCGTGAGCCAGATCGAGCGCACCGGGCGGGTAGAAGGGGAACGCATCCGGGTGGAGGTCATCGAGCCGGTACCAGCCGACCGACGTCTCACCGTCGAGAACCTGGATCCGCTCGTCGACGCTCAGGGCATCGAGCTCGGGACTACTCACCGCGAAGAGGTACGCGATCTCGTGTCCGGGCCGGCCCTCGTTGTCGAAGATGTTCTCGATGACCCCGAGGAGCCGCGACTCCGTCACCGTCGCCCCGAGTTCCTCTGCGAGCTCTCGGCGGACGGCCGCCTCGGCCGTCTCCCCCGGTTCCACACCGCCGCCCGGAGCCCGCAAGAAGGCCGGGCGGACCGTCGTCGCCGGATACAGCTCCCCCAGGATGAACCCGTCCCTCATGACGACCGCCACCGAGATCACGCGGATGCGAGGGCGGGAACGGACCTCGGCTGCGTAGGCGCGGAGCGCCCGGCCGTAGAGCGGTATCCCGTCAGCGAGAGCCGCGAGGGCGGTGCGGAGCGCACGGACGGCTTTGTCGTCGTCGTACAGGGCGAGCGCTCGGAAGCCGGCCGCGGCGCCCGCCAACGGGTCGGTCGGCGGGACGTCCCTCAGAATGGCGATCGCGCCCGAGGCATCCCCCACGTTGCGCAGGGAACTCGCCAGCTGGATCCTCGCCTGCGTCTCGTAGGGAGACTCGAGCCCCGCAGCGAGCGCCGCGCGATAAAGCGGGATCGCCGCCGCCTCCTCCCCCAGGAAGTCCTCGACGGACGCACGCTCGAACAGGGCTCGAGGGTCGCTGCCGGGAGTCCCCGCGAGCGCGCCGCTCATCGCGGCGCGGAGCTCGTCGGGCTTCTCTTCGTCGGCCGCCGCCCACACATCGTCGATCCTCCGGCCGAGGTCATCGGCCCCGCCTGCTGCAGGTGCATCGCCGCTCAGCATCGCTCGGACGCGCCGCTGCAGCGGTTCCAGCCCCACGTCGACGTTCGCGTCACGCGCGAAGACGGTGAGTCCGCGCAGCGCCACGCCGGCATCACTCAGCTCGCCGGACAGCAGATGGGCGAAGAAGGCGGCATCCGGGACCTCGCGCACGGTGCCGTGCTCGAGCTCATCCCATTCCGGCGGGCCTTCCGGGACGCAGTCCGCGGCGATCAGGACGTGCTGACGCCGCGTCGAGTTGGCGCCGCTCCACTCGGAGCCCGCCTCCACGACGATGCCCGCCCGATAGCCGGTCTCTTCGCGGAGTTCCCGGACGCCCGCCTCTCGCGGAGACTCACCCGGATCGACGGCGCCCCCGGGGATCTCGGCGATGACACGCTGCGGGCCGACCCGGAATTGATCGAAGAGAACCACCGTGCCATGCGGGGTGAAGGCGATGACCGCGATCGTGTCGCCCTGGTCGAGGACGTCCCAGTCGGCGCGCGCGCCGTCCGGCATCCGGTACACGTCGCGCCGGATCCGGGTGAAGCCGTCGTAGACGACCTCACCCGATTCGCGCACCCACCGAGGATCAGTCACCGAGGATCTTCCGGATCTTCTCGAGTCGGGCGGAGATGTCCCGCTCCACACCCCGACCGGTCGGCTCGTAATAGCGGCGACCACGCAGTTCGTCGGGCAGGTACTGCTGCGTCGCGACGCCGACATCGAGATCGTGCGGGTACACGTACCCCTTGCCGTGACCCAGGCGCTTCGCTCCGGCGTAATGCGCGTCCCTCAGGTGGATCGGCACCCGGCCGAAACCGCCGGCACGGACGTCCGCGATCGCCGCGTTGATCGCGGTGTACGCGGCGTTCGATTTCGCCGTGGTCGCGAGGTAGGCGGTCGCTTCCGCCAGGGGGATGCGTCCCTCCGGCATCCCGATGAACGCAACCGCGTCAGCCGCGGCGACCGCGATCTGGAGCGCCTGCGGGTCGGCGAGTCCGATGTCCTCCGCGGCGGAGATGACGAGGCGCCGCGCGATGAACCGGGGATCCTCACCGGCTTCGATCATCCGGGCGAGGTAGTGGATCGCGGCATCCGGGTCGGATCCGCGGATCGACTTGATGAAGGCACTGATGACGTCGTAGTGCTCGTCGCCCTGCCGGTCGTACCGCAGCAGCGCGCGGTCGACGGCCTGCGCGACGTGCTCCGCCGTGATGACCGGCGGGGCGGTCTCCTCGGCGCCGTCATCCGATTCGTCGGTCGGCTCCGCGGGTTCAGCCATGGACGCCGCGGCCTCGAGCGAGGTCAACGCACGCCGCGCGTCACCGGATGCGAGGTGGACCAACGCGGCGCGCGCCTCGTCCGACAGGCTGACCGCACCCGCGAGTCCCCTCGCGTCGCTGACGGCTCGGTCGATCAGCATCCCGAGGTCCTCATCGGTGAGCGGCTGCAGGGTGAGCAGAAGCGACCGCGACAGCAGCGGCGAGATGACCGAGAAGGAAGGGTTCTCGGTGGTCGCGGCGATGAGGATGACCCACCCGTTCTCGACACCCGGGAGCAGCGCATCCTGCTGAGCCTTCGTGAAGCGGTGGATCTCATCGAGGAAGAGGATCGTGGAGGCGCCGTAGAGGTCGCGCTGCGTCATCGCCTCCTGCATGACCTCGCGGACGTCCTTGACGCCGGCAGTCACCGCGGACAGCTCCACGAACCGACGGCCCGACGTCCGCGCGATCGCTTGCGCCAGCGTCGTCTTCCCCGTCCCCGGCGGCCCCCACAGGATCACGGACACCGCGCCGGTGGTCGCGCGCCCCGAATCTGCGAGGGCGACGAGCGGCGAACCGGGGCGCAGCAGATGCGTCTGACCGGCCACCTCGTCGAGGGATGCCGGTCGCATCCTGACGGCCAGTGGCGTCGCTCCACGGAAAAGCGCGTCACTCTGTGCCATCGTCCCAGGCTAATCGCCGTCACCGTCATCCCGGGTCGAGGCATGGCCCCCGGGTTTTGTCGCGAGCGCGCGAGCCGAATAATCTGCAGGTGGCTGGGCTCGTGCGCAGCCCCGACGGAAGGATCGCCGTGGCAGCGGGCAAGAGCAGGCCGCGCGCAAGCGCACAGGAACGGGAGCGCGCCCGCCTCTATGAGGCGCGCCGACGCTTCAACGCGTCGCTGGTGCAGCGCCGCCGCCGCGACAACGTGATCGCCGGCGTCGCGGGCGGCATCCTTCTTCTGGGGATCCTGGCGGGTCAGGCGGCCTACTACACCGTGGGCCCCGGAACTCCCGAACCCGCACCGAGCCCGACCCCGACCTCGACGACGAGCGAGACACCCGCGCCGTCGCCCACGGCGACGGATTCGCCGACGCCCACTCCGACCCCGTGACCGCCGCGTACTAGGCTGAGTCACTAATCCGACCCCCATGCGGCGCATGCCGCCGACGAGGTGACCCCCGTGAGTTCCGCCACCCCCGAATCCGCCGAGACCCAGCCGTGGGGCCGCGTCGACGACGACGGCACCGTCTCCGTCCGTGAGGGCGACCAGTGGCGCGTCGTCGGCCAGTACCCCGACGGCACCCCCGAAGAGGCGCTCGCCTACTTCGAGCGCAAGTATGCAGACCTCGCCTCCGAGGTGACGCTGCTCGAGGTGCGCCACCGTCGGGGCGGCGCCTCGACATCCGACCTGCGCGGCACCGCCCGGACAATCCGTGAACGGCTCGACGGCGCTGCCGCAGTCGGCGACCTGGCCACGCTCGAGGCACGCGTCACCGCACTCGAGGGGGCACTGTCCGAGGCGAGCGCGGAAGAGGCGCAGGCGCAGCGGGCAGCAGTGGATGCCGCCGTCGCCGAGCGCGAGAGCATCGTCGCCGAGATCGAGGCGATCGCCGCCAAGGACCCGCGCTCCATCCAATGGAAGCAGACGACGGCGGACGTAGCCGCGCTGTTCGCACGCTGGCAGGAGCACCAGAGCACCGGCCCCCGCCTGCCCAAGGCGGTCGGTCAGCAGCTCTGGAAGCGATTCCGTGACGCACGTGCCGTCGTCGACAAGAACCGGCGCGAGTTCTACTCGAGCCTCGACGAGCAGCACAAGAGCGCCCGCGATGCGAAGACGCGCCTCGTCGAGCGCGCCGAGGCGCTGGCGCCGAGGGGTGAGGATGGCATCTCGGCGTACCGCGAGCTGCTCGACCAGTGGAAGAGCGCCGGCCGCGCCGGAAAGAAGGCGGACGACGCGCTCTGGGCCCGGTTCAAGGCAGCCGGCGACGTCCTCTACGGCGCGCGCATCGAACGCGAGAACGCGGACGTAGAAGCATCGAAGGAGAAGATCGAGGCCAAGCGCGCTCTGCTCGACGAAGCTGCCGCCGTCGCGAAGGAGAAGGACAACGCCAAGGCGCGCACACTCCTCACGAACATCCAGCGCCGCTGGGACGAGATCGGTCGGGTGTTCCCGCGCGACACCGAGCGCGGGCTGGACGACCAGCTCCGCAAGGTCGAGACCACGCTGAAGTCCCGCGAGGACGAGGACTGGAAGCGCAACAACCCCGAGACGAAGGCGCGTCAGAACGACATGACGAGCCAGCTCCAGGACGCCATCACCAAGCTCGAAGAAGAACTCGCGGCCGCAGAGGCCACGAAGGACAAAGCCGCCATCGCCAAGGCGAAGGACGCCCTCGAAGCCCGCAAGGGCTGGCTGCGCGCCCTCGGCGGCTGACACCTCGTACCGACAGAGAGCGGAGCACTCCCCCGGGGTGCTCCGCTCTCTGTGTTCTCCACAGAGGTGTCGGCAGCCCGACGGCGACGCACCTCGATGGCGCAGACTGCCCTCATGTGGCCGTTCCTCTACTTCGCCGATGATCGGTTGTCGACTGCGGAGCTGACTGCCGCCCGTCTCGACGGCGACCTGGTGGAGGTCGGCGAGGCGTTCATGCCGGCGGACGCCGTCGAGACACGAGAGCTGCGCGCAGCATCCTTCCGCTCCATCGGCGGGCCGGAGCGCGCAGTCACCCACGCGAGCGCGGCGTGGGTGCACGGTGCCATCCCGGACCCGCCGCTCATCCACACTCTGCAGCGCGCCGGCCGGCGGCGAGCAGCCTTCCCGGTCGACGCGCGCATCCGGTTCCGGGATGTCGCGCTACCCGCCGGCGACGTCGAGGTCATCAGCGGCGTCGCTGTGACGACGCCCGTCCGCACCCTCGTCGACCTCGTCCGCGACGCCGTGGTCGGCGGATCGCCGCGCCACCTGGTCGATGACATGCTCGCGTGGCGACCGGACCTCCTCGCCGATGCCGTCATCTGGATCGACGCGGCGGGTCCCATCCACCACAAACGGGCGGCGGCCGCAGAACTACGGCGGCGTCAGGAAGAGGTGACCCGGTAGACGTCGTACACGGCGTCGATGCGCCGGACGGCGTTCAGCACGCGATCGAGGTGGACGGTGTCGCCCATCTCGAAGACGTAACGGCTGAGGGCGAGACGGTCGTTGGTCGTCTGGACCGATGCCGACAGGATGTTCACGTGGTGTTCGCTGAGCACCCGCGTGATGTCGCTGAGCAGGCCCGAACGGTCGAGCGCCTCCACCTGGATGTGCACGAGGAAGACGCTCTTCGACGTCGGAGCCCATGACACGTCGATAAGTCGATCGGGCTGATCGCGGAGCGAGCCGACGTTCGTGCAGTCCGCTCGGTGCACCGACACACCGCTTCCACGGGTCACGAAGCCCACGATCTCGTCGCCCGGCACCGGTGTACAGCACTTGGCGAGCTTGACGAGGATGTCGGGGGCACCGCGGACGAGGACACCGGAGTCGCCGCCGCGCGGCGCCTTCGAGCGCCCTACGGCCGGCAGGTCGATGGGACCGGTGGAGGTCTCCTCCTCCTCGGAACGGACGAGCGCGGTCACCTTCTCGATGACGGACTGCGTCGAGACGTGGCCTTCGCCGACCGCCGCGTAGAGCGCGGTCACGTCTTCGTACCGGAGCTGGTGGGCGACGGCGGTGAACGAGTCCTGGCTCATGAGCCGCTGCAGCGGTAGGTTCTGTCGGCGCATCGCGCGAGCGATCGCGTCCTTGCCCTGCTCGACGGCCTCGTCTCGGCGTTCCTTCGTGAACCAGCCGCGGATCTTGTTGCGCGCTCGGGTGCTCTTGACGAAGGCCAGCCAATCCTGGCTCGGCCCGGCATCCGGATTCTTCGAGGTGAACACCTCGACGACGTCACCCGAGTGGAGTTCAGACTCGAGGGGAACGAGCCTGCCGTTGACCTTCGCCCCCATCGTGCGGTGGCCGATCTCGGTGTGCACCGCGTACGCGAAGTCGACCGGGGTCGCCCCCGCGGGAAGCCCCACGACACGACCCTTCGGGGTGAAGACGTAGACCTCCTTCGCACCGATCTCGAAGCGCAGCGAGTCGAGGAACTCACCTGGGTCTGCGGTCTCTGCCTGCCAGTCGGAGATGTGCGCGAGCCAGGCCATGTCCTGGTCGATCGCCTTGGAGTCCGCCTTGCCGCCGGCGATCTGCTCTTTGTACTTCCAGTGCGCCGCGACGCCGTACTCGGCCTGCTGGTGCATCTCGTGCGTGCGTATCTGGATCTCAACCGTGCGTCCGCCAGGACCGATGACCGTCGTGTGGAGCGACTGGTAGAGGTTGAACTTCGGCGTCGCGATGTAGTCCTTGAACCGGCCGGGGATCGGCGTCCACCGTGCGTGGATCGCACCGAGGACGGCGTAGCAATCCCTGACCGTGCCCACCATGATGCGGATGCCGATGAGGTCGTAGATGTCGTCGAACTCGCGACCGCGGACCACCATCTTCTGGTAGACGGAGTACAGCTGCTTAGGCCGCCCCATGACGCGTCCGCGGATGCGGAGGTCTCGCAGGTCCGCCTCGACGTTGTCGATGACCGTGTGCACGTACTGCTCGCGCTGCGGGGTGCGCTGCTTCACGAGCGAGTCGATCTCGGCGTAGAGCTTGGGGTGGAGCACCGCGAACGACAGATCCTCGAGCTCGCTCTTGGCGGTCTGGATGCCGAGACGGTGCGCCAGCGGCGCGTAGATCTCGAGCGTCTCGCGGGCCTTCTTGGCGGCCTTCTCGGGAGGGACGAACCCCCAGGTGCGAGCGTTGTGCAGGCGGTCCGCGAGCTTGATCAGCAGAACGCGGATGTCTTTGGACATCGCGACGATCATCTTGCGGACGGTCTCCGCCTGCGCAGCGTCGCCGTACTTGACCTTGTCGAGCTTCGTGACGCCGTCGACCAGCATCGCGACCTCGTCGCCGAAGTCGGCGGTCAGCTGATCGAGCGAGTAGTCCGTGTCCTCGACCGTGTCGTGCAGGAGGGCCGCGGCGATCGCGCGCGGACCGAGGCCGAGTTCGGCGAGGATCTGCGCGACCGCGAGCGGATGCGTGATGTACGGCTCGCCGCTCTGGCGCTTCTGGGACGCGTGCGCTTTCGCCGCCGTCCGGTACGCGCGCTCGACGATCGCGATGTCGCCCTTGGGGTGGTGGACGCGAACCGTCCGCATAAGCTCTTCGAGGGCGTCGCGCGACGGGGCCCGCGAGAAGATGCGCGGCACGAGCCTGCGCAGCGATTGCCCACCCGTCGCAGAGCCTGTCGGAGTGACCGCTTCAGCCATGCGATCGCCTCCTGTATGCCCGTACGCGCTTGGAACTGGAGGTCAATCCTACGCCCGCGCGCATCCGGCTCAGACCGCGGCGACGGCTGCCGAGCGAGCCTCCACGACACGCTGGTCGCGCGCCTTGAGGTCGGCCTCGTTCTCGCGCAGGAGCGAGTACAGCGGCGCGGCGACGAACAGCGTGGAGTATGCCGCGACGATCGTTCCGACGAAGATCGACAGCGAGATGTCGGTCAGAGTCTGAGCCCCGAGCCACAGGGCGCCGATGAAGAGGATCGCCCCCGTCGGCAGCACCGCCACGACGGTCGTGTTGATCGATCGGATGAGGGTCTGGTTCACGGCGAGGTTGACCGACTCGCCGAAGGTCCGACCGGACTTCTCACCGTCCTCGAAGGTATTCTCGCGGATCTTGTCGAAGACGACCGTGGTGTCGTACAGCGAGTAGGACAAGATCGTGAGGAAGCCGATCACGGCCGCGGGCGAGATCTCGAAGCCGAACAGCGCGTAGACGCCCACGGTGACGACGAGGACGTCGACCAGACCGATCATGGCGGCGACCGACATCTTGAAGGTACGGAAGTACAACGCGAGGATCACGAACGTCAGTACGAGGAAGATCGCCAGGCCCCAGAGGGATTGACGAGTCACGCTCTCCCCCCAGCTCGGCCCGATGAACGACGAGCTGACGCTCTTGTCCGACACCCCGTACGCCTCGACGAGAGCCGAGGTGACCTCGCGGGTCTCGATCTCACCCATCTGGTCGGTCTGGATGCGGAGGCTGTCGTCGCCGACCGTCGTGACGCGCGGCGCGGCGTCCGGGACGACCGACTGGACCGCCTTGGTCGCGAGCAGCTGGTCGGGCTTGGCGACGTCGTTGACGGTGAACTGCGATCCGCCGGTGAACTCGATCGAGAACTGGACCGGACGGAAGACCGGCACGAGCGCCGAACCGATCACGAGGATCGCCGCGATCAGGAACCAGAGACGGCGGCGGCCGACGAACGGGAAGGAGACCTTGCCCGTGTAGAGGTCGTTACCGAAATCACTCATGGAACGCATCAGTCGTTCCCCTCCCCTGCCGAGCGGTTGGTGCCGCTCTGCTCCGCGAGCTTGCGCTCAGCGATGGTCTGTCGGCGGACGGCTTCGCTGCGGGATCGCGACGAGCGCTTCTCGGCCTGGGACTTGCCGCCGGCGGCGACGGGCGCGCGGAACTGCGCACGACCACGGTAGACGGCACCGAGTGCGGTCGGATCGAGACCCGAGAGCGGGTGCCCCCCACCGAAGAAACGCGTCCGAGCGAGCAGCTGCATCACGGGGTGCGTGAAGAGCACGAAGATGAGCACGTCGATCACGGTGGTCAGACCCAGCGTGAAGGCGAAGCCCTTCACCGTCGAGTCGGCCAGGATGTACAGCACGACGGCGGCGAGGATGTTGATCGACTTCGAGATGTAGATCGTGCGCTTGGCGCGGTCCCAGCCGTCTTCGACGGCACCAGTGATCGACTTGCCGTCGCGGAGTTCGTCCCTAACGCGCTCGAAGTAGACGATGAACGAGTCGGCCGTGAAGCCGATCGTCACGATCAGGCCGGCCACACCCGCGAGGGAGAGTCGGAACCCCATCCGCCACGCGAGGATGCACAGGGTGATGTAGGTGAGGACGCCCATCACTGCGAGCGACGCGATGATGACCGAGCCGAGGGCACGGTAGACCGTCAGCGAGTAGATGGCGACCAGGGCGAGCCCGATGAGTCCGGCGACGAGACCGATGAGCAGCTGCTGCGATCCGAGCGTCGCCGAGATCGAGTTGCTGCTCTGGACCTCGAAGCTCAACGGAAGAGCGCCGTACTTGAGCTGATCCGCGAGCGTCTTCGAGGTCTCCTGGTCGAAGTTGCCGGTGATCTGCGGCTTGCCGTCGGTGATCACGGCGTTCATCGACGGAGCGGAGATGACCTCGCCGTCCAGGACGAAGGCGAACTGGTTCTGCGGCGACTGCAGGTTGAAGAGCCGCTGGCTGATGTCCCCGAAAGTCTTTGTGCCGGCCCCGTTGAAGACGATGTTGACGGCCCACTGGCCGTTTTGCGAGTTCAGACCGTTGGTCGCGTCGGAGATCGCGGAGCCGGTGAGCTCCACGGGTCCCAGGAGGTACTTGGCCGAACCGTCCGCGTCGCAGGTGATCAGTGGCTGGTCCGCGGGTTCCTGGGCCGGGTCGTTCGCGGGCTTCGCGCAGTCGTAGGCGAGGAACTCGGCCTGCACCTCTTCCGTCGCCCACGACAGGTCGCTGCCATTCGTCGGCGCCGGAGTGGGAGTCGCGTTCAGGGACGGACCGGGCGTCGGGTACGGGGTCTGCTTGCCGTCGTCACCGACGAACGTGTTGCTCGGGGCCGCCGTGTAGAGGACGGCCCGCAGCTGCATCTGCGCCGAACGGCCGATGCGGTCGCGCGTCTCCTCGTCGGCGATGCCCGGAAGCTGCACCACGATCTGGTTGCCCGCCTGCGTCGTGATGTCGGTCTCGCCGACACCCGAGGCATCCACACGCTGACGGATGATCGAGACCGCCTGCTGCATCTGATCCGCTGTGGGCTGAGCGCCTTCCCGGGTCTGCGCCTGCAGGATGATCTGCGTGCCGCCCTGGAGGTCGAGCGCCAACTCGGGCACCCACGAACTCTTCTCGAAGAGGATGACGCCCGCGGCGTTCACCCCGAAGAGCACGGCGGTCAGGGCGAGGAGTCCGATGAGTGCGCGCCAGGCGCGGCGGACGGGGGTGGATGAAGCCACGGAGGGAACTTTCTTCAGGGACCGCCGAAGCGGAGGAGATCAGGCCTTGGGCTTGTCGTCCGCGTCGGGAGTGCTGTCGACGGGACGCGAGTCGAGGATCGTCTCGTCGCGCGAGACGATGACGTCGTCACCGGCGACCTGCTCGTCCTCGTCGACGACTGGCTCCTCGTCCTCCACGATGCGGAGGATGGCCTGGCTGTGGACCTCGACGACCATGCCGGGAGCGAGCTCCACGTGAGCCGGCTTGGAGAGGTCGGTCGGGTCGTACTCGACGATCGTGCCGTAGAGCCCGCCCTGGAGCAGGACCTTGACGCCCGGGACCATCTGCTGAGCCTTCTGCTCCTGCTGCTCCTTCATCTTCTTCGCGCGGCGACGCGAGCTGACGAACATGAAGACCAGCAGAGCCGCCAGCAGGATGAGCAGGCCGTAGTCCATGAAGAAGTTTCCTCCGGTGGCCTGCTGGGTGTTCTGCTGGGAGAGAAGCAACATGGACGCGGGTCCGCCTTTCGGGAGGGCACGCCGCATCGATGCGGCGAAGAGGGTGGGAGGCCGGAGCCTTCAGCGATTATAGGTCATCGAGGGTCAGCGCCCCGTCGTGCCGGGGGATCCCCAGGTGGGCGTAGGCCTCGGGGGTCGCGACCCGCCCCCGGGGAGTGCGTCCCATGAACCCGATCCGGACGAGGTAGGGCTCGACGACCGACTCGATCGTGTCGGCTTCCTCCCCCACCGTGACGGCGAGGGTGTTCAGTCCCACGGGGCCGCCGCGGAAACGTCGCACGAGCGCGTCGAGCACCGCGCGGTCGAGGCGGTCGAGTCCGAGGTCGTCGACGTCGTAAAGCTCGAGGGCCGCCGAGACGTCGCCCGTGGTCGCCTGTGTCGACGAGCCGCCGTGGACGACGACGTAGTCGCGCACGCGGCGCAGCAGCCGGTTCGCGATGCGAGGGGTGCCGCGCGAGCGGCGGGCGATCTCCTCCCGGGATGCCGCGGGCACATCGACGTCGAGCATCACCGCCGAGCGGGCGATGACCTGCTCCAGCTCGACCGGCTCGTAGTACTCGAGGTGCGCGGTGAAGCCGAAGCGGTCGCGGAGGGGGTTGGGGAGCAGCCCGGAGCGGGTGGTCGCACCGACGAGGGTGAAGGGGGCGAGGTCGAGCGGGATGCTGGTCGCACCCGCTCCCTTTCCGACCATGATGTCGATGCGGAAGTCCTCCATCGCGAGGTACAGCATCTCCTCGGCGGAGCGCGCCATGCGGTGGATCTCGTCGATGAACAGCACCTCACCCGGCACGAGGCTCGACAGGAGGGCGGCGAGGTCGCCGGCGTGCTGGATCGCGGGACCGCTCGACATCCGGAGCGGCCGCTCGCTCTCGTGGGCGACGATCATCGCGAGAGTCGTCTTGCCCAGTCCGGGCGGGCCCGACAGGAGGATGTGGTCGGCGGGACGCTGTTGGATGCGGGCGGCATCCAACAGCAACTGCAGCTGTCCGCGCACCTTCATCTGCCCGATGAACTCCGCGAGCGAGCCGGGGCGGAGCGCACCCTCGACAGCGAGCTCGGTCTCGTTCTCGGGGAGGCGCTGGTCGCGGGGATCAGACACCGGAGCGCTCCGCACGGGCCGGGCCCAGCTGGGCGAGCGCGAGTTTGAGGAGTGCCGGTACCGACGCTCCGGCGGGCGCATCGGCGAGGACGTTCTCCGCCGTCTCGAGTGCGACGCGTTCGTTCCACCCGAGCGCCATGAGGGCCGCGGACACCTGCGCGCCCAGCCCCTGCGGAATCGGGGCGCCCGCGGCGGTGCGGGTGGGCGCCGTGAGCTTGCCGGCCAGCTGGACCACGATGAGCTTGGCGGTCTTCGGACCGATGCCCGAGACGCGACGGAACGGAGCGTCGTCCTCGTCGGCGACCGCCGTCGCGATCTGGTCGACAGTGAGGGACGAGAGAACACCGAGGGCGGACTTCGGACCCACGCCGGACACGCTGAGCAGATGCCCGAAGACGTCGAGCTCGGAGCGGTCCTCGAATCCGAAGAGCAGCATTGCGTCTTCGCGGACGATCATCGCCGTGTGGACGAAGACCTCGTCGCCCAGGTGCACCTGCCGTGCGTACTGAGCGGTGACGGCCACGGCGTATCCCACACCGTGCACGTCGATGACGGCGGAGTCGGGTTCGAGGTGGATCACGCGACCGCGCAGCGAGGAGATCATGCGACGAGCCTACGGGAGCGTTCGGACGTATGTTCGAGCGACACGCGTCAGCGTCGCGACGCCTTCTCGGCCTCAGCCCAGGCGCGCTGGGCCGGCGTCAGCGCCGCACCGACGGGGGCCGACGACCCGCGCCGCCAGGCATGGCACAGCGCGAGCGCCAGGGCATCCGCTGCGTCGGCCGGCTGCGGGAGAGCGTCCAGACGCAGCACGCGGGCGACCATCGTCTGGACCTGGAGTTTCTCGGCGTTCCCATATCCGGTGATCGCCGCCTTCACCTCCGACGGAGTGTGCGTCGCGGCGGGCAGCCCGTGCTCGGCCGCGAGGAGCAGGGCTATGCCGCTCGCCTGGGCGGTGCCCATCACCGTGCTCCGGTTCTGCTGCGCGAAGACCCGCTCGACGGCGACGACGTCGGGCCCGTGCTCGGCCAGGACCGCACGGATGCCGGCGGCGATCGTCGCGAGGCGCTGCTCGATCGGCGCCTCCGGCGAGGAGCGGACGACACCTACGTGGACGAGCGAGGCCGACCGGTCGGGGCGGACATCGACCACCCCGACGCCGCACCGGGTCAGGCCCGGGTCGATCCCGAGAACGCGAAGAGCGGATGCCACTCCCCCACGCTAGGCGGGAGGTGCAGCATCCGCTCGTCGGCGCGCCCGGTGAGGCTCTACTCTGACTCGTCGTCCTCGAGCTCGGCCTGCACCTCGGCCGTGAGGTCGAAGTTGGCGTAGACGTTCTGGACGTCTTCGCTGTCCTCGAGGGCATCGATGAGCCGGAAGACCTTGCGCGCCGTGTCGGCGTCGATCTCGACCTTGAGGTTCGGGACGAATTCGACATCCGCGGACTCGTACTCGATGCCCGCGTCCGTCAGCGCGGAGCGGACCGAGACGAGGTCGGATGCCTCGGTGACGACCTCGAAGCCCTCGGAGTGCGGCTCGATCTCCTCGGCGCCGGCCTCGAGGGCGGCCATCATGACGTCGTCCTCGGTCGTGCCCTCGCCGGAGACGACGATGACGCCCTTGCGGGCGAAGTTGTACGCGACCGAGCCGGGGTCGGCGAGCGTGCCGCCGTTGCGGGTGAGGGCGGTCCGGACCTCGGCGGCGGCGCGGTTCTTGTTGTCGGTCAGACACTCGACCATGAGTGCCACGCCGTTCGGGCCGTAGGCCTCGTACATGATCGAGGTGTACTCGACGGACTCGCCGCCGATGCCTGCGCCGCGCTTGATGGCGCGGTCGATGTTGTCCTTGGGGACCGACGTCTTCTTCGCCTTCAGGACGGCGTCGAACAGCGTCGGGTTGCCCTGCAGATCGGCGCCGCCGAGCTTGGCGGCGACCTCGATGTTCTTGATGAGCTTCGCCCACGACTTCGCGCGACGCGAGTCGATGACGGCCTTCTTGTGCTTGGTGGTCGCCCACTTGGAATGTCCGCTCATGGGACTCCTCTCGGAAAAAGCGCAGGGTCCAGTCTAGGACCGAGGCCGAGCCCCTTCGCTACGCGTCACGCGCGGCCTCCAGGAGGAGCTCGTGGAAGCGCCTCTCGCCGTCGAGCTCGGGGTGGAACGAGAGCCCCATCACGCCCCCCTGCCGGACCCCGACGACGCCGCCATCGGCGAGACGCGCGATCACCTCGGCCGACGGACCGACCTCGCTCACGATCGGCGCACGGATGAACGTGGCCTTCACGCGCGGGTCCCCCACCGCCGGAACCTCGAGATCGGTCTCGAACGACTCGGTCTGCGAGCCGAACGCGTTGCGTCGCACGGTCACGTCGAGCCCGCCGAACGTCTGCTGGCCCACGATGCCGTCCTCGAGCCGGTCCGCGAGAAGGATGAGGCCGGCACACGTGCCGAGGACCGGCATCCCGCCCGCGATCGCGGCACGCAGGGGCTCGCGCATCCCGAAGGCGCGGGAGAGCTTGTCGATCACGCTCGACTCACCACCGGGGAGGACGAGCGCGGACACCGCGGCGAGATCGCCGGGACGCCGGACCGAGAGGACGTCGGCACCCATGTCCGTGAGCACCCGGGAGTGCTCACGGACATCGCCCTGGAGGGCGAGGACGCCGATGCGAGGTCTCGTCACCAGCCCCGGTCCGCCAGCCGGTGCGGAGCGGGGAGATCGGACACGTTGATACCGACCATGGCCTCGCCGAGCCCCCGGGACACGTCCGCGACGACCTTCGGGTCGTCGAAGAAGGTCGTCGCCTTCACGATTGCGGCGGCGCGCTCGGCGGGGTTGCCGCTCTTGAAGATGCCGGACCCGACGAACACCCCGTCGGCCCCGAGCTGCATCATCATCGCCGCATCCGCGGGCGTCGCGACGCCACCGGCGACGAAGAGGACGACGGGGAGCGTGCCGGTCTCGGCGATCTCGGCAACGAGCTCATACGGCGCCTGCAGGTCCTTCGCGGCGACGTAGAGCTGATCCTTCGACAGCGCCGACAGGGCGGCGATCTCACCGCGGATCTTGCGGATGTGCTTCATGGCCTCCGACACGTCGCCCGTGCCGGCCTCCCCCTTGGAGCGGATCATCGCCGCTCCCTCGGTGATCCGCCGCAGTGCCTCGCCGAGGTTCGTCGCACCGCAGACGAAGGGCACGGTGTAGCCCCACTTGTCGATGTGGTTCACGTAGTCGGCGGGTGAGAGGACCTCGGACTCGTCGATGTAGTCGACGCCGAGCTCCTGCAGCACCTGAGCCTCGACGAAGTGTCCGATACGCGCCTTGGCCATCACGGGGATCGAGACGGACGCGATGATGTCGTCGATGAGATCGGGGTCGCTCATCCGTGCGACGCCGCCCTGGGCGCGGATGTCGGCCGGTACGCGCTCGAGCGCCATGACGGCGACGGCGCCGGCGTCCTCGGCGATCTTGGCCTGGTCGGCGGTGACGACGTCCATGATGACGCCGCCCTTGAGCATCTCGGCGAGGCCGCGCTTGACGCGCGCCGTTCCGGTCGAATTCGTTGGCATAGGCCAAAAGTTAGCATGACCCGGACATAGACTCGACGGCATGACGAACGATGTCCTGGCGATCAGCGGCGACACCGCTGCGGAGATCGCGGACAGTATCCGTTCCCTCATCGACCGCGGCGATCTCGCCCCGGGCGCTGCGCTGCCGCCGGTTCGCGCGCTCGCCGACACGATCGGCGTCAACCGGAACACGGTCGTCGCGGCGTACCGCCACCTCGCCGCCGCGGGCGCCGTCGAGACGGCCGGCCGAGCCGGAACCCGCGTGGCGCCGCGCGCGGACCCCGCCCAAGAAGGGTTCGCCGCCGACACGGTCCTCCGCGACATCGCGACCGGGAACCCCGATCCGACCCTCATCCCCGACCCCTCCCTCGCCCTGTCGAGCCTCGCCGGTCGCCCCATCCTCTACGGAGAGCCGACGATCGACCCGGACCTCGAAGCGTGGGCAGCCCGGTGGATCGAGAACGACCTGCCGGGCCGCGACGACCTCCGGCTGACGATCACCGGCGGCGCCGTCGACGCCCTCGAGCGGCTGTTCGCCGACGCCCTCACCCGCGACGACGGAGTCGGACTCGAAGACCCCTGTTTCCTGTCGGCACTGCGGACCGTGAAGATCGGCGGCTACCGGCCCGTCGCCATCCCCGTCGACGACCACGGGATGACGGTGGTCGGCCTCCAGGCCGCGCTCGACGCGGGCGTCCGCGCCATCGTCTGCACGCCTCGGGCGCAGAACCCCACGGGCGTGAGCCTGACCGCCGAGCGGGCGGCGGAGCTCCGCGCCGTGCTGGCGCGGCATCCGTACGTTCTGGTCATCGAGGACGACCACTTCTCGATGCTCTCGCGGGAGCCGTACCACTCGATCATCGGCCCAGACCATCGTCGGTGGGCCCTGATCCGGTCGGTCTCGAAGTTCCTCGGGCCGGACATGTGCCTGGCCGTGACCGCGAGCGACCGCGACACGGCGGAGCGACTGGCTCGGCGGCTCAGCCCCGGGTCGACGTGGGTGAGCCATCTCCTGCAGCGCCTCGCCGTCACCCTGGTGTCCGACGACGAGGTCATGGCAGGGGTCGAACGCGCGGCTCAGCACTACCGATCGCGCAACGAGGCGTTCGCCGACCAACTGACGCGCCAGGGTGTCCCCACGACGGCGGGCGACGGCCTCAGCCTGTGGGTGCGCGTCCCGGCTCCCGCCCGCGCCGTCGCCGAGCAGCTGATGCGACGCGGCTGGCTCGCTCGACCCGGCGACGAATTCGTCCTCGCCGACGACGACGCCCGTCGCCGCCTGCGCCTCACCGTCCACGACCTGTCCGACACCGACCTCGCGCGGCTCGCCGCCAACGTCGCCGCCTCGGCGCGAGCGATCGCGCCCTCACCGGAAGCGAGTACCGCCCCGTGAAGATCCTCTCCATCCAGTCCGCCGTCGCGTACGGCCACGTCGGAAACTCCGCCGCCGTGTTCCCGCTGCAGCGCATCGGCGTCGAGGTCTACCCGGTCTACACCGTCAACTTCTCGAACCACACCGGGTACGGCACCTGGCGCGGCCCGCTCATCAGCCCGCAGGACGTCGCCGACGTCATCACCGGCATCGAGGAACGCGGCGCCTTCGGCGAGATCGACGCGGTCCTCTCTGGCTACCAGGGCGGCGAGGGGATCGGCGACGTCATCCTCGACGCCGTCGCGCGCGTCAAGGCCGCCAATCCGAACGCGATCTACGCCTGCGACCCCGTCATGGGCAACGCGAAGAGCGGATGCTTCGTGGCCCCCGCCATCCCGGTCCTCCTGCGCGAGCGGGTCGTCCCCGCCGCCGACCTGATCACGCCGAACCAGTTCGAGCTCGGCTTCCTCACCGGGACCGACCCGGCCGATCTCGAGTCGACCCTCGCCTCCGTGGACGCGGCGCGTGCCCTGGGACCGTCGACCGTGCTCGTGACGAGCGTCGAGCGGCCCGAGCGCCCCGAGGGGACGATCGAGATGCTCGCCGTGACGGATGACGGCGCCTGGATCGTCCGCACCCCCCACATCCCGATGAAGGCGAACGGCTCCGGCGACGTGACCGCCGCCCTGTTCACCGCCCACTTCCGTGAGAGCGGGAACGCCGCCGACGCGCTCGCGAGGACCACCTCGAGCGTGTTCGACCTTCTGCAGAACACCTACGACGCCGGCACGCGCGAACTGCAGCTCGTCGAGTCGCAGGAGGCGTACGCGCACCCGCGGATGCAGTTCGAGGTCACTCAGGTCCGGTGACCACCGCGGGCGGCGGGCTCGTCAGAGGACAGGCCAGCCGTCCGCCACCGACTGGCGGACCTCGCCGAGCAGCTGGGGAAGCGCCTTCGTCTTCGCGATGATCGGGAAGAAGTTCGCGTCCGTCGCCCAGCGGGGGACGACGTGCTGGTGCAGGTGCGCCGCGACGCCCGCACCGGCGACCTCGCCCTGGTTCATCCCGAGGTTGAAGCCGTCGCAGTTCGCGACCTTCCGCAGCACCCGCATGGCCACCTGGGTCAGCGCGCCGATCTCGGCGACCTCCTCGGGCGTCGCCTCGTCGTACGTGCCGAAGTGGCGGTACGGGCACACGAGCAGGTGACCGGAGTTGTACGGGAACAGGTTCAGCAGGACGTACGCCGTCTCGCCGCGGGCGACGATGAGCCCCTCCTCGTCCGACTTGCCGGGTGCGGCGCAGAACGGGCAGTCGTGCTTGAGGGGTTCCGGTCCCGCCTGGATGTAGGCCATCCGATGCGGGGTCCAGAGTCGCTGGAACTCGTCCGGCACACCCGCGAGAGCGGATGCCGGTTCCGCACGACCCTCGTCGGGGTCGCTCATACGAGGTCCTCGGCCGTGTTCACGAGAAGACGACCCGAGATCGCCGCGACGATCTTGTCGATCGCCTCGTCCACCGGGATGCCGTTGGTCTGCGACCCGTCGCGGAACCGGAACGACACCGTGCCCCCGGAACGGTCCTGCTCGCCCGCGATGAGCTGCAGGGGGACCTTCTGGGTCGTGTGGGTGCGGATCTTCTTCGGCATGCGGTCGTCGGAGTGGTCGACTTCGGCGCGGACGCCCACCGCGCGCAGGCGCGCGACGATCTCGTCGAGGTACGGACCGTACTCCTCGGCGACGGGGATGCCGACGACCTGCACGGGGGCGAGCCATACCGGGAAGGCCCCGGCGTAGTGCTCGAGGAGGATCGCGAAGAAGCGCTCGATCGAGCCGAACAGCGCGCGGTGGATCATGACCGGACGGTGCTTCTCACCGTCGGGGCCGGTGTACTCGAGCTCGAACCGCTCTGGCTGGTTGAAGTCGAGCTGGATCGTCGACATCTGCCAGGTGCGCCCGATCGCGTCACGCGCCTGGACCGAGATCTTCGGACCGTAGAACGCCGCCCCGCCCGGGTCGGGCACGAGCTCCAGACCGGAGCCCTCGGCGACCTCGCGGAGGGTCCGCGTCGCCTCGTCCCACAGGCGGTCGTCGCCGATGAACTTGGGGTTCCCCTCCTCCTTCGTCGACAGTTCGAGGTAGAAGTCGTTCAGCCCGTAGTCGCGCAGGGTCTGCAGCACGAAGGCGAGGCTGTGCTCGAGTTCGCCCTTGACCTGGTCGGCGGTCACGTAGATGTGGGTGTCGTCCTGCGTCATCCCCCGCACCCGGGTGAGTCCTGCGAGCGTGCCGCTCTTCTCGTACCGGTAGACCGAGCCGAACTCGCTGAGCCGCAGCGGCAGCTCGCGGTAGCTGCGTCCGCGCGAGCGGAAGATCAGGTTGTGGAACGGGCAGTTCATGGGCTTGAGGTAGTACTCCTGGCCCTCGCGTGAGACGTGGCCGTCGGCATCCACCACCTCGTCGAGCACCATCGGGGGGTACATGCCGTCGGCGTACCACTGCAGGTGGCCGCTCGTCATGAACAGATCGCCCTTGGTGATGTGGGGCGTGTTCACGACCTGGTATCCGTTGGCGAGGAGACTCTCGCGCATGTAGCGCTCGATCTCGTACCGGATGATGCCGCCCTTGGGGTGGAAGACCGACAGGCCGGGCCCGATCTCCTCGGGGAACGAGAAGAGGTCCAGGTCCTTGCCGAGCTTGCGGTGATCGCGCTTGGCGGCCTCCTCGAGACGCTGCTGGTAGGCGCGCAGCTCGTCCTTCGTGGGCCACGCGGTGCCGTAGATGCGCTGCAGCTGCGGGTTCTTCTCGCTGCCGCGCCAGTAGGCGCCGGCGACGCGGGTGAGGTCCCAGCCGTTGCCGGCGACACGGGTGCTCGGCACGTGGGGCCCGCGGCAGAGGTCCTTCCACGCGGTCTCGCCGTCGCGGGTGACGTTGTCGTAGATGGTCAGCTCGCCGGCGCCGACCTCGACCGAGGCGCCCTCGGCGGCTTCCTGCGACCCGCCCTTAAGCCCGATGAGCTCGAGCTTGAACGGCTCGTCGGCGAGTTCGGTGCGGGCCTCGTCATCGGTCACCACACGGCGGACGAAGCGCTGCCCTTCGCGGACGATGCGCTCCATCTCCTTCTTGATGGCCTTCAGGTCTTCGGGCGTGAACGGCTCGTCGACGCCGAAGTCGTAGTAGAAGCCGTCCGTTATCGGCGGACCGATCCCGAGGTTCGCCTGCGGGCGGACGCGCTGCACCGCCTGGGCGAGGATGTGGGCCGTCGAGTGGCGCAGGATGTTCAGCCCATCGGGGCTCGACACCGTCACGGGCTCGACGCCGTCCAGAGAGTCGACGACCGTCGCGAGGTCCTTCAGCTCGCCGCGGACACGAAGGGCGACGACGGAACGGTCGGGGAACAGGGCGAAACCGTCGGCAGGAAGGTCGACATCCGCCGGGGCGATCAGATCAGACAAGGGAGGATCTCCAGGAAGTGGCTCGGATCAGAGTAGTCAGCTTCGAGCGCACGACGCGCTCCGCCCGCTCAGGCCCGCGGCGTTCGCGTACCGGCGAGGTGGGATGACCGGCCGTTCTGCATCCTGCGAGTCTACTGGGCGGCGGACAGGGGCGATGATGGATGCCGTGAAGCTCGCTCTCGCGGGACTCGTCCTGCTCCTGGGGGCGATCGCCGCCCTCGTCACCGGGGTCCTCCCCCTCGCCGACCTCGGCGACGTCGCCGAACGCGTCCTACCGATCCTCGCGTTCGTCGTGGCAGTCACGATCGTCGCAGAGCTCGCCGCGAAGGCCGGCGTCTTCGACGTCACGGCGTCGTGGCTCGCTCGCCTGTCGCGGGGACGCACGGCGCTCCTCTGGGTGCTCGTCGTCGTGCTCGCCGTCGTGACCACGGCGTTCCTCTCCCTCGACACGACAGCCGTGCTCCTGACGCCCGTCGTCATCGCCGTCGCCCGCGCGAACGGTCTGCCCCCACTGCCGTTCGCGCTCACCACCGTCTGGCTCGCCAACACCGCCTCCCTCGTGCTCCCGGTGTCGAACCTGACGAACCTTCTCGCCCTGGCACGGATGCCGGGGGCCGCCGACCCTGCCTCGTTCGTCCTCCTTCTGGGGCCGTCCGCCGCGGTCGCGATCCTCGTGACCGTCGGGTTGCTCTGGTCGTTCCACCGCCGGTCGCTGGTCGGGATCTTCACGGTGGCGGCGCCGCCGCGGGTGAGCGACAGGGTGCAGCTGGTCGCGGCATCCATCGTCGTCCTGGCACTGCTCCCCCTGCTGGTCAGCGGTATCGAGCCATGGATCCCGGCGACGGGCGCAGCCGTCGCGCTGCTCGTCCTTTTCGCCTGGCGTTCGCCGCGGGCCCTCGGCATCCGCTTGGTGCCGTGGTCGCTGCTGGTCTTCGCCGCCGGCCTCTTCTCCGCCGTCGCGGCGCTCGAGGCGTGGGGTTCCGGCCAGCTCGCCACGGCGCTCGCAGGCTCGGGGTCGGAGCCCCTCGACCTCCTGCGCATGTCGGGAACCGCGCTCGTCACAGCGAATGGGCTCGACAACCTGCCCGCGTACCTGCTCCTCGAGACGACGGCAGACACGCCGGAACGTCTTGCGGCGCTGCTGATCGGAGTGAACGCGGGCCCCCTGATCACCCCGTGGGCCTCGCTCGCGACACTTCTGTGGCATCAACGGCTCGTCGCCGCAGACGTCCACCTGCCGTGGCGTCGGTTCATCCTCTGGGGTCTCGTCGCCGCGCCGCTCGTCGTGGCCGCAGCCACGGTGCCGCTCCTGTTCCGCTGACCCCGCGCCGCGGGCGCCCGGGGTCAGGCGACGGTGAGGTCGACCTGGATCTCGCCCGCGAGCTCCTCGAGCGCGGTGGTCACCGGGGCGGCGTCCGCTCCAGCCGGGAGACGGAACGCGACAGTCGCCTCGAAGAGCGTCCCACCGGCCATCGGCGCGTCGAGCGTGCGACTGCGGAACGTGTCGATGCTGAGAGTGTGAGCGGCGATCGCGGCGGTGACGTCGCGGACGATGCCGGGACGGTCATTGCCGAGGACCGTCACCTCGAGGGAGCGCTCGACGGCGTCAGCGGACGCGATGGCCCGGCCGCCGTGGACGGTGACGCGCAGCATCCCGTCGAGCCCCTCGAGAGCCGCGACCAGGTCGGCTTCGCGGTCATCGTCGATCGTGACGAGGACGATGCCGGCGAACGCGCCGGCGAGTTCGGCGAGCTCGCTGCGCTCCCAGTTGCCGCCGACGGCGGACACCTGCTCGGCGAGGGCGTTGACGAGTCCCGGACGGTCGTCGCCGACCACAGTGAGCACGAGGTGGGCCATGGCCGGATCCTATCGTCCCGGCTGCGCGGGCGCAGGGCCGTGCGCGCGGGGGATCCGCAGGCGTAGCGTGCGGAGCATGAAGGCACTCCAGTACACGCGCATCGGTTCCCACCCTGAAGTCGTCGAGATCGAGAAGCCCTCTCCCGGACCCGGTCAGGTCCTCCTGAAGGTCACCGCCGCGGGCGTCTGCCACTCGGACGAGTTCGTCATGAGTCTGAGCGAGGAGGAGTACACCGCCGCCGGGTATCCGCTCCCGCTCACCCTCGGGCATGAGGGCGCGGGCATCGTCGAGGAGCTCGGCGAGGGCGTCGAACACCTCCAGGTCGGCGACGCGGTCGCCGTATACGGGCCCTGGGGTTGCGGTCGTTGCCGCAATTGCGCTCAGGGCAAGGAGAACTACTGCACGAACGCGCAGGCCGAAGGGATCATGCCTCCGGGTCTCGGCGCGCCCGGTTCGATGGCGGAGTACATGATCGTCGACAGCGCACGTCACCTCGTGCCGCTGGGCGACCTCGATCCCGTGCAGAACGTGTCACTGACGGATGCCGGTCTGACGCCCTACCACGCGATCAAGACGTCCCTGCCGAAGCTCGGCGCCGGGACGACCGCGGTCGTCATCGGAACGGGCGGGCTGGGCCACGTCGCGATCCAGATCCTCCGTGCCGTCTCGGCGGCGACGGTGATCGCGCTGGACGTCACCGACGAGAAACTCGAGCTGGCACGGGAGGTGGGCGCGCACCACACCGTGATCAGCGACGAGAACGCGGTCGATCGGATCCGCGAACTCACCGACGGCCTGGGAGCGAACGCCGTCTTCGACTTCGTCGGCGCCGAGCCCACGATCGCGACCGCCGTCGCGGCGGCGGCGCTCGACGCGGACGTCACGATCGTCGGGATCGGCGGCGGAACAGCGCACGTCGGCTTCGGTTCCATCGCCTACGACGCGGCTCTCCGCATCCCCTACTGGGGGTCGCGCAGCGAGCTGATCGAGGTGCTCGACCTCGCTCGTTCCGGGCAGGTCGGCGTCGAAATCCAGCGGTACTCGCTCGACGACGGACCGAAGGCATACGAGGCCCTCGCCGCGGGAACGGTCCGCGGCCGCGCGGTCATCGTCCCATGAGGCGACCCGGGTTCGCGGTCACGCCTCTCCTGCGTCGGTGACGACGGGAGCCAGGATGATGATCGCGGCCCCCACCAGGGCGATCGCCGACCCGACGTAATCCCAGAGCGTCGGACGGAACCCGTCGACCACGATTCCCCAGGCGAGTGAACCTGCGATAAAGACGCCGCCGTAGGCCGCGAGGACTCGACCGAAGTTCGCATCCGGCTGGAACGCGGCGACGAACCCATACGCCCCGAGTGCGACGATGCCCAGGAGCGCGAACCACCAGCCGCGGTTCTCGCGTACGGCCTGCCAGATCAGCCAGGCTCCGCCGATCTCGGCGAGGGCGGCAACGACGAAGAGGGCGACGATCCGGGCGGTGGTCATGGGGTCAGTCTGTCAGCGAGGGATCCCCCGGTGTGACACGGCCGCGCCGGACACGGGAACGGCTGATCGGATGGCACAATGACAGAGGAGACCGCAGCTCCGCCCTCTCTGTACGCCTAGACCTGGGTCGGTTCCATGGGACTCCTCTCTTACAACGCCACCACTCGATTCGACATCGACGACCGCACCCTCGTGCACCTCGAAGCCGTGATCTACGCGAAGCTCCGCCGAGGTGAGGCGTTCCTGTTCACGTGGTCGCGAGCAGCGGGAGAAGGCACCGGGCGCACGACCGTCTGGATGAACCGCGCGGCGCGTCTCGAGTTCCGGCGCCGCCACGACACCCGCATCCCGCTGAATCAGGACTGGGTCGCGCGGCTGATGACCCTGGCGAACTCGCCTGCCGGCCTGCACGAGCTGCCGGAGTCCGACGAGACCGCCGGCTGACGGCGCGGGGCGCGCGATCGCGCGCCCTGTCGGCGCAACAAAAAACCCCCGGATAACCGGGGGTTTGTCTGTGCGCGATACTGGGATCGAACCAGTGACCTCTTCCGTGTCAGGGAAGCGCGCTACCGCTGCGCCAATCGCGCCTGTGAAGGCTGTTGAGTTGTGAGTGGAGGTGGCGACGGGATTCGAACCCGTGTGGACGGCTTTGCAGGCCGCTGCCTAGCCACTCGGCCACGCCACCGTGTGTGGTTTGACCCACGTGACGTGATCTCCCCGGAGGAAGATCCCCACACTCGAGCGGATGACGAGATTCGAACTCGCGACCCTCACCTTGGCAAGGTGATGCGCTACCACTGCGCTACATCCGCATTTCGTTCCGGATCGCTCCGGCACTCGTTAAACATTAGACGATTCCCGCGCCAGCGCAAAACCGGCGCCGCCCCGCGCGTGTCTCGCCGTCACGGCGCGGGCCGGTTCGGTCGGGGCCGCGGCATCCGGTATGCTCGGTCATCGGCCCGAGTGTCATTCGGGCGATTGGCGCAGTTGGTAGCGCGCTTCCTTCACACGGAAGAGGTCGTCGGTTCGAGTCCGGCATCGCCCACCGAGAAGCCCCCGGATTTCCGGGGGCTTTCGTCGTTCTCAGGCCTCAGACGGACCAGCCGTACCGGGCCTTCAGCGCTGCGGCGACCTGATCGAAGCGGCGACGGTCCAGGGCCGCTCCCTCGCGCCGCATCGCAACCGGCGGGACGCTGTAGAGGTGGCCGAGGTCTACCCATGACGGGCGGCCGGAGGCATCCCACTCCCCCGATCCGAGCGCCAGATGCTCTCCATCACGGTCGTGGGGTTTGCTCGTCAGGCGGACCGCGTACAGCCGGTCACGACCGTGCTGCCCGATGACGAGGACCGGACGATCCTTGCCACGCCCGTCAGCTTCGTCGAACGGAACCCAGGTCCAAACGATCTCACCCGCGTCGGGATCCCCGTCCGACTCCGGGCGATAGCTGATGCGGAGGTCCCGCACGTCGCCGGGCATCACACGCACGGTTCCGGCGGGCCGGGTCGTGTCAGGCGAGGACCGGAACAAGCGGACGAGGGCGGAGATCAGACGGGATGCCACGCCGTCACCCTAGCCCTCGTCCGCGGGTCCGGTCAGTTGTTGAGGATCACGTCCGCCTCGGCGAAGAACTCGTCCACCGCGGCATCCACCGACTTCGTTCCGAGCCCGAGTTCCTTGCCCAGATCCCAGAACTTCTGCTCGAGCGAGCCGTATCCCACGACCGCCGGCGGCGGGGCGTCGCCGATCCGGTCGGAGACCGACTCGATGTAGTCCGCGACCTGCTGATCGGGCCCTTCGAGCTTCGTGCCCTCCAGCTTGCTGCTGGATGCCGGGAAGCCAAGGGTCGTGCCGAAGATCTCCCCCGCCTCCGGGCTGTTGACGACGTAGTCGAGGAAGATCGCGGCGGCCTCGGGGTGCTTCGTCCGCGAGGAGATCGCGACCTGCAGACCGCCCTGGCGGTAGAGGTCCTTCGCCCCGGCATCCGTCGTCGGCGGAGCCACGATCGCGATGGACGACGCACCCGAATCGGCCAGGTACCCGCCGAGGAAGTTGCTCCAGCTCATCTCACTGAGCGTCCGGGTCGAGCCGAAGCCCGAGATGGGACTGATCTCCTCGAGCTGCTGCTGGGGAATGGTGATCCCGTCGCGCAGCGGCGCTCCGGACTCCCAGAATGTCGCCAACTCGTCCTTCGTGAAGCCGAGCTCACCGTCGTCGGTGTACAGCGCCTTCCCCGCGGCGCGAAGCTGCAGCTCGAACACCTGGATGCGCTGCGTGTAATCGGTCCCGCCGAAGGGGTCGCCGCCGGTCTTCTCTGTCACCTCGGCGAGCCAGTCATCGAACTCCTCGAACGACGAGCCCGCCGCCGGGAGCTCGAGACCCGCCTTCTTCAAGAGGTCCTCGTTCACGAAGTTCGCCCAGAGGCTGTAACCGGTCGGGAGGGAGTACTGCGTGCCGTCCAATCGGCCCGTGCCGAGCAGGCTGTCGTCGAACGTCGTGACATCGATCTGATCGGCCACCTCGTTCAGATCGAGGATCGCACCACTCTCGCCGTACTGGCGCAGGTAGCTGTCCGAGAACTGGAAGACGTCCGGGAGACTGCCGCTCGCTGCCTCGACCTGCCGCTGCTCCCAGTAGCTCGGGAAGTCCGTGAACGTCGTCTTGATCGTGATGTTCGGGTGCTCTTCGTTGAAGGCCTCGATGAGCTTCGCGTAGCGAGCCGCACGGTCGTCGTTGCCCCACCACGCGAAATCGAGGGAGACCTTCTCATCAGGGTCGAACGAACCGCCCGACTGAGACGTGGCAGGGGTGCAGCCGACCAGCGAGATAGCGAAAACGGCTGCGGCCGCCCAGGCGGCGGTCGTACGGATGCGGGACATCGTCGTCCTTTCTCGTCCTTCGTTGGACGGAGACAGTGTGGAAAGCGCTTCCCGCTCAACGTAGGGCAGCCGGCCGAGAACGCACAAGCAGAAAATGAAACGTGTCACGAACGACGACGAAGGGCGCCGCGGGTAATCCCGCGACGCCCTCCGTGTGTTGTGACGGCTCAGACCTTGGCGTCCTCCAGGACGTAGCCGGCCTCACCGTGCACGATCGTGTCGATACCGGCGATCTCGTCCTCGTTCTTGACGCGGAAGCCGATCGTCTTCTCGATCGCGAAGCCGATGATGAAGGCGAGCACGAAGGAGTAGATCAGCACGGCGAAGGCCGCGATCGCCTGGACGATCAGCTGCGAAGCGTCTCCGCCCATGAAGAGCCCCGTGCCGCGGGCGAAGAACCCGAGGTACAGCGTTCCGATCAGACCACCGACGAGGTGGATGCCGACCACGTCGAGCGAGTCGTCGAAACCGAGCTTGAACTTCAGCTCGATCGCGAGGGCGCAGACGGCACCGGTGATGATGCCGAGGACGATGGCCCAGATGGGGTCCAGCGAACCGCAGGCGGGGGTGATGGCAACCAGACCTGCGACGGCACCCGAGGCGGCACCGACTGACGTCGGCTTGCCGTCCTTGATCTTCTCGACGACGAGCCACCCGAGCAGCGCCGCGGCCGGAGCGGCGATCGTGTTCACGAAGGCGAGCGCAGCGGTGTTGTCGGCCGCGAGCTCGGACCCGGCGTTGAAGCCGAACCAACCGAACCACAGGAGGCCGGCGCCGAGGAGGACGAACGGCGGGTTGTGGGGGACGTGGACGCCCTTCTGGAAGCCGACGCGCTTGCCGAGGACGAGCGCGAGGGCGAGAGCCGCCGCACCGGCGTTGATGTGGACCGCGGTGCCGCCGGCGAAGTCGATGACGCCGACGCCGAAGACGTCCTGGAGACCGTGGGTGATCCAGCCGCCGTACTCGAACGATCCGTCGTCAGCGAGACCGAAGTTGAAGACCCAGCTGGCAACCGGGAAGTAGACGACGGTCGCCCAGACACCCGCGAAGATCATCCACGCACCGAACTTGGCCCGATCGGCGATCGCGCCAGAGACCAGAGCGACGGTGATGATGGCGAACGTCGCCTGGAAGGCGATGAATGCCAGCTCGGGGTAGCTTGCCCCGTCAGCGAGCTCCAGTGCGTTGCTCAGGCCTATCGCTCCGCCATCGATGGCCCACGGGAAGACCGTTCCCGACTCGCCCGGGAACGCGATGGCGTAGCCGTAGAGCACCCACAGGACGCCGATGAGGCCGAGTGCGCCGAAGGACATCATCATCATGCTGATGACGCTCTTCGCCTTGACGAGGCCGCCGTAGAAGAACGCGAGACCTGGGGTCATCAGCAGGACTAGTGCGGCCGCGATGAGTATGAATGCGGTGTTGCCTTGATCCATCTCGAAGGGAACCTCTCTGCAGGGACGCAGGTGTAGCGTCGGGTGCCCCCAGTGTCGAGGTCCGCGGTTTCGCCCGGAGGCGCGTCCGTGTTTCGCGCCGGTTACGAGGGTGGCGACGAGGTAAACATCAGGTTTCCCGGCACTCCGAGAAGAACGTGACGCTGCTTACGAGTGGGTGAGAGCGACCAGTCGCGAGACGGCGCGGAGGTACTTCTTGCGGTACCCGCCCGCGAGCATGTCCTCGCGGAACACCGAATCCAGGGCCACGCCTGTCGCGCGGATCGGGATCTGCGCGTCGTAGGCCCGGTCGACGAACGCCACGAACCGGAGCGCGGCAGCCTGATCATCGAAACCGACCACGTTCCGCAGACCGATCGCTCCGATGCCCTCGATGAGGCGGATGTAGCGCGACGGGTGCACCGACGCCAGGTGACCGATGAACGCGCTGAAGTCGTCATCGGAGACAAGGGCGGATGCCGCGGCATCCGTCATCGCGCTCTCGTAGGCGGCGTCGTCGAGGACCACGGCGTGACCGTCGACGGCACGCTGCCGGTAGTCGGTGCCGTCGATGCGGATCGTCTGGAAGTGCTCGGACATCGCCTGGATCTCGCGGAGGAAGTCCTGCGCGGCGAAACGCCCTTCACCGAGGGCGTTCGGCGGTGTGTTCGAGGTCGCGGCGAGCTTCGTGCCGGTCGGCACCAGCTCGGCGATCAGTCGGGTCATCACCATCGTGTCGCCCGGGTCGTCGAGCTCGAACTCGTCGATGCAGAGGAGGTCGGCGCCGCGGAACAGCTCGACCGTCTTCTGATATCCCAACGCGCCGACGAGGGCGGTGTACTCGATGAACGAGCCGAAGTACTTCCGACGGGCCGGCATCGCGTGGTAGATCGCGGCGAGGAGGTGGGTCTTGCCGACGCCGAACCCACCGTCGAGGTAGACGCCGGGCTTCATCGGAGCCTCGCGCTTGGCCCGGCGGAAGAACCCGCCGCGGGCCGCGGGGGCCCCGCGGCCCGAGCTGAACACCTCGAGCAGGTCCTTCGCCCCCTGCTGAGACGGGTAGGACTCGTCGGCACGGTAGGTCGCGAAGGTCGCGTGATCGAACTGCGGAGGCGGTACGAGTGCGGCGACCATCTCGGCTCCGCTCACCTTCGGATCGCGTTCGCTCAGATGAGTGGTTCCGGAGGAGGTGACAGGCACCCGTCAAGCCTAGTCACCCGGGCAGGCGCCCTCGCCGCGTGCGAGGATGGCCGGGTGTGGGTCACAGAGGTGTTGCCGTCATCCGGGGAGCGAGTGGATGCCGCGAGTCCGGACGGCCGTCGCTGGATCGCCGATCGGTACGCGCCCGCTCAGGAGAACTGGGTCCGGCTCAACATGATCACGTCCCTGACGGGATCCGCGGTCGGGCCCGACGGCACGAGCGACACGCTCACCAACCGCGCTGACCGGGCGATCCTGGGCGTCATCCGCGCCAGCGCCGATGCGATCATCGTCGGCGCCGAGACCGTGCGGGCAGAGGGCTACCTGCTCCCCCGTCGCTCGCGACTGGCGGTGATCACCGGCTCCGGAGACCTTGCCGGTCACCGCCTCGACCCGGATCCGGACGGCCCCGACGACCAGGTGCTGCTCGTCATGCCCGAGGGCGCGGAGCCGCCCCCGGCTGCCCACGGTGTCACCGTGGTGCCCGTCGCGGCGAGCGAGGGACGGATGTCGGCCACCGGCATCCTGTCATCGCTCATCGAGCGAGGGCTGCGGCACATCGTGTGCGAGGGCGGCCCCACCCTGGCGGCCCAGTTCGCAGCGGACGACCTGATCGACGAGTACTGCGTCACCGCCGCGCCGCATCTGGTTCCCACGGCCGGGCCGTTCCTGCCCCTTCGTCGACCGATCGATACGTGGCCGGCCGGCGTCCTCGTCGACGACGACGGCTTCAGCTACCTGCGGCTCCGGCGACGCTGAGCCCTCGCGCGTCGAGCCATTCGCGGATGCGGCTCGTCCAGCGCTCCTCGTCGTAGTTCCACAGCTTCGTGTGGCGGGCACCCTCGAACTCCTCGAGCTCGATGAGGTCGGGGCGCAGGTCGCGGAGATCCCGCGAAGCCTGCGCGGGGACGAAGTCGTCTCCGTCGCTGTGCAGGATCAGCGTCGGCGTCACGAGATCTCGGGCCTGGGCGAGAACGTCGAGACGGTCCCAGGAGATCGGGTCGGCGGCGCCGGTCAGCGGGGACGCCCACCGACGAGTCAGAGCATCGAGGGCCACTCGGGTCAGCGGACGAGGGATGCCGCTGAGGGCCGCGTGGTGGCTGAGCACTTGGCGCCAGTCCACGACGGGGGAATCGAGGACGACCCCGCCGATCAGGTCGCGGTGAGCGGAGTTGACCGCGAGCTGCATCGCGATGGCGCCGCCCATGGACCACCCGACCAACACGATGCGTCGGGCTCCGGCCCGACGGGCGTAGCCGATCGCGCGATCGACGTCGCGCCACTCCGTCGCCCCGAGGGCCGACGTGCCCCCTCTGCTCCGGGGAGCGTCGGGGTCGTTCCGGTAGGAGGCCAGGATCGATGTGATCCCCGCCGCATGGAACAGCGGCACGCCACGCAGCGTCTCGGCGCGCGTCGTGCCTCGACCGTGGATGTGGACCGCCCACACGTCTTCGGTTGGGGCGGCATCCTCGGACGCAGCGCCGGGGAACACCCACGCAGGACAGACGCCGAGCGCTGTTCCGACCTCCACGCGCTCGAAGGGGAGGTGGAGCTCGGCGGGGTCGGAGAAGTACCACCCGCTGAAGGCGGCGGCCGATGCCAGACTGTCGGACTCGTCGATCTGGGTCAGCAGCTTGCGCGTCACCGTCTCGCCGCGTGCGGAGAGCACCGTGCCGAGCTTGATGTAGCTCTGCGTCCCGGTTGTGAAGAGGCCGTAGCGGCCCGGGAGGACCGTGTCGTCCGAGCGCGAGAGGGTGATCGTCTGCGCCGCGGTGTCGACGTCGATGATCGTCGTGTCGGGGACGCGTGCCGACGGGGTCACCACTCTCCGGGCGACGCCTCCGGCGAGGAGCGCCAGAAGCCCCGTCGCACTCACGAACGCGGTCGCGAGTGCGACCACCGTGCCTCGGAGGGCGATGACGGTTCCTTGCCGGGCGACGTCGGGAGCGGCGCGCCTGGAAGCCATCATGGTGCCCTCACTCTAGTCTGTCGCCGTGACCGAACCTCCGTCCGCGACGCCGGATTTCCCCGCCGTCAGCGACGAGCTCCGCGCGCTGGGCTTCCGCGACGACTTCGTGGTGCGCGAGATCGCCGCCCCCTCCTCGCTGGCTCCCGATGCCATCGCGTTCGCCGGTGACGTGCGTCCCGACGACGACGGCGAATCCCCTTACGGCACCGGACGCATCGTGATCCTCCACGACGCGTCCGAACCGGATGCCTGGGGCGGACCGTGGCGGATCGTCTGCTTCGCGCAGGCACCGCTCGAACCCGAGATCGGCACCGACCCCCTTCTGGCCGACGTAGCCTGGTCTTGGCTGGTCGACGCCCTCGCCGCACGTGGAGCGACGTTCCACGCGGCATCCGGCACAGCGACGAAGACCCTCTCGAAGGGATTCGGAACGCTGGCCGCGGAGGGCGACGGCGCGCAGATCGAGCTCCGCGCTTCGTGGTCCCCCGAGGGGGACCTCGCCAGTCATATGGATGCCTGGGGTGAGTTGGTCTGCATGTTGGCAGGCCTCCCCCCGGGCTCGGAGAACATCGCCGTGTTCGGCGGGCAGCGGAGTACACGTGGCTGAATACGAGGTCATCGCCGATCAGGAGACGGCGGCGGCCGCAGCGTCGCGCCTGGCGGCCGGGCACGGTCCGGTCGCGGTCGACGTGGAGCGGGCGTCCGGGTTCCGGTACTCGCAGCGCGCCTATCTCATCCAGGTCTACCGTCGCGGGAGCGAGGTCTATCTCTTCGATCCGCCCGCGATCGGCGACCTGTCGGCGCTGCAGGCAGCGATCGGCGACGAAGAGTGGGTGCTCCACGCCGCGAGCCAGGATCTGCCGTCCCTCCGCGAGGCAGGTCTCGAGCCGCCCCGGATCTTCGACACGGAGCTCGCCGCCCGGCTTCTCGGCCATGAACGCGTCGGCCTCGGCGCCGTGGTGGAGCAGACGCTCGGGATCACCCTCGCCAAGGCGCACTCCGCTGCGGACTGGTCGACGCGCCCTCTGCCCCAGGGATGGCTGGAGTACGCGGCCCTCGACGTGCTGCACCTCATCGATGTGCGCGATGCCCTCGCAGCTGAGCTCGACGAGCAGGAGAAGACCGGATTCGCCCAGGAGGAGTTCGAGGCCGTCCGCACGCGCGCACCCAAGCCCGCACGCGAGGAGCCGTGGCGTCGTCTCAGCGGACTGCACACCGTCCGCGGTCGTCGCGCCCTGGCGGTAGCCCGTGCCCTCTGGACGGCGCGCGAGGAGTATGCGCGGGAGGAGGATGTGTCTCCGGGCCGTTTGGTTCCCGACCGCTCCCTCGTCGCCGCCGTCATCGCCGACCCCGCGACGAAACAGGACCTCGCACGGGTCAAGGAGTTCACGGGTCGCGCGAGCCGCAATCAGCTGGATCGCTGGTGGGCGGCCATCGAGGCGGGACGGGCCGACCCCGCGCTCCCCTCCGAGCGCGGCCCGGGTGACGGGATGCCCCCGCCGCGCGCGTGGGCGGACCGCAACCCCGCCGCGGACGCACGTCTGAAGGCCGCCAAACCTGTCGTCGAGGCGCGCGCCGAAGAGCTGCACATGCCGACCGAGAACCTCCTGACGCCCGATCTCCTGCGTCGGGTCGCGTGGAATCCTCCCGCGGAGATCACCGCGGAATCAGTAGGTGAGGCCCTCCTCACCCTCGGCGCCCGGACCTGGCAGATTGAACAGACCGCACAGGTGATCGCCGCCGCCTTTGTGGATTCCGTGCAGAGCCCCGACGAACCGTCCGAACCCGCTTCGTAGGTTCGAACCAACCGATTTTCACGGTCGGAGCGCCTCTCTAGGCTGGGTGGGAACCCAATCTTTGGAGGCAATGTGGCCGAGCTTTCGGACGTCTATTTCGTCGACGGAATGCGCACCCCGTTCGGGCGTGCCGGCGAAAAGGGCATGTATTGGAACACCCGCGCCGATGACCTCGCCGTCAAGGCGACGATCGGTCTGATGGAGCGGAACCCCGGCGTTCCCGCCGAGCGCGTCGACGATGTCGCGATCGCCGCCACCAGCCAGACCGGCGAGCAGGGGCTGACGCTCGGCCGATCGGTCGCGATCCTCGCAGGCCTCCCCCAGACGGTCCCCGGCTTCGCCATCGACCGCATGTGCGCCGGCGCCATGACGAGCGTGACCACCATGGCGGCATCCATCGGTGTCGGGATGTACGACGTCGCCCTCGCCGGCGGCGTCGAGCACATGGGGCACTACCCGATCGGCGGCAACGCCGACCCGAACCCGCGCTTCGTCGCAGAGAAGATGGTCGACCCCGGCGCGCTGAACATGGGCGTCACGGCCGAGCGCATCTTCGACCGCTACCCGCAGCTCACCAAGGAGCGCTCCGACCGCTTCGGCATGCTCAGCCAGCACAAGGCGCAGGCCGCCTACGAGGCCGGCAAGTTCCAGCCCGATCTGGTCTCCGTCGCGGTGAAGGATGCCGCAGGCGCATGGGGACTCGCGACCGAGGACGAGGGGCGTCGTCCGCAGACGACGATGGCTGACCTCGCCGCGCTGAAGACGCCGTTCCGTCCGCACGGACGGGTCACGGCCGGCACCTCGTCGCCGCTCACCGACGGGGCGACGATGTCGCTGCTCGCCGGCAGCAGTGCCGTCAAGGAGCTGGGGCTCGCCCCCAAGATGCGGCTCGTCTCGTTCGCGTTCGCGGGCGTGCAGCCCGAGATCATGGGCATCGGCCCCATCCCCTCGACGGAGAAGGCCCTGAAGAAGGCGGGCCTGACGATCGACGACATCGGCCTCTTCGAACTGAACGAGGCGTTCGCCGTCCAGGTCATCTCGCTCCTCGACCACTTCGGCATCGCCGACGACGACCCGCGGGTCAACCCGTGGGGCGGTGCCATCGCGCTCGGGCACCCGCTCGCGGCATCCGGCGTCCGCCTCATGATCCAGCTGGCGGCCCACTTCGCCGAGCGCCCCGACGTGCGTTACGGCCTCACGGCCATGTGCGTGGGACTCGGCCAGGGCGGCTCCGTCATCTGGGAGAACCCGCACTACAACGGCAAGAAGAAGAAGTGAGGCCGCCGACGATGACCACCTACGACCAGATCGACTTCTCGCCCCTGCTCGCCCTCTCCGACACCGAGGTCGTGACGAACTCGCCGGTGCGCGACGTGACCCTCGCCAGCGGCAGGGTGCTCGCCCTGATCACGCTGGACAACGGCCGTGATCACACCCGTCCCAACACGCTGGGGCCCGCGACGTTGACCGCCCTGGGCGCCACCCTCGACACGCTCGCCGCTCGGGCGCGCGCCGGCGAGATCCAGGCCGTCGGCATCACGGGCAAGCAGTACATCCTCGCCGCCGGCGCCGACCTCAGCGAGGTCAGCAATGTCGGCTCCGTCGAGAACGCGCGACTGATCGCCCAGCTCGGTCACCACGTCCTCGGCAAGCTGTCGGATCTCGGCGTGCCGTCGTTCGCCTTCGTGAACGGGCTCGCCCTGGGCGGCGGGCTCGAGATCGCGCTGAACTCGACGTACCGGACGGTGGATGCCTCCGCCGCCGCGATCGCGCTGCCGGAGGTCTTCCTCGGAATCATCCCCGGCTGGGGCGGCGCGTACCTCCTGCCGAACCTGATCGGCATCGAGAACGCGCTCGAGGTCGTCGTCTCCAACCCGCTGAAGCAGAACCGCGTCCTGAAGCCGCAGCAGGCCTTCGACCTCGGGATCATGGACGCGATCTTCCCGGCGTCGAGCTACCTCGAGTCGTCACTGCGGTGGGCCGACGGCGTCCTCGGCGGCACGATCAAGGTCGAGCGCAAGAACGCCCCCGGCAAGATCGAGCGGCTCACTAAGTGGCCCATCGCGATCAAGATGGCCCGCGGCATGCTCGAGTCGAAGATCGGCACGGTCCCGCGCTCCCCCTACGTCGCGCTCGACCTGCTCGACAAGGCCAAGAGCGGCACGAAGGCCGAAGGGTTCGCGCGTGAGGACGACGCGCTCGCCTCGCTCGTCACGGGCGACCAGTTCGCGGCATCCATGTACGCGTTCGATCTGGTGCAGAAGCGGGCGAAGCGTCCCGTCGGCGCGCCCGACAAGGCGCTCGCGAAGAAGGTCACGAAGGTCGGCGTCATCGGCGCGGGGCTCATGGCCAGCCAGTTCGCCCTTCTGTTCGTGCGCAAGCTCCAGGTGCCCGTGCTGATCACTGACCTCGATCAGGCGCGCGTCGACAAGGGCGTCGCCTACATCCACGACGAGATCGGCACGCTCGAGGCGAAGGGCCGGCTCGACGGCGACACCGCCAACAAGCTGCGCGCCCTCGTGACCGGGACGACCGACAAGTCGGCCTATGCCGACTGCGACTTCGTCATCGAGGCGGTCTTCGAAGAGGTCGGCGTCAAGCAGTCGGTGTTCGCCGAGATCGAGGCCGTCGTCGCGGAGGATGCGATCCTCGCGACCAACACGTCGTCGCTCTCGGTCGAGGAGATCGGCGCCAAGCTCGCTCACCCCGAGCGCCTGGTCGGCTTCCACTTCTTCAACCCGGTCGCGGTCATGCCGCTCATCGAGGTCGTGAAGACTCCGCTGACGTCGGATGCCGCCCTCTCGACGGCGTTCGTCGTCGCCCGGGGGCTGGGCAAGAACGCGGTCCTCACCGCCGACGCGCCCGGATTCGTCGTGAACCGTCTGCTCGCCAAGGTCATGGGCGAGGCCGCGCGCGCCGTCTACGAGGGCACGCCCGTCGCGGACGTCGAGAAGGCGTTCGCGCCGCTCGGCCTGCCGATGGGACCGTTCCAGCTCATCGACCTCGTCGGCTGGAAGGTCGCCGCCCACGTGCAGGACACGATGGTCCGCGCTTTTCCCGACCGGTTCTATGCGAACGAGAACTTCCACGAGCTCGCCGCGTTGGACGAGGTCGTCGAGAAGGACAAGGGCGGCCGCGTGACCGGATTCACGAAGGCCGCCGAGAAGGTCGCGAAGAAGGCGACGGGATCGACACCGGCATCCGCCGAAGAGATCCTCCGCCGTGTGCAGGACGGCCTCGCGCAGGAGATCAAGCTCATGCTGGACGAGGGCGTCGTGCCCGAGGTCGAGGACATCGACCTGTGCCTGATCCTCGGAGCAGGATGGCCCTTCATCGACGGCGGTGCGACGCCGTACCTCGACCGAGAGGGCGCGAGCGACCGGGTGTTCGGCGACACGTTCCACCACCCGCCGATCCGCGGCATCGCCTGACGGACCCAGGAACGCGTACGGCCCCCGGGGTGTGTCCCCGGGGGCCGTTCGCGTTCGTCAGGGCCGAGTGAGCTGCGCCTGGGCCGCACGGACCCGGAGATCGCGCGCGAGGTGATCACGCTGCTCGATCACGATGCGCCGGAGCGAGCCGGGTGCATCGGCGTGGGCGTCGAGCCATGCGTCCACCGCCGCGGTGTCGTCCGTGGCCGGGAAGAGGCCCCGCACGAGACGCGCGGCGATCTCGATGCTGCGAGTGCGCCATGCCGGGAGGATCCGCTCGAAGTACGGGGCGTCGAACTCCGCGACGAGATCACGGCTCTCCCCCGCCCGCGCGCCACGGATGGTGGCATCGAGGTGGTCGTTGGTCAGCGTCTCGTCCTCCCACGCCGCCCGCCACGCGTCGCGACGGACGGATGCCTCCGGCCGCGCCGCGAGCGCCGCCAGACGCGCCGTGCGGCCCGAGGCGGTCGCATCCCGCTCCGCTTCGGCGTCGACGCGCGCGGCGTCCGCGTGGCCGGACGCCGCGAGACCGAAGAGCCATCCCCACCGGAGATCGGGGTCGAGCGGGAGACCCGCCGGTGCCGGTGCCTCTCCTGCCAGAATCGCCGACATCTCGGCCGCGCGGTCCCCGGACAGTTCGGCGGCCGCACCCACTGCTCGTGCCCAGATGAGCTGCGCGTCGGACCCGGCGTCGGCCGCCGACATGGCGCGCCATGCTCCCTCCAACCACGCGGCCGATGCCCGCTCGACGTCCGACACGTAATGACGGATCGCGAAGGCGGCGTGGGCGAGGACGTCGCTCAGGAGCGCCGGGTGCGATTCGCGGGAAGCGTGATCCGCCGCGATCGCCAGATAGACGGATGCCGCGAGATCCCCGTCACGCACCGCGTTCCACAGGGCCGCCCAGACGACGCCGCGCGCGACCGCGTCGGGCATCGATGACAGGCCCGCCGTGACGGCTGCGAGCGACCGGTCGTCGAGCCGCACCTTCGCATAGGAGCGGTCGTCGACGTTGGCGATCACGAGGGCGGTGTCAGGAAGGACGGGCGCGTCGACGAGGGTGCGCTCACCGAACAGGTCGACGGCGACATCGCCGCGCGCGACGAGACGTCCCGCCTCGTCGTCCCACAGACCGACGCGGACCGCGTGCGGTCGTGCGACGTCCTGCACGACGGCCAGAGGGCCGCGTTCGACGGTGAGGGTCGGCAGCCCGGTCGTCTCGAGCCACGCCGTGCTCCACGATCGCAGGTCGCGCCCCGATGCCTCCTCCAGCGCGACGAGGAGATCCTCGAGCGTCGTGTTGCCGTAGGCGTGGGCGGCGAAGTACCGCTGCGCACCGCGGAAGAAGGCCTCCTCGCCGACGAACCCGACGAGCTGCTTCAGAACCGACGCACCCTTTGCGTAGGTGATGCCGTCGAAGTTCAGCTTGGCCGCCTCGAGATCGGGGATGTCGGCGACGATCGGATGCGTCGTGGGGAGCTGGTCCTGGACGTACGCCCACCCCTTTCGCCGGCTCGCGAACGTGACCCAGGCATCCGGGTGCAGCCCTGTCGCGACGTTCGCGTGCGTCCCCATGAAGTCGGCGAACGACTCCTTGAGCCACAGATCGTCCCACCACCGCATCGTGACGAGGTCGCCGAACCACATGTGCGCCATCTCGTGGAGGATCGTGTTGGAGCGCGCTTCGCGTTGCGCGGCCGTCGCCGCGCCGCGGAAGACGTACGCCTCGGTGAAGGTGACGAGACCCGGGTTCTCCATCGCCCCCAGGTTGTACTCGGGGACGAAGATCTGGTCGTACTTACCCCACGGGTATTCCTGGTCGAAGGCCGCCGTGAAGAAGTCGAGTCCTCGGCGGGTGATGTCGAGGATCTCGTCCGCGTCGAGGTGCTCCGCGAGCGAGGCGCGGCAGAGGACGCCGAGGTCCACGCTCTGCCGCTCCCCCGTCCAGGCCCCGTCGACGCGGTGGTACGGCCCGACGGCGACCGCGGTGACGTAGCTCGACAGCAGGGGCGTCTCGGCGAAGGACACGCGGACCCCGCCGTCGACGTCGAGGCGAGAGGTCTCGGCGCCGCCCGACAGGACGACGCCGTCACCCGACGCCGTGATGTGGAAGGTCCACCGCGCCTTCAGGTCGGGCTGCTCGAAGCACGGGTAGACGCGGCGGCTGTCGGCAGGCTCGTACTGCGTGTACAGATACACGGCCCCGTCCACGGGATCCGTGAAGCGGTGAAGACCCTCACCCGACCGGCTGTACCGACCACGGGCGCGGATGCGGACCGTGTTGTCCTCGGCGAGTCCCGAGAGGCGGATCCGGGCACCGTCCCACTCGACCGGTTGCGGCGCACCGTTGAGCTCCACCTCGTCGACGGCGACGCCGAGGAAGTCGACCCACGTCTCGGCGGCCGACGCGCGGAATCGCAGAGTGCTCTGCGTCGCGAAGTCATCGCGGGAGGCGTCGGACGCCGACCGGACGTCCAGGTCGACCTCGATCGTGTCGAGATCGATGACGGATGCCCGGGCCGCGGCATCCTCTCGACTCAGGTTCTCATCGCCGGAATGCTGCCGTGTCTGCATCCCTCCATGCTGTCACGCGGTCAGTCGGAAGCCGCGTCGGTCGGGCCGCGGAGTTCGACCTCCTGCGAGCTCCACACGGCGTCGTCGCTCGACTGGCGGGCGACGGGTACGCGCGTGCCGAGCACCTGCGACACGACGTCCTGCGCGATCTTCGAGGCCGTCAGGCCTGCATCGGCGAGGATCTGCTCGCGGGTCGCGTGGTCGATGAACTCGTCCGGAAGGCCGAGCTCGTCGACGGCCGTCGAGACGCCCGCCTCGCGCAGCACTTGACGCACGCGCGTCCCGACACCGCCGACGCGGATGCCGTCCTCGATCGTGATCACCAGGCGATGGGATGCCGCGAGCTCGACGACGGCAGGGCGGATGGGAACAGCCCAGCGAGGGTCGATGACCGTCGAACCGATGCCCTGGGCGCGGAGCCGCTCGGCGACCTCGACGGCCATGTGCGCCATCGGGCCGATGCCGACGATGAGGACGTCCTCGGCGCCGCTGCGGTACAGCACGTCCGTGCCGTCCGCCAGACGCTCGATCGCATCGAGGGCATCCGGCACGGACCCCTTCGGAAAACGCACCACGGTGGGCGCGTCCTCGACGGTGACCGCCTCGTCGAAGAGTTCGCGAAGCCGCTCCGCGTCGCGGGGCGCGGCGATCCGGATGCCGGGCACGAGCTGCAGCATGGCGAGGTCCCAGATGCCGTGGTGGCTCGGACCGTCGGGCCCGGTCACGCCCGACCGGTCGAGGACGAAGGTGACGCCCGCCTTGTGCAGCGCGACATCCATCATGACCTGGTCGAACGCCCGGTTCATGAACGTGGCGTAGATCGCCACGACCGGGTGGACACCGCCGAACGCGAGCCCTGCGGCCGAGGCGACCGCGTGCTGCTCGGCGATGCCGACGTCGTACACGCGCTTCGGGAACCTCTGTGCGAACTCCTGCAGGCCGGTCGGTCGCAGCATCGCGGCGGTCATCGCGATGATGTCGTCGCGCCGCTCCCCCGCCGCTACGAGCGCCTCGGAGAAGACGTCGGTCCAGGCCACGGCATCCGATGACCCGATCGGCTCCCCCGTGATGGGATCGATCTTCCCGACGGCGTGGAACTGGTCGGCCTCGTCGCGTCGCGCCGGCTCGAACCCGCGCCCCTTGTCGGTGATGGCGTGCACGATGACGGGAGCGCCGTACTGCTTCGCGAGACGGAGCGTCTCCTCCATGGCATCGAGGTCGTGCCCGTCGACGGGACCGAGGTACTTGATGTCGAGGTTGGAGTACAGCGCCACGTTGTTGGTGAAGCGCGAGAGAAAGCCGTGCGTGCCGCCGCGGACGCCGCGGTAGACCGCTCGGCCGATGGGTCCCAGCAGCCGGGAGACATGGGCGGAGCTCTGACGCAGGGTCTTGTAGCTGTCGGCCGTGCGAACGCGGTTGAGGTAGCGGGCCATGCCCCCGATGGTCGGCGCGTACGAGCGACCGTTGTCGTTGACGACGATGACGAGGTTGCGATCGTTGTCGTCGGAGATGTTGTTGAGCGCCTCCCACGTCATGCCGCCCGTGAGCGAGCCGTCACCCACGACGGCGACGACGTGACGATCCTTGCGCCCGGTGACGGTCAGGGCACGCGAGACGCCGTCCGCCCAGCTCAACGAGCTCGACGCGTGCGAGGACTCGACGACATCGTGCGGGCTCTCGGAGCGCTGCGGGTAACCGGCGAGACCGCCGCGCGAGCGCAGCTTCGAGAAGTCCTGACGACCGGTGAGCAGCTTGTGGACGTAGGACTGGTGTCCGGTGTCGAAGATGATCGGGTCGTTCGGGGAGTCGAAGACGCGGTGCAGTGCGATCGTCAACTCGACGACACCGAGGTTCGGGCCGAGGTGGCCACCGGTGCGCGAGACGTTCTCGACGAGGAAGGTCCGGATCTCATCGGCGAGGATGTGAAGCTCCTCGCTCGAGAACCGATCGAGGTCACGCGGACCGGAAATTCCCTCGAGAAGACTCATGACAGGAGTCTACGTGCCCGCATGCGAGAGGACCCCGACTCCACGCGGAGCCGGGGTCCTCTTGACACGCGGGTCAGACCAGCGAACGCAGCACGTACTGCAGGATGCCGCCGTTGCGGTAGTAGTCAGCCTCACCGGGGGTGTCGATGCGGACGACCGCGTCGAACTCGACCGTCTGCTTGCCCTCCGGCGAGAACTCGCTCGGCTCGGCGACGACCTTCACCGTCTTGGGCGTGACGCCCTCGTTCAGCTGCTCGAGGCCCGTGATCGAGACGATCTCGGTGCCGTCGAGGCCGAGCGAGCTCCAGCTCTCCCCGGCGGGGAACTGCAGCGGGACGACGCCCATGCCGATGAGGTTCGAGCGGTGGATGCGCTCGAAGCTCTCGGTGATGACCGCCTTGACGCCAAGCAGGCTCGTGCCCTTGGCCGCCCAGTCACGCGACGAACCGGAGCCGTACTCCTTGCCGCCGAAGACGACGAGCGGGGTGCCCTGCGCCTGGTAGTTCTGGCTCGCGTCGTAGATGTACGACTGCGGTCCGCCGGGCTGGGTGAAGTCGCGGGTGAAACCGCCCTCGACGACCTTGCCGTCGTTGACCGCGGCGACGATCTCGTTCTTCAGGCGGATGTTCGCGAACGTGCCGCGGATCATGACCTCGTGGTTTCCGCGACGCGAGCCGTAGGAGTTGAAGTCCTTCTGTGCCACACCGTGCTCGGTGAGGTACTGAGCCGCCGGGGTGCCGGCCTTGATGTTGCCGGCCGGGCTGATGTGGTCGGTCGTGACCGAGTCGCCCAGGGTCGCCATGACGCGCGCACCGGAGATGTCGGTGACGGGTGCCGGCGTGCTCTCCATGCCGTCGAAGTACGGTGCCTTGCGGACGTACGTCGAATCCTCGTCCCATTCGAAGATGGGGCCGGTGGGCGTGGGCAGGTTCTGCCAGCGCTCGTCGCCGTCGAAGACGGTCGAGTACTGCTTGATGAACTGCTCGCGCGAGATGGAGTGGTCGATGACCTCCTGGACCTCGTCGGGCGAGGGCCAGATGTCCTTCAGGAACACGTCGTTGCCGTCCGCGTCCTTGCCGAGCGCATCGGTCTCGAAGTCGAAGTTCATCGACCCGGCGAGAGCGTAGGCGACGACCAGCGGCGGCGAGGCCAGGTAGTTCATCTTCACATCGGGGCTGATGCGGCCCTCGAAGTTGCGGTTGCCCGAGAGGACGGCGGTGACGGCGAGGTCGTTCTCGTTGATCGCCGCCGACACCTCCTCGATGAGCGGACCCGAGTTGCCGATGCAGATCGTGCAGCCGTAGCCGACGGTGTAGAAGTCGAGGCCCTCGAGCGCCTTGTCGAGACCGGACTTCTCGTAGTAGTCGGTGACGACCTTCGAGCCGGGTCCGAGCGTCGTCTTGACCCACGGCTTGCGCTTCAGGCCCTTGTCGACGGCCTTCTTGGCGAGGAGGCCCGCCGCGATCATGACCGACGGGTTCGACGTGTTGGTGCACGAGGTGATGGCCGCGAGGGTGACCGCACCGTTGTCGAGGAGGTAGGACTGCCCGTCGGGAGTCGTGACCTTGACCGGCTTGGATGCCGCGTGGCGGGCACCGCTCGAGATCATCGAGGGGACGTGCTCGTGCTCGTGCTGGTGCGAGACGCCCTCGGCCGAGACGGTCTCGTGCTCGACGCCCGGAGCGGAACCCGGGTCTGACGCGGGGAAGGTGCCTTCGATCTCGACGGAGTCCTCAGCCGCGGCATCCGCGTAGTTGAGGATGTCCTTCTCGAACTGGTTCTTCGCCTCGGAGAGCAGAATGCGGTCCTGCGGACGCTTCGGGCCGGCGATGGAGGGGACGACCGTCGACAGGTCGAGCTCCATGAACTCGCTGAAGCTGAGCTCGCGGGAGGCGTCGTGCCACAGCGACTGAGCCTTGGCGTACGCCTCGACGAGGGCGACGGTCTGCTCGTCGCGTCCCGTGAGGCGCAGGTAGTCGAGGGTCACGTCGTCGACCGGGAACATCGCGGCGGTCGAACCGAACTCGGGGCTCATGTTGCCGATGGTGGCGCGGTTGGCCAGCGGCACCTGGGCGACGCCCTCGCCGTAGAACTCGACGAACTTGCCGACCACGCCGTGCTTGCGGAGCATGTCGGTGATCGTGAGGACGACGTCCGTCGCGGTCACGCCGGCGGGGATCTCACCGGTGAGCTTGAAGCCGACGACGCGTGGGATGAGCATGGAGACCGGCTGGCCGAGCATGGCGGCCTCGGCCTCGATACCGCCGACGCCCCAGCCGAGCACGCCCAGGCCGTTGACCATCGTGGTGTGCGAGTCGGTGCCGACGCAGGTGTCGGGGTAGGCGCGCAGGACGCCGTCTACCGGGCGGTCGTAGATGACCTTGGCGAGGTGCTCGATGTTCACCTGGTGGACGATGCCGGTCCCCGGGGGGACGACCTTGAAGTCGTCGAAGGCGGTTTGACCCCAGCGCAGGAACTGGTAGCGCTCACCGTTGCGCTCGTACTCGATCTCGACGTTGCGCTCGAGGGCGTTCTCGGATCCGAAGAGGTCGGCGATGACCGAGTGGTCGATGACCATCTCGGCCGGCGACAGCGGGTTGATCTTGCTCGGATCGCCGCCGAGGGCGGTGACGGCCTCGCGCATCGTGGCGAGGTCGACGATGCAGGGGACACCGGTGAAGTCCTGCATGACCACGCGCGCCGGCGTGAACTGGATCTCGGTGTTGGGCTCGGCATCGGGGTTCCAGTTACCGAGGGCCTCGATCTGCTCCTTGGTGACGTTCGCGCCGTCCTCGGTGCGAAGCAGGTTCTCAAGGAGGATCTTGAGGCTGTACGGAAGCTTCTCGAAACCGGGAACGGTGTCGATGCGGAAGATCTCGTAGTCGGTGTCGCCGACTGTGAGTGTGCTCTTGGCACCGAAGCTGTCAACTGTGGACACGTGTGCTCTCCTTCGTCGGCGGGCGCGGCGTGAGCCGGCCCTCCCATCTTCGCCCTGCCTGGTCCCGGTGACTAGTGAGGTCCGCCTTACCCAGGCGGGCGAAATTTATCTTGATATCAAGATACTCTACGCGGGCGGATGCCGCTGCCTCAGGCGCCGCTCTCCTCGTCCGGATCGACCTCGTCCGCAGCGCGCGCGACGAGCACCGGCTCCTCGTCGAGACACAGCCTGACCAGCAACGTGAGGAGATCGCGCAGGCTCGTGGCGCCGAGCAGACGGAACTGGTCGTACTCGCCGAGGGGTGCGATCGCGGCGAGCTGCCAGCTCGACTCGACGGGGTCGTCCGACACCTCCGTATCGGGATCCCACCGCGCTTCCCCGAGCACCGAAGCGAGCGTGGCGACACGGCGGACCACCCGCTCCGCTTCGCGCCGCAGCGGTGCCAGCTCCTCGTCCCAGGCCAGCGGCTCCAGGGGCGTCACGTCGGCGATCGGATGCGGGTCGTCGAGACCCCAGCGGTCTACCGTGATGCGATCTCCGCCGACGGCGATCACGAAGAGGTCGGCGCTTCCCGCTTCGACCTGGACGATCCTGGCCATCGTGCCGAGGGAGGAGCGTTCCTCTCCCCCGCCGGCTTCTCGTCCGCGCTCGATCAGGACGACGCCGAACTCCGGGTCCTCGTGCTCGAGCAGTCTCCCGAGCATCGTCAGGTAGCGCGGTTCGAAGATCCGAAGGACGAGCGGCGCGTGCGGGAACAGCACACTCCCGAGCGGGAACATCGGGACGGCGTCCATACGGCCAGTCAACCAGCCGTCGGACCGGTCAGGGGCGTTCTGCTGCGGCTTCCTCGGTCGACGCGGCGCGCGGCGGATAGAGCGCACGGACGGCGAGCCAGGTCACCGCGACCATCGGCGCGAACAGCGGCAGGCCCATGATGAGCTTCAGAGTGCCGAGTGCCGCCGTCTGATCCGTGAGGTACAGCGGCAGCTGCACCGCGAGACGCGCGAAGAACAGCGCGGCCCACGCGATCGTCAGCCAGAAGAACACCCGGCGCTTGCGTCGGTCTGCCCGCCACGCGGTGCCCTCGTTCATGAGGAACCCCGCAGCGACGCCGATGAGCGACCACCCGATCAGCGCCGAGACGAGGAGCCCTGTCCCGTACGCCGCGTTCGTGATCAGCCCGGGGACGAAATTGTCGACGCCCCGACCCGTGAACAGCGCGAGCGCTGCGGCGGCGCCCGTCGCGATCAGCCCGCCGAAGGCCGCCGCAACGGGAGACCGCTGAACCAGGCGGATGATCGTGAAGACGGCCGCCAACCCCACCGATGCCACGAGCGAGAGCACGAGGTCCTGACCGGTGACCGTGTAGAGGACGACGAACACGAGCCCCGGGAGGACGGACTCGCCGATCCCCCGCCATCCGCCCATCGCCCGCCACACGACGTGTCCGGTCGTGGCGTCGTCGGTCGGATCGAGTCCGGCACGTTTCGCGGCGCCTCCGAGGGCCTGACCGATGAGGTCGGATGCCGTCGGTTCGCCCGCTGAGGGCGGGACGAGGTCCGGTCGATCGACCGACGGCTCGCCGGGTCGGTCCTGGGCCATGCTCACGCGCTGCCGGGCGTCGCGGGCATCTTGAGAGGGATGAGGTCCCGCGGAGGCATCGGCGTCGTCCCGCGCACCACGACGATCGATCGGAAGAGGTCTTCGACCTGCTCGGCAGCCGTGATGTCACCGGCGGCGGCTCCGCCGATCACACCGCGCAGGAACCACCGGGGGCCGTCGACGCCCACGAACCGTGCGAGCCGCTTACCGGCCGCGCCGTCCGCGCCGGCGACGGGGACCTCGGCGAGCAGCTCGGGTCCCAGAGGACCTTCGCGCTCCTCGACGCGTCCGCCCTGCTGACGGACCTGCTGACGGATCTGCTCTCGCGTCTCCTCCCACAGGCCGCTCGAGCGCGGTGCGGCGAACGGCTGCACCTGCAGGGTGGAGCCGGCGTAGTCCAAGCCCACGGCGACGATGCGCTTCGTCTGCTCCTCGACCTCGAGCCGGAGGTTCAGCCCCTCCCGGGGCAGGACCTTCACGCCGCCGAGATCGATGTAGGGGCGGACGGGATTGGCTTCCGCCTCGTCGAAGGGGCCGTTGGCGGCACGATCGCTCGGTGCCGACTTGGGGGCGAGCTCGTCGCTCATGCGGTTGTTCCTGTCGTGTAGCCGGTGGATCCGAATCCCCCGTCACCGCGCACACTGTCGGGAAGCGCGTCGACGGGGAGGAATGTCGCCCGCGAGACGGGCATCACGATGAGTTGGGCGATCCGATCGCCCGGTGCGATGTCGAACGCCTCGGCGGCATCCGTGTTCAGCAGCGTCACCTTGATCTCACCCCGGTATCCGGCGTCGACCGTGCCCGGGGAGTTGACGACGGTGATGCCGTGTTTGGCGGCCAGACCGCTGCGGGGGACGACGAAGGCGACGTAGCCGTCGGGAAGCGCGATGCGCACTCCGGTGCCGATGAGGGCGCGCTGGCCGGGAGCCAGCCGCACCTGCTCGGTCGAGACGAGGTCGGCGCCTGCATCCCCGGGGTGCGCGTAGACGGGCACATGAGCCGAGATAATGGGAACGTCCACGGTATCCATCACCCCCCGAGGCTAATGCACAACACCGACCGCCCCGTCCCCGCTTCCTACCGCGAGCGGTTGAGCCCGTCCCTGTGGCTCCTGGTGAGCGCAGCGGTGTGCGCCCCGATGGCAGCCGTGGTGTTCTCGCCGATCGACACGACGCTCGCCCTCGTCATCGGACTGGCCGTCGGAGTCATCCTCGTCTCGGCGCTCATCCTCGCCGCGCCCGTGATCGCCGTCCGTGACGGGGTCCTGTACGTGGGGCGCGCCCACATCGCGGTGTCCGATCTGGGCGAAGCCGAGTTCCTCACCGGGGACGACGCCCGCACGGCGCGAGGCGGCGGCCTGCGCGGGGACGATTGGCACGTCCTCCGCGGCGGTATCGACGGCGTCGTCCGCGTTCCCGTCTCAGACGACGACGACCCCGCGGCACGCTGGGTGTTCTCGTCGCGCACACCCGATCGGGTGGCGGCGATCATCACCCGCGCGCAGCGGGGTCGCTAGGTCTCCGCGGCTGACGCCGAGGAAGGTCGGCGCTGCTTACGCGGCGCACTCGGTGCAGATGGCACCGATCGAGGTCTGGTGGTCGATCTGGGTCCGGTGCTTCACGAGGAAGCACTCGACGCAGGTGAATTCATCCTCCTGAGGAGGGAGGACGACGACGTCGAGGTCGACGTCGGAGAGGTCTGCGCCGGGGAGCTCGAACCCGCTCGGGTTGTCAGAGTCCTCGACGTCGACCGAGCCGGACATCTTGTCCGGGACGCGTTCCTTGAGAGCCTCGATCGACTCGCTGTCGTCTTCGGTCTTGCGGGGGGCGTCGTAATCCGTGGCCATTCGAGAACGTCTCAACTTTCGGGGTGGTGCTGTGGGGTGCGGCCCGTTCGGGCGGCCATAGTTTGCATCACCTCACGGTGAATCGCAAATGAGCCGCCGGGCCGTAGCTGCCTTTCGGGGGTGCCACACCGCAAACTCGCGGCGCGCCCCGGATATTCCCGCCGCCGGGCCTGCTCCGTGACAGCATGAACGCACACGCTGGATCTGGAGGACGTCCGCATGGAACAGCTCAAAGTGATCGGCACCGAGGACGGTCGCCTCATGCTCGCGACCGACGCCGGCGACCGCTTCTCGCTCGCCGTCGACGAGGCGCTGCGCACCCACCTGCGCCGCCTGCAGCGGGACGCCGAGCCCCGCACCACCCGCCCGAACCCCCGCGACATCCAGGCTCACATCCGTGCCGGCATGACGGCCGAGGATGTGGCTCAGCTGCTCGGTGTGCGCGTCGAAGACGTTCAGCGCTTCGAAGGACCGGTCTTGGCCGAACGCGAGCACATCGTGGGTCAGGCGCTGGCCGTGACCGTGCTGATCGGGGGCGAGCTCGACCCCGGGGCGCAGCCGACCTTCGGCAATGCCGTCCGCGCGAAGCTCACCGAAGCCGGCGCCACGGGCGAGCGCTGGACGAGCTGGAAGGACCAGAACGGCTGGACCGTGAAGCTCGAGTTCACCGTCGGGGAAGTCGAGCACGACGCCCGCTGGTCGTTCGATCCGCGCCGATCGTCCCTCGCGCCGCAGAACTCCGACGCGACCCAGCTGTCGCGTCAGGGCTCGTTGCCCGAAGGTCTCATCCCCCGCTTGCGTGCTCTCGACTCCGCGCCGCAGAAGGATGCCTCCCGCTTCGACAGTGGTGCATTCGGTCCCCGTGCGCTCTCCGAACCCGACGCCGACCTCGAATCGCCCGAGCCGCGTCCCTCCTCGTCCGCCGCTGTGCAGCAGGCCGCCATCAAGCGTGCGCCCGACGCACCCGTGACGTCTGCGGAGACGGCGGACCTCCTCGAAGCGCTGCGCCGCCGCCGCGGCCAGCGCGAGCCGATGCCGGGTGAGCACGGGGAGGAGCGCACCTCCACCCCCGTCGCCCTCTTCGACGCACCCGAGCCCGCCGACGAGCCGGCGCCCGCCGAGCCGGAGAGTTCCCAGCCCGAAGTCGCGGCGGAACCGGCCACCGAGCAGACGCGTCGGCGGGGTCGTACGTCGATGCCCTCGTGGGACGAGATCGTTTTCGGCGCACGCACCGAGGACGGCTGACCTCAGCCGAAGGCCCCGAGCCGCACGAGCGGGACGACCCGCTCCTGATCGGTGAGCGAGCCGTGCTGCCCGATCATGTTCTGCGGCTTCTTGTCGGCCTCCCGGTCGTCGTAGTACGCGACGGCGGACCGGGCGGCGACGAGGACATCGCCGATCCGCGGCAGGACCTCGGGATCGGGCGAGGCGCCGAACAGTCCGGCGGCGACCGCCTCGTCGCGTGACATCACCCAGGCGCGGGGGGACTCGGCATCCCGCCACCGCTCCAGGACCTCGTCCGCGCGTCCGTCCTCCGTGTAGAGGTGGAGCATGCGCGGCTCGCCCGCGACGATGGTCACGTTCTCGACGAGCGGGTCGCCGTCACGCAGGAGGACCTGGCGATGGCGGGGGACGTCGACGATGCCGTGATCGGCGGTGAGAACCGCCGCGGCGTGGGAGCCGATGGCGGCATCCAGATCGCGTGCCGCACCGTCCACTCGCTCGAGAGCCGCGGCCCACTCGTCGCTCTCCCACCCGCGGGCGTGGGCGATGGTGTCCAATTCCGGGACGTACGCGTAGACGAGGGCTCCGGGATGCCGGAGTGCCAGGTCCGCGGCACGTTCCACACGCTCGGAGATCGAGGCCGCACCCACGAACTCGGCCCCCCGCTGCAGGGCGGCGGTGAACCCGGTCCCGGCGTAACGCGGCTGCGAGACGACGAAGCACGGCCGCCCCGCCTCTGCCTCGCGCTGGAGCAGCGGGACCGAGCGCTGCCAGGTCAACGGGTCGAGTCCGTCCGTCTCCCAGCCCTTGAGCTGGTTGGGCGCGCGATCCGTGCCGGGGATGCGCGCGCGGTAGCCGACCAATCCATGCGTGCCGGGTGTCTCCCCCGTGAGCAGGCTCGCGAGCGCGACCGCCGTGGTCGAGGGGAAGACGGTGCGGGCGGCATCCTTCTTGGTCATCCGCCCGGTGAGGAAGCGCGCGTATCCGGCGCGGGCGGTCAGGTTCGCACGGCCGAGACCGTCGACCAGCAGCACGATCGCCGACCGGGCGGGCGGGAACCACTCGCCCCGCCCCTCGAGAGAGGCCAGGATCTGCGGCACGACACCGGTGAGGCTCCGGGCTGACGGCGGGTCCACGGGTAGGCTGAGAGACACCCGGGTCAGTCTTCCACACGGTGCTCCGCCGCCGTTTCTGGCCCCTCGCAGCATCTCCCGAAGACCGATCGAGGCCATGGCATCGCGCACTCCCCCTCCTCCGCCCGCTGTTGAACGCATCGAGGACGTCGACCTCGCTGACGAGATGCAGGGCTCATTCCTGGAGTACGCCTACTCGGTCATCTACTCGCGCGCCCTTCCGGATGCCCGCGACGGCCTGAAGCCCGTGCAGCGCCGCATCCTCTTCCAGATGTCCGAGATGGGCCTGCGCCCGGACCGCGGCCACGTGAAGAGTGCGCGTGTCGTCGGTGACGTGATGGGCAAGCTCCACCCGCACGGCGACTCCGCGATCTACGACGCGCTCGTCCGCCTCGCGCAGGACTTCGCCCTCCGCGTGCCCCTGGTGGACGGGCACGGCAACTTCGGTTCGCTCGACGACGGGCCGGCTGCCGCGCGATACACCGAAGCCCGACTCGCGGCATCCGCTCTGGCTCTCACGGAGAACCTCGACGAGGACGTCGTCGACTTCATCCCGAACTACGACGGCCAGTTCCAGCAGCCGGAGGTGCTCTCCGCCGCGTTCCCGAACCTGCTCGTCAACGGTGCGACCGGTATCGCCGTCGGCATGGCGACGAACATGGCGCCGCACAACCTCATCGAGGTCGTGTCGGCCGCCATCCACCTGCTCGAGAACCCCGGGGCGACCCTCGAGGAGCTCATGGAGTTCGTGCCGGGACCGGATCTCCCCGGTGGCGGCGTCATCGTGGGCCTCGACGGCATCAAGGAGGCCTACCAGACCGGCCGCGGCACGTTCCGCACCCGCGCGAAGACGTCGATCGAATCGCTCGGCCCGCGCCGCACCGGCATCGTCGTCACAGAGCTCCCTTACATGGTGGGGCCGGAGCGCGTCATGGAGAAGATCCGCGACGCCGTCTCGTCGAAGAAGCTCACCGGCATCTCGGACCTCACCGACCTCACCGACCGCAACAACGGCCTGCGGCTCGTCATCGGAATCAAGACCGGCTTCGACCCGAACGCGGTCCTCGAACAGCTCTACCGGCTCACGCCGCTTGAGGACTCCTTCGGCATCAACAACGTCGCCCTCGTCGGCGGACAGCCGCAGACGCTCGGCCTCAAAGAGCTGTTGCGCGTGTACCTGGATCACCGCATCCAGGTCGTCACCCGCCGCAGCCGTTACCGGCTCGCGCGCAAGCAGGAGCGCCTGCACCTCGTCGAGGGCCTCCTCATCGCGATCCTCGACATCGACGAGGTCATCCAGGTCATCCGCACCTCAGATGACAGCGAGCAGGCCCGTACGCGCCTCATGGACGTGTTCGACCTGTCTCAGCTGCAGGCCGAGTACATCCTCGAGCTGCGGCTGCGCCGACTCACGAAGTTCTCGCGCGTCGAACTCGAGGCCGAGCAGAACACGCTGAAGGCCGACATCGCGGCCCTCGAGGAGCTCCTCGGCAGCGAGGTGCTCTTGCGGCGCCAGGTCGCGACCGAATTGGATGCCGCATCCGACGCCTTCGGCACGCCCCGCCGGACGCTCCTCATGAACGGCGGTCCCGTCGCTCCCCGCGGCCGCGCCGCAGCGCCGGCGGACCTTCAGATCGCCGACGCCCCGTGCCGCGTCTATCTCTCGGCGACCGGACGCATGGTGCGCGCAGAGCTCGTCGCCGACGCGCCCGGCGGGGGCGTGGTCCCACCCGCTCGCCGGTCGAAGCACGACGCGATCCGCTCTTGGGTGAACGGCACGACGCGCGGCGACCTCGGCGCGGTCACGACTCTGGGTCGACTGGTCCGCTTCACGCCCGTCGACCTGCCGTCCGTGCCGGCGAACTCGGTGCAGCTCGCCGCGGGAACCCGCGCGGACCAGTATCTGGGACTCGCCCCGGCCGAGCACGTCGTCGCGATCGTCCCGCTGACGGATGCCGCCCCGATCGCGCTCGGCACGGCGCAGGGCGTCGTCAAGCGCGTCTCGGCGACCGAGCTGCCGCCGGGAAAGCCGGACGTCGAGATCATCTCGCTCAAGCCGGGCGACACCGTCGTCGGTGCTGCCCTCGCCGACGACGCGGGTGAGCTCGTCTTCGTCTCGAGCGACGCGCAGCTCCTGCGATTCGAAGCCTCGGCGGTCCGCCCTCAGGGCCGGTCGGCCGGCGGGATGGCCGGCATCCGGCTCTCGGACGGCGCCCGCGTCATCGCCTTCACCGCCGTGACCGCAACGGACGAGACCGTCGTGGCGACGGTCGCGGGAGCGAGTGCCGCCTTGCCGGGGACCGATCCGGGGTCGGCGAAGGTCTCGCTGTTCTCCGAGTTCCCCGCAAAGGGTCGGGCGACCGGCGGCGTCCGCGCGCAGCGTTTCCTCCGGTGGGAGGACGCGTTGCTCGTCGCGTGGGTCGGCGACCAACCGCGCGCCGTCGGCATCGACGGCGCGGTCCGATCGCTGCCCGAGGCGGGCGCGAAGCGGGATGCCTCCGGCCAGGCGCTCGACGCCGCGGTCGGCGCCATCGGCACGACGGTGGCCTGAGCAGGGTTCAGCCTGCGAGCTTCGCCTTCACGTAGGCGACGATCGCGTTCGCGTGTCCGTGCCCGAGCCCGTGCTCGTCCTTGAGGACAGCCACGGTCTCCATGTGTGTCCGGGTGTCCAGGCTGCCGGCGGCGACGTCGAGCCAGTGCTGCACCGGTTGACCGTAGGTCTTCTCGATGCTCGGGAAGTACGAGGCGGGACCCTTGGGCTTCTCCCCCGGGGCGATGACGGGCGCGACGACGCGGTGGGCTTCCATACCCGTCACGCTAGCGCCGCACGGTTCAGGCGTCGATGCGCTCGCGATCGAGCCGTTCGCTCGAGGTCACGATGAAGTCGCGGCGGGGAGCGACCTCGGACCCCATCAGCAACTCGAACACCGTCGAGGCGACCTCGGCGTCCTGCACGCGCACGCGTCGCAGTGTGCGCCCGGCCCGGTCCATCGTCGTCGTGGCGAGCTGATCGGCATCCATCTCACCGAGACCCTTGTATCGCTGGACCGGTTCCTGCCACCGCTTGCCCGACTTCGTCAGCTTCGCCAGGAGGGTGTGCAGCTCCTGCTCGCTGTACGTGTAGATCGTTTCGTTCGGCTTGGTGCCGGGGTTCATGACGACGACGCGGTGCAACGGCGGGACGGCGGCGTACACGCGGCCCTCCTCGATCAGCGGACGCATGTAGCGGAAGAACAGGGTCAACAGCAGCGTGCGGATGTGCGCCCCGTCGACGTCGGCGTCGCTCATCAGGATGATCTTGCCGTAGCGCGCGGCCTCGAAGTCGAAAGATCGTCCGGACCCCGCGCCGATCACCTGGATGATCGCGGCGCACTCGGCGTTCGAGAGCATGTCGCTGACCGAGGCCTTCTGCACGTTGAGGATCTTGCCGCGGATCGGCAGCAGCGCCTGGTACTCGCTGTTGCGCGCGAGCTTCGCGGTACCGAGCGCGGAGTCGCCCTCGACGATGAACAGTTCGGACTCGGCCACGTCGTTCGTGCGGCAGTCCGCGAGCTTCGTCGGCAGAGACGACGACTCGAGCGCATTCTTGCGTCGCTGGGTCTCTTTGTGCGTGCGCGCAGAGATGCGCGCCTTCATCTCCGAGACGACCTTCTCGAGCAGGAGCGCCGTCTGCGCCTTGTCGTCCCGCTTCGACGATGCGAACTTCGCAGCCAGCTCCTTCGAGACGACGGATGCAACGATGTTGCGGACCGCGGGCGTGCCGAGGATCTCCTTGGTCTGCCCCTCGAACTGCGGCTCGGGCAGACGCACCGTGAGGACGGTCGAGAGCCCCGCGAGGATGTCGTCCTTCTCGATCTTCTCGTTCGCGCCGACCTTGAGCTTGCGCGCGTTCGACTCGATCTGACCGCGGAGGGTCTTCATGAGCCCCTGCTCGAAGCCCTGCTGGTGCGTGCCCCCCTTGGGGGTCGCGATGATGTTGACGAACGAGCGGGCGATGGTCTCGTACCCGGTGCCCCAGCGCAGCGCGATGTCGACCTCGCACTCGCGTTCCACCTCGGTCGGGACCATGGCCCCCGACGCCTGCAGGACCGGCACCGTCTCGGTGAACGTGCCGGTGCCCGAGAGGCGCCAGGTGTCGGTGATCGGCGCGTCCGGCGCCAGGAACTCCGCGAACTCGGAGATGCCGCCGTCGTAGCGGAAGCTCGTCTCGATCTCCTCGTCGGTCCGCCGATCGACGATGACGATCTCGAGCCCCGGGACGAGGAACGCCGTCTGCCGCGCACGCTGCTCGAGCTCTCCGAGGTCGAAGGCAGCGTCCTTCGTGAAGATCTGCCGGTCCGCCCAGTACCGGATGCGACTGCCGGTGACGCCGCGGGGCGCCTTGCCGACGACGCGGAGTTCGCTGGACTTCTCGAAGGGACGGAAGGTGGACGAGGGACCGTCTCCGTCGAACGATCCGGGCTCGCCGCGGTGGAACGACATCGCGTACGTCTTGCCGCCGCGGTCGACCTCGACGTCCAGGCGCTCCGACAGGGCGTTGACGACCGACGCTCCGACACCGTGCAGACCGCCCGAGGCGGCGTACGAGCCGCCGCCGAACTTGCCGCCCGCGTGCAGCTTCGTGAAGACCACCTCGACACCGGAAAGACCCGTCCGGGGCTCGATGTCGACGGGGATGCCGCGGGCGCGGTCGCGCACTTCGACGCTGCCGTCGGCGTAGAGAAGGATCTCGATCCGGTCGCCGTGCCCGCCGAGGGCCTCGTCGACGGAGTTGTCGATGATCTCCCAGAGGCAGTGCATGAGACCGCGGGAGTCGGTCGAGCCGATGTACATGCCGGGCCGCTTGCGGACCGCTTCGAGCCCTTCCAGGACCTGGAGATGATGGGCGGAATACTCGGCTGTCACGATCTCCCATCGTATTCGCCGCGGCTGACACCGAGCCGACCGACACACACGCCGACGCGAGCTCGTCATGCACAGCGCGCGCATACCGTACGCGCACAGCGAAATGTCATGCAATGGCGGCATACGTGCAACATCCCCGTGGTTGTATGACATGACAGTTCACCCGTCATGAGCAGTACGAGGAGGCACCTGACATGAGCACGTCGACCACCACCGAGCCTGGAGCCGTCCTCGAGCACCGCCTCACGGCGATGGATCGCTGCGATTCCTGCGGCGCCCAGGCCTACATCGCCGCCGAGGTCAACGGCAGCGAGCTCCTCTTCTGCGCCCACCACGGACGCAAGTACGAAGAGAAGCTCCGCGCCGTCGCCACCTCGTGGCACGACGAGACCGCACGCCTGACCGAATCGGTCTGAGCCGCGGCATCCCGAGTACGACGAAGGCCCCCTGCTGAGGCGGGGGGCCTTCGCGTATGCGGAACCGACTCAGAAGCCGACGGCCGCCTGATACACGGGCAGCAGTCCCGTGCGGACGCCGGAGGCCGAGGGCTTGGGCTGGAAGACACTCGAGTTGTGGTTGCCCTCGATCACGACGGGACCGTTCGCCGTGATCGCGATGTCCCAGCCGACGTAGGGCGCTTCCGGGGTCCGCCGGGCGAGCGAGGCGACCAGGTCGAGCACGCGGTCGTACTGCGGCACCTGGAACCCGACGATCGGGGTCCCCGTGGCAGGGTGCTCCCGATACACGTTGCTGTTCTTGTCGACGCCCGGGTAGAGCGCGACGCCCTCGTCGTCGAGCATCGTGAACATCCCGCCCGACGCGAAGTTGTCGATGACGTCCCCGTTGCCGATGCGCAGGACGGCGGCCAGCAGGTGCACCCGGCCCTCGCCGTCGAGGAACGTGATGAGCCGGACGGTGTTGACGGCATCCGGATAGAGCGCCGACATCTCGGGGTGCTGGACGATGAACTCGTCGAGGACCGTCTGCCCCTTCGCGGTGACCTCGGCGCGGAACGCGGCGACGTCGACGTCCGGACCCACCTCGTGCAGGTCGATGCCGCCGCCGCCGTGTCCCTCGTTCGGCTTCGCCAGGACGCGCGGGTGGCGCGCGAGGAAAGCCGTCAGCGCGGCATCGTCGACATCACGCAGATCGATCGTCTCGCGACCGAGCAGGTCGGCGTACTCGCGGGCGAACCGGCGCTTGTCCTCGAGCTTCGACCGCCCCTCGGGCGTGTTGTACATCTTCGTGATGCGGAACGACTTGGGGTGCGTCATCCACGTCTTCCGCTCCCGCGCGTTCAGCAGACGGATGTCCCACACGGCGTAGTCGCGGAAGGCCATGTCGTAGCGCACCGAGCACCACAGCATGTCGGCGATGATGACGGGCAACGGGGCCTTGGAGACCTGCTGCACGGTCCGCGCGAAATCGACGAGGTTGCCCGGCCGGAGCTTGCGCGCGCGTCGGATCAGGTACTGCAGGCGAACGCGGATGCGGCGCATGGCGGTCCCTTCGGTTCGGGTCGGTCAGAAACGCATCGCGGCGCGATACCGCGGCAGGAGGCCGCGACGGATGCCGGAGACCGAAGGCTTCGACTGGAACACACCGGAGTTGTGGTTGCCCTCGATGACGACGGGTCCCTCCGGAGTGATCGCGATGTCCCACCCGATGTACGGGAACGCGGGCACGCGCCGCGCCAGGCGGTCCACGAGCTCGAGGACCTCGTCGTAGAGCGGGACCTGGAACCCCGTGATGGGCGTTCCGGTCGCAGGGTGCTCGGCGAAGGGACGACCCTCTTCATCGCTCGCCGCGTGCAGTGCACGGCCGCGCTCGTCGAGCATCGTGTACATGCCCCCGTTGCTGAAGTTGTCGATGACGCCGCCGTTGCCGATCTTCAGCACACCCGCGAGCACGTGCACCTCGCCGTCGGGATCCAGGTACGACACCATCCGCAGGGAGTTGACGCTGCCGGGGTACAGCTTCGCCATGTCGGGATGCTGCACGAGCACCTGTTCGACGAGGGTCTGCCGATCGGCGAGCAGCCGATCCCGGAAGGCGGCCGGGTCGTCGATGTCGACGGAGTCGACCAGCGTGATGCCGTTGCCGCCCACGCCGCCGGGGTTCTTGGCGATGATGCGCGGATGCCGGCTCAGGAAATCGGCGAAGGCCGCGGCATCCGTCTGGTCGAGATCGATCCACTCACGGCCGAGCTCGGGTCCGAACCGCGTCGCGAACTGCAGCTTGTCGTCGAAGATCGCGCGCTGCGCGTCGTCGTTGAGTCGGCGCGACAGGTGGAACGACTTGGGGTCGGTCATGTAGGTCTTGCGCTCGCGCGCCTTCAGGATGCGGAAGTCCCACTCCGAGTAGTTCTCGAAGGTGGTCTCGTAGCGCACCGAGCACCATGCCATGTCAGCGACGACCCACCACAGCGGCGCCTTCGACAGCCGCGCCGACTGCCGCGCGAACTGCAGGACCCGGTCCGTGTCGAAATTGACCACGCGTCGCACGAAGAACCGAGCGCGACGGTAGAGCCTGTTCACGGCACCCACGGTCAGGCCTTCGACGGACGGATGATGCCGAGCGGGGTGGACTGGTGTCCCTGTCCGAGCGGGTTGTCCGAAAGGATGCGGACGAGCCGCTGCTCCCCCGCCTTGTCGAGCGTCGACCCGAGGATGTTGCCCCCGATGTCGTTGATGTCGACGACGGCGACGTCGTTCCCCCCGCCGAGCTGCGCCTTCAGACGCCGGGCGACCGTCGCCGGTTCCTTCGGTCCGAGCACGACCGCCTTGTTGTACGGCGGGATCGTGTGCGGCGTGGGCCCGTCGATGGAGCGTGCCTTGTCGCCGGCGATCCGGTAGAAGTCGCCGCGGCGTCCGAACAGCTTGGTCACGGCCGCGACGCCCGCCGCGAAGACGATGCGGGGCGTTCCGCATTCACGGAGCGCCATCTCCATCGTCTCGGGCATGCCGAGGCCGATGCCGTACTTCGTCTTCACGACGTAGCGCGACAGGAACCGCGCGAGCGGCCTGGGCGTGATGTCCTCGACGAGGTACGAGCGCCCCTGCGTGATCGCCACGATCTTCTCGGTCACGAAGAGCAGGTCACCGGGCTGGAGCTCCGGAGCGGCGTAGGTCGCGACGATCTCGTCGATGTCCTCGCCAGGCATGACGACGTGCGTCCGGATGGGGATCCGGGCGTAGGTCGCGCCGTCGACCGCTCGCGTGAGCTCCTTGCCCTCGTTCGCGGCGTCGCTCATTCGAGGTAGTCCCGGAGCGACTGCGACCGCGACGGGTGCCGCAGCTTCGCCATCGTCTTGGACTCGATCTGGCGGATCCGCTCGCGGGTCACGCCGAACGTGTCGCCGATCTGGTCGAGCGTCTTGGGCTGACCGTCGCCGAGACCGAAGCGCATGCGGATCACGCCCGCCTCGCGCTCGCTCAGCGAATCGAGGAGCGACTCGAGCTGACGCTGCAGCATCGTGAAGCCGACGGCGTCGGCAGGAACGACCGCCTCGGTGTCCTCGATGAGGTCGCCGAACTCGCTGTCGCCGTCCTCACCCAGGGGGGTGTGGAGCGAAATGGGCTCGCGGCCGTACTTCTGGACCTCGATGACCTTCTCGGGCGTCATGTCGAGCTCGCGGCTGAGCTCTTCCGGCGTGGGCTCGCGGCCCAGATCCTGGAGCATCTGACGCTGCACGCGGGCGAGCTTGTTGATGACCTCGACCATGTGGACCGGGATGCGGATGGTGCGCGCCTGGTCGGCCATCGCGCGCGTGATGGCCTGACGGATCCACCACGTTGCGTAGGTCGAGAACTTGAAGCCCTTGGTGTAGTCGAACTTCTCGACGGCGCGGATGAGGCCGAGGTTGCCCTCCTGGATGAGGTCCAGGAACTGCATGCCGCGGCCCGTGTAGCGCTTGGCCAGCGAGACCACGAGACGGAGGTTGGCGCCGAGCAGGTGGCTCTTCGCGCGCTGTCCGTCACGGGCGACCCACTGCAGGTCGAGGCCCAGCTGCGACGACTTCTCCGCCGCCGTCATGTGCGACAGCTTCTCTTCGGCGAACAGACCCGCCTCGATACGCATCGCCAGCTCGACCTCTTCGGCCGCGTTGAGGAGCGGGACCTTGCCGATCTGCTTCAGGTAGTCCTTGACCGGGTCGGCCGTCGCACCGGTGATCTGCGTCGAGTAGACCGGAACCTCGTCGTCGTCCGACGACGAGATGACGATCGCGCCCGTCGGAAGGGGCTCGGTGAACGCCGGCTTGGCGGGCTCGTCCTCGTCGTCGCCGTCCGCCTTGTCGGCATCCTTCTTTGCGTCGTCGTCGGAAGCGTCGTCCGTGGCCTCGGCGTCGAGCTCGACCTCGTCGGCCTCAGCGTCCTCGTCGTCCTCATCTGCGGACTTCTTGGCACGGGACTTCGCCGGGGACGCCTTCGTCGCAGCGGGCTTCTTCGCGGGAGCTTTCTTCGCCGGAGCCTTCTTGGCCGGAGCCTTCTTGGCGGGCGCCTCGGTCTCGGCAGGCTCGACGACGTCAGCTTCGTCGACCGCTTCTGCCGCTCGTGTACGGGTGGTCCTCGTGCTCGAAGTCACGTCTCGCCTTTCACCGACGGCATTCCGCCGGGTTTCGGACACTAGTAAGACCCTTGTCAAGTCCCGCGGACACGCACAACGACGTTCCTTCGGACCGGACAACGGGTCATTTCGTCCATTCTCTCATACGTGTCGGATGCATGAAGGACGTACCGGTGTCAACACCGAAAACCGTATGCGCATTCCCCCAACAGAGGGATGAATACGGGCGAGGCGAGCCTGTCAGCCGAGGCCCGGCCGCCGATCGTCGTCACCCGACGGGCGATTCGCGAGGAACCGCTCCAGTTCGGCCGCGAGTTCGTCGGCCGACGGAAGGTCTCCCGTGTGGATGATCGGCTGAGCCTGCGTGGAACCCGCCATGTAGGCGTCATAGCGCGCCTCGAGATTGTGGAGCATCGTCGTCAGCTCGTCGCTCGCCGAGACCTGATCGTCCACCTTCTCCAGGTACTCGCGGTTCTCGTCGCGCAGGGTGTCGCTGTCGAAGACGAGTCCCGTCGCGATCGACACGCTGTCGAGTGCGGCGATCGCCGCCGCGGGGAAGTCGGTCTCCGCGAGGTAGTGCGGGATCAAGAGGGCGAAACCCGACACCGAGACACCCGCATCCGACAGGCGGTACTCGAGGAGATGGCCCGCCGTCGAGGGCACCTGCGTGCGCGGCTTCCAGACGGAGTGGGCCTCGGTGAGGTCGGACCTGTTGCCGCTGACCGTCGTTCCGAGGGGTCGCGTGTGCGGGACGGGCATGGGGATCGCGTGGACCCACGTCACCGATCGCACCTGCAGCCCCTCGGCCAGCCCGACGACGGTGTCGACGAACGCCTCCCACGCGAAGTCCGGCTCGTAGCCCGACAGGAGGACGAACGGCTGACCGAGCGCGTCGTGGACGAGCGCGAGGTCGAGGCGGGGAGGGCGGTAGTCCGTGAGGTGATCGCCGTCGAAGGTGATCAGCGGGCGCCGAGCCCGGTAATCGAACAGCACGTCGGGGTTGAACGTCACGACCGGCTGCGGGTCGTGCTCGGTGTGCAGATGGTCGACGACGCGCGTGACCGCGGACCCGGCATCCGTGAAGCCGGTCAGCGCGACGACCAGGGGCAGGCCCGCCGGAACAGGGGGCGCGGTCGTGATGCGCTCGTAGAGGGGACCAGACAGGGGCATGCTTCCACTGTAGAAGCAGGCTCGAAGGGGTCGGCGCGCGAGCCGTCCCGCTCTGAGCGAACGCCACTCTCCATAGGATGGAGAGCATGCCGTACCCCGAGCTGACCGTGTCCACCTCTCCTGCACGCGACGGCGGCGCCGACGCGATCGTCCTGGCCCTTCCGCCGCTCGAGGAGGCGGCGGCGGTCCTGTCCGAGTGGCCCGGCGTGGAGGACGTCCTCCGCGGCGTCGGGTACACGGGCGCGGCGGGAACCACCGTGCGGGTCTTCGCCCCGGCATCCACCGATCTCCCCCTGTTGGTCGTCGGAACCGGCGCAGCGCCGTCGAGCGACGCGATCCGGGATGCCGTCGGTGCTGCGATCCGCACCACCACGGGCTTCGCGCACGTGGCCGTCGTCCTTCCGCATGCACAGGAGCACTGGCGGGCGGCTGCCGAGGGCGCCGTCCTGGGCGGCTACCGGTTCGAGGGGTACAAGTCGGGTGAGCCCGCCAAGACCCGGGCGGCCCACGTGAGCCTTCACCTGGCAGCGGACGTCGATTCCGCCGAACTCCGCGCCGTCGAAGTGACGGGTTCGGCCGTCGCCCTCGTCAAGGATCTCGTCAACATCCCCGCCGAATGGCTCAGCCCGGCCGATCTCGCCGAGCGCGCGATCGAGGCCGTCGCGGGCCTGCCCGTCGACGTCGAGGTCCTCGACGAGACGGAGCTCGCCGCGCAGGGGTTCGGCGGCATCCTCGGTGTCGGCCAGGGTTCGGACCGCCCGCCGCGCCTCGTCCGTCTGACTTACTCCCCCGCGGGCGCCGACCGCCACGTCGCCATCGTCGGCAAGGGCATCACGTTCGACACCGGCGGCCTGTCGCTGAAGCCGCCGGCATCCATGGTCGGGATGAAGTTCGACATGGCCGGTGCGGCTACGGCGCTCGCCGTCGTCCGCGCCGCAGCGCAGCGCGAACTCTCCGTCGGTGTCACCGCGTGGCTCTGCATCGCCGACAACATGCCCTCCGGACGCGCGACCCGCCCGGGCGACGTGCTCCGGATGCTCGACGGCACGACCGTCGAGGTCCTGAACACGGATGCCGAGGGCCGCCTCGTCATGGCGGATGGTCTCGTCGCGGCGAGCCGCACGCAGCCCGACGTGATCGTCGACGTCGCGACCCTGACGGGAGCCGTCATCGTCGCCCTCGGCAACCGCCACACGGGCGTCATGGGCGATGACGCCACCGTCGCCCGCTACCTCGAGGCGGCGGCATCCGTCGGAGAAGCCGCGTGGCAGTTGCCGCTCCCCGACCACATGGAGGACGAGCTCGACTCCCCCATCGCCGACATGCGCAACGCGAAGGTGGGCGACCCTGCTGGCGGGACGATGTTCGCGGGCCTGTTCCTGCGCCGATTCGTCGGACGGACGTCGGAGGATGCCGATGCCCCCCGCATCCCGTGGGTGCACCTCGACATCGCCGGCAGCGGCGAGAACAAGGCATCGCCGTTCGGCCCGACGGACAAGGGCCCGACGGCCGCGACGGTGCGATCGCTCCTCGCCTTCCTCGAAACGGAGTCGCGATGACCCGTCACGAATTCGACCTCGTCGTCCTCGGCGGCGGCAGCGGCGGGTACGCGGCCGCGATCCGGGCGAGCGAGCTCGGCAAGACCGTCGCGCTGATCGAGAAGGACAAGGTCGGCGGGACGTGCCTGCACCGCGGCTGCGTCCCCACCAAGGCTCTGCTTCACACCGCTGAGATCGCCGATCACGTCCGCGAGGCCGCGGCCGTCGGCGTCGACGCCACGTTGACGGGCTTCGACCCGGCACGCATGACCGCGTACCGGGAGGGCATCGTCGCGAAGAAGTACCGCGGCCTGCAGAGCCTGCTCTCGACTCGCGGGATCACCGTCGTCGCCGGCGCCGGACGACTGACCGCAGAACGGACCATCCTCGTCGGCGACGACGAATACGCCGGCACCGACGTCATCCTCGCCACCGGTTCGCAGACGCGCTCCCTCCCGGGGATCAAACCGGGGGGTCGCATCCTCACGAGCGAGACCGCCCTCACCCTCGACGAGGTGCCGGCCTCCGTCGTCATCCTCGGGGGTGGCGTGATCGGCGTCGAGTTCGCCAGTGCGTGGCGTTCATTGGGCACCGAGGTCCTGGTCGTCGAAGCACTGGATCGCCTGCTGCCCGCGGAGGAAGCCGTTTCGAGCAAGGCGCTCGAGCGTGCGTACCGCAAGCGCGGCATCCAGACCGCCCTGTCGATCCGGTGCGAAGGCGTGACCGCACGAGAGGACGGCGTCGCGGTGACCCTCTCGGACGGTCGCGTCGTCGATGCCGACTACGTTCTGGTCGCCGTCGGCCGTGGGCCGGTCACAGACGGACTCGGCCTGGCGGAAGCCGGTGTCGCGCTCGATCGCGGCTTCGTGACCGTCGACGCCGACCTCCGGACGACGGTTCCGCACGTCTGGGCCGTCGGCGACATCGTCCCCGGCCTGCAGCTCGCGCATCGCAGCTTCCAGCAGGGCACCTTCGTCGCCGAGCGGATCGCGGGGCTCTCGCCCGTTCCGGTGCCGGAATCGACGATCCCGCGTGTCTCGTACTCGCACCCCGAGGTCGCCTCGGTCGGGCTGACCGAGGAGCAGGCGCGGGCTGCGCACGGCGACCGGATCACGGCGTTCGAGTTCAACCTCGCCGGCAACGCGAAGAGCGAGATCCTCGGAACAGCGGGGTTCGCCAAGGTCGTCCGGATCACGGACGGACCCGTCGTGGGCGTCCACCTCGTGGGCGACCGCGTGGGCGAGCTCATCACCGAGGGACAGCTCGCGATCGGATGGGAAGCGCACCCCGAGGACATTGCGCCCTTCATCCACGCGCACCCCACTCAGAGCGAAGCCCTCGGCGAGGCCTTCCTCGCTCTCGCGGGCAAGCCCCTCCATACCATCTGACCCCGTCGCACTCGCGACACTAAGCTAGACAGCACATCGCTTTTTCTTGAAGGAGACACAGTCATGAGCACATCCGTGGTCCTCCCCGCGCTCGGTGAGAGCGTCACTGAGGGAACGGTCACCCGCTGGCTCAAGAAAGTCGGTGATTCGGTCCAGGCCGACGAAGGTCTCCTCGAGATCTCGACCGACAAGGTCGACACCGAAATCCCCTCGCCCGTCAGCGGCGTGATCGAGGAGATCCTCGTGGACGAGGACGAGACGGTCGAGATCGGAGCCGTCCTCGCGAAGATCGGCGACGGCTCGTCGGCCCCCGCTGAGTCGGCTCCCGAGGAGCCCGCTGCCGAGGAGCCCGCTGCCGAGGAACCCGCTGCCGAGGAACCCGCCGCCGAGGAGCCCGCGAAGGAAGAGGCACCGGCTCAGTCCGCGCCGGCATCCGCGCCCGCGTCCGCCGGCGACGCGAAGGACGTCGTCCTTCCTGAGCTGGGCGAGAGCGTCACCGAGGGCACCGTCACCCGCTGGCTGAAGCAGGTCGGCGATGACGTCGCCGTCGACGAGCCGCTTCTCGAGATCTCCACCGACAAGGTCGACACGGAGATTCCGTCCCCGATCGCCGGCACGCTCACCGAGATCCTCGTCCAGGAGGACGAGACGGTCGAGGTCGGCGCTGTGCTCGCCCGCGTCGGCTCCGCCGCCGCCGCTGCACCGGCCGAGCCGGCCCCCGCGGCGCCCGCCGAGGAGAAGGCCCCCGAAGCACCCCAGGCCCAGGAGTCGACGCAGGACGCTCCCGCGGCTGAGGCGCCGAAGGCTGACGCACCCGCGGCCGAGGCCGAGGCCCCCAAGGCTGAGGCACCCCAGGCTGAGGCACCTCAGGCTGAAGCGCCTCAGGCCGCACCTGCCGAGGACGGCGTGACCTACGTCACGCCTCTCGTGCGCAAGCTCGCTCAGCAGCACGGTGTCGATCTGTCGACGATCACGGGCAGCGGTGTCGGTGGACGCATCCGCAAGGAGGACGTCCTGAAGGCTGCCGAGGCCCCGAAGACTGACGCAGCTCCGGCTGCCGCAGCACCGGCCCCCGCCGCCGTCGAGGTGTCGCCGCTGCGCGGCACGACGCAGCCCATGTCGCGTCTGCGCAAGGTCCTCGCCAGCCGCGCCGTCGAGTCGATGCAGCAGACCGCTCAGCTGACGACGGTCGTCGAGGTGGATGTCACGAAGCTCGCGAATTACCGCGACTCCGTCAAGGCGTCGTTCCTCGAGAAGACCGGCGACAAGCTGTCGTTCCTGCCGTTCTTCGCTCTGGCCGCCGCCGAGGCGCTGAAGACGTACCCCGTCATCAACTCCACCGTCGACGGCGGCCAGATCGTCTACCCGGCGAGCGAGAACCTCTCGATCGCGGTCGACACCGAGCGCGGCCTGCTCACGCCGGTCCTGCGCGACGCGGGCGATAAGAACATCGCTCAGATCGCGCACGAGATCGCCGATCTCGCTGGCCGCACGCGCAACAACAAGCTGAAGCCGGACGAGCTCGCGGGCGGCACGTTCACGCTGACCAACACGGGTTCGCGCGGCGCGCTGTTCGACACGCCCGTCGTGTTCCTGCCGCAGTCGGCGATCCTCGGCACCGGTGTGGTCGTCAAGCGCCCAGGAGTGGTGACGGTCGACGGAAAGGACGCGATCAGCGTCCGTTCCTACGTCTACCTCGCCCTGTCGTACGACCACCGCGTCGTCGACGGTGCGGACGCGGCCCGCTTCCTCAGTGCGATGAAGGCCCGCCTCGAGGCTGCGCAGTTCGAGGGTCAGCTCGGCGTCTGACGCCGTTCGGGCGAAACCCGTCATGGCTGGTCCGCGAGGTCGTACACCTCGCGGACCAGCCATTTCTCTTCCACCCGCACCATGACCAGGACCTGCGTCAGCTCGTCTCCGACGATCTTCACCGCGGCAGCCCCGCCGTACTCATCCACGACGGCCACTCCGTAGCCGCCGGCGGCTGCAGGGATGTTCCCGGGGTCGACCGACTCCTCCCCCCACCGCTCGCGGCACGGCGCGTCCGAACACGCGCTCACCGCGTCGACCAGCCGGCGCGCGGCCGCGACGAGCTCCGCGGGCCCCGTGTCCTCGTGTGCAGGTGGGTCACCCGGAGCCGAAGACGCCGCCATCGGGGATGCAGAGGCGGACCTCGGCGGGGCAGTCGAAACGGACCCCACAGCGGCCGCCGGTCGGTCCTTCTCGTCGGTCGGCCACAGGGCTCCCGCCAGGATCACAGCGGTCGCCGCTGCCGCCGCGACGAGAACCACTCTCCGCCTGCCCGCCGGGCGTGTCCTCCTCCGACCCCGGACGGCAGAGGTCCGCGTGAACGCGGCTCGAGTGCGGGCGATGGCGCGACCGACGCGATCGGCGACACCGCCGTCGACGAGTCGGGTGACGAGGTCGCGCACTGCATTCGTCACCCCGGGCCCGGCGGCGTGCTCGCCGGTGGTCCGCAGCCGCGTGGGCGGCGCCGTATCGGCGTCGCGGAGCGAGGTCGGAAGCGGCTCAGGATCGGCCGCCGCGAACAGCAGGTCCTCGACCTCTTCCGATTCGCGGCGCAGCCGGCGTGGATCGTCGATCGCCTCCACCGCGCGATCCAGCGCCGCACGGAGCGGCGGGTTCGCGGGGTCCAGACCTTCGAGAAGTGCGAGCGTGTCGCGCCGCCAGTCCAGTGTCCCCGTGAGCGCGAGGACGGGCCGCCCCTCCGTCGTCACCCACCACCGGCCGCAACTCGCACCCAGCCGGTGCGCCTCTGCCGCACCGCGAAGAGCACTGACGGCGACGGTGACGAGCGCTCCCGGCGACAGGGCGGCATCCCGCACCACATCGTCGAGCTGCACGGGACAGTGAGCCAGGAGGACGCGCGGCCCGTCCGTCGTCGCGGCGGCGTCGATGGGAGCGAGGATGTGCTCCGTGTTCAGCGCCGCCCACGCCGGTGAGGCCGCGACGTCGACCGCGTCCACCCAGACGGTGAGAGGTTCTCCGGCTCGGAGGACGCCGGCGAACGGTGCCTCCGCGAGTGTGAGATCGCGGAGGGCTGCGGGCGTCTCGAGAGTGACGGGGTCCATCCCTCCAGCCTGGGAAGCCGGTCAGGGTGCGGACGGCCCAGCCTGGCGGCCGGTGGACAGCCGGCATCCGCTCGACAGTGTGAAGAAGTCTGCGGGGCGCGAAGGTAGGCTGAGCACATGGCATCCCGCAGTACCGCACCTGAGAAACGCCCCGGATTCTTCTCGCAGATCCGCTCGCTCTACACGTTCACGCAGAGCGAGTTCCGCTGGCTGCCGTGGGCGCTCATCGGCGCGGTCCTCATCGGGATCGGAGTGGGCATCGGGATCGGTTTCCTCGTGCCGCCGGTGGAGATCTGGAGCGTCATCCTCTGGGGCGTGAGCGGCCTTCTCATGGGTATCTTGCTGGCGATGGTCCTCTTGACCCGCCTGTCGACGCGCGTCATGTACCGCAAGCTCGACGGGATGCCCGGAGCCGTGGGACACGTCCTGTCGACGGGCCTCGGCCGCAGCTGGGTGACCTCGGAGATGCCGGTCGGCGTGAACCCCCGAACGCAGGATGCCGTCTACCGCGCCGTCGGGCGCGGCGGTGTGGTCATCATCGGCGAGGGAGCCCGTGGACGCCTGACGCGGCTCATCAACGACGAGCGCAAGAAGGTCTCGCGGGTGGCATCCGGGATCCACGTCGAGGTCCTCTACGTCGGCGACGGCGAGGGCGACATCCACATCTCCAAACTCGCCAAGACGATCAAGTCGCTGCCCAAGAACGTCGACCGTGCGACACTCGCCGCCGTCGTCAAGCGCATCGAATCGGTCTCCCAGTCGGTGACCTCGCTTCCGATCCCCAAGGGGATCGATCCGGCGCGCGCCCGGGCGCAGCGGCCTCGCTGACCCGGTTCAGCCTCTGACGAGGACGGTGCCGACGGCTTTGTCGTGGAGTCCGCGCTGATCGGCGTCCCAGATGACCGCCGGCAGAACGACGACGAGCAAGGCCGTGCGGACGATCGGGCGCCACAGGCCCGGCCATGCACCGCGGGCCAATTCGACGCGCATCCCCAGGATGCGATGCCCCGGGCTTCCCCCGATCGTGGGGATGAAGACGACCTGCAGAACGGCGAAGACGATCATCGGCGCGAACAGTGTCCACCCGGCCTTCTCGGGCAGAGCGAACTGGTCGTATCCGAAGAACGCAGTCGCCAGGATGGTCGCTGCCGCGTAGTCGATGAAGAGCGCGCCGATACGACGACCGGGGCGACCGATACTGCCGCGGCCGGTGGCGGGACGGCCCAACCGTTCTCCGGGATGATCGGGCGAGGACGAGGTCACCGCTTCAGACTAATCGCGCCCACGTAACATCCTCGAAACATCGGGGACACTGCCGAGCAACTGCTTCCCGATAGGTTCGAGGAGCGCCTGATCCGACGGGCGTCGACATCGCACCCGATCTTGGAGACTCCATGTTCAAAGATTCTTCCGAGGTGCTTGCTTTCATCAAGGACGAGGACGTCAAGTTCCTCGACATCCGTTTCACGGATTTGCCTGGTGTCCAGCAGCACTTCAACATCCCGGCCTCGACCGTTGACGAGGAGTTCTTCACGGTCGGCCAGCTCTTCGACGGCTCCTCGATCCGCGGCTTCGCGAACATCCACGAGTCCGACATGCAGCTGATCCCGGATGTCACGACGGCCTACCTGGACCAGTTCCGCGAGGCGAAGACGCTCGTCATGATCTTCGACATCTACAACCCGCGCACCGGCGAGATCTACCACAAGGACCCGCGCCAGGTCGCCAAGAAGGCGGAGAAGTACCTCGCCTCCACCGGCATCGCCGACACCGCGTTCTTCGCGCCCGAGGCGGAGTTCTACATCTTCGATGACGTTCGCTACGAGGTGAAGCAGAACTCGAGCTTCTACTCCGTCGACTCCGAGGAAGGCGCGTGGAACACCGGTCGCGTCGAAGAAGGCGGAAACCTCGCCAACAAGACGCCGTACAAGGGTGGGTACTTCCCGGTCAGCCCGGTCGATAAGACGGCCGACCTCCGCGACGACATCACCCTCAAGCTGATCGAGTCCGGCTTCGTGCTCGAGCGCTCGCACCACGAGGTGGGCACGGGTGGCCAGCAGGAGATCAACTACCGCTTCGACACCATGGTGCACTCGGCGGACGACATCCTGAAGTTCAAGTACATCGTCAAGAACACCTGCGAGGAGTGGGGCAAGGTCGCGACCTTCATGCCCAAGCCCCTCTTCGGCGACAACGGCTCCGGCATGCACACGCACCAGTCGCTGTGGCTCGACGGCAAGCCGCTGTTCTACGACGAGAAGGGCTACGGCGGGCTTTCGGACACCGCTCGCTGGTACATCGGCGGCCTGCTCGCACACGCCCCCGCGGTCCTCGCCTTCACGAACCCGACGATCAACTCGTACAAGCGACTGGTCAAGGGCTACGAGGCTCCCGTCAACCTGGTCTACTCGGCGGGCAACCGTTCGGCTGCGATCCGCATCCCGATCACCGGCTCGAACCCGAAGGCCAAGCGCATCGAGTTCCGCGCTCCGGATGCCTCCGGTAACCCGTACCTCGCCTTCGCGGCGCAGATGATGGCCGGCCTGGACGGCATCATCAACCGCATCGAGCCGCACGAGCCGGTCGACAAGGACCTGTACGAGCTGCCGCCCGAGGAAGCGAAGAACATCCCGCAGGTCCCGAACTCGCTCCTCGACTCGCTCGAGGCTCTGCGGGCCGACCACGAGTTCCTCACCCGCGGCAACGTGTTCACGCCCGAGCTCATCGAGACGTGGATCGAGTACAAGATCGAGAACGAGATCAAGCCGATCGCGGCACGCCCGCACCCCTTCGAGTACGAGCTGTACTTCGGGGTCTGATCCCACGATCGAGAAGAGCCCGCCGGCAGGACGCCGGCGGGCTCTTCTGCGTCGCCCGGGAGGTGACGACGTGCGTCAGAGACCCTCGTTGTCGTTGGTCGTCAGCCATCGCTGAAGCTCATCACCGGTGGGCCGCAGGGAGGTTCCCCATGACTGGACCACCGGGGCATCCGTCTCTCCCGACAATGTGCACAGGTACCCGTCCTCCGTCTCGGCGGGCACGTAGACGAACCATTCCGGCGTCACGGTGCGCCGCACGACGAGCGCGCTGTCCTCATCTACGGTGAGGGGCTGATCCGGCATGCTCGCGCTGACGCATTCCGAGACCAGCTCGCCCCATTCGGTCGAGTCTAGGACCACAGGCTCAGCGCCGGCGGATACGGACGGCGAGGGCGACGGAGCGGGTGCAGCCGATGACGCACCGGCTGAGGACGGCGGCACGGCCGAATCGCTGGGTGCGGGTGCCCCGCCGCTCGTCCCTGTAGGGGCGCATCCGCTGGCAGCCAGCGCCCCGAGGAGAGCGATCGATGCCGCCGCCGTACGTCTTCCGATCTGCGGTCGAACCGCTCTCTGAGGTGTCATTCCTCGAACGTATAGGTGAATGATGCACCGTCACCGAACGATCGGATAACGACGTCAGAAGCCCGGCAGGTTGATGTCTTTCGGATCCACCTCGATGTCGCCGACGTCGTCGGGGCCACCCGTGCCCGGTGCGACCTGGACCTGCGACGCGTCGATGTCGCCGTCGACGTCGTCGGAGACATGTTCGCCCTGCTTCTGCTGCGTCTCGGTCTCACTGCCGGGGCTGTAGGCGGTGTCCCGGTCGACCCCATCGACCTGGGACTGGGGTGAATCCGTCGCGGGTGTGGGTTCGCCGGAGGGGGAATCGTGGTGGTTCGTCATCCTCGGACGCTACGCTCCCCCACACCGGGACCACGCCCCCTTGACAGCCTCAGTGGGCTGCCGGCGTCTCGGTCTTCGTGTGTCCCCGGTCCTTGCCGCGCAGGCGTCCGATCAGCAGGATGACTCCGACGATGACGAGCCCGAGGAGCAGACCGGCGACGGCGGACACGAGTGTCTCGCCGATCCACACGATGACGGGCCCGGCGGCCTCGAGCAGATGCTCCACACCGTGCAGCAGGTCCGTCGTCCAGTGCCAACCGACCTTGCCCACGTTCTCGAGCACGAGGTGTCCACCGACCCACAGCATGGCGACGGTGCCGAGGATGCTGATGGCACGGAACACCGCAGGCATGGAGCGTACGATCCGGGCGCCGTTGTGGCGCACGCGCTTGATCGAGCTCTTCGCCATCTTCAATCCGATGTCGTCGATCTTCACCAGCAGTGCGACGGCGCCGTAGACGAGGAGGGTCATCATGAGGGCGATGACCGCCAGGATGGAGAGGGTCTGCCATACCCCGAGGTCCTCCTCGAGGCTGTCAAGCGCAATGAGCATGATCTCGCTCGACAGGATGAGGTCGGTGCGGACGGCGCCGAGGACCAGCTTCTTCTCGTCGCGCTCCTCCTCCTCTTCGGCGTGCATGTGGAACCCGAACCACTCGAGCACCTTCTCAGCGCCTTCGAAGCAGAGGAACGCTCCTCCCAGGATGAGCAGAAAAGGGAGCACCTGCGGGGCGAACGCCGTCAGGACGAGCGCGATCGGGATGATGATGAGGAACTTGTTGACGAGCGAGCCGAGCGCGATCTTCGCCACGATCGGGAGCTCCCGAGCCGGCGTGACCCCCTGGACGTACTGGGGCGTCACGGCAGCATCGTCGATGACGACACCGGCTGTCTTGGAAGAGGCCTTCAGGGCGGCGCTCAGGATGTCGTCGACGACGGCCAGCAGTCCAACGGACATGGGGGTGCCTTTCGGTGTGATCGGCACTCAGCCGTAGAAGAGATTCTCGAAGGCGCGACGTGCCCGACGCGCGGTACGCAGCCAATCCTCCTCCACCTGCGTGGCGGAGCGCGGCTCATACTCCAAGAGTCTGCCGATGCCGTCGAGTTTGCCACGATCGCTCGGCAGCACGTCGCTGGTCTGGCCGGAGAGGAGCGTGTTGGCCGACCGGAGCCGGCTGGCGAGCCACCATGCCTCGGCAAGACGTTCGGCCGCATCATCCGGAACCAATCCGGCGCTGCGGGCGGCTTCGAGGGCGGTGGTGGTCGACGTGGTCCGGAGACCCTCGACGTCGGCGGCATGCTGCAGTTGGAGGAGCTGCACGAGCCACTCCACGTCGCTGAGTCCGCCCGGCCCGAGCTTCAGGTGCCGCGACCGATCGACCCCCTGCGGCAGTCGCTCGTTCTCGACCCGCGCCTTGATCCGTTTGATCTCGCGCAGACCCTGCGAATCGGGATGAAGCGGGTACCGGAGGTCGTCCGCCAGCGCCATGAAGCGGCCGATCAGCGTGACGCTTCCGGCGACCCCGCGGGCACGCAACAGCGCCTGCGCTTCCCAGGACAGCGACCACCGGCGGTAGTACTCCGCGTAGGAGTCGAGCGATCGCACCATCGGGCCGTTCCGCCCCTCCGGGCGAAGACCCGCGTCGAGATCGAACGGCGCGCGCTGATCCTCCGAATGGGTGCGCAGCCCCTGGACGATCTTGAGCGCGAGCTCCTGCGCCCGCTGCGCCGGCACGCCGTTGGCGTCGTAGACGTAGATGACATCGGCATCGGAGCCGAAGCCGAGCTCGGCTCCCCCGAAGCGCCCCATCGCGATCACCGCGAAGTCCAGCGCGTCGTCCTCGGGCGGGACGACCTCGCGCCACACCGCGCGGAGGGTCGCCTGGATCGTCACCTCGCTGATCGACGTCAGACCCTGCGAGAGCTCGGCGATCGTCAGCTCGCCCAGCAGTCCCCCGAGGGCGAGGCGGAGGAGCTCGCGGCGACGCAGCGCGCGCACCGAGCGCATCGCGTCGCCTATCGATTCGTGGCGCGCCTGAATCGCGCGCGCCTCCTGCTGCAGCGCGAACCCGGACCTCGGTCGCAGCTGCTCCGAGGAGTCGAGCCAGGCAGCCGCCTCGGGGATCCACTCCATGAGATCGGCGGCATACCGTGAGCCCGACAGCACGTGGGTCAGACGCTCCGCCGCACCAGAGGAGTCGCGGAGCATCCGCAGGAACCAGGGGGTGTCGCCCAGGCGTTCACTGATGCGCCGGAACGAGACCATGCCGTAGTCCGGATCGACCCCGTCGGCGAACCAGCGGATCATGACGGGCATGAGGTGGCGCTGGATGGTGGCCTTCCGGCTCAGTCCGCTCGTGAGCGCTCCGATGTGGCGAAGCGTCCCCGCCGGGTCTCGGAATCCGATCGCCGCAAGCCGGTCATGCGCCTGAGCGGACGACAGGGCGCCCTGTTCGTCCGCGGGCAGCGCCGCCACCGCCGACAGGAGCGGGCGGTAGAACAGCCGGATGTGGATCTCCCGCACCTGGAGCTTGATGCGCTCCCACACGGCTCCGATCCCAGCGGCATCCGTCGCCAGCCCGGTCGCTCGGGCCAGGACGCGCAGCTCGTCGTCGGTGGTCGGCATGAGGTGGGTACGCTGCAGTCGCCGCAGCTGCAGGCGGTGCTCCATGACGCGGAGGGTGCGGTAGTGCTGGCCGAAGGCCGCGGCATCCGTTCTCCCGATGTATCCCTCCCCGACGAGGGCGACCAGGGCACCCAGGGTGCTCTGCTGACGGATGCCCTCGTCCGACAGGCCGTGGACCAGCTGCAGCAGCTGGACGGTGAACTCGATGTCGCGGATGCCGCCGGGCCCGAGCTTCAGCTGCCGGGCGACCTCGTCTGAGGGGATGTGGTCCGTGACGCGCTCACGCATCCGCTGGACGCTGTCGACGAAGTTCTCCCGGGCGCTGCTCGTCCAGACGAGCGGCTGCACCGCGGCGCAGTACCGCTCCCCCAGTTCCAGATCCCCGGCGAGGGCACGCGCCTTCAGAAGCGCCTGGAACTCCCAACTCTTCGCCCACCGCGCGTAGTACGACAGGTGCGAGTCGAGGGTGCGGACGAGGGCTCCCTGCTTGCCTTCGGGCCGGAGGTTGGGGTCGACCTCCCACAGGGGCGGTTCGATCTCGACGTCCGAGATGCCGCGCATCGTCAGCGCCGCGAGACGGGTCGCGATGTCGACCGCGCGGCCCTCCGCGAGTTCCGCTCCTTCGGCCACCCCGGCGACGAAGATGACGTCGACGTCGCTGACGTAGTTCAGTTCGCGCGCGCCGGTCTTCCCCATGCCGATGACCGCGAGGCGCGTCACAGCGACCTCGTCACGCGGGAACATCGTCGCCGCGCGAGCGCGAGCGGCGCACAGCGAGGCGTCGAGGGCCGCGCCCGCGGCATCCGCCAGCGCCGCCGCGACCTCCGGCAGTACGTCGGCGGCATCGTCGGAAGCGAGGTCGTAGGCGGCGACGAGCGCCACGAGCCGGCGGTAACGGACACGCAGAGCGATCCACGCGGATTCATCGGATGCCGCGGCGAACCCGTCGGCGTCCGCCCCGACGGATTCGAAGAGGCTCTCCCGCATGGTGCGCCCCGAGGGCAGCATCCGTCCCGCGCCGATCAGGTGCACGAGCTCCTCGGGATGACGCAGGAAGAAGTCGGCGTAGCCCGAGGAAGCCCCGAGCAGGGACCACGCGACGTCGCCAGCCTCGGCGAGCACATGCGTCAGGGCGTCGGGGGCACGCCGACCGATCCGCACGCATGCCTGCACCGCACCGTCGGGGTCCGCCGCCCGCTGCGCAGCCACGACGAGATCGGTACGGGCGATGCCGCTCAGCTCGCTCAGCTCGTCCAACGCGTCGGAGGACGATGCGAGGTCCGAGAACCCCGCACGGGCAAGATCGGTGAGCGCAGCCCGTCGCTCGATCGAGGCCATGGCCTCAGAGCATCTCGAGGTTCTTCTGCAGTTCGAAGGGCGTGACCTGCGACCGGTATTCCTGCCACTCGCGACGCTTGTTCAGCAGCACGTAGTTGAAGACCTGCTCGCCGAGGGTCTCCGCCACGAGCTCGGACTCCTCCATGTACTCGAGGGCGTGGTCCAGGCTCGACGGCAGCGGACCGTAGCCGAGGGCTCGGCGCTCGGCATCCGTCAACGACCAGACGTTGTCCTCGGCCTCGGGGGGAAGCTCGTACTCCTCCTCGATGCCCTTGAGGCCGGCCGCGAGCATCAGCGCGTACGCGAGGTAGGGGTTCGCCGCCGAGTCCAGCGCGCGGTACTCGACCCGCGTGGACTGTCCCTTGTTCGGCTTGTACATCGGCACGCGCACGAGCGCGGAGCGATTGTTGTGGCCCCAGCAGACGAAGCTCGGGGCCTCGTCGCCGCCCCAGAGGCGCTTGTACGAGTTCACGAACTGGTTCGTGACGGCCGAGATCTCGTTCGCGTGACGAAGAAGGCCCGCGATGAACTGTCGACCGGTCTTGGAGAGCTGGTACTGCGCACCCTCTTCGTAGAACGCGTTCATGTCACCTTCGAAGAGGGACATGTGCGTGTGCATCCCGCTGCCGGGCTTGCCGCTGAGGGGCTTCGGCATGAACGTGGCGTAGACGCCCTGCTCGATCGCGACCTCCTTCACGACGGTGCGGAAGGTCATGATGTTGTCCGCAGTCGCCAGAGCGTCCGCGTAGCGGAGGTCGATCTCGTTCTGACCGGGCCCACCCTCGTGGTGGCTGAACTCGACCGAGATGCCGAGGTCCTCGAGCATCCGCACCGACCGACGACGGAAGTCGTGCGCGGTGCCGCCGGGGACGTTGTCGAAGTAGCCTGCCGAGTCGACCGGCTCGGGACCCTCAGGACCGAACGACGACGACTTGAGCAGGTAGAACTCGATCTCGGGGTGCGTGTAGAACGTGAAGCCCGCGTCCCCGGCCTTGGCCAGTGCGCGCTTGAGCACGTTGCGCGGGTCGGCAACTGCCGGCTGCCCGTCGGGCGTCGTGATGTCGCAGAACATGCGCGCCGTGGGATCGATCTCGCCGCGCCACGGCAGGGTCTGGAACGTGGCGGGGTCCGGATGAGCCAGCAGGTCGGACTCGTAGGAACGCGTCAGCCCCTCGATCGCGGAACCGTCGAACCCGAGGCCCTCGGCGAACGCGCCCTCCACCTCGGCGGGGGCGATGGCGACCGACTTGAGGGTCCCCGTCACATCCGTGAACCACAGCCGGATGAACTTGACCCCCCGCTCCTCGATCGTCCTCAGAACGAAGTCACGCTGCTTGTCCATCGCATCCTTCCCGGTGCCGAGCCGACTGCCAGACTAGCGGTCCGAAGCCGCGACGCCGTCACGCGACGCGGCGCCTGCTCACTCGTCTTCGGCGGCATCCTCTGCGGCCCACCTGCGCGAACGCTCCCGCATGATCTCCGGGGCACGAGCCGCTTCCTCGGCGGTGTCGAACGGACCGGCGCGATCGACCGCCGGAGACTCGAAGCCCTGCTGGACCTCACCCGTCTTCAGGTTGTACCAGTACTTGTCGGCGTCGCTCATGGGGTCCTCCTCGGCCTCGTGCGGTTCATCCTACGGACGGGTCCGCCAGAGGCCTACGTCCGGGCTGCCGCGGTCGGACTAGGCTCGAATGCATGACTGGGACCGCCACCACCGCCGTCGGCATCGACATCGGAGGGACGGGCATCAAGGGTGCCCTCGTCGACCTCTCGCAGGGAAAGCTCCTCACCGACCGCATCAAGGTCCCGACACCGAAGGGCGCCGAGCCCGATGATGTCCTGAAGGCCGTGACCGAGGTTCTGGAGAAGCTCGAGGTGACGGACGACGATATCCCCCTCGGTGTGGCGTTCCCCGCGATCGTGAAGAACGGCCGCACACTGTCGGCCGCGAACGTCGCGCACACCTGGATCGACTTCGAGGCCGAGGCGTTCTTCGAGAAGGGTCTCGGCCGCCAGATCCACTTCGCCAACGACGCCGACGTCGCCGGCGTCGCCGAGATGCGGTACGGCGCTGCGAAGGACCGCGACGGGGTCGTGCTGCTCACGACCCTCGGGACCGGCATCGGCACCGCCATGATCTACAAGGGCGTCCTCGTCCCGAACACGGAACTCGGCCACCTGCACCGCCCGGGCCACAAGAAGGACTTCGAGCACTTCGCCGCGTACTCGGCGATGGAGCGCGAAGAACTCGAATGGGATGCCTGGGCCGAGCGCCTGCAGCAGTACTACAGCCACCTCGAGTTCCTCTTCACCCCCGACCTGTTCGTCGTCGGTGGCGGCGTCTCCAAGCACGCCGACAAATTCCTGCCCCTGCTGGATCTGAAGACCGAGATCGTCCCTGCCGTGCACCGCAACAACGCGGGCATCATCGGAGCCGCCGCACTGGCGCTCGCCGGCGACGACTCCGGCGCGTCGGTCGACGAGGGCGAAGACCTGGCGGGCACGACCTCGCGCTGACCATGAAGGTGCAACAGGTCGATGAGCGCGATGCGCGCTCCGAGGACTACGCGGTCGGTTACCGCGTGATGCTTGTTGGCCCCGGGCTTCGCATCGCGGCCTTCGACGTCGACGACGCAACACCTCGAGACGTCATGGAGTGGGCGGAGTCGGCCGCCGCCACTCGTGAGGCGAACTTCTCGATCGCCGCGAGGACGCGTAGCGACGACGGCGGAGTGGACCTCATCTGGCTGACTCCACCCCCGGAAACCTTCATGGGCTAGGACGCCTCGACGTACGAGGGGCGAATGGGCCGGCCTGTACGCCGGGTTCTGAACGCACGGAAGTCGCGGCCAGCTGGCTGTCGTTGGCAAGCGTTGAAAACCCCGGTCAAGCATCAATTGTCTGAGTTGCCCGGGATTGGGCGTGGTTGCGGGACATCGCGTTTTCCGCGGACGCGTTGCGGACTGCGGGCGGACTGAGGAGCACCGCGCGCTCCCACACTCAAGCTGGAAAGCTCTTGCCATGGCGAACTCGATGACTGAACGCGACGAGGGTTCGGAGTGGCTCTACTGGGATCCCAAGCCACGGCGTTGGCGCAGGGTTGAACTCCTGACAGTTCCTGCTGGCAACCCCAAGCGCATACGAATACAGCACCTCGACCGGGACAAGGCGGGCGCTGCCGAATGGGCTCCTGCTTCTCGCTGCAGAGTCCGGTGGTCGGAACGCGGAGAGTACCTGGCGAGAGTCGAGCGGTGGGAGAGAGTTTCCGAACCCAGCCCTCCGACCCATATCGGGGACATCGCGGCTACGCTCCTCGATCGATACGTCGATGCGGATATTGCGGAGTTCTCGACCGTCGTAGGCGTCCTCCTTGTCCGCGACGCCGAGCGACTCGGAGCGCAGTGCGGCGTCTCGCCCACTTTCTTGACATCGGATCCGGCTGCATTCCGGGAACAGGATGGCTGGGTCATCCCGTGGTCAACGGCTGACAAAGTGCTTCGCGAGCTGTGCCGGACCGACCCGGGTCCGGGCCTCCAGCTCCTGGAGGAGCAATTGCGCAACCAGCAGGCCTTTGATCAGCTGGTCGAGAAGGAGGGACCGCGGTGGTGGCAACGCATTGATGAACTGGAACCGTCCGATGAGCGTCTGGCGGCGTCGACGAGGGCATGGCATGAGGGAAGACTTGCCGCGACGCGCAGGGTTCGACTTTGGTTGGAGGATGGTAGCCCCGCGGGGCTGGCAGACGCATACCTGGAACTGCGAGGGATGTACGCCGACCTGGCCGAAGCCGCACGAGACGCGATTCCTCGGCTGGGTATGGACCGCACGCAGATCTCCGGCCGCATCGCGATCCGATTGCGTCAGCTGACCGACGAGCCGACGCCGGTAGTCAATGTGCGCGGTTTCCGGCGGAGCGAGTAAGCCCGGCCGAGATCCAATGAGGATCGGCAATCGGTGGAGGTGACAAAACTGGTCGGCGGCCGCACTCATGTGATGACGAGTAGGTCGGGACCTGTTCGAAACTGATGCTGGCTCACCAGCTCGTCACGCCCCTATGCTTCGAACGCGCGGGGTCATGGGGCCCCGCATGTTCTGGGGAGAACTAATGCGCAAATCAGCGTTCACGCGATCGCGAGTAGGGGTCGCGGTCATCGCCGCTGCGGTCGGTTTCGGTCTTCTGGCGGCTCCGAGCCCTGCCTCGGCCGCCGAACGGACCACGGTGGTGCTTGGCAAGATCGCTGCCGCCAGTGGCGGGACGGTCACCGCGGGGAAGGTCATCGTCCTGTCGGGTCGAGCATCCGCAAACCTGAAAGGCAAGAAGCTGACCGTTCAGGTGAAGGCGGGGGCGACTTGGCGGACGCTGAGCGCAACGCCGACCGTGACCTCGAAGCAGACCTTCGCCGCGAAGGTGAAGGCTGTGGGCCTTGGGACGACGACCTACCGCATCGTCTACCCCGGCACGACGGCCGGCAAGGATCTCAGCCGGTCGACAAGCAGCCGCAGCACAGTCGTCTGGCAGTGGTTCCCGCTAGCCGGGCAGAAGACGGTCGACTCGAAAGCAAGCTACGGCTGGTACGAGCCGTACGCTCAGGCAGCCACGATGGCAGGCGTCTATTACCCCGAGGCCATTGCCGGGAGCTCGAAGAATGACCGGACGTCGTGGTCGGAGTTCAATCTCTCGTTCCAGTGCAAGCAGTTCTCTGCCCTTGCTGGCACAGACGATTCATCGCCTTCCGACAGTTCCGGAACCAGCTACATCACCGTCGATAGCACCACACCATCGAAGGGATCCGTCCCGCTCAAGCTGGGGAAACCCACCGCCATCAGCCTGAACGTCACCGACGCCATGCGCTTGCGCCTCTCGGTCGTCTCGCCGAACTCCGACGCAGTCACCGCCGTGTGGGCAAACGCGAAGATCCTCTGCAAGAAGGATGTCAACCCGAAAGACTGAGCCGTTCCGTACGGCGAAGCCCCTCGGACCTGATCAGTCCGAGGGGTTTCTTCGTCACATGAAACCGGCGCTCTTGAGCCGTTCGATTGTCTCCTCGCGCGTGAAACGGTCGTGAGGGTCGATCTTCCGGAGGAACTGGTCGACGTCGTTCATGTTCTGCACGCCTGGACTGTCAGGGCCGTGCGCTCGTGTTGAGGCGCGTCGCGGGATCAGCGGGGCCTCTTCCTCCGCACCGGTGCGCGCCTTTGCTCTTAGATGAGCGAGCACTTCGCTCGGGAACATGCGCCACCGGTTCCCAACCTGGAACGCAGGGATCTCGCCTTCACGCGCGAGGCGAAGCATGACCTGATACGAGACGCCCAGAGTCTCAGCCATGACCGTAAGCGAGACCGCAGGCTCAGATGGCTCTACCGACACGGCTAGTCACCCTCGTGGAGGGACGGCAGCCTGTCAGCTGCTGACGGGCGCTCGACCCAAGGAAGGCCGATAGTGGTGCCGTCCCACGCGCACTCATAGCTACCATCCACGTCACGCATCACCGTGCCGCATGAAGGGCATTCCGGCTGGGTGCCGGCGTCGAACTCGTCAGGAGTGAACACGAGGACAGCTTCCCACGCGCCGCGGTCTTGAGTGCTGCCGGGTGCGGGCGTACGATTCCGGTCCACGGGGGGTGGTTCCGCAAGCCGCATGTTTGGGGAGCGGTCACCGGAAGGCGCCCCCGCCTCCCCCGGGAGGAGGCGGCGGTGCCGCACCATTGGCATCAGCGCAGCGGCGGTGTCGGCGGACCGTGGAATGCTCTCGGCCGGAGGAAGGGTCATCCGGCATTGGGCACGAACAGGCGATACGCCACCGCGGTCGACGCGCGCATGAACGAACGGGCACTGGAAGTCACCGCACGGGACGCTCCCCTGCAGTCGCTCACCCCCGATGAGCTCCGACTCGACGAGGTCCCGCTGACCGTCGACCCGAAGCCACGGCGGAAGGTGAAAGCCTGGGTGCGGTTCGGTGAGACGCCCGTTCGTGTCGATGCTGTCGCCGCGCGGTGGACTCCCTCGGCTGTTGGGATCACGTTCACCGTGGACGGTCGGGAGCACCGCTGCTGGGTGTGGGTGGGCGCAGTCGACGAGCTCCCATAGATCGCTGGGTGCGCCGCGAAGCAAGTGCCGCGCATCTACGCGGGACTTGCTATCGGCGAAATGCGAAAGCGGCGAGCCCCAGGAGGACCGCTAGTACGCCGAAGCCCGCTACCCCGTAGAGGAGCCAGACCCCGGTGAGATCTGGCCCGACAGTCTCGTAACCGCTGACAGCGAGCGCATCGGCAAATACGGCGTTGCTGAGAGTGGCGGCAGACGCATCCTCCTCGGCAGCGCGTCGTGCAGCTGGTGCCCCGACAAGTCCTATAAGGAGCATGATGCTCCCCACGCCGAGAAGGATCAGTGCTGGAATATTGGGCTTCTTCGGCCTTGCGGCTACCCCCGGGTCAATCATGAATTGAACCTAGCCGTTCGGGATCGGCTCAACACGATCGTTTCAGCCGGCTGGCAGCTCCTCACCGGGTAATGACGAATCGCTACCGACCAGCGGTGGGGCTGAGCGGAACGCCGCTCAAGAGGGGACGGCGGCGACCCCGCGCACTGCGGAGGACGAGCGCGCTTGTTCGGCTGCCTACACGCCCGCCGGCGATTCAGTCCTGAGCTCGCATCATCGACTGCAACTCGTCGATCTTCGACTCGAGAGCACGGATGTGGCCGACCGTCGCGGCGTCCGTCTCCGCGTCGTGCTCAGCGACGCGCTCGACGATCCACGACGCGAGCGTCGCTGTCACTACACCGAGCAAGGCGATGCCGCCGAGCATGAGACCGACCGCTATCAGCCGACCCTCAGCGGTCACGGGAGAGAGGTCACCGTATCCGACAGTTGTGACGGTGGCTAACGCCCACCAAACGGCGTCGCCGAAGGTCTGGATACCGCCACCGTGGCCCCGTTCACTGTCGAGCACCGCGAGCGCAGCCACGAAGACGAGGAGTGCCGACGCACTGGACACATAGAGGATGATCCGGCCGCGGATCGCATTCCCGGCGGTCCGCTGGATAACAGAGAGGAGGGTCACCAGCCGAAGGATCCGAAGCGGTCTGAGCATAGGTAGCACGACGATTGCAAGGTCGAACAGGTGTGTGTAGAACCAGCGCCATCGCCTCGCCTTTGGCGCGAGCGCGAGATTCGCGACGTAGTCGATGAGGAACAGCGCCCACGTCACCCAGATCACCGCTTCGGCCACCGCGTTCACCGCACCCTGCAGCTCTCCGATGACCTGCCAGGCGTAAGCGACCAGGAAGAGCACCGACGAGGCGAGGAGAGGCCACTCGGTCAGGGTCTGCCACCGCCGCTGCATCATGGACCCGAGCGTACAGATCGACGCTCACCGGCATCTCGATCGACGGAGCGCCTGCGACGCAGATACCTGCTACCGACCGGTTGAGGTGACCGGGAAGCGCACGAACGCTGTCACCCACTGCTCGTACTTGGAACGCGTTCCGCGCTGGTGAAGCTGCAGATCGGTTCACCGCAGGCGGGCTTCACTCCAATATCGATGCCTCGCTGAGTGCGCGGCATGCTTGCTGGACTCGTTCGCGTAAGCGCCTCGCGCCGGTTCCGTGCGCCTTTACAGGTGACTATGGCTAATCTGCCATAGTATGTTCTCAGCGCGAGAACCCTGTGGTTCGAGCGACCGACCAGCGAGGTAATAACGACATGGCATCTGAAGCTATCGGGGCAGCGTATGTGCTGACCGACGAGGGCGTCGAGCAATTGGCGAACCTCGCGAGCCACGGCAGTGCGCCCCTCGCGTCGGCCGGTTTCCGTAGCCACTATCGTGATGCTCACTCAGATCGCCTGGGCGCTCTCGAGGCTCTGGTCCGTCACCGCTCCGCGCGTTGACCGCTGAGCGGATCGAGTACGACATAGTCGCGCTCGCAAGCCTCAGCGACGAGCGGTACTCGACCCTCCAAGGGCGCGTGCTCGAACGCCTCGCGGAATTCGAATGTTCTCGGTCCGAGCATCTCCAGAAGTTTGCTCGCGGCGGAGTCGCGAACTACGAAGCGCACGGGCACAGCCGGACGTATGTTGCTATCACTCCTTGTGAGCCGTCGGACATCGATGTCGCGGGCTTCTTCACAATCGGAATGACCTCTCTCGATCTGACCCAGGCCAGCAACTCGGCGCGGACCAAGCTCATGGGCAACATTCCGTTGGAGGTGACAGGAGCATATTCGATTGCGGAGCTGGCGAGGTCCGACCGTTACACCGCAGCTCAGCTCCCAGGGTCTGTCTTGCTCGATGAGGCTAAGGCGAAGGTCGCACAGGCTAGATCGTTGGTCGCCGGCCGGTTTCTCGTTGTCGACGCCCAAGAGATTGTGTACGAGCGGCTTTACCAACCTGCCGGCTTCCGACGCGTCAGCGTCGCGAAACCTCCGATCGGAATGGAAGACCGCGACTTTGTGGTCGCGTGTGCCGTCATAAAAGACTGGTGAACGACCTTCTTCGCGCCTTGCGTCCGTTAGGCACCGGTGCGCTTCGGGTGTGTGCTCGGTTCGGGGAGGATCGTCGTATCCTGAGGGGGCTCGCCATGGGCGATAAACAGACCTGGCCAGAAGAGATCCAAGCTGGGCAATTCGAGGAACCGGCCTTTAGCCCGCTGACTCACATCTGAGGCTGAGCGCCCACTGTCGCTAGACCGCGTCGCCCAGACCTTCTTTCGTGACGACCGGACGAAGGTGGATGGGAGGGGCTTCGAGGTCGCCAAGAGCCCATCAGCCAGGGGGCTCTCGCCGAGCGTTTCAGCGATCTCACGATCGACGTCCATCACGAACAGGAAAGCATCAGCTCTGCCTGTCATCCGATTCGCCTCTCGGTCGGTGCCACCTAGATCGATGATCATACTCCTTATATTGACGGGGTGACGCGCTCCTTGAAGGCCCTCATCACATGCCGCGCACGCCTGCGATCAGCATCGGTGGCATGTTCGCTGAGGTTTACCTCGCGAAGAATCACTCCTGCGTAGACCCAGTGATTCGCGTCGTTGTTAGCAAGGGCTTCTTCGGCACGCTGGATGTCGCGGTTCAGGAGCTCGCGTTCGCTGAGACGCGTAGTCATCGAAACGACGTCCTCGTGGCGCCCCTGTTGGCTTGAATCTGCTGACTTGAAGCGACGGTGGTTGAAGTAGATCGTCGCGAAGGTGGCTGCAGCAGCAATGAAGGCGCCTGTGACCGCCCCGTCGAATGGCCACCATTCGAGGCCGAACACATAGAAGCGGTCGTCGGGCTGCACGGCTCGATCGTACAAGGAGGGCCCCTGGAGCGTGAGGCGGAATGGGGTGGGCTTTAGTAGAACCGGACCCACCCCAGCTCGCGGTCAGCACGTTCAGATGCTCGGCAGGTCGTCAGACCCAATGGGGCGTTCTACCCAGGGGACGTCGATGCGGGTGCTGTCCCAGGCACACTCGTACCCGCCATTAACGTCGCGCATGGCCGTTCCACATCGGGTGCACCGAGGGTTCGCACCAGCTTCGAACTCGTCCGCGTCCGTCATGCAAGCAGCTTGTCGACGTTCCCGTAGAGGAGTCCCCATGCAGCAACGATCATCGCGCCGGAAGCGGCGGTAACGGCGAGCAGTTTGCCGGGCCCGTCGAGGTGGTCATGGGACGTGTAGTGAGCGACGGCTCGCAAGATAGCTCCAACAAGTCCTGCTGTGCCGTAGAGGAGTACCGTCCAGGCGATCGCGGAGCGTGTGAGACTGCCAGCGTTCAAGGTCAGGATCAGGATGGCAGGCCCGCATGTGAGGGCTGCTCCAAATACCGAATAGCCGACCATCTGTCGCGGGCTGGCGTAGGCAGTGCTCATTCTGCAGAGCCTATCTATTGGTCGGTAGCTGCGTGCGGCGCCACAGGTCGGGATAGATGCCGCCAGGTGGGGGACCGGGGGAGAGCGTGGCGATGTACGCACGGTGGACGAGCATGGTCGCCTGCCGGAGTGTCCCTGTCTGGATGAGCTCGGTGTTGCGGAACCAGGACCGGTAGAACACCGTCTCGCCCTGCCGGCGGATCTCCACCCGGCCGTACACCTCACCGAACGGGGCGAGCATTGTCCACACACCCGGCGGGCCCTCCTCCGCAGCGAGCATCGGATGCCAGTCAGCCATTCAGCGATGTTGGCACTGGTCTCAGACATGCCCCTATGGTGTGGCTCATGACTCAGAACTTCTCGACCATTCACGACCGCCTCGAATCCGGGGAGGCGTTTCAGTTCCGGTCTGGTGAGGTGGTCACGGCCATCGACCCACTCGGTGATGGAGAGTGGTCGGTTCGACTGGGAGGCGAAAGGATCGGTCGCATCACGCGCGAGCGGCGCGACCGAGCGACGTACTACGTCGGATGGGTCGAGGAAGAGCCGGAAACCGTGAACTGGGTTAGCGATGAGATTGATGTCCTCGTCAGTCGGATGATCACCCTCCGCTGAAACAGAACAGCCCCCGACCACCTCTAGTGAGGCAGCCGGGGGCTGAACTAAATGCGTGCGATACGTGAGGGCTCAAAACCATCCGCGGTAGCGCAGTTCTGCGCCGACCGTGGAGGAGATGAAAGTGTTCCACACCGTTGCTGGATGGAGGCCATCGCTCGTCCAAGCCGGGGCTGGGGCGTCACCCGCGCCACCGCTTGCGGCGACAGTGAGCGATCGGATGTCTAAGTAGTGCTCCGGGTACGCATCCCTGATCGCTTCGTTCAGTGCGAGGATGCGCTGCAGCGCGAGCGAGCCGGTGGACTCCGTGCCATCTGATTTGTTGGTGACAGAGAGTACGAGGAAGCGCCGGTGGGAGAGGTTCGCGACCATTGCGGCGATGTCTGCCAGCACAGTGGAGACGTCTGCGTAGTTGTTCCGACCCGCCCAGATGACAGTGGTCCACGAGGTGCGTGACGTGTCGGCGAGCATTCGCGTGCGGATCTGAGTGGAGGTTTCTCCGCCGACCCCTCCGTTGAACGTCCCCGAGAAGGGCCACCGCATCTCTCTGAGCCCGTTCGGCCAGCCTGCTTCGGTCATGCTGTCGCCCCAGCAAGCCAGCGGAACGGGGGCCGCCGCGAGCGTGACCACCTGTGCACGGGTGAGGGCCTTCGGGATGATCTGCACGCGACGGATCCAGCCCGCGAACCCGGCGCTTCCGAGCGTCAGGCGCGTGAGACTCGCCTTGCTCGGTGATCCGCCCGTTGTCGATGCGCCGTCCTTGAGGCCGGTGTCGCTGTAGAAGTAGGCCCCCGACTTGACTGCGAGCACCAGTCGACGCGGACGGCCAGCGCCCCACGACTGGATGTTGCCCATAGCCTGATTGACCACCACCGCACCGGATGCCTGGACGGTGAAGGACGGCTGATAGTTCGAGTTCAGGCTGATGACGACCCGGTGCTGAGTACCTCCCGCGCCGTCGTCCAACGTCAGGATCGCCCCGTTGTTGGCGTAGCCGGATGCCCGGTCGACATCCACGACGATCGTGTAGTCGGCGGTCGCGGGGAGTAGCGCGTTCGGGTTGAATGAGACAATCGCACCGGGCGACAGCTTGAGGCCTAGCGGCACGAGTATCTGTGACGCAGACCGCGCTCCTCGGTCGAACACGGGCACGTCGGCTACGGCCGTCTGGGTTGCACCGAGCGCGTCCGTGTACGTATCGGTGGCGGCACGCGTGTGCGTCTCGAAGCCGTGAAGGGCCATGCGCTCGGCGTAGTTGATGTCCAGCACGGGCGGCGGCACATCGGTCGGCATGGACGTGGAGCGGTAAGCCGCATCTCCGCTGAGTTCGGTCCGGGCGGGGACCTCGATAGCGTCGAGGCGGCGCCCGGTGGAGTCTTTCATGTACCCCATGGTCAGGCCTCCTCGAAGATGATGTCGTCGATCTCGCCGGTCGCGGTGTTGATGACGATGGTGGTGGTCGAACCCTCGGGGAGGGGGTTGCCGTTCTGGTCGCGGAAGCGGACCAGCGTGGGGGCGAGCTCGTCGAGTTCGCTGACCTTCTCTGCGACGGGCCCGACAGTGGCCGCGGTCTGGGCTGCGTATTGTTCGGCCGCCGCGACGAGCTGCCCCCACAGGTCGGGGACAGCGACCTGCTCCCCCGCCACCGTGGACGTCGGGATCGTCTTGTCGAGGTCGATCGGGGACAGGTCACCCGTCGGGACGACGAACGGCCCGAGTCGGACCTGACCGCCGGCGAGGACACGTCCCTGATCGTCGATGAGCTCGAGGAGGGCCGTGTACTTGTGGGTGAACGAGTCCGGAGCGGACACGTCGATCAGCTGACCCGTGCCCGCATCCCGCCACCCCGCCTGATCCGTCACCGGCAACGCGATCGACACTTCCGATCCGAGCTCGGACGTGGCAGTCAGGGGGCGACGTTCGAAGCGGACACCGTTCTCATCCCGGACGAGGGACTTCGACGCGGTGACCGTGAGCCGCACCTTCAGGAGGTCGGCGGATTCGAGGGTGAACGCGCCACCCGCGGTCACCGCCCGGGTCGTGACGTAATCAGGGAACACCATGCTCAGACCTCCTCAGCGGTCACGAGGACCGTCTGCGCCTTGTCGGCGACACCGGTCGGCTTCCACAGGCCGAAGTGGCCAGCGACGGCGACGACGAACGCCGGCAGCGCGGAGAACAGGGCGACGCCGAGGTCGTACACCTCACCGGAACCGATGGTGCGGGCGAGCTCGACGAGCAGCGACGTGACCAGGGTGAGCCCCGCGAGGAGCACAGCCTTCCACCGGCTCGACGTGACCTGAGTAGTCACGAGACCGACGAGTACGGGCAGGATGAACGAGATGACGAACTGGACGACCACAAGCGGGTCGACGGTGAAAGCGAAGCTCATGATGTCTCCTTCTGCCGGCGCAACCACGTCGGCGGGATGGTGTCCTCGATGAGGGCGATGTCGGATGGGTCGAGGTCGGGGCCGTGGTCGGAGGGCCACTGGCGGGCGATGGCACGGAGAATGCGGGCGAACGCGGACGACTTGAGCCGGTCCTTCTCTACGAGCTCGTTGACGCGGCCCTCGAGCGACCCGATCTTCGTCCAGGCGCCCTCGAGCTGCTCGGCGACTCGAGCGTCGATGCGAGCGTCGAGCGCGGTCTTCGCGTCGGTCTTCGTCTTGCCTCGGGTGCCGACGAACGTGACCACGATCCCGAGGAGACCGATGATCGCGACGACGATGGTGACGATGTGCTGCGGGTCCATTCAGGCCTCTTCCTCGCGGCGCTCTTTGATGTCCTCCCCGAGCAGGCTGAGCCTGAACAGCGGGAGCGGCAACGCGAGGAGCAGGATGAACACGACGAACGCGGAGGATGGGTCCGGGCTCGAGCGGAACAGCAGGACGACCACCGCGTACGTTCCGAGGAGCGCGACGAGCGCGACCTTCGACATCAGCTCGAGACGCCACAGGGCCGGGAAGATCACTCCCACGGCGCAGCTGATCCCAGCGGCTGAGAGGAGCGCCCCGAGCAGGACGATCATGTGCTCAGGGAACAGGCGGTGAAGGATCGGCGACCCCCACAACATCGCCCACACCCCAGCCCCGACGACGATCGCGTCGTAGACGGGGAGAGCGATCCGCATGAGGTTGCGGAACTTCCACTCGTCCGGGCTGATGGCGTCGGCATCCCAGATCGTGCGCCGTAGGAGCCGCCGTCGCATCACTTGCCCGCTTCAGGGATGCTCAGGACGTCCTTCAGCGAAAGCTTCTCCTTGGAGTACGGGACCTTTCGTCCCGCGAACTCGAAGGCGCCCTTGATGATCTCCCACTCGGGGGAACTCAGCTGCCGGCGCTTGCCGTCCTTGATCTCGTAGACGGGGTCTTGGCCCTTGGCCTGCACGTAAACGGTCATGTCGTCGTCCTCTTCCTGGATCGGTGTGGCGGGAGTCGCCGGCTTCGGTTCGCCGCCTGCAGCGGGCTTGGGGGTGCTCGGCTTGGGTCGGGTGGGGTCGAGGATGTTGGCGGTGTACTCGCGTCCGTACGTCGTCCCCCAACCCAGGTACGTGCCGACACGGCCGTCGATCTCTGCGAACGTGGAGGTGCCCGCGTTGAGGCCGTACCGGTCGTTGGGCTTCGACGTCGCGTTGAGGATGTCGCGGCCACCGCCGGTCATATCGACGCCGACGTGACCCCAATCGCCCATCTCGCCACGCGAGTTCTTCCCCCAGTACGCCCAGTAGTGGATCGCACCGCGAGGGGCCTTCTTCGGGTCGGTCGACCGGATCTTCCCCGCGGCTTTCGCTGCCTGGTAGGCGGCCTTCGCGGACGGGTATGCGGTGTCGGCCTTCGTGACGTAACCGAAGTGCCGGCAGACCGTGTGGGTGAGGCCGGCGCACATGCCGTACCAGTTGAAGTCACCCCACGTCTTGAACTTCGCTTTGACCTGCGCGGGCGTGCCTGACTTGGCCATGTCTGCTCCTCCGGGAACGACAAAGCCCCCGACGTGCGGGGGCTCGAGAGTGGGTTGCGGCTCGGGTCAGCCGCGCGGGTAGGTGATCGTGAACGCCGCCGAAGTAGCGCCACCGACCATCGCGTGGATGATCGACGCCCCGCCGAGACCACGCATGAGGATCGTTGCGGGGTTCATCGGCGAGTTGACGTATGCGGCACCGAGCAGGTTCGTCGCGGGCGTGTACTCGGTCGGGATGGTCAGGAACGTCGTCGATGTGCTCTTCTCGGGGAACGCGCCGACCACGTTCGAGCACCGGACGGTGATCATGTCGTTCAGGTTCCGGACCTGCACAGCCCCCGTGAACCCCGACGCGAGACCGGAGGAGATGTCCACCCAGCCGGTGTCCACCGCGCGGAGGACGCGCCACGTGGTGCCGTCGGTCGTGTACTCGTGGTTGAGCCCGGCGGTAGCGTCCGCCCGGAACACGAGCACCGGGTTACTAGCCGACGGGCCCTGCCCCGCCGCACCCATCGCCGTGATGAGCTGGGAGCGTGCCGTCGTGTTCGCGACAGGGATCACGTCACGGATCGACAGCCCCAGGTCGAGGATCGCCTGCCGGCGGGGTGCGTCGCCCGCGGCGGGGACAGTGTGCTTGCGAACGTCAGTCGCCATCAGGTTCTCCTAGATCGTTTTCGTGTAAGTGACGTTGAGGGCCATGCCGTCAGCCGTCGAAATGCCGCGGGTCTTCCCGAACGTGTCGGATACGACCCGCAGTGAACCGGTCGCGCCAGTTCGGAACGCCTCACGGATGGAGGAAGGCAGAGTCGCGCGCACCACACCGGTCACCGCCGGGACGGTGACAACAGCGCCCACCGGGTGAGGGGCGCCAGAGACGGCGGCGCGTTCGGTCGCGCCCTGCACGTCCACGCTCAACGCGCGGTCCGCCCGGACAGTGAGCTCGATCGACGTGATCGACTCAGCACCGAGCAGGGTGATCTGGTCGCCGTACAGGGCCATGCCCTCGAACGGCCCCTCGCCGAGCGCAGACCCGACCAACATGTCATACGGGTCCGGCTTGCCCCCGTCAACCGACATGAGGCCGTAATGCCCACTCTGCGGGAACCACGTCCCCGACCATGTGGGACGGATCGTCGTCGTGAACGTCTGCAACGAGGGGGCGGGCGTGTTGGGCGCGGCCCACGTGTACGCCACAGCGGACGACGCGGAACCGCTCACCCCCTGCGTGAGCGCCTGAACCCTCACCAGCGCCCGCTGACCCTGCTCCATCGGGATGATCGCCTGCGGCATGAACACCGTCCACGCATTCCACGTGACACCGTCATCAAGAGACCGCTGCACCACGTACAGGTTCGCCCTCGCAACCTGGTCCCACGTCGCGAACACGTTCGACCCGTTGCGGGTCACCGAGAGACCAGTAGGAGCGGCCGGGGCAGTGCCAGACGCGTCCACGGTCTTCCCGACCGCCCACACCTCAACGCCCGACCAGTGCAACAGCACCCGATCCCCCACGGTCGGGGTGTACGTGGAAAGCTGACCGCACAGGAACGTCTGCCCCGACACGGTCACCGTGAAGGGTGAAGTCGAAGCGACCACCGCATCCCTCGGCAACGATCCCGCCGCCGGGTCGGACAGCACCCCGCCAACAAGGCCAAGGCACAGCACGGCGCGACCGCTGATCGGGTCACGCTGAACCCACACCTGCTCCCCCACGCGCGCCGACAGGCCCTGCTGCCACACGTACGGCATCCACACGGGCGCCTGACCCGCCAGGGACACCTGACACGTCAACGTCGCCGCGTTCACCGCGCTCAGGACACCCTTCACCACAGGTCGGGTATCCGACCCCCACTGGGGGCCCTGCGGGAGGAAGTCGAGTTCGCTCGTCATTGCACGCTCACCGTCAGGGTCATCGGGCCGTCATTCACCGTCAACGGCATCTCGTACGAGTCGACCCAACCCCACGTGTCCGCGTTGTCGTTCACAACCGACACGGCATCGTCGATGTCGATGCGAGGGTCCGGGGCGGCCGTCACGGTGACGGACCGGGAGCCGCGGAGCAGGTCAGCGAGTTTCGCGTTCGCTGCGGCTTTCACCTCAGCCTCAGTCGTCAACGCGCCCGACGAGAACCGGTATGACACGACCCCGTACGGGCCGTTCACCGCCATCGGACCGTTCAACTGCGACACGGTGACAGTGATGCCACCCTCGGATTCCGCGGTCACCTGGTTCGCGGTGCCCGCCCGCGTGTCCGAGCGGGGCGCGGTGACGAGAGTGCCGTCCGCGCCGTCCTCGAACACGATCGCCGGGACCGGAGCGTCAGGCAGCACAGGGAGCATTCGCACCAGCCCGGTCGGGTCCGTTCGAATCCGCGCTGGCCACGCATCCGCGAGCTCGTACATCGCCGACAGGCGATCCTCACCCCAGTTGAACGTCGACGGCACACCCCGATCCACGAGCCCACCATCAGTGGCGCCCGTGAGGGTCACTGGGAGGAGCCGGCGGAACTGGGAGGAGAACGTGCCCGACGCGGCAGTCGGTGAGATGAAGCGTTCATCCGACGCGAGCTGCAACACCCCCGCCGCCTCAACCTGGATCGACCCGTCCCCGGTTTCTGCCCACGACTGGATCGCGTACGTCGCGAACTGCGTCACGTACGCACGCCCCGTCGACGGAGCAGTCACCGTGAACGACAGTTGGAGTCGTTGCCCGAACTTCGCGAGCGGATGCTCCGTGCCCTCCCCCGGCAACCAGTCGAAGTAGTCCCCGTTCACCGACGTGAACCGAGGCACGGTGAGCGTCAACCGTTCCGGGACCAGGTTCGCCCGATCCCCCGACGCCGTCCCACCGATGACAGGAATGTCGTCGGCGAGCAACCGACCAGACAGCCAAGAGGACACACTGCACGCCCATCCCGCCGACTGACGGATCACATCGGAAGGGGCACCGTCTCGCATCAGACCCTCGCCGTCCAGTCGTACGCGTCGAACGCATCCCAAGTCCCAGAGGCCCATTCCGTGTCGAACGAGTTCCACGTCGCACCGGAGTACACCTGGTCGAACACATCCCACGACGCCACGACAGCGGCGACCGCGGACTGCGGGTGGTCAAGCAGCTGATACGTGAGCTCCCACGTCCGGTACGGACCGTCCGGGGATGCTGTCTTCACGGCCGTGAACTGCACCACATCAACCGGGTCAAGATCGCGGATCCCCGACTGCCGGTACACCAACGGCCACCCCGGACGCAGAAGCGCCTCGAGCGCTTTCGTCTGCGCACCGACCGTGGCGAGGGTGAGGGATCCGGTCCCGTCCTGCACCATGTCGTACCGGGTGACGGGCCGCGCCCGCCCGGGGATGTTGAACGCGGACACTCGGGTCGAGTACTCCCGGTCGAACGTCCCATCCGTGACAGCGAGGACAGTGACCGTGGTGCGCCCGTCGAGGGACTGCAGCAGGAACTCCGGGCCGGGAACGGTGATCGCCCCAGCAACCGAAAACCCAGCGCTCGTCGTCACCATGTACGTCACCGGGACATTCACCGGTGTGAGGATGTCACCCAGAGTGATCTGGTTCCCATACCCCACCCCGGAGCCACCGTTCACATCCCACTCGAACCCCTGATCGGTGGTCCCGTGGATGCGGTACGCGACGCCCGCCCCGACACCCGTGACCACTAGGATCACGGGCGCCGGCACAGCCGCGGACGACACCACCGCGGTGATTGCAACAGCCATCAGGTCCGCCTTCCACCACGGAGGGTCAGCGCGCGGGCTGACGACTGAGCATCCATCTCGCCTCGAGCGACCTGGACGGTGTGCGCATGAACCTGCTCACCGGTCCAGGGGTTCTCGACGTACACGACGAGCCCGGAACCGTCAGCGAGCCCAGCGCGCGTCATCGGGTCGGGGACCGCGACATCCGGGCTGACCGGGTCGAGGTGGAGGTTCTGGTTCCACCCATCCGAGGTCATGTTTGCGAGATATTCCATCTTCCGCGACGGGGACCGGATCCCCAGATCCTTTCGGATCGTCGCGAGGAGCGTGGCCGCCATCGACGCGTACTGCTTGTTCAACGCCTTGTCACGCGACTGCAGGCCCTTCAGGAACCCGTCAGCCGCGCTCACACCAGCACCGAACATGTCCGTCGCGACAGCGTTCGCCCACCCCGACTTGCTGTCCCCCGTGACCCCGCCGATGTCCTTCATCAGCTTGTTGATCTCGTTGACAGTCGCCTTCCCGCCCGACGCGATCGCTGCGGCCTGAGCCGAGTCACCCGTCGACAAGAAGTCGGTCATCAGGTTCTGCAGGGACGCATCGTTCAGGCCTGCCTTGCGGAGCTTGTCGTACGCCGACTTGAACGACTTCGCCTGCGCGAGCTGATCCCGCAAACCGTTCGCCACGGCACGCCGTGTCGCGGTCTGCTTCTGCGCGATCGTCTGCGTCTTCCCGCCGAGCTCGCCCAGCTGGTTCATCAGCCGGTTCACTTCACCGACGGAAGCTTTGCCGCCGGCGACGAGCGCCTTGATCTGCGACGCGTCACCGTTCGACATGAACTCGGTCATCAGGTTCGACAACGAGGTTTCGTTCAACCCCAACCGCTCAAGCTGCGCGTACGCCGACTTGAACGACTTCGCCTGAGCCACCTGCTCGCGGAGCCCCGCCGCCATCGCCTGCCGAGTAGCGGCCTGCTCCTGCGACACCGTCCGCGTCGACCCAGCCAGGTTCGACAACTGCGACATCAGGTAGTTCACCGACGACACCGCATCCGCACCGCCCGCAGCGAGCGCACGAATCTGCGACGCATCACCCGAAGACGTGAAGTCGCCCAGCAGGTCCGCGAGAGACGTCTGATTCAGGCCCAGGTTCTGCAGCTTCGAGTACGCAGCCTTGAACTGCTTCGCCTGCGTCAGCTGATCCTTCAACCCATCGGTGATCTTCTTCCGGGCCGTGGCCTGCTGGTCGGACACGGTCTCAGCCGTCCCCGCCATCGCACCCAACCGGCCCATCAGCGCGTTCACCTCAGCGACCGCCGACGAACCACCCTTCACGAGCTCGGAGATGACCGACCCGTCCCCAGAGGACAGGAAATCGCTCATCATCTCGTCGAGGGTCGTCTTGTTCAACCCGAGCGACTGCAGCTGCTTCACGTTCGCCTGGAACGACTCAGCCGCAGCGACCTGATCCGACAACCCCTGAATCAGGGCGTCAGCGTTCTTCTTCTGCTTGACGACCTGCTGAACCGTGTACTCCCGGCCGCCCTGCGTGTACGTCTCCGTGACGGTCTTCTCAACGTCCTCAGCGAACTTAGACAACGCCCCCAGCGCCCGGTACTGGGTGCGGAGGGTGGCGAGCGTGTCATCCGCCGTGTCAGCGGCGAACTTCGACAGGTCACCCAACGCCCGGTACTGGTCACGCAACGCGCCCACAGCATCCTCAGATGCCGTGTACTTCGCGATGTCACCGAGCGCCTGGTACTGCTCTCGCAGCGCGTTGACCGTGTCCTCCGCGGCGGAGTACTTGCTGATGTCCGCGAGATCCCGGACACCCTCGATGATCTGCGACCGGTAGTCGTTCCGCAGCGCGACAGCGTCGGCCAGTTTCTCCGACGCCGCGTCGATCTGATCGGCGAGACGCTCACGGTTCTTCACGACCCGCTGCATCGCCTGATCGGTCTGCTTCACCCGTTCGATGAGACGGTTCCGCGTTCCACGACCGATCGCCTTATCCGAGAACGACTCCCGGATCCGGTCCATCAGCGACACAGCCTCAGACGTGAAAGAGGACGGCGTCAACCATGCGCGAGCGGTCGCGTACAACTCCTCCCGAACCTTCTTCAGATCCGAGGCTGTCTTCTGCGCCGCCTTCGCCGCGGTCGCGCTCGTCTTCTTGATCGACGACCCGACCGACTTCACGGCCTTCGCGGAACCGACGGCCGCCGACTTGACCCCACGGAACTGGGAGCCGATGTACGTCTGAGCCTGAGCGGCCTGACGAACAGTCGAATCGAAGTCCCGCAGCGCACGCACCGCCGAGTTGAACCCCGGGGTGTTGCGGTTGAGGGTCAGGTCACCCGCACGGGTCACCATTGTCGCCGCCGCGATCGTCGCGCGCGCGGCCTTCACGACCTGGTTCGACTCCGCGATGAACTGCGACCCGTCGAAGAAGATCGAGTACCGCTTCCCGGCGACGTTCTCCACCGCCGCGCGAACAGCGCCCATCACGTTCTGCGTGTTGATGCCCTGCGAGTCCAGGTACGACATCAGCCCGCCGACGTTGCTGACGAAAACACCGTAGTTATCGCCAGCGTTATCGGCCATCGCCGCGATCGTCGCCTGCAACGCGCCAAGGTTCGCGATCCCACCGGACGTGGTCGTGTTGATCGCGTTCCCGTTGTCGATGAACGACTGCGCCAAGTCACGGATCGCGGAGGTCTGGCCAGCGAGCCCGTTGATGCTCGAGAACGCCGATTCGACTGCGTCTCCGACGTTCTCGAACGCGGGAGCCAACCCTGTGTTGGCTTCGTCACCCACGGCCTTCATGCTCTGCTCGGACGCCTTCAGCGCGGCGTCGAGGTTCGCAAGAACTTCGTCCACGCCCTTGAGGGCGTCACTTGCCGTCTTCGTGCCGTTCAGGCCCTCAGTGATGGCATCCCAGATGGGCTTGTCGACGTCCGCATCGCTCTTCGCCAGAGCCTGCAGTTCCTCGCGGAGCGCGGCGACCTTACCTTCGGGGTCCCCATCGGAGATTGCCGTGGCAAGGCCCGTGTAGTTGATCCTGAGCTTGTCGAGGATCGGGAACACGCCCTCCAGATCTTTGGTGATCGCCGCCACGGTGGTCTTGGTGGTTGCCCCGGTGTTCGCGTCCAGGGAGGCGGTGAGCTCGTCGATCGCGGCCTTCTGGTCGGCAGCGGCTTGCTCGCCCTGCTGCCACACAGTGATCAGCCCACCGACCGCGAGGGACACGCCAGCGATAGCGAGACCGACAGGGCCACCGAAAGCGGTCAGCAGCGACGCGCCCGCGGCGCGGGCCGCCGGTGTTACTGCAGCGACCCCGGCCTGCAGGCCGACCATCGCGCTCCCGCTCGAGCGGGTGATGGCCGTCACCGTAGTAAGAGCGGTACCCAGCCCGCGCGCCTGACCGGCAATGGTCTGGAACGCTGTGGTGCGGGTGACAGCGCGAAGCGCGACGAATGCCGCGACCGACGCGTACACGGGGCCGGGGACGGCGTTGAGGGCGCCCACGACAGCACCTGCAGCGTTACCGAGGACAGTGGCCGCGGGGGTGAGCCCGTCGATCGCCTTCGTGAGCGTGGTGAGAGTATTCGCACCCTGAGTGAGCGAACCGCCAGCGAGACCGGCACCGAGACGACCGACGGCTGCGAGTAGGTTGTCCACGCGGCCCTGCAGCGTCTCGCCCATCTCAGCTGCGACCGTGCCCGAAGCGGAGGTCATCGCCTCGGAGAACTCAGCGAACCCGATGCGCCCAGCGGACGCCATCTTGAACACCTCTTCGGTGGTGACACCGAGCTGGGTGGCGAGGGCCTGGTAGATCGGGATGCCCCGGTCGGCGACCTGCTGCAGGGAGTCGTTCTGCGCCTTGTTGAGCGATGCGACCTTCGCGTAGATCGAACCCATCTCGGACAGGGTCGAACCGGACGCGGCGGCCGCGTTCGCGACGGACTTCAGGGTCGACTCGAGCTGCTGGCCGGCGGGGATCTGCGCGGCGACGAGCTGCGATGCGACCGTGACGGCGTCGTCGAGACCGAACGCTGTGCCCTTCACTGAGGCGAGGGCGTTCTGCATGATCTTGTCGACGCGTTCTGCGTCGTTGCCGAGTCCGCGGAGCTTGGCCTGCGCCGTGTCGATCGCCTTCACACGGTTGATGCCGGCGAACAGGATCGCGCCGATACCGCCCGCCGCGGCGAGCTGACGGATCGCGGGTGACGCCATCAGCGCGCCGGCGAACGACTGCCCGTACTGCTGACCACCGGTGACACCGGCACGGTCGAGGGCGGGCCCCATGGCCTGTTCGATCTTCCGGGGCCCACCCGCGAACGTGGGGATGAGGCCGACTGAGGCGCTTGCGACTTCCGCCATGAGGCCTCCGATCGGTTCACCCCGCAGGGGCTATTGAGTTGCTGGTTGCACGCGCCGCCGGTGCTTCTGAATGCGGGCGCGCACGTCATCCGTGATCTTCGGAGCCGCTTTCACGGGCTCCCACGGACGCGGCATCGGCTTCCACCGGTGACGTTCCTTCTCAGGGGTGTTGTCCAACCGGTGCAGGTCGCGCTGCCAGTACGCGACCTGCAACGCCTCAGACGGCGCGAACATCCACCCCTGCACGGCCGCGTACGTCCGTGACGCCCGGTCACGCAGAAACCCCACGACCATCAGGAGGCGATCGTGGGGTTCCAGAGCGTTCGGGTGCAGGTGGGTGAGGGTGAGGAAGTCGTACAGGACCGCCGCTTCATGCCGCTGACATGCGGCATCGGCGGTCAGGATTCCGGGAGATCAGCCCCCGTGAACTGGCCCCACTTCGAGAGGAGTTCGACGCCCTGCTCCGTGTCGAGGTGGTCGAGGAGACGCACAGCGGACTCGTCATCCTTCACCGCGATCTCGAGCGCGATGATCGCCTTCGCACCCCAGTCGTCTTCCTTGACGTTGCGGGCACCCGCACGGCGCGACACGCCGAACGAACCGATGATGTCGGTGAACTTGGGGATCTCGACGCGTCGCCCGTCGATCTCGAACAGGAACCCCCCGTCGGTCGCTTCGGACGGGTCGGGGAACGTGAGAGTGGTCTTCATGATGATGCCTCCTGGCAAGGGGTAGAGGTGGTTGCAAGGGTGAGGGTGAAGGGTGCCCGCGCCCCTTGCCGACGCGGGCACCCGGTCTATTACTCGGTGGCGAACTCAGGCGCCCAACCGATGATGTGAGCACCACCACCGGCGGGCTCGAGGGTCTGGAACGTCATCCCGTACGTGAGAGCGTCACCCTCCGAGTTCGTCTGGCCAGCGCGCTCCGCGATGTTCGCGCGCTGCGCGACGATCCGGTCCGACGTGTCGTCCGAGTAAAGCCGGTCGTAGACGAGGATGTACTCCTTGTTCGCCGAACCGCCCTGGATCTCGTACGACCCGTCCGCGGCGACCGTGGTGTCCCAGTACGTCTCGAACACGTCCTTGGTCGTCTCGATGAACGGGAACTCGAGCGTGACGTTCCCCTTCTTCTGCCGCGAGATGACAGTCGCGCCGGTGTGGGCGATGATCTCGACCGTGTCGCCCGGGACCGGGGTCAGCGTGGACCCATCCTCAGCCCAGTAACCCATGTCGACGTACGCACCGGGGAGGGTGCTCTCAGCGGACGAGGGGAGAGCCGTCCCGAGGGGGGCGCGATACAGCACACCGCCGACGACGGTCTTCACCTTGGTGGCATCAGCCATCGTGTTTCCTTTCGATTCAAATGAGTGCCCTGGCAAGGCGGGCTTGGATACGCGGCGGTGCCACGTAGATCAGGGGGCGGGGATCCCGCGGAGTTGGTACTCGACAGACAGGAACCGGTACTCGACACCGGACGGGTCTTGCACCGCGTCGGGGCCGGTCGAATCAGTGACAGTCGCGATGCTCGTGGAGGTGCGCGCGAACCGTTCCAGGACGTACTGGACGTGCTTCGCCAGCTCGCAGACACCGTCCCAGTCGGTCTGCTTGTTCGCGTGGGTGGCCCACACCTGCGCGCGGACCCGGTACAACCGGTGCACCTCACGGGTACGCGGCCCACCATCACCGACGAGCAGAACGAACCGTGCGGGCCGCTCCTTGGGGGTGACGCGTTTGACGACGACACCTTCCTCGCCGAGCTCGGCGAGACGCGCTGGCATGACCGAGACGAGCTCGGGGATCGGGTCGGTGAACAGGAGCGGGATCATGCGCTGCCCTCCCCGTTACGCGGGAACCGGAGCCCCGGACCCCACTGCCTGCGCGGACCCCAGTTCGCCCCGACCCGTTCAGGTCGCCCAGCGGCGGCGGGCATCGACGCGGCAAGGTCTCCCGTCCACGATTCGCGCCAGAGCGCATCCTCGCGAGGATCGGTGCCAGTCACGATCGCTCGGCCGACGCCGGTGACCTTCACGGTGATGACGAGTGGGTGTCCGAACGCACGCTCCACAGCCCGCATGCGCGAGGTGAGATCGGCGATGACACCTGGAGAGTGGAGAAGTTCGCGGATTCCGCGCTGGTTCGCGGTGACGCGCTTAGCCACCGGTGCCGACCCGCCTGAACGTGGCGGTCGTTCCCGGGCGGCGCCCGGTCATGGGGTTGCGCCATTGGAACCCGTCGGTCACGGCGCTGAACTCGCGGCCACGGATGCGGGCCCGCGCGTCAGCGGGGATCACTGTGCCGTCGGGGAACGATACGACCCATTCCTCGACCGTCGCTGCCACACCGACTTGGAGATCTTCGGAGGACGTTGCGGGCCAGACTCGGCAGTCGAGCGGGGTCTCCACGTCTTCACCCGGGATGGGTTCACCGCTCGAGTCCTCGCCCGAGACGGACGGGGTCAGCAGGACGACGATCTCGCCAGACGCGGTCTCTTCGCCGGATTCGACGGGGATACTCACGACCCGCTCACGATCGTCGTGGGCAGACGCGCGGGTCGGTACTGGCGGGCGACGGCCGCGTCGGCGGGGGCGAGCATGACCTGACCACCCACTGCCCAGCCGGCAAACTGTCCGCTCTCGCTGTACGGTCCCTCACTGCTCGATACCTGGGTGAACCCGGCGGCGGCGCGCACATCCACGCCGTAGACCCGGGCTACCATCGCAGCCACAGTCGCGGTGACTTCGGCGGGGATGTCGGCGGACCCGAAGCTGTAGTCGACGGTCACGAACGCGACCGAGCGGAGGCCGAGGGACAGAATGTTCCCGGTCTGCGTATACGCGATGGGGCCATCAGCTGATGTGACGGAGTGGATGTCGTGGACAGGCGTCTCGGGGAGACGGACCTCTCCCCCGTTTACCTTCAACCGGACCGTCTTTCGTCCGGCGGTGAACTGCCGGCGTGCTTCGGCCCGGAACAGGCCGGACGCGGTGACGAGACGCACCTCCAGGCTCATCTCTTCGGAGGGTGTCAGGGCACGGCCGAGCGCTGCGACCACGTCCTCGCGGGTGGCGAGGGGGGTGTAGATCTCTGCCATGCCCTGACTCCTCTCAGTGGGTCGCTGTTACGCGACGGTGATGGCGGGGCTGGTGCCGCCGGTGAACGCGCCGGTCGCGGAGACGGTCGCACGCTCGTTGAGCGTGAGGGTCTTCGCGTTGGCCGGGAACGCACCGCCGGAGACCTTCGCGCCGGACACGCCGGTGAGCTCGTTGATCTCGGAGGCGATGGTCTCGTTGCTCGCGTTGTAGGCGATCGCGTCGGTCGTCTGACCGTCGATGGTCACCGTGAAGGTGCCGCCGGTCGGTGCGCCGGTGATGGTCAGCGTGTAGCTGGCCTTCTCGGAGCCGCCAGCGCCGAACGTGACCTTGATGGCACGCTGGAACTTCAGGACGACCTCGTCGTTCTCGTCTCGGACGATGGCCCCGGTGTCGGGGTTCTGTTCCGGGTCGAGAACAGCCGTCGCGCCAGCGAAGGCGTGAACGATCGAGCGGTCCTTCAGGTGGTCGCTGTCGTAGTCCCACAGCTGGGTGACGGCGAGGCCGTTGCCGGCCGCGACACCACCGCCCTTGGCGACGCCGTTGGGGACGGCGGGGGCCACGTTGGCGATCGCGATAGCCGTCTCGTGGACGAAGTACGACTCGTCGTCGCCGAGCGCGTCGAGTTCGATGATGGTCCAGCCGCCGAGCTTGCCGACGACACCGTCGCGGAGCGCTTCGGGGAGACCCGCAGCGTCGACCTCGAGCAGCTTGTCGTGGGAGGCGATGGCCTCGGACACGTTCGGGCCTACGAGCCAGTAGCGGCCGGCGAGGGGCCAGTGAGCCTTCTGCGCGAGCTTGCGGGCACGGATGGCGACCTTGCGGGCATCGTTCTCGACCGCCGACCCGGAGGCCGGGTTGAAGGTGACTCCGAAGACGAACGCGGCGGCGCGGAGCGCGCCGACGACGATGTTCTCGAAGAAGTCGAGGACTGCCTGCACCTGGGGTGCCTGGACGTCGCGGACGTAGTCGACCTCGTCGAGCGTCTCCTCCTCCGGGGAAAGCGCGACCGCGTTGTAGATGTGGCGGTTGAGCCGAACCTGGATCTTGGAGTTCGCGAGACGGTCAACGACGATTGCGTCGTCACCGCGCCACGGCTTCTCCCGTGCGACGAGGACGGCGGGTCGCTTGATGTTGACGACGTCGCCCTCAGCGCCGCGGAAGTCCGCGATGCCGAACTTGTAGGTGAACAGGCCGGGGGCCTTCACCTGCTTGCGGAGCAGTGCCAGCGCGGTCTGCGCGAACTTCTGCCCCTTCACGAAGATGTTTGCCACGATTCCTCCTTGGATGGTTGGTGTGGCCCGAGAGCGTTCGTGGCGAACGTCTGCGGGGTGTCAGCGGCTGGTGGCCGCGTTGACGATGTCGTCTGCCGACATGTCGCCGTCGCCGATGGGGTCGCCCTCGCCCTGACCGTCAGCTGACGGTGCGGAAGGCGGCTTCGGCAGAAAGGCGAGGAGCTCGTCGGCATGCGCCTCGAGCTCTTCACGCGTCGCGCCTCGGAGGGCCGCCGCGGGGACGCCCTTCGCATCTGCGATCTCGGTGGCGAGCGACTTGGCCGCGTCCTTGGCGTCGCGTTCGGCGAGCTTCTTCTCGGCGGCTTCGGCGCGGGCGAGGAGTTTCTCCTGCTCGGTCTTGCTCGCTTCCTCGATCTCGTCGAACCGCTTGGCCTTGTCGGCGTTGGCCCGGGCCTGCTCCTCGTTCTTGCGGGAGAGGGCCTTCCACTTCTCGGCTTCCGCGCGAGCCTTCTCAAGCTCGCCCGTTTCGGGCTGCGGGTCGGTGGTGGGGTCGGTGTCGGACATGAGTTGTTCCCCGTTTCGGAGTGATGGTCGACGCCCGTTTCGGTGCGTCGCGTCCCGCTTGGGCGGGAAGTCAGTGGTCCAGGTCGCTCTTCGAGGTGAAGGCCTGGTCGCGCCACGTGAGCGTGGGGCCGAGTTCGCCGTGCTCCCGGGTGATGATGAGGTCGGTCAGGTCGGAGAGCTTCTTGCCCCGCGACGTGCGCTTCTCTCCGAGTTCCGGTGAGCGGTCGCCGCTGGTGAGCTTCTGGTCGATGAGGCGGTAAGCCTCGTCGAGCAAGCCCTGGTCGATCACTTGGCCTGGGTCGTTGCCAGCAGTCACGCCGCGTTCCCCGCAGTCGCAACCGGGGTGGATCGGTTGCAGCTCAGACAGCTGATACCGCTGGGTGGATGCGATGACGCACAGCGCGCAGTTCTCAGCCCCAGAGAGGGTGCGGACGGTGTAGTCGAACCCCGTGCTGGCGTACGCGTCGCGTGCTTGCCGGTTTCGGGCCTGCTGCATGTCCGTCGTGACGATGGAGCGGAGGCGGGCGAGGCCAGCGTCCCGGGCTGCGCTGTACTCCTGCCCCTTCGACAACGCCGTGTACACCGTGACCGCGGGGCGGCGGTACACCGTCTCCTGCGACACCCCTCGGTAGTCGACGAGATCATCGGGGACGTCGACCGTGGTCACCCTGACGCCGGCTAGTTCGGCCAGCCGCCGCACGTACGCGTTCGTGAGTCGGCCGGTCTGCATCATCCCGCCGCGCATGACCGGCAGGAGCCGTTCGACGAGACGGTCGACGTCCGCGTCGCGGAGTGAGGCGGCGCCAGCCCACAGCGCGACAGCGAAGGCGAGCACCCGGTCGCGGAGCTCCGTCGACTGCCGCATGTACGCGTCAGTGAGGGTGTCAGGCGTTAGTTCCGCCATCGCCGATCGCTCCCGTCAGCGCCATCAACTGCAGCTGCTCTGTGGCGCGGTCTGTCTCTTCACGGTTGATCTCGTCGGGTGACATGTTCCAGATGTGCTGGTCGATCCACCGCTGCGACTTCCCCGCGCCCTTCGCCGCTACAGCCGCGGCTGCCTTCTCGGTCAGGGAGATGTGCTCGGGCGATTCGAACGTGACCTGCACGGTCTCCTCGGTCTCGAGCTCCTTCACCCGCAGGCACGCGAGCAGGACACCCTCCATCGGCGCGCTGACCCGGTTGATGCGGTCCTTCGCCTTCTGGATCTCGCCCTTGTGCGCGTTCGCTGCGCCCGCGGCCGACTGGTTCTGTCCCTCCGGGATAAACACGTCGATCGGGGTACGCATGACAGCGGCGAAGTCGCGGGCGTCTGTCTTCTCCCCTTCGAGGAGAGGGCGGATGTCGACAGCTTCGGACTCCCACACGTCGACCTCTTCGGGGAGGTCGATGAGCGCGCCAGGGGCGAAGTCGAGGCGCTTGCCCCAGTCGATGTCGTTGCCCTCTTCGTCCTTATCGGGAAGGCCCTTCAGCGCTCGTGCTTTGAACGCCTGGTGAGCGGTCACGACGAGACGCTGCAGCTTGCCGAGGTTGATGCGGTCGATGACGTCGATGTGCGGTTCGAACTCCGCGACACCGTCCTCGTTCTCCATCGCGAAGACGGGCACCGGGCCCTCGTACAGCTCGGCTTCACCGGCCGGTTCCCAACCACCCGTGACCACGCCGCGGATGGTTCCGCTGTCGGTCTTCACCGAGCGCTGGAAACGCTGCCGCACGCCAGGCACCCACACGTAGGCGTAGTCCTTCTCGTCGTCGTTGTCACGCCAGGCGCGGAGTGCAGCGCGGGCTCGCCACGGCTGCGTCGGATCGGGCGCTGTGATGACCTTCTCGGGCGGCTCCGACGTGATGATCGGTTCACCGTCGCGGACACCCGCGATGAGGTAGCCGACACGGACGGACAGCATGTTGCGGATGGCGTCAGCGAAGACGATCGACAGGCGGTTGTCCCGCCAGATGCGTCGCAGCGCGACCACGGCGGGGTTCGTCTGGCTCGCACCGACGCTGACACCGGTCGGGACGATGCGGCCCGCGAGCGACTGGCACGCGAGGCCCGCATAGTTCGTGCGGGCCTTTCGCTGGAACGCAGCCCACGACGCCTTCGTGTTCGCACCCATCTCCGGCACCGGAGCGTCACCTGACGCGTACCGTCGGAGCTCCGCGATCCGCGGCGCCCGCGCATCCATACGCTTCGCCAAGATGGGGAGCCATTCCTCGGGCGTGCTCGCCATTGGTACCCCCTACCTGAGCTGACGCGGCATCCGCTTCGTCGAGTTCGCTGTGACGCCCTTACCGAGCGCGTCGTTGCCGGCGGCGAAAGCGAACGCCGCCCCGTAGGTCGCGTCGATCTTGCCGTAGTCCTGGTTGTCGTCGGCCTTCTTCAGCACGTACCCCGATCGGCGAGGATCGCGACGCGCGTTGAGGAAGTGACGGATGATCGCTGGGTTGCCGTCGAAGGTGACTTCGCCCTGTCGGATCGACGAGTAGAGCTGCTCGAACGTGTCCGTCGTGCGGGAGATGTCCTTCTGCCGCCACCGGATCGGCTCAGCGACGCTCATCTTCGCCTTCAGGCGCTTGTGATGCGCGGCTTCCCACTGCTTCACCTCGCCAGCCCATCCAGCGGACGGGTCCGCATAGAAGCCGACGACGTTGTAGTCCTTGAATGCTTTCGCGACCGCCTGCTCGATCTCGAGCTTCGGTGGACGCCAACCTTCACCGGCTGGGCCGTCAGGCTGCTCCCACATGCCGATCACGAAGAAGTGACGCTGTGTCACCGAGTAGCCGATGAGAACCGTCGAGTCAGCGATGTGCTTGTCCTTGCGTCCCTCGGAGCCGTCAAACCCGAGGGTGACTGGTTCCGAGCGCCCGACTGTTTTGTCGCGGCCGGCGTCCACGCAAGCGCGGATCTCCGGGTCGGTGACGTACGCATCGCGGGCCGCGTCGATCTGGTTCAGGAAGTCGGCCCGCATGACGGCTGGGTCGTTCGCGGTGTCGAAGAAGTCGAGCGCACCACGGTGCACGTCGAACCATCCGGGTTCGCAGGGCGGGTCGTGGAGGACGCACCCTTCGGGGTGCTTCGCGGAGTCGCCGTACGCGACGCGTAGCCCGTGGACGAGCGAGTCCATGTCGTCGATCTGCGTGTCAGCCGGCGCGGGACGGTGGTCGAAGTACACCGACCGGACGTCCTGCAGGTTCTCGTACTTCCCGGACTTGATGTCGTCCCAGAACTGGAACGTCGCCTCAGCGACCGACCGTTCGCCGAGCGTGTATGCGTTCGGGGTCTCGATGGTCACGCCGCCGAGCTTTGTCGCGTTGTTGCGGAGGGTCTGAGCGAGCTTTATGCCGCCGTTACCCCGCAGCCACGTCTCCGTCTGGTCCATCGACGCAGCGACCGCTTTGAAACCCTTGATGGTGTTCGCCGACGATGTGATCGGGACGATGCGCCCACGCTCGAGGGCGACGAACGAATCCATCGGCTCAAGGCCGAACTCGTCGACAGCGTTGCCCTGACGAAGCATCTCGAGCAGGGGCTCCCACGTGTTCTTCGTCTGCTCCTCCGAAACCGCCGCGATCGCGACGTACGGGGTGCGGACCTTCGACCACGGCTTCCCGACAGGCTGACCCTCGGCGTCCCACCCATCGGGGACAACGTCGAAGATGCCCTCCGCGATCATGATGGCCGCGACGAACGGAGACTTACCCCAACCGCGAGGACGCACCAGCGAAGCGCGGTGGATGAGCCGCTTCCCCGTCGCGGGATCGATGCGGTACAGCTCGTTCAGGAACTCCTGCTGCTCGACAGTGAGGACGAACGGGTCGAAGATGTCATCGTCGCCAGCATCAGGACGCCCGAGATACTCCGCCATCTGGTCGGCGACAGACCAACCGAGAGTTGGGAAGTCACCTTCAGTCTGAGGTACCCAAGGCATCAGGCCGGGTCCTTCCGTTGGATCCCCTTCATGCGATCGCGAGAGGAGCCGATCCGACTGACCCGCTCCGCACTCTCGACCTCGGCCGACGTTGCCTGGGCGAACTGGATCCGCAGCCGAGCCCGATCTTCCGGCGTGAAACCGTACTTGGCCTCACGCAGCCGGAGCTCACCGGCCAGCGACATCTTCCCCGACCAGAACTCCGCGTGAATGCGAGCCGTCTCCATCAGGAACGCCCAGTCCGCCTCAATGAACTCCGACGCGAGGGGATGATGCTCGAGCATCGACCACCAGTCCAGCGTCATCGCCGGCCACTGGAACTCCTCGTATACAAGCTCGTCGTTCCGCGACACAGCCACGGTGAACGACGGGAGATCAGGCTGCGTTACCGGCTGAACCTCGACGACCCGCAGATCCACGACATCCTTGTTCCGCCGAGCGCGCTGACCCGAAGGCTTCGGCGCAGGACCACGACCAGCCATCAGCGATCACCCCGTTTCGGGAACGAACACGACCCCGTTTCGGGATCCGCGCTCAGAGCGGGTCAGAAACCCCAGACCCGTACAGACCGGGAATCACAGCAACTCCCCGCGACCCTGTGGTGGGGGGTGGGGGGTCCTGGGGTGGGGTCAGCGTCGTCCTGGGTGTTGTTCCCGTGGGTGGTTGGCGCTCGGTGGTCGGTGTCGGGCGTTGGCGGCTTGTTGCTGGGTTTCACGGTTGTGGTGCCAGTGGCAGAGGGTGCGGACCATGTCGACGGTGGTGCGTTCGCCTGGGTTCCATTGGCCGTGGTGTGCGGCTTGGAGGTTTGTTGTTGCGGGGCAGCGTGTTCCGTCGTTGAGGGTGGCGGTGCACCGGTGTCCGTCTCGTGTGAGGCAGGCGTCGCGGATGCTGGTGGGGACGTGAGTGGGGCGTGCCCGTTCCCATGGCATCGGTGGTTACCGTCCTGCTCGTGTGCGGAGGGTGTCGCGTGCGGCCTCGGCAGTCGAGCTGACTGCGGGTGTGGCGGGTTCGATGCTGACTAGGGAACCGTGGGCGACGTGGAGGACAAGGTCGGTCTCGTTGAGGATCCAGTACCCGAACTCGTCGACTCGGATCCATCCGGTGAGCTCGCGGGTGCCGGTGCTCGTGCTGACCTTGTACGCGGCGTGAGGGAAACCCCCAGCCCGGTTCGGATCGGTCATCAGGTGGTGACCTTGCGGATGCTGTACCGGTGCTTCCCGCGGTTGAGGTCGCGGTCGGCGTCCTTCATCGAGTCGCGGTCACGTTCCGCCCACGAGCGGTCGGGGTTGGAAGGGAACCCGTCGACGGGTTTGCCGTCTCGGTACACCTGGTAGCGCGGGGTGGGTGACGTCATCGTTCGTCCTCCTCAGTGCAGCAGGTGTAGGCGCTGGCTTGGTTGTTCCACTCGCGATCGCAGTGTTCGCAGGTGGGCATGGTCAGCGTGCCTTCCGGTACAGGTCGGGGTCTGTGGCGCGGACGTCGGCGGTCCAGATCCACCGGATAATGCGCCCGTATAGGTGGTGTGGGTGCCGAGCGCGCACCCGCCAGCGTGTCGCTGACTCGGTAGCTCTGAAGAGCCAGTTGAGTTGGGGAATGGGGCAGAATGCAGTTCGAGCAGCGGCGGCGAGCGCGATTTTGATGATCGCGTGGGCTGTCCTGGGAGGGCTAATTCCCGGTGATGCTGGTCGAGACACATTCACGTGGTGGTCGCAGATTTGGATACCACTCGGAGTTGGCGCCGCGACAGTGTTCGTATCCGTAGCCGCCCTGGTAGCTTCCGCCCGGGCAACAGCCTTAGCTCACGAGGTAGAGCGTCAACGGGAATCTGCTGCTGCCGAACGTGCCGAGGATGAGCAGAGACACAGGCTCCAAGCGATGGCTGTCGAGGAAGCGCGGGCCTTGATGGCCTGGTGCATTGCGGCGTCCAAGTGGGTGAGTTGGGAAATCGTCAAGCTCGACGACGTCGGCCCTGACCGACACGGCCCCACCCTTCGCGATAAAGCGACAACGATACTCAGCCAAAGCGTGGTCCCCGGCGCGGATGCACTACTCGAGTTGACAACCGCCGAGATTGAGGGTCTTTGGAGAAACATGCCGGATGCGGTTCACATGCCGGATGCCGTGTGGGATGAATATTGGCCCTCGGCGGGCAGCGAGATCCTGGATCGAGTAGGGCCAGCTCGAGCAGATCGGATAGCGCAGCGTATTCGGCAATGGAGCCTCGACCCCGAAGGTGCGTCGGCTGACCTTCAACAGGAGCGCAGCCTCCTGCGAGCAGACCCCATCTCCTTCTTTGACTACCGATTCGGGATCGGAGTTCAGGGCCTGAAACCCATCTCCGATCTCCCGGATCCTCCCTCTGAATATGCAGAGCGCGTCGCGTGGTTTCGAGAACGGGGGATCAAGTCGCCACGCTATAAAGCGCGATCGTGAATATAGACAGAAAGCCCCCTTGTGCTGCCGGCGGGGTTCGAACCCGCGCACCGATGGCTCTACCGGCTGAGCTACGGCAGCTACCTGTGTGACCCCTAACCCGATGTCGGGGGCCTCTCGACCCGGCTCGCCGGGCTGGAGGACACCGGCTTTCGGCGAGAACACAAAAGGCCGCATCCCCGTTGGGTTGCGACCTACACCACGAGTATAACCACATCGGGGCGCCGCTGGCACGCCATTTGTGGTCGTGTCTCCTACTCCCGACTGGCATCGGAGGTGCTTGACAAGCGCGTCAGCGGGCTCCGATTCCGTACTTCTTGGCTAGGCGTTGTGCGATGCGATCGGTCTTCGCCTGCTCCTGTCGCTTCTCCTTCTGCTCCTTCGCGTATTTCATAACGAGGGCTTCGTAGTCGTCCTCGGCGTAAAAGTGTCCGGCGGCGCAGACGACGCGGCGCGAGTCGCCTGGGAACGCGGGGGGCCAGACAGCGAGGCGCGCGCCGCAGTCGTCTTGCCCGCAAGGGACCTGCGAGTAGGCGGCCTGGGTGGCGCGGGGCCATCGGGCGTTCATCCGCCAGATGTCACGGAACTGCTCCCCCATCGCGTCAATGTCGCTGGTGTGGGTGGTGGCGAGGATCGCGTCGAGTCGAATCTTGAGCCAGTGCGCGGCTACTCCGACGGCTTCTGCCGCTTGAGCGGCCGTGACGCCGACCGGCAAGCCCACGATGGTCCCGTTGTTGTCCCGCCAGGATCCCGCGAGGACTCGGACAGGCTTCTGATCGAGGATGCTCCCCCAGTGTCCGGACCAGTACACGAGAGTCGCGTAGAGATGGTTGACGTCGTCGAATGCGGCTTGGTTGAACGGGAGCGGTGCTGAGTCGCTCGCCGTGTCGACTTTGTCGGTTCCGGCGGTGCCGCTGGTGACCATGTTGCCGACGAGATGGCCGGCAATCTCTCCCGCCTGGGTGAGGGGCATATCGAGCCGGGCCCAGCAGCTGGTGCAGTAGCGGCCGTGCGTCGCAGTGTTCTCGTGGGTGGGATCGATTTCGTGTCGGTGGCAGTATCTGCTCGGTTCGGTCACAAGGTCTCCTTTGGGTGATCGAGCTGGCGCATGGGTCGGGTTCCTGCGAGGGCCGCGCCGATCATGTCGGCCATTCGGACGTGGGCGTCGGGCTGCAGATGACCGTAGGTATTGATCGTGGTGGTGATGGATTCGTGTCCGAGGCGGGCCTGCACGAAAGGGAGGGGCGCTCCCCCGGCGATAAGCCAGGACGCGTGAGAGTGGCGGAGGTCATGCGGGGTCGGCTTCCGCCGCAGCGGGACGAGCCCGTACGGTTCGCACGCTTCGGGGTCGATCGCTTTCTCGACGGCGGGGTCCCAGACGCTCGCGCGGAACCGTCCCATCCATAGGTGCTTGCCGTTGCTGTTCGCGAAGATCAGCGCGTCGGAACGACCGGGTTTCCCGAGCGCGTCAACGATGTCGGGTGGCACGGATATCGTCCGGCGAGCTCGAGACGACTTCGGGTGCTTCAGGATTGGCCCACCACCCGCTGATTTCTTCCACGCTTTGTCGACTCGGATCGTGGCCGGGGTGACGCGTGCGTCCAGGTCGCCCCAGGTCAGCGCGGTCGCTTCCCCCCAACGGCATCCGGTATTCGCGAGGAACATCACGAACGAGGTGAACCCCTCGGGGATGAAGTGGAGGAGGGTCGTGTACTCGTCGACGGACAGGAACACGCCCTCGCGCGCCTGCCCCCGAGTGAGGCGTGTCTTGCGAGCGGGATTGTCCGGTCGGATGCCGCTGTCCACCGCGGCTGTCATCACTGCGGATAGGAGCGCGTGATAGTTGCGGACTGTCTTCGCCGAGATGGGCCGGTCGGGTCGTCGTGATGTTGGTTGCTGTTCTTGCCAGTTCACCCATCGGCCGACGTCTGCCCTGGTGAGTGTGGCGACCGGGACCTGTCCGAGGTAGGCGATGAACGATCGTTCGGCGTTTCGCCTGTATCCCTCTCGGGTGGCGTCCTCGATGCCGGTCAAAAGACCGGAAGCGGGGTCGAGGTACTTGTCGGTCCATGCCCCAAGGGTGAGAGCGTCGGGGTCGGTGTTTCGTCGCGCTCGGACAACGGCGCGGGCTGCGGGCCAGCCGGCGCGTTCGACGAGTGACTTGAACTGCTGAGCGCCCCCGAGGTGGATGAAGTTCTCCTGCAGCTGCTTCCCTTCGTGACGTCCCTGTACCCGGTAGCGGATCTCCCCGCTTGGGAGGCGCCTAACGCCGATGCTGGCCATCGCCTTCCTCGCCTCCTCCAACGAACTGGTATCGGGCAGGCGTCTCGATCGCCTGGTCGGAGAGCAGGTAAACCACGCTGTTGGCGGGGAGGTTCACATCTACGGGCTGCCCAGACATGAACACGATCCTCGATTCGCTGTCAGCAATGGGCGTGATGCTCGCCACGGAGTACGGGTTGACCCAGAGGTCGGCGACCTTGACGAATAGGGGGCTCCCCGTTTCGACGCCGCCTACGCGCGTCGCGGTGTTTGTGCGTGTCATATGTGTGTCCTTTCGTTGTGGGCGTGTCATTGCTGCCACGCTTCCCATGGCCAGTCCTGGCCGCGGTACATCTGGTTCGGCCAGTCGCGCTGGTCGCGGTCACCGCGCCATCGGACGACGTCAACGACGCCATCCATATCGGGTACCTGCCGGAGGCCCAGCCCGAACTCGGGCCAGCCGAGCAGAGCTGATGAGCCGCGCGGGCGTAGGTCGCGATACCCGGACGAGCCGATGGAGTGGCCGGCGTGGGCCTCCATGACGAGCGCGACGTTCCGCTCGCGGAGAGAGTCGAGCGCGACGATGAGGGGTGCGGCATCGTCGTCCGAGTTGATCGCCTTCGAGACGAGCTTGTAGAGCGGTCCTATGAATAGGACGTCCGGCTTGTGGTGGTCGATGAGGCGGTGGATCTCAGCGAGGTGCGACCCCTTGGTGATGTCGATGCGTTTCCCCGCCGTGAGGTGCACGACGTCTGCCGGGTCTCGCGCCCCTTCCCTGGCGGCGTTCTGCGCGATCCACCGAGTCGCACGCCGCCACTGGCGTTCGGTGTTCTCCGCGTCCACGACGAGCACTTCGACGGGTTCGATGCGCCCGAAGGTGACCGGGTGGATGCCGGATGCGGAGAGGATCGCCAGCTGTCGCATCCACATGGTCTTTCCTGCGCCCTCTCCCCCAGTCACGACGAGACGGTCCTGCCGCTCGAGCAGACCCGGAATCACCCAGTCGTACGTGTCGACGCCTGACAAGACCTCCCCGAGGGTCTTCGTCTGCAAGGTGCCAGACGACGCTCCATCGACAAGGCTCGTGAGCGCCGACACCGCGGAGGATGCGACGTCGAGAGCCGGCTCCCCGTTCTTGACGCGTTCCGCCGTCTGCGAGATCACATCCCGGAGCTGCCTGCGGACCGATTCGGCGCGGACGACCTGCGCGTACTGGAAGGCACGGTGAGGGACCATCCGCTGCGCGTCGGTCCACAGCCACACGTCAGCAGGGTTGAGTGACGACGCACCCCACTCGTGGAAGTGGCTGTCGACCGCGACGACGTCGATCGGCATGTTCTTCGCGACCGCCGCAATGAGCCCGGAGAACACGGCACCGTGTCGCGCGTCTGTGAAGTCGTCGGCGGAGACGAGGCCTTCGATTGTCCTCAGGGTCGCTTTGGGCTCGATGATGAGCGCGCCAAGCAGGTTCTCCTCCGCCGCGGTCACGTGGCAGCGCCCTCGGCCCGGGGGCGCTGCCACCCAGCGGTTGACTGCCCGCCCTGCATCCACGCATCGGAGTCGCGCCGGGCTGCAGACAAGCCGGCCGCTCCCTTCAGCCCGGGCGCCTTGATCAGCCAGGTCGTGAAGGCTGCGTTCCAGTTGGCCGCGCGGCGGTCATGAGTCTCCGCGTGCAAACGGAACGCTTCCGCCTCGCGAACGACATCGATACCCGCCGTCTTGGCTCTTTCGGTGTGCGCACTTGTAGGTGCCCACGAGGCAGGAAGAGGTGTCTCTCTTCGCTTCGCCGTGGAAGACGAAGTCTTCGTCCCTGTTTCAGTCCCAGTAGTAGTAGGAGGACCCTCAGCCGATGGGTCACTTCCACCCTTCGGTTTGGGGTCAATCGATGGGTCAACCGATGGGTCGGTGGATGGGTCAGCCTTCACATTGATGGCGGGAGATGAGAGCAACGTCGCGAGGTGCTGCTCCGACTTCCACCCGGCCAGCTCCGGCTTCCGGATTCGCAACTGCTGGACCTCGAAAGCGATCACACCGCGGAGTCGTTGCGACGCGACGCCCGTCCAGTCGGCCGCCATCGTTATTGCGAGGTTGGGCTGCTTCAGCACCCCGTCGTACTTCACATACGACCGAACGAGGACCTCCTCGCTGTCCTCGTCGATGACGATGAAGTGCTTCAGCTCGAGCTCCGTTCCCATGCGCTTCACGTCGGCGGCCGTCGTCCCGGTGCACATCTGGGCGAGCCGCCCGGGTCGCCAGTCGCTTACGCCGGCTCGGTTGGTGTCCGGGTGAGTGAGAAGAAGCTCGTACAACCACTGGGCGTCACGCGTCAGCGAACGCCAGTCGGAGTCGCCCCACATGTCGAGCCGGATGTTCGCGTGTTCGCGGGGCATCAGGTGGTCACCTGCTCGTGCTCGCGGAGGAGCACCCGGAGCTCGCGCCGGCTGATGCCGAGACGGCGCGAGATCTGCTTGCCCGTCCACCCGTACGAGCGGGCAATGACTGCGATGTGTGCGGTGCTCGTAGCCATACGTTCTGCGTGCACTCGGGCTGCCTCGACCTGCTCGGCGGCAGTGTCGGTGAGCTGCTTTGCTCTGTCGAGGTACTCCCCCGCGATGCGGTGTCTTTCGGGGCTGATGGCCATTTCGGGTCCTCTCTTGGCGTTCGGGTGTCGTGAGGCGTGGGTGGTCCCGCCGGCAGGATTCGAACCTGCGACTGTCCGCTTAGAAGGCGGCTGCTCTATCCACTGAGCTACGGCAGGGGGCTGGCCGGGGGCGGGGCACCTGCGCCAGGTGTTGCATGCGCAACAGGTGATGCAGTCGCATCAGGTGAGGAATCTTCCTCAGGTGTGTCATTCGACACAGGTGAGTCACCTGACTCAGGTGGGGCATCCGACCCAGGTGTCCGCTACGCGGGCAGGGAGGAGTGCCAAGCGCGGACGGCCGTCTCCATCTGGTCGACGATCGCGCGGAGGTCCGCAAATTCACGGCCGATGACGGCTTCGAGCTCGGTGACGGTGCGCGCGGTGATGCTCCACTCGCTTAGGTCGAGCGTTGCGGTCCATTCGTCAGTGTCGAAGCCGTCTATGGGTATCAGGTGGGATCCGTAGACGCGGACCTCGCTGTCGCCCGCCTTCGCGTCGATGATCGCGCCGAAGTGCCCGTCCCGCTCGAACTCGTCCTGCGTGGTGTGCTCGAGCTGGCACCACCCGCACTTCGGGCAGGTGTTCATGCGGGGACCGCGTTGTCGATGTCGATGTTGAGGATGAACGCGTGAGCGGTAGTGACGGTGCCTTCGTGGACGGTGTTGCCCATCGGGTCCATGAGGGTGACGTCGTGGTCACGTGTTCTGACGCGGAGGTCGTCGTGCTTCGCGAGGGTTCGCAGGCGGGCGACGGCTTTCCGGTGCGCCTGCTCTTCCCCTCCGGTTTCGAAGCGAGCGATGAGCAGCTGGTTGTCGTCGACGAGCAGCACCTCCCACGTGCCGAGGGCGTCGTAGAGGATGCCTCCGCTGAAGAGGCCGCGGCCGGTGAACGGGCCGGGGTCGCGTCGCGCGTCCGTACGGTTGAAGCTCGTCCGGGACGTCGTCACCCCGCGGAACACGTCGTAGGTGATCGTGAGAGACCCATGCTCCCCCGCGGTAAAAGGCTGAGTGCCTCGGGCGGTGACGATGCGGGCATCGACGCCCGAGGCGTGAAGCCCTGCGCAGGCGGTGAGCATGAGATTCTGCCGGCGCGTCACGATGTCTGCGATCGAGGCACGCATCTCGCCGAGGGCGGTCGAAGCGTCGCGGACGAGCGTGCTGACGTTCGTGTTGGTGGTGGTCATCGTGTCTGCTTTCGTGTCGTCAACCATGCGCGGACGGCCGCGACGTCGCGGTCCTCTGCTGTCTTCGTGTGGCTGGTCTGGAGGTATCGGATGATCGCCGCACTGTCCGGGTCAGCGGGCAGCACGAGACTTGGCCTGCCAGACGCACGGGCGGGTTGGCCATTGGGGTGGGGCGGTCTGCCGTCCTCGAGTGACTTGACCCGTCGCACGAGGTCGTGAAGCATCCCGATCGCGTCAGCCATCAGGTAAAGGCCGGCTTCTCGAGGTGCTTCTCACGACGCGCGTCTGCCAGGTGGCGCTCGGCATCCTTGATCCGCTGGTTGAGGCGGTCACGCTCGTCGCGGAGATACTCAAGGTCGCCCATCAGGTCAAGGAGGGCCTGGCATTCGGCGCAAATCTCGGCGCCCGGATCGTCGGCCTTCCCGCCACTTCCGACACGGAGGGAGGGCGTAAAGTGCTCGCCGCAGAGTGCGCGGATGTCACCACCAGAGATGAGAGCGGTGTCGATGGCCTTCCGGGCCGCGTAGTGATTCACGGTCACGACTGCACCTCCTCGCGCTCAAATCGTGACGGGGATTCGGCCCGTGCCGACGTTGAGAGCTCGGGGTGAATGTCCGAGCTGGGTGTTGCTAGGATGGTGTCCAGCATTGATCTACCTCCGGGTGGATGAAGCCGGTTCCTCCATGGCAGTGGATGAGCCGGCCCTTTCTTTTTGGGTCGCCAAACGGCGCAGGCCGAGGCAAGTTAGCCGAGTATCGGGCGACACCTGCTCCTCGGTGGGGTGTTCGGGCGTTCCCGCGTCGGCAACAAGACTGTCTAGACGGCCTACGCGAATGCCTCGTTGATGATGCGGTCGAGCTCTTCAGCGGCAACGACAGTGCGTCCGCCGATCTTGCCGGCCTTGATCTGTTTCGTGTGGATCAGCCAACGAACTGATGCCGCCGTCCGACGAAGCTCGGTCGCCACTTCATCTACGAAGTAGAACCTCGGGCGCGGTGATGCGGGTATGGTCATGGTCCCTCCTAACTCCCTATTCCAGTTGTAGCGACTGGGAATTACTGTAACCCGCGTTTCCGGTAGTGGCAACTAGGAATCGTGGTTATCTTTGCTTCATGTCCAGAGACGTCCAGATTGGCCAGAATCTCGCGAGGCTTCGCGGCTCCATCTCGCAGAGCGAACTCGCCGCACAGATGAAAGCGCTGGGGTGGAAGTGGTCACAGTCGACGGTTTGGTCCATCGAAAAGGGGGACCGCCCGCTCCGCCTTGCGGAGGCGGAGGACCTTCTGCCGATCCTGAACTTGAGCAACGTGCACCAGATCATCGGAAGCGCTTTCGAGCGCGACATGGCCGACATGGTCGATAGGGTGCGGAAACTCAGAGACTCAGCCATTAGGGCCATCCACTCCTACAATCACGCGCGCCTCGACCTGGCAATCGCTGCGGACGATCATGACCTCGGAGTCACGGAACATCACGAAGTACTCCAGGAGGTCCGAGTAGGCCCGATCGAGCTCGCCGAGACGTACGAGGTGTGGGCCGTCAACGTCGCTGAGGGTGACACACCTGTCGATCGCTCGAACCCGTATCCCTTGTCGGCCCCGGATCCGGCGGAGCCCGGGTCCATGCTGAACTTCTACATGAGAACGACCGGCTATAGAGGCGATCGTGGTTGATACGAGCACATCGGGCGTCCGCGTTGGCTCGGGACGATCATGAGAAAGTATGTGGAGGACCGTTGGCACATACGAGATGCCGACGGCTCCAGGAAGCGCAGCACGCGACACGGCGTCGGAATGCAGTTCCGGGCGCGGTACTTCGACGAAGCCGGAAAAGAGCACGCGAAGCACTTCAAGCTCAAACGAGACGCGCAGCGGTGGCTCGACGAAGTGACAACCTCTGTCGTGTCCGGGCAGTACGTCGACCCGAACGCCAGTAGGCTCACGTTCCGCGCATACGCCGACATATGGCTTGCCGCGCAGGTGCACCGCGACGCGACAGCCGCTCTCTACCGTGGGCACCTCGAGCGCCACGCCTACCCCACTCTCGGAGATCGGGCGCTCGGAACTATCCTCCGCACGACGGTGCAAGGCTGGGTGAAGAGTCTGACTGTCGACGACCCTAAGACGAAGCGCAAGGCGCTCTCCCCCGCGACGATCGGCGTGGTGTACACCGTCGTCGCATCCGTTTTCCGCGCGGCCGTGCGTGACCGCAAGCTTGCCTCGACCCCTTGTGACGGCATATCCCTGCCCGACGTATCCAAGGCCCGCGTTCAGCCGCTCACGACCGCTCAGGTAGAGCTCCTCGCCGAGCATGTGCCTGCCGAACTGCGCACCCTCGTCATCCTCGCGGCCGGAACGGGGGTTCGGCAGGGCGAGGCCCTCGGGCTCACCCGTGATCGCATCCGACTGCTCGGCAAGAATCCCGCCGTCACCATCGACCGACAGCTCGTGACGAAGTCGAAGGGCGAGACTGCGTTCGCACCACCGAAGACCGCGGCATCCGTCCGAACCGTCCCACTCCCCCACGTCGTCGTAGCTGCGTTGAATGATCACCTCGCGCGCTTCGACGTCGGCGACGGCGAGCTGCTGTTCACGCTCAACGGCAAGGGCATCACGCGACAGCGGTTCGGGCACCTCTGGCGTCCGGCAGCTCAGGCGGCCGGCCTCACGGACGCGACGGGCACCGGCATGCACGCGCTCCGGCACTACTACGCGAGCCTGCTCATCCGGTACGGCGAGAGCGTCAAGACCGTGCAGGGGCGCCTCGGACACAAGTCGGCAACCGAGACGCTCGACACCTACGGGCACATGTGGGCGGATTCCGACGACCGCACGCGGGAGGCCGTCGACAGCGTTCTCGGCGCTCCTGCGGACCCCGTGCGGACTGCGGACAGCCAGGGCTGACAAAGCAGCAGGTCAGGACGGAATAGGCGAATGGGCCGGCCTGTACGCCGGGTTCTGTCCGGGGGTCGAAACCCCGTGGACGGTCATCTCTCTCGGCGACACGTTGCCGTGCCGCTCCAGCGGTCTACCCGGGGACTCGGCGGGCCGCGTCGGCATCCCCTGTCTGACCTTGCTCCGGGCGAGGTTTACCGTGCGGGCCGTGTCACCACGACCCCGGTGGTCTCTTACACCACCCTTTCACCCTTACCCCGGTCGGAACCGGGGCGGTCTGCTCTCTGTGGCACTGTCTCGCGGATCACTCCGGGTGGGTGTTACCCACCGCCCTGCCCTGTGGAGCCCGGACGTTCCTCGGTGCGCTCTCGCGCCACGCGACCGTCCAGCCGACCCATTCGCGGGGTCGAGTCTAGTCGTCGCGGCGGTCAGTCCTTCGCCGCGTCGACCCGCACCTGCAGGTCGAGGCGGAAGTCGAGGGGGATGTCGCCGAAGAGGAGCCGGGTCGCCGCGTCCGCGGCCTGGCGCACCGCCTCCGCCGCCTGCTCCGCATGCGCGGCGGGTGCGTGGACGATGACCTCGTCGTGGAGGAAGAACGCGAGATGCGCCTGCCGCGAGTGGAGCGCGCCCGACCGGGGTGCGGCATCCTCGTCACCGACGAACGGCAGCAGCGCGAGCCTCGCCCGCAGATCGCCGAGCCACGCGAGGGCCCATTCGGCCGCGGTTCCCTGCACGACGAAGTTCCGTGTGAACCGGCCCCGGTCGCGCGCGATGCGCCGGGCCTGGGTGCGGTCCGTCTCGGTCGCGTCGGGATCGCCCGCTCGACTCTGCACCGCGCGCCATCCGGGCGACGGAGGTGGACTGGACCGCCCGAGCCAGGTCGAGACGACGCCGCCCTCCTCGCCCACACGGGCTGCGTCGTCCACGAGTCCCATCGCCCGCGGATACGCCCGTCGGAGCGCCGGGACGAGGCGGCCGCTGTCCCCCGTCGTCGCGCCGTACATCGCGCCCAGCAGGGCGAATTTCGCCTCGGAGCGGGTACCGACCACGCCCCGCGAGACGATGCCCTCGTACAGGTCGGTATCGCGCGCGCTGTCTGCGAGGGCGGCATCCCGCGACATCGCCGCCAGCACCCGAGGCTCGAGCTGCGCGACGTCGGCGACCACCAGCGTCCATCCCGGGTCCGCGCGGACGGCGGGTCGAAGCTGCCGCGGCAGCTGCAGCGCCCCGCCGCCCGACGACGCCCACCGGCCGGTCACGACACCGCCGGGGACGTACACGGGACGGAATCGGCCCTCCGGCGCCCACTCGTCGCGCCACGCCCACCCGTTCGCCGTGTACATCCGCATGAGCCGCTTGTACTCCAGGAGCGGTGCGACGACCGGGTGGTCGTACTCCTTCAGCTCCCACTTGCTCGTCGACGTCGCGGCGACGCCGACGCGATGGAGCGCCCGCAGGAGCTTCGGCTGCGAATCGAGACTCGCGCCGGGATCCCCGAGAAGACCGCGAATCTCGCCCGCCAGGGCGACGATGCGCGCAGGTGGCCGGCCGCCGGAGTCCCGCTCGCCGAGCATCGCGGTCAGGATCTCGTCGTGGACCCGCCCGTCCCACGGCACGCCCGCCGCGTGCATCTCGGCCGCGACGAGGGCACCGACGGACTCGGCCGCGACGAGCAGCCGCAAGCTGGGAGCACTGGCGCCGATCACCCGCCGTTGCCGCTCGAACTCGGCGATCGCGGCATCGATGTCGTGCGGCGCCTCGCGGGAGCCGGGGTCGAGATCGAAGAGGGCGCTCGGACCGTCGTCCGAGACGGATGCCGCGGCATCCCACTCCGTCGCCCGTCGGAGCGCGTCGGTGTCGACTGCGAGGGCGCTGTCACGCAGGATCGCGTGGACGAGGCGGAGGTCGTGGCAGCGGGTGACACGGACTCCCGCGGCGATCAGCGACGGATACCAGTGCGAGGTGTCGCTCCACACCCACCGCGTCGTATCACCCGCCCGACGGACGTGCTCGCGGAGGGACGACGCATCGACGAGCACACGGTCGACCGCCCGCCCGGCGACATCGAGCGAGACGAGGGCGATCCGCCCCTCGGAGGCGCCCACGACGATCCACGGGACGGGACCGTCCGAGGGAGCTTCCGGATCGGTCAGAGCCCGGAGTCCTCGTCGCGAACGAGGATGCAGCCGCACTCCGGGCACGTGACGACGTCCTCCTCCGCCGCGGCACGCACGACGTTGAGGTCGGTGCCCGACAGGACCATGTGGCAGCCACCGCACGTGCGACGCTGCAGGTGACCGGCACCGTTCCCGCGAGCGGCGAGGCTGTCGTACATGCCGACGAGGTCGGCGGGAAGCGACGCGGCGATCGCGGCACGGTCGCGGGTCGCAGCCTCGAGACGCGTGGTCGCCTCGGCGACGGTCGCCTTGGCCTCGGCGCTCAGTCGCGCCCCCTCTTCATTGACCGACGCGATGAGGGCCTCCTGCTCCGCCACAGCGGCTTCGGCGGCCTCGAGACGCTCCATGACCTCGAGCTCGGCGTCCTCCAGGTCGCTCTTGCGCCGGGCGAGCGAAGCGATCTCGTGCTCCAGCCCCTGGGCGTCCTTGACGCTCGACGTCGCGGCGAGCAGGTCGTTGTCGCGCGCGGTCCGGGCGTCGACGACAGCGACGTCGGACTGGATGCGGGCGAGTTCGGCCTTCGCATCGTCGCGCTCACCGAGCCGACGCGTCAGCTCGGCCGAGTGGGTCGCGCGCTCCGCCAGCAGCTCCTTCACGCGTGCGGCCTGCGCGGGGTTCTGTCTCGCGTGATCCGCACGGCGCACGGCGATGTCGGCGTCGGCGAGATCGAGGAGGCGGCGCTGGTCGGTAAAGCTGGCTTTCACGTCCTCCAACCTACCCCGCGGGCGACCGGCCGTCGGGGCGACGGCTTCAGACAGGATGCCGCGACGCACTAACATTGCGTGCCGGAATCGCGCGGGAGGAGAACAGCATGAGCGTGCTGCGCACCAAGACGGTCGAACAGTCGATCGCCGACACCGAAGAGCCCGAGTTCAAACTCAAGAAATCGCTCTCGGCCCTCGACCTCACGGTCTTCGGCGTCGGCGTCGTCATCGGCGCCGGGATCTTCACCCTGACCGGACGCGCCGCCCATGAGGTCGCCGGCCCCGCGATCGTCATCAGCTTCGTCGTGGCCGCCATCGCGTGCGGGCTCGCAGCCATGTGTTACGCCGAGTTCGCGTCCACGGTTCCCGTGTCGGGTTCGGCCTACACCTTCTCCTACGCATCGCTCGGCGAGCTCTTCGCCTGGATCATCGGATGGGATCTGATCCTCGAGATGTTCCTGGGGGCGAGCGTCGTCGCGCAGGGGTGGAGCGCCTACCTCGGATCGCTCATGGAGCAGCTCGGCGCCCCGATCCCCGCCGCGATCGGATACGGCGGGTCTATCGACCTGATGGCCGTCCTCCTGGTGGTGGTCCTCGGCGTGCTGATCACCGTCGGCATCCGGGAGTCCCTTCGGGTGAACCTCGTGCTCGTCGCGGTGAAGCTGTTCATCGTCCTGTTCGTGATCGTCGCGGGACTGATGTTCGTCAACCCAGCGAACTACTCCCCCTTCGTGCCGGACGCAGCTCCCCGCGAGACCGCCTCGGGACTCACCCAGCCGCTCCTGCAGTTCTTCTCGGGCATCGAGCCGACCGCGTTCGGCGTCGGCGGCATCTTCGCGGGCGCCGCCCTCGTGTTCTTCGCGTACATCGGGTTCGACGTCGTCGCGACGACGGCGGAGGAGACCAAGCGCCCGCAGCGCGACCTGCCGATCGGCATCATCGCCTCGCTCATCATCTGCACGGTGCTCTACGGCGCCGTCGCTCTCGTCGTCACCGGCATGGTGCCCTACGACAAGCTCGACCCCGCCGCGGCGCTCGCCAACGCGTTCGCGTTCCACGGCCAGACCTGGATGGCGACCGTCATCTCGGCGGGCGCCGTGGCCGGCCTCACGACGGTCGTGCTGACCCTCATGATCGGTGCGACGCGCATCATCTTCGCGATGTCGCGCGACGCCCTCCTGCCGCGCGGGCTCGCGAAGGTACACCCCCGGTTCCGCACCCCGTGGGTCATCTCGGCGATCGTGACGGTCATCGTCGCCCTCGTCGCCGGCCTCACGCCGGTCGGCGTACTCGAGGAGATGGTCAACATCGGCACGCTGTCGGCGTTCGTGCTCGTCTCGGTCGGCGTCATCGTCCTCCGCCGTCGGCGTCCGGATCTGGAGCGCGGCTTCCGCGTCCCGCTGAATCCGTGGCTGCCGGCGCTGTCGGTGATCGTCTGCGTCTATCTGATGCTCAACCTGACCGTCGAGACGTGGCTGCGCTTCCTCATCTGGCTCGCCATCGGCTTCGTGATCTACTTCGCGTACTCACGTCGGCACTCGCGTCTCGGCAAGGGCGGCGACCTGTACATCGACCCCGCGACACCGAAGGTCGCCGGTCGGGACTGAGGGGAGCGGCGGGATGCCGGTGGTGGGCCCTGCCGGGATCGAACCGACGACATCCACGGTGTAAACGTGGCGCTCTACCAGCTGAGCTAAAGGCCCTGACGTACCGAGTCTAGGGCGCCCGCGCGGCGTCCAGCACCGGGCCGTATGGGTAGGCTGAGGACAAGCGAGTTGTGCGCGGCGAACAAGCGCGCCCTCGCTCGATCCCTCCTTCCTGGCACGATCTGCCAGGCGACGAAAGGCCTCTTGTGACTGTCAACGATCAGGATCCGTACTCGCAGGGCCCGCAGGACAGCGACCCGGAAGAGACGTCGGAGTGGCAGGATTCCCTGCGCCAACTCGTCGACGCCCGCGGAGCGAGCCGCGGCCGCGAGATCATGCTGAGCCTGCTGCAGAGCTCGCGTGAACTGCACCTCAACGTCCCGCAGGTCCCCACGACGGACTACATCAACACGATCCCCGTCGACAGCGAGCCGGAGTTCCCGGGCGACGAAGAGGTGGAGCGCCGCTACCGCAGCTGGATCCGCTGGAACGCCGCCCTCACGGTGCACCGTGCGCAGCGCCCCGGCATCGGTGTCGGCGGCCACATCTCCACGTACGCGTCGTCGGCGGCACTGTATGAGGTCGGCTTCAACCACTTCTTCCGCGGTCCGGACCACGAGAGCGGTGGCGACCAGGTCTTCTTCCAGGGGCACGCCTCCCCCGGCATGTACGCCCGCTCGTTCCTCGAGGGCGGCCTGACGACGCAGCAGCTCGACGGGTTCCGCCAGGAGGCATCCGCTGCCCCTCACGGCCTGCCGTCGTACCCGCACCCGCGCCTCATGCCGGACTACTGGCAGTTCCCGACCGTCTCGATGGGCCTCGGTCCCATCAACGCCATCTACCAGGCGATGACGAACAAGTACCTCACCAACCGCGGCGTCAAGGATCTCTCCGACGCCCACGTGTGGGCCTTCCTCGGCGACGGCGAGATGGACGAGGTCGAGAGCCGCGGCCAGCTGCAGGTCGCCGCCAACGAGGGCCTCGACAACCTGACTTTCGTCGTCAACTGCAACCTGCAGCGCCTCGACGGCCCCGTTCGCGGCAACGGCAAGATCGTCCAGGAGCTCGAGAGCTTCTTCCGCGGTGCCGGCTGGAACGTCATCAAGGTCGTCTGGGGTCGCGAGTGGGACGACCTGCTCTCCCGCGACCAGGACGGCGCGCTGCTCAACCTCATGAACAGCACCCCCGACGGCGACTTCCAGACGTATAAGGCCGAGAACGGCGCGTACGTCCGTGAGCACTTCTTCGGCCGCGACGAGCGCGCCGCAGCCCTCGTCAAGGACTACTCCGACGAGCAGATCTGGAACCTCAAGCGCGGTGGCCACGACTACCGCAAGGTCTTCGCGGCGTACAAGGCGGCCATGGAGCACAAGGGCCAGCCGACCGTCATCCTGGCGAAGACCGTCAAGGGCTACGGGCTCGGCCCGCACTTCGAGGGGCGCAACGCGACGCACCAGATGAAGAAGATGACCCTCGACGACCTCAAGCTGTTCCGCGACCAGATGCACATCCCGCTGACGGACGCCCAGCTCGAAGAGAACCCCTACGAGCCGCCGTACTACCACCCGGGCGCCGAAGACGAGACCATCAAGTACATGGTCGAGCGGCGTCGCGCACTGGGCGGCACGCTCCCGCAGCGTCGCAGCACGCACACCTCGCTGAGCCTCCCCGACGACAGCGTGTACGCGCTGCCGAAGAAGGGGTCGGGCACGCAGGAGGTCGCCACCACGATGGCGTTCGTGCGGCTGCTCAAAGATCTGCTGCGCTCGAAGGACTTCGGCCACCGCATCGTGCCGATCATCCCAGACGAGGCACGCACGTTCGGTATGGACGCGTACTTCCCGACGGCGAAGATCTACAACCCCAACGGGCAGAACTACACGTCCGTCGACCGCGAGCTGCTCCTGGCCTACAAGGAGAGCCCGCAGGGTCAGATCATGCACGTGGGCATCAACGAGGCCGGCGCCCTCGCCGCCTTCACCGGTGTCGGCACGTCCTACGCGACCCACGGCGAGCCGCTCATCCCGGTCTACGTCTTCTACTCGATGTTCGGCTTCCAGCGCACGGGCGACGCTCAGTGGGCCGCCGGCGACCAGATGGCGCGCGGGTTCATCATCGGCGCCACGGCCGGCCGCACCACCCTCACGGGTGAGGGCCTGCAGCACGCCGACGGCCACTCGCACCTGCTCGCCTCGACCAACCCGGCGACCGTCTCGTACGACCCGGCCTACGGCTACGAGATCGCGCACATCGTGCAGTCCGGTCTCGAGCGCATGTACGGCGGGGAGCACGAGGACCCGAACGTCATGTACTACATCACGGTCTACAACGAGCCGATCGTCCAGCCCAAGGAGCCGGAGGATGTCGACGTCGACGGCATCGTCCGCGGCATCCACCGCGTCTCGACCGGTGAGGGCGAGGGGCACCGCGCCCAGATCCTCGCGTCGGGCGTCGGCCTGGCGTGGGCCCACGAGGCGCAGAAGCTCCTCAAGGACGACTGGGGCGTCGTGGCCGACCTCTGGTCGGTGACCAGCTGGACCGAGCTCCGCCGCGACGGCCTCGCCGCCGACGAGCACAACTTCCTGCACCCCACCGACGAGCCCAAGACGGCCTACATCACCGAGAAGCTCCGCGACTCGGAGGGCCCCGTCGTCGCCGTCAGCGACTTCATGCACGCCGTCCAGGACCAGATCCGCCAGTGGGTCCCGCGCCGTTACGCGACGCTCGGTGCCGACGGCTTCGGCTTCTCGGACACACGTGCCGCGGCTCGTCGTCAGTTCAAGATCGACGGTCCGTCGATCGTCGTGCGGACCCTGCAGGCCCTCGCCGAGGACGGCGTCGTCGACCGCGGCCTGTCGGCACAGGCGATCGAGAAGTACCGCCTGCACGACGTCAACGCCGGCACCTCCGGCAACGCGGGCGGCGAAGCCTGACCCGCGCGATGACCGAACGGCCGACCGCCCAGGAGAAGGCGGAGACACTCGCGTGGCTCCGCCGGATCTCGGGAGATCTCGCAACCACCACGCTCCGGAGGCTCGAGGAGTACCTGCCCTGGTACGCCGAGATGCCTCCGGGGCGCCGGTCGGCCGTCGGTCTCGTCGCCCAGTCGGGCATCTCGTCCTTCGTCGACTGGTACGACGACCCGAACTCGACGCCGTGGATCGCGGCCGACGTCTTCGCATCGGCGCCGCGCGAGCTGCTGCGGAGCATCAGCCTCACCCAGACGCTCCAGCTCATCAAGGTGACGGTCGAGACCACCGAGGAACGCGTCGCCGGACGGGGCAACGGACTGCGCGAGAGCATCCTGCTCTACTCGCGCGAGGTCGCCTTCGCCGCGGCGGACGTCTACGCCCGGGCTGCGGAAGCACGCGGCTTGTGGGATGCCCGCCTCGAAGCGCTCGTCGTCGACTCGATCCTCACGGGTGAGGCCGATGAGGAGCTCCCGAGCCGCATCGCCGCCCTCGGCTGGCACGGCCACGGCGAGGTCGCGGTCCTCGTGGGCACGACTCCCCCGCAGCTCGACGTCGACCAGGTGCGCCGCACGGCGCGGAAGCTCGGCGTCGACGTGCTCATCGGAGTGCAGGGCTCCCGCCTGGTTCTCGTCATCGGTCGGGCCGACCAGAGCGGCCGCGAGGATGCCGAAGAGCTGCCCTTCGCCGAGATCGCGACGCGCCTCGAGCCGGGGTTCGGAAGCGGTCACCTCGTGCTGGGGCCCACGGCATCCGCTCTGCTCGACGCAGGGCTGAGCGCCCGGGCGGCCCTGGCCGGATTCGCGGTCGCCAAGTCGTGGCGGAACGCCCCGCGCCCCGTGGACGCCGACGACCTGCTTCCCGAGCGCGCTCTTGCGGGCGATCCGCTCGCGAAGGCCACGCTCATCGAACGGATCTACCGCCCGCTGCAGGCGCACTCGACGGATCTCGTCACGACGCTCTGGAGCTACCTCGACAACGGTCGCTCGCTCGAGGCGACGGCCCGCGAACTGTTCGTGCATCCCAACACGGTCCGCTACCGACTCAAGCGGGTCTCCGACGTCATCGGATGGGATGCCACAGGTCCCCGTGAGGCTCTGATCCTGCAGACGGCGCTCATCCTCGGCTCGATCGGCGGCGACGTGACCCGCCGTCGCCCCGTGCGCCGAACCTGATCTCTGTACGACTCGAACAAACGGATCGCACTTTCTTGTGCGCTCACCGACAGCAACGACGACTCGAACTTGCAAGGATGGAAACCGTGATCATCGCCGTCTTCCCGGGTCAGGGCTCTCAGACCCCCGGGTTCCTCACTCCGTGGCTGGAGACCGAGGGCACCCGTGAGCTTCTCGAGCAGTACTCCGCCTACGCCGAGGTCGACCTGGTCGCGGCGGGCACCGAGTGGGATGCCGACCGCATCCGCGACACCAAGGTCGCCCAGCCGCTCATCGTCGCCGCCAGCCTGCTGTCGTGGCGCGCGCTGGTCGACGCCGGTCATCGCCCCCACGGCGTCGCCGGACACTCCGTCGGTGAAATCGCCGCGCTGGTCGCCGCCGGCGTCCTCACGGAAGAGGACGGCATGCGCCTGGTCAGCATCCGCGGCCGCGCCATGGCCGAGGCCGCCGCTCTCGAGCAGACCGGCATGAGCGCGGTCGTGGGCGGCGACGAGGCCACGGTCCTCGCCCGCCTGGAAGAGCTCGACCTGACGCCGGCCAACTACAACGGCGGCGGACAGATCGTCGCAGCCGGGGCGCTTCCGGCTCTCGCCGAGCTCGGCTCCGACGCGCCGCGCGGCAGCCGGGTCATCCCGCTGCAGGTCGCGGGCGCATTCCACACGCGGTACATGGCACCGGCCGTCGAGACCCTCCGCACGGCTGCGGCCGCGGTGGAGGCATCCGAACCCGCTCTGACGCTCTGGAGCAACCGCGACGGCGGGACCGTCTCGGACGGCCGCGCCGCGGTCGACCTCCTCGTGGCGCAGGTTGCGAACCCCGTCCGATGGGACCTATGCATGGCCTCGTTCGCCGAGAACGAGGTGGCCGGCATCATCGAGCTCGCTCCCGCCGGCACCCTCGTCGGACTCGCCAAGCGCGGGTTGCGCGGCGTACCGTCTGTTGCGGTGAAGACGCCCGAGGACCTCGCCGCCGCGAACGCCCTCCTGACCGGAGAGAACGCATGACCCCCCAGCTGATCCAGCCCACCGGCGCGGCGCACACCCGCATCTACGCGTACGGCGCCGCCCGCGGTGAGAACGCGGTCCCCAACGAGGACCTGATCGAGCCGATCAACTCGAGCGACGAATGGATCCGTCAGCGCACCGGCATCATCACGCGAGTACGAGCGGATGCCGGTACCACGGCGATCGACCTCGCATCTGACGCCGCGGCCGAAGCCATCGAGCGCTCCGGCGTCCCGGCCGACAAGATCGACGCCGTCATCGTGGCGACGATCTCGAACCCCAAGCAGACCCCGTCCGTGTCGGCGATTGTGGCCGACCGCGTCGGCGCGAACCCGGCCGCCGCCTACGACCTGAACGCCGCGTGCGCCGGATTCGCCTACGGCGTCGCGCAGGCGGACGCCCTCATCCGTGCGGGTGCCGCGCACTACGCGGTCGTCATCGGCACCGAGAAGCTCAGCGACGTCGTCGACCCGACCGACCGCTCGATCTCGTTCCTGCTCGGGGACGGTGCCGGTGCGGTCGTCATCGGCCCCAGCGACACGCCCGGCATCGGCCCGACCATCTGGGGATCGGACGGCTCGAAAGCGGATGCCGTGGGCATGAACCACACGCTGACCGAGTTCCGCGACGGTGTCGCCCCCTGGCCGACGCTCCGTCAGGAAGGGCCCACCGTGTTCCGCTGGGCCGTCTGGGAGATGGTCAAGGTGGCCCGGCAGGCGATCGAGGCCGCGGGGATCACGCCCGACGACCTCGCCGCCTTCGTGCCCCACCAGGCCAACATGCGCATCATCGACGAGTTCGCCAAGCAGTTGAAGCTGCCCGACACCGTCGTGATCGGCCGCGATATCGAGACGACGGGCAACACCTCGGCGGCATCCATCCCGCTGGCCACCCACCGTCTTCTCGACGAGCACCCCGAGCTCAGCGGCGGCCTCGCCCTGCAGATCGGTTTCGGCGCCGGGCTCGTGTTCGGCGCACAGGTCGTCGTCCTCCCGTGACGACGGCCGTCCCCCACCTAAACTGACTACCGGCCCGGCTGGGCCGACCCCCACAGAAGGAGAAATCCCATGGCATTCACCAACGACGAGGTCCTCGCCGGCCTGGCTGAGCTCATCACCGACGAGACCGGTATCTCGTCCGACGAGGTCGCCCTCGAGAAGTCGTTCACGGACGACCTCGACATCGACTCGATCTCGATGATGACGATCGTCGTCAACGCCGAGGAGAAGTTCGGCGTCACCATCCCCGACGACGAGGTCAAGAACCTCAAGACCGTCGGCGACGCCGTCACCTACATCACGTCCAACCAGGCCTGATCCGCGCGTCCGGTGGGGGTCCGCCCCCACCGGAGCAGCACGAGGGAATCATGAGCAACACGCGAATCTTCGTCACCGGCATCGGTGCGACCTCCCCCATCGGCGGCACCGCCAGCGAGAGCTGGGAGGCGCTCCTCGCCGGAGCGTCCGGTACCCGCACGCTCGAGCACGACTGGGTGGAGCAGTACCAGTTGCCCGTCACGTTCGCCGCCGAGGCGAAGGTGCGACCCGAGACGGTCCTCGACCGTCCCGTCGCCAAGCGCCTCGACCCGTCCTCGCAGCTCGCGATGGTGGCGGCGAAGGAGGCCTGGGAGGATGCCGGCGCGCCCGAGGTCGACCCCGAGCGCCTCGGCGTCGAGTTCGCCACCGGCATCGGCGGGGTATGGACGCTCCTCGACGCATGGGACACCCTGCGCGAGAAGGGCCCGCGGCGCGTCATGCCCATGACCGTGCCGATGCTCATGCCCAACGCTGCAGCGGGCAACCTCTCGCTGCACTTCGGCGCTCGCGCCTACGCTCGCACGTTCGCGAGCGCGTGCGCATCGAGCACCGAGTCGATCGTCAACGCGATCGAGCACATGCGGGCCGGCCTCGCCGACATCGTCATCGCGGGCGGCACCGAGTCGGCGATCCACCCCATCACGATCGCGTCGTTCGCCTCGATGCAGGCGCTGTCGCGTCGCAACGACTCCCCCGAGACGGCATCCCGTCCGGGCAGCATCGACCGTGACGGATTCGTCATGGGAGAGGGCGCCGCGGTCCTCATCCTCGAGACCGAGGAGCACGCGAAGGCCCGCGGCGCGAAGATCTACGCCGAGCTCGTGGGCGGCGGCGTCACCGCCGACTCGTACCACATCACCGCCAACGACCCCGAGGGCACCGGTGCGGCGCGAGCCGTCCGCCTCGCGCTCGAGATGGCGGATGCCTCGCCCGACGACGTCACCCACGTCAACGCGCATGCGACGTCGACCCCCGTCGGCGACCCGAACGAGTACGTCGCCCTGAAGTCCGTCTTCGGCGACCGGGTCGACGAGATGCCGGTGTCGGCCACGAAGGCGTCCACCGGTCACCTCCTCGGCGGCACGGGAGCGCTGGAGGCGATGTTCACGGTGCTGGCGCTCCGCGACCGCATCGCTCCCCCGACCATCAACATCACCGAGCCCGACCCGGCCGTTCCCTTCCGTCTGTCCGGCGACACCGTCCCGCTCGGCGACGGCGACCAGTTGGCCATCAGCAACTCGTTCGGCTTCGGCGGTCACAACGCCGTCGTCGCGTTCCGCTCGGTTTGACCCCGAACACGACGAACGCCCCCGGGAAGCCACCGGGGGCGTTCGTCGTTCAGTTCAGGCGGGGCGGTAGCCGCCCCGGTCTCCGGGAAGCCGTCCGAAGCCGGTCGAGGCCCACTCACCCCGCCTGAAAACCTGTCCGTCCATGGAGTGTCCGCTCCAGCGGAGTCGTCTCAGCCGACCTTGTGCAGCCACACGACCGGAGCGTCGTCGCTTGCGTGGCGGAAGGGTTCGAGCTCCTCGTCCCACGAGGCGCCGAGCGCCACGTCGAGCTCCCGCTGCAGCTCGCTCATGTCGCCGGCGGCGATCTCCATGGCGTAGCGGATGCGGTCCTCTCCGACGACGACGTTGCCCGAGGCATCCGTCTGCGCGTAGTGGATGCCGAGGCTCGGCGTGTGGAGCCAGCGACCGCCGTCGGTGCGGGGCGTCGGATCCTCCGTCACCTCGTACCGCAGGTGCTCCCAGCCGCGCATGGCGGAGGCAAGAGCGGCCCCGCTTCCGGCGGGTCCCTCCCAGTAGAACTCCGCGCGGCGGCTGCCCGGTTGGACGGGCTGGTCCGCCCAGTCGAAGCTGACGGCATGCCCGAGGGCACGACCAGCAGCCCACTCGAGGTGGGGGCACAGCGCGCGTGGCGCGGAGTGGATGAAGATCACTCCGCGCGCGTGAGGTGTGGCCATCGATCTCTCCGTTTCGTTCAGGTACGTCTTCCCCTACGACCTGATGGAGAGTGCTGGCCGGATATCCGGTTGTGCCGCCATTATCGCCCATATCCTGGGCGAATCACAACCGTGTAACACGAGGTTCGTCGGACGTTCGTCAACCCCATGGCCCGCGGGACACGATGGGCGCAAGCTGACCGCTCGACGAAAGGACCATCATGAGCGACAACACTCCCCACACGCGCGACGCCGATGACGCTCACGCCGATGACGCACTCCCGACCGACGCCGTCAGCGACGAGGTGAAGGAGGACGCAGCCCGCGCCGGCAGCGAGGTCACCGCCGAGGACCACGACGATCGCTGACGCATCCGCCACATTCGGCCTACTCGGCCACGCGATCCAACGGTGCTTCCTCGCGCTGCAGACGATGCGGTCTCCGAGGCCCATTCATCCACGCGGTGTCCCGCTGAGGGGCGACGTCTTCTGGGGAGAGCGAGATCATGTCGCCGGGATCGCGTGGATCGACGCACCCTCGCCCGGCACCCGGGCGACGGTCACCGCCCGATACTCGCGGTCGATCGGGCTCCCCGAGCCTTTTCCGGACATCCTCGGGCTCGCACTCCGGGTCGAGACGGATGAGGGGTACGCGGACATCGAGCTCGCGTCGACCGGATCGGCGCTGCCGCTACGGTTCGCTCTATTGAGCCGGCGAAACCCGTCGCGGGGAGTCTTCACGACCTTGATCCCCTACCGCGGCACCGCGGGCGCCATCCTTCTCCGAGCACGCCCGCTTCGGCCATCCCTGCCGAACGACCTTCCGGGCATCGAGAGGGTTCTGCGAGAAGACGCCTGGCACCTTTCCCTCTCCTTCGCCACGCCGGGCGGGCCGTGGCATCCATTCGCGCTCCTGAGCCTGCGCAGCCGCGGAGGCGACCTGGACATCCGCTTCGACGCAGGGCGGAATGTGCTGCCCGGAGCGCGCATGTATCGCTGGGTGAACGCGGTCCGCCAGCCTTCCTACGACGCCGTTCAGCGACGGAACCGATAGCGAGGATGCTCTGTCAAGCCCCTGCGGGTCGAACGCGGCGAGGGCGTTCGATGTGCGTGTCGAAAGGAGACATGATGAGCGATTCCATCCCCGACAAGCCGAGCCAGGCCGAAGGCGACATCGGCGACGATGACATCACGGCCGCCGAGCAAGACACCGACGAACGGGAGTCCGACGCGCAGGACGACTGAACCTACGCGATACGACGAAGCCCTCGCATTCTGCAAAGGAGCGGGGGCTTCCTCGTGCGACGCCGTAGAAGTTCAGAGGTTGAGTAGGGCGGGTGGGACTTGAACCCACGATCGTCGGGTTATGAGCCCGCTGCCTTGACCAGCTTGGCCACCGCCCCCTGTGGAGTCGAGCTTATCGCCCGGGCCGGTCCTCGTCTTTCACGGGCGGCTCCGGCCACACCTTCGAAACGGCCTCGGTGAGACGGATCGACCCCGTCGAGGGACGTCTGCCTTCGGCGGCATCCGCACTCCCCCGCGTGATCGGGATCTCCTGGCTCTCGCTCACCACCTGCGGGTGGTAGCGGGCCAGCTGGAACACCCCGGTGACGGCCAGGACGCCCGCGATCGCGAAACCGATGTATGCGCCGAGCGGTGCGCCCTGCGCTTCGTTGAGGACCGCGAGACCGATCACGATGGCGACGATCGGGTCGATGACCGTGAGACCGGCGATGACGAGGTCCGGCGGACCCGACGAGTAGGCCGTCTGGACGAAGTAGGCGCCCATCGCCGTGCCCGCGAGCAGGGCGACGATGCACAAGACGGTGAGCCATTCGAAGTCGCCGTTGGCGATGCGGTTGATGACCACCTTGGCGAGGGTTGCGACGAAGCCGTAGACCACGCCGGCCGCCACGATGTAGAACAGGGCACGCATCCGCTTGCGCAGCGTCCCCCAGAGGACGCCGAGGACCACCACGACGCCCAGCAGGATGCCGAGGACGGTCAGGAGCTGCCCGTCGCTGATGGGGCGCTCGGTCGCGTACAGCGCGGCCACCGTGACGAAGATGAAGATGCCGCCGACGCACAGCGCGATGGAGGTGATCGAGCGCCTCGTCGGCTTGTGGCCGCTGATCCGGGCGTTCAGAAGCGTCGTGATGACCAGCGAGATCGCGCCGATCGGCTGGACGAGGATCAGCGGCGCGAACGACAGCGCCGCCAGCTGGCACACGATCGCGAGGCCGAGCATCACGGTCCCGAGAACCCAGGACGGACGCGTCAGCAGACGGAGCAGCTGACTGCCGGTCAGACCGGAGACACCCGCCTGAGCCGTCAGCCGCTCGACCTTCTGCACACCGCGGTGCTGGTACTGCGCGCCGAAGGACATGAAGACCGCGCCGACGAGGGCGAGCGGGATGCCGATCAGGATCGCCGGGTTCCCGAACACGCCCACCAGTTCATCGGTGAGGTCGTTGATCGGTGTTCCGGCATGAATCACGCCTCGACGATACCCGGCTCAGGCCTCGTTAGGCTTCTGACGTGGCCGTACTTCCGATTCGCATCATGGGCGATCCCGTCCTTCACTCCGTCGCCGCTCCCGTCGCCGAGGTGACGGATGAGATCCGCACCCTTGTCGCGGACATGTTCGAGACGATGGACACCGCTCCCGGTGTGGGACTCGCAGCCCCCCAGGTGGGCGTCGGTCTGCGCATCTACACCTACTCCTATCAGGATGACGACGGCGCCCCGTGGCGCGGCGTGATCATCAACCCCGAACTCTGGATGTCGCCGCCGGAGCCGGGATCCCCGGACCCCGATGACGAGTCGGAGGGATGCCTGTCGTTCCCCGGTGAGCGCTTCCCGCTCCGCCGCGGCGACGAGGTGCTCGTCACCGGCACCGACCTCGACGGCGGCCACGTCCGCATCCGTGTCGACGGCTGGCGTGCCCGCATCATGCAGCACGAGTTCGACCACCTCAACGGCATCCTCTACATCGACCGGCTGTCCGACTCCGATTGGAAGACGACGCAGAAGATCGCGCGCAAGCGCGGCTGGGGAAAGCCGGGCCAGAGCTGGATGCCGGGCGTCGACGACCTCGACGCCTGAGGCACTTCGCGTGGAACCGTGGGAGCTGCACGGGTGGTTCGAGGAGTATCTCGACGCGTGCAACCGACATGATCTGACGGAGGTCCGCGGGTTCCTCGACCCCGCGGTCCGCCGCGCACACCTGCCGGCAGGAGCAGACGCCTGGATCGACGATCTCGCCGACCTGTTCCACGGCTTCCCGGACTGGCGGTGGAAGACGATCCAACTCGTCGCCGAGGACGACCGCATCGCTGCGCACCTCCGCGGCAGCGGGACGCATACCGGACCGTGGCGCGGCATCCCTGCCACCCGTCGCCACGTCAACGCGGCGGAGTTCCGGTTCCTCCGGCTCGACAAAGGCCGGATCGTCGCCTCGAGCGGCTCCGACGACACGGACGTGGAGGCTCAGCTCACCGCGTGAGCGTCAGCGCCCTGCCGGGTCCATGGCGTCGGTCGCGCGGGTGAGGATCACGATGGCAAGCGGAACGGCGGCAATGGAGAGGAGCTCCCCCAACAGCGACGTGGACATCACGGCAGGGTAGTCCGCGAGGGTCTCGGCGTTCCACGACAGCCTGCCGGAAAGTGACACGAACGCCGTCGAAGCGATCCAGAGGCCCCACCAGGTGCCCAGGATCGCTCGAGTCAGGCTCGCACGCGAAGCCACCACGAGGTCCTTCACGTTCTGGAACGGGAACCACCACGCGATCACGGGGATGAGCCAGGACACGACGTGCCACACCGGTGTGCGACGAGTGGCGGTCGGGGTGATCGCGCGGACGCGCACCGCGGCACGGTACTGCCAGACGACCCAGCAGATTCCCGTCGCCAGCATCAGCCCCGCCGACGCCAAGGAGATCGGCGCGGACAGCGTGTCGTAGAGCTCCAGGTCCGACAGCGGCGCGGCTCCTCGGGTGAAGCCGTCGACGGCGACGAGTCCCCAGGCCTCGACGAGGACGGTGAGGAACGAGACGACCGCCCCGACGATGAGGAGGATGCGGGTGGCTCCGGCGATGCCGCGGAGGGGGCGGATGACCTGCGGTGCGGACACCGGGTAGCCGGCCGGTTGCCCCGGGGCGGCCCCCCCCCCCGGGCGCCGGCCACGCCGCAACAGCCGGCGGCGGCGCCGTCCACTCCGTGCCGTCCCAGTAGCGCAGCTCGTTGCCCGCATGCGGCGCCGGGTACCATCCGGCAGGCGCGCTCGTACGATCCGTCATCGTGATCCCCCCACGTGTTCTGAAATCCGCTCTGCACACTATCGGGTCCGCGCTCGTGCCGTGCGTCCGAGCACCCCCGATGCTCACCGAGGCGGCGTGGCAGCCGATCCTTCGTCGCGAGCCTGGCGGCGGTAGCGCGCCTCGCGCGCCGCGACGTGGATGCCGAGGCCCGAAACTCCGAGCGCGAGGGCGAGTGCGAGCCCGAAGAAGGCGACGTCGTTGCCCGCGCCGTACTGGACCGCCGCCCAGAACAGCAGGATGACCGCGGCGAAGCCGACCAGCGCTCCCACACGTTCACCCCAGGTCCAGGCCGACCAGCCTGCGTTCCCCGTGTCCATGCGATCAGCATGGGGCCACAAGGGCGCCGCGGCAAGAGAAATCCGTTGCTCGCAAAGTTCGGGAATGACGAAACCCCCGGGTATCCGGGGGTTTCGGTCAGAGTGGCTCCCCGGCTTGGACTCGAACCAAGAACCTATCGGTTAACAGCCGATTGCTCTGCCAATTGAGCTACCGAGGATCAGTCACCCGGAACCGGGCAACCACACAATCGTAGCAAAGCCCGAGGGGTGTTCGTGACATCAGCCGCCGATGCGTGTCGCCTCGTCGGGGGTCCACAGCACGTCGTCGAGGTGCCGGCCGACACCGACCGGGTGACCTGCTCGCAGGACGAGCACCTGCGCTGCGAGGTCGGTCACGAGCTCGCGCTCGTTGGTGACCACGAGCAGCGCCATGCCGTCCTCGATCCTGCGCAGGAGTGCGTCGCGCACCGCGGGACGGACATCCACGTCGAGGTTGGCATAGGGCTCGTCGGCGATGAGGACCTGCGGATCGAGGACGAGGCTCCGCGCGATCGCCACCCGCTGACGCATACCCGAGCTGAGCTCGTACGGGTACTTCTCCGATGCGCCGATGGGCAGCTGCAACTCGTCGAGCAGCGCGGCGACGCGGAGCGCGAGCGCGCGCTCGTTGACCTTCCGATCGCGCCCCGTGATCGGCTCGGCGACGATCTCGGAGATGGTGAGGCGGGAGGGAAGCGACGAGTTGACGCCCTGCGCGAGATGGCCGGTGCGGTACCCGCGGATGCGGCGGGCACGACCCCGCGCACGCAGCGAGATCCCGGCGACCTCGCCGGTGCCCCCCACGATGCGAAGATCGCGCTGATCGGCCCCCGCCAGACAGGACGCCAGACTCGACTTCCCGGAGCCCGTTGCTCCCATGACAGCGAGGGTCTCACCTGGCATCAACCGGATCGACACGCCGTCGACGACGCGTGTGTCGGCTGACGCACGAGCGATCGACAGGTCCGAACAGAAGATCGCGGCATCCGGATCGTTCACTCGAGGCATGCGATCCATCCTCACCTCTCCGAGCCGGGGATGCCAGTCGTCGAGGTCGATGCGCTGATCATCGGCGCCGATCAGATCGAGTCGGCCAGGGTCCGTCGTCGCTGATCGAGGTCCCGCAGCGCGACGCGGACCGCGCGACCTTCCTCGGACTCGGCCGACACCCGCTGAACCGCCCCGAGGAGTTCGGCCTTCTCGCGATCCATCGCGCGCAGCCGCAACCGCTGGCACATGGCTCGTGCGGACGCCTTCGCCTCGATCTCCGTGAGCGCGGGAAACGACGACGTCAGGAGCTCAGCAGCGAGCCCGCGGTACGGCTCCCGTGTCGCGTCGACCGCCGCCGTCGACCAGCCGACGCGCGACCGATCCGGCTGAGCGGTGACCGCCTGGCGCACCGCTTCGAGAGCGGGGTGCTCCATCGGGATCTGAAGCGCGGCATCCACCTCGGCGGCATCCAGGACGTGCCCGTACTGCAGCACCCCCATGAGCGCGTCTCGCTCGAGAGTCACGCTCGCGGTCCGCGGCAACGTCGCCATCGTCACCCGCACCGGCGCGGAACCCTCCTCCGGTGACTGGGCAGCCGCTGGGCCGCGCTCGCGCGGTGCGTGATTGCCCCGCGCGGCCCGCTCGACCGCCGGCGTCACCTCGCCCAGATCCATCCCCAGCTTGCGGGCGAGGACCCGGGTGTACCCCGGCCTCAGCGACGAGTCGCGGATCTCGGCAACGATCGGTGCCGCCGCACGCAGAGCACCCACACGACCCTCGACACTCCGCAGGTCGAAGCCCGCCAACTTCTGATCGATGACGAACTCGAACATGGGGGCCTTGGCGTCCATGAGCGCACGCACGGCGCCATCGCCGCGATTCAGCCGCAGGTCGCAGGGATCGAGACCATCGGGCGCGACGGCCACGTACGTCTGGGCGGAGAACCTCTTCTCATCGGCGAAGGCGCGCAGTGCCGCCTTCTGACCTGCCGCATCGGGGTCGAAGGTGAAGATCACCTCGCCCGCCGCGCTGTCGTCGCCCATCACGCGACGGAGGACGGTGATGTGGTCGGATCCGAACGCCGTTCCGCAGGTGGCGATCGCCGTCGTGATGCCGGCGAGATGGCATGCCATGACGTCCGTGTATCCCTCGACGACGACGACGCGGTGAGACCGCGACACGTCCTTCTTCGCGAGGTCGAGGCCGTACAGGACCTGCGCCTTCTTGTAGATCGGCGTCTCGGGGGTGTTCAGGTACTTCGGTCCCTGGTCGTCGTCGTAGAGCTTGCGCGCACCGAAGCCGATCGTCTGGCCGGTGAGGTCACGGATGGGCCAGACCACGCGTCCGCGGAAGCGGTCGTAGACACCGCGCTGCCCCTGCGAGACGAGGCCCGCCGTGGTGAGCTCTTCATCCGTGAACCCCTGTGCGCGCAGTGCGTCGCGCATGTTGTTCCAGCCCTTCGGCGCGTACCCGACCCCGAAGTGCGCCGCAGCACCGGCGTCGAAGCCGCGCTCGCCGAGGAATCGACGCCCGGCATCCGCTTCGGCCGTCGCCAACTGTCCACGGAAGTACTCCGCGGCGGCGGTGTTCGCTTGGTAGAGCCGCGTGCGACCGCTCGTCTCGGGGGCGGCGCCGCCGTCCTCGTAGTGCAGCTGGTAGCCGATCCGCCCCGCGAGGCGTTCGACCGCCTCGGTGAACGACAGGTGGTCCATCGCCCGCAGGAACGAGTACACATCGCCCGACTCGCCGCATCCGAAGCAGTGGTAGTACCCCGCCTGCGGACGGACATTAAAGCTCGGGCTCCGCTCGTCATGGAACGGGCAGAGCCCCTTCATCGACCCGACACCGGCGGACTTCAGGGCGACCCGCTCGCCGACGATGTCGACGATGTTGGTGCGGGCCTTCACCTCGTCGACGTCGGCTTGACGGATGCGGGCCATCAGAGGCCCTCGATCGGTTCGGGGAGCGCGAAGCCGGGGTTCGCGACCGCCCGCGATCCCGCCGGCCACAGTCCGAGCTCCCGCAGGTCGACGGGCCCCACGAGGGCGGAATGCCATTCGATCGCGAAGCGGTCCGTCAAGGTCGCGACCTGGTCGACCACGACGCGCTTGCGCTCGGCATCCGTCTGCGCCGCGGCGAAGTCGACGGCGTGCACGCGGTCGAGGTGCTCGGGGCGCTCGAGGAGCGCCGACGCGAGCCGCTTCAGCACGCGACGCTGCTCCTTGTAGAGACCCTTCCGACCGTCGATCGACACGACGAAGGCGCCGATCGTCCCCTTGAGGACCGCCATCTCGGCCTCGATGACGCGCGGCACGATCATGCGTCCCCGGTATCGCGTCAACGCCGGGGTGTCGTAGTGCTCGCGCGTCGCCGCGGTCGCCGCGCGCGCGAAGCGTCCGATGAAGTCCGACGTCAGGTTCTTCAGCCGCGCCACCGAGGCGCGCGTCCCGTCGAACTCCGTCATCCACTCGGGCAGCCGCACCAGCCGGTACATCGCGTCCGCCAGCTCGTCCCGGCTGAAGCCGAGGCCCACCCACGATTGGATCGCCGTGAGGAGCGACTCGCGCTCGCGACTGTCCGCGAGGCGCCGGGGGTCGAGGTAACCGTTGAGCACCGCGTCCTCGAAATCGTGGACCGAGTAGGCGATGTCGTCGGAGAGGTCCATGACCTCCGCCTCGATGCACCGCACCCGGCCGGGCGCACCCTGCCGCATCCAGTGGAAGATCGCCTCGTCCTCGGCGTACACGCCGAACTTCTGCCGCCCACCCGGGTCGGGGATCGCGTGATCCGCCGTCCACGGGTATTTGCACGTCGCGTCGAGGCTCGCCCGGGTCAGGTTGAGCCCGAAGCTCTCACCGTCGTCGTCGACGACCTTCGGCTCGAGCCGGGCGAGGATGCGCAGCGACTGCGCGTTGCCCTCGAAACCGCCGATGTCCTCGGCCCACTCGTTGAGCGCACGCTCGCCGTTGTGCCCGAAGGGCGGATGCCCGAGGTCGTGGCTCAGGCAGGCCGTGTCGACCACGTCGGGCGAGAGCTCGAGCGCGATCGCGAGCTCTCGACCGACCTGCGCCACCTCCAGCGAGTGCGTCAGCCTGTTGCGGGCGAAGTCGTCGGGACTCGCGGGGCTCAGCACCTGGGTCTTGGCTGCCAGGCGACGGAACCCCGCGGAGTGCAGCACCCGCGCCCGGTCACGCGCGAACCCGTCGCGGAGGGAACGGTGCTTCTCGGGATGGAACCGCTCGGCGTCGTGGTCGTCGTAGCCCGTGGGACGTCCGGCGGCGATGCCCACGCTCGCGCCGGTCACCGCCTCAGCCGCCACTGGTGTCGAGCTCCGCATCGGCGAGGGCGGTGGATGCCGCGTGGCCGATCTCGCGCGAGTCCAGCCAGCCGTCGGGCAGAGCGGGCCGCTTGGGCGTTCCCGCACGCCCGCGCTGCCCCTCGGCGGCCGCGCCGGGGTACGGCGCCTCGAGGTCGAGGGTCGCGAGCAGTTCGTCGATCTCCTCGAGGCTCGAGACCGTCGCGAGCTTGGCGCGGAGGTCACCGCCCACCGGGTACCCCTTGAAGTACCAGGCGACGTGCTTGCGGATGTCGCGGCAGCCGCGGTCCTCGCTCTCGAAGAACTCCACCAGGAGTTCCGCGTGGCGTCGGAACGCGGCCGCGACGAACCCGAGTGTCGCGTCGACCGGATCGGCGGCGTGGCCGGTGCCCAGTTCGCGCGCGAGGTCACCGAAGAGCCAGGGGCGGCCGAGGCATCCGCGTCCGACGACGACGCCGTCGCAGCCGGTCTCGGCCATCATGCGGCGGGCGTCCTCCGCCGACCAGATGTCGCCGTTGCCGAGGACGGGGACACTCGTCACCGTCTCCTTCAGCTTCGTGATCGCGGACCAGTCGGCGTGCCCCGAGTAGAACTCGGACGCCGTCCGTGCGTGCAACGCGACGGCGGCGACGCCGGCGCCCTCGGCGATCCGGCCGGCCTCGAGGTAGGTGAGGTGGTCGGAGTCGATGCCCTTGCGCATCTTCACCGTCAGCGGGACCGAACCCGCGGCCTTGGCGGCGCGCTCGACGATCTCGCGGAACAGCGCCGTCTTCCAGGGCAGGGCCGCGCCTCCGCCCTTGCGAGTGACCTTCGGGACCGGGCACCCGAAGTTCAGGTCGACGTGATCGGCGTGATCCTCTTCGACGATGATCCGGACGGCCGCTTCGACGGTGGCCGGGTCGACGCCGTAGAGCTGGATCGACCGCGGGGTCTCGGACTCGTGGTGGCGGATCAGGCGCATGGTCGTGGCGTTCCGCTCGACGAGCGCGCGAGTGGTGATCATCTCGCTCACGTAGAGGCCGGCACCGTACTCGCGGCACAGACGTCGGAAGGCGGTGTTGGTGATGCCCGCCATGGGCGCCAGCACGACGGGCGCGTCGAGGGTGATGGGCCCGATGCGCAGTGGCGCGGGCGGAGCGAGGGTCGTGGACATATCCTTCACATTCTCCCAGACGGCGAGCGCATCGGGCATCTGCGCGAGTCCTATCGTGGAGACATGACCGAAACCTCCTCGCTGCGAGAGATCCCGTTCACCACCGCAGACGGGAAGGAGGCGACACTCGGCGACTTCGGCGACAAGGCGTTCCTCATCGTGAACGTCGCATCCAAGTGCGGACTGGCTCCCCAGTACGAGCAGCTCGAGGAGCTGCAGAAGCAGTACGGCGACCAGGGCCTGCAGGTCATCGGCTTCCCCTGCAACCAGTTCATGGGCCAGGAGCCCGGGGCGATGGACGAGATCCTCGACTACTGCGCCGTCAACTGGGGCATCACGTTCCCCATCATGGACAAGGTGCGCGTCAACGGATCGCACGCCGCCCCGCTCTATAAGGCGCTGAAGAAGTCCCCGAACGCCGAGCGCGCCAAGGGACCAGTCATGTGGAACTTCGAGAAGTTCCTCGTGACACGCGACGGTGAGCTGCACCGCTTCCGCCCGCAAACCAAGCCCAACGAGCCCGAGGTGATCTCGGCGATCGAGAAGGCCCTCGCCTGAGACCTCGCACGAACGATGAAGGCCGCATCCCCGATCCGGGATGCGGCCTTCATCGTGGGAGAAGAGCTCAGCTCGCGGCGGGCTCCTCGGCGCGCTCAGCCCACACCTGGCGGGCGATCTGCGCGAACGCTGCGGCGGGCTGGGCGCCGCTCACGCCGTACTTGCCGTCGATGACGAAGAACGGAACGCCCTGGATGCCGTAGGCCTGGGCCTGAGCCTGGTCGGCGCGCACCGCCTCGAGATACCGCCCCGACTCGAGCGCGTCGCGCGTCTGGTCGGTGTCGAGGCCCACGTCACCGGCGAGCGCGACGAGGTCGTCGATGTTGCCGACGTGACGGCCCTCGGTGAAGTAGGCCGACATGAGACGCTCGGTCGCCTCCTTCTGGAGGCCCTGCTCTTTCGCGAAGTGCAGCAGCTCGTGGGCCTTCACGGTGTTGGTGTGCTTGAGGATGTCGAACCGATAGCCGAGTCCGGCGTCGGCGGCGACACCGGTCACGCGGTCGAGCATCTGCTGCACCTGATCGGCCGGCATCCCCTTGTACTCCGAGAGGAAGTCGATCTCGGTTCCGTCGAAATCGACGGGGGTGTCCGGGGACAGCTCGTACGAGTGGAAGGTCACCTCTACGCGGGGGGCGTCGGCGTCCGTCGCCGTCTCCGCCAGCCCGGTCTCGAGGTTCCGCTTACCGATGTAGCACCACGGGCAGGCGATATCGCTCCACACGTCGATCTTGATGGGTTCCGTCACATCCCGTGCAACGCCACCTGGCCCTCGCGGTATTCCCTCCGCCGCTCCTAGGCTGGCGGGATGCTGTCGGCCGACACCCCGCTCCCGTTCCGCCCGCAGCGCGTCGTGATCGCCGGCACCACCGGCGTCGGGAAGTCGACTCTGGCACGGCAGCTGGCCGAGCTGTGGGGCCTCGAGTACACGGAGCTGGACGCGCTCTTCCACGGACCGCGGTGGACGACGCGACCCGAGTTCCTGAGCGACGTCCGCCGCGTCGCCGACGGCGACCGGTGGGTGTCGGAGTGGAACTACTTCGGGTCCGGCGGCGGACAGATCCTCGGCGAGCGCGCCGACCTCGCCGTGTGGCTCGACCTGCCGCGTCGGGTCGCCCGCGCGCGGCTGCTCCGCCGCACGTTGCGCCGCCGCATCCGTCGCGAGCGACTCTGGAACGGCAACGTCGAGCCGCCGCTGTGGACGGTCTTCCGCGACCCCGGTCACATCCTCCGGTGGGAGATGCGCACGCACCGCACATGGCAGACGCGGATGCCGGTGGTCGCCGCCGAGTACGACCTGCCCGTCGTGCGCCTCACGCACCCCCGCGACGTGGATCGTTGGCTCGCGGGGCCTGCTGCCGACGTCCGCTGAGCGTCAGGACGCGGTCGGCGCGTCCTTCGCCCCGCCGAACCGGCGGTCGCGGGAGAGATACAGCTCGATCGCTCCCCACAGGTCCGTGCGGGAGAAATCCGGCCACAGCGTGTCGAGGAACACCATCTCGGCGTAGGCCGCCTCCCACAGCAGGAAGTTCGAGGTCCGCTGCTCCCCGCTGGAGCGTACGAACAGGTCGACGTCGGGCATGTCGGGGACGTACAGGTGCCGGCGGAGCGTCTTCTCGGTGATCGCCGACGGCTTCAGCTTCCCCCGGGCGATCTCCTCCCCCATGGCGCGCATCGCATCGACGATCTCGTGACGTCCGCCGTAGTTCACGCACATCGTGAGGGTCAATCCCGTGTTGCCGGACGTGAGCTGTTCGGCGTACTGGAGCTCCTTGATGACCGACCCCCACAGCCGGGGCTTTCGGCCCGCCCAGCGGATGCGGACGTTCCACTCGTTGAGCTGGTCGCGACGACGGTGCAGCACATCGCGGTTGTACCCCATGAGGAAGCGCACCTCCTCGGGTGAGCGCGCCCAGTTCTCGGTCGAGAAGGCGTACACACTCAGGTGCTTCACCCCGGCCTGGACCGCACCGGCCACGACGTCGAGGAGGACCTCCTCCCCCGCGCGGTGCCCCTCGATCCGCGTGAGACCGCGGCGGTTGGCCCAGCGGCCGTTGCCGTCCATGACGATCGCGACGTGAGCCGGGACCGAGCCCTTCGGGAACTCCGGCGGGTACACGCCGGTCCAGTCGAGCGGGCGGTAGGGCACCGCGTCGCGATGCGTGTACGGCTTGGGACTCACCGAGGCGCCTCCAGGTGGGACAGGGAACGGATGCCTCGTTCAGTGTGCCACTGCGCATACGCCGCGATGAGACCGGAGGATGCCGCGGTGGCGCCGCCCGATGCGGCATCCACCACATCCCACTCCCCCGCCAGGAGCGCACGCAGGAGGTCGGAGGTCTCGGCGCTCACCCGAGGCGACCCCGCCGGCGCGCACGCGGAGCAGACGATGCCGCCCAGCTGAGCGACGAACCAGTCGTGCGGTCCGGGCGCACCGCACCGCGCGCATTCCTGCAGCGACGGCGCCCAGCCGGAGAGGGACATGACGCGGAGGAGGTAGGAATCGAGGACCGATCTCGGTGCGTGATCGCCTCGCGCCAGCGCGCGGAGCCCCCCGACGAGCAGCAGGTACTGCTGCGGCGTCGTCTCGGCCTCGTTGAGCCGGTCGGCCGTCTCGGACATCGCCGACGCCGCCGTGTACCGGTCGTAGTCGGTCGCGATGTCGGCACCGTAGGCGCCCAGGGACTCCGCCTGCTGCACGATGTCGAGCGAGCGGCCCTTGTACATCTGGACGTCGGCGACCATGAACGGCTCGAGCCGCGCGCCGAACTTCGACGACGTGCGGCGGACGCCCTTCGCCACGGCACGGACCTTGCCGTGACGACGGCTGAGCATCGTCAGGATGCGGTCGGCCTCACCCAGCTTGTGGGTGCGCAGGATCACGACCTCGTCACGGTAGGTGGGCACCCATCGATTATCCCGTGACCAGGCACAATGAAGGCGTGACCGAGCCGCAGTTCCTCATCCCCCTCTGGGCAGACCTCACCGCCGTCGGCCTCGGCGGCGTGCAGGGAGCCCTGTTCGCCTCGGGGTTCCAGGGGCAGCGTCGTCTCGACCTCCTCGGGGTCGCCATCATCGGCGTCGTCATGGGGCTGGGCGGCGGCATGATCCGCGACCTGCTGCTCAGCACGACACCCGTCGCCCTCCAGAGCGACGGCTACCTGATCACCGTCACCGCGGCGGCGCTGATCGGGATGCTGCTCGCCAACGTGTTCCAGCGCCTCAACGCCGTCATCGTGGGCCTCGACGCCGTCGCGATCGGGATGTTCGGCGCCCTGGGGACGACGAAGGCGCTCGCCCTCGGCCTCCCGCCGATCCCGTCGATCTTCGTGGGCGCCTGTGCCGCCGTCGGCGGAGGACTCCTCCGCGACGTGTTCATGGGACTCCCCGTCGCCATGATGCACGTCGGGTCGCTCTACGCCGTCGCCGCCGCGGTCGGATGCGCCGTCCTCGCCGTCCTCGACACCCTCGGGGTCCCGGCGGTGCCCGCCGCGATCACGTGCATCGCCGTGACCGCCGTCATCCGCGTGCTCGCCGTGGTCTTCGACATCTCGCTGCCCGAGCAACGGGCCCTCTACCGCAGGAAGGTCGCCGTCGAGACCTCGACGATCCCGATCATCAAGCCGTGACCGGGCGCCCCTCGGCGGCGACCTCCTGCAAGAGTCAGACGCCCGCCAGTTCGCCCTCGTGGATGCGGCTGCGGATCGCCCGGTTCACGGCCGACACGATCGCCTTCAGGCTCGCGGTCGAGATGTCGCCGTCGATGCCGACGCCCCACAGGCGCTGATCCTCCACCTGCAGCTCGACGTACGCGGCCGCGTGGGCGTCGCCGCCGGCACCGAGCGTGTGCTCGACGTAGTCGTACAGGGAGATCTCGAAACCTCGCTCGCCGAGGACCTTCAGGAACGCCGCGATCGGACCGTTCCCCGCGCCGGTCGCCGCGACATGCTCGTCGCCGTCGCGGAGGGTGACGTCGAGCGTGACATCACCGGACATGTCGCTCTGGGTGCGCGTGGACAGGAGCTCGAAGCGACCCCACTTGTCGTCGGCCGCGCGGGCGGGCAGGTACTCGTCCGAGAAGATCGACCAGATCTGACCGCTGGAGACCTCGCCGCCCTCGGCATCCGTCTTCGCCTGGACGACGCCGGAGAACTCGATCTGGAGCTTGCGCGGCAGGTCGAGGGAGTGGTCCGTCTTCAGCAGGTAGGCGACGCCGCCCTTGCCGGACTGCGAGTTGACGCGGATGACGGCCTCGTAGGACCGCCCCAGGTCCTTCGGGTCGATGGGCAGGTACGGGACAGCCCACTCGATCTCGTCGACCGAGACGCCCGCGGCCTTCGCGCGGGCCTCCATCGCCTCGAAGCCCTTCTTGATGGCGTCCTGGTGCGACCCGCTGAAGGCGGTGAAGACCAGATCGCCGGCCCAGGGGCTGCGCTCGGGGACGGGCAGCTGGTTGCAGTACTCCGCGGTCCGCTTGACGTGGTCGATGTCGCTGAAATCGATCTGAGGGTCGATCCCCTGCGTCAGCAGGTTGATCCCCAGGGCGACCAGGTCGACGTTGCCGGTGCGCTCGCCGTTGCCGAACAGGCATCCCTCGATGCGGTCCGCGCCGGCCATGTAGCCGAGCTCCGCCGCGGCGATCGCGGTGCCGCGGTCGTTGTGCGGGTGCAGCGACAGGATGATGTTCTCGCGGTGGGCCAGGTGACGGCTCATCCACTCGATCGAGTCGGCGTACACGTTCGGCGTCGCCATCTCGACCGTCGCCGGCAGGTTGATGATGACCTTGCGGTCGGGGGTGGGCTCGAACACCTCGATCACCTGGTTGCAGACGTCGACGGCGAATTCGAGCTCGGTGCCCGTGTAGCTCTCGGGCGAGTACTCGTAGTAGACGGCCGTCTCGGGGATCGTCTTCTCGTACTGGCGGCACAGGCGCGCGCCCTCGAGAGCGATGTCGATGATTCCCTGCTGGTCGGTGCGGAACACGACCTCGCGCTGCAGAACGCTCGTGGAGTTATAGAGGTGCACGATGGCCTGCTTGGCGCCGGCGATCGACTCGTACGTGCGCTTGATGAGGTGCTCGCGGGCCTGCGTCAGCACCTGGATCGTGACGTCCTCGGGGATGACGTCGTCCTCGATGAGCTGGCGGACGAAGTCGAAGTCCGTCTGGCTCGCGGAGGGGAAGCCGACCTCGATCTCCTTGTAGCCCATCTTCACGAGCAGTTCGAACATGACGCGCTTGCGCTCGGGGCTCATCGGGTCGATGAGGGCCTGGTTGCCGTCGCGCAGGTCGACGGCGCACCAGCGGGGCGCGACCTCGATGCGGTTGCCGGGCCACGTGCGGTCGGGCAGGTCTACACGGATCTGCTCGTGGTACGGGCGGTACTTGTGGATCGGGGCGCCCGAGGGCTTCTGGTGGTTTCGCATGATGGGGCTTCTTCTCTCGTCACTGGTGCGGACCCACGACAACCTCCGCGACGAGTTGGTCCTAGATCGAGGACTCGTCGCGGCGACGAAGAAGGAGGCCGCAGAAGCGCATACCGACACGTTACACCCCGCTCGCGCCGCTCGACATTCTGAGACGGATGCCGCGGACCTGACACTCTCCGGGCATGATGCACCGTCGCTCCTTCGCCGTCCTCGTCGCCGGCGCCGCCCTCCTGCTCACCTCCTGCGCCGCCGCGGCCGATGCGGGTGGCTCGGCAGCACCCCCGGGATCGGCGCTCGCCGCGCTCACACCGGAGAACCCCACCGGCGAGGTGTGGGGCCAGGGAACGATCCTCGACGACGGTTCGGCGGTCGAGCTGTGTCTCGGGGCGGTTGCGGAATCCGCACCGCCGCGGTGCAGCGGCATCCCCGTCACCGAATGGTCCTGGGACGGCAAGCTGGATGCGACATCGACGGGCGGGTCGACGTGGGGAGCCTACGCAGTCTGGGGCTCGTACGACGGCACGACGTTCACCCTGACACGAACGCCGGTGCCGCTCGCCCTGTTCGATGCGATGCCGGCGCCCGATCCCACCGAGGGGAAGACCGGATCAGCCACCGCGGAGGACATCGCAACGATCGAGAAGATCGTCCCCGATGCGATCGGCAACGACATGCTGGGGATGCACGACCAGGACGGCTGGGTGTACGTCGACGTGATCTGGGACGACGGCACGTGGCAGAAGGCGGCCGACCAGGACTTCGGGACCGGCAAGGTGATCATCCGCTCCGCGCTCAGATCCGTCGGCTGAGCGACGCTCCCGCTACGGCAGCAGTGCGAGCTTGCCGCCGGGGTGCCCCTCCATGAGGAAGCGCGCCGCCTGGACCGCGTCGGCGAACGGGAAGGTGCGGGCGACGGGCACCTCGAGCAGTCCGCGCCGCGCGAGATCGACGAGCTCGCCGCGGACGGCGTCGCGGAACGCAGCGCTCGCGGGCAGCATCCCGCCGATCGCCACGATGCCCTCCGACTCGAGGTCACGACGGACGATCGTGATGATGCGCGTCCTGTCCTCGACGAGCGCGAGCGAGGCCTCGATCGCCTCGTCGGTCCCCACGCCGTCGAGCGATGCGACGAAGGACGCGCCCGCCGCGGCATCCTTCGCCCTGTCGACGAGGCCAGGTCCGTAGGTGATCGGGATGCCGCCGTAGCGCCGGACGACATCGGCGTTCCGCTCTCCGGCGGTCCCGACGACGCGGACGCCCCGGACGGCTGCCTGCTGCAGGAAGCTCACTCCGACCGCGCCGGAGGCGGCGTGGAACAGAACCGTGTCGCCGCTCCGCGCACCGCTTAGCTCGAGCAGCTCGGCGGCGGTCGCACCGGCCAGGAACAGGTTCGCTGCTTCGGGATGGGCGAGGGTCGACGGCTTGGCGAAGACCTTCTCGGCGGGAACGGTCAGCTCGGTGGCATACCCGCCGCTCAGGCGGAACGCGAGCACCTCGTCGCCGACCGTCGCCGCGCCCGAGCCGATCTGCGTTCCGGCACCGAGCGCGGTGATCTCACCGGACACCTCGTACCCGATCGGGAAGGGGAACGTCGCATCGGGACGCGTGGGGTACTTCACATCAGCCGGGTTCATCCCGATCGCACGCACCCGGATCGTCACCTCTCCGGGGCCGGGCGCCGAGACGTCGACCTCTCGCAGCTCCCAGTCCGAGAGTCCTTCCGGACCGGTCGCGAACCATGCCTGTGCCATGCGTGTGCCCTTCCGTGATGACCCGGCGTCGCGGGTCAGAATCCGAGGCGCCCGAGCTGCTTCGGGTCGCGCTGCCATTCCTTCGCCACGCGTACCCGGAGCGACAGGAACACGCGTCCGCCGACCAGCGGCTCGATGCCGGCGCGTGAGCGCGCACCGACGTCCTTCAGCCGCGAGCCGCCGCGACCGATGATGATCGCCTTCTGGCTGTCGCGCTCGACCACGATGTTCGCGTAGACGTCGGTGAGGTCGCTGTCCTCGCGGGCAGCGATGTCCTCGACGGTCACGGCGATCGAGTGCGGCAGTTCGTCGCGCACACCGTCGAGCGCCGCCTCGCGGATGATCTCGGCGATCCGGTCCTCGAGACTCTCGTCGGTGACCATCCCCTCCGGATAGAGCGGCGGTCCCTTCGGCATGAGCTTCAGGAGTTCGTCGGCGAGGACGTCGAGCTGGTCGTCCGTCACCGCGGACAGCGGGATGACGGCGTCCCAATCCTCGCGGAGCGCGTCGACCTCCATGAGCCGCTCGGTGATCTCCTCGCGCGACGCGATGTCGACCTTCGTGACGATCGCGACCTTCTTCGCCCGGCCGTAGCCGTCGAGGGATGCCGCGATACGCCGGTCGCCCGGGCCGACCTTCTCGGTGGCCGGCACGAGGAACCCGATCGCGTCGACGTCGCCGAGCACCTGCTCGACGAGGTCGTTGAGTCGCTGCCCGAGAAGAGTCCGCGGCTTGTGGATGCCGGGGGTGTCGACGATCACGAGCTGACCGCCCGGACGGTTGAGGATGCCCCGGATCGCCTTGCGCGTGGTCTGCGGCTTGTCGCTGGTGATCGCGACCTTCTCGCCGACGAGGGCGTTGGTCAGGGTCGACTTGCCGACATTGGGACGTCCGACGAACGTCACGAAACCGGAACGGCTGCTCACGGTCACTCCGATCCCCGCGCGACGCGGATCTCTGCGGTGGATGGGGATACGGGTTCGGCGGCCGGTGGGTCGGCGCGCTCGACGAAGACGGTCGCGAGGCCGCGGCCCCGGCCGAGGGATGTGCCGCCGGTGAGGACGAGCCCGCTGTGCTCGACGCGGACGCCGGGGACGGGGACGCTGCCGAGCGCCTTGCCGAAAAGGCCGCCGATCGAGTCGACGTCGTCGTCCTCGAGTTCGATCCCGAACAGGTCGCCGACCTCGTCGAGGGCCAGGCGGGTGCTCACGCGGAATCGACCGCCGCCGAGGTCCGAGACCTCGCTCGTGCGCAGGTCGTACTCGTCCGCGATCTCGCCCACCAGCTCCTCGATGAGGTCCTCGAGCGTCACGAGTCCCGACACTCCGCCGTACTCGTCGACGACGAGGCAGACGTGCACGGCTTCGCGCTTCATCTGCTGCAGCAGACTCTCGGCACGCATCGACTCCGGCACGAAGACGGCGGGCCGGGCGATCTGCGCGACCGGGACGCCCCGCCACGCGGTCTCGTCGCGGTAGGCGAACTGGACGAGGTCCTTGAGGTACACGACGCCCGTGATGTCGTCGGCCTCGCCGTCGGCGATCGGGATGCGGGAGACGCCCTTGTCGAGGAAGAGCGTCATCGCCTCCTGTGTCGTGGCCGCGGCATCCATGGTCACCATGTCGGTGCGGGGCACCATGACGGCGCGCACGAAACGGTCGGTGAAGTCGAAGACGGAGTGGATGAGGTCGCGGTCGTCGGCCTCGATGAGGTCCTGCGACGCGGCCTCATCGACCATGCTCAGCAGCTGCTCCTCCGACGCGAAGGACGCCCCACGGTGGATGCCGGGGGTCAGGCGGTCGCCGAGGAGGACCAGCAGGTGCGCCAACGGGCCGAGGACGATGCGCGCCCCGCGGATGAGCCCGGCGCACGCCTTCAAGAACCCCTTCGAATGCTGACGCCCCACGGCCCGCGGCGATGCGCCCACGAGGACGAACGAGGCGATGGTCATCACGACGACTGCGGCGAGCATCGCCCACCAGATGTTGTCGAAGACGAGGGTGAACGCCACTGTGACGATGACGGCGGCAGCGGTCTCGATGAGGATGCGGATGAAGACGACGGCCGTCCGGTGCGCGTCCGGGTCGGCGGCGATCCGGCGAAGACCTGCGCCGGAGCGCGCCTCATCGGCGAGGTCGGCGAGGTCCGCGCGGGACGTCACGTCGAGCGCCGCTTCGAGGGAGGCCATCAGCCCGCCGAGCGCGACGAGCAGCACAGCTCCGAGGAGCAGGAGGATCTCGGTCATGCGCGCCGGTGGCGCTCGCTCGAGTGGAACGCGCCGATGAGCTCCTTCTGAAGTCCGAACATCTCGCGCTCCTCCTCGGGCTCGGCGTGGTCGAACCCCAGCAGGTGGAGCAGGCCGTGCGTCGTGAGGAGGATGAGCTCGTCCATCGTGGTGTGCTTGGCCGCCTGGGCCTGGGTCTCGGCGACCTGGGGGCACAGCACGATGTCGCCGAGGAGTCCGGGAGGCGTCGGGGACTCCTCGGTTCCCGGGCGCAGCTCGTCCATCGGGAAGCTCAGGACATCGGTGGGGCCGGGCTCGTCCATCCACTGGACGTGCAGCGCCTCCATCGCCCCCTCGTCGACGAGGAGGATCGCCAGGTCGGCGTCGGGGCTGACGTGCAGCTCGGCGAAGTTGTTCTCGGTGAGGCGCAGCAGCACGGTCTCATCGACCTCGACGCCGGACTCGTTGGTGATCTCGATGGTCATGAACGTCCTCGCTTGGGCTGTCGGTCTCGGGGGCCGGCAGGGCGGAGCCCCGTCCGGCGCTCGGCGCGGTTCGCGAGTTCGCTCGCCTCGTCGCGCTCGCGTCGCGCCACGAGCTTCTCCTCGTCGTACGCGGTGTAGGCGTCGACGATCCGACCGACGAGCGTGTGGCGCACGACGTCGTCGCTCGTCAGACGCGAGAAGTGGATGTCATCGATGTCCTTGAGGACGCGGGTGACGAGTCGCAGCCCCGAGGCACCCTGCGGCAGGTCGACCTGGGTGATGTCGCCGGTGACGACCATGCGCGTGCCGAACCCGAGGCGCGTGAGGAACATCTTCATCTGCTCGGGCGTCGTGTTCTGGGCCTCGTCGAGGACGACGAACGAGTCGTTGAGCGTGCGCCCACGCATGTACGCGAGAGGCGCGACCTCGATCGTGCCCGACGCCATGAGCTTCGGGACGAGCTCGGGGTCCATCATCTCGTTCAGGGCGTCGTACAACGGGCGGAGGTAGGGGTCGATCTTGTCGGTCAGCGTGCCGGGGAGGAACCCGAGCCGCTCCCCCGCCTCGACGGCAGGACGGGTCAGGATGATGCGGCTGACCTCCTTGCGCTGCAGCGCCTGGACGGCCTTCGCCATCGCGAGGTAGGTCTTTCCGGTGCCGGCGGGGCCGATGCCGAAGACGATCGTGTTCTCCTCGATCGCGTCGACGTACTCCTTCTGGCCGCGCGTCTTGGGTCGGATGACCTTGCCGCGAGACGAGAGGATCGCTTCGCCGAGCACCTCGGACGGACGCATCCCGCTGTTCTCGCGGAGGATGCGGTTCGACTGCGTCACGTCGCTCGGGTCGAGGCCCTGGCCCGATCTCGCCATGCCGATCAGCTCGTCCACGAGCTCGTGGGCGCGCGCGACGGCGCCCTCGCCACCGGTCAGGGTGATCTCGTTGCCGCGGACGTGTACCTGCACGTCCGGGTGTTCGCGTTCCACGGTGCGCAGCAGACGGTCCTGCGGACCGAGCAGCTGCACCATGGCGACACCGTCCGCGTAGATGTGCGCGACGGTGGGTTCGGCGCTGTCAGCCACCGAGGCTCCCTTCCGTGAGTCCGCCGCCCAGCACGTGTGCATGGACGTGGAACACGGTCTGTCCGGCGTCGGGGCCGGTGTTGAACACGAGTCTGAAGTCGCCGCCGGCGTGTTCGGCGGCGACACTGTTCGCGAGGCCGACCAGCTCGGCCAGGAGGGCGGGGTCGCCCGCCGCGAGCTCGACCACGTCGCGGTAGTCCTCGGTCTTGGGGATCACGAGGAGATGGACGGGCGCCTGCGGGGCGATGTCGCGGATCGCGAACGCGTTGTCGGTCTCGGCGACGATCTCGGAGGGGATCTCACCCCGGAGGATGCGGGTGAACACCGATGGCTCGCTCATCCTCCCAGTCTACTCAGCGCCTTCCCGCGTCGGTCGGGTCCGGCTCACCAGCGGCCGAGGGCCGCATTGACCACGGCGAGGGCCGCCGGCCCCGCCGTCGAGGTGCGCAGCACAGTGTCGCCGAGCCGCACGAGCGTCGCACCCGCCGACTGCAGCAGGTCGAGTTCCTCGGGCGAGATGCCCCCTTCGGGTCCCACGACGAGGATCACGTCGCTCGCGTCGGCCGCGTCGATCTCGATGCGCGACAGCGCGACGGATGCCGTCGGCTCGAGCACCAGCATCCGTGCGTTCTGGGCGAGTGCCGCCAGTTGCCGCGTGGAGACCGGCTGGTGGAGTTCTGCCAGCCACGGCCGATGCGCCTGCTTCGCCGCCTCACGGGCGATCGTCTCCCAGCGTGCGACGCCCTTGGCGACCTTCGGACCCTCCCACCGCGAGACAGAGCGGGCCGCCTGCCACGGCATGATCGCGTCGACCCCGAGCTCCGTCGCCGCCTGGACGGCGAGCTCGTCGCGATCGCCCTTCGCGAGGGCCTGGACGAGGACGGTGCGCGGCGACGCCGCGGGAACCTCGGCGCGGGTGGAGACCTCGACCGAGACCTCTTTGGGCGCGGCGGCCGAGACCGTGCCGGTCAGCCACACGCCGCGGCCGTCACCCACCGTGACGTCCTCTCCCGCCCGGATGCGACGGACGGCCGCGGCGTGGTGCGCCTCGGCCCCCGTCAGCCGGACGACATCGCCCGGGCCGGCGGCCCCGGCATCCTCGATCAGGAAGTGGAGGGCCACGATCAGCGCTTGAACTTGCCGCGGAGCTTGGAGAACAGACCCGGGTGGAACTCCGCCAGATGAGGCGGGGCCGGACGCATCCGCTTCGCGAGCTCCTGCACGAGCGCCCGCGACTTCGGGTCGAGGTGCGAAGGCGTGACGACCTGCACGCCGACCCGGAGGTCGCCGCGCTGGTCGCCTCGGAGAGGCGTGATCCCCCGACCGCGGATGGTGAGCTCGTCGCCCGCCTGGACCCCGGAGCGGATGTCGAGGTCGACGGATCCGTCGAGGGACTCGATGGTCACACTCGTTCCCAGGATGGCATCGACCATCGAGACCTCGAGGGTCGCGAGTAGGTCGTCGCCGTCGCGGCTGAAGACGTCGTGCGGGGCGACGGTGACCTCGAGGTACAGGTCGCCGTTCGGGCCGCCGGCGGGACCGACCTCGCCGGACCCGGGGAGCTGGAGTCGAAGACCGGTCTCGACGCCGGCCGGGATGTCGATCGACACGGTGCGACGTGCACGCACACGGCCCTGGCCCTGACAGGTGGAGCAGGGGTACGGGATGGTCGTGCCGTAGCCCTGGCACGTGGTGCAGGGCTGCGAGGTGACGACGTTGCCGAGGAGGCTCCGGACCGTCCGCTGGATCTGGCCCGATCCGTGGCAGATGTCGCAGGTGACCGGCTGGGTGCCCGGCTGGCAGCACGAGCCCTGGCAGGTCTCGCAGAGGACCGCGGTGTCGACCTCGATGTCGCGGTGGACGCCGAAGACGACGTCGCCGAGGTCGAGGTCGACGCGTACGAGCGCATCCTGGCCCCGCTCGCGGCGTGACCGCGGACGGCCGGCGCGGGTTCCGCCGCCACCGCCGAAGAAGCTCTCGAAGATGTCGCTGAAACCGCCGAAGCCGGCACCTGCACCGGCTCCGCCGAAGCCGCCTCCGTCGCCGCCCATGTCGTAACGCTGGCGCTGGTCGGGGTCGCTCAACACGTCGTAGGCGTGCGTCACGAGCTTGAACTGCTCGGAGGCATCCTCCCCCGGGTTCACGTCCGGGTGCAGCTGGCGCGCCAGACGCCGGTAAGCCTTCTTGATCTCCTCAGGGCTCGCGTCGCGCGCGACACCCAGGACCTCGTAGTGGTCAGCCACAATCACCTCTCCGGCCCGCGGGCCGATTCGTTCAGCGCGACGTCTCGTCTTCTTCGAGCAACCGCGTCAGATAGTGCGCGACGGCGCGGACCGCCGCGAGATTCGTGGGGTAGTCCATGCGTGTGGGACCCAGCACGCCGACGCGGGCGTGGGACCCGCCGGCGTCGTAGTCGCCCGCGACGATGGATGCCTCGGACAGCCCGAACGGTTCGTTCTCGCGCCCGATGCTGGTCGCCAGCCCGCGGTCGTCGGCGACCATCTCCCCCATGAGCCGCAGCAGCGTCACCTGCTCCTCGATCGCCTCGAGGAGCGGGTAGATGCTGCCGCGGAAGTCGGATTCCCGGCGGGCGAGGGTCGCGGACCCCGCCATGACCATGCGGTCCTGGCGGAACTCGTCGAGCTCCTCGCCGATCGCGCGCAGTACGACGCGGCGGTTCTCCTCGCGCGGGACCGGGGTCTCGTCCTCGAGGATGCGCGCGATCGCCGCCGCGCCGTCTCGGACGCTCTTGCCCGTGAGCAGCGACGCCATCGCGAGCTTGAGCTGCGCGGCCTCGTCGGCTGACGGCTCGGACGACAGGAGCACGACGCGCTGCGACACTCGGCCGGTGTCGGTCACGACGATGATGACGATCCGCGGCCCGCCGAGGTGCACGACCTCGACGTGCGAGACGTTCGCCCGCGCGAAGGACGGATACTGCACGATCGCGACCTGACCGGTCAGACGCGTCAGGGAGCGGACCGTCCGGACGAGCAGGTCGTCGAGGTCACCGGTGTCCTCGAGGAAGGCGCCGATCGCGGAGCGCTGCGCAGAGGTGAGGGGGCGGACGTCGGCGAGGTGGTCGACGAAGACGCGGTACCCCTTGTCGGTGGGTACACGGCCCGACGACGTGTGGGGCGCGGTGATCAGCTCTTCGTCTTCGAGGAGCGCCATGTCGTTGCGGATGGTTGCCGCGGAGACGCCGAACTGGTGACGGTCGACGATCGCTTTACTGCCGACCGGCTCGCGCGTGTCGACGTAGTCCTGGACGATCGCACGCAACACCTGAAGACCGCGTTCCGAGACCATCACCCCTCCTCCGCTGGCACTCTCGTTCTGGGAGTGCCAATTCTACCGCGCGAGAAGCGATCTGCTCGGATCACTCGGTGAGTGCGCGGACGACGGCGTCGGCCAGCAGCCGTCCGCGACGCGTCAGCACGATGCGTCCCCGCACGGCCGAGGCGCCGTCGACGAGTCCGTCGGCGATGAGGGATGCCACGTTCCGCCGCCCCGCGACGGTCGCCTCGTCGACCGCGACGCCGTCCACGATGCGCGAGCGCAGCAGGATGACCTCGAGGCGGCGGGCCTCGGCATCCGGTCGCTCCCGTCCGGCCGCCGGCGACTCCCCCAGCGCCAGGCGCTGCGCGTACGCGGCGGGGTGCTTGACGTTCCACCAGCGCAGCCCGCCGACGTGGCTGTGGGCACCGGGGCCGTAGCCCCACCAGTCCTGACCCCGCCAGTACGACAGGTTGTGGCGGGAGCGCTGGGCGGGAGTCGTCGACCAGTTCGAGACCTCGTACCAGCCGTAGCCGGCTGCCGCGAGCAGCTCGTCGGCGAGCTCGTACATGTCGGCCTGCAGATCGTCGTCGGGGGCGGGTACCTCGCCGCGGCGGATCTGACGCTCGAGCTTCGTTCCGTCCTCCACGATGAGCGCGTACGCCGAGATGTGATCAGGTGCGAGCGCGATCGCCGTCTCGAGCGAGGTGCGCCAGTCCTCGAGCGACTCCCCCGGTGCGCCGTAGATGAGATCGAGGCTGACCGCGAGCCCGGCCTTCCGCGCCGCCGCGACGGCCGTCGCGATGTTCGCGGGGTCGTGCGTGCGGTCGAGTGCCGCGAGGACGTGCGGCACGGACGACTGCATCCCGATCGAGAACCGTGTGACGCCGGCAGCGGCAAGGGTCTGCGCGACCTCATCGGTCAGCGTGTCGGGGTTCGCCTCGACCGTGACCTCGGCGCCGTCCGCGAGACCGAAGGTTCCCCGGATGCCGTCGAGCATGCGCGCGAGGTCGCCCGGCGGAAGGAGAGTGGGGGTGCCACCGCCGAAGAACACGGTGCGGGCCGGACGCAGGGGTCCCTGTGCGGCGAGGACCTCACGGGACAGCGCGATCTCGTGGAGCACCTCGTCGGCGTAGGCGTCCTGGCGTGCACCGCGCAGCTCGGTCGCGGTGTACGTGTTGAAGTCGCAGTATCCGCAGCGGACCCGGCAGAACGGCACGTGCAGGTAGACGCCGAAGTCGACGGCGGGATCCACCGGCACGTCGTGCGGCAGCGCGCCGTCGGCGGGTGCGGGATCGCCGAGGGGAAGAGCAGAGCCCATCAGGAACCGGTGGCGTACATGGGCGACATCGCCTGCAGGTACCCCTGGAACAGCGCACGACGACGACGCTTCACGAGGGGATGCCACAGGCGGTAGAGCACGCCGGTCGGCTTGTCGAAGGCGCGGACCGTGAACCACACCTCGTCGTCGTCCCGCCACTCGAGCAGGAACGACTCCTCGCCGCTGACGACCGAGCCGCCGACGGTGCCGAGCGAGAACCCGACCCGCCGCGGCTCGTCGATCAGCGAGATGACGCGGAGCTCGGCATCCGCCCTCATCCCACCGACCCGGCCATGGACGTGCGCGGTCGTGCCGGCGCCGACGAACGGCGTGCCGTCCGCATCGAAGCGCTGCTCATCGTCCAGCCTGCTCGGCTGGACGGCGTTGCCGTCGGCGTCGAACCCGACACCCGAGTACATGGGTCCGGATGCCGGGCGCACATCTTCGACGCGCAATCCCGCACCTCGCTGGGCACCCCACCCGAGGAGCTGCTCGGTCGAGGTGACGAAGCGGCTCTCGCCGCTGCCGAGACGCCACGACGCCTCCGCCGGGGTCGTACCCTTCGGCGGATAGCCCATGAGGTCGGGGGCCTGCGTGGCCCCGACGGCGGCGTAGTCGACGGTTCCTGCCTGGAAACTCCCGCGGCGCATCGTGTCAGCCTACTTCTTGTCCTTGCCCTCGACATCGCCCGAGAGGGCGGCGATGAACGCCTCCTGGGGGACCTCGACGCGGCCGACCATCTTCATGCGCTTCTTGCCCTCTTTCTGCTTCTCGAGCAGCTTGCGCTTACGACTGATGTCACCGCCGTAGCACTTGGCGAGGACGTCCTTGCGGATCGCGCTGATGTTCTCGCGGGCGATGATCCGGGCACCGATGGCGGCCTGGATCGGCACCTCGAACTGCTGGCGCGGGATGAGCTTGCGCAGACGCTCGGTCATCAGCGTGCCGTAGGCGTAGGCCTTCTCGCGGTGCACGATCGAGCTGAACGCGTCGACCTTCTCACCCTGCAGGAGGATGTCGACCTTCACGAGGTCGGCGGTCTGCGAGCCCGCCGGCTCGTAGTCGAGGCTCGCATATCCCTGCGTCTTCGACTTCAGGTGGTCGAAGAAGTCGAACACGATCTCGCCGAGCGGCATGTTGTAGCGGAGCTCGACGCGGTCCTCGCTGAGGTAGTCCATGCCGAGGAGCGTGCCGCGACGCGACTGGCAGAGCTCCATGACCGTGCCGACGTAGTCCTTCGGCAACAGGATGCCGACCTTGACCACCGGCTCGGACACCTCGGCGACGCGGCCGTCCGGGTACTCGGACGGGTTCGTCACCGTGACCGTCTCGTTGGTGTCGGTCGTGACCGTGTAGGTCACCGAGGGCGCCGTGGTGATGAGATCGAGGTCGAACTCCCGCGAGAGGCGCTCGGTGATGATCTCGAGGTGCAGCAGTCCGAGGAACCCGCAGCGGAAGCCGAAGCCGAGGGCCACGGAGGTCTCGGGCTCGTACTGCAGCGAGGCGTCAGAGAGCTTCAGCTTGTCGAGTGCCTCGCGGAGCACGGCGTAATCGCTGCCGTCGATCGGGTAGATCCCCGAGAACACCATCGGCTTCGGGTCGGTGTAGCCGGCAAGCGCGTCGGTCGCGGGCTTGCGGTGGTTCGTGATCGTGTCGCCGACCTTGGACTGGCGGACATCCTTCACGCCCGTGATCAGGTAACCGACCTCGCCGACGCCCAATCCCTTGGTGGGGACCGGCTCCGGGCTCGACACACCGATCTCGAGGAGGTCGTGAGCGGCGCGCGTCGACATCATCTGGATCCGCTCCCGCGGCTCGAGCTTGCCGTCGATCATCCGGACGTAGGTGACGACGCCGCGGTAGGCGTCGTAGACCGAGTCGAAGATCATGGCCCGGGCCGGCGCGTCGGCGTCGCCTTTCGGTGCCGGGATGCGCTCGACGATGCGGTCGAGCAGCTCCTCGACACCGATGCCCGTTTTTCCGCTGACCTTGAGCACGTCCGCGGGGTCGCCGCCGATGAGGTTCGCGAGCTCAGCCGCGTACTTCTCCGGGTCGGCAGCGGGCAGGTCGATCTTGTTGAGGACCGGGATGATCTCGAGGTCGTTCTCGAGCGCCAGGTACAGGTTCGCGAGCGTCTGCGCTTCGATGCCCTGCGCCGCGTCGACGAGGAGGATCGCTCCCTCGCACGCGGCGAGCGACCGGCTGACCTCGTACGTGAAGTCGACGTGACCGGGGGTGTCGATCATGTTGAGCGCGAACGTGCCCGCATCGGTGGCCCACGGCATCCGGACCGCCTGGCTCTTGATCGTGATGCCGCGCTCGCGCTCGATGTCCATGCGATCGAGGTATTGGGCGCGCATGTCGCGGTCCGAGACCACGCCGGTGATCTGCAGCATGCGGTCGGCCAGCGTGGACTTGCCGTGGTCGATGTGGGCGATGATGCAGAAGTTGCGAAGCTGCGCGGGCGGCGTGGCCGCGGGCTGCAGGGGCGTGAGTGCGCGGGGTGACATGACCAGGCGAGTCTACCGGCGACCGGCTGCGCAGCGTCCCGGCCGACCGGGCACAATAACCGCTCGTCTCATCGACACGCCAGCGCACCGACGCATGAGAAAGAGTTAACCGATCTGACCCTTGCGAGGGGCGCACCACCGCCCGAATGCTCAGTGTGGCGGTCGGTTCCTGCGCGATAAGCCCCGCGCCCGCGCCGCCTCGGGAGAACCCACCGTGTCGCACCCACCTGCCCCCGTGCCCGCCGCGCATCCGGTTCTCCGCCGGACCTGCGCCCTGCTGACGGCCGCGACCGTGACGGTCGGAGGGCTCGCCCTCGCTCCGTCGGTCGCCACCGCCGCCGTGTCGGCCGATTCGCCCATCGTGATCTCCGAGGTCTACGGCGGCGGCGGCAACAGCGGCGCCGCGTTCAACCGCGACTTCATCGAACTCGCCAACACCGGTGACGAGACCGTCGATCTGAGCGGCTACAGCGTCCAGTACGCCTCCGCCACCGGCGGCTCGTGGCAGGTGACGAAGCTCGGCGACGTCGACCTGCCCGCCGGCGCGAACCTGCTGATCGGCGAGGCGCCGGGCAGCAACACCTCCCTCCCCGGCTTCGACGCCGATGTCGAGGGCACCATCGCGATGAGCGGCAGCGGAGCCAAGGTCGCCCTCGTCGCGAACGACACCGCGCTGACGGGCAGCACCGGCATCGCCACCCTCGACCAGGTCGTCGACCTCGTCGGGTGGGGAACGACGGCCACGGCTTTCGCCGGTTCGGCGCCCGCCCCCGGGACCGCCAACGCCACGAGCGTCTCGCGCGACGACGAGAACTCGAACACCGCCGACAACGCCGCGGACTTCACGGCCGGCGCCCCCACCCCCACCGGTCTCGGCGCCGATGTCGACCCCGAGCCCGAGCCCGAGCCGCAGGCGGCGACGATCGCAGAGATCCAGGGCACGACGGATGCCTCGCCCCTGGCCGGCCGCACCGTCACCACGACCGGGGTCGTCACGGCCCACTACCCCACCGGCGGATACAACGGCTACGTCATCCAGACGGCCGGCACCGGCGGCGCGCTGGACCTCGCCGCGCACACGGCCTCCGACGCCGTCTTCGTCTACGCGCCCGGAGCGACCGGCGAGGTCGCCCTCGGCGACACCGTGACGGTCACCGGCGTCGTTTCGGAGTTCAACGGCCTCACCGAACTCACCGTCAAGGCGGGAGCCGCGAAGGTCGTCGCCGATGCCGAGGCGCCGACGCCCGCCACCGTCGAATGGCCGAAGACGGTCGCACAGCGCGAGTCGCTCGAGTCGATGCTGGTCGCGCCCCAGGGCGACTTCACCGTCAGCGACACCTACAGCACCAACCGTTTCGGCGAGGTGGGCCTCGCAGCCGGGTCGGAGCCGCTGCGCCAGCCGACGGACGCGGCGCGTCCCGGTTCGGACGCGGCCGCCGCGGTCGCCGCGGACAACGCGGCTCGCGGCGTGCGTCTCGACGATGGAGCCGGGCTCGACTACACGTCGGCCGCGAACCAGGCGCTGACGCCCGCGTACGTCTCGCTCACCGAGCCGATCACGGTCGGCGCGGGGGTCACCTTCACGGAACCGCTCATCGTCGACTACCGCAATGACTCGTGGAAGCTGAACCCGACTCAGCCGCTCGTCGGCGACGGCACGGGCACGGATGAGGTCGTCTTCGAGAACGTCCGAACCGACGCACCCGCCGAGGTGAGCGGAGACCTCTCGATCGCCTCGTTCAACGTCCTCAACTACTTCACGACGCTCGGGACCGACACCGCGAGCTGCGAGGCCTACACCGACCGTTTCGGCGACGGTGTGACCGTCCGAGACGGCTGCGCCCAGCGCGGAGCGTGGGATGCCGCCGACCTCGCACGCCAGCAGGCGAAGCTCGTCGAGGCCATCACCTCGGTGGACGCCGGCGTCGTCGGCCTCATGGAGATCGAGAACTCGGCCGCGCTCGGCGAGAAGACCGATGAGGCCACGGCGACCCTCGTCGCCGCGCTCAACGCGAAGGCAGGCGCCGGCACGTGGGCGTTCGTGCCCTCCTCGACGGACCTGCCCCCGGCATCCGAGCAGGACGTCATCACGAACGCGATCATCTACCAGCCCGCGCGCGTCTCCCCCGTCGGCGCGTCCCGCGCCCTCGGCGACCAGAGCGCGGACGGCGAGGCCTTCGGCAACGCGCGCGAGCCCATCGCCCAGGTGTTCGAGCCCGCCGCTGGCGGCGACCCGTTCCTGTTCGTCGTGAACCACTTCAAGTCGAAGGGCTCCGCTGGCCCGTGGCCGGGCGACGCCGACACCGGCGACGGGCAGGGTTCGTCGAACGAGTCGCGGGTCCGTCAGGCGACCGCCCTCCGCGACTGGGTCGCGAAGATCCAGGGCGATGTCGACGCCGTCGCCCTCGCAGGCGACTTCAACTCCTACAGCCAGGAGGACCCGCTCGAGGTTCTGTACGACGCCGGCTACGCGGATGCCGAGCAGGCGTTCGACGTCGACTCGTCGTCCTACAGCTTCTCGGGGCTGTCCGGTTCGCTCGACCACATCCTCCTGAACAAGCCGGCTCTCGCCCGCTCCACGGATGCGGACATCTGGAACATCAACTCGGGCGAGTCCATCGCGCTGGAGTACAGCCGGTTCCGCACGCACGGCACGGAGTTCTACTCCGCGGACCCGTACCGCTCGAGCGACCACGACCCCGTGATCGTCGGGATGAAGGCGAAGGCCGCTCCCGTCCAGCTGACCCTCCTCGGCATCAACGACTTCCACGGGCGCATCGACGGCAACACCGTCGCATTCGCGGGAACCGTCGAGGAGCTGCGCAAGGCGGCATCCGGTCCGACCCTGTTCCTGTCCGCAGGTGACAACATCGGTGCGTCGCTGTTCGCCTCATCGGTGGCGAAGGACGAGCCGACCATCGACGTCCTGAACGCCATGGGTCTGCAGGCGAGCGCCGTCGGCAACCACGAGTTCGACCGCGGGTTCGACGACCTGTCGGGCCGCGTGTCCGACGCGTTCGACGCACCGCAGCTCGGGGCCAACGTCTACAAGAAGGGCACGACGACCCCCGCGCTCGACGAGTACACGCTGCTCGAGGCGGACGGCCTCACGGTCGGTGTCGTCGGCGCCGTCACCGAGGAGACCCCGACGCTCGTGACGCCGACCGGCATCGAGTCCGTCGACTTCGGCGATCCGGTCGAGGCGGTCAACCGCGTCGCCGCTCAGCTGAGCGACGGCGACGAGTCCAACGGTGAGGCCGACGTCATCGTCGCGATGTACCACGAGGGGGCCGGCGCGGGCACGCCCGACGGCGCGACCCTCGACGAGGAGGTAGCCGCCGGCGGCGCCTTCGGTGCGATCATCAACGACACGTCCGCCGACGTCGATGCGATCTTCACCGGCCACACGCACAAGGAATACGCCTGGTCGGCGCCGATCCCCGGCACGGACCGCACCCGTCCGGTCGTCCAGACCGGCTCGTACGGCGCCAAGATCGGCGAGATCACGCTGACACTGGATGCCGCCACGGGTGAGGTCTCGACGCACACCGAGCGCAACGTCGCCCGCACGACGACGCCCGCTGCGGACCTCGTCGCCGCGTACCCCCGAGTGGCGGAGGTCGCCCGCATCACGAAGGCGGCCACGGACAACGCCGCTGCCGTCGGCAACACCGAGGTCGGCCAGGTCGCCGGCGACATCACGACGGCCTTCAGCGGCGGATCGTACGTCGACGGCGTCTACACCGGGGGTTCGCGCGACAACCGCGCCGCCGAGTCGACGCTCGGCAACACCGTCGCGAACATGCTGCGCGACAGCCTGGCCGACCTGCCGAACGGCGCTGTGATCGGCGTGACGAACCCGGGCGGCCTCCGCGCGGACCTGTTCGACACGCAGGCCGAGTTCGGTGCCGGCGCCGTGGCGGGTCTCGTGGACGGGTCGATCTCGTTCAGCCAGGCCAACGCGGTGCTGCCGTTCAACAACACGCTGGCCCTCGTCACCCTCACGGGTGAGGAGTTCACCCAGATGCTCGAGCAGCAGTGGCAGCGGGATGCGGCGGGCAACGTCCCGCAGCGGCCGTACCTGCAGCTGGGCCTCTCGGACAACGTGTCGTACACCTACGACCCGGCGCTCCCCGAGGGGCAGCGCATCACCTCGGTGACGGTCGACGGCAAGGCGATCGACCCGGCCGGGACGTACCGCATCGGCACGTTCTCGTTCCTGGCGGCCGGCGGCGACAACTTCCGCGCCTTCACGGAGGGTGACGACTACGTCGACACGGGCCTCCTCGACTACGAGGCATGGGTGGACTACATCGCCGACGGCTCCCCCGTCGCCCCGTCGTTCGCCAAGCACGGCGTGCAGGTGTCGGGCGTTCCCGAGACCGTCGCCGCGGGTGACACGGTGACCTTCCAGGTGGCGGGCATGGACCTGACCAGCAAGGGCGCTCCGGCCAACACCGAGGTGACGGTGCGCCTGGGCGAGCAGGTGCTCGGCACTGCGCCGGTGACCGGTGGCGCGGCATCCGTCAGTGTCACGCTGCCGGCGGGAACCCCCGCGGGCACGGCGCAGCTCACCGTCACGGCGGCGCCCAGCGGCACGGTCGCCCAGGTGCCCGTCACGGTCGAGGAGGCGGCCGAGCCCGCGGCGACGACGCGTACGTCGCTCCTCGCGCTCCCGCCGGTGCACATCAACCGGATCCTGCCGTCGACCCTCGTCGCCATCGTCCTGCAGGACGGTGGGCGCGCGGAGGGCGTCGTGGAGTTCCGGGAAGGCGACCGCGTCATCGCGACCTCGGAGGTCCGCCGAGGTGTCGCGACGACCACCCTCGGACGGCTCTCCAAGGGCGCGCACACGTACACCGCGACCTTCGTGCCCGACGACCCGAAGGTCGCTGCGGGATCGGTGAGCAACCGGGCGACGGTCCGCGTTCTGTTCTGACGCCGCCATCGGCGGAACGGGGGCGGGTCTTCGGATCCGCCCCCGTTCCCCGTTTGCGCGGTCGCTGCTTCGTAGGCTGGAGGCATGACGCCTCAGGTGGTGTTCGTCCACGGCATCCGGACCTCGGCGACGATGTGGCGCGCGCAGGTCGAGCACTTGACCGCGGCGGGCATCGGCGCGCACGCCCTTGACCTGCCCGGGCACGGCACCCGCATGAGCGAGACCTTCACGCTGGACGGGGCATTCGAGACGATCGACGCCGCGGTGACGGATGCCGCGGCTCGCGGCCCCGTGCTCCTGGTCGCCCACTCGATGGGTGGACTCGTCTCCATCGAGTACATGGGCCGCGAGGATCCTCCCCCGGTCGAGGCGTTCATTCCGGCGGGGTGCACGTCGATCCCGCGCGGCGCGGGCCTCACGATGTACCGGACGCTGGCGCGGGGATTCGATCGTCTCCCCCGGCGTGGTCAGCCGCTCACCGACATGGTGTTGGATCGCACGCTCCCGCCCGAGACACGCGCCGACTTCGCGGCGGGCGGGTACGCGTACGACGCGCAGGACACCGCGCTCCGGAGCCTGTCGGTCCTCGATCTCGTGTCCGCGCTGAAACGCATCTCGGTGCCGATGTGGTTCGTCAACGGGCAGTGGGACCAACTTCGTCTGAACGAGCGGCTCTTCACCGCTCTGAAGCCCGAGGCCGAGCTCATCGTCGTGCCCCGGACATCCCATCTGGTCACCGCCATGCGGCCTCGGGTGTTCAATGCGGTCATCGACCTCGCCCTCGCGACGATGGCGCAGGAGCGGCCGACTTCGGGATGAGCCTCCCACCTGATAAGATCTGTTTTTGGCTTGCGTGTGGGTTCCTCCCTCACACGACCGCTGAGTGACAGCCCTCTTCTGTCGCCGGCACATCCACCTGTACCTCGAACGAAAGATACGTCGAACGTGGCGAACATCAAGTCGCAGATCAAGCGCAACAAGACCAACGAGAAGGCCCGCGAGCGGAACAAGGCCGTCAAGAGCGAGCTGCGGACCGTCGTCCGTCAGACCCGCGCGGCCATCACCGCCGGCGACAAGGCCGCTGCCGAGAAGGCTCTGGTGAAGGCGACCAAGAAGCTCGACAAGGCCGTCAGCAAGGGCGTCATCCACGAGAACCAGGCGGCGAACCGCAAGTCCTCGATCGCGAAGCAGGTCGCTGCTCTCTGAGCCGCGAACGCCGAGCTACGACGAAGGCCCGTCCCGAAAGGGATGGGCCTTCGTCGTTTGCGGCTGACGTGCCTCAGGCGCCGTACGGGGCTCGGGTCGCCACGACCGTGACGAGGCGCTCGACCGCGAACACAGCATCGCGGGACGCGCCTTTGACCTCGGCATCCGCTCGGGCGGCAGCCTGGATCGCGATGCCGAGCGAAGACTCGGTCCAGCCGGCGAGGTCGCGGCGGGCACGGTCGACCTGCCAGTCCTTCATGCCGATGCGCGCGGCGAGGGCGCCGGAGGGCTCGCGGGTGCCGGCGACGCGCGCCATGGTGCGGAGCTTCGAGGCGATCGCCGCGACCATGGGCACGGGGTCCGCCCCGGAGGCGAGCGCGTGGCGGAGGGTGACGAGGGCGTCGCCGTAGCGTCCGGCGATGGCGGTGTCGGCGACGGCGAACGCGGTCGTCTCGACGCGGCCGCCGTAGTAACGGGTGACGACCTGCTCGGTGATGTCGCCCTCGACGTCGGAGATGAGCTGCTGGCACGCGGCCGCGAGCTCGGTGAGGTCGTCGGCGAAGGCCGAGACGAGGGCGCGGAGCGCGGGCGGGGCGATGCGGCGTTTGGCGGCCTGGAACTCGCCCGCCGCGAAGTCGAAGCGGTCGGAGTCACGCTTGACCGCGGGGCAGGCGATCTCGATGCCGCCGCCGGCGCCCGAACGGATCGTGTCGAGGAGCTTCTTGCCGCGAACGCTCGCGCCGGTGTGGCGGAGCACGATCGTCGCGCCCTCCTGCGGCGCTTCGAGGTAGCGGATCGCCTCTGTCAGGAACGCGTCGGAGCATTTCTCGACACCCGAGACGCGGACGAGGCGCGGCTCGCCGAACAGCGAGGGTGATGACACCGCGAAGAGGGTGCCCGGCGCGTAGTCGTCGGCGCGAATGTCGGTGACTTCGAGGCTCGGATCCTCGGCGCGCAGGTATTCACGGATGCCGGCGGTCGCCCGCTCGGCGCAGATCTCCTCGGGCCCCGAGACGAGGACGACGGGCGCGGGCTGCGGCGCACGCCAGGAGATCTGCGGGATCGCCGACTTCGCCGTCTTCGCGGCAGGACGACGGGGGCTCGGCATGGGTCCAGCCTACCGAGGGGCGCCGACGCCTCGCCGTCGTGGCAGGACGATTCGGGACAGCGCCCACACAGCCGCGACCGCCGCGAGGAGCATCGCGCAGAGAGGTGAGCGAAAGGGCCGTGCGGGTGGGAGGCATCCGGTCAGCCTACGAGGGTCAGCCGTCTTCCCCGCGGGACCGCCACAGCCGGATCCCGTCACCGTCGCCCCAAAGAGCGACGTCACCGGACCTGTCGGTGCGGGCGATGATCGCGTGCTCCTCGCGGAGGAGGTCGAGGATCTCGTCCCGTGGGTGGCCGTAGGTGTTCTCTCCGACGGTCACGAGGGCGACGGCCGCGTCGAGCCCTTCATAGAGGCTGTGGTCCTGATCGGCGCTGCCGTGGTGCGCGACTTTGACCACCGAATAGGTGCGGTCGATCGCGTGGGAAGCGAGCAGGGATCGTTGCGGCTGCGCCGACAGGTCGCCGAGGAAGATGGCGTCGGGGACGCGGCATCCGGTGACGTCGATGACGACGCTCGCGTCGTTCCCGGAGGGATAGACCGGGTCGCGCGGCTTGGGCCACAGGGCGCGCCAGCGGCACTCCCCCAGGGCTCCGCTCTGGCCGGCGGACACCTCGAGCGCACGCGCACCGGCCACCGTGAAGCGGGCGATCACGGTGGCCGCTTCAGGATCGGGGATCGGACCGTGCAGGACGAGGTCGGCGCGGCCGACCATGACGTCTGCACCGCCGCGGTGATCCATGTCGAAATGCGTCAAGACGAGGACGTCGACACGGTCGATCGCGAATCGATCGAGGCACGCGCGGAGGGGCGCCGGCTCTGGCCCCGTGTCCATGAGCATGACCGCGTCGCCGGACCGGACGAGGACGGCGTCGCCCTGGCCGACGTCGCACGCGACGATCGCCCACTCGTCCGGGGCACGGGTGCGGTCGATGAGGGTCCGGAACGGCCCCGCCCCCAGCACGACGACGACGATCGCGACGAGCGCCCACCCCGCCCACCGCCGCAACCGATGCCGACGCGCCACGAGCACGATGCCGATCGCGGCTCCTGTCGCGGCGAGGGCGATGAGACCCGGCATCCCTTCCAGCCATCCGATGGATGCCCCGGGCAGCCGCGCGGACACGTCCGCCGTCCCCGCGATCCAGGCGGCGGGCAGCCACGCGATCGCCGCGAGCCCCTGCGCGAGGACGGGAAATGGCAGCGCGAGGCATGCCAGCAGCCCGAGGACGGTCGCGGCGGGCGCCGCGGGTCCTGCGAGCAGGTTCGCAAGCACGCCGACGAGAGGCACGGTCGGCTCGATCAGCACGAGCAGCGGGCCGCAGGCGAGCTGAGCCGCGAGCGGCACGGAGAGGGCGAGCGCGAGGGGCGCCGGCATCCATCGCGACATCCCGTCGGCGAGCGGCCCGGCGAACAGCAGGAGCGACCCGGTCGCCACCGCCGACAGGGCGAAGCCGAGGGAGGCCGCGAGCCAAGGGTCGAACACCAGCAGCACGCACACCGACGCGGACAGGATGGACATGCCCGCGCCGATGCGTCCCAGCAGGACCCCGAGCATCGCGATCGCCGCCATCGCTCCCGCGCGGACGACGCTGGGCTCGGGTGAGACGAGCACGATGAACGCGATGAGCGTCGCGAGTCCCGCCGTGACGCGAATACCGCGCCGCGCCCCGCAGAGGGCTGCGATGCCGAAGGCGATCCCCACGACGAGCGCGCAGTTCGCCCCGGAGACTGCGGTGAGGTGCGAAAGCGACGATGCTTTCATCTGCTGGTCGAGGTCCTCGGTGACCGCTGACGTGTCGCCGACGGCGAGCCCCGGAACGAGCCCCGCACCTGGGTCGGGGAGGCCGTCGGCCGCGTTCACCAGGCCCGTCCGCAGTTGGGCCGCCGCGGCGAGCGGACCCGTCGGCGGACGCGCGAGCTCGATCGACGACGCCTCGATGACGAGGACTTCCCGGTCCCCGGCATCCGCTCGGAACGCGGTCCCCGTCACGACCGCACGCGCCCCCAGGTCGAGCCCGGGCGGCCTCTCCTGCGCCCGGACGAGGACGGGAGCCGAGACCGGAGTCGTGTCGGGGCCGATCGTGACGGCGCGGGTGATCGCGTCATAGCGGAAACCGGTGGCGGACCGTTCGACCTTGCCGACGACATCGACCTCGAACGTGGCGCTTCGCCCCCCGGTGATCGGCAGGTCTGCGACGGCGTCCCGCGCGGGCTGAGCGAGCGCGACATGGGATGCCGCGCCCGCGGCGACAGCGAAGGCCACCGCGATCAGTGCCGCCGTCGTCGGCCGGGACCCTCGCGCCGCGATCGCCAGAGCAAGGACGGCAACCACCCACAGTGCGACAGCGAGAGCGGTTGCATGCTCGGGGAAGACGATCGCGGCGCCTGCACCGGCCCAGGCCACGAGAGCGACCGGCAGCAACCGAAGGTCTCGACGCCGCGCGGTCCGAACACTCACACCGTCACCAGGTCGCGGATAGACGCGAGCATCTTCTCCCCGATCCCCGGCACCGCCATGAGATCGTCGACGCTGGTGAAGCGGCCGTTCTCCTCGCGCCAGTCGAGGATCCGCTGCGCGATCGCCGGACCCACCCGCGGGAGCGTGTCGAGGGCGGCGAGGTCAGCGGTGTTGAGGTTCACACGACCGACCCCCTCAGGGGCGGTCGAGGCACCGGCATCCGTCTGCTCGGCTCCTTCGGCCGGGATGTGCAGCTGTTCACCGTCGCTCACCGGCCGCGCCAGGTTCACGCCGTCGCGGGAGGCTTTGTCCGAGAACCCGCCCGCGGCAGCGACGGCATCGACGACGCGGGCGCCCTGGTCCAGGCGATAGAGACCGGGGGCGCGGACCTCACCGGAGACGTGGACGTAGACCGCGGCGGGGGCGACCGTCTCGGCGACGGCGTCAGGGACCGTCTCGACGGCGGAGTCGGCGCCGGTGCGGACGATCCCGATTGCGATGGTCACCGCGGCTACCACGACGACCAGGACGATCGCGGCTCCGATCCCCAACCGGCGTCGAGATCCCGGCACCGCCTCCGCACCCATGGGACAATCCTCGCGGCGCGGCACAGCCCCGCTCGGCCCGGCGCACGGCCGGTGGATGGGCAGCGGTCAGCCGACCGCGGTGGAGAAGGCGCTCAGGCGACGGTGAAGCTGACGACCTTCGGCGCGCGTACGACGGCGCGGGTGATCTCCTTGTCGCCGATGGCGCGACGCACCTTCTCGTCGGCCCGGGCGAGCTTCTCGAGCTCGTCGCCCGAGATCTTCGCCGGGACGGTGAGCGTGCCGCGCACCTTGCCGTTGACCTGCACGACCGCCGTCACCGACTCCTCGACGAGGAGCGTGGGGTCGGCCTGACGCCACGGCACGACGCCGACGAACGGCTTGTAGCCGAGGATCTCCCACATCTCCTCCGCGGTGTGCGGGGCGAAGAGGTCGAGGATCATCGCGACGGCCTCGGCGGCCTCGCGGACGGCGGGGTCGGCGGCGCCTGCGCCCGAGTCGATCGTCTTGCGCGTCGCGTTGACGAGCTCCATGAGACGCGCGACCACCACGTTGAACTTCGACTGCTCGACGAGCCCGACGACATCGGCCCACAGGCGGTGGGTCACGCGGCGGAGCGCGGTGTCCCCCTCGGCCCAGACGACGTCCGACGGGCTCGCGACGTCGGTGGCGACGCGCATCGCACGGGCGAGGAACTTCTGAGCGCCGGTCGTCGACACGTCCTCCCAGTTGATGTCGTCCTCGACGGGCCCGGCGAATGCGATAGCGACACGGACGGCATCCGCACCCGGGTCGTCCATGCTCGACGCGAACTCGACGAGGTTGCCCTTCGACTTCGACATCTTCGAGCCGTCGAGCAGGACCATGCCCTGGTTGATCAGGCTCGTGAACGGCTCGGTGAAGTCGACGAGGCCCATGTCGAACAGGACCTTCGTGATGAACCGGGCGTACAGCAGGTGGAGGATCGCGTGCTCGACGCCGCCGATGTACGAGTCGACCGGCGCCCACTTGGATGCCTCGGCCGTCGGGAACGGCTCCGTCGCCCCGTTCGGGGCCAGGAAGCGCAGGAAATACCACGAGCTGTCGACGAACGTGTCCATCGTGTCGGCATCGCGGAGAGCCGGCTCGCCGGTCTCGGGGTCGACCGTCGACATCCACTCCGTGGCGCCGCCCAGCGGCGACGTGCCCTTGGGCTTCAGGTCGAGACCCTTGGCGTCGGGCAGGATGACGGGCAGCTGCTCGTCGGGAACGGGGACGATCCGCCCGTCCTCGGTGTGGATCATCGGGATCGGTGTGCCCCAGAAGCGCTGGCGCGAGATCAGCCAGTCGCGCAGGCGATAGGTCTTCGCGGCGCGACCGGTTCCCGCCGACGTGAGCTCCTCGATCGCGCGGGCGATCGCGTTGCGCTTGGACAGGCCGTTGAGCGACCCGGAGTTGATGAGGCGTCCGTCGCCCGTCAGGGCGGTGCCCGTGCGGGCGGGGTCGATCGACTCGAGGTCATCGCCGATCGGCACGCCGTCCTCGTCGACCTCGATGACCGGGATGGCACCGGTGACCGGAGCGGTCGTGTCGACGACGACCTTGACCGGCAGGCCGAACGCGCGGGCGAAGTCGAGGTCGCGCTGGTCGTGCGCGGGGACGGCCATGACGGCGCCGTGACCGTAATCGGCCAGGACGTAGTCCGCCGCCCAGATCGGCAGACGCTCACCGTTGATCGGGTTGATCGCGAAACGGTCGAGGAACACACCGGTCTTGGGGCGATCGGCGGTCTGGCGCTCGATCTCGCTCGTCTTCTGCACCGTGTCGAGGTAGTTCCGGAAGCGCTGCTGAACCTCGGGCGAGGCGCCGTCGACGAGCTCCGCAGCGAGGTCCGAGTCAGGCGCGACGACCATGAAGGTCGCGCCGTGCAGGGTGTCGGGGCGGGTGGAGAAGACGGTGATCTTCTCGGCGCGCCCCTCGATCTCGAAGTCGATGTCGGCGCCGATGGAGCGGCCGATCCAGTTGCGCTGCATCTGCAGCACCTTGTGGGGCCAGAAGCCCTCGAGCTGGTTCAGGTCATCGAGCAGACGGTCGGCGTACTCGGTGATCTTGAAGTACCACTGCGTCAGCTTCTTCTTGACGACCTCGTACCCGCAGCGCTCGCAGTGTCCGTCGACGACCTGCTCGTTCGCGAGCACGGTCTGGTCGTTGGGGCACCAGTTGACGGCGCTCTGCTTGCGGTAAGCGAGCCCGCGCTCGAACAGGCGCTGGAACAGCCATTGGTTCCAGCGGTAGTACTCGGGGTCGCTCGTGTGGAGCACGCGGCTCCAGTCGTAGGACGACCCGAACGCGCGGAAGCTGACCTTGTGCTGGTCGATGTTGTTGTAGGTCCACTCGCGCGGGTCGGACCCGGCGCCGCCCTTGATCGCGGCGTTCTCGGCGGGCAGGCCGAAGGAGTCCCAGCCGATCGGGTTCAGCACGTTGTAGCCGCGGTGACGCCAGAAGCGTGCGACGGCGTCGACGTAGGCGTAGTTCTCGGCGTGGCCCATGTGCAGGTCGCCCGAGGGGTAGGGGAACATCCCGAGCACGTACTTGCGCGGGCGCGTGTCCTCGTCGCCGCCGGCCTTGAACGGGTCGGACTCCGCCCACCGGGCCTGCCACTTGGCCTGGATGGCGCGCGAGTCGAAACCGGTCTGCTCGGGAGTCGATGCGTCGGAGGAGGTGCTGGAGGACACGGTGAACCAATCGTGCAAAGTCGGGAGGGCGCGCGAAAGCGCCTTTTCAGCCTAGCGGACCAGGACTTTCACCATCCCGGTGGCAGTTCCGCCCCCAGCGCGCGAAGCGGCGCTCGGGCTTTGATCCCCACCTCCGCGACCTCGTCGGCCGCGATCGAGCCCCACGTGATACCGCCGCCGGCACCGACATAGGCCCCGCCCGGATGGGTCACGATCGAGCGGATCACCATGGCGAGGTCGAGTCCCCCGTCCGAGCCGACCCACCCGAAGCACCCCGCGAACACACCGCGCGGCGCGCCCTCCAGCCGGTGGAGGATCTGCATCGCCGAGAGCTTCGGCGCGCCCGTCATGCTCCCGGCCGGGAAAGCGGCATCCCACAGGTCGCCGACCGTCGTCCCCGGGCGCACCCGCCCCGCCACCGTGCTCACGAGCTGGTGCACCGCGGGGTAGGACTCGACCTCGAGCAGTCGCTCCGCCGCGACCGTCCCCGTCTGGCACACGCGCTGCAGGTCATTGCGCATGAGGTCGACGATCATGACGTTCTCGGCCTGCTCCTTCTCACTCCCCCGCAGCTGGGCGGCGAGAGCCGCATCCTCGACGACGTCGACGGAGCGCGGTCGCGTGCCCTTGATGGGGCGCGTGCGGACGATCCCCTCCGAGACCGACAGGAACTGCTCGGGTGACGCACTGACGAGCGCCCACCCGCCGCTGCGGATGAGTCCGCCGTGGTGCGCCGGTGTCGCGGCTCGCAGCCGCAGGTACGTGTCGACCGGGTCGACGGATGCCGCCGTCTCGAACCGCGTGGTGAGGCACAGCTGGTACGCACGCCCCTCCCTGATCTCTTCGCGGCACTGCTCGATGAGGGCGATGTACCCCGCAGGATCGTGCCGGGCGATGACCTCGACCACAGGCGGTTCCGCAGGGCTCGGGGTCTCTCCCGTCGCGATCGCCCGAGCGACCGCCGCGGCCAGCCCGTCGAGGACGTCCTCCGCACCGAAGGCGACCATCCGCCGTGCAGCGTGATCGAACCCCAGCATCCGATCGACGCGGAGCCACACCTCCGCGGGCCCGACGTCGTCCGCTGCAGGCGCGCCGGCCCGACGGGCCGCCGCGTCGTACCCCGACCAGCCGACCCAGCCGCCACGGAAGGGTCCCGCAGCGGCATCCGTCCCACCGGAGAGGCGGACCTCGTGAGGAGGCGACGAGGGGATGCCGGTGCCCACCCAGCTCCACCCGTCGGCGGCGTCGGGACCGGCATCCAACCAGAAGGCGTCCCCGGCATCGCCGACGACCGTCGCGAAGGCGACCGCGGGATCGAGCCAGCCGTCGAGTGCGCGGAAGGCGAGGTCGCTGGGCACCCCCTCAGGGTAGACGGCGGATAATCTGAGGTCGTGAACGAGATCCTCGACTGGCTGCTCGGTACCGTCCAGGCGGTCGACCCGGTCGTGCGCGTCATCGTCGCCGGACTCGCGATGATGCTCGAAACGAGCGTCCTCGTCGGGCTCATCGTCCCCGGCGACACGATCGTCATCGTCGCCGGCACGGCCGTCGACAACCTCGCCGAGGGCACCTGGCTCGTCCTGGCCATTCTCGTCGGATCGCTCATCGGCGAGAGCATCGGATTCGCGCTCGGACGCTGGCTGGGACCGCGCATCCGGTTCTCGCGCGTCGGGAAGCTGATCGGCGAACGCAACTGGATGCGGGCGGAGCTCTATCTGCGTCGACGCGGCGGGCCCGCCATCTTCCTGTCGCGCTTCCTCCCGGTCCTCCACTCCCTCGTCCCGCTCACTGTGGGGATGAGCGGATTCGCGTACCGCAGGTTCCTCGCGTGGACCGTCCCCGCCTGCACGGTCTGGTCGGTCGCGTACGTCTCCGTCGCCGCAGCCGCGGCCGAGGGGTACCGCGAACTCTCCGACAGCCTCCACTACGCGGGCTACCTCTTCGTCGCCGTCATCGCGGCGTTCGTCCTGCTCGTCTACATCGCGAAGCGCGTCATCAGCGCCCGGGAGGCACGCCACCTCGAGCTCGACGATGCGCCGGAGGCTCGGGCCGACGACGTGAAAGACTGAATCGATGTCCTCCTCCCCCCGCGACGCCAAGGTGCTCTGGCTGGCACGCCTCGAATACCGGTTCCACGCCTGGCGCGAGAAGCGCGCCCGCGCGAACGGCCGCCGGCCCACGGTCGCCGCGTTCCCCGGGTACGGCAGCACGCAGTGGGTGCGCGTCCTCGGCCGGGTGCTGATCCCCCCGAAGGCCAAGCGCCGAGAGCGGGGCGACTACGCCGGTGTGCGCGGATGGCGGAGTTTCGCCGCCGTGCCGATCGCCCACGCGCGGGTGACCGTGATGATCGACGGGGTGAGCCACGAGGTCGCCGCCGATCGCGGTGGGGTCGTCGACGCCGTGCTCCCGGCCACGCTCGCAGCGGGCTGGCAGACGATCACGATGAGCGTGGAGGATGCCGACCCGGTCGACGCCCGCGTGTTCATCGTCGGAGACGACATCCGGTTCGGGGTGATCTCGGACGTGGACGACACCGTCATGGTCACCGCCCTCCCCCGGCCCTTCGTAGCGGCGTGGAACTCCTTCGTCCTCAACGAGCACGCCCGCCAGCCGGTTCCCGGCATGGCCGTCCTGCTCGAGCGGCTCGTTCGTGAGAACCCCGGGTCGCCCATCCTGTATCTCTCGACAGGTGCGTGGAACGTCGCGCCGACCCTGGTGCGATTCCAGCGGCGGCATCTGTTCCCCCTCGGCGCGATGCTCCTGACGGACTGGGGTCCGACGCACGACCGGTGGTTCCGCAGCGGCAAGGAGCACAAGCACGAGAACCTGCGCCGCCTGGCGGATGAGTTCCCCGACATCGACTGGTTGCTCATCGGCGACGACGGTCAGCACGATGACGAGATCTACACGCAGTTCACGATCGAGCATCCCGAGCAGGTCGCCGCCGTCGCGATCCGGCGACTGACTCCCGCCGAGGCGGTCCTCGCGGGCGGTCGGACGGCCGTGGACGACCACAGCGCCGCGGGCGTGCCCTGGGTCACCGGCGACGACGGCGCGGAGCTGCTCGAGCGACTGACCGACGTCGACATCGTCCGCGATGTCCCCACCTCCTCCTAGGCTGACAGCCATGTGCGGTCGCTTCGTCGTTGCCAACGTCGCCTCGGAACTGGTCGGCGTTCTCCGCGTCGACGTCGAGAGCGACGACCTCCCCGCTCCGTCGTACAACATCGCCCCGACCTCGCGGGTGGGTATCGTCCTCGACTCGGCCAAGACCGACCCGCCCACACGGCGGCTGGAGCCGGCGCGCTGGGGCCTCGTCCCCTCGTGGGCGAAGGACGTGAAGGTCGGCGCGCGGGCGTTCAACGCGCGTTCGGAGGAGCTCGAGGACAAGCCGATGTTCCGGCAGGCCCTCATCAAGCGCCGCGCGATCGTGCCTGCCACCGGGTACTACGAGTGGCAGACGACCGACGAGGGCAAGACGCCGTACTTCATCCATGCCGCCGACGGGTCCCCGCTGCTGTTCGCGGGACTCTACGAGTGGTGGAAGGACCCGGCGAAGGCCGAGGACGACCCCACGCGCTGGGTGCTGTCCTTCACAATCATCACGCGCGACGCCGTCGCGCCGCTCGGGTCGATCCACGACCGGATGCCGCTGTTCCTCGACGCCGACTTCGCCGACGCGTGGCTCGATACCGAGGTGGACAACGTCGGCGACCTCCTCGACGCCGCCGTCGACGCGGCCCCCCAGGTCGTCGCCGGCCTCACCGACCACGTCGTCTCCAGCGCCGTCGGCAACGTCCGCAACGACTCCCCCGAACTCATCCAGCCCCTCTGACCGGCCCGTGATGCCCACCCTGACGAGCGACGTCCTCGCGCGGACCGACTGGACCGAGCGGATGCGAGCGCACGCCGAGCGGGCCGATGCGCTGACCGCCGGACGCCGTCATCGCGCGGCCAGGGGCGAGACGCACCCGGTCGACGACTTCCTCTACACGTACTACTCCTACAAGCCGGCCGTCCTGCGCCGCTGGCATCCGGGGCGTGACGTCCGGTTGGCGGATGCCGCGGACTCGCCGCACGCGGGGTGGCGCTGGTACCGCAGCGAGGCGGGCACCGTCGCGGCCGACGCCGACGCGTTCCTCACCGAGAAGGCGCCGCTGGTCCGCGCGATCCGGGGCATCCTGTCGAGCACGCTGGGGCGGACGGGCTCGTACGGATGCTTCGGCCTTCACGAGTGGGCGATGGTCTACCGGGACGGTGAGACGCGGCATCCCGTGCCGTTGCGACTCGGTGCCGAGGGGACGGATGCCGTCGTCGAGGCGCACGATCTGCGATGCACGCACATCGACGCGTTCCGCTTCTTCACGCCCGACGCGGCGCCACGCAATCGCTTCGCTCCCACGCGCGACACGCAGGCGCTGACGGAGCAGCCGGGGTGTCTCCACGCGGGGATGGACCTCTACAAGTGGGCGGTGAAGCTCGGCCCGCTCGTTCCCGGCGAGCTGCTCCTGGATGCGTTCGTGCTCGCCCGCGACATCCGGGAACTCGACATGCGAGCCTCGCCGTACGACCTCAGCGACTGGGGCTACTCCCCCGTGCCCATCGAGACGCCGGCGGGCAAGGCCGAGTACGTCGCTGGGCAACGACGGTTCACCGAGCGGTCGCAGCCGATCCGCGCGCGGCTCCTCGCGCTGATCGACGTGGCGAGGGAGAACGAAAACGTCAAGACCCTCGACCCGCTGTCGTGGGAAGGTCACTATCGAAGAAGCGAGAGGATGACACCAATGAGCACCAACGACACGCCCACCACGCCCGACCTGGAACGACTCGTCGGCGGCGAGCAGGATGGCCTCCCCCCGGCGCCAATGGGGGCACCAGACGATGTGGACACGATCGCACCCGAGGCCCGCTTCCACGCACCCCGAGGTGGAGACCTCGAGGTGGACGATGCCTCGGACACATGAGGTCGTCACTGCATTGAGCGCCGCGCCGGGATCGTCTCGACGGCCTGTTTCGCGGCCCGAAGTCGCTGGTACCGGCCGAGGGGGGTTGACGCATCATCAAACGCGATGAAACCCCCATCAACGCGGACGACGTAACCCACACGTCGCGCGTGGTCGTCGCAGACGTGCAATCCCGGCTCGGTTACCTTCCACTGGAGCGCGTCCTTCTGTGGTCCGAGGTACGTCGGCATCACGGTCCTCTGCTCTCGTTCTGATGGTGAGCCGGGGTCCGGGGCAACGTGGTGCCACTGTAATGCCACCCCGGAGACCGGCACAAGAAGATCGATGCGAGCTCGCGGACTCCCTACAATGGGATCAGCGTCCCTGGACCTCGGCCGCCTCGGGATACCCAGGTCTGGAGGAAACGTGCTCGGTTCCGACTCAGTAGACGATGATCCGATTTGTGCGGTCTTTCTGACGATGCTCCCGATCCATCATGTGGGCGTCTCGACGCTGGGTGATCCGTTCGACGTCGAGACTGTGTGCGCGAGCGACGGCGCGGCTGCGGCGCTCGAAGAGGTCCAGTTGAGTTCCGGGGTTGGGCCAGGCTGGGACGCCCGGATCGCGCGTGCTCCTGTGCTTCTGCACGACCTCCGCGACGCGACGACGACGGACTGGCCCATGCTCCGGTCCGTCGCCGCCTACCACGGTGTTCGCTCCCTCTACGCGTTCCCGATGACGGTCGGCGCGCTCGAGGTGGGGGTCGTCGATCTGTACGCCGACGGCCTCGGAGCGCTGAAACAGCGAGATCTTGCTCTCGCCTCCGTGATGGCGGATGCCGCCGCCCTTCGCATCTTCGAGCGGGTTCTATCCGGCAACGATGCCGACGGCGGATCCGGAGGGTCGTCTCGACGTGTCGTCCACCAGGCGACCGGAATGGTGTGCGCCCAGCTGCGAGTGAATTCCAACGACGCTCTCGTGGTCATCCGTGCCCATGCTTTCGCGTCTGGAAGATCAGTGACGCAGATTGCGGAGTCCATCATCAGTCGCGAAATCGATTTCACCGCCTGAGACCGGATCGATTCGGAGGAGGTTGCAGACATGGGCAGGGAAATGCGGGAGAAGCAGCTCATCGAGACGTTCGTGGAGATCGCGGACACCATGGTGGGTGGATATGACGTGGTCGATCTGCTGTATCGCCTGGTGTCACGGTGCTCGGTGATCTTCTCGGCGGCGGACGCCGGCATACTTCTGCGCATCGGAGGGCAACCACTCGAAGTCGTCGCCTCGACGACGGAGCGAAGCCAGCTCATCAGCCTCCTGCAGCTCACCGCGGATGAGGGTCCGTGCGTCGACGCCTATCGATCTGGCGAGCCGGTGACGGTCGACGACATCTCATCCATCCGCGAGCGCTGGCCGCTCTTCGCGGAGAAGGCAGGGGCTCTGGGCTACAACTGGATGCATGCTGTGCCGTTGCGTCTGCGCGACGAGGTCATCGGGTCGCTCAATCTTTTCGGCGACGGTTCCGAAAGCCTCAGTCCCGAGGACTCTCTCGCAGCGCGTGGGCTGGCCGACATCGCCACGATCGGCATTCTCCACGAGCAGGCTTTCCGCGAGGCGGATGCGGCGCGCACGCAGCTGCAGCAGGCGCTCGACAGTCGAGTCGTGATCGAACAGGCGAAGGGTGTCCTGGCTCATGCGCACAACATCGATATGGACGAGGCATTTCAGCGTCTACGGGCACAGGCACGCACGAATCAGCAACGCCTCGCCGACGTCGCCCGCGACGTCGTGGCGCATGCCAGCGACCGGACGCGTGACCTCGAGGATTTGTGACCGGCGCGCGCGGGTCTACAGGAACCCGCGGAGTGCGCTCCGGACCTCGACGAGCACGTGACACCCGCACCTTCCAGAAACACAAAAACCCCGGCGAACCGGGGTATTTGGTGGACCTGAGGGGACTCGAACCCCTGACCCCCTGCATGCCATGCAGGTGCGCTACCAGCTGCGCCACAGGCCCTTGGTCGCCGCTCGCGGCAACTCATCCAGCTTACTACACGCGGAGGAGTGCTCTGAACACGCGGCGACGACGTCACTCGCTGCGCGTGGGCTCCGCGATCGTCACGGGGATGATCGGGCAGTCCTTCCACAGGCGCTCGAGGCCGTAGAACACGCGCTCCTCTTCGTGGAAGACGTGGACGACCAGGTCGCCGAAGTCGATCAGCACCCAGCGCGATTCGTCGCGTCCCTCGCGGCGCAGGCGCTTCTGGCCCGCCTCGAGCATCTTGTCCTCGACCTCGTCGGCGATGGCGGCGACGTTGCGCTCGCTGTTACCGGTGACGAGGAGGAAGGCGTCGATCAGCGGAAGCGGTCCCGACACGTCGAAGGCGACGAGATCGGTTCCCCCCTTGCTGTCGGCGGCGGCCGCGGCCACCTGGACCAGTTCGTGCGTGTGCTCTGCAGCAACCATTAAAAGACTCCGTTCACAACGGTGAAGATGAGCACCGTCGCGAGAGCCAGCCCGAGGGCACCGGCGCAGATCGCGAGGGTCATGATGAGGCGGCTTCCCTTTTCGGGAGCCGGGGGGCGGATGATCTCATCCGCACTCTTGATCGTACTGATCGCCGCCGATGCGGCGATCGGGGTCGGTGAGGATGCCGGCGGCAGTTCGCCGTCCATGAGGGCGGCGTCGGCATCCTTACCGTCGGATCCAGGGGACGTCCCCGTGGACCCGAAGCTCTCCGGCAACGCGTAACTGCCGGTGATGATCAGTTCTCCCGTGCCGAGGATCGGGACCGAGAGCGATCCGGTCTCGGGCGTCTGCGACAGGATCAGCGCGTTAGGCGCCGACGACGAGCCGCTGCCGCCGCGCGTCAGCAGGTGGTCGAACGACGGCGGCACGTCGACGGGCGCCGCACCGTCCGCGAGGAGTTGCGCGCCGAGCTCGGGAGCGACGACCCGCGCGGGCTCCGGCGCGTCGGTGGACTCGTCGGCCTCGGCTTCCACGTCCGCGGGGGCCGCGTCGAGGGGAACTTCTGCGGAGTCGGCATCCGGCTCGACAGTGTGCTCCGGCGCGTCCGAGACGGGTTCCGCAGATTCGTCCACCGAGGTCGACCCCTCAGCGTCCTCCTGCGGCGTCTCGGCGTCGTCGGCGGACGCATGGTCGTCATCGTGGTCCCCATCGGCGGGGATCCCATCGACCGGCTCACCATCGGCGGTCTCGTGCTCAGCCGTCTCGTGCTCGGTCGTCTCGTGCTCGGTCGCCGCGGCGTCGCCTGTCGAGACCTCGTCCGTTACGGGAGCGGACTCGACGACGTCGACCGTCCCAGTGCGCAGCTTCGCGAGATGCCGCGCCTGGCGTCGCGTCACGGGGTGGGCGTCAGGGTCGAGGTCCACGTCGTCCGCGAGAACGGCCGGAGTGCGCTCCGGGGCGACCTCGGACTCGTGCTCGACCTCGGCGAGAGCAGCCTCCACGGCAGCGGCGTCCGACGCGTCGGCATCCGCTTGCGCCTCTTCGGGCGTGATGATCGGCGTGGATGCCGTGTTGCGCAGCTCCCGCAGCTGCCGCCGTGTCAGGGGCGGGGTGCTCGGCTGGTCTGGTGTGCTCATGCCTTGCTCCGATACAGGTGATGCTTCGCAATGTATTGGACGACGCCGTCGGGCACGAGGTACCATACGGGGTGCCCACGGCTCACGCGAGCGCGGCAGTCGGTGGACGAGATGGACAGCGCCGGGATCTCGAGGACGCTGACGTCGTCCGAGGGCAGCCCGTCGACGCTCAGCGTGTGGCCCGGACGGGAGACCGCCACGAAGTGCGCGAGGTCCCACAGTTCGTCGACGTCCCGCCAGCCGACGATCTGCGCGATCGCGTCCGCACCGGTGATGAAGAAGAGCTGCGCATCGGGCCGCTGCGCTTTGAGGTCACGCAACGTGTCGATCGTGTAGGTGGCCCCGGTGCGGTCGACGTCGACACGACTGACGGTGAACATGGGGTTGGATGCCGTGGCGATGACGGTCATCAGATAGCGGTGCTCCGACGACGACACGCCGGACTTCTGCCAGGGCTGACCGGTCGGGACGAACACGACCTCGTCGAGGTCGAACGACTGCGCAACCTCGCTCGCCGCCACGAGGTGACCGTGGTGGATGGGGTCGAACGTGCCGCCCATCACACCGATACGCGGTGCCCGCGTGGTTCCCATGAACGCGGCCTCAGTGGTGGCCGTGGCCCGCCTGCTGCACGGGGTTCTTCGCGGCGTACGCCTCGGCCTTGTGGGCGTGACGGTTGGCCACGTTGCGGTACGACACGCTCACGAGGCCCAGCAGCATAAACAGCGCGAAAGCCACGATGCCGTACCCGTAGGTCGTGGCCATGACGTTTCCACCGTGGTGCTCAGTCTCGGCTGCGGCGAGGACGATGGTCGTCGCGAAGTTCATTCGGGCTCCGTTCGAGGGGTCGGGTGCAGGAACAGTTTAGGCGGTCAGGACCGGATCTGCCCGGCGCCCCGCGCCAACCACTTCGTGGTCGTCAGTTCGGGCAGCCCCATGGGCCCTCGGGCGTGGAGCTTCTGGGTCGAGATCCCCACCTCGGCGCCGAAGCCGAACTCTCCCCCGTCGGTGAACCGGGTCGACGCGTTGACCATCACGACGGCGGCATCCACTTCGGCCAGGAACCGTTCGGCGACGTCGTCGTCGGTCGTGATGATCGATTCGGTGTGCTGCGTCGAGTATCGCCGGATGTGAGCCAGCGCGTCGTCGAGGTCGTCGACGACGCGGATCGAGATGTCGAGGCTCATGTGCTCGGTGGCCCAGTCCTCGTCGGTCGCGGGTACGACATTCCGCCCGAAGGATGCCGCGGCGGCATCGCCGTGGACGGTCACGCCGCGTTCCTGCAGAGCCTCGATGACGGAGGGCAGGAGACGGGATGCCGCATCGCGGTGCACGAGGACGGTCTCCACCGCATTGCAGACACTCGGACGCTGCACCTTCGCGTTGACGACGATGTCGGTCGCCCAGTCCAGCGGTGCGGTCGCGTCGAGGACGATGTGCACGACGCCGGCACCGGTTTCGATGACGGGGACGGAGGACTCGGTGACGACGGTCTCGATGAGCTGCGCGCTCCCCCGCGGCACGAGGACGTCGACGAGGCCGCGCGCCCGCATGAGGGCCCGCGCACCATCGCGACCGAAGTCGTCGACGGTCTGGATCGCCTCGGGGTCGACGCCGGCGTCGGCGAGAGCGCCCCTCATCACCGAGATCAGCGCCGCATTGGTCGACTGCGCAGCACTCCCCCCTCGCAGCACCACCGCGTTCCCCGAACGGAGCGCGAGGGCGGCGATGTCGACGGTCACGTTGGGACGAGCCTCGTAGATCGACCCGATCACACCGAACGGCACGGAGACCTTCTGCAGGTGCAGCCCGTTGTCGAGGACGCGGTCGTCGAGGACGCGTCCGACGGGGTCGGGCAGCTGGGCGACGTCGCGCACCGCCGTCGCGAGGGCCGCGACCCGACTGCCGTCGAGGGTGAGCCGGTCGATGAGCCCCGTCGTGAGGCCGTCAGCTCGCCCGCGCGAGACGTCGTCGGCGTTCGCTTCGACGATCTCGTCGACGTTCTCATCGATGGCCTCGGCGATCGAACGCAGGAGGGCGGTCTTGGCGGCATCCGTCAGCAGTCCCAGCGACCGCGAGGCGGTCCGCGCCGAATGCATGCGCTCCTGGGGCGTGGCAGCGGTGATCGTCATCCGCCAAGTCTAGGGCGGCGGATGCCGGGTCTCAGCGTCTCAAGCGCCGTCGACCCGCACCGGAGCGGTAGCCACGGGAGCGGCGGGCTGGGGGTTCGGTGCGAACCAGGTGCCCACCTGTTCGCCCCGCAGGGCGTCGTGCACGAGGTCGGCGCTCGTGACGAGCACCGCGATCCCGGCGGATGCTGCCAGCCGAGCGGCCGAGGCCTTCGTCGCCGCTCCGCCCGTGCCGACACTGTTCACGACGACCGACCCGAACTGATAGCCCGACAGATCGTCGCCGTACGCGACGTCGATGATCGGGGTGGCGCCCGGCTCGTCCGGCGGGCGCGTGTAGAGAGTCTCGATGTCGCTCAGGAGCACGAGGGCGTCGGCGCCGACGAGCTGAGCCACGAGGGCCGCCAATCGGTCGTTGTCGCCGAAGCGGATCTCGTGGGTCGCGACGGTGTCGTTCTCGTTGACGATCGGGAGGATGCGCAGGCCCAGGAGGCGTTCCATGGCCCGTCGGGCGTTGGAACGGTGCGTCGGGTTCTCGAGGTCCCCCGCGGTCAGGAGCACCTGCCCGGCGACGATGTCGAAGGGCCGAAGGGCCTCCTGGTAGCGGTAGATCAGGACGTTCTGCCCGACGGCGGCCGCGGCCTGCTGCGTCGCGAGGTCGCTCGGACGGGCGTCGAGCAGCAGGAACGGCATCCCGGTCGCGATCGCACCCGAGGACACCAGGACGACCTCGGTCCCGCGGGCGTGCGCCTCGGCCAGGGCATCGACGATCGGCCCGATCTTCTCCGCGTTCTCACCACTGATGGACGACGAGCCCACCTTGACCACGACGCGGCGTGCGCCCGCGAGCCCGGCACGGTCCTGCAGCGTCACGACTCGTCCTCGTCCTCCCCGCGCGTCGCAGCGATCCGCTCGGACTCGAGCTCGGCGCGCGCCTCGGCCTTGGCATCCATCCGCTCGTGATAGCGATCACGGCGCTGCGAGGTCGTGCGACGGGGGTTCAGGTCGAGTCGGGGATCCGTGCCACGCGGCGCGGTCATGAGCTCAGCTGCGGAGCCGAGCGAGGGGTGCCAGTCGAAGACGATCCCGTCGCCGGCGCCGATGACGACCGTCGACCCAGCCTGCGCACCGGCCTTGAAGAGGCCGTCCTCCACGCCGAGCTTCTCGAGGCGGTCGGCCAGGAAGCCGACGGCCTCTTCGTTCTGGAAGTCCGTCTGCTGCACCCACCGCACCGGCTTGTCGCCGAGGATGCGGTAGATGTTGCCGTAGGTGCCACCCTCGACGCGGATCTCGAAGTCCTTCTTCGTTCCCTGCGGGCGGATGACGACGCGCTCGGGAGCGGGCGCCGCGGCCAGCGCCGCACGGTGCTCCTCGACGATCTCACCGAGGGCGAACGTCAGCTGACGGAGGCCGTCGCGGCTGACCGTCGAGATGTCGAAGACACGGAATCCGCGCTGCTCGAGCTCAGGGCGAACGAGATCTGCGAGCTCCTTCGCCTCGGGCACGTCGAGCTTGTTCAGCGCGACGAGCTGCGGCCGTTCGAGCAGTGGAATCTGCCCCTCGGGAACGGGGTAGGCGGCGAGCTCGGCCAGGATCACGTCGAGGTCGCTGATCGGGTCGCGACCGGGCTCCAGCGTCGCGCAGTCGAGCACGTGGACGAGGGCCGTGCAACGCTCGACGTGGCGGAGGAACTCGAGCCCGAGGCCCTTGCCCTCGCTCGCGCCTTCGATCAGCCCGGGGACGTCGGCCACGGTGTAGCGGGCATCGCCGGCCTGGACGACACCGAGGTTCGGGTGCAGCGTCGTGAACGGGTAGTCGGCGATCTTGGGCCGCGCCGCCGAGATGGCCGCGATGAGGCTCGACTTGCCGGCCGACGGGAACCCGACCAGAGCCACGTCAGCGACGGTCTTCAGCTCGAGCTGAACGTCGCCCTCCCACCCCGGGGTACCCAGGAGTGCGAATCCGGGCGCCTTGCGCTTCGGGTTCGCGAGCGCCGCGTTGCCGAGACCACCCTGGCCGCCGGGGGCGACGACGAAGCGGATGCCGGGCGTCGCCATGTCGACGAGGACCTCACCGGTCTCGTCCTTGACGACGGTTCCGACGGGCACCTGGAGCTCGAGCGGCTCGCCCTGGGCTCCGGAGCGGTGGTCTCCCATGCCGAAGCCGCCGTTACCGGCGGAACGGTGCGGCGAGTGGTGGTACGAGAGCAGGGTGGTGACCTGGGGGTCGGACACGAGGATGATGTCGCCGCCGTGCCCGCCGTTGCCGCCGTCAGGACCGGCGAGAGGCTTGAACTTCTCGCGCTTTACGGACACGCAGCCGTTGCCGCCCTTGCCTGCGCTCAAATGCAGCGTCACGCGATCGACGAACGTCACCATGCGGTGTCTCCTGACGGGGAAGCCGACCACGGTCGGCGGGGAAAAAGAGAGGGGCGGGCCGCAGCCCGCCCCTCGTCAAGGATTGTGTGTGGTCACTCAGCGACCGGCACGATGTTGACGACCTTGCGGCCGCCCTTCGTGCCGAACTCGACCGCACCGGCGGCCAGAGCGAACAGCGTGTCGTCGCCACCGCGGCCGACATCGGCGCCGGGGTGGAAGTGGGTGCCGCGCTGACGGACGATGATCTCGCCGGCGAGGACCTTCTGACCACCGAACCGCTTCACGCCGAGGCGCTGTGCGTTGGAGTCACGACCGTTACGGGTGGAGCTTGCGCCCTTTTTGTGTGCCATCTCTCGTGTCCTCTCGGCTACTTACTTGATGCCGGTGATCTTGACGCGCGTGAGGTCCTGGCGGTGGCCCTGGCGCTTCTTGTAGCCGGTCTTGTTCTTGAACTTCTGGATGATGATCTTCGGACCACGCTCTTCGCCGACGACCTCGGCGGTGACCTTGACCTTGGCGAGCTTGTCGGCGTCGGTCGTCACGGCGTCGCCGTCGACGAACAGGACGGCGGGGAGCTCGATCTTGTCGCCGATCTTGGCCGACTGACGGTCGAGGACGACGATCGTTCCGACCTGAACCTTCTCCTGACGGCCACCGGCGCGCACAACTGCGTAAACCACTTCACACCTTGTTTCTTCTGTGGAGCGCACGGCTCCGATTGTCTGATGAGACTGGAAGTCATGGTGCGGAAGCCAGGCTCTGCATCGCAACTGCCTGCGACACGTGACGCACCAAGGGACCAGAATACCCGATCCCCGCAGTGAGGGCAAAAGCGACCCCCGGCGCGTCGCGCGCGGTCCCGCCCGGGACGCGCCCGCCTAAGATCGGCGGATGACCGTTCTCGTCGACTCCGCGATGTGGCCCGCCCACGGCAGGCTGTGGGCCCACCTGGTCTCGGACAGCGACCTGGATGAGCTGCACGCCTTCGCGGCGACCCACGGCATCCCGCCGCGTGCATTCGATCGCGACCACTACGACGTCCCGGAGGACGCGATTGCGCGCCTGGTCGCCGGCGGCGCCGAGCAGGTCGGCGCGCACGAGCTCGTGCGCCGACTGATCGCCTCGGGACTGCGCGTCACCGCCCGCCAACGTCGGGGGCGGTGACGCGCCGGATCAGTCCTCCGGAGCCGTCTGGACGGGTGTGCCCGTGAGGGCGGCCGTCGTCACACGACGGCGCGCGCGGCCCTGACCCGGAGCCTTCGGCTCGGGGAGCGCCTCAAGGACCGAGTCGAGCAGACGATCGGCATCGGTCTTCGGCGCGGCATCCGCCTTCTTGCGACGGGGACGCTTGGCGCGCTCGGGCCGCTCGGCGACCTGCTCCTCCGCAGCGGCCGCGGCCGCCTCCTCGTGAGGCTGGATGGTGGATGCCGCGATCTGCGCGAGCGCGGACTTCACACCCTCCGTGATGACGTGGGTGTGGCCGGGTGCCGCGGCGGGGGCGTTTGCGCCCTGATTCTGCGACGAACCGCTGTTCTGGCGCGGACGGCGGTTGTTCCCGTTGTTGCCACCGTTGCCGTTGCCGCGGTCGCCGCCCGAGGAACGGTGCTTGACGACGGGGTCGTGGTGGACGATGACGCCTCGACCAGCGCACACCTCGCACGCCTCACTGAACGTCTCGAGCAGGCCGAGGCCGATCTTCTTGCGGGTCATCTGCACGAGGCCGAGCGAGGTGACCTCGGCGACCTGGTGCTTCGTCCGGTCGCGGCTCAGGCACTCGACGAGGCGGCGGAGCACGAGGTCGCGGTTGGACTCGAGCACCATGTCGATGAAGTCGACGACGATGATGCCGCCGATGTCGCGAAGGCGCAGCTGGCGGACGATCTCCTCCGCGGCCTCGAGGTTGTTCTTCGTGACCGTCTCTTCGAGGTTTCCGCCGGTGCCGACGAACTTGCCGGTGTTGACGTCGACGACCGTCATCGCCTCGGTGCGGTCGATGACGAGGGAACCACCGGAGGGCAGCCAGACCTTGCGATCCAGCGCCTTCTCGATCTGCTCGGTGACGCGGAAGACGTCGAACGGGTCCTGCTCGCCCTCGTACTTCTCGATGCGCTCGAGCAGGTCGGGAGCGACGCCCGTCAGGTACGACGTGATGGTCTCGTATGCCTCGTCGCCCTGGATGAGCATCTTGCGGAAGTCCTCGTTGAAGACATCGCGGACGATCTTGACCAGGAGGTCGGGCTCCGAGTGCAGGAGCGCCGGAGCCTGGCCGGTCTGCGCCTGCGTGCTGATGTGCTCCCACTGCGAGGTGAGCCGCTGGACGTCCCTCGTCAGTTGCTCCTCGGTCGCGCCCTCGGCGGCCGTGCGCACGATGACGCCGGACGACTCCGGGAGGACCTCCTTGAGGATCTTCTTCAGGCGAGCACGCTCGGTGTCGGGGAGCTTCCGGGAGATGCCGTTCATGGCGCCGCCGGGAACGTACACCAGGTAGCGACCCGGAAGGGAGATCTGGCTCGTCAGGCGGGCGCCCTTGTGGCCGACGGGGTCCTTCGTGACCTGCACGAGGACACGGTCGCCGGACTTGAGTGCCAGCTCGATCCGGCGGGGCTGGTTGCCGGTCTCGACGGCATCCCAGTCGACCTCACCGGAGTACAGCACGGCGTTGCGGCCGCGACCGATGTCGACGAAGGCCGCCTCCATGCTGGGGAGGACGTTCTGCACGCGACCGAGGTACACGTTGCCGATGAGCGACGCATCCTGGTTGCGGGCGACGTAGTGCTCGACGAGGACGTTGTCCTCGAGCACGCCGATCTGGATGCGACCGCCGCGCGAGCGGACGATCATGTCGCGATCGACGGACTCGCGGCGGGCGAGGAACTCGGCCTCGGTGACGACGGCGCGGCGACGACCGGCTTCGCGCCCGTCGCGACGGCGCTGCTTCTTGGCTTCGAGTCGCGTGGATCCCTTGATCCGCTGCGGCTCGGTGATGACCTCGACGGCGCGGCGGCGGGGCGCGACCGGCTCGTCGTTCTGCTCGACGGCGTTGCCACCGCGACGACGGTTGCGACGACGCGAGCTGCCGCCGGACTCGGCGGACGGCTCATCACGGTCGTCACGCCCACGGTCGTCCCGGCCGCGGTCGTCCCGGTCGCGCTCGTCGCGCGCCGCAGCCGGCAACGGCGGGACCTCGGGGGCGTAGAAGTGGAGGGCCGTCGACACGGCCGAGACGAACTGTTCGGGCAGGAGCCCGAGGCTGACCGCCGTCGGGATCGTCGGCTCGGCAGGCTGCTCCGGCTCAGCGGGCTTCTCCGGCTCGGCAGGCTTCTCCGGCTCGGTGGACCGCTCCGGCTCGGCGGGCTGCTCGGGCTCGGCGGGCTGCTCGGGCTCGGCAGGCTGCTCGGGCTCGGCAGGCTGCTCGGCCTCCGCGGACGGAGCGTCTTCCGTCGGCTCCTCGGGACCGGAGGACTGGACGTGCTGCTCGGGCTCGACCTGCTGCTCGAGCTGAGCTGCATCCTGATCGGACGACGCCACCTCGGCGGTCTGGTCGGCCGTGGCCGTCAGATCCCCATCGATCGCGTCGGTCGCTGTCGTGTCGTTCGTGTCATCTGCCATCTCTGGCCTACTCCCAGCCGACGGCCCCGCGTGCCGTCCGGCGAAAATCGGGCGGCGACGCTCCGGTCTCGGAGGTGCCGCGAACTCATTCGGTCTGCAGCCGATCCCCGCACACTCGGCGGGGTGATGCTGCGCGGGCGTGATCGCCCGAAGTCTTCTGGTGACATCTTGGCGGCGCGGCCGCGGGGACGTCGAGCCCCATTATCCCACTACCCGGACCCGAACCGTGACCGGAGCTCTCCGATATGCACGGCCGGCGCATCAGAAAGGTGATCAGTCCCGATGGGATAATCGCCGACATGACCACGCGGACCCGCTCTCCCCGCCCGACCGTCTTCGCACTCTGGCTGATCTTCGCCGGCGTCGTGGGGTGGATCGCGGCGTTCGCACTGACCACCGAGAAGTTCTCGCTCCTCGAGAACCCCGGCTCGTCGGCATCCTGCGACATCAGCCTTCTCGTCCAGTGCGGGAAGAACCTCGACTCGGCCCAGGGGTCCGTGTTCGGGTTCCCGAACCCGATCCTCGGGCTCACCGGGTGGGTCGCTCCGATCGTGGTGGGTGCGGCGCTGCTGGCCGGGGCGCGCTTCGCGAAGTGGTTCTGGCTGCTGTTCGGGCTCGGCGTGACCGCTGCGTTCGCGTTCGTCCTCTGGCTCATCACGCAGAGCATCTTCGTGCTCGCCACCCTCTGCCCCTGGTGCATGGTGACGTGGTCTGTGACGATCCCGACGTTCTTCGCCGTCGCGGTCCACCTGGTCCGCGAAGGGGCGATCCCGGCATCCGCCGCCGTCCGACGACGCGCGGACGCACTCATGCCCTGGACACCGCTCATGGCCATCGTGGCGTTCGCGGTGGTGGGCGTGATCGCTCAGGTGCGACTGGACTGGATCTCCGAGTTCACCCGCTGAGACGACGACGCGCCCGCCCCGGTGATCGGGACGGGCGCGTGACGACGTGTCGTCAGTCGAACCAGATCGCGAGCTCCCGGTTCGCGGACTCGACGCTGTCGCTGCCGTGGACGAGGTTCTGTTGGACGGCGAGGCCCCAGTCGCGTCCGAAGTCCCCGCGGATCGTGCCGGGTGCGGCCGTCGTCGGGTCGGTGGTCCCCGCGAGCGAGCGGAAACCCTCGATGACGCGGTTGCCTGCGAGGCGGATCGCCACGGACGGGCCCGACATCATGAACTCGAGGAGCGGCTCGTAGAACGGCTTGCCCTCGTGCTCGGCGTAGTGCTGCTCGAGGCGCTCGCGATCGGGGTCGACGAGGCGGATGTCGACGAGCGAGTACCCCTTCGCCTCGATGCGGGCGAGGATCGCGCCGGTCAGTCCGCGCGCGACGCCGTCGGGCTTCACGAGGACGAGTGTCTGTTCGGTGGCCATGTCAGTCTCCGTTCTTCTCCGCCTCGGCGGCGAGTGTGGCGTTGCGCTCGTCGAGCGCGCCGCCCTTGATGGTGCCATACACGTACAACGCGCCGAAAACGGCGGCCGCGATCAGGACGGCCGGCACGAGGAACGCACCCAGGGCGACGACGACCTGCAGCAGTCCGCCGGCGATGACTCCCGCGCGATAACGGGTGAACGCACTGACGACGATCATCAGGATGCCGAGGGTGACACCACCCACGATCCCCCACCACGGCTCGACCCCCTGCGGAAGCGCACGGAGCCCGTAGACCGACAGGCCCGCGAGGAAGGCGACGATGGACTCGAAGCCGAGGATCACCGACAGGAGCGACTCGCGCGCGCCGCGCTGGCGGCGCGGACGGGGCTGACGCGGTGACCTGCTCACGATCGGTACCCCGACTTCCAGTCCTCCGCCTCGGCGAGGACGACCGCCTCGCCGGCGAGCACGACGCTGCCGGCGATGACCACCGCGCGCCGGTCGGATTCCGCCGCCCACGCGCGGGCGGCCTCGGCTGCCTCGGCGAGGTCGCGGTGGACCGTGACGGGCGTCTCGGTCTGCTCGACGAGGTCGGCGACGGCATCCGGCTCCTCCGCGCGGTCGGACTCGGGAGCGGTCGCGAACACGTGCGCGACCGCGGGGGCGAGCGTCTGGACGATCCCGGCGACGTCCTTGTCGGCGAAGGCGCCGAGCACGAGACCCCAGTCGTCGAAGTCGAACGAGTCCCCCAGGGCTGCGACCAGCGAGCGGGCACCGTGCGGGTTGTGCGCACTGTCGACGAGGACGGTGGGCGCGATGCCGACGAGCTGAAGACGTCCGGGCGAGGTCACGTTGCCGAGGCCGTCGGCGAGCACGTCGGCGGCGATGGGCTGCGACGCTCCCCCGATGAGCGACTCGACGGCCGCGATCGCCAGCGCGGCGTTGTGGCCCTGGTGCGCGCCGTACAGCGGCAGGTAGAGCTCGTCGTACGTGGCCGCGAGCCCGCGGACCGTCAGCAGCTGACCGCCGACGGCGAGCTTCTGGTCGAGCAGGCCGAACTGCTCCCCCTCGACGGCCAAGGACGCGCCCTGAGCCCGAGCCGCCGTCGTCAGCACGCTGAGCGCCGCGGTCTGCTGGGCCGCAGACACCACGGCGGCGTTCGGCTTGATGATGCCGGACTTCACTGTGGCGATCTCGCCGATCGTGTCGCCGAGCTTGTCGGCGTGGTCGATGTCGATCGGCGCGAACACCGCGACGTCGCCGTCGGCGGTGTTCGTCGAGTCCCACGCACCGCCCATGCCCACTTCGATCACCGCGACGTCGACGGGGGCGTCGGCGAACGCGACGAAGGCGAGCACGGTGAGCAGCTCGAAGAAGGTCAGCGGAGGCTCGTCCGTGCCGTCGAGCTCTTCGTCGACGAGTGCGACGATGGGCGCGATCTCATCCCATGCGTCCGCGATCGCGGCATCTGCGATGGGCTCGCCGTCGACCATGATCCGTTCGGTGAAGCGCTGCAGGTGCGGGCTGGTGAAGAGCCCGGTCCGGAGCCCGTGGGCCCGGACGATCGACTCGGCGATGCGGCTCGTCGAGGTCTTGCCGTTCGTGCCCGTCACGTGGATGACGCGGTAGCTCCGCTGCGGGTCGCCGAGGAGTTCCAGCGCGCGACGGGTGCGCTCGACCCGGGGTTCGACCCAGCGCTCCCCCTGCCGTTCCAGGAGCGCCGCGTAGACGGCATCCGCTCGTGTCCGGTCGCTCATGAGGTCGCTCCGATCCGGCGCACGCCGATCGTGAAGGAGCCGGCATTCGCGTAGGTGCCGGCGGGGACGGATGCCGTGTGCTCGGGGCTCGAGCGCAAGGCCTCGCCGCGGAGGGCGGTGCCGTCGGCGGTGGCGACGAGGTCGGCGACCGAGAGGGTCTCCCCCGCGACGTCGGCGACGTCGAACGCCGCCGCGACCGCCTCGGCGTCGCCGTCGTCGTCGAAGGTGAGCTGCAGCGCGATGCGGTCGCTCACCTCGAACCCGGCGGCCTTGCGGGCGTCCTGCACGGCGCGGATGACGTCGCGCGCGAGACCCTCGGCCTCGAGCTCGGGCGTCGTCGTGGTGTCGAGCAGGACGAACCCGCCTCGCGGCAGGAGCGCGATCGCGGTGCCCTCGGCGACGCCGCCCGCCTCGAGCGTGAGGTCGTACTCCCCCGGTTCGAGCGCGATGCCGTCGACGACGACCACGCCGTCCTCCTCGGTCCACAGGCCCGCCTTGGCACCCTTGATGACGTGCTGGACCTGCTTGCCGAGGCGCGGACCCGCCGCACGCGCGTTGACGGCGAGGCGCTGGCTGATGCCGTACTGCTCGGCCAGGCCGTCGGTGAGCTCGACGACCTGAACGGCCTTGACGTTGAGCTCGTCGCGCACGATGTCCTCGAACTGCGCGAGCGCGTCGGCACCGCCCACCGCGACCGTGAGGTTCGCGAGCGGCAGACGCACGCGCTTGCCCTCCTTCTTGCGCAGCGCGTTCGCGACGGACGAGACCTCGCGGACGGTGTCCATCGCTTCGCGGATGTCGGATGCCGGGGCGAACTCGTCGGCGTCCGGCCAGTCCTCGAGGTGGACGCTCCGCCCCCCGGTGAGACCCTGCCAGATGCGTTCGGAAACGAGCGGGATGAGCGGAGCCGCGACGCGGGTGAGCGTCTCGAGCACCGTGTAGAGCGTGTCGAACGCCTCCGTCGTGGTCGGGTCGGCGGCATCCACCCCCACCCAGAACCGGTCGCGCGAGCGACGGACGTACCAGTTGGTCAGCGCCTCGGCGAACTCGCGGAGCTTCGCCGCCGCCATCGTCGAGTCGAGGGCCTCGAGGTCCGCGGCGACGTCGCGGACCAGGTCGCCCGTGAGCGCCAGGATGTGGCGGTCGAGGACGTTCGTCGAGTCGGTGCGCCGCACGGCCTCGTAGCCGGCACCGTCCTGGCCGCCGGCCGCATTCGCGTACGTCGAGAAGAAGTACCACGCGTTCCACAGCGGCAGCAGGAACTCGCGGACGCCCGAGCGGATGCCCTCCTCGGTGACGACGAGGTTGCCGCCGCGCAGGACCGACGAGCTCATGAGGAACCAGCGCATCGCGTCGGAGCCGTCGCGGTCGAAGACCTCACTGACGTCCGGGTAGTTGCGCAGCGACTTCGACATCTTCTGACCGTCGCTGCCGAGCACGATGCCGTGGCAGGCGACGCCCGAGAACGCCGGGCGGTCGAAGAGCGCGCCCGACAGGACGTGCATGACGTAGAACCAGCCGCGGGTCTGCCCGATGTACTCGACGATGAAGTCGGCGGGGGCGTGCTCGTCGAACCACTCGCGGTTCTCGAACGGGTAGTGCACCTGCGCGTACGGCATCGAGCCGGAGTCGAACCACACGTCGAAGACGTCCTCGATGCGGCGCATCGTCGACTGCCCGGTCGGGTCGTCGGGGTTCGGACGGGTCAGGTCATCGATGAACGGCCGATGCAGGTCGACCTCGCCCGCCTCGTTCACGGGCAGCCGGCCGAAGTCGCGCTCGAGGTCCGCGAGCGAGCCGTAGACGTCGACGCGGGGGTACTCGGGGTCGTCGCTCTTCCACACCGGGATCGGCGAACCCCAGAACCGGTTGCGGCTGATCGACCAGTCGCGGGCGCCCTCGAGCCACTTGCCGAACTGGCCGTGCTTGACGTTCTCGGGCGCCCACGTGATCTGCTCGTTGAGCTCGACGAGGCGGTCCTTGATCGAGGTGACCCGGACGAACCAGCTCGAGACGGCCTTGTAGATGAGGGGGTTCCGGCAGCGCCAGCAGTGCGGGTACGAGTGCTCGTACGACGCCTCGCGCAGGAGCCGGCCCTCGGCCTTCAGCAGGCGGATGAGCGGACGGTTGGCGTCCATCCACAGCTCGCCGGCGACGTCGGTCACCTGCGGCAGGAAGCGTCCTCCGTCGTCGAGGCTCATGATGAGCGGGATGCCGGCGGCCCCCGTCACGCGCTGGTCGTCCTCACCGTAGGCCGGGGCCTGGTGGACGATGCCCGTGCCGTCGGTCGTGGTGACGTAGTCGTCGACGAGGATGCGCCAGGCGTGCTGGGTGCCCCAGGTCTCCTCGTCGGCGTAGTAGTCGAAGAGCCGGTCGTACGCGACGTCGGCGAGGTCCGCACCGCGGACGGTCTGGTCGACCGCCTCGCGGGCCTCGTCGGCCGAGGCGTAGCCGAGGTCCTTCGCGTAGTTCGCGAGCAGGTCGGAGGCCAGCAGGTAGCGGTGCGACTGACCCTCGAGGGCGTCCTCGTGGACGTCGGCGGCTCCGGCAGGACCGCCCGGCAGGACGACGTACTCGATGTCGGGGCCGACGGCGAGCGCGAGGTTGGTCGGGAGGGTCCACGGGGTCGTCGTCCAGGCGAGGGCGCGGACCGCCGTGAGTCCCAGAGCCTCGGCCTTGGCGCCGACGAGCGGGAAGGTCACCGTCACGGACGGGTCCTGACGCATCTTGTAGACGTCGTCGTCCATGCGCAGTTCGTGGTTCGAGAGCGGGGTCTCGTCGCGCCAGCAGTACGGCAGCACGCGGTGGCCCTCGTAGGCGAGGTCCTTGTCGTACAGCTCCTTGAAGGCCCAGAGGACGGATTCCATGTACCCGGTGTCGAGCGTCTTGTAGCCGCGCTCGAAGTCGACCCACCGCGCCTGGCGGGTGACGTAGTTCTCCCACTCCTGCGTGTACTCGAGGACGGATGAGCGCGCCTTCGCGTTGAAGGCGGCGATCCCCATCTCCTCGATCTCGCTCTTCTCGGTGATCCCGAGCTGCTTCATCGCCTCGAGTTCGGCGGGCAGCCCGTGCGTGTCCCAGCCGAAGACGCGGTCGACCTTCTTGCCTCGCATCGTCTGGAAGCGCGGGAAGAGGTCCTTCGCGTAACCGGTGAGGAGGTGGCCGTAGTGCGGCAGGCCGTTGGCGAACGGCGGGCCGTCGTAGAACACCCACTCGTCGGCGCCGTCGCGCTGCGCGATCGACGCTCGGAACGTGTCGTCCTGCTCCCAGAACGCGAGGACGTCGCGCTCGAGGTCGGGGAACCGCGGGCTCGGGACGACGGCCGCGGGGGCGTCAGCGGCGGGGCCGAAGGCGGAAGGTCGGGGGTAGGTCATGTCGCTCCTGCAGGTCTGGTCCTGCGAGGACGATCCGAGGACCGCGGTACCACCCCGCTTGGTGCGACCCGGATCCGGGTGCACCCACTCACCTGCGGCGATGACGGGCCTGCCCCGCTCGGTTCTACTGGGCGGCGGACCGCTGTTCTTCCGAGAGCTCCCCGGTGATGGCCGGATCGGTGCTGATGCGGACAATCATACCGTCGGCATAGCCTGGCGTCATGGCCCGCTCCCGCATCCGTCCCGAGCCTCCCCGCATCCCGGATCCGGATCTCCCCCTGGAGTTCTCGTCCGCGATGCTCCACCGGTCGGGCGAGACGTCCGAGGCGCGCATCGACCTCGACCCCGGGACGACGGATGCCGCGCACACCCGCATCAGCGAGAGTCTCGTGGCCGCGGCATCCGTTCAGACGCTCGATCTGACCGGAGCGATCCTCACCGACGTCGTCCTCGACGCCGTGTCGACGGCCGAGCTGATCGCCCGGGAGGGGACGTGGCGGACGGTCGTCGTCCGCGGCGGGCGGATCGGGACCCTCGACCTGTCCCGCGCGCGCTGCGACGGTCTCGTTTTGGACGGCGTGCGGATCGACTACCTGACGGCGGGCGGTGCGACGCTCCGAGACGTCGAGGTGACCGGATGCCGCATCGGCACCCTCGATCTCCCCGGCGCCCGCGTGGAGCGGATGCGGTTCGCGGAGACGTCGGTGGACGAGATGGACGTCAGGGAGTGGCAGGCGGGCGACGTCGACCTGCGCGGCGCGGACGTGCTCTCCTTCACGGACGTCCGGATGCTGCGGGGCGTCACCCTGACCGCCGATCAGGCGACCTCGCATGCGCTCGCGCTCGCGGCATCCCTCGGCATCGACGTGAGGACGGACGCGTGACCCTGCGGACGGCGCGGCTCGTCCTCCGCGACATGGGCGAGGACGACCTGCCGGCACTCCGGACGATCCTCACCGACCCGGTCGCGATGACCGCGTACGAGGGCCCTTTCGCCGAGACCGAGTGTCGAGCGTGGCTCGAGCGCAACCTCCAGCGCTATGCGGAGGACGGGTTCGGGCTCTGGGCCGTCGAGCTCGCCGACGCCCCGGGCGAGGTGATCGGGCAGTGCGGCATCACCCGGCAGCGCATTGACGACGACGAGGTCCTGGAGGTCGGGTATCTCTTCCGCCCGGCCCACTGGCGCCGGGGGTACGCGACCGAGGCAGCGGCGGCGTCCCGCGACTGGGCGTTCCGCGCGCTCGACGCCCCGGCCGTGTGGGCGAAGGTCCGCGACACGAACATCGCGTCGATGAACGTCGCCATCCGCCTCGGGATGACGGTCCGTCGCCGCTTCGTCACCCACTACCGAGGCGTCGACATGCCGCACCTCGGATTCGCCGTGGACTGCTAGGAGGCCCAGTCCTCCGCACGGATGCCGACGGTCGCCGCCCCCTGCAGCAGGCGCGAGATCGGGCAGCGGTCGTGCGCGGCCGCGACGAGTTCGTCCGTCTCGCCGAGCGTGCGCCCCTCCGCGGAGACGAACGCCGTGACGTGGAACTCGTACCCGCCGCGCTCCGGGGAGTCGTGGAGCTCGACCTCGACGCGCACCCGCGTGCGCTGGGCGCCCTTCACGATCGCCTGCAGGGTGGCGTCGAGGCAGGTGGCCCAGGCGAGGGCGAGCAACTGCTCGGGATTGCTCCGCGACAGGTCCGCGTCGGGGCTCAGCGGGTTCGACACCGCGACCTCCAGGCCGCCCGTGACCCGGCTGACACCGGTCCCGCCGTCGTCGTTGATCGCCTCGGTCCGGTACCTGGTGCTCATGGCAGAACTATAGTTGGACGGCATCCAACAACGTCTTGAGGTCCTTTCGTGCTGTCCCCGTCCCCCGTCGAGCTCGCTCGTGCGGGCGTGGCGTACCCCGGCGGCGTGCAGGGTCTCGCCGACGTGGACCTGACCGTCGCCGAGAGCGAGATCCTTGGGATCATCGGCGAGAGCGGTGCGGGCAAGAGCACCCTCCTGAACCTGCTCACCGGCGAAGTCACGGCCACGTCAGGCTCCGTGGCGGTGCTGGGCTCCGACATCGGCCGCCTCGACCGCGCCGGTCTCCGCCGCCTGCGACGCGAGATCGGCGTCGTGTTCCAGGGGGTCCACCTGCTGTCGAACCGGACGGTCCGGCAGAACGTCGAGGTCGCCCTCGCGCTGCGACCCCGACAGGAGCGGACGGCGAGCGCCGTCGACGACGTGCTGCGCTTCGTGGGGCTTGATCACCGGGCCGATGCCTACCCCGCGCAGCTCAGCGGCGGGCAGCGCCAGCGGGTCGGGATCGCGCGGGCGCTGGTGAGCCGGCCCCGGTTGCTGCTGTGCGACGAGCCCACCTCCGCGCTCGACGCGGCGACCGCGGGCGAGGTCCTCGACCTGCTCCGCGACGCGCGGGACCGCTTCGGGACGACGATCGTCATCGTCACCCACGACCTCGACGTCGTCCGCAGCGTCTGCGATCGGGTCGCCCTGTTCGAGGACGGTCGGCTCGTCGACATCCTCGCGGTCGCGCCGTCGGCACGCGGCGAGCGCGAGACCTATCTCGATCGCGCACGGCGGGAGCTCGGCGCATGAGCGGCACAGAGGACGTCTTCGCCTCCCTGGGAGCGTCGCTCGCCGAGCGCGGCGACGACCTCGTCGAGGCCCTCGGCGAGACCGGCTACATGCTCGGCGTCTCGCTCGCTGCCGCGGTGGTGTTCGGCCTGCCCCTCGGCGCCGCCGTCTACCTGACCCGTCCCGGCGGGATCCGCCCCCAGCGCCTCGTCTGGTCGGTCGCGAACTTCCTGATCAACGTCATCCGCTCCTTTCCGTTCCTGCTGCTCGTGGTCTTCCTCGTCCCCGTGACCCGGGCGGTCTACGGCACGACCTTCGGGACGCCCGCGGCGACGTTCTCGCTCTGCGTCGTCGCCGTGGCCGTCTACGGCCGGCTGGTGGAGCAGATCCTCCGCGAGGTGAGCCCCGGCATCCCCCGTGTCGCGCAGACCCTCGGCGCGACCGTCCCGCAGACGGTCTGGCGCTTCCTGCTGCCCGAAGCCCTGCCGGGTCTCGTCTACGCGCTGACCTCGGCGAGCATCAGCCTGCTCTCGTACTCGACGGTGCTCGGAGTCGTCGGTGGCGGCGGCATCGGCGACTTCGCGCTGCGGTACGGCTACCAGGAGTACGACGACGTGCTCATGTACTTCACGATCCTCGTCATCCTCGTCATCGTCCTCGTCATCCAGGCGGTCGGCCAGCGGATCTCGGTCCGCCTCGACCACCGCTGACTCCGGCTCACCACCGGCATCCATCCCCATCCCACAAGGAGCACCATGTCCCCCCGCCGCCTCACCCTCGCCGCAGCCCTCACCGCCGCCGCCGTCGCCCTCCTCGCCGGCTGCGCCTCCCCCGCCGCGCAGGGCGGCGGCGACGTCCAGACCATCCGGGTCGGCGCCGTGACCTCGCCGATGACCGACATCGTCGAAGCCGCGGCCGACGAGATCGAGGACAGCTACAAGATCCAGCTCGTCGAGGTCGCCGACTACGTCACGATCAACAAGATGCTCGCCGCGGGCGACATCGACGCGAACTTCTCGCAGCACAAGCCCTACATGGAGGAGTTCAACGCCGCCAACGGAGCGGACCTCACCGCCGTGCAGCCGATCTACAACTTCACGATCGCGTTCTACTCGAAGACCCTTGACGACATCGCCGACCTCCCCCAGGGCGCCACCGTCGCGATCCCCAACGATGCGTCCAACACGGGGCGTGCACTGAAGATGCTCGCCGACGCGAAGATCATCACGCTCGCCGAGGGCGTCGACCCCTACGCCGCGACGCTCGGCGACATCGCCGGGAACCCGAAGGACCTGCAGTTCCTCGAGCTGCAGATCAACCAGCTCAACACCGCCTACGACGAGGCGGACCTCGTCTTCCAGTGGCCCTCGCACATCGCCGCGCTCGGCCTCACCCCTCAGGACGACGGCCTGCTGACCGAGCTCGACGACCGTTTCGCCCTCCAGCTGGTCGTCCCCGGTGAGGACAAGGATGCCGCGTCCACGAAGGCCCTCATCGACGCCTTCACGAGCGACCCCGTGCGCGACATCATCGACGGCAACAAGACCATCGAGACCGCGTTCTGAGCCGGCACGCACCCCGGCGGTAGACTGGCGCGGCACCCACACTCAGGCACGCTCACACAGTGCCGCACATATCGCTCGAGGAGCATCACCATGACGAACGCGCACATTCCCGACAAGCCCGCCCTGGAAGGCCTCGAGCAGAAGTGGGATGCCGCCTGGTCCGGCGCCGGCACGTACCTGTTCGACCGCGACGCGGCCAAGGCCAAGGGGCGCGCGGGCGTCTTCTCGATCGACACGCCTCCCCCGACGGCATCCGGATCGCTCCACATCGGTCACGTGTTCAGCTACACGCACACGGACGTCAAGGTGCGCTACGAGCGCATGCGCGGCAAAACGGTGTTCTACCCGATGGGCTGGGACGACAACGGTCTGCCGACCGAACGCCGCGTGCAGAACTACTACGGCGTGCGCTGCGACACTTCGCTGCCCTACGACCCGGACTTCACGCCGCCCTTCCGCGGCGACGCGAAGAGCCTGAAGCCTGCTGACCAGGTCCCGATCAGCCGCCGCAACTTCATCGAGCTCTGCGAGGAGCTGACGATAGAGGACGAGAAGCAGTTCGAGGACCTGTTCCGCAAGCTCGGCCTCTCGGTCGACTGGACGCAGACGTACCGGACCATCTCGGACGACACGATCCGCACGAGCCAGCTCGCGTTCCTGCGTAACCTCGACCGCGGTGAGGCGTACCAGGCCATGGCGCCCACCCTCTGGGACATCGACTTCCGCTCGGCCATCGCGCAGGCCGAGCTCGAGGACCGCGATCAGCAGGCCTCTTACCACCGGGTCGCCTTCCACAAGAGCGACGGCTCGGGCGACATCCACATCGAGACGACGCGTCCCGAGCTGCTGGCCGCCTGCGTCGCCCTCGTGGCGAACCCCGACGACGAGCGCTACCAGCCCTACTTCGGCTCGACCGTGCGCACGCCGCTGTTCGACGTCGAGGTGCCGGTCCTCCCTCACCCCCTCGCGGTGAAGGACAAGGGCACCGGCATCGCGATGATCTGCACGTTCGGCGACGTGACCGACATCATCTGGTGGCGCGAGCTCGACCTGCCGAACCGCACGATCCTCGGCCGCGACGGCCGCATCATCGAGGAGGCCCCCGACGTGCTCGTGACGGATGCCGCCAAGGCGGCATACGCGGAACTCGCCGGCAAGACGGTGTTCAGCGCCAAGAAGCGCATCGTCGAGCTGCTGCAGGAGTCCGGTGAGCTGCTCGAGGTCTCGAAGCCCTTCACCCACCCCGTGAAGTTCTACGAGAAGGGCGACCGCCCGCTCGAGATCGTCTCCACCCGCCAGTGGTACCTCCGCAACGGTGCCCGCGACGCGGAGCTCCGCGACAAGCTCATCGAGATGGGCCGCGGCATGGGCTGGCACCCGGACTTCATGCGCGTCCGTTACGAGAACTGGACGAACGGCCTCACCGGCGACTGGCTCGTCTCTCGCCAGCGCTTCTTCGGTGTGCCGATCCCGGTCTGGTACGGCCTCGACGAGAACGGCGAGCGGGACTACGACCGCGTGCTGACCCCGGATGTCTCCCGCCTCCCGGTCGACCCGACCACGGACGTGCCCGACGGCTACACCGAGGACCAGCGCGGCGCGCCCGGCGGCTTCGACGCCGAGCGCGACATCTTCGACACCTGGGCGACGTCCTCCCTCACCCCGCAGCTCGCGGGCGGGTGGGAGCGCGACCCCGAGCTCTGGGACCTCGTGGCTCCGTTCGACGTCCGCCCGCAGGGTCAGGACATCATCCGCACGTGGCTGTTCTCGACCATGGTGCGCTCGGTCCTCGAGGACGGCCGTGCGCCGTGGACGGATGCCGCCATCTCGGGCTTCATCGTCGACCCCGACCGCAAGAAGATGTCGAAGTCGAAGGGCAACGTCGTGACGCCTGCCGACATCCTCGACGCGCACGGCACCGACGCCGTCCGATACTGGGCGGCCTCGAGCCGGCTCGGCGCCGACGCGGCGTTCGACCCGCAGAACCCGACGCAGGTGAAGATCGGTCGTCGCCTGGCGATCAAGGTTCTGAACGCGGCGAAGTTCGTGCTCTCGTTCCCCGTGCCCGAGGACGCCCGCATCACGCACGCGCTCGATGCGTCGATGCTCGCGACCCTCGATCAGGTCGTCCGGGATGCCACGAAAGCGTTCGACGCGTTCGACCACGCCCGCGCCCTCGAGATCACCGAGTCGTTCTTCTGGACGTTCTGCGACGACTACCTCGAGCTCGTGAAGGAGCGCGCCTATAACCAGGCCGACTCCGGTCAGGCATCGGCCGCGCTCGCCCTCCGTATGGCGCTGTCGACGCTGCTGCGCCTGCTGGCGCCCGTCCTGTCGTTCGCCGCCGAAGAGGCGTGGTCGTGGTTCGAGGAGGGGTCCGTGCACACCGCTGAGTGGCCTGTGCCCGTGGGCATCGAGGGCGACCCTGCCGTGCTCCGCACGGTCGGCGAGGCGCTCATCTCGGTGCGCCGCGCGAAGACCGAGGCGAAAGCCTCGCAGAAGACCCCCGTCGACTCGTTGACGATCACCGGCCCGGATGCGGCCCTCGACGCGATCCGCTCCGCCGAGGGCGACCTCGCCGCCGTCGGACGCATCGCGCAGGTGTCCTACGCCGCCGGGGACACCGTGTCGGTCGGCGACATCGTCCTCACCCCGCAGGAGGCCTGACGTGCAACTCGGAACCCGGTGGACCAGCGGCGACCAGCCGCCCGCAGCCGTGCCGCAGGTCCTGCGCGAGCAGATCGCGGCGGTCGACGCATCCGTGGATCAGGATCCGCTCGGTCAGCCGCGACCGCGGTGGACCCTCACCTGGCTGGAGGGCCGCCCGGTCGCGGAACTCGACACCGGCGTAGTCGTGCGCGTGGACCGCGAGGGTGAGGTCGTCGTCGGTCATCTCGACGACGACGGCATGTCCTGAGCCCGGCTCAGCCGCGGGGGTGATGCGCCAGGTGCGCGACGACGTCGGCACGCGTGTCGTCGATGCGCTCCTCAGCCGCCGATCGAACGAGCGCCTGATCGGCGCGACGCAGCATCCGTGCGGCGACCGCCGCTTGGACCGAGGTCGTCGCCGCCCACAGCGCGGCCTCGAGCCGTGTGGGCCGGACGGTGACGTCCAGCGTGGGGATCGTGATCGTGGTCATCGTCCGTCTCCGTCCTCGGGTAGTGCGAATGCGTCCACCCGGACGGTGAACGGCACGCGGTCGGGGTCTTCCTCGTGGCCGCGCGCGGAAGCGGCGACCTCGTCGACGATCTCGGACAGTCGCCGGATCATGTCCTTCGCCTGATCGGGCGTCAGACGGATGTTGGCGGTCGAGATGATCGCCGTGCCGTCGTCTCCCTTGTCGGGATCGGCGATGCTCTCTGTCACATGCCGCATGAGCTGCTGCTGACGACGGCCGAGGAACTCGTTCATGATGAGCTGGGTCGCCGAGCGACCAGCCGGTGAGGCCATCGCCTCAGGGCTGTCGAACGACACGGACTTGTCGGACCGCTCCCACCACCGCTCCCGGGCGGATCCCCGCTCCGGGATCTCGCGGATCAGGTCCTGCTTTGCGAGGGCTCGCAGGTGGTAGCTGGTGGCGCCCGAGGACTCCCCCGTGCGCTCGGCCAGCGAACTCGCCGTCTGCGGCCCGTACTGCGACAGGATGTCGAAGAGCTGCACGCGGAGCGGATGCGCCAGAGCGCGCAACGCTCCGGCATCAAGGGTGCGGTCCGCCCGCCGCATCGGTGTCTCGCTCATGTTACAAAGTTATCTTTGCAAGCGATTCTTTGCAACCATTCCTTTGCATTCTCGATCGCGCGGGCGGCGCGCGCGGGCGACGTACGCTGGGACGATGACGGATGCCGCGACCAACCCGCTCCTCGCCCCCTCTCCCCTCCCCTTCGACCTGCCGGATTACCCGAAAATCCGCCCGGAGCACTACCTCCCGGCGTTCGAGCAGGCCTTCGCCTCGCACCGCGCCGAGATCGACGCGATCGCGACGTCCTCCGACGCGCCGACGTTCGAGAACACGCTGGTCGCGCTCGAGCGGTCCGGCGAGACCCTCGGGCGAGTCGCGCGCATCTTCTACACCGTGAGCTCCGCCCACGCGACGGCCGAGATCCAGGAGATCGACGAGCAGCTCGCCCCGCTCATGGCCGCTCACCACGACGCCGTGACGCTCGATGCGCGCCTGTACGGGCGGGTCGCCGACGTGCATGCCCGCCTCGACGATCTCGGCCTGGAGGGCGAGAACCGGTACCTCGTAGAGCGCACCTACCGCGAGATGACGGGCGCCGGCGCGGGCCTCGACGAGGCGGACAAGACGGTCCTGACGGAGCTGAACCAGCAGCTGTCCATGCTCACCACGACGTTCGAGAAGAACCTCCTCGCCGACACCAACGACCTCGCCGTGGTCTTCGACGAGGCCGCCGAGCTCGACGGACTCACCGAGGGCGAACTGTCGGCGGCGGCACGCAATGCCACCGAGCGGGGCCTCGAGGGCAAGTACGTCGTCACGCTCACCCTCTTCACGGGGCACCCGTACCTCTCGTCGCTCACCTCCCGGGCGAGCCGCGAACGCCTCATGGCGGCATCCCGATCCCGGGGGCGCCGAGGCAACGCCAACGACAACCGCGAGGTGCTCACCGAGATCGTGCGGCTGCGCTCCGAGCGTGCTCGGGTCCTCGGATACGACTCGCACGCGGCCTACGTCACCGCCGACGAGACCGCCGGCTCCCCCGAAGCGGTGCACGAGCTCCTGCGCCGACTCGCGGTCCCCGCCGCAGAGAACGCGCGCCGGGAGCAGGCAGCCCTGCAGGAGATCATCGACAGGGAGGGCGACGGGTTCCCCCTCGCCGCGCACGACTGGGCCTTCTACACGGAGCGCGTGCGAGCCGCACGGTACGACCTCGATCGGACGGCCCTGCGACCCTGGTTCGAAGCCGAACGCGTCCTCGTCGACGGCGTGTTCCGCGCTGCGACGGATCTCTACGGCATCACGTTCACCGAGCGTGCCGACCTTCCCGGGTATCACCCCGAGGCACGTGTCTTCGAGGTCCGCAACGAGGACGGCTCCCACCTCGGCCTGTACGTCCTCGATCTGTACACGCGCGACTCCAAGCGCGGCGGGGCGTGGATGAACTCGATCGTGTCGCAGTCCGCACTGCGCGGCACGGCGCCGATCGTCATCAACAATCTCAATGTGCCCCAGCCCGCTCCCGGCAGCCCCACGCTCCTGACCCTCGACGAGGTGACGACGCTGTTCCACGAGTTCGGCCATGCGCTGCACGGACTCTTCGCCACCGTCACGTATCCGCACTTCGCCGGCACCTCGGTGTTCCGCGACTTCGTGGAGTTCCCCAGCCAGGTCAACGAGATGTGGATCTTCTGGCCCGAGGTGCTCGCGTCCTACGCACGCCACGTCGACACCGACGAGCCGCTCCCCGCCGACGTCGTCCAGAAGCTCCGCGAGTCCGAGGCGTTCAATCAGGGCTTCGCGACGAGCGAGTACCTGGCCGCTTCCTGGATCGATCAGGCCTGGCACAGTCTGGATGGCGAGGACACCGCCGTCGCCATCGACGTCGACGCGTTCGAGGCCACGGCGCTGGCCGACATCGGTCTCGACAACCCTGCCGTTCCGACCCGGTACTCGTCGACCTACTTCGCGCACATCTTCTCGGGCGGCTACAGCGCGGGCTACTACTCCTACATCTGGAGCGAGGTCCTCGACGCCGACACGGTGGAGTGGTTCCGCGAGAACGGCGGCCTGACGCGCGAGAACGGCGATCGATTCCGCACCCGGCTGCTGGGCGTCGGCGGGTCGAAGGACCCGCTCGAGGCCTACCGCGACTTCCGCGGACGCGATGCGCGGATCGAGCCCCTGCTCCAGCGGCGCGGTCTCACCGGCTGAGCCCGGACGAAAAGGGCGCCGCCTCCCTCCGGAGGCGGCGCCCTTTTCGATATCGGATGCCGGTGGTCAGGCGCTCTTGCGCTTCTGCCGCAGGACGAGCGTGGGCGGTGCCCCCTCTTCGACGGCCGCCCGCGTGACGATCACCTTGTCGACGTCCTCCGCCGAGGGGATCTCGAACATGATCGGACCGAGCACGTCTTCGAGGATGGCCCGGAGTCCGCGAGCGCCGGTCTTGCGCGCGACGGCGAGGTCGGCGATCGCGCGGAGCGCCTCCTCCTCGAACTCGAGCTCGACGCCGTCGAGCTCGAACATGCGCTGGTACTGCTTCACGAAGGCGTTCTTGGGTCCGGTCAGGATCTCGATGAGCGCGCTCTGGTCCAGCGGCGACACCGTCGTCACGACCGGCAGACGGCCGATGAACTCGGGGATCAGACCGAACTTGTGGAGGTCCTCGGGGAGCACGTCGCGGAAGACGTCGAGCTCCTGCTCCTTGTCCTGCAGCGGAGCGCCGAAGCCGACACCGTGCTTGCCCACACGCGAGGAGATGATGTCCTCGAGGCCTGCGAAGGCGCCGGCGACGATGAACAGGACGTTCGTCGTATCGATCTGGATGAACTCCTGATGCGGGTGCTTGCGGCCGCCCTGCGGCGGCACGGAGGCGACGGTGCCCTCGAGGATCTTCAGGAGCGCCTGCTGCACGCCCTCGCCCGACACGTCGCGGGTGATCGACGGATTCTCGGCCTTGCGGGCGATCTTGTCGACCTCATCGATGTAGATGATGCCGGTCTCAGCGCGCTTCACGTCGAAGTCAGCGGCCTGCAGGAGCTTGAGCAGGATGTTCTCGACGTCCTCGCCGACGTAGCCGGCCTCGGTGAGAGCCGTGGCATCCGCGACCGCGAAGGGGACGTTCAGACGCTTCGCGAGGGTCTGCGCGAGATACGTCTTGCCGCAACCGGTCGGACCCAGCAGCAGGATGTTGCTCTTGGCGATCTCGATCTCGTCTGCCCGCTGCTCTGCGGACTGGATCGTGCTGCGAGCGCGGACACGCTTGTAGTGGTTGTAGACGGCGACCGCGAGTGCCCGCTTGGCGGGGTCCTGCCCGACGACGTACTCCTCGAGGAAGCTGAAGATCTCGCGCGGCTTCGGGAGGTCGAAGTCCTTGACCTCGCCGTCACCGGACTCCGCCATCCGCTCTTCGATGATCTCGTTGCAGAGTTCGACGCACTCGTCGCAGATGTACACGCCGGGACCGGCGATCAGCTGCTGGACCTGCTTCTGGCTCTTGCCGCAGAAGGAACACTTGAACAGGTCGGCGCTCTCACCGATGCGTGCCATGGTGTTCCCCCTCAGGATTCAGGCCGGTGCAGTCGAGCCTAACCGCAGATCCGGACACCGGGCGGATTGCGACACGGGTGTGGACGACGATGCCCCGCCGACGGGTCGGCGGGGCATCGTCTGACAGACCTCAGGCCGTGATGGCCGCGGGCGTGCGCTTGCGGGACGTGAGCACCTGGTCGACGATCCCGTACTCCAGCGCTTCCTGCGCGGAGAGGATCTTGTCGCGATCGATGTCCTTGTTGACCTGCTCGACGGAGCGGTTCGTGTGGTGAGCCATCGTCTCTTCGAGCCAGGTCCGCATGCGGAGGATCTCCGCCGCCTGGATCTCGATGTCGGACGCCTGACCGTGACCGGACTCGCCGACGGCGGGCTGGTGCATCAGGATGCGGGCGTTCGGCAGGGCGAGCCGCTTGCCGGGCGCACCGGCCGCGAGCAGGACGGATGCCGCCGACGCCGCCTGGCCGAGGACGACCGTCGACACCTGGGGCGAGATGTACTGCATGGTGTCGTAGATCGCCGTCATCGCGGTGAACGAACCACCGGGCGAATTGATGTACATGATGATGTCGCGGTCGGGGTCCATCGACTCGAGGACCAGCAGCTGCGCCATCACGTCGTCGGCGGATGCGTCGTCTACCTGCACGCCGAGGAAGATCACGCGGTCTTCGAACAGCTTATTGTACGGGTCCTGGCGCTTGTAGCCGTAGGCGGTGCGCTCCTCGAACTGCGGCAGGATGTACCGGCTCGAGGGCATCATGTCGCTCTGCGCGCGACCGAAGATGGGGGTGTTCATGCGTTGTCCTCCGACGCTCAGTTCTCGGTCCCGCCGCCGCCGGTGACGTCGGCAGCGTGTTCGCGGATGTGGTCGACGAAGCCGTACTCGAGCGCTTCGTCGGCGGTGAACCAGCGGTCGCGGTCACCGTCGGCGTTGATCTGCTCGACCGACTTGCCGGTCTGGGCGGAGGTGATCTCCGCGAGACGGTTCTTCATCGACACGATGAGCTGCGCCTGCGTCTGGATGTCGCTGGACGTGCCGCCGAAGCCGCCGTGCGGCTGGTGCAGCAGGACGCGGGCGTTGGGCGTGATGTAACGCTTGCCCTTGGTGCCGCTGGTCAGCAGGAGCTGGCCCATCGAGGCGGCCATGCCGATGCCGACGGTGACGATGTCGTTGGGCACGAACTGCATCGTGTCGTAGATCGCCATACCCGCGGTGATCGAGCCACCCGGCGAGTTGATGTAGAGGTAGATGTCCTTCTCGGAATCCTCGGCCGCGAGCAGCAGGATCTTGGCGCAGATCTCGTTCGCGTTCTCGTCGCGCACCTCGGAACCGAGCCAGATGATTCGGTCCTTCAGCAGCCGGTCGAAGACACTGGTCGCCATAAGGGGTTCAGCCATGGATGCTCTCCTGGATTCGTGTTCGTGCTTCGAATCTAGTGGCGCGTTCCGAGCGTCTCGCCCGTGTTCGCCGTAGGCATACCACCGGCGGCATCCACCGCCTCCGGCGACGTGGACGATGCCCGGAAACGACGACGGGCGGCGGGGCCCGAAGGCACCCACCGCCCGTCGATGAGGGTCACTCGCTGTCGGCGGCCTTCTTCGTGGCGCGCTTGGCGGGAGCCTTCTTCGCGGGCTCCTCTGCGGCATCCGCGTCGGCCTTCTTGGCGGCGGGCTTGCGAGCCGGCGCCTTCTTGGCGGCGGGCTCGTCCGCGGCGGCGTCGGCGTCATCCGCCTTCTTCGCGGCGGGCTTCTTGGCCGGAGCCTTCTTCGCGGGGGCCTTCTTGGCGGCGGGCTTCTCGTCCGCGGCCTCGGTGGCCTCGTCTGCAGCCTCGTCGTCCTCGGCGGCGAAGCCGGTCAGGTCGACCTTCTTGCCGTTGGCGTCGACGACGGTCACCTTGCCGAGCGCGACGGCGAGGGCCTTGTTGCGGGCGACTTCACCGACCATCATCGGGATCTGGTTGCCCTCCTGCAGGGCGTTGACGAAGTCCTGCGGCGACATGCCGTACTGCGCCGACGACTGGATGAGGTACTGGGTGAGCTCCTCCTGGGAGACCTGCACCTCGTGCTTCTCAGCGATCTTGTCGAGGATCATCTGCGTGCGGAACTGCTTCTCGCTCGCTTCGGTGACCTCTGCGCGGTGGACGTCGTCCTCGAGGCGACCCTCACCCTCGAGGTGGGTGTGCACCTCGTCCTCGACGAGCTTGGCGGGAACGGGGATGTCCGCCTTCTCGATGAGGACCTCGATGAGCTTGTCGCGCGCGGCGGAGCCCTGCGTGAAGACGGCCTGCTCCGAGACGCGCTCGACGAGGCTCTCGCGGAGTTCGCCGATCGTGTCGAACTCGGAGGCGACCTGAGCGAAGTCGTCGTCGGCCTCGGGGAGCTCGCGCTCCTTGACGGCCTTGACGGACACGGCGACCTCGGCCTCTTCACCGGCGTGGTCGCCGCCGACGAGCTTCGAACGGAACGTGGTGTCCTCGCCGGCGGTGAGCGACTCGATGGCGTCGTCGATGCCCTCGAGGAGCTCGCCCGAGCCCACCTCGTAGGAGACGCCCTCGGCGCGGTCGATCTCGTTGCCCTCGATCGTGGCGACGAGGTCGAGCTCGACGAAGTCGCCGGCCTTGGCGGGACGGTCGACGGTCACGAGCGTGCCGAAGCGGCTGCGGAGCTTGTCGAGCTCGGCATCCACCGCAGCCTCATCGGTCTCGACGGCGTCGACCTCGATGGTGATGTCGTCGTAGGCGGGAAGCTCGAACTCGGGGCGGACGTCCACCTCGACCTCGACCTTGAGGTCGCCGGAGAAGTCCTTCGTGCTCGGCCACTCCACGATCTCGGCGGCGGGACGACCGACGATGCGGACGTCGTTCGCCGTCACGGCCTCGCGGTAGAAGACGTCGAGGCCTTCGCTGACCGCGTGCTCGAGGACGGCCTCGCGACCGACGCGCTGGTCGATGATCGGTGCCGGGACCTTGCCCTTGCGGAAACCGGGGATCTGCACGTCCTGAGCGATGTGCTCGTACGCGTGCGAGATGCTCGGCTTGAGCTCCTCGGGGGTGACCGTGATGTGGAGCTTCACCCGGGTGGGGCTGAGCTGCTCGACGGTGCTGGTGACCATGCCTGTCGTTCTCCTTGTCCGGCCGCGCACACGCGCGTCCGTTCGGTGATCTGGGTTCGTGGGGCCGTTGTCGGGGCGACAGGATTTGAACCTGCGGCCTCCCGCTCCCAAAGCGGGCGCTCTACCAAGCTGAGCTACGCCCCGGGCGCGCACGCTGGCGAGCGCCGAAAAACGGCCGTTGGTAAGTCTAGCCGACCATGTCCGCTACACTCGTCGAGGCGCTGTCCTCAGCGTCGACGGGGATGTAGCTCAATGGTAGAGCCTCAGTCTTCCAAACTGATTACGCGGGTTCGATTCCCGTCATCCCCTCCACGCATCGCCTGGCGGCTCACACCGAGCTGTAGGCGACGATCCCCCGCCGGACGGCGTCGAGCGCCTTCCGCGCGGTCACGGCGACGTCCGCGTCCGCGACGATCGAGAGCTGGTCGAGCAGATCGATCGTCTGCTTCGTCCAGCGCACGAAGTCGCCCGCGGCGAGGTCGGCCTCTGAGAGGACCAGATCCAACGAGCCGCCGCGCGCCCACGAGTTCATGGCCTGCGCCAGGCCCGTGGCGAGCGGTTCGGTTCCCGGCAGGTGATGCTCCTGCTCGAGGTCGTCGAGGCGGCTCCAGAGCTCCTGCGTCTTGGTCAGGGCCTCGCGGAAAGGACCTCGCGGCAGGCGGTACTCCCCCGCCTCATCCCGACGCGGCTCGTACACGAGGCACGACGCGAGGGCAGCCAAGCCTGCGGCATCCAGATTCTTCCAGAGCCCGCGACGCAGCGACTCGGCGACCAGAAGATCGCGTTCGCCGTAGATGCGTCGCATCGTGCGTCCGGCGGCGGTCAGCGCGGCCGCGCCGTCCTCGAAGGCGACGTAGTTCAGCTCGGCGAGGACATCGATGATGCGGTCGAAGATCCGCGCGACGGTGCCGGTGCGGGTCTCGATGTCGCGTCGCGTCCGGTCCGTCCGGCGCCGCAGCTTCCAGTACCGCTCCGCCCAGCGCGCATGGTTCTCGCGGTCCGGGCAGGAATGGCAGGGATGCCGCTGCATCCGATGTCGCAGGGACTGGATCTCGTTCTGCCGCTGCTGCCGGATGCGGGCGGGCGCGGTGCGGTCGGCACGGTTGAGCTTCTCGGCGTCGCTGAGGTCGCGACGGATGCCGGAGTACTCGGCGAAGTCGCCCCGGTCGCACGTCATGGACTTCTCGTAGCCGGCGAGGGATGCCTCGGCATCCTTCACCTGGCGGGCGAGGCCGACGACGGCGCGGTCCGCCTGGAACTGGGCGAACGAGGACTCGAGGATCTCGCGGGCACGCTCGCGACCGAACTGGTCGATCAGGTTGACGGCCATGTTGTAGGTCGGGCGGAAGCTCGAGTTCAACGGATAGGTGCGTCGCGACGCGAGGGCGGCGACGGCCTGGGGGTCGAGGGATTCGGTCCACTGGACGACCGCGTGACCCTCGACGTCGATCCCGCGGCGCCCGGCGCGTCCCGTCAGCTGCGTGTACTCGCCGGACGTGATGGCGACCCGCGCCTCGCCGTTGAACTTCTCGAGCTTCTCGAGGACGACCGTCCGCGCCGGCATGTTGATGCCGAGCGCGAGGGTCTCGGTCGCGAAGACCACCTTGACGAGCTTGCGACGGAAAAGCTCTTCGACGACCTCCTTGAAGGCCGGCAGCATGCCCGCGTGGTGCGCAGCGACGCCCCGCTCCAGGTTCTCGCGCCACTCCCAGTAGCCGAGGACGGCGAGGTCCTCGTCCTGCAGCGGGCGAAGGCGATCGTCGATGATCGCCCGGATCTCATCGCGCTCGGCCGTGTCGGTCAGCCGCACTCCCGACCGCCGCACCTGCTGGACGGCGGCATCGCACCCGACGCGACTGAAGATGAAGAAGATGGCCGGCAGGAGGTTCGACCGGCCGAGGAGCTCCACGACCTGCGGGCGGTCCATGCGCTCGATACGGGCCGCCGTCGACGGGCGCACGGGACGCTTGCCACCGCGGTGGGGGCGGCGGCGTTCCTGGTCGCCGCGGGACCGGTACTCCATAGCCCGGCGATTGTTCTCGTACGTCGCAGCCTTCGGCGAACGGATGCGGGTGAGTTCCTGGTTCACCTGCGCGGTGGCCACACCGGCACGATCATCGAACAGCGGCAACAGGTCACCGCGGACCAGCACATGCTGCTCGAGCGGGACGGGACGGGTCTCGGAGACGATGACGGCGGTGTCGCCCCGCACGGTGTCGAGCCAGTCGCCGAACTCCTCCGCGTTCGAGACGGTCGCCGACAGCGAGACGAGCCGGACGGCCGGCGGCAGGTGGAGGATGACCTCCTCCCAGACCGGCCCGCGGAAGCGGTCGGCGAGATAGTGGACCTCGTCCATGACGACGTAGCGGAGGCCCCGGAGCGCAGGCGAATCCGCGTACAGCATGTTCCGGAGCACCTCGGTCGTCATAACGACGACCCGCGCGTTCCCGTTGATGTTCGTGTCGCCGGTGAGCAGACCGACCTGGTCCTCGCCGTAGACCTCCTGCAGCTCGCGGAACTTCTGATTCGACAGGGCCTTCATGGGCGTCGTGTAGAACGCCTTGTCCCCCGGCTCCCGCATCGCGAGATGGATCGCGAATTCGCCGACGATCGTCTTGCCGGCACCGGTCGGCGCCGCGACGAGGACGCTGCGACCGTCTTCGAGGGCCTGGCATCCCTCGACCTGGAACGGGTCGAGGTCGAACCGCTGCATCTCGGCGAACGACGCCGAGATCGGATGCCGACGGCCGGACTGCGCACGTGCGTATCGCGCCGCGAAGTCCGTCATGCGATCGGGCCGAGGAGTTCCGCCTCGCGCTTGCGCTTGCGGCGGTCGAACAGCATCGACAGGCCGGCCGCGGCGAAGAAGAGGACCGTGAGGATCGCGGCCAGGATGAGCATGCTGACGACGTCGGCGGAGGGGGTGGCGGCACCGGCGAACACGGTCGCGATCACGATCGCCACCCGCCAGCCCTTCATGATCTCGCGCCCCGTCATGACCCCCGCCAGGTTGAGCGCCACCAGGAACACGGGCGTCACGTAGGAGACGCCGACGACGATCAGGAGCTTGAAGACGAAGTCGTAGTAGTACTTGGCGTCGTAGAAGTTCGACGCCCCGTCGGGTGTGAAGCCCGCCATGAGCTCGACGAGATGAGGGAGGATGAGCCACCCCGTGAACGCTCCGGCGAAGAAGAGCGGTACGGCCGCCGCGACGAACCCGATCGTGTAGCGGACCTCTTTACGGGTCAGACCCGGCATGAGGAACGCCCAGATCTGCCACAACCAGACCGGTGCCGAGATCAAAAGGCCGACGGCGAACGCGATCCGGACGCGAAGATCGAAGGCGGAGGTCACCGTCGCGAACATGAGGGTGACGGCGTTCTCCTGACCGCGTTGCTCCGCCACCACGCGGATCGGCTCCGTGATCGCCCAGATGATCGCGTCGCCGAGCGCGAAGGACACGATCATCCCGACGACCAGTGCCACGGCGGCGATGATGAGCCGCTTGCGGAACTCGCGGAGATGGTCGCCGAGCGACATCCGCTTGTCCCGGAGAGGGGCGTCGTCGGTGGCGGCGGCGTCCCGATCGGTGGTCGTCACCGCGTCAGGAGGAGGTGGGGCCCTGCGATGGGCCCTGCGCGGGCGGAGGCGTCAGGCCCGTCACCGACGTCGGAGCCTGCGGCTGCTGGTGCGCCGGCGTCTCGGCCGGACCGTCCTCTTCCTTCATCGCCTTCATCTCACCCTTGAACACGCGGGCGGACTGGCCGACGCTCTTCGCGAGGGCAGGCAGCTTCGCCGCTCCGAACAGAAGCAGGATCACCGCCAAGACGACGAGAAGGTGCCATCCTTGCAAGCCCATGAAAGCTCCTCGGGGTAGATGTGACCTCAGTCTAACCGCCCCAGATGAACAGAGACCCTCAGGCGTACTGCGCGAGCCCGGCATCCGCCCAGGTGCGAGCAGCTTCTCGCGCATCGGGGGGCGAGACGATCTCGACATCGCCGCCGAGCCGCGCCGCCAGCCGCTTGAGGCTGCGTTCATCGCCGACGCGGAGGCTCACCGAGCGGAACTCGCCCTTGCCCCGGACCACGGCGCGCGCCGCGAACTCGCCGAGCAGAGGGACGACGTCCTTGCGGCAGCGGAGCTCGACCACCACGTCGGTCTCGCGCGGCTCGAACAGCCCCGGCAGAGGATCGGCACCGTGCGTGCTCGGGATGTCGGTGAGGACGACGTCCGACACGCGGTCGAGATGGAAGGTACGGATCGCCTGCCGCAGATGGCACCACCCCTGGAGGTACCACTGGCCATCGGCGATGTGGACTTTGACGGGGTCGACGGTGCGCGTCGTCGCGGGCGCATCCGGGGCCCGGTAGGAGAAGGACACCGCGACGCCTCGCTGCACGGCGTCCGCCACCGTCGTCCGCACGTCGTCGACGACGGGCGTCGCGACGATCACCTCGGCGGGAGCGCTCGATGCGCCGGCGGCGAGTTTGGCGAGCAGACCCTGGACGACCCCGCTGTCACCCACGCCCGGAAGGCTGGCGGCGAGTTGGAGACCGGCGAGCAGGGCGGCCGCTTCGCGCGCGGTCAGCCTCGGCGTCCGCTCCAGCGCGACGGCATTGGTGATCGAGATGGTGTCCTGCTCGTCGAGGAGGTCCCAGTCGATGTCGAAGAGGTCATTCGCCATCTGCCAGAAACCGCCGTCGCCGGGGAGCCCGATGACCGTCAGCTTCTCGACCATCGACCGCATCTCATCCGCCTCGACGTCGAAGTCCCGGGCCGCGTCCGCCACGGTGACCTCGCCCTTGGAGATGAGGTACGGGACGAGCTGCAGGATGAGGGACGCCCTATCGGTCGCCACCAGCGGCTGGGCGCTCATGCCCCGACCTCGGCATGGAGATCCCGTGCGCGACGCAGCCGCGACGCGACGAGCTCGGCGAGGTACGGCGGATCGATCACACGGACCTCGGGGCCGTACGAGGCGAGCTCGTCCGCGAAGACCTGGGCGTCGACGTAGGGCACGAGGCATCCCGTCTCATCTGCGGACAGCGCACGACGATGGAGACGGAGGAGCGCCTCGGTGCCGGGCTCGACCTGCAGCCGCGCCTGCTGGCGGGCGGCGACCGCATCCAGGCCGGCGATCGCCTTCTCGCCCGCTCCCTCTCGCAGGGACAGATCGAAGGACGCCCGCGTCACGACGACGTCCGAAGGGATGCGGGACAGGAGGAACGTGCGCTCGGCGTCCTGCAGGAGGTCGAAGCCGTACACATGCCAGCGACCGTCGTACTCGACGAGGGCCCACGGCTGCACGCGGCGGCGGTGCGCGGCATCCGACCCGCCCTTGATGTAGTCGAACTCGACGACGCGACCCTGCTCGATCGCCCGCTGCAGCGGCGCGAAGGACGGCTCGCGCAAGCTGATGCGCGGCGCGTAGCCGATGATGGGGGCGTCGACCTCGATCCCCAGCGCCTGGATCTTCCGGAGTCCGCTGCGGGCGGATGCCGACATCGAGCTCTCGCCCCACACACCGCTCGCCAGGTTCAGGACCGCGATCTCGGCCGGGGTGAAGTCGATGTCGACGGGGAGCGAGTACTCCGAGGTGGGGACTCGGTAGCGCGCCTCACGCAGATCGTCGGGATCGGCGTAGTCGCCGATCGTCTCGATCGGCACTCCCAGGGAACGCAGACTGTCCTTGTCTCGTTCGAACATCTTCTCGAGTGCGTCTTTGGACGCCCCGGCCGCACCCTGCTCGCGATATCCGGACACGGACGAGAGGATCGTGTCCTTCGTCAGCCCCTGCTCGGTCGCGAGCAATGCGACCACGAGGTTGACGAGTCGTTCCTCGGGCGCGCTGCGGATCGCTTCGGTGGACACATCGCAATACTAGGCGCGGGACCGGTGCTCGGCCCCGCGGGAGCTCACTGTGTCGCGGTCGGGGAATCGGTCGTCGGGTCGATCCCGAGGATGTCGATCACGTAGACGAGAGTCCCCGTCGGCGGCTCGTTCTGCGCCGACTGACCCTGGACCTTCGCCATGTCGGACGGAACGACCACGAGCACCTGCGAGCCGACCGTCTGCCCCTCGATTGCCCGCGCGAAGCCCTCGGAGAACTGGTCCTTCGCGAACGTCACGGCTTCGCCGTTCTGCCACGTCGAATCGAACACCTCTCCGGTGTTCCAGGCGACGCCCGTGTACTGCAGCCGGGCGCGGGAGTCGGCGGTGATCTTCTCACCGTCGCCCTTCTTGAGGGTCTTGATGACCAGACCCTTCGGCGGCGCGGCATCGGGGACGATGATCCCCGGCGTCCCGTCGGGCGCGAGGACCACGGTCGGCACGTTGGCACCGTCGACGTACTGCGGGACCCCGTTGGCCGCCGGCAGGAGGACGGTGTTCACGTCGATGACCAGGACGGCCGAAGCGCTCTCGGACAGCCCGGCCTGCTGCACGAACGTCGGGTTGATGTCCTTCGCGGGCATCGCCGCGACGATGCGGGCACCGGGCCGCGCGCAGTCGAGCGCCTTGCCGATCGTGGGGAACGACTGCTCGAGGACGTTCAGCGCGACCAGCTTGGTCGGCGCCGACACGAGCGTCTGACCGGTCTGACCGTTCAGCACCGTGATCCCGATCTGCAGATCCTGCATCCCCGACGTGATCGGAGTGCCCTTGCCCGTGGCGAGGTCGGTGTACGCGGTCTTCGACACGTAGACCGGATCGGTCGTGGACGCCGTCGGCAAGCCTTCGGCACCCGTCACATCGACGAGATCGAGCGACGATGCGGGCGCGGTGACACGCTCGCAACCGCTGTCGGAGGGTCCGGACGGGGCGCACCCGACGAGGGCCAGGGCAGTCAGGCCGAGTACGGCCACGGCAGCGGGGATCTGACGCATTCGTTCAGTCTACGGTCTCGCCGGAGCGATCCTCGGCGGCCTGACGGGCACCGCCCGCTGCGCGCTGCGCATCGCGCACGCGCTTGCGGAGGTTCTTGTCGGTGATCTCACGATCCCCCACGGCGCCCGGCGTCCACGCCTCGACATCCTCATCCGCGTACGACGGCTTCTTGAGGGCGCGCTTGCGGACGTCGGGCGGCATCGCTCCGGGGGCGAGGCGCCGTGCCGTGAGCAGGAACCCGGTGTGGGCGACCATCCGGTGATCGGGTCGGACCGCGAGCCCCTCGACGTGCCATCCGCGCACCATCGTCTCGGTCGCCTCGGGCTCGGTGAACAATCCCGAGTGGCGGATGTACTCCGCGACGCGGCTCAGCTGCGTCGCGGTCGCGATGTAGCAGAGGACCACGCCGCCGGGCGTGAGTGCGTCGGCGACGACGTCGATGCACTCCCACGGCGCGAGCATGTCGAGGACGACGCGGTCGACGCTGCCGGGCTCGGTCACCTGTGGGAGCTGCTCGGCGAGATCGCCCACGACGACGCGCCATGACTCGGGGTAGTGGCCGAAGAACGTCTCGACGTTCGCCTCGGCGACCTCCGAGAACTCCTCTCGCCGCTCGAACGACAGGAGCCGCCCGGACGGACCGATCGCCCGGAGGAGCCACATCGAGAGGGCGCCCGACCCGACGCCGGCCTCGACGACGGTGGCGCCCGGGAAGATGTCGGCGGAGGCGAGGATCTGCGCGGCATCCTTCGGGTACACGATGGCGGCGCCGCGGGGCATCGACATCACGAAGTCGCGCAGCAGCGGGCGGAGCGCGAGGTATTCGTGGCCCCCGCTGTTGGCGACGACAGAGCCGTCGGGCTGCCCGATGATCGCCTCGTGCCGGAGCACGCCGTGGTGGGTGTGCAGCTCGCCGCCCTCGCGGAGGGTGACGGTGTGGAGACGTCCCTTGGGCCCCGTCAGCTGCACACGGTCACCGAGGCGGAACGGGCCACTCGGCCGCAGGTCGGCGCTCATGCGCGGACCCCCTGACGCACCTGTGCGAGGAGGTCGGCGACATCCGCCACCGTTCGTCCCTCGAGGGTCGGCCACAAGACGTGGGCACCGACCTCGTCGAGCGGGACCATGTGCGGGATGCCGACGGTCGCCGTGCCCGCGGCTATCGCCGAGCGCGTTCCGGTGATCGAGTCCTCGAACGCGACGGTGTCGGCAGGGTCCACGCCGAGCGCCTCGCACGCCTGCAGGTACGGGTCCGGGTGAGGCTTGGGGCGGGCGACGTCGTCGCCGCCGATGACGACGTCGAACGCGTCGAAGTCGATGAGGTCGGTGATGACCCGCGCCATCCGGCTCATCGACATCGTGACGAGAGCGGTCGGGATGCCGGCGTCCCGCAGGTCGCGCAGCAGTTCGCGGGCGCCCGGCCGGAAGGGGACACCCTCCTCGCGGAGCTGGCGCATGACCTCCTCGGTGAGGTGGGCGACGATCTCGTCGACCTCCATGCGCACGCCGGCGCCCTGGAGGATGCGGGCCGCGTCCTCGAGCCCGAGTCCCACCATCCCCAGTCCGTCGTCATGGGTCCAGGTGCCGCCGAAGCGTTCGACGAGCGGGGTCTCGGCAGCCATCCAGTACGGCTCGGTGTCGACGAGGGTGCCGTCCATGTCCCAGAGGACCGCGGCGGGAAGGGGGGAGATCACCGGTCAATGCTACGCGAGCGCATCCGCCCGCCTCGGGGGCAGCGGCGTATCGTGGGGGTACCGACAGAGAGGACGTCCGTGCAGGGACTGGGACAGCGGGTGCTCGTGATCGCCGTCGACGGCTGGAACGACGCCGGAGAGGCGGCCACCGCTGCGGCCTCGCAGCTGCGGACCTCCGGCACGTTCGAGAAGGTGTTCGGCGTCGACCCGGAGCTGTACTTCGACTACCAGTACACGCGGCCGCAGATGCAGGTGGATGCCGACGGCGCCCGTCGCCTGGTCTGGCCCGACGCGACGCTGTGGCGTCCGGCGACACCCCGCGAGGACGGTCCCGACCTGTGGCTCCTCACCGGCACGGAGCCCGCCCGCGCGTGGCAGGCGTTCTCCGCCGAGTTCATCGACGCGGCCCTCCGCGAGGACATCACCGGCATCGTCGCCCTCGGTTCCATGATGAGCGACGTCCCCCATACCCGGCCGATCTCCGTGTTCGCCGGTTCCGAGAACGAGGAGCTCCGCTCGTCGCTCGGGCTGGAGCGATCGACCTACGAAGGCCCCGTCGGCATCCTGTCGGCTCTCGCCGCCGCAGGCGAGGCGGCCGGCATCCCGACGGCCGGGCTCTGGGCGAGCATCCCCCACTACGTCGCCGGGCACACCCCGTCCCCCAAGGCGACGCTGGCGCTCCTCGAAAAGCTCGAGGAGATCACGGGCGCGACGATCACCCGCGGCGCGCTGCCCGCGGAGGCCCTCGCGTGGGAGGCGTCGGTCGATGCCGCCGCCGCGGACGACGAGGAGATGACGGAGTACATCCGCCAGCTCGAGACCGCGCGCGACGCCTGGGACTCCCCCGAGGCATCCGGCGACGCGATCGCGCAGGAATTCGAGCGCTACCTCCGCCGGCGGGGCGACGGCCCGCGCGGGCCGAAGGACGACCCGCGCCGGTGACCGGCCCCGCTCAGTAGGCCTGCAGGACGCCGAAGGCGAGCAGGATGAGCAGCACGACGCCGAGGACGACCCGGTAGAGCACGAACGGCAGGAAGCTGCCGCGCTTGAGGTAGCGCATCAGGTAGGCGATGACCACGAGGCCGACGCCGAACGAGACCACCGTTGCGATCGCGGTCTCGCCGAGGGTGAACGGCGACTGACCGGGCTCGCGGATCGCCTGCAGGAGCTCGTACAGCCCGCTGCCGAAGACGGCGGGGACGGCGAGCAGGAACGCGACCTCGGCGGCGGCGGGACGCGTGTACCCCATGGCGAGCGCGGCCGTCGTGGTGGCCCCGGAGCGAGAGACGCCGGGGACGAGGGCCAACGACTGCGCGACGCCGAGGGTGAGCCCGTGCCCGATCGTGAGGTCCTTCTCGGTGCGGACGCGCTTTCCGAGCGCGTCGGCGATGCCGAGGATGATGCCGAAGACGATGAGGACGGTCGCCACGAGCCAGAGGTTCCGGAAGGTGTCGCGGATGACGTCCTGGAAGAGGAAGCCGAGCACGCCGATCGGGATCGTGCCGATGATGACGATCCATCCCATACGGGCGTCGGGATCGTTGCGCGGAACACGCCCGGTGAGCGACTTCGCCCATGCGGCGATGATCCGCACGATGCGGTTCCAGAAGTAGACCAGGACCGCGAGCTCGGTGCCGATCTGCGTGATGGCGGTGAACGTCGCACCAGGATCCTGCGCGTTGGGGAGGAACTCCCCCACGATGCGCAGATGCGCGCTCGAGGAGATCGGGAGGAACTCTGTCAGGCCCTGGACGATACCCAGGATGATGGCGTCGAGTATCGACATGGGGGCCTTTCAGTACGTGCGGATCAGATCGGTGAGCACACGCTGCCCGAAGACGAGCGCGTCGATCGGGACGCGTTCGTCGACGCCGTGGAACATCCCGGTGAAGTCGAGGTCCGCGGGCAGTCGCAGCGGCGCGAACCCGAACCCGGCGATGCCGAGCTCGGCGAGGGCCTTGTTGTCGGTCCCTCCCCCCATAAGGTACGGGATGACCGGGATTCCGGGATCATGGCGCTCCAGCGCGCCGACCATCGCGTCGACGAGGTCTCCGGCGAACGGCACCTCGAGTCCGATGTCGCGGTGGACGACCTCGATGCGGATGTCGTCGCCGACGATCCGCTGCACCTGCGCGAGGACCTCGTCCTCGTGCCCCGGCAGGGTGCGGATGTCGATCGCGGCGGTCGCGGCATCCGGGATCACATTGTGCTTGTACCCGGCGGTCAGACCGGTCGGGTTGGTGGTCGTCCGGAAGGTCGAGCGCAGGAAGGCGGATGCCGCGCCCGCCGTGTCGGCGACGGCGTCGGGGTCGTCGGCCAGGGTCCCCGAGAGGTCGGCGAGCGATCGGACGAGCTGACGCGTCGTCGAGGTGAGTTCGATCGGCCACCCGGTGCGCCCGAGTGCGGCGACCGCCTCGGCGAGCCGGGTCACCGCGTTGTCGGGGTGGTGGCGACTGCCGTGCCCGGCCTGCCCCGTGGCGTGGAGCCGGATCCAGATGAGCGCCTTCTCGCCGACCTGCAGCAGGTAGGCGCGCTCGTCACCCACGGCGATCGAGTAGCCGCCGACCTCGCTGATCGCCTCGGTCGCGCCGGCGAACCATTCGGCGCGGTCGCGGACGACCAGCTGGGAGCCTTCGACGCCGCCGTTCTCCTCATCTGCGAAGAAAGCGAGGACGAGGTCCCGCTCGGGCCTCTCCCCCGCCCTGAGCAGCTCGGCGACCGAGGTGAGGATCATGGCGTCCATGTCCTTCATGTCGACGGCGCCGCGGCCCCACAGCATCCCGTCCTTCACGACACCCTCGAAGGGATCGACGCTCCAGTCGGCCGCGACGGCGGGAACGACGTCGAGGTGTCCGTGCAGGACCAGCGCAGGCTTGTCGGGATCGCGCCCCGGCACCCGCGCGACGACATTCGTGCGCCGCGGGATCGGCTCGTAGTACTCGGGGACCAACCCCAACGACTCGAGGTACGCACCGACGTACTCGGCGGCCTCGCGCTCGCCGTTCGCGCGTCCTTCGCCGTAGTTCGTCGTGTCGAAGCGGATCAGATCGCGGGCGACGCGCGCGACCTCGGGCAGATCGTCGGGAGCGGACATGCGCCCCACGCTACCCGCGGCGCACCGCGCGCCGCGTCATGCTCACCGCTCGCGGTCGTCCCAGATGAACAGCCGAGCCGCCAGGATGCCGGCGGCGAGCGTCGTCACGAGCATCAGCCCCCAGTAGAGGAACAGGAGCCCTGCGCTGGTCGTGTCACCCGCGAGGTCGGCTGCGGCGGCGCGCATGTACCAGGTGGTGGGCAGACAGTTGAGCACCCACGTCACCGGCTCGGGTATGAGGTGGGAGGGCAGAACGGACCCCGAAGCGAAGATCGCCATCACCGGCAGCACGGCGGCGAGATTGTTCACCGTCTCCGCGCGCCGCGTCCGAGACGCGAGCAGATAGGCGAGCGCGAAGAACATCGCGACGCCGAGCAGCATCGTGAACAGGAGGCGGAAGAGCTGCCAGAGCTGCGAGTACCCCAGGATCATCGAGGTCGCGTGGATCGTCACGATGACGAACAGCGCGAAGATCAGGCGCGAGGGGGTGAGGGCGGCGATGAAGGTGAACTTGCTGGCGGGCGTGGTTCCGAGGAGACGGAGGGTGCCGTTCTCGCGCATCCTCGTGAGTGGAACGGACGTTCCGATGAAGGTGATGGCCAGCAGCCCGATGCACGACAACGCAGCGAGGTTCGCCCGGAGCAGGTCGATCCACACCTCACCGTCGGTGTCCGTGACCGAGTAGGCAGTCCCGGTGCGCTCCACGGCCGCCGCCACCGCCAGCCATTTCGGGTCCGCCTCGGCGTCCAGGACGATGGCGACACCGTTGCGCGCCGCGGTAATCGTGACGGTGGCCGAGGCTTCCTCCGCTTCGGCCACCACGATGCCGGCCGACTCCAGTTCGCCGGCGATCTGAGCACTCTGCGGCACGGCGCTGTCGATGACGACCACCGGATCCTCTCGGCCGCCGACGTTGACCACGAAGTTGAGCCCGATGATCAGCAGGAAGAAGAAGAAGAAGGTGAACAGGATCGAGAACGCGCCTTTTCGGTCCCGGTAGAGGTCCTTGGCGCTCGCCGTCGCCAGCTCTACGAACGCAGAGCGCGGCTCGTATCTCGCGGTGTCAGGCATCGCCGTCGCGCCCTTCGTCGGTCTCACGGGCATCCCGGACGATCGACAGGTAGAGGTCTTCGAGCGTGGGACTCACGACTCGATAGGACCGGCCGCGAATCTGACGATCCCGCGTCAACAAGTCCAACGCCCCATCCGGGTCGGCTGTCGCGTGGCTGACGTGGAATCCTCGAGCATCCTGGGACCACGTCACGGTGTCGGCAGGGAGCACCGATCGTGTGCGACTCAGAGCTTCCTCGCTCACGACGTCGAAGGTCAGCGTCGATCTCCCGCCGTCGATGAGTTCTGCGGGCGGCCCATCTGCCCGGATCCGTCCGGCGACGACGATGACGACTCGATCGCAGATCTGGGCGGCCTCGGCCATGTCGTGCGTGGAGAAGATGATGGTGGTGCCGTCCCGGGCGAGCGATCGGATGAGCTCCAGCAGGTGCTTCCTCGCCTCGGGATCGAGCCCGGCGGACGGCTCATCGAGGATGACGATCTCGGGAATGCCGATGATGGCGACCGCGAGCAGCAGGCGTCGCAGCTGACCACCCGAGAGGTCGCGTGCGCGGACATCGACCTGCTCCGAGAGGCCCAGGTCGGCGATCACCTGCGCAACGTCCCGATGGGACGAGTGGAACGAGGCGTACAACCTGACCGTCTCTCGGACGGACAGGTATCCGAACACGCTGGCTGACTGCGGTTGCACCGACACCCGCCGGGTGGTCTGACGTCGCTCTCGTCGAGGATCCACGCCGAGGACGGAGACCTCCCCCGATGTCGATGCCCGCAAGCCGGCGACGGTCTCCAGCAGAGTCGACTTGCCGGCACCATTGGGCCCGAGTATGCCGACGACCGTTCCTCGGGAGATCTCGAGGTCGACGTCGTCGAGCGCCGTGCGCCGTCCGTACCGCTTCGTCAGCCGCCTCACCGACACCACCGACGCACGTTCGCGGTCGATGGTCGTGAGAGCGGGCAGGGCGGGATCGCGGTCCATGTCCACAGTCCAGGGCACGGCGCTCGAGAACGCCTCCCCCACGGGGATGACGCCTCTCCCCCTCACAGGGGAGAGGTGCCTCGTCAGCGACACCGCACCGATCCGAAACGAGAAATGGGCCCCTCTCGGGACCCACTTCTTCCTCTGTGCGCGAGGGGGGACTTGAACCCCCACGCCCTATTCGGGCACTAGCACCTCAAGCTAGCGCGTCTACCTATTCCGCCACCCGCGCAGAGTTTTCTCCCTTTGTTTCCTCCGGGATTTCGGTTTCGCAACCGAGGATCGACAGTAGCACGTTCTCGGCGGTGCGGATAATCGGGCCGACTGTCCGGTCCGCCTACGCCGCGGACACACCGAACAGGAGACCCAGCAGGTACGTGATCGCCGCCGCACCGAAACCGATCGCCAGCTGACGCAGTCCCCGGCGAAGGGGCGGTGCACCCGAGAGCAGACCGACCGTCGCCCCGGTCAGGAGCAGCGCCAAGCCCACCAGGGCGAGTGCTAGGGTCACGGCCGCGAGGCCGGAGAGCCCGAAGATCCACGGCAGGACCGGGATGACCGCGCCCGAGGCGAAGAACGCGAAGCTGGAGGCCGCGGCCCCGAAGGCGGAGCCGACGGACTCGAGGTCGGCGGGCGGCTCGGCGGCGCGACGGTAGGGGACGGCACGGTCGCTCGCCTGTGCGGTCGCGACGACCTGTCGCGCCCGCTCCAGCGCCTGTTCTTCATCGAGTCCCCGCGTCCGGTAGACGAGAGCGAGTTCGTTCGCGTCGAGGTCGAGATCGGGGAGGACGTGGTCGGTGTCGTTGTTCGGATGCGTCGCCTCGATGAGCTCCCGCTGCGACCGGACCGAGACGAACTCCCCCGCGGCCATCGACAGCGCGCCGGCCAGCAGACCCGCGATGCCGCTGAAGAGGACGAACTGCGGCGCGACGCCCGTCGCCCCGATGCCCATCACGAGGGCGAGGTTGGAGACGAGACCGTCATTGGCGCCGAAGACGGCGGCGCGGAACGTGCCCGACAGTCGCATGCGGCCCCGCGCGGCGAGTCCACGGACGACTTCGCCGTGGATCTTCTCATCTGCGCGCATGGCCGGGGTGGCGTGGGGGTCGTCGTCGTACGGCGAGCGGTTCTCGGCGTTCTGGGCGAGCGCCAGGACGAAGATCGACCCGAACCGGCGGGCCATCGTCGCCAGCAGTCGCGTTCGAATGGACGCCCGCGGGAGCCGCTCGGGCTCCCCGCCGAGGAGGCCCAACCAGTGGGCTTCGTGGCGCCCCTCCGCGTCGGCGAGCGCGTCGAGGATCTCGCGCTCCTCCCCCGACTTCCGAGCGGCGAGCTCGCGGTACACGCGCGCTTCGGCACGTTCGTCCGAGAGGTAGGCGGCCCACCGCCGGCGATCTCGCGGGGTGGCGTCGGGCAGGGGCGTCGCGTTCATCGTGCTCATGTCCCTTTCACGGTAGCCACGGCGAACCGCGGGAACCGCCCGAAAGCCGGAACTGCCAGCATTTCGGGGTTCCGAAGGGGTCAGGAGTGGACGCGCTTGCGCAGGACCTCGATGCGCGCCTGCAGCTGTGCGACCGTCGCGCGGGCGACCTCGGGGCCGCCGCAGATCCGTCGGAGCTCGGCGTGCACGGCCCCGTGCGGCTCGCCGCTCTGCCGGGCGTACAGCCCGACGAGGCTGTTGAGCAGCTGCCGCTGTTCGCGGAGCGTGCGGTGGAGGGCGGGGGGCAGCGTGTTCTCCGGCTCGCCGGTCGCGTCGGCCGTCGTCTTCTCCTGCGCCTCCCGCGCGTGGCGGTGACGGGTCTGCCGCGACTGCCGCTGCATCAGCAGCTCGTGCACGTGCTCGGGCTCGAGGAGCCCGGGGATCCCGAGGAACTCCTCCTCCTCCAGCGTCCCCGGCACGGCCAGCTGACCGAACTCCTTGCCGTCGTAGAGCACCCGATCGAAATGCGCCGTCGATCCGAGCGCCTGGTAGCTGCCCTCCTCGATGAGCGAGTCTGACGCCTTGTCCTCGCGCTCCGCCTCTTCGAGCAGCGAGTCCTCGAGGCCATCGTCGTCGCTCTCCTCGCGATCGAGCGCGTGGTCGCGCTCGCGCTCCATCTCGTTCGCGAGGGCGAGCAGCTGGGGGACGTTGGGGAGGAACACGGATGCCGCTTCGCCGCGACGTCGTGCGCGGACGAAGCGCCCGATGGCCTGCGCGAAGAAGAGCGGTGTCGACGCACTCGTCGCGTAGACGCCGACTGCGAGCCGCGGCACGTCGACGCCCTCGGACACCATGCGGACCGCGACCATCCACCGCGTCGTCGACTGCCCGAAGGTCTCGATGCGCCCCGACGCGGCCTTGTCGTCCGAGAGGACGACCGTGGTCGGCTCCCCCGTGATGTCGCGGAGGATCGCGGCGTAGGCGCGCGCGGCCGTCTGATCCGTCGCGATGACCAGGCCCCCGGCATCCGGGACGTCCTGTCTCACCTCGGTGAGACGGCGGTCGGCCGAGCGCAGGACGGCCGAGATCCACTCCCCCTCGGGGTTGAGCGCTGTCCGCCACGCCTGGGAGTTGATGTCCTTCGTGTTGTCCTGGCCGAGGTGGGCTTCGTATTCGTCGCCCGCCTTCGTCCGCCACTTCATCTGCCCGGCGTAGACGTGGAAGAGCACGGGACGCACGACGCCGTCGGCGAGCGCCCGGCCGTAGCCGTAGTTGTAGTCCGTCCGCGACAGGCGGATGCCCTTGTCGTTCGGGTGGTACTCGACGAACGGGATGGGCGCGGTGTCGCTGCGGAACGGGGTCCCCGACAGCAGCAGACGGCGCGTCGCGCGGCCGTACGCCTCGCGGAGCGCGTCGCCCCAGCTGAGCGCGTCGCCGCCGTGGTGGACCTCGTCGAGGATCACCAGGGCGCGGGAGTCGAGGACGAGTCGCTCGTGGACGGATGCCTTCACCGCGACCTGCGCGTAGGTGACGGCGACCCCGTGGTAGTGCCGCGCCGGCGAGAAGTGCTTGTTGCTGAACCGCGGGTCGAGGCGGATGGAGACACGAGCTGCGGCATCCGCCCACTGGGTCTTCAGGTGCTCGGTCGGGGCGACGACGATGATGCGGTCGATGATCCGCCGCCGCAACAGCTCGCTCGCGAGACGGAGGGCGAAGGTCGTCTTGCCGGCGCCGGGGGTCGCGGCGGCGAGGAAGTCACGCGGGCCCCCGCCGATCCCGTCGGGTCCGTCCATCTCGAAGTAACGCTCGAGGGCCTCGGCCTGCCAGGCACGGAGGTTCTGCGCCGTGCCCCACGGCGCACGCTGCGGGAAGGCGGGAGAGAGGTGCTCGGCGGCGAAACTCCCGAAGTGGGGCTCGTCCGGGGCCGCCCCCTCTTCGCTCGTCATCTCGCTCGTCACGTCGATCCACCCTAATCGCGCCCAGGGACACCGGTCGTCGATCGGGACCGGCGGCATCCGGCGGGTAGCCTCGATGCGGAGGTGCCATGCGCGAGAACGACCAGGCCCCGGATGAGAACCGGTCGCCGTACATACCGAACGCGACCGCCCACCCCTGGCGGCGCATGGTCTCGATCGGAGACTCCTTCACCGAAGGCATCGGCGATCCCTACCCGGATCGCCCCGGTGAGCACCGCGGTTGGGCCGACCGCGTCGCGGCCGTGCTGGCCTCGCAGGTCGACGATTTCGCCTACGCGAACCTCGCGATCCGCGGCAAGCTCATCCGCCAGATCGTCGACGCTCAGATCGAGCCCGCCCTCGCGCTGAAGCCCGACCTCATCACCCTCTCGGCCGGCGGCAACGACGTGATCCGTCCGCAGGGCGATCCGGATGCTGTCGCGGAGCTGTTCGAGGATGCCGTCGCCCGCCTCTCATCGCAGGGCGCGACGCTGCTGGTCTTCACCGCGATCGACACCGAGTTCACGCCGGTCTTCCGCGGCATCCGCGGTCGCGTCGCGATCTACAACGAGAACATCCGGGCGATCGCCGACCGCTACGACTGCATCGTGGCCGACCAGTGGGCGTTGAACGAGGTGCAGGACATGCGCTTCTTCGACGACGACCGCCTGCACTACAACTCCCTCGGACATCACGAGGTCGCACGCATGGTGCTCCGCGCGCTCAACGTGCCGAACGACCTGCAGCCGATGTCGCCCGAGGCCCTGCCACCGACCACGTGGCGGGCGGCCCGGGCGAACGATCTCGTGTGGGCGCGGGCGCACTTCGTCCCGTGGGTGCTGCGACGCCTGCGCCACCAGTCGTCGGGAGACAACGTCACGGCCAAGCGCCCCGACGCGCTGCCGTTCTCGTCGACGCACGCCGGCGACTGAGTTCAGCGCAGGGCCCAGAGGGCGACCGCCGCCGCGGATGCGACGTTGAGCGAGTCGACACCGCCCGCCATCGGGATGGTGACGATCGAATCGGCCACCGCGAGCGCTGAGGCGGACAAACCCTCCCCCTCGGACCCCATGAGGATCGCGAGCTTCCCGGGCCGGGCTGCGGCGAACGCGTCGAGCGACACGGCGTCGTCGGCCAGCGCCATCGCCGCCAGGTGCACTCCCGCGGCCGCGAACAGGGACGCGGCGGCATCCCACTCGGGAAGGCGTGCCCACGGCACCTGGAAGACCGTTCCCATGCTGACCCGGACGCTGCGACGGTAGAGCGGGTCTCCGCACCGGGGTGAGACGAAGACGGCATCGGCGCCCAGCGCCGCGGCGGCTCGGAAGGCGGCCCCGACGTTGGTGTGGTCGACGATGTCCTCGAGGACGACGACCGTCCGGGAGTGCTCGAGGAGCTGCGCGGGATCGGGCTGCACCGGCCGATGCATGGCGGCGAGCGCTCCTCTGTGGACCGCGAACCCGGTCACCTGCTCCGCAACGGTGTCGGGGACGACGTAGACGGGCGCGTCACCGGCGAGAACCGCGACGTCGTCGATCCATTTCTCCTGCACGAGCACGGACCTGGGCCGATGCCCGGCACCCACCGCGCGGGAGATCACCTTCGCCGATTCGGCGATGTAGAGGCCGCCCTCGGGCTCGGCGATCCGGCGCAGCGCCGTGTCGGTGAGTCCCCGGTAGTCCGACAGACGCGGATCCGACGGATCGTCGATGCGGATCGTCGTCATGGCCCCATGCTGTCATGGGCGGGCTGTCATGGGCGGGCTGTCACGGATGGTGGTGACCTCCGCGAAACGACGACGGCGTAGGCTCGATCCCCTGAGGAGGGCCATGAGCGTGCTGGACCTGGATGCCGAGACGACGGCTGCCGTGGAACGCGCGGCCGACGCGCTCGCCGGGCACCGCGTCGCCGTTCTCACGGGCGCCGGTGTCTCGACGGATTCGGGCATCCCGGACTACCGCGGCAAGGGCGCTCCTGTCCGGACCCCCATGACTGCTCAGCAGTTCCTCGCCGACGACTCGTCGCGGCGGCGCTACTGGGTCGGCAGCCACCTCGGGTGGCGGACGTTCGCCGCCGCAGCCCCCAACGAGGGACACCGGGCCCTGGCGGCGCTCGAGCACGCCGGCATCGCGTCGGGCGTCATCACGCAGAACGTCGACGGCCTGCACGTGCGCGCCGGCAGCCGGCGCGTGGTCGAACTCCACGGCACGATGCGGCGCGTGTCGTGCCTGCACTGCGGCCAGGTCTTCGACCGCCGCGACCTGGCCGTGCGGATCGAGCGCGACAACCCCTGGATCACGGTGCCCGAGAACGTCGAGCTCGGTCCCGACGGCGACGTCCTGCCCGCTGCGAGCGACGGCTTCGTCGTCCCCGACTGCTCCGTCTGCGGCGGGATGCTGAAGCCCGAGGTCGTCTTCTTCGGCGAGTACATCCCGCTCGAGAAGTTCCGCGAAGCCGAGCAGCTCGTCCGCTCGAGTACCGCGTTGCTGATCGCCGGATCCTCCCTGGTCGTGAACTCCGGCATCCGACTCCTCGACCGCGCCCGCCGCCGGCGGCTGCCCATCGTGATCGTCAACCGCGGCGAGACGCGCGGCGACACCCGCGCCACCGTAAAGATCGACGCCGGGACCTCCGAGGTGCTCACGGTCCTCGGGCGCGAGCTTGCCGGCCGGTGAGGCTGCCGCCTCGTCGTAGGCTCGTCCGGTGACCCTTCTCACCCTCGTGCGCCACGGCGAGACCGACTGGAACCGCGCCCGCCGGATCCAGGGGTCGACCGACATCCCCCTGAACGACACCGGACGGCAGCAGGCCCGCGCCGCGGGGGTCGCCCTCGCTGATGCACTCGACCGGTCCACACCGACCGTCATCGTCTCGAGCGACCTGTCACGGGCGAACGAGACCGCGCGCATCATCGCCGGCATCCTCGACCTGCCCGAGCCGCGCACGTACCCCGCACTTCAGGAGCGCGGCTACGGGGATGCCGAAGGACTCACCGACACCGAGTTCTTCGACCGGTGGGGGCCCTGGGCGACCGCGGAGGTCCCGGGCGCCGAGCCATGGCCGGAGGTCACGACCCGAGCACTGCGCGGGATCCAGGAAGCGGTCGCCGATGCCCGCGCGCTGGTCGAGCCCGACGAGCCGCACGTCATCGCGGTGGCCCACGGCGCGCTCATCCGCACCGTGATCTCCCACGCGACCTCCGGCGAGTACCCCGAGCCGGGCCACAAGCTCGCCAACGGCTCTGCGCACACCTTCCGGGTCGAGGACGACTGGCTGTCGCTCCTGACCTCGTCAGCACGACCCGTCTGACACGTTCGCCGGGGTCAGGCGAGGCCGAGCGATCGGGCGATGAGGAGCAGCTGCACCTCGGTCGTCCCCTCCCCCACCTCCAGGATCTTCGAGTCACGGAAGTGCCGCGCGACGGGGTACTCGTTGATGAACCCGTTGCCGCCGAAGATCTGCGTGGCGTCGCGGGCGTTATCCATCGCCGCATCGCTCGAGGTGAGCTTCGCGATGGCTGCCTCGGTCTTGAACGGGCGCCCCGCGTCGCGCAGGCGTGCCGCGTGCAGCCAGGCGAGACGTGACACGTGGACGCGCTGCTGCATGCGCGCGAGCATGAACTGGATGCTCTGGCGCGTTCCCAGCGTCTCGCCGAACACGACACGGCTCTTCGCGTAGTCGACGGCCGCCTCGAGGCATCCCTCCGCTGCCCCGGTGGCGAGTGCCGCGATCGCGATGCGGCCCTCGTCGAGGATGTGGAGGAAGTTCGCGAACCCGCGCCCGCGCTGCCCGAGAAGGTTCTTCTCGGGCACCCGCGCGCCCGTGAAGACGAGCGGATGCGTGTCGCTGGCGTGCCAGCCGACCTTGTCGTACGCGGGACCGACGGTGAACCCCGGCGTGCCGTGCGGGACGATGATCGTCGAGATCTCGCGCGCCGCGGCGCCCGGCTCGCTCGTCACGGCGGTGACCGTCACGAAGCGGGTGATGGGGGTGCCCGAGTTGGTGATGAACTGCTTTGCCCCGTCGATCACCCAGTCGCCGCCGTCGAGGCGCGCCGTCGTGCGGGTGGCCCCGGCATCCGATCCCGCCTCCGGCTCGGTCAGCCCGAAGCCGGCGAGCGCGCGCCCGGCCAGCAGGTCGGGCAGGTACTCCTCGCGCTGCGCGTCGGTCCCGAAGCGGAAGATCGGCATGGCGCCGAGACTCACCCCCGCCTCGAGCGTGATCGCGATCGACTGGTCCACGCGGGCGAGCGCCTCGATCGCGAGCCCCAAGGTGACGTAGTCACCGCCCTGGCCGCCGACCTCGTCGGGGAACGGCAACCCGAACAGTCCCATGTCGCCCATCTGCGCGACAACGTCCATCGGCAGCGTCTTGGTGCGGTCGGCCTCGTACGAGACCGGCGCGACCACCTCGTCGGCGAACGAGCGGACGAGCCCGGCCAGCTCGACCTGCTCCTCCGTGAGGTCATATCCCGTCATCGGCAGACTCATGCGAACACCATCGCCCTTCCCGGCTCACGCAACACGTCGGCCACGTCGGTGAGGAACCGGGCCGCTTCGGCCCCGTCCACCAGCCGGTGGTCGAACGACAGACTCAGTGTCATGACGTCGCGCAGGGCGACGCCTCCCTCGTACTCCCACGGACGGCGCTGCACGGCGCCGAGGCCGAGGATGCCGGCCTCCCCCGGGACGAGGATGGGTGTCCCGGCATCGACGCCGAACACCCCGTAGTTCGTGATCGAGAAGGTCCCGCCCGACAGATCGGCGGGCGTCGCCTTGCCCGCCCGCGCCGTGTCGGCGAGGGTGCGGATCGACTGGGCGAGGTCGACGAGCGACAGCGCACCGGCATCCTTCACCGACGGCACGACGAGCCCGCGGTCGGTCGCTGCGGCGATCCCGAGGTTCACCCGCCCGTATCGGACGATCTCGCCGGCCGCCTCGTCCCAGGTCGCGTTGAGCTCGGGGGTCCGGCGGAGGGCGAGGCACACGGCCTTCGCGGCGACCGCCATGATCCCGATGCGGGCGTCGGTGTAGCGCCGGTCGGCGCGCAGTCCCGCCACGAAATCGACGGATGCCGTCACGTCGACCGTCAGGAACGTCGCCGCGTGCGGGGCCGTGAACGCGGAGCGCACCATCGCGTCGGCGGTGTGCTTGCGGACGCCGCGGATCGGGATCCGCTCATCCACGGGCGAGGTCGCCATCGGCGCGACAGGGGCGGCGGATGCCGGGGCCACCGCCGCAGACTCCGCGGGATTCCGTGCCGCATAGGACTCCACGTCCTCGCGCGTGATGATGCCGTCGACTCCCTGCGCCGCCACGAGATCGAGATCGACCCCGAGGTCGCGGGCGAGTTTGCGCACCGGCGGGGTGGACCGGGGACGCTCGCGCGGCTCGCGCTCGGCAGGGGCGGTCTCGATCGCGTCGTGCGGGGCCGCTTCGCGGACGGCCAGGTCGACGGCCTCTCCGCCGGCCCCTGCCCGCGCCCGCCGCTGCGGACGCGCGTCGCTACGCGGCGCGGCCCCGTAGCCGACGAGGTTCGGCTCGCGCTTCGGCTCAGGTGCATCGACTGCCCCGGCGATGTCGAACGCGATCAGCACCTCGCCGACCGGGACGACATCCCCCTCGGCGTGGTGGATGGCGGAGACCGTGCCGGCGAACGGCGACGGCAGCTCGACGACCGCCTTGGCGGTCTCGACCTCGGCGATCGTCTGATTGAGAGCGACCTCGTCGCCGGGGGCGACGTGCCACTGCACGATCTCTGCTTCGCGCAGTCCCTCGCCGAGGTCGGGAAGACGGAACTCGGTGATCACGCGGTCACCTCCGGAACGCCCGAGGGGCGGCCCAGCACCCGGTCGACGGCATCCAGGATGCGGTCGAGGTCGGGCAGGTGATGCTGCTCGAGCTTCGCCGGCGGATAGGGGATGTCGTGGCCCGTCACCCGCAGCGGCGGCGCTTCGAGGTAGTGGAAGCACTTCTCGGTGATGCTCGCGATCACCTCCGCGCCGACGCCCGCCTCACGGGCCGCCTCGTGCGTGACCACGACCCGCCCGGTCCGCCGGACGGATGCCGCGACCGTGCCGTAGTCCACGGGCGACAGCGACCGGAGGTCGATGACCTCGAGGGAGATCCCCTCGTCCTCGGCGGCGAGCGCGGCATCCAGCGCCGTCGTCACCTGGGCGCCGTAGGTCACGACGGTGACGTCCGTGCCTTCGCGGACCACCCGCGCGAGGCCCATCGGGGCGGCGTCGGCGATGTCGGCGTCGAGGTCGACCTCGCCCTTGGCGTGGTAAAGCCGCTTCGGTTCGAAGAAGACGACGGGGTCGTCGCTCGCGATCGCCTGACGGAGCATCGTGTACGCGTCCTGCGGGTTCGACACCGCGACGACGCGGAGGCCGGCCGTGTGCACGAAGTACGCCTCGGGCGACTCGGAGTGGTGCTCGGCCGCGCCGACCCCGCCCGCCCACGGGATGCGGATCGTGATCGGCATCTTCACGCGGCCCTGCGTCCGGTAGTGGAGCTTCGCGACCTGACTGACGATCTGGTCGAAAGCGGGGTAGACGAAGCCATCGAACTGGATCTCCACGATCGGGCGGAACCCCCGGAACGCGAGCCCCACGGCGGTCCCGACGATCCCCGACTCGGCGAGCGGGGTGTCGACGACCCGGCGCGGACCGAATTCGGACTGCAGACCGTCCGTGATGCGGAACACACCACCGAGGCGGCCGATGTCCTCCCCCATGACGAGGGTCTTGTCGTCCTCGGCGAGCGCACGGCGCATGGCAGCGGTGAGGGCCTTGCCCATCGTCATCTCGGTCATCGTGCGCCTCCGCCCGAGAAGCCGTCGAGGTACACGGCGAAGCGGGCGCGCTGCTCGTCGAGCCCGCTGTGCGGTTCGGCGTACACCTGGTCGAACACCCGCAGGGGCTCGGGAGCCTCGGCACCCACGACGGCGCTGCGCATCGCCGCCGTGAAACGTTCGGCATCCGCGGTCAACGCCTGGGCGAAGGCGTCGTCGAACGCACCGAGCGAGCGCAGATACGACTCGACGCGGGCCAGCGGATCGCGGGCCTTCCAGTGCGCGACCTCATCGGCGTCGCGGTAGCGGGTCGGATCGTCCGAGGTCGTGTGGGGGCCGACGCGGTAGGTGACGGCCTCGAGGTAGGTGGGACCGCGGCCGCTGCGGGCGTGGTCGGCGGCCCAGCGCATCGCGGCGATGCAGGCGAGGACGTCGTTGCCGTCGACACGCAGGCTCGGGATGCCGAAGCCCGGCGCGCGGTGGGAGATCGGCGTCCGCGACTGCAACTGCACGGGCTCGGAGATCGCCCACTGGTTGTTGGAGCAGACGAAGACGACGGGGACGCCGTACGAGGCCGCGAAGATCATCGCCTCGTTGACATCGCCCTGACTCGTCGCCCCGTCCCCGAAGTAGGCCACCGCGACCTGGTCGCCGCCGTCGCGCTGGATGCCCATGGCGTAGCCGACGGCGTGCAGGCTCTGCGCCCCGATGATGATCTGCGGGTTCGCGACGTGCACGTCGAACGGGTTCCAGCTCGCGTGCTGCGCGCCGTGCCAGACCATCACGAAGTCCTTCGGCTGCACGCCGCGGACGACCTCGATGCCGATCTCGCGGTAGCTCGGGAAGAGGAAGTCGTCGTCGTGGCATGCCCACGCGGTACCGACCTGGACGGCCTCCTGACCCTGCGCCGGCGCCCACAGGCCCAGATGCCCTTGCCTCTGAAGGGCGACGCCCTCGGCGTCGAGCCGGCGTGAGAGGAACATGTCGCGGTACACCTGGCGGAGCATGGGGGCATCGACGTCGGCGGCCCACGGGTCCAGCCGCTCGTCGCGCACGCGGCACCCCTCGTGGTCGAGCAGGCGGGCCACATCCTCGGTATCGCTCGCCAGTGCGGCGGCGGGGGTCAGAGTGTCGGTCATCATCGTCCCTCTCTGATCGCGGACGCGCGTCTTGTGGACGGGCGACCGGCGCAGAACACCGGCTTCGTCGCCGGATGATGCGACACTAAGCCGACATCGCACCTCGCTCAAGCATCGGGCGGAACATTGAGCAGGATGCGTAAGCAGCCGACGTGGCCCCTGCTATGGTGTGGCACTATGAGCGCCCTCGACCACGTGGATCTCGAGCTGTTGAACGCCCTCGCCGAAGATCACCGGGCCACTGTGGTCGCGCTCGCGGAGCGCTTGGGGCTCTCGCGGAACACCGTTCAGGCGCGCATGGCGAAGCTCGAACGCTCCGGTGTCTTCCTCTCCTACGAACGGGCCATGTCCCCCGCCGCGCTCGGATACGCGATCGACGCGATCCTTCACGTGCAGGTGCGTCAGGCGGATCTGCCGCGCATCACGGCGGAGTTGCAGGAGATTCCCGAGGTCGTGCAGTGCCACGGCATGAGCGGACCGGTCGACCTCCTGGTCCGCGTCGCAGCGCGTGACACGCAGCACCTCTTCGACATCGACGCTCGCATCCTCGCGATCGACGGCGTCGAACGCACGGAGACGTCGCTCGCGATGGGCGAGGTCATCGGATACCGGGTGCGACCTCTCCTGGCAGCGGCTCGGCGGGGGAACTGACATCCGCGGGCGCGCGCTCCTCGAGGCGGACGAGGATCACGCCCGCGAGGATGAGCGCACCGCCCGCGAACTGCACGCCTGCCGGCGCCTCCCCGAGCAGCAGCCATGCGAAGCTCAGCGCGAACAGCACTTCCGAGAGCCCGACGAACGACGCCAACCGCGACCCGATACGGGGAACGGCCATGATGCCGAGCGCGTACCCGGTCGCGGTGCACAGTCCCACGAGCACGAGCGGGACGAGCGGCGAGACGGTCGCCCCCAGCACGTCCACGGCAGCGGCCGACGCCGAGAGGGGCAGGATGCCGACGGCCGCGAGCAGCAGGATCGTCACCGTGCCGATGAGCAGCCCGCCCGCGGCGAGCGACAGCGGCGGCAGATCGTCGCCGGTCCGCTCGCTCATCACGAAGTAGACGCAGGCGCACACCGCTGCGAGGAGCGCGAACACGGTGCCCAGCAGGTCGAAACGCGCGCCGGCGATGTCCACCACGAGGACGAGGCCGGTCATCGCGACGACGGAACCCACGATCACGACGCGCGAGGGAGCACGGCGGGTCCGCGCCCACACGAAGAGGACGAGCATGACGGGCGCGAGGTACTGGATCAGCAGGGCGATGCCCACCGGCATCCGCTGCAGGGCGGAGAAGTAGAAGATCTGGCAGCCGACCACGGGGATCAGCCCGAAGGCGACGAGCGAGAGCCAGTGCACGCGGAGGAAGTCGCGCCGTCGGACGAGCGTCCGGATGAGCGCGGGCGAGAGCACGAGGCCGGCCACCCCCATCCGGATGGCGAGCACGGCCGCGAGCGACCACCCGCCCTCGAGCAGCGGCTTGGCTATGGGACCGCTGACCGAGAACGTCAGCGCGCTGACGACGGCCAGGACCAGCCCGCTCGGCGGCAGCGTGCCGCGCGCCGGAAGCGCGGAAGGCCGGACGGACATCGTGCGAGTCATCTGCTGTCCTCAGGGGCGAGATCGATTCGTCATGACCTAAGTGTCATTACACTGGTGACACTAGCGATGGCACGCGTCAGGAGTCAACACCATGTTCATCCATGACACGGAAAATGCGTTGCGCGCGGCGACCGCGCTCGTGAACTCCCTCCCCGAGATCGACGGCGAGGGGGTGGACAGACTCGCGAACCTCGACGACATGACCGAGTTCCTGCAGGAGTATCCGTACACGGGAGCGATCCGCCGCGACGATGTCGAGCTGGACCAACTCCGCTCCGCTCGGTCGCAACTGCGTCAGCTCTGGACCGGCGACCGCGTCGCCGCGGTGCCGATCGTCAATGCCATGCTCCGTGACGGCCGGGCGCTCCCCCAGCTCGTCATCCACGACGGCTACGACTGGCACATCCACGCCACCGACGACGCCGCACCGCTCGCCACCCGCATCACCGTCGAGGTGGCCATGGCCTTCGTCGACGTCATCCGTTCCGACGAGTTCGACCGCGTGCGCGTCTGCTCAGCCGACGACTGCGAGGCCGTCTACATCGATTACTCGAAGAACGGCTCGAAGCGCTACTGCGACACCGGCAACTGCGGCAACCGCATGAACGTTAACGCGTACCGTCGGCGTAAGGCCGAAGAAAGCGCGTGATGGCGGATGCCGCGGCCCGCGGCGTCTCGTAGTGGATCAGGTGCCCCACCTGGGGGATGACGACGAGGTCGGCATCCCGGAACATCTGCTGCAGCTCGAACTGGGCCGACAGCGGCGTGATGTCGTCGTTCTCGGCCGCGATGAGGAGCGTCGGGACGTCGATGCGCCCGGCGGCTTCGCGCACGTCGTGCGACACCGAGGTGACGAACGCCTCGTGCAGGGTGTCGCGGTCGGCGAACCGCGAGAAGTAGGTGTCGTGCTGGTCGTGGATGAAGGCGCGGAGGCCACGGTCCCGTGTCTTGGCCATCGCGACGCTCGTCACCCGCACGATGACACGGTTGCGCAGCAGCGCGTCGCCGAGCGGCCGGGGCAGCCGCGCGCCGGCCCAGTAGTAGAAGATCGCGAGGCGCGTGAGGATGCCGCGGGGCCCCTCGAGCGCGGGCGCCCCGATGGGGTTCACGAGGATCAGTCGCGGCGTCGCGAGCCCGCGTGCAACGGCCGCCGACGAGACGATCGAGCCGAAGGAGTGCCCGAGGACGACCGCCCCGGGTGCGACCTCGTCGGCGAAGGCGGTCAGCCACGACGCGTAGGCGTCGAGATCATGCCGGCCCGGGAACGCCGGGGTCTCACCGAAGCCGGGGAGGTCCGGCGAGATCACGCGGATGCCGTCGAGCTGCGCCACGATCGGTTCGAGACCGTGGTGGTCGCCGCGGAAGCCGTGGACCGCGAGGATCGTGGTCTCGGCATCCGCCGGTCCGTAGACCCAGTACGCCGTCGGAGTACCCGCGACGGTCACCTCGTGTCGCTCGACGGGGACGGCCGCGAGGCGCTCGGCGTACGGATTCACGGCAGTCACCCGTTGAGTCTACGAGGGGGCGATCCGCCTCCTGCCCGGCGGCGCGTCGTCCGACCCGATGTCCGCGGTCGACCGTAGCGTCGGAGCATGGGCGCTTGGCACGAACTTCCGCTGTGGGATGACGACACGTGGGACGAGGCCGCTCCTGCTGAGGTCGCCTCCGCGATCGCCCGCCCCGAGCCCGCCACGGTCGAGTCCGTCGTGGTCGCCGAGGTCCCCACCGAATCCGTCTCGCCGGGTCCGTGTGCGGGCCCGCTGGGCGTCTTCGACCTCGAGACGACCGGTATCGACGTCCGCTCCGACCGGATCGTCAGCGCCCACGTCGGCGTGCTCGACGCTTCCGGCGCCGTGATCGACGCGCGCACCTGGCTCGCAGACCCCGGGGTCGAGATCCCCGCAGGGGCGACGGCGGTCCACGGCATCACGACCGAGCGGGCCCGCACCGAGGGCCGCCCTGCCGCGGAGGTCGTCGCCGAGGTGACCGCCACGCTGCGCGACCTGTTCGCCGCCGGCATCCCGGTCGTCGCCTACAACGCGCCCTTCGACTTCTCGCTGCTCAAATACGAGGGCATCCGTCACGGTGTCGCGCCGATCGAGTCACCGTCGCCGGTCATCGACCCGCTCGTCGTCGACAAGACCTACGACCGGTACCGCCGCGGCAAGCGCACGCTCGAGGTCGTCGCCGCGCACTACTCCGTCGCCCTCGAAGGGGCGCACGACGCCGCGGCCGATGCGATCGCCGCGGGCCGCGTCGCGCAGGCGATCGCCGCGCGCTTCGACCTCGATGTCTCGGCTCACGACCTCCACACGCAGCAGGTGGCCTGGGCGCGTGCGCAGGCCGAGAGCCTCACCGAGTTCTTCGTCCGCATCGGCCGACTCGACGCCGACGTGGACGGCAGCTGGCCGATCCGCTGACCGGGCCGCATCCGGAAACGACGAAGGCCCCGCCGGAGCGGGGCCTTCGAGGACGGCTGCTTACTTGCTGCCGAAGTTCTTGAAGCGCTGGTTGAACTTCTCGACGCGACCGGCCGAGTCCATGATGCGCTGCTTGCCCGTGTAGAACGGGTGCGAAGCGGACGAGATCTCGACGTCGATGACCGGGTAGGTCTCGCCGTCCAGCTCGATCGTCTTGTCGCTCGAGACCGTCGAACGGGTCAGGAAGGTCTCGCCGGAGCCGAGGTCGCGGAAAACAACGGCGCGGTACTCGGGGTGGATGTCAGTCTTCATTGGGTTCCTCACGAATTGCCCTGGATTTTGCCAGGAGCGGGTGAAAGTCTGCAGCGCGAACGCGCCAACGCAAGATTCTATCAGGATGCCGCGCGCGCGGCGAACCGGCCGTCCTCCGACGTCAGCGTGATCGGCATCCCGAAGGTCGCCGTCAGGTTCTCCGCCGTCAGGGTCTCCGCGATCGGTCCCTGGGCGACCGCGGCGCCGTCGCGCAGCAGGAGGACGTGCGTGAAGCCGACGGGGATCTCCTCGACGTGGTGCGTGACCATGATCATCGCGGGCGTCGACTCCTCCTTCGCATACCCGCTCAGCAGGCTCAGGAGCTCTTCGCGGGCGCCGAGGTCGAGGCTCGCCGTGGGCTCGTCGAGTAGGAGGAGCTCCGGGTCGGTCATGACGGCGCGCGCGATCTGGACGCGCTTCTGCTCCCCGTCCGAGAGGGTGCCGAAGGTGCGGTCGGCCAGGTCGGCGAGCCCCCACTCCCCGAGGACCCGTCGCGCACGACGCTCGTCGATCGCCTCGTAGTCCTCGCGCCAGCGTCCGACCACGGCGTAGGCAGCGGTCAGGACGACGTCGAGGACCGTCTCGTCCTGCGGCACCCGCTTGGCCATGGCCGACGAGGCGAACCCGATCCGGGGGCGGAGGTCGAACACGTCAGTGCGCCCGAGGACCTCGTCGAGGACAGTGACCGTGCCCGAACTCGGATGGGCGAGGGTCGCGGCGAGCTGGAGCACCGTGGTCTTGCCGGCACCGTTGGGGCCGAGGACGACCCACCGCTGATCCGCGTCGACGGTCCAGTCGATCCCGTCGACGATGTTGCGGGCATTGCGGCGGACGACGACGTCGGCGAGTTCGAGCACCTGAGGCATGCTCCCAGCCTATCGACCGGCTGAGCCCCGGCCGGTCGTGGCGACCTCTCGGTACAGTTCCGCCGTGGCATCCGCGATCGCTTCCCAGCTGAAGTCGGATGCCGCCCGCTCGCGACCGGCCCGGCCGTAGGCGCGGGCCTTCTCGGGGTCGGACACGACCTCGGTCAGCGTCGCGGCCAGGTCGGCGACGAAACGATCGGGATCGACCGGTGTTCCCGTGCCGTCCTCGACCTGGTCGATCGGGACGAGGCGCCCCGTGACGCCGTCGATGACGACCTCCGGGATGCCGCCGGTCGCCGTCCCGACGACTGCGGCGCCGCACGCCATCGCCTCGAGGTTGACGATGCCGAGGGGCTCGTAGATCGACGGGCAGACGAACGTGGTGGCCGAGGTCAGAATGGCGCAGAGATCCGGCCGCGGCAGGAACTCCTCGATCCACACGACACCGTCGCGCGTCTCCTGGAGCTTCCGGACCAGACCCTGGACCTCCGCCATGATCTCCGGGGTGTCGGGAGCGCCGGCGCAGAGGACGAGCTGCACCTCGGGCGGCAGGAGCTCCGCCGCCCGGAGGAAGTACGGCAGGCCCTTCTGACGTGTGATGCGGCCGACGAAGACGACCGACGGCCGCGACGGGTCGATATCCCAGCGCGACAGGAGCTCCGGATCCTCGCGGGGCTGCCAGGCCTCGACGTCGATCCCGTTGTAGATGACGCGCACCTTGGCCGGGTCGAGGGCGGGGTAGCTCCGCAGGATGTCGCGCCGCATCCCGTCGCTCACGGCGACCACGGCGGCGGCGTTCTCGTAGGCGGTGCGCTCCACGAAGCTCGAGACGGCGTACCCGCCGCCGAGCTGCTCGGCCTTCCACGGACGCAGGGGCTCGAGCGAGTGGGCGGTGACGATGTGAGGGATACCGTGCAGCTTCGAGGCCAGGAATCCGGCGAAGTTGGCGTACCAGGTGTGACTGTGCACGACGTCGGCGCCGGCGACGTCGCCGACGATCTCGAGATCGGTGCCGAGCGTCTGCACCGCGGCGTTGGCCTCGATGAGTCCCTCGGGGACCGCGTACGAGGTGGTGTCCGGCTCGTCGCGCGGAGCGCCGAACGCGCGGACCTGAACCTCCATACGCGATCGCAGCGCCGAGACGAGTTCGGTGACGTGGACCCCCGCACCGCCGTAGATCTCCGGCGGGTACTCCTTCGTGACGATGTCGACGCGCATGGACCGAACTCTAGGCCACGCGGAACACGCGCCAAAGTCCTCGCTTGCCCGTTGCAAATCGCCTTAGTGTGAGCACATGCCAGCATCACCCAAGGTCCTCGGTATCGTCCTCGCCGGTGGCGAGGGCAAGCGCCTCATGCCGCTCACCCAGGATCGCGCGAAACCCGCCGTCCCCTTCGGCGGGCAGTACCGTCTCATCGACTTCGCGATCTCCAACCTCATCAACTCGGAGCTCCGTCAGATCGTCGTCCTGACGCAGTACAAGTCGCACAGCCTCGACCGCCACGTCTCGCAGACGTGGCGCATGTCGGCGCTGCTGGGGTCGTATGTCACGTCCGTGCCCGCACAACAGCGTTTGGGGAAGCGGTGGTTCTCCGGCTCCGCCGACGCCATCCTGCAGTCGCTGAACCTCATCCACGACGAGAAGCCCGACATCGTCGCGGTCATCGGCGCCGACCACGTCTACCGCATGGACTTCCAGCAGATGATCGACGCGCACATCGCGTCGGGAGCCCGCGCTTCGGTCGCCGGCATCCGCCAGCCGATCGGCCTCGCGAACCAGTTCGGCGTCATCGACGTCGATCCCGCAGACGGCATCACGATCCGAGACTTCCTCGAGAAGCCCCAGAATCCCGCGGGCCTCCCCGACAACCCGGGCGAGGTGCTCGCGTCGATGGGCAACTACATCTTCGACACCGACGCCCTCATCGAGGCCGTCGAAGCGGACGGCGAACTGCCCACGTCCAACCACGACATGGGCGGCGACATCATCCCCTACTTCGTCTCGCGCGGCGAGGCGGCGGTCTACGACTTCAAGCGCAACGACGTGCCGGGGTCCACCGACCGCGACCGCGACTACTGGCGCGACGTGGGCACGATCGATTCCTTCTTCGACGCGCACATGGATCTGATCTCCGCGCTGCCGATCTTCAACCTCTACAACATGGATTGGCCCATCCGCTCGCAGTCGGTCAACTCCCCGCCCGCGAAGTTCGTCCGCGACGGGGTGGGCCGCATCGGGAACGCGATCGACTCGATCGTGTCGCTCGGATGCGTCCTTTCGGGAACACACCTCGAGCGGAGCGTCCTCGGTCCCTGGACCCTGTCGGGCGGCGGATCGACCATCACCGACTCGGTCCTCTTCGACCACGTGAGTGTCGGCGCCGGCGCCCGCGTGCACCGCGCGATCCTCGACAAGAACGTCGTCCTCGAGCCGGGTGCGACGGTGGGCGTGGACCGGGAGCTCGACCTCTCCCGCGGGTTCACCGTCACCGACAGCGGACTCACCGTCGTCGGCAAGAACATCCGCATCCCGTCCTGACGGACGTCGCGACGGCGTCGGAGCCGATAGCGTGGTCGGGTGCCTGACGCCCGGTTCCTCGTCGTGTTCGACGCCGACTCCACGATCATCCGCAACGAGGTCATCGAGCTCATCGCCGATGAAGCCGGCCGCGGCGCCGAGGTCGCCGCGGCGACCGAAGCGGCGATGCGGGGCGAGGTCGACTTCGCGACGAGCCTGCGCTCGCGCGTGGGCGAACTCGCGGGCGTCCCGATCGCGTCGTTCCAGCGAGTGCTCTCCCGTATCGAGCCCACCCCGGGCGTCCGCGAGCTGATCGCGGCGATCCATGAGCGCGGCGGCTTCGCCGCGGTCGTCTCGGGCGGTTTCCACGAGATCCTCGACACGGTCGCTCCTGACCTCGGTGTCGACGTGTGGCGGGCGAACCGCCTCGCGGTGGGCGACGGCATCCTCACCGGCTCCGTCGACGGCGACATCGTCGACGCCGCGGCGAAGGCCTCGGCGCTGCGCGAATGGGCGGGCGCCTACGGTGTGCACCCGTCTGCGACGATCGCGGTGGGTGACGGGGCGAACGACCTCATGATGATGGATGCCGCCGGCCTCGGCATCGCCTTCAACGCGAAACCCGCCGTACGCCTGCGCGCCGACCTCGTCGCCGGGCGGGTCGATCTGGCGGAACTCATCCCCCTGCTCCCCTGACCCCGTGCGGGATGTCGGGGGCGCGGCTTACCCTGCCGACATGGACATCATCCTGATCCCCGGCCTCTGGCTGACAGCCTCCTCCTGGGACGACGTCGTCCCCGCCCTCCGCGACGCGGGGCACACGCCGCATCCGCTGACCCTCCCGGGCGTGGGCGCCCCCGAGTCCGACATCGGCCTCGCCGACTGGGTCGACGCGGTCGTCGCCGAGGTCGACAGCATCGACGGACCCTTGGTCCTCGTGGGCCACAGCGGAGGCGGCAACGTCGCGTGGGCCGCCGCCGAGCAGCGCGCCGACCGCATCCGGCGGGTCGTCCTGGTCGACACGACGCCTCCCCCACCCGGAGCCGAGATCTCGGAGTTCCCCGTCGTGGACGGGGTGATCCCCTTTCCGGGGTGGGACTTCTTCGACGCCGAGGACACCGCGGACCTCGACGAGCAGACACGCGCCCGCACGGCGCCGATGGCGGCATCCGTCCCCCGACGCGTGCCGACCGACCCCGTCGTGATGGAGGGCACCGAGCGTCACCGCGTGCCGGTGACGATGCTCATGGGATCCATGGACGATGAGACGTTCCGTCGGGTCGTCACGGCGTGGGGCGACTTCGCCGCAGAGTTCGCCGCGATCGAGGACGCCGAGATCGTCCGGCTCGGCACCGGACACTGGCCGCAGTTCTCGGCGCCGGCCGAACTGTCGCGGCGGATCGTTGACGCGGTGCGCTGACGCGGGTCAGTGCCCCATACCGAGGCCACCGTCGACGGGGATGACGGCGCCGGAGATGTACGCCGCGTCGTCCGACGCCAGCCACACGACGGCCGCAGCGACCTCGTCAGCGGCACCGAATCGGCCCGCCGGGATGCTCTTCTTGTAGTCGGCCTGCGTCTCGTCGGGGAGCGCCGCCGTCATGTCCGTCTCGATGAACCCGGGGGCGACGACGTTCGCGGTGATGCCCCGCGAACCCAGCTCGCGGGTGAGCGAACGGGCGAAGCCGACGAGGGCGCTCTTCGAAGACGAGTAGTTGATCTGCCCGGCGGAGCCGTAGAGGCCGACGACCGAGGAGATGAGGATGACGCGACCCCACTTGGCCCGCAGCATGCCCTTCGCGGCACGCTTGACGACGCGGAAGGCGCCGCCCAGGTTGGTCGAGACGACCGAGTCGAAGTCGTCCTCGGTCATGCGGAGCAGCAGGGTGTCCTTCGTGATGCCGGCATTCGCGACGACCACCTCGACGGGCCCCAGCTTCTGCTCGACCTCGGTGTAGGCGGCATCCAGCGAGGCGGCGTCGGTGACGTCCGCACGGACCGTCAGTGTGCCTTCGGGCCCCTCTCCGGAGCGCGCGGTGACCGCGACGGCGAACCCCTCCGCGACGAACCGCTCGGCGATCGCGCGGCCGATGCCGCGGTTGCCTCCAGTGACCAGGACGACGCGCTCGCGGGTCATGCTTCTCCTTGCTCCAGACCGGGTGAACCGCACCAGCCTAGCGGCGCGGCCGAGCGGTAGGCTGGGGGCAACTCGCCTGAAGGAGACGGCCGTGACCGACGCCACGAACACCTCGCCGCAGCACCCGGACGTGCCGCCGACCCCGCCCGCACCGGACGCCTCCTCGCCCGCGGCGCCGCCGTACGCACCGCCCGCATATCCGCAGGCGTCCCCCTACGGCCACCCGCAGCCCACGGCCGCCCCGGCCTACGGTCAGCCGCAGTACCAGGGTCAGCAGTACCAGGGACAGCCTTATGGCCAGCCCGCGTACGGGCAGCCGGGTTACGGCTACGCGGTCGCGCCGGCCCGTCCGACGAACGTGCTGGCGATCATCTCGCTCGTGGCATCGATCGTCGGCCTGACGATCATCCCGTTCCTCGCCTCGATCCCCGGCATCATCACCGGCCACATGGCACTCAAGCAGCTCAAGACGTCCGGTGAGAACGGTCGCGGCATGGCGCTGTGGGGCACCATCCTGGGCTGGATCGGCGCCGGCTTCTGGCTGCTGCTGCTCGTGATCTGGCTGGTCGTCGTGATCGGGCTCGCTGCGACGGCATCCAGCGTCGGCCAGTATTCCTGAGGAGCCCTCCCACGTCCCGCCGCACCAAGCACGACCACACGCCCTCTGCGACATCGCTCGCCACGGCGCCCGAGGTCGATGCCCGCTCCCGCACCCGTCGCTACGTCATCATGATGACGGTCCGCGTGGCGTGCTTCATCCTGATGGTCACCGTCACGCCCTACGGCTGGCAGACCTGGATCTTCGCCGCCGGCGCCGCTGTCCTTCCGTACCTGGCTGTCGTCGTGGCGAACGTCGGGACGGGCGAGGAGGTCATCATCGCCGAACGCCCCTCTCGCGAGATCGAATCGACGCCCACCCGGCCCGCAACCCCGGAAGAACCGACGGACGGCGTGATCCGCATCCAGGAGAGCCCGCCTCGGGAGGACCGATGACGTCCGCGCAGTGCTCGCGCGCCGGATGCCGGGCGGATGCCGAGTGGCAGGTCATCTGGCGCAATCCCCGCATCCACTCCCCTGATCGCCGCAAGATCTGGGTCGCCTGTCCCGACCACGTGGAGTTCCTGCGCGACTACCTCGCGTCACGGAGCTTCCCCGTCGAAGTGGCCTCGCTGACCCCCTCCCCGACGTCGTGAACCGCGAGACCGCGCTCCGCTGGAGCGGATACCTGGCGATGGCGATCGTGTTCGCCGTCGCCTGCGCCTTCCTGTCTAACTGGCAGTTCTCCCGGAACGCCGAGCGCGACGCCGAGCTCAGGCTCGTGGCGCAGAACTATTCGCGCGAACCGGTCCCCGTGGGAGAACTGATCCCCGACGGGAGTTCGCTCGCCCCGGACGACGAGTGGCGACCCGTCGAGATGACCGGCCAATACCTCACCGATCAGACCCTCCTCGCCCGCAACCGCCCGCACGGCGGGACGAGCGCCTTCGAGGTCCTGGTGCCGTTCCGCACCGATTCGGGACGCGTCGTCGTGGTCGACCGCGGCTGGGTGCCGCCCGGCGACGACCAGCCTGAGCCCGACAGCATCCCGGCGCCGCCGACGGGTGAGGTGACTGTCGTCGGCCGCCTGCAACCGGGCGAACGTCCCGCTCGCGAGGGACGTTCCGCTCCCGAGGGACAAGTCCCCACGATCGATCTGCAGCTGATCGGAACCGAGACCGGACAGTCCTCCGCCCTCCTCGACTCGGCCTACGTGCTCATGACGACCGAGTCGCCCGCCCCCGCGGACCGCCCGAACCCGCTCGAGGACCCGTCGGCCGACCCGGGACCGTACCTGTCCTATGCGATCCAGTGGATCCTGTTCGCCGTGATGGGGTTCGCCTTCATCGGGTACATCATCCGCACCGAGATCCGTCACCGACGCGAGGACGAGGAGGCCGGACCGGATGCCCCGCCGCGCCGACCGACGCAGCGACGTCGCGACCGCGACATGGAAGCCGAGGACGAACTCCTCGACGCCCGCTGACCCGCGTCGGGCCCGCCGGTAGGCGTCAGGCCAGGGTGATGAGGTCGATGTAGTCGCGGCCCCAGATGTCCTCGACCCCGTCGGGCAGGATGAGCACGCGCTCGGGGTTCAGCGCCTCGACGGCACCCTCGTCGTGCGAGACGAGCACGACCGCACCCTCGTAGTGCGCGAGCGCCCCGAGGATCTCCTCACGGGATGCCGGATCGAGGTTGTTCGTGGGCTCGTCGAGCAGCAGCATGTTGGCCGACGAGACGACCAGCGTCGCCAGCGACAGTCGCGTCTTCTCGCCGCCGGAGAGGACGCCCGCGGGCTTGAGGACGTCGTCGCCGGTGAACAGGAACGATCCGAGTACCTTGCGAGCCTCGGTCGCGGTGATGTCCGGCGCGGCCGACATCATGTTCTCGAGGACCGACCGCCCGACGTCGAGGTTCTCGTGCTCCTGCGCGTAGTACCCGATCTTCAGGCCGTGGCCGGGTTCGATGATGCCGGTGTCCGCCTTGTCGACGCCCGCGAGGATTCTCAGGAGGGTCGTCTTGCCGGCACCGTTCAGCCCCAGCACGACGACGCGGGACCCGCGGTCGATCGCGAGGTCGACCCCGGCGAAGATCTCCAGCGAGCCGTACGACTTCGACAGGTTCTTGGCCATGAGCGGCGTCTTGCCGCACGGTGCGGGCTTGGGGAACCGCAGCTTGGCGACGCGGTCGTCCTGACGGACGTCGTCGAGGCCGGCCAGGAGCTTCTCGGCGCGGGCGACCATCTGGTGGGCGGCCGCGGCCTTGCTCGCCTTGGCGCCGAACCGGGCGGCCTGCTGCTGGAGAGCAGTGGCCTTCTTCTCGGCGTTGGCGCGCTCTTTGCGACGCCGTTCCTCATCAGCGGCGCGCTGACGGAGGTAGTTCTTCCAGTTCATGTTGTAGACGTCGATGACCTGGCGCATCGCGTCGAGGTAGAACACGCGGTTGACCGTCTCGCCCACGAGTTCGATGTCGTGGCTGATCACGATCAGCCCGCCCTTGTACCCCTTGAGGAACTCGCGGAGCCACACGACACTGTCGGCATCGAGGTGGTTCGTCGGCTCGTCGAGGATCATCGTCTGCGCGTCGGAGAACAGGATGCGGGCGAGTTCGATGCGGCGCCGCTGACCGCCGGACAGCGTCTTGAGGGGCTGGTCGAGGATGCGGTCCGGGAGCGAGAGGTTGTGCGCGATCGACGCCGCCTCGGCCTCCGCCGCGTATCCGCCGAGGGCTTCGAACCGCTCGGTGAGCGAACCGTACTTCCGCATGGCGCGGTCGGCGACAGCGGCATCCGTCGACGCCATGCCTTCGGCGGCCTCGCGCATACCGATCACGAGGGAACCCAGCCCTCGGGCGTCGAGGATGCGGGTGCGGGCGAGCATCTCGGGGTCCCCGGTGCGCGGATCCTGCGGCAGGTAGCCGAGTTCACCGGTGCGGTCCACTCTGCCGTCGGCCGGCATGAGGTCACCCGCGAGCACCTTGGTCAGCGTCGTCTTCCCTGCACCGTTGCGACCGACGAGACCGATCTTGTCGCCGGGCGACACGCGGAACGACACGTCCGACATGAGCGTGCGTGCACCGACGCGGATCTCGAGATCGTGCACGGCGAGCACAGCGGACATCCGTTCTTCGGGGGAAAGCGGCCGAGTGGCCAAACCCCCAGTATACGACCGCCACCCTCCCCCGACGCTCGTCCTCTCGGGACTCCGTTCCTATGGCGCAGCTATGAACTCCCCGCGATGTGCCCGGTCCGTGACGGGTTGGGCGGACGTCAGAACCAGACTGGGCGGGTAAGGAGCTCCATGAACGTTCTGCTGGACGTCGACATCACCGACGGTCCCGTCGTGGTCCTCGTCTACCTCCTGGCGGCTGCCTCCTTCGTCACGATGGTGGCACGAAGGCCCTCGGCCCGCTGGCGGCGGCGGCCCTGGCTCGCGACGGCAACCATCTCGACGCTTCTCGGCGGGATGATCGGGTGGGGTCTCACGTGGCTGCTGTCCGATCGCCTCGATCTCTTCGACGCAGACCTGACGCCGGTCGTCCGCGGGTGGGTCATCGCGTGCTCCGGCGCCCTCGGCGTCGCCATCGCCTCGCTCTGGCACCCGACCTGGCCGCGGGCGATCGCGAGCGCCGCCGCCGCGGCTCTGTTCGTGGGGACGGCCGCGATGGGTGTGAACATCGACTTCGGCCAGTATCCGACGATCGGCAGCGCCCTCGGTATCACCTCGATCGACGAGGGGTTGCCTCCCCTGGCCACCGACGGCGAGGACGCACCGTCGATCGCGTCCTGGCAGGAGCCGGAAGGGATGCCGGAGCGCGGCCGGCTCGCCTCCGTCGAGATCCCCGCCACGGTGTCCGGGTTCGTCGCCCGCCCGGCGGTGGTCTACCTGCCCCCCGCGGCACTGGTGCGGCATCCCCCGCGCCTGCCTGTCCTCATCGTGATGTCGGGTCAGCCCGGCTCCCCCTCCGACCCTCTCCTCACCGATCACCTCCGCGACCATCTCGATGCCTACGCGGCTGCCCATCGCGGGCTGGCGCCGATCGTCGTGTCGCCGGACCAGCTCGGCTCGCCGGGCACCAATCCCCTGTGCATCGACTCCGCGCGCGCCGGCAACTCGGCGACCTATCTGACGGTGGACGTGCCCCGCTGGATCCGCGCGCACCTGCCGGTCACGCTCGCCGCCGGCTCGTGGGGCGTGGGCGGTCTCTCGCAGGGCGGGACGTGCGCGAGCCAGCTCGGCGCGGAGCACCCCGAGCTCTTCGACGCGATCCTCGACGCCTCCGGCCAGCTGCATCCGTCCCTCGGACCCGACGAGAAGACCATCGCGGAGGGCTTCAGCGGAGACGCCGGCGCGTTCGCGGCCGCCGCCCCATCGGCCATCATGGCTGCGCACGCTCCCTACGCCGACACGATCGCCGTCTTCGGCGTCGGCGCACAGGACAACCGCTTCCGCCCGGGCATCCGGACCCTGGTCTCGGACGCGCGGGCCGCGGGCATGGAGACCCACTACATCGAGGTGCCGGACACGGCGCACGACTCCCATGCCTGGAGCGCGATCCTCTCGCGCGGTCTGGTCCTGATCGCCGACCACTGGGGATTCGATCACCAGGGACTCGACCGATGACGGCGGCGGAGCCCGCGGCATCCGGGTTCACCGACCGGTGCCGCACCGCGGGTCGCAGCGCAGCGCGCCTGGCCCGATCCGTCCCCGTCACCTGGGCGATCGCCGCGGTCGTCACCCTCGCCAGCGTCTACCGCTTCACACGGCCGGCGGGCGACTTCCGCCGCACGCTCGATGCGATCGCGTCGACCGGGTTCGATACCGTCCTGCTCAACCACGACTGGCTCTCGGTGTTCACCGCCGTCTTCTTCGTCCCGAAGCCCGGCGGCCTGTTCCTCACCCTTCTCGCGGTGATCGTCGGGATCGGGTGGAGCGAACGCCGGATGGGCCATGTCCGCACTCTCGCGGTGTTCGCCGCGGTCACGGTGCTCGGGATAGCCCTTGGCCTGTCCGCGCAGGCGCTCGGGCTCGCATCCAACCTGTACGGCGCGCAGGCGACCCGCGGGCATCACGTGTTCGACCCGACGATCGCGGTGGCCGGCACCATGATGGCGGCGAGCGCCTTCGCCCGTCCTCTCCTGCGCCGACGGGTGCGGATCATCGGGTTCGCCGTCCTGTCGGTGCTCGTCCTGTACGCGGGCGCGCCGGCCGACCAGTACCGGCTGGGCGCCGGCGTCGCCGGCGTCCTCGCCGGTCTCCTGCTGACTCACCGTCGCCCCGAGATCAAACGGCCTCGCGCGACCCGCCGCGAGGCGCGCACGCTCCTCTCGGCGGTCGTCGCCGTGACGGCGCTCGGTCCGCTGGTATCGATCCTCGCGCCGCACAGCATCGGCGTCCTGAACCCGCTGGGCTCGCTGTTCCGCGACCCGCTCCGCGATCCCACGTTCGTGGCGGCGCGCTGCGAGACGGGCGATGTCACCCGTCAGTGCCTGGATGCCGTCGCGCTGACCCGCCTGGACGGACCGGGTGCTGTGCTCGTCACCCTGCTTCCGTTGGTCGCCCTGCTGCTCGCCGCGCGCGGCATCCATCGCGGCCGCCGCGTCGGGCTGTACCTCGCGATCGGCCTCAACATCCTGATGGCCGTCATCGCGGCGGTCTACTACGGATTCCTCCCTCTCGTCGCGTCCGGCCAGTACACGCGGTTCCAGTCGACGGCCGCCGAGCAGTTCGGCGCCTTCGATCTGGTCGCCACCCTGGTTCCGGCGGGCATCGCGATCATGCTGATGGTCGCTCGGCCGCTCTTCCCCACGAGGGACGCGGGACGCGTGGCCGTGAAGTTCGTCGGGCTGGCATTGCTCGCGTTCGTCGGAACCGCTGCCGCCTACCTCGTCGTCGCGTGGATCGTCCGGGATCAGTTCTCCCCGACTGCGTCGGTGAGCGCCCTCATCCTCGATCTTCCGGAGCACTTCATCCCGGTCGGTTTCTTGGCCTTCGAGCCGGTGGACATGGTCGCGACCGGTCCTGTGGCGATCGCCGCGTCGCAGTGGGTCGGTCCGCTCTTCTGGATCGTCCTCATCGTCATCGCGCACCGCGGGATGCAGAGCGGGTCCCCGCTCGACACGGCTCGAGGTCCTGCTCTCGCCCGCATCTCGACGCTGCTGCGAGCGGGGTCGCCGAGCACACTGTCGTGGATGACGACGTGGGAGGGGAACGAGTACTGGTTCGCACCCGGCGGCGGCGCAGTCGCGTACCGCGTGATCAACGACGTGGCCATCACCACCGGCGACCCGATCGCTCCGACGGGCGAGGGCGCCGCCGTCGCGGAAGCTTTCGCACGGCACTGCGCCCACCACGGGTGGACGGTCGCCTTCTATTCGGTCACGGACGAGCTCCGCGCAGGGCTGAGCGAGCGGGGGTACAACTCGATCGCCGTCGCGGAGGAGACGGTCATCCATCCCGCGGGCTGGTCGTTGCAGGGCGGAAAGATGAAGGACATCCGTACCGCCATCAATCGTGCGGAGAAAGAGGGACTGTCTGCGTCGTGGGTGCGCTTCGGCGATCTGGCACCGCGCCAGGCCGCGCAGGTCCGGGATATCTCAGAGATGTGGGTCGCTGAACGGGACCTCCCCGAGATGGGGTTCACGCTCGGCGGCATCGACGAACTGCTGGACGACGCCGTCATGCTCATGGTCGCCGTCGACGCTGAGGGACGCGTCCACGCCGTGACGAGCTGGCTGCCCAGCTTCAGCGACGGGCGGGTGCGCGGGTGGACGCTCGATTTCATGCGCCGGGCACCGGACAGCATGAACGGCGTCATGGAGTTCCTCATCGCGCGGACGATCCTCCGGGCCGGCGACGACGGACTCGACTTCGTCAGCCTGTCGGGAGCTCCCCTCGCGGTGGATGTGGATCCGGACGGCCAGTCGGCCTCCTTGCGCGCCATCCTGGCGGTTCTCAGCCGATCGCTGGAACCTGTCTACGGTTTCCGATCGCTCCTCCGGTTCAAGACGAAGTTCCGGCCGGAGTTCCGCCGACTGCACCTGATGTACGCGGACTCGCTCGCACTTCCCGCCATCGGACTGGCACTGGCCCGCGCGTACCTGCCCACCCTCACGGCCCGGCAAGCGGTGCGAGCGTTCGGTCCGCGGGCGACGCCGAGAGTCGCCTCTGACAGGTGACCTCTGGTTTCCGGAGCCGTCCGGCTCGGGGTAAGGTTAGGCGACCCTAATCATTCCCCTCAGGAGACCTCCGTGCCTCGCATCCGCACTGCCCTCGCCCTCGCCGCAGCATCCGTCCTCGTTCTGACCGGGTGCGCGACCAACGCCGCGCCGGCCGCGGGTGGTGGCTCATCGTCTGCAGCTGCCGGCGACGCATTCCCCGTCACCGTCGAGAACGCGTTCGGTAAGACCACCATCGCGAAGAAGCCCGAGCGCGTCGCCACGGTGGCGTGGGGCAACCAGGAAGCAGCCCTCGCCCTGGGCGTCGTTCCGGTGGGAATGCCCAAGGTGACGTGGGGCGATGACGACGGCGACGGTGTCCTGCCCTGGGTGGAGGACAAGCTCACGGAGCTCGGTGCCAAGACGCCCACGCTGTTCGACGAGGCGCAGGGCATCGACTTCGAGGGAGTCGCCGACTCCCGACCCGATGTCATCCTCGCCGCGTACTCGGGGCTGACCCAGGCGGACTACGACAAGCTCAGCAAGATCGCGCCCGTCGTCGCCTACCCGGAGGTCGCGTGGGGCACCACGTGGCAGGACATGACGATCACCAACGGCACCGCGCTGGGGCTGAAGACGCAGGCGGAAGACCTCGTGTCGACGCTGACGAAGACCCTCGACGACGAGGTGGCGAAGTACCCGGAGATCGCCGGCAAGAAGGCGATGTTCAGCTCTTTCGACCCGAGCAACCTCAGCCAGATCGGCTTCTACACGCTCGAAGACCCCCGCGCGAAGTTCCTGAAGGATCTCGGCACCGTGCCTCCGAAGACCATCGAGGAGCAGTCGAAGACCTCGAAGGAGTTCTGGATCGTCAACAGCACGGAGGACATCGAGCGGTTCAGTGACCTGCAGGTGCTCGTGACGTACGGGGACGACTCGACGCTGGCCGCCATGCAGGCGGACCCGCTGCTGTCCCGCATCCCCGCCGTGAAGAACGGGGCCGTCGTCGTCCTGCCGTCGGTGAACGACCCGCTCGCGGCAGCAGCCAACCCGACCCCGCTCTCGATCACCGACCCCCACACCGCGGAGTTCGTCAAGATGCTCGGTGAGGCGGCGAAGAAGGCTTCCTGAGCCCTTCGGATCGATCCACGTGTCCACTACTCTCGCTCCCGCCGCCACCGCGGTCCCGTCCCTGCGACGGCGACCGCGGCGTCGGCGTGTGATCTGGCTGGTCGCACTCATCGCCTTCGTGGCTGTGGCTGCAGTCCTGTCTGTGACGCTGGGGGCGAGATCCGTGGAAATCAACGACATCTGGGCAGGGTTGTCCGGGGACGTCGACACGGCATCCGCCGCCGCCGTCGCGAAGCGCGTGCCGCGGACGATCCTCGCCCTGCTCATCGGGGCGGCGCTCGCCGTGGCAGGGACCGTCATGCAGGGTGTGACGCGAAACCCCCTCGCGGACCCGCAGATCCTCGGGATCAACGGCGGCGCCTCTCTCGCCGTCGTCGTCGGGCTCGCCTTCTTCGGGATCACGGATGCCTTCGGTTACATCTGGCTCGCCATGCTCGGCGCTGCCGTCGCCGCCGTGTTCGTCTACACGGTGGGTTCGCTCGGCCGGGGCGGCGCCAGCCCGCTGAAACTTGCGCTGGCGGGCGCCGCGACCGCGGTCGCCTTCACCTCGCTGATCAGCGCGATCCTGCTCCCCCGCATCGACGTCATGAGCGTCTTCCGTTTCTGGCAGATCGGCGGAGTCGGCGGAGCATCCCCCGACAAGATCCTCCTCGTCCTCCCGTTCCTCATCGTCGGCGCAGCGATCTGCTTCGCTTCCGCCGGCGGCCTCAACTCCCTGGCACTCGGCGACGACCTCGCCGCGGGCCTCGGCGAGCGGGTGCAGACGGCGCGGCTCCTGGCCGCGCTCGGAGCCGTCATCCTCTGCGGAGCGGCGACCGCCGTCGCCGGCCCCATCGGGTTCGTCGGCCTCATCGTCCCGCACGTCTGCCGGCTTCTCGTCGGCCCCGATCACCGGTGGCTCCTGCCTATCTCGGCGCTCGTCGGTGGCGGCCTCCTCACCGTCGCGGACGTCGTCGGTCGTGTGATCGCCCCGCCGCAGGAAGTCGAGGTCGGTGTGGTCACCGCGCTCATCGGCGCCCCGTTCTTCATCGCCATCGTGCGTCGACAGAAGATGCGTGCACTGTGACCGCGGCATCCGTTCAGCAGTCGACGCTCGACCTCGTCACGCGAGGTCGAGCACGCAGAGCGCGTCGACGTGTGCTCGTCACGAGCATTCTCGTGATCGCCGTCGCGGCCACCTACCTCGTTTCGCTGATGGTGGGTCAGAGCTTCTACTCCCCCGCCGAGGTCTGGGGCGTCATCACCGGGCAGCTCGTTCCCGGCGCCTCGTTCACGGTCGGCGAGCTCCGACTGCCCCGTTCGACGGTCGGCCTGCTCGCGGGAGCCTGCTTCGGCATCGGCGGCGCGGTGTTCCAGACCATGCTCCGCAACCCGCTCGCCAGCCCCGACATCATCGGAATCAACGCGGGGGCCAGCGCCGCGGCCGTCGTCGGAATCGTGTTCCTCTCGCTCGACCAGACCCCGGTCGCGATCCTCGCCACAGTGGGTGCTCTGGTCACCGCCCTGTCCATCTACCTCCTGGCGTTCAAGGACGGCGGGGCGGGCGCCAGGTTCATCCTCATCGGGATCGGCGTCGCCGCGATCTTCAACAGCGTCGTGGCGTACGTCCTGTCGCGGGCCGCGGAGTGGGACCTCCAGGCCGCGATGCGCTGGATCACGGGCAACCTCAACGGCGCATCCTGGAACGAGGCCGTCCCTCTCGCCGTCGCCGTGGTGATCGGAGTCCCCGTCATCCTCTGGCTCTCGCGCGACCTCGAGCTGATGCGACTCGGCGACGACACCGCCGCAGCGCTCGGAGTCCCCGTCGAGCGTCGGCGCGTCATGCTCATCATCGCCGCCGTGACCCTGCTGGCGTTCGCGACCGCGGCGGCAGGACCCATCTCGTTCGTCGCCTTCCTGGCTGGCCCCATCGCGGCACGGATGCTGGGACCCGTCGGATCCCCCGTCCTCGTCGCCGGCTTGTTCGGCGCCCTCCTGGTGCTCGTCGCGGACTTCGTCGGACAGTATCTCCTCGGTCTCCGACTGCCCGTCGGCGTGGTCACGGGCGTGCTCGGCGCGCCGTACCTCATCTTCCTTCTCATCCGCAGCAGCCGCTCGGGAGGCACCCTATGACCGCCCACCGCACCCTCACCGCGGCGGGGATCTCGCTCGCCTACGGTGACCGGACGATCGTCGACACGCTGGATCTCACCGTTCCCGCAGGCAAAGTCACAGCGATCGTCGGCGCGAACGCCTGCGGCAAGTCGACCCTGCTCAAGGCGATGGCGCGCCTCCTCCCCCCCAGAGCAGGTCAGGTCCTCCTCGACGGCAAGGACATCCACCGGATGCCGACCAAGCAGGTCGCCCGCGATCTCGGATTGCTGCCGCAGTCGCCGATCGCTCCCGAGGGGATCGCCGTCTCCGACCTCGTCAGTCGCGGACGTACTCCCCACCACGGGCCGCTCGCACGCTGGACGCCGGCGGACGACAACGCCGTGGCAGAAGCCCTCGAAGCGACCGACATCGTCGCGATCGCGGACCGTCCCGTCGATGAGCTCTCCGGCGGCCAGCGCCAGCGCGTCTGGATCGCGATGGCCCTCGCCCAGCAGACGGATGTCCTCCTGCTCGACGAGCCGACGACGTTCCTCGACGTGAGCCACCAGATCGATGTGCTCGACCTGCTGACCGACCTCAACCGGTCGCGCGGAACCACCATCGTCATGGTGCTCCACGATCTCAACCTGGCCGCACGCTACGCCGACAACCTGGTCGCGATGTCCGCCGGACGGATCTATGCTTCCGGCGCTCCTGAGCAGGTCCTGACTGCGGAGACGGTCTACGAGGTCTTCGGTCTCGACAGCCGCGTCATCCCCGACCCGCTCACCGGTCGACCGCTGGTTCTCCCCATCGGTCGACACCACGTCCCCGCGCGCCTCGACGGCGCCGTCAGCTGATACCCGGAGTGACCGATGTCCCTCAACACCATGGCCTTCTTCCGTGCACCGGTGGCGTTCGTCGCAGACGTGACCCCCAGTTTCCGCCGCTTCACCTTCAAGGACACCGCGCTCTCCGCCTACGGTGACCCGGGGTTCGACCAGCGGGTGAAGATCCTCTTCCCCACTCCGACCGCGCCGATCGACTCGATGCCCACCGGTGAGGACTGGTACGACCAGTGGCGCGCACTGCCCGACGACGCCCGTCCCGTGATGCGGACGTACACGACTCGCGCCGTGCGGAACGAGGCCAACGAGGTCGACATCGACATGGTGGCGCACGACGTCATGGGCCCCGCTTCGGCGTGGATCGCCGAGGCGAAGGCAGGCGACGAGGTGCTGATCCTCGCGCCGACGACCTCCCACACGGGCGTCAATTACGGCATCGACTTCGTCCCGCCCGCCAAGACGGAGAACATCCTCCTCGCGGGAGACGAGACCGCGGCGCCCGCGATCGCCCGCATTCTGGAGCAGCTCCCCGCCGACGCTCGCGGCGTCGTCGTCCTCGAGGTGCCGCATGCCGATGACATCGCGTATCTGCCCACTCATCCGGGATTCGAGCTCATCACCGCGGCCCGGGCGGGCGAGAACCGCCGACACGATCACCTCATCGCCGCCGTCAGCGAGGTCGCCCACCGTCTCGCACCCCGCGGTATCGGTGCGGAGGTCGAGGAGATCGACGTCGACCACGACATCCTGTGGGAGGTCCCCCGCACGGCGAAGGGTGGAGCCGCCCTGAAGAGCGCGCCGCTGTACGCGTGGCTGGCCGGCGAGGCCTCAGCCATCAAGGCACTGCGTCGTCACCTGGTGAGCGAGGTCGGCGTCGACCGCCGTGCCGTCGCCTTCATGGGCTACTGGCGACTCGGCCGGTCGGAGAACTGAAGAAGCGGTGCGACACAGTCGCACCGCTTCTTCCATCGGCCGGGTGGCCGCGGTCTTCGGGTCAGATCGAGAATCCGAGCGCGCGCATCATGTCGCGACCGTCATCGGTGATCTTCTCCGGTCCCCACGGCGGCATCCAGACCCAGTTGATACGGAATCGGTCCACGACGCCGTCGAGCGCCTGGCCGGTCTGTTCCTCGAGGACGTCCGTCAGGGGGCAGCCGGCCGACGTCAGGGTCATGTGGATGACGAGTGCGTCGTTCTCGTCGTCCCATCCCAGGTCGTAGATCAAGCCGAGGTCGACGATATTGACCCCCAACTCGGGGTCCATGACGTCCTTGAGCGCCTCGGTGACCTCGTCGTACTTCTCGGGTGCGAGCGTCTCGGTCATGCGACGATCCTAGGCCTGCTCGCCGCCGACCGGGGCGAGGAAACGGTCGTAACCCTCGTCCTCCAGCCGCGCTGCGAGCTCCGGGCCGCCTTCCTCAGCGACGCGACCGTTCACGAGGACGTGGACGAAGTCGGGCTGGATGTAGCGGAGGATGCGGGTGTAGTGGGTGATGAGCAGGACGCCCATGTCGCTCTCCTCCTTGGCGCGGTTGACGCCCTCGGAGACGATCTTGAGCGCATCGACGTCGAGGCCGGAGTCCGTCTCGTCGAGGATGGCGAGCTTGGGCTTCAGGAGCTCGAGCTGCAGGATCTCGTGGCGCTTCTTCTCGCCGCCGGAGAAGCCCTCGTTGACGTTGCGGGCGGCGAACTTCGGGTCCATGCGCAGGTTCTGCATGGCGCCCTTCACGTCCTTCGTCCACGAGCGGATCGACGGCGCTTCGCCGTCGATCGCCGTCTTGGCGGTACGCAGGAAGTTCGTGACCGTCACACCGGGGATCTCGACCGGGTACTGCATCGCCAGAAAAAGACCGGCGCGCGCACGCTCGTCGACCGACATCGCGAGGACGTCCTCGCCGTCGAGGGTGATGGTGCCACCCGTGACGGTGTACTTGGGGTGGCCGGCGATCGTGTACGCGAGCGTCGACTTGCCGGAGCCGTTCGGGCCCATGATGGCGTGGGTCTCGCCCGTGCGGACGGTGAGGGTGACGCCGTTGAGGATCGGGGTCTCGCCGGCTTCCGTCTCGACGGTCACATGGAGGTCGCGGATCTCGAGGACAGACATGTCAGCTTCTTTCTTCAGTTCACGGCTTTGGTCACGGCGGGATCGATGAGGATGTCGTCCCCGTCGATCGTGACCACGTAGACGGGCACCGGCTCGTAGGCCGGGAGATTCAGGGGGCGGCCGGTGCGGAGCGAGAACGCGGACCCGTGCGCCCAGCATTCGAGCGTTTCGCCCTCGACGAAGCCGTCCGCCAGCGAGATGTCACCGTGCGTGCAGGTGTCGCCGATCGCGTGGACCTCGCCCTGACCGTCGAGCACCACGGAGATGGCGACACCGCCGACCTCGACGCGCACGGCGGTGTCCTGCTCGAGCTCGCTCAGCTGGAGCACCTTCTCGGCGGTCATCGCGTGACCTCCCCGACGAGCTCCGCCTCGATGGCGGCGATGAACTCGTCCTCGAGGGACGGGATGCCGATCTTCTGGACGATCTCGGCGAGGAAGCCGAGGACGACCAGACGTCGTGCCTGCTCCTCGTCGATCCCGCGGGCCTGCAGGTAGAAGAGTTGCTCGTCGTCGAACCGGCCCGTCGCGCTCGCGTGCCCGGCACCGACGATGTCGCCGGTCTCGATCTCGAGGTTCGGGATGGAGTCTGCGCGAGCTCCGTCGGTGAGGACGAGGTTACGGTTCGCTTCGTAGGAGTCGGTACCGACGGCATCCGGTCCGATGAGGACGTCGCCGATCCAGACGGTCCGCGCCGAGGCACCCTGCAGCGCACTCTTGTACAGGACGTCGCCGTTCGTGTGGTCGCCCTTGTGGTGGAGGTAGACCTGGCTCTCGAGATGCTGCCCCGCGTCGGCGAACGAGAGACCGTACAGGCGTCCCTGCGCGCCGGAACCGGCGAGCTCTACCGACGGGTTCACCCGCACGAGGCCGCCGCCCAGGCTGACGACGATGTGGGTGAGGGTCGCATCGCGGTCCACGCGGGCCTGGTGCGCGGCGAGGTGCACGGCGTCGTCGTCCCATCGCTGGACCGACACGACCGTGAGGGCGGCGCCGTCACGGACGATGATCTCGACGTTCTGCGCCTGAGCGGCGGTTCCCTCGTGGCGCAGCACGACGGTACCGCGCGAATTCACCTGCGCCTCGATGACGACGTGCGCATGAGCGACGCCCCCGCGACCGGTGAGGGTCACGACGACGGGCTCGTCGATCTCGGTGTTCGCGGGGATCCGGATGAGCGGCGCCTCGGGCTCCTGAGCCCACGCGATCGCGCTGACGACATCCTCGGGGCGGAAGACCTCGCCACGGGGCGCCTCGTCCTTCTGCAGACGGCGGTGCTCGACGGCATCCGGTCCGGTCACCTCGACGCCGATGACGTCGTGCGGAGCGGGCTCGTCGGCCAGCAGCGCGGCGACGCGGTCGAGCGGCGTGTGCTTCCAGTTGACCTCGCGGCCGGTCGGCGCGCCGAAGTCGGCCGGGTCGAATGACCACGGACGCTCCGAGCGGGTCTGCACGGGAACGTTCCGGTCGGTCACTTTCGCCGCAGGGTCGATGTGGCCCTTCGCATCGGATGCGGGGGCCTTAGTCGCTGTCGTCATCAGCCGACGGATCCTTCCATGCCCATCTCGATGAGCTTGTTCAGCTCGAGGGCGTACTCCATGGGCAGTTCGCGGGCGATCGGCTCGATGAAGCCGCGCACGATCATCGCCATCGCCTCGTCCTCGGGCATGCCGCGGCTCATGAGGTAGAACAGCTGCTCCTCGCTGACCTTCGAGACGGTCGCCTCGTGGCCGAGCTGGACGTCGTCGACGCGGATGTCGATCGCCGGGTACGTGTCGGAGCGCGAGATCGTGTCGACCAGCAGCGCGTCGCAGCGGACCGTGTTGGCCGAGTGGTGCGCGTTGGCGTCCACCCGCACCTCACCGCGGTAGCCGGCGCGGCCGCCGCCGCGCGCGATCGACTTCGAGACGATCGACGACTGGGTGTACGGCGCCATGTGGATCATCTTCGCGCCGGCGTCCTGGTGCTGGCCGGGACCGGCGAAAGCGACGGACAGGGTCTCGCCCTTGGCGTGCTCGCCCATCAGGTAGATCGACGGGTACTTCATCGTCACCTTGGAGCCGATGTTGCCGTCGACCCATTCCATGGTCGCGCCCTCATGGGCGACGGCGCGCTTGGTGACGAGGTTGTAGACGTTGTTCGACCAGTTCTGGATCGTCGTGTACCGAACGCGGGCGTTCTTCTTCACGATGATCTCGACGACGGCCGAGTGCAGCGAGTCGCTCTTGTAGATGGGAGCGGTGCAACCCTCGATGTAGTGGACGTAGCTGTCCTCGTCGGCGATGATCAGCGTCCGCTCGAACTGGCCCATGTTCTCGGTGTTGATGCGGAAGTAGGCCTGGAGCGGGATCTCGACGTGCACGCCCTTGGGGACGTAGACGAACGAGCCACCCGACCACACAGCGGTGTTCAGCGCGGCGAACTTGTTGTCGCCCGCGGGGATGACCGTGCCGAAGTACTCCTCGAAGAACTCGGGGTGCTCGCGCAGTGCTGTGTCGGTGTCCATGAAGATGACACCCTGCTGCTCCAGGTCCTCGCGGATCTGGTGGTAGACGACCTCGGACTCGTACTGAGCGGCGACGCCGGCGACGAGGCGCTGACGCTCCGCCTCGGGGATGCCGAGCTTCTCGTACGTGTTGCGGATCTCCTCGGGGAGGTCCTCCCACGTCTGCGCCTGCTTCTCGGTCGAGCGCACGAAGTACTTGATGTTGTCGAAGTCGATGCCCGAGAGGTCGGCGCCCCACGTCGGCATGGGCTTGCGCCCGAAGAGCTGGTACCCCTTGAGGCGGGTCTTCAGCATCCATTCGGGTTCGCTCTTGAGAGCGGAGATCCCGCGGACCACGTCCTCGTTGATACCTCGCTGGGCGATGGCACCGGCGGCATCCGCGTCGTGCCAGCCGAACTCGTACACCCCCAGGCCTTCGAGTTCGGGACGGTCGATGAGCACATCCGACATGAATTTCCTCCTCACGGGCGGCAACGGTGTCATCCGTTCCGGCATTCCCTCCCGTGAGAGGAGTGCACGAGGGGGATGCCGCTGCTGGCCGCTCTGACGACGCGATACCGCGCCTAGAATCGTTGTGCGGGCTGCGATGGGGATCGCGCTCGCCGACTGCTTCATTCTACAGGCACGGCCGTCCCCCGCGGCGTGCCGGCCCTCGCCCGGAGGCGACCCCATGCTCATCACCGCGTCGACACCGACCGCCCCGCCCGTCACGCGGATGCCGCGTCTGCTGCCCCTCGTGGCCTGGCTCTCGTTCATCGCCGAGACGCTCATCATCGGCACCGGCGGCGCCGTCCGGCTCACCGGCTCCGGCCTCGGCTGCCCTACGTGGCCCACCTGCACGCCGGAATCGCTCGTGGCGACTCCCGAGATGGGCATCCACGGCGTCATCGAGTTCGGCAACAGGACGCTGACGGGGCTCGTCGGCATCCTCGCGCTGATCGTCGTCATCCTCGTGTGGCGGATGCGGCGTGCCCGCCGCGACCTGTTCGTCATGGCGCTCATCGTCCTCGGCGGCGTCGTCGCGCAGGCCATCGTCGGCGGCATCACGGTCCTGACGGGCCTGAACCCGTTCATCGTCGGCTTCCACTACGTCGTATCGCTGGTCCTCGTCTGCGTCTGCGCCGCATTCCTCGTGCGCATGAAGGAGCCGGCCGCCCCCCGCCTCCGCGTGGTACCGACGTGGTACGCCGGGCTCGCGCACGCCACGACCGCCGTCCTCGCGGTGACGATCGCTTTCGGAGTCCTCACCACCGGCGCCGGCCCCCACTCGGGCGACGCGGCGGCCGGCCGGAACGGCTTCAACGCCGAGATCCTCGAGCACGTCCACGCCTGGCCGGGATACACGCTTCTCGCTCTGACGCTCGTGCTGGTCGGCGTCGCCTGGGCGAAGCGCCTGCGGCCCCGCACGTGGATCTCCGTCCTCCTGCTCGCCGAAGCGGTCCAGATCGCGGTGGGTCTCTACCAGGCGCGCAACGGTCTCCCCGAGATCGCGGTCGGCGTCCACATGGTGCTCGCTGCACTGACGGCGGCCACCATGACCGTGGTCATCCTGCGCCTCAAGGCGCCCGTACCGGCCGAAGACGTCGCCACCTCTCACTGAAAGTTCATAGGTTCCGCATCACCTCCCGCAGGGTCCATCGACCACAGTGGCCCGGGCCGTTCGAATCCGGACGGCTCCGACCCGGAGGAGATTCGATGAACACCCGCCCCCGCCTGACCCGCAGCATCCCGTTCTGGCTGCTCGTGGCAGGCTCCCTCGCATCCAGCGCCGCCGGCGCCGTCGTCCTGATCGACAAGCTCGGGACGATGGAGACCGCGCTGACCGCCGGTACCGCGACCGGCGTGGAGGTCTATGTCGGGCAGATCTGGGCTGTCCTGGGCGCGATCCTGATCGGCGTCGGCGCGATCGGCCTCCTGTTGGCCTTCATGCTGGGCGCCCTGCGCGCCTTCGCCGTCACCCCTCAGGCGCAGACTGCACCCGAGGCGGACGACGCCATCGAGCCCGTCGACCAGCCGGAAGACCACGACACGACCGAGCCCGTCCTCGACGGCGCGGCACGCTGACCGAGTGATCGGCCCGCTGCGGTCAGAACGGCAGCAGCGGGTCGATCGCGATGGCGACGAACAGCAGCGTCAAGTACGTGATGGAGGCGTGGAACACGCGCATCGGCTGGATCTTGTCGCCGCGCACAGCACGTGCGTACAGGACGTGGGACTCGTAGATGAACCAGCCGCCGAACACGAGCGCGGACACGGTGTAGACGATGCCCATGCCGGCGACCGGGATCAGCAGGAGTGAACTCGCGATGGTCGCCCACGCGTAGAGGATGACCTGCAGGCCGACCTGTGCACCGTCGCGGGTCGCACCGAGCATCGGCACGTCGACCTCCGCGTAGTCGCCCTTGTACTTCATGGACAGCGGCCAGTAGTGCGGCGGCGTCCAGAGGAACACGAGCAGGAACAGGATGAAGGGCGTCCACGTGAGAGAACCCGTGACGGCCGACCACCCGATGATGACCGGGAAGCACCCGGCGATCCCGCCCCACACGATGTTCTGCTCGGTGCGGCGCTTGAGAAGGATCGTGTAGATCACGACGTAGAAGAAGATGGCTGCGGCGCTGAGGGCTGCGGCGACCCAGTTCGTGAACACCCAGAGCCACACCGTGGACACGATGGCGAGCGTCCACGAGAAGACGAGCGCGCCGCGGGGTGAGACCTCACCCGTGACGAGCGGTCGGTTCTCGGTGCGCTTCATGTGCGCATCGATGTCGCGATCGAGGTACATGTTGAAGGATGCCGCCGAGCCTGCGCTCATGGCGCCGCCCAGAACCGTCGCGAGGATCAGCCAGAGATCAGGGAGACCGTTCGCGGCCAGGAACATCACCGGGATCGTCGTGACGAGCAGCAGTTCGAGAACCCGCGGCTTCGTCAGCTGGACGTACGCGCGGAGGGTTCGGCCGAACGACTGTCGAGCGGGCGCGGATACGCGCGCGCCGGTGTCCGTGAGTGCCATCGCCCCTGCCGTGTAGATCGTCCCCCGAGTCTACGGCATCCTCCGCGGGCGGTACTTCTCGACGGGATCGGACGCTTCGCTGACAGCGCACGTCACAGAGCGCCGCCCCGGCCTCGGCGGGTGCCTCGGGTCGATATGCTGAAAATCCCGACGCGGGACGTCCCTCTTCTTCAATGATCAGCAGTCGTCCGCGCCGACTCACCGACGAAAGGCTTCCAGGTGTCAGAGCTGGTTTGGGACGAGATCGATCGACGCGCGGTGGACACCGCGCGGGTGCTGGCGGCGGATGCCGTCGAGAAGGTCGGCAACGGCCACCCGGGGACCGCGATGAGCCTCGCGCCCGCGGCGTACCTGCTCTATCAGCGTGTGCTGCGCCACGATCCCGCCGACACCCACTGGCTCGGTCGCGACAGGTTCATCCTGTCCGCCGGTCACTCGTCGCTGACGCAGTACGTGCAGCTCTACCTCGGCGGCTTCGGTCTCGAGCTCGATGACCTGAAGGCGCTCCGCACCTGGGGCTCGCTGACCCCCGGCCACCCCGAGTACGGCCACACGAAGGGTGTGGAGATCACGACGGGTCCGCTCGGCCAGGGGCTCGCCTCGGCCGTCGGCTTCGCCTACGCCGCCCGGTACGAGCGCGGTCTCTTCGACCCCGAGGCCGAAGCCGGCACCTCGCCGTTCGACCACCACATCTTCGTCATCGCCGGTGACGGCGACCTCCAGGAGGGTGTCACCTCGGAGGCCGGTTCGCTCGCGGGCCACCAGCAGCTCGGCAACCTGATCGCGATCTACGACTCGAACCAGATCTCGATCGAGGACGACACCAACGTCGCCTTCACCGAGGACGTGCAGGCCCGGTACGAGGCCTACGGCTGGCAGGTGCAGACGGTCGACTGGAAGAAGACCGGCGAGTACGTCGAGGATGTCGCTGCCCTCCACGCCGCGATCGAGGCCGCCAAGGCCGAGACGTCCAAGCCCTCCCTCATCGTCCTCAAGACGATCATCGGCTGGCCCTCGCCCGGCAAGCAGAACTCGGGAAAGATCCACGGTTCCGCCCTCGGCGCCGACGAACTCGCTGCCACGAAGAAGGTCCTCGGCTTCGACCCCGAAGAGAACTTCGCCGTCGCGGACGAGGTCCTCGCCCACACCCGTTCGCTCGCCCAGCGCGCAGCGACCGACCGCGCCGCCTGGCAGGAGTCCTTCGACGCCTGGGCCGCCGCGAACCCCGAGCGGAAGGCGCTGCTCGACCGCCTCGAGGCGGCAGCCCTGCCCGACGGAATCGCCGACGCCCTCCCCTCCTTCGAGGCCGGCAAGGACGTCTCGACCCGTGCCGCTTCGGGCCTCGTCCTCAACGCCCTCGCCGCCGAACTCCCCGAGCTCTGGGGCGGTTCGGCCGACCTCGCCGAGTCGAACCTGACGACGATCAAGGACGCGAAGAGCTTCATCCCGGCCGAGTGGTCCACGCACGAGTGGTCGGGCGACCCCTATGGACGCGTGCTGCACTTCGGCATCCGCGAACACGCCATGGGCGCGATCGTCAACGGCATCAAGCTGCACGGTCCGACCCGTCCGTTCGGCGGGACGTTCCTGATCTTCAGCGACTACATGCGCCCGGCGGTGCGACTGGCCGCCCTCATGAACATCCCCTCGGTGTTCGTGTGGACCCACGACTCCGTTGCCCTCGGCGAGGACGGCCCGACGCACCAGCCGATCGAGCAGCTCGCGACGCTGCGGCTCATCCCGAACTTCACGGTCGTCCGTCCCGCCGATGCGAACGAGACGGCCGCGGCCTGGCTCGAGATCCTCCGCCGCCAGGACGGCCCGACGGGTATCGCTCTCACCCGCCAGAACATCGCCGTGTTCCCGCGCGGAGAGAACGGCTACGCCACGACGGATGGCGTCGCTAAGGGTGCGTACACGCTCCTCGACGCTCCCGAGGGAGAGCCCGACGTGATCCTCATCGCCACCGGCTCCGAGGTCCAGCTGGCCGTGGCGGCACGCGAGACGCTCGCCGCCGAGGGCATCGGCGCACGCGTCGTGTCCGCACCCAGCCTCGAATGGTTCGCCGAACAGGATGCGGACTACCGCGAGTCGGTCCTGCCCGCCGCGGTCACGGCGCGCGTCTCGGTCGAGGCGGGAGCCACGGGCCTGTGGCGCGCGGTCGTCGGCGACAGCGGACGCACCGTCGGCATCGACCACTTCGGCGCCTCCGCCGATTACAAGACCCTGTTCGAGAAGTTCGGCGTCACCGCCGATGCGGTCGTCGAAGCGGCCCGCGCAACCGTCAAGGAGAACGCATGAGCACCCCCACCGAGGACCTGTCCGCCGCCGGCGTCAGCATCTGGCTCGACGACCTCTCGCGATCGCGGATCGACACCGGCAACCTCGCCCAGCTGATCGAGACGCGCGACGTCGTCGGCGTCACCACCAACCCGTCGATCTTCCAGGCCGCAATCGGCAACAAGGACGACGACTCGTACGACGCTCCGTTGCAGGCTCTTGCGGCCCAGGGCGCGGATGTCGACACGGCGATCTTCGAGATCACGACCACCGACGTGCGTGACGCGGCCGACATCTTCCGTCCCGTGTTCGACCGCACGGACGGCGTCGACGGACGCGTGTCGATCGAGGTCTCCCCCGACCTCGCACACGACACCGACGCGACCGTCGCCCAGGCGAAGGAACTGTGGGCGAAGGTCGACCGCCCGAACACGCTGATCAAGATCCCCGCGACCCTCGCGGGCCTTCCGGCCATCAGCGCCGTCCTCGCCGAAGGCATCTCGGTGAACGTGACCCTCATCTTCAGCCTCGAGCGCTACGCGGCGGTCATCGACGCGTACCTCGAGGGTGTGCGCCGGGCGAAGGAGAACGGTCACGACATCGCGACGATCCACTCGGTTGCCTCGTTCTTCGTTTCGCGCGTGGACACCGAGGTCGACAAGCGCCTCGAGGCGATCGACACGAGCGAAGCCGCAGCGCTGAAGGGCAAGGCGGGCGTCGCCAACGCGCGCCTGGCGTACGAGCTGTTCGAGAAGCGATTCGCTCAGTCGGATGCCGCCGAGCTGATCGCCGCGGGCGCGACGGTGCAGCGTCCCCTCTGGGCCTCGACCGGCGTCAAGGACCCTGCCCTTCCCGACACCCTCTACGTGACCGAGCTCGTCGCGCCGGGCACCGTGAACACGATGCCCGAGAAGACGCTCGAGGCCACGTTCGACCACGCGAAGGTCACCGGTGACACCGTCACCGGCGCCTACGAGGACGCTCACCGCGTCTTCGACCAGCTGGCGGAGGCCGGGGTCGACCTCGTCGACGTCACCCAGGTGCTCGAGGATGAGGGCGTCGAGAAGTTCATCGTCTCGTGGCACGATCTGCAGGGCACGGTGCGCCAGGCCCTCGACGGCGCGAACTGACCGATGGTTGCTGAGATCTCGCGGGGGATCAACCCCCTCCGCGATCCCGACGATCGTCGCCTCAACCGCATCGCGGGGCCGAGCGCGCTCGTGATCTTCGGCGTGACGGGCGATCTGTCGCGCAAGAAGCTCATGCCTGCCGTGTACGACCTCGCCAACCGCGGACTTCTGCCCCCCGGGTTCGCCCTCGTCGGGTTCGCGCGTCGCGACTGGGAGGACCAGGACTTCGCGAAGGTCGTGTACGAGGCGGTGCGACAGCATGCCCGCACCCCCTTCCGTGAGGAGACCTGGAACCAGCTCCTCCAGGGGATCCGTTTCGTCCAGGGCGAGTTCGACGACCCGGCATCCTTCGCTCGTCTCCGAGAGACGGTCGAGAAGCTCGACACCGAGCGCGGCACCATGGGCAATCACGCCTACTACCTGTCGATCCCGCCCAAGGACTTCCCGGTCGTGGCACGGCAGCTGCGGGACTCCGGACTGGTCGATGAGTCCGCCGGCGGAGACACGTGGCGCCGCGTCGTGATCGAGAAGCCGTTCGGCAGCGACCTGCAGACGGCCCGCGAGCTGAACGAGGCTCTCGAAGTCGCCTTCCCGGCCGACGCGATCTTCCGCATCGACCACTACCTCGGCAAGGAGACGGTCCAGAACATCCTGGCGCTCCGGTTCGCCAACGAGCTGTACGAGCCGCTGTGGAACGCGAACTACGTGGACCACGTCCAGATCACCATGGCCGAGGACATCGGCGTGGGAGGCCGTGCCGGGTACTACGACGGCATCGGCGCGGCACGCGACGTCATCCAGAACCACCTCCTCCAGCTCCTCGCTCTCACCGCGATGGAGGAGCCCATCTCCCTCGACGCAGAGCACCTGCGCGCCGAGAAGGAGAAGGTCCTCGCGGCGGTCACGCTGCCCGAGGATCTCGCGACCGCCACCGCGCGCGGTCAGTACGCCGGCGGATGGCAGGGCGGCGAGCACGTCACCGGGTTCCTCGACGAGGACGGCATGGATCCGCAGTCGAAGACGGAGACGTACGCCGCCATCAAGCTCGAGATCGCGACGCGCCGGTGGAACGGCGTCCCGTTCTACCTGCGCACCGGAAAGCGGCTCGGACGCCGCGTCACGGAGATCGCCGTCGTGTTCAAGCACACGCCCCCGCTTCTGTTCCTGCGCTCGCAGGCACTGCAGCTCGGCCAGAACGCGCTCGTCATCCGCATCCAGCCCGACGAGGGCGTGACGCTCCGATTCGGCTCGAAGGTCCCCGGCGCCGGCAACGAGGTGCGCGACGTCACGATGGACTTCGGCTACGGCCACGCGTTCACCGAGTCGAGCCCCGAGGCCTACGAACGACTCATCCTCGACGTCCTCCTGGGCGATCCTCCCCTGTTCCCCCGGCACGAAGAGGTGGAGCTCTCGTGGCGCATCCTGGACCCGGTCGAACGCTTCTGGGCCGAGCAGGACGAGCCGCTCGAGCAGTACTCCCCCGGTTCCTGGGGTCCCCCGTCCGCCGATGAACTCTTGGCCCGTGACGGCCGCGTCTGGAGGCGTCCATGATTGTCGATCTGCCCGACACCACGGTGTCCACGATCGCGAAGAAGCTCGTCAGCGTCCGCGAAGAGGGCGGCGCCGTCGCCCTCGGACGCGTCCTGACCCTCGTGATCGTCTCGACCGGAGGGTTCGACGAGGAAGCCATCGACGCCGCCAACGCGGCATCGCGTGAGCACCCGATGCGCGTCATCGTCCTCGTCGTCGAGCCGGACGCTCCGACCGGCCTCGACGCGCAGATCCGCGTCGGCGGCGACGCCGGTGCGAGCGAGGTCGTCGTCCTTCGGGCACGCGGCGAGGCCGCCGACAACCAAGAGAGCCTCGTCAACGGCCTCCTCCTCCCCGACGCGCCGGTCGTGGCCTGGTGGCCCGACGACCCGCCCACCGACCCGGCTCAGTCGCCGATCGGCCACATGGCTCAGCGACGCATCACGGATGCCTCGACCGAGCCGTTCGCACCGGACCGTCTCGCGCAGCTCGGCTCCGCGTACGCCCCCGGCGACACGGATCTCGCGTGGACCCGCCTGACGCACTGGCGGGAACAGCTCGCCGCTGTCCTGGACCAGCCGCCGTTCGAGCAGGTCTCCGCTGTCACGGTCGTGGGCGCGGGGAGTTCGCCGTCCACGGGGCTGCTCGCCGCATGGCTGCGCCTCAAGCTGGACGTCGCCGTCGAGTGGCACTACACCGACGAGGAGGAGTGGACGCACGGCATCCGATCGGTCACGCTCTCACGCGAGTCGGGCGACATCGTCCTGGAGCGCACCAGCGCGACGGATGCGACGCTCACCCAGCCCGGTCAGCCCACGCACGACATCGTTCTGCCGCGCCGGTCGCTGCGGGAGTGCCTCGCGGAGGAGCTGCGCCGTCTCGATCCCGACCTCTTGTATGGTCGAGTCATCACCGAAGGGTGGGAGCTCCTCGACCCTCCCACGAGGTAGGAGTCGCATGTCGGAGTTCCGCGCGGAGAAGCGCGTCGTCGTCAGTCCGGATGCCCGGACCCTGGCCGAAGGTGTCGCGAAGCGCTTCTTCCAACGGATCTCTTCACGCGCGAGCGAGGGGAAGACCACGCACGTCCTGCTGACCGGCGGCACGGCGGGTACGTCCGTCCTCCAGGCAGCCGGCGAAAGCTCAGCCCGTCGCGATGTGGACTGGTCGAAGGTTCACTTCTGGTGGGGTGACGAGCGCTTCGTCGCGGCCGACGATCCTGCCCGCAACGAGGTGGCGGCCCGTCACGCGTTCCTGTCGCAGATCGACGTCCCCGAGCAGAACATCCACCCGATCTCGGCAGCGGGTGCGGGTCGGAGCCATGACGAGGCCGCGACCGATTACGCCGCTGAGCTCGCGGAGTACGGTGCGGCCGGGCAGGCTTGGCCCCGATTCACCATCGCCTTCCTGGGGGTGGGACCGGACGGGCACATCGCCTCGCTGTTCCCCGACCGGAGCGAGATCGGCGACACCGACCACTCGGTCCTCGCCGTGCGGGACTCTCCCGTGCCACCGTCCGACCGGATCACCCTGACGCGACCGGTCATCAACTCGTCCCGGCGGGTGTGGCTCGTCCTGCCCGGTACGGACAAGGCGTCGGCGCTGGGGCTGGCCCTCGCCGGCGCGAGCTACCACTCGGTCCCGGCGGCCGGCGCGAAGGGGCGGAAGCAGACCGTGTTCTTCGTGGATGAGGCTGCCGCGAAGAACGTCCCGGAGGAACTGATAGACCCCGAGTTCTGAACGAACCCGGGGTCTGTCGTGGTGCGTCGAGCGCCGCTCAGTCCTGACCGCGCCGCTCGCGCAGCTGCTGCAGAGCGTCGCCGAGGATCGACTCCGCTTCTTCGTCGGAGCGCCGCTCCTTCACGTACGCGAGGTGCGTCTTGTACGGCTCGGTCTTGGCCAGCGCCGGCGGATTGGCCTTGTCGCGACCTGCCGGAAGACCGGAGTGCGGCGAGTCGATCGTCTCGGGGATCTCGTCCTCGGCGATCCCGGCTGCGAAATAGCGCACCGTCTCGTTTCCGAGGGCATCCCAATACGAGACCGCCACACGGTCGGCGTGGTGACCGTGGTCCTGCTCCCCCATCGGGCCCGCACCCACGCGGGTGCCCCGAATCGCGTTCCCCCCGGTCGCCATCAGATGCTCTGGAACTTCGTGATCAGGCCGAGGGCCACGATCGAGACGAACCACACGAGCGCCAGGACGACCGTGAAGCGGTTGAGGTTGCGCTCAGCGAGGCCCGAAGAGCCCATCGCCGAGCTCATACCGCCGCCGAACATGTCGGAGAGGCCGCCGCCGCGGCCCTTGTGCAGAAGGATCAGGAGCGTGAGCAGGAGGCTGGTGAGTCCCAGCAGCACCTGCAGCACAAGCTGGAGGATGTCCACAGTCGTTGAAAGCCTTTCGGGTCGCCGAATGACTCGGCGTTCGCACGAGTATACCGGCTGAGCGGTGCGACGCCGTGAGGCGCCGCACCGCTCGAGGTCATACGCCGACGTGCTTCTGGTATCGGATGATCGCGGCGAACTCGTCCGCCAGCAGGCTCGCACCACCGACGAGGGCTCCATCGACGTCGGGCTCGCGCATGAAGCTGGCGATGTTGCCCGACTTGACCGATCCGCCGTAGAGGATGCGGGTGCGCTCGGCTGCGGCATCCCCCAGGGAATCCGCGACCACCGATCGCAGCGCCGCGCAGACTTCCTGAGCCTGCTCGGGCGATGCGACCTGACCGGTGCCGATCGCCCAGACGGGCTCGTACGCCACGACGATGTCCGCGTCCGACGCGACACCCTCGAGGGCGGCGCGCAGCTGCGCGACGGACACGGCCGTGGGGCCGGACTCCTCGCGCTGCTCGAGCGTCTCACCGACGCAGATCACGGGTACGAGACCGTGCCGGAGCGCGGCCTGCACCTTTCCGGCGACGATCTCGTCTGACTCCGCGTGGTACTCGCGACGCTCCGAGTGACCGATGATCACGTAGTGCACGTCGAGCTTCTTCAGGAACGCGCCCGAGACCTCGCCCGTGTACGCTCCAGAATCCTTCGCCGACACGTCCTGCGCGCCGAGGGCGAACGGGATCTTGTCGGCGTCCATGAGCGTCTGCACGGTGCGGAGGTCGGTGAACGGCGGGAAGACCGCCACCTCGACCGAGTCGGTCTCGTGCGCCGCATCCTTCAGCGTCCAATGCAGCTTCTGGACGAACGCGACCGCCTGCAGGTGGTCGAGGTTCATCTTCCAGTTGCCGGCGATGAGCGGCTTACGGGTCACGCTTCCCATCCGAGGATCTCCAATCCGGGCAGCTTCTTACCCTCGAGGAACTCGAGGCTGGCTCCACCACCGGTGGAGATGTGGCCGAAATCGTCGTCGGCGAAGCCGAGCTGCCGGACGGCAGCGGCCGAATCGCCGCCGCCGACGACCGACAGACCGTCGACCTCGGTGAGCGCCTGTGCGACCGTCTTCGTCCCGGCGGCGAAGGCCTCCATCTCGAATACGCCCATCGGGCCGTTCCAGAAGACCGTCTTCGCGCCGCGGATCGCCTCGGCGAACTGCTCCGCCGTCTTCGGGCCGATGTCCAGTCCCATGCCGTCGGCACCGAAGTCGGTGTCCTCGAGGGCGTCGGCGGATGCCACGACGTGGTCCGCGTCCGCCGCGAAGCCCGACGCCATCACGGCGTCGACCGGCAGGATCAGCTCGACGCCGCGCTCGCGCGCCGTCTCCATGTAGCCGCGGACGGTGTCGAGCTGGTCGACCTCGAGGAGGCTCTTGCCGACCTTGTGGCCCTGTGCCGCGAGGAAGGTGAAGAGCATGCCGCCGCCGACGAGGATCTTGTCCACGCGCGGCAGGAGGTGCTCGATGACGCCGAGCTTGTCGCTGACCTTGGAACCGCCCAGAACGACCGCGTAGGGACGCTCAGGGCGTTCGGTGAGGCGGTCGAGGACGTCGACCTCCTTCTCGATCAGAAGGCCGGCAGCGGACGGCAGGAGCTCGGCGAGGTCATAGACCGACGCCTGCTTGCGGTGCACGACACCGAACCCGTCCGAGACGAGCGCGTCGCCGTGGGCGGCGAGCTGCTCGGCGAAGGCGCGGCGGGCCGAGTCATCCTTAGCCGTCTCCCCCGCGTTGAAGCGGAGGTTCTCGAGGACGGCGACCTGACCGTCCGCGAGGGCGGCGACGACGTCACGAGCCGAGTCGCCGACGGTGTCGGTCGCGAACGCGACCTCCTGGCCGAGCAGCTCGGACAGACGCGACGCGACCGGAGCGAGGCTGTACTTCGCGTCCGGTGCGCCGTCGGGGCGGCCGAGGTGGGAGACCGCGATGACGCGCGCCCCCTGCTCGACCAACGCGCGGAGCGTGGGGATGGCCGCACGCACGCGGCCATCGTCCGTGATGACGCCGTCCTTCAGGGGGACGTTGAAGTCGACACGGACGATGACGCGCTTGCCTGCGAGCGAACCCAGCGAATCGAGGGTGCGCAGAGCCATCGTCAGAGCTTGCTGGCGACGAGCTCGGTGAGGTCGACGAGGCGGTTCGAGTAGCCCCACTCGTTGTCGTACCAGGACGAGATCTTGACCAGGTTGCCCGACACGTTGGTCTGGCCGGCGTCGAACACCGACGAGTGCGGGTCGAGCTGGATGTCGCTGGAGACGATCGCGTCGGTGTTGTACTTCATGTATCCGACGAGGTCGCCCTCGGCAGCGGCCTTCTCGAACGCGGCGTTGATGACCTCGGCGGTCAGGCCCTCGGTCGGGGTGACGACCGTGAGGTCGACGATCGAGCCGGTGGGCACGGGCACGCGGTACGACGAGCCGCTGAGCTTGCCGTTCAGCTCGGGCAGAACGAGGCCGATGGCCTTCGCGGCACCGGTCGCGGCGGGGACGATGTTGATCGCCGCGGCGCGGGCGCGGTGCAGGTCGCCGTGGGGGCCGTCCTGGAGGTTCTGGTCGGCGGTGTAGGCGTGGGCCGTCATCATGAAGCCGCGCTCGATGCCGAAGTTGTCGTTGAAGACCTTGGCGATGGGCGCGAGGCAGTTCGTGGTGCAGGACGCGTTCGAGATGACGTGCATCGTCTCGGAGTCGTACGTGCCGTCGTTGACGCCCATGACGAACGTGCCGTCGACGTCGGTGCCGGGAGCCGAGATGATGACCTTCTTGGCGCCGCCGGCGATGTGCTTCTTGGCGTCTGCGGCCTTGGTGAAACGACCGGTCGACTCGATGACGATGTCGACGCCCAGGTCGCCCCAGGGGAGGTTGGCGGGGTCGCGCTCTTCGAAGACCTTGATGGTCTTGCCGTTGACCGTGATCGAGTCCTCGGTGTACGAGACCTCGGCGTCGAGGCGACCGCCGACGGAGTCGTACTTGAGGAGGTGAGCGAGGCTCTTGTTGTCGGTGAGGTCGTTCACCGCCACGATCTCCAGGTCAGCTCCCTGCGCGAGCGCCGCGCGAAGGAAGTTGCGTCCGATACGGCCGAAGCCGTTGATGCCGATCTTGACAGACACGTTGTCTCCCGTTTTTCTTCGCGCACGCCCCATGAACGGGGTCGACCCGCGATGTGCTGGAAATGAGAGAGGATGCCGGGGCTCAGCCCCCGTTGCCGGGAGGAGCCCGGCATCCTCACCTGTGAACGACCCTACTACTAGAGCAGGCCCGCCGTCTTCTCACGCGCGGCGTCGAGACGCTGTGCGACGTTCTGCCAGTTCGCGATGTTCCACGCCGCCTTGACGTAGTCCGCCTTGACGTTGAGGTAGTCGAGGTAGAAGGCGTGCTCCCACATGTCGAGCTGGAAGATCGGGACGGTGCCCTGCGCCGTGTTCGACTGCTGGTCGAAGAGCTGCTGGATGATGAGCTGCTCACCGATCGGATCCCAGCTGAGCACGGCCCAGCCCGATCCCTGGATGCCGGTGGCTGCCGCCGTGAAGTGCGCCTGGAACTTGTCGAAACCGCCGAAGAACTCGTCGATCGCCGAACGGAGCTCGCCCTCGGGCTCGCCGCCGCCACCCTGCGACGCAGGAGCGAGGTTGGTCCAGAAGATCGAGTGGTTGACGTGTCCGCCGAGGTTGAACGCGAGGTCCTTCTCGAGCTTGTTGACGTTCGCGAGGTTGCCGGTCTCGCGCGCCTCGGCGAGCTGTTCGAGGGCGGTGTTCGCGCCCGTCACGTAGGCCTGGTGGTGCTTCGAGTGGTGAAGCTCCATGATCTTGCCACTGATGCTCGGCTCGAGAGCGGAGTAGTCGTACGGGAGCTCAGGCAGGGTGTACTTCGCCATGTCCTCTTCCTTCTGTCGGTGCTGCGCACACGGCGCAGCCGGTCGGATTCATCCTATTGAGGGCCAACCCACCGGGCACCCGGTTGCTTCCCGGGAAGAGGGGATGTATCCCGTCAGTCTTCGAGGCCGGCAGGAACGGCGGACTCGGTGTCCGGGATGCCATCCTGCGCGGCCTTCTTGTCGGCCATGGCGAGGAGGCGCCGGATGCGGCCCGCCACGGCATCCTTCGTCATCGGCGGATCGGCGTGGTGGCCGAGCTCGTCGAGACTCGCGTCCCGATGGGCGAGGCGCAGATCTCCGGCCTGCTTCAGGTGGTCCGGCACGGTGTCGCCGAGGATCTCGAGCGCGCGCTCGACGCGGGCGCAGGCGGCGACGGCTGCCTGCGCGGAGCGACGGAGGTTCGCGTCGTCGAAGTTGACGAGGCGGTTCACGCCGGCACGCACCTCCCTGCGCTGGCGCATCTCCTCCCACGCGGCGGCGGTCTTCTGCGCGCCCATCATGAGCAGGGTGGCGCGGATCGCCTCGCCGTCGCGGACGACGACACGGGGCACGCCGCGCACCTCGCGGGCCTTCGCTGCGATCCCGAGGCGGTGAGCGGCGCCCACGAGCGCCATGGCGGCCTCCCCCGAGGGGCAGGCGACTTCGAGGGCGGCGGAGCGCCCGGGGTCCGAGAGGCTGCCCGCTGCGAGGAACGCCCCGCGCCACACGGCGGCCAGGTCGGGACGGGCGCCGGTGGTGAGCTTGTTGGGGAGACCGCGGACCGGGCGTCGTCGGTTGTCGAGCAGTCCGGTCTGCCGGGCGAGGGTCTCGCCGCCCTCGATGACGCGGACGGCGACGAGGTTGGCGGAGCGCCCACCCGACGACTGCACGTGGGCGAGTTCAGGGCGGACGCCGTAGATCTCGACGAGGTCGCGGGCGACCCGGCGGGCGAGCACGTCCGTCTCGACCTCGGCCTCGACGGCGACGCGGCCGGCGATCGAGTGGAGGCCGCCGGAGAAGCGCAGGATCGTGGTGAGTTCTGCGACGCGTGCGGTGGGCCGCGGGTCTCGCACCGAGGTGAGTTCCGTCTTCACGTCAGCAGTCAGCGGCACGGGGATCCTTCGGTGGGGGCGATCGGGGACAAAGGATCAGCTTACTCGCGCACTGCTCACTCGCGACCCAGGTCACGGTGCGTGACCCTCACCGCGACACCCTGCTCCACGGCCAATCGTTCGGCGAGCTCGATCGACGTGACGACCGAGCGGTGCTTGCCTCCGGTGCATCCGATGGCGATGACGGAGTGGCGCTTGTTCTCCCGCTGATAGCCCTGCAGGACCGGGTGGAGGGCGGCGGCATAGGCGTCGATGAACTCTCTCGCACCGTCCTGGCCGAGGACGAAGTCCCGCACGTCCTCGTCCTCCCCCGTCAGGGCCCGCAGCGAGGGCTCCCAGTACGGGTTGGGCAGGAAGCGCATGTCCGCCACGAGGTCGACGTCGGGCGGGAGCCCGTACTTGAAGCCGAAGCTCATGACCGTGACCGTGTGACGGGCATCCCCGTCGGCGCTGAAGAGATCGACGATCCGATTCGCCAGCTGGTGGATGTTCAGCCCGCTCGTGTCGACGATGACATCCGCCGCTTCGCGGATGGCGGCGACGCGTTCGCGCTCCCGCCGGATGCCGTCGAGGATCGTCCCCTCGCCCTGGAGCGGGTGCGGCCGTCGCACCGCCTCGAACCGGCGGACGAGGACGTCGTCGGAGGCATCCAGGAACAGAACGCGCAGCTGGCGTCCGTCGCGGAGCGATCGGGTCACCGACGGCAGCTCGCCGAACAGCTGGCGGCCGCGAACGTCCACGACCGCTGCGACCTTGGGTAGGGCATCCGCCGCGAGAGCGGTGAGATCGAGCAGGTGGGACAGCATCTGCGGCGGGAGGTTGTCCACGACGTACCAGTCGAGGTCCTCGAGGGCGTTCGCCGCTGTGGTGCGTCCTGCTCCGGACATGCCGGTGACGATCAGGACCTCGCCCGCCGTCTGGCCGTTCATGCCCGTCCCGCCTTCCACGCGTGTGATCCCAGCCTAACCACCGGATCCGGCAGTGACCGACCCAACCGCCAGATGCGAGTGGATGCTGGAGGCCAGACGCGGACCGATACCGGGAAGCTCCTGGATCTCCTCCGGGGTCGCTTGCTTCAACTTGCTGACCGATCCGAAGTGCCGGAGCAGCGCCTTGATGCGCGCCTCCCCGAGGCCCGGGACCTCGGCCAGGACCGTGGTGATGTCGCGTCCGCGCTTCTTGCGCTGATGCGTGATCGCGAAGCGGTGAGCCTCGTCGCGCAGGCGTTGCAGCAGGTACAGGGCCTCGGAGGACCGCGGGAGGATGACCGGGAAGTCGTCGTCCGGCAACCAGACCTCCTCGAGGCGCTTCGCGATCCCGCAGAGCGCGATCTCTTCGTGACCTGCGTCGCGCAGGGCCCGAGCGGCGGCCGCCACCTGCGGCTGGCCGCCGTCGACGAGGAGCAGCTGAGGACGGTAGGCGAAGCGGGGCCGCTTGCGCGTGGTGTCCACCTCACCGTCAGCCATCGGATCGATGGCCTCCTGCTCGGCCTCATCGCGGTCGATGTGGGCCAGACGCCGCATGAGCACCTGGTACATCGAGTCGGTGTCGTCGGTGGTCTCGTTCACCGAGAAGGAACGGTACTGATCCTTGCGGGGCAGGCCGTCCTCGAACACGACCATCGAGGCGACCACACCCGTCCCCCCGAGGTGGGAGACGTCGAAGCACTCGATCCGCAGCGGCGCCTCGGACATCCCCAGCGCCTCCTGCAGATCGGTGAGCGCCTTGGTGCGGGACGTGTAATCGCTCGTCCTGCGGGTCTTGTGGAGCATGAGCGCCTGCTGCGCGTTGAGGGTCGCTGTGCGCATGAGGTCCGCCTTCTGACCGCGCTGCGCGATCTGGACGGCGACCTTCTTGCCGCGCCGGGACTGCAGCCACTCCTCGAGCTCCGCGGTGTCGTCGGGCAGAGTCGGGACGAGCACCTGACGCGGGATGTCCTCGGCCCCGGCGGCTCCGTACGCGCGCTGGAGGATCTGGTCGACCAGCTCCGGGCCGGAGATGTCGAGCTCCTTGTCGATCGTCGTCGCGCGCACGCCGCGCACCCGCCCGCCGCGGACGATGAAGTGCTGCACCGCCGCGGACAGCTCGTCCTCGGCGACACCGAAGAGATCGGCATCCGTGTCCTCACTGAGGACGAGCGCGCTGCGGTTGAGGACGGCGTCGAGAGCCTGCAGCTTGTCGCGGTACGAGGCCGCGGTCTCGTAGTCCATCGCGGCCGCCGCTTCGCGCATGCGCGCTTCCATCCGCTTCGTGTAGCGCTTATCGCTGCCTGACATGAAGGCGATGAAGTCGTCGACGATCGCGCGATGCTCCTCGATGGTGACCTTCATCGAGCACGGGCCGCCGCATCGGCCGATCTGGCCGGGGAAGCACGGCCGCCCCGTCGCCATGGCCTTCTTGTACGACGAGTCACTGCACGTGCGGATCGGGAACACCTTGATCAGCTGATCGATCGTGTCGTGGACCGCCCACACCTTGGGGTACGGGCCGAAGTACTTCGCACCACGGATGCGGCGGTTCCGTGTCACGATCACCCGCGGCGCCTCGTCGCCGAGAGTCACCGCCATGTACGGGTAGGACTTGTCGTCCTTGTACCGGACGTTGAACGGCGGCGAGTACTCCTGGATCCACGTGTACTCGAGCTGCAGCGAATCGATGTCGGTCGCCACGACCGTCCACTCGACCTTCGCGGCCGTCGTCACCATGCGCCGCGTGCGCTCGTGCAGCGTGTGCAGCGGCGCGAAGTAGTTCGACAGTCGCGCCCGCAGGTTCTTCGCCTTGCCGACGTACAGGATCCGGCCATCCGCGTCGAGGAACCGATAGACGCCGGGGTCGGTGGGGATCTCCCCCGGCTTCGGCTTGTACGGCAGGACGGAGGCCACCTCAGCCCGCCTTACGCGCGGGCGCCACGTCCAAGAGCTCGGCGAGGAACTGACCCGTGTGGCTCTCGGGAACCGCCGCGACCTGCTCCGGCGTGCCGGTCGCGACGATCGTGCCGCCGCCGGACCCGCCCTCGGGGCCGAGGTCGATGACCCAGTCCGACGACTTGATGACGTCGAGGTTGTGCTCGATGACGAGGACCGAGTTGCCCTTGTCGACGAGGCTGTTCAGTACCTCGAGCAGGCGCTGGACGTCCTCGAAGTGGAGACCCGTGGTCGGCTCATCGAGCACGTAGATCGTCCTGCCGTTCGATCGACGCTGGAGTTCGGTGGCGAGCTTGACACGCTGAGCCTCGCCGCCCGAGAGCGTCGTCGCGGACTGCCCGAGCCGGACGTAGCCCAGGCCGACGTCGACGAGCGTCTTGAGGTACCGGTGGATCGCCTGGATCGGTTCGAAGAACTCGGCCGCCTCGGAGATCGGCATGTTGAGGACCTCGGCGATGTTCTTGCCCTTGTAGTGGACCGTCAGGGTGTCGCGGTTGTAGCGCTGGCCGTGGCACACCTCGCAGTCGACGTAGACGTCGGGCAGGAAGTTCATCTCGATCTTGATCGTGCCGTCGCCCGAGCACGCCTCGCAGCGTCCACCCTTGACGTTGAAGCTGAAGCGCCCCGGCTGGTAGCCGCGCGTCTTGGCCTCAGTCGTCTCGGCGAACAGCGACCTGATCCGGTCGAAGACGCCGGTGTAGGTGGCCGGGTTCGAGCGGGGCGTCCGCCCGATGGGTGCCTGATCGACATGGACCACCTTGTCGAGGTGCTCGAGGCCGGTCACGCGGGTGTGCTTGCCGGCGACGCGACGCGCCCCGTTGAGCTTGGTCGCGAGGACTTCGTAGAGGATGCCGTTCACGAGAGACGACTTGCCCGACCCGCTCACACCCGTGACGGCGGTCAGGACGCCCAGCGGGAAGTCCACCGTGACGTTCTGGAGGTTGTTCGCGCGCGCACCGACGACACGCAGCTGCCGGCCCTTGTCGATCTTCCGACGCTTCTTCGGCATGGTGATCGCGCGGCGTCCGCTGAGGTAGGCGCCCGTGATGGACTCCTCGTCGGTCAGAAGCTGGTCGACGGGACCGGAGTGGACCACGTTGCCGCCCTCGACACCCGCGCGCGGGCCGATGTCGACGATCCAGTCGGCCGCGTGGATGGTCTCTTCGTCGTGCTCGACGACGACGAGCGTGTTCCCGAGACTCTTGAGTCGCACGAGCGTCTCGATGAGTCGACGGTTGTCGCGCTGGTGGAGTCCGATCGAGGGCTCGTCGAGGACGTAGAGCACCCCTGTCAGGCCGGAGCCGATCTGCGTCGCCAGACGGATGCGCTGCGCCTCACCACCCGAGAGCGAACCGGCGGCGCGACTGAGGCTCAGGTAGTTCAGTCCCACCTGGATGAGGAAGTCGAGACGGGCGCGGATCTCGCGGAGCACCGCGGCCGCGATCGTCGCCTCGCGATCGGTGAGGGCCATGTCGGCGAAGAAGGCCTGCGCCTCGCCGAGGCTCAGGCGCGAGGCATCCGCGATCGAGTGCCCGTGGACGAGGACCGAGAGGACCTCGGGCTTGAGACGGTCGCCGTTGCAGACGGGGCACGGCACTTCGCGCAGGAACTCGGACCACCGCTGTCGCTGCGTGTCGGTCTCGGCCTGAGTGAACTGACGCTCGATGTAGGGGATCACTCCCTCGAACCCGGACGCGTACCGCATCTCACGTCCGTAGCGGTTCTTCCACTTGACCGTGACCTTGTAGTTCTCGCCCGAGAGGACCGCGTCCTGGATGTCGGCGGGCAGGTCCTTCCACGGGGTGTCGAGGGAGAAGCCGAGGTCGTCGGCGAGCCCGACGAGCAGACGCTCGTAGTACTGGAACAGGCCCTTACCCTGCGTCGTCCACGGGACGATGACTCCCTCGGCGATGGAGAGCTCCTCGTCGCCGAGGAGCAGCTCGGTGTCGACGGACATACGCGTGCCCAGCCCGGAGCACGCCGGGCAGGCACCGAACGGTGCGTTGAACGAGAACGTCCGAGGCTCGATCTCGGTCAGCTGGAGCGGGTGGCCGTTCGGACAGGCCAGCTTCTCGCTGTAGCTCTGCCAGGCATCGTCACCCTCTTCGTCGACGAAGTTGACCTGCAGGATGCCGCCGGCCAGGCCGAGCGCCGTCTCCACCGAGTCGGTGACACGGGTCAGGATGTCGGGGCTCGCCACGAGGCGGTCGACGACGACGGCGATGTCGTGCTTGTAGCTCTTCTTCAGCGTCGGGGGCTCGGCCAGCTGCACGGCCTCGCCGTCGACGATCGCCCGGGCGTAGCCCTTCGCCGACAGCTCCTTGAAGAGGTCGACGAATTCGCCCTTCTTCTGCGAGACGACGGGAGCGACGATCTGATACCTCGTCCGCTCGGGCAGCTCCATGAGCTGGTCGGCGATCTGCTGGACCGTCTGGCGCTGGATGCGCTCACCGCACTCGGGGCAGTGGGGCACGCCGACCCGCGCCCACAGCAGTCGCATGTAGTCGTTGATCTCGGTGATCGTGCCCACCGTCGACCGAGGGTTCCGGTTGGTCGACTTCTGGTCGATCGAGACGGCAGGGCTGAGTCCTTCGATGAAGTCGACGTCCGGACGGTCCACCTGCCCCAGGAACTGCCGCGCGTAGGAGCTGAGCGACTCGATGTACCGGCGCTGGCCCTCGGCGAAGATCGTGTCGAAGGCGAGGCTCGACTTGCCCGACCCGGACAGGCCGGTGAACACGACGAGCGAGTCGCGCGGGATCTCGAGGTCGACGTTCTTCAGATTGTGGACGCGAGCGCCGCGGACACTGAGTTTGGAGGCGTGGGGAACGGGGACGATGGGCACCGGTCAATCCTAGGTTGGGCCACCGACACGGGCTCCGGTCTTCGCTCCGGGCGATCAGTCCGCTACCGTCGCCCGCCCTCCGGCGAAGGGCTGCAGGCCGTCACGGAGACGCGCCACGTCGTCGATGCCGAGCCCGACCCGCTCCATGATCTGTCGGGGCACGTCGAGGGCGCGTTCGCGCAGCGCACGTCCGTCCTCGGTCAGCTCGATGTCGAGGACGCGCTCATCGCTCGTGCGGCGTCGACGGGCGACACGCCCCTGCGATTCGAGGCGCTTGATCGTCGGGGAGAGACTCGCCGGCTCGACGGCGAGGGTCGAGGCCAACTCCCCCAGCGACTGGGGCGCCTTCTCCCACAGTGCGAGCATCACGAGGTACTGCGGATGGGTGAGGCCGAGCGGTTCGAGAACCGGCCGGTAGATCGACACGACGTTCCGCGCCGCCGTCACGATCGCGAAGCAGAGCTGGCTCTCCAGCTTCAGCACGTCTTCGTCCATCATGGTCCTCACTCCCCTAATAGTTAGTACACTAATCATTATGAACGAGGAACGGGAATCACGGCCGCCGCTGCGTCAGCGGATTCGGGCCGCCGGCGGGTTCTACTCGTGGTGGAACAGCCGCCTCATCCGTTACGCCGGTCCCGCGTCGGTGGGTCCGTACGAGAGCGAGCCGGAGCCGGTCCGCACGGAGCGCGCCTGCCCCCTGTGCGGGCAGCCGATGTCGCAGCACACGTTCGACCGCTCCGGCGAGCGCCCCCTCATGCACTGCCCCTGATCGGCGTGGGAGCCGGTCAGGCGTGACCGGCCCGCTCCATCGCCCGCAGCTCCTTCTTGAGGTCTTGGACCTCGTCGCGAAGCCGGCCGGCGAGTTCGAACTTGAGCTCGTCCGCCGCCGCGAGCATCTGGCGGGTGAGGTCCTCGATGGTCGCCTCGAGCTGGTTCGCCCCCTCGGCGGCGATGCCTTCGCGCCGCAGCTGCGGGGTCGGGCTCTTGCCCTTGCCCGACTTCGTCTTGCTCCTGCCGCGGCTGTCCATCATGTCGCGCGTGTCACTCGCCTCTCGCGCGAGGGCGTCGGTGATGTCGGCAATCTTCTTGCGCAGCGGCTGCGGATCGATGCCGTGCTCGAGGTTGTAGGCGATCTGCTTCTCGCGGCGTCGTTCCGTCTCATCGATGGCCGCGGCCATCGAATCGGTGATCCTGTCGGCGTACATGTGCACTTCACCCGACACGTTTCGCGCCGCGCGACCGATCGTCTGGATGAGGGAGGTGCCGGATCGGAGGAAGCCCTCCTTATCGGCATCCAGGATCGCCACGAGGGACACCTCGGGGAGGTCGAGACCTTCACGCAGGAGGTTGATGCCGACGAGCACGTCGTAGACGCCCTGGCGGAGCTCGGTCAACAGCTCGACGCGACGGAGCGTGTCGACGTCGGAGTGGAGATAGCGCACGCGCACCCCGTGCTCGCCGAGGAAGTCGGTGAGCTCCTCGGCCATCTTCTTCGTGAGCGTCGTCACGAGGATGCGCTCGTCCTTTCCGACGCGGATGCGGATCTCCTCGAGCAGGTCGTCGATCTGTCCCTTCGACGGCTTGACGATGATCTCCGGGTCGATGAGACCCGTCGGCCGGATGATCTGCTCGACGACGCCGTCGGCGATCCCCATCTCGTACTTCCCCGGAGTCGCGGAGAGGTAGACCGTCTGCCCGATGCGCTGCTTGAACTCGTCGAAGCGCAACGGACGGTTGTCCATCGCGCTCGGCAGCCGGAAGCCGTGGTCGACGAGGGTGCGCTTGCGGGAGGCATCCCCCTCGTACATGGCGCCGATCTGCGGCACGGTGACGTGGGACTCGTCGATCACCAGCAAGAAGTCGTCGGGGAAGAAGTCGAGGAGCGTGTGCGGAGCCTCCCCCGGCATCCGGCCGTCGATGTGCCGCGAGTAGTTCTCGATGCCGGAGCAGAAGCCGAGCTGCTGCAGCATCTCGAGGTCGAACGTCGTGCGCATCCGCAGACGCTGCGCCTCGAGGAGCTTGCCCTGCGACTCGAACTCCTTGAGACGCTCCTCGAGTTCGTGCTCGATCGTCCCGATCGCCCGCTGCACGGTGTCGGTACCCGCAACGTAGTGGGACGCGGGGAAGATCGGCACGCTGTCGAGCTTCTGCACGACGTCGCCGGTGAGCGGATGCAGCATGTACAGGGCTTCGATCTCGTCACCGAACAGCTCGATCCGCACCGCGAACTCCTCGTACACGGGGATGATCTCGATGGTGTCGCCGCGCACGCGGAAGTTGCCTCGCGAGAAGTCGACGTCGTTGCGGTTGTACTGCATCGCGATGAACTTGCGGATGAGGGCGTCGCGGTCGTACCGCTCCCCCACCTGCAGCGCCACCATCGCGCGGAGGTACTCCTCCGGCGCGCCGAGGCCGTAGATGCACGAGACGGTCGACACCACGACCACGTCGCGACGACTCAGCAGCGAGTTCGTCGTCGAGTGGCGCAGGCGCTCGACCTCGGCGTTGATCGAGGAGTCCTTCTCGATGAATGTGTCCGTCTGCGGGACGTAGGCCTCGGGCTGGTAGTAGTCGTAGTAGCTGACGAAGTACTCGACGGCGTTGTTCGGCAGGAGGTCGCGGAACTCGTTCGCGAGCTGCGCCGCCAGCGTCTTGTTGTGCGCCATCACGAGGGTCGGCCGCTGCACCTGCTCGATGAGCCACGCTGTGGTGGCGGACTTTCCGGTACCGGTGGCTCCGAGCAGGACGACGTCGGTCTCGCCCGCGTTGATGCGCGCGGCGAGGTCGGCGATCGCCTGCGGCTGGTCGCCGCTCGGGACGTACTCGCTGATGACCTCGAACGGCCGGACGGATCGCGTGGTCTGCATGGATCCAGCGTAGGCCGGGGTCCCGACACCGGCTCCGGCGTTCGCCGTCGGCGTGGGCGGGTCAGGCCGTGAGGCGGGCCCAGAGGTCATCGGTCTGCGCGAGCGTCACGTCGATCGAGCCCGCCGTGTCGATGACGACGTCCGCGATCGCCAGACGCCGCGCGTCGTCGACTTGCGCCGCCAGCCTCGCGTCCGCCTCCGCCTCTGTCATCCCACGAAGGGAGATCAGCCGTTCCCGGCGGAGCGCGGCGGGTGCGTGGGCGACGACGATCAGCTCCCAGGGGTCCTCCGCGCGAGCCTCGAGCAGGAGCGGCACGTCGTAGACCACGACGGCTCGCGGGTCGGCGTCGACCGCAGCGCGGAAGCGCCGTGCCGACTCCTCGCGCACGGCGGGGTGCACGATCGCGTTGAGTCGAGCCACGGCATCCGGATCACCGAAGACCCGAGAGGCGAGGCCTGCACGGTCGAGCTCGCCCGCCGCTGTCAGCACGTCCGGCCCGAACTCCGCCGCGATCGCGTCGAGGACCGGAGAGCCGGGCCGTTGAACGTCCCGGACGATCGCATCCGCGTCGACGACGACCGCCCCGCGCTCGGCCAGCCGGCGAGCGATGGTGGACTTCCCCGATGCGATTCCGCCGGTCAACGCGATGAGTGGCACCCCTCGAGGATGCCACGGACCGCCTACGTCAGGTGAGAACGCGCCTCATCCAGTCCGCCGAAGAGGACGGATGCCTCGAGGCTCCGCGACGCGCGCACCGCGGCGCCGCGCGCCGACTCCATCAGCACGTCCGTGTCGTAGCCGACGGTCTCGGTCAGTCCGATGCCGACACCGACGACGGGCAGGAGTCCGGTCGGGTTGCCGGCTAGGTCGTCGATGCAGCCGCGGTAGATCACCGCGCCCTGACGACGCGCATCGGCCGCGGTGCTGGCGACACCGCAGACCGCGAGTGTGGAATCGCCGTCCTCGCCCACGAACGCCGAGGCCGGCGCGTGTCGACGCACGGACCGGCGCCATTGGGCGGCGAGCTCGTCGGCGGCATCCGACCCGAAGGCGGCCGCCATTTCATCGAGTCCGTCGACGTGGACGACGATCACGCTGACGAGCTCCTGACGCCACCCGGCGCGCTCCGCCATGTCGCGAAGCGCGTCGCGGTAGGTCCGCCCGAGCAGGATGCCGTCGGAGGCCACGCCGTTCTCACTGAGCCATTCGTAACGCTGCGTCGCGCTCTTGGTCGCGCGCAGGATCGAGGTGACGACGACCGCGACCATGGTCAGGACGACCGTCGCGATGTTCGCCGAGATGGAACCGAACCAGGTCTGGAAGAACGCGCCCTCCGGCCCGTCGATGACGAAGCAGAGGAGCCGGGCGGCGTAGTACGCGGCTGCGGCGAAGAGGACACCTGTGAGCAGCTTCGCATTGCCGATGCGTCCCATGGGCCTCCGCAGCGCCTCCCAGCCACCCGCGAGGAAGAACAGCACGATGTGGGCGGCCATGACGGTCCACCCGCCCCATGCTCCATCGACCGGAACGCGGATGACGGCCGCCAGGAACGTCGTCACCGCGAGGACGCCGACGACCACCGACGGCCACGTGATGGGGCGGTCGTTGAAGCGTCGATTGCCGAGCCACATGAACGCCGGAGTGAGGACGAATGCGGAGTTCCCGATCGCGATGGCGATCTCGCCCCCGATGCCGGCAGCCCAGGAGATGTACGCGAAGGCGGTCGCCGTGCCGCACAGGTACGCGACCGCCCACAGCCGGCCCGCGCCCGCGTCGCGCCGTCGCAGGGTCTCGATGACGAAGATGCCCGTCGCCACGAACGCGACCAGAGCCGTCATGACGGTCACCGAGAAGAGGTCGAGCTTCATGCGGTCCCCTCCGGAGCGGCAACGGGCGTGCTGGTCGCATGCGCGGGGAGCCTGACCATGAACGTCGTCCCGACTCCCTTCGTCGAGGTGACGGTGATGTCGCCGCCGTGCGCGCGGGCGATCTCGCGGCTGATCGCGAGCCCCAGACCCGTCCCGGCGACCCCGGACTCGGCTCGGAAGAACCGCTCGAACAGCCTGTCCTGATCCTCCGGCGAGAGCCCGATCCCGGTGTCGCGCACGAGGAACCAGGAGACATCGCCGTCCGTCGCGCTGTTCAGCGTGATCGAGCCGCCGTCGCGGTTGAACTTGATCGCGTTGCTGATGAGGTTGTCGACGACCTGACGCACGCGCGCGGGGTCGATGAACGCCGGCGTGTCGCCGACCTCGTCCACATCGATGCGGATGGCTCGCTCGCGGGCGATCGGGGTGAGATCGGATGCCGCCGCCCGCACGACCGCGCCGAGGTCGTGGAGCACAGGGGAGATCGTCACCTCGGCCGACATCCTCGAGGCGGTCGACGCGGCGAGGATCCCCGAGACGATGCCGAGGAGCCTCTCGCTGTTGCGATAGGCGACATCGACCTGTCGGTGCACGGTCTCGGGCAGGTCCTCGGTGTCGAGCACCAGTTCGAGGTAGCCGATGATCGAGGTCAGCGGTGTGCGCAGCTCGTGCGACACCGACGCGACGAGACTGTCGCGCGCCTTCAGAGCGGTGCGCTCATCGGTCACGTCGCGCGCGACGAGGACGACGCCCGCAGGGTTGCCGTCGGCATCCCGCATCCGTCGCGCGGTGAGGCTGAGGGCCGCGCGACGCGACTCGGACACGGAATACCAGACCACGACGTCATCGAACGTCTCGCCTCGGACGATGCGGGCCAGCGGCCGATCCTCGGAGGAGAGCGGCGTCTCGCCGTCCGCCGCGAAGATCGTCTCGCTGCCATCGGGTCTGCCGAACCCCGGGATGCGTCGCTGGAACCGTCCGAGGGCATCGTTGACGAAGGTGATCTCGCCGTCCGCGCCGATTCGGAGCACGCCGAAGTCGACGGTGTCGAGCACCTCGGTCAGCAGTTGCTCCTGGCGGCTGGCATGCCGGAGGGCGGCCACCAGGCGCTCAGCTTGCCGGTCGAGCAGCGCGCGCTGAGCAAGGAAGCGTCGAGTGGCGTTGTACGTCGACGCGCCGATCGCGATGACGACGGCCGGGAGGACGATGACGGCCCAGGTGAGCTGGAAGTCCGGAACGAACAGGAGTGCGACCCAATACGACCCGATGGATCCGACGCATGCGACGACGAACCACAACCGCCCCATCGACGACAGCCACATCGTGGGAAAGGCCCACAGGAGACCGATACCCGGGACATCCGAGGTCCGCATGAGCCCGATCGCGACGATGTCGCACAGTGGGATGACCGCGACCCACGAAGGGTGCAATCGCGACCAGGGGACGGCGAGACTGGCGATGGCCGCGACGATGACGAGCACCGCACCGGGAGCGAACTGGGGCGCGTCGGGCAGCCATCCGGCGGGGATGCCGGAGAGGAAGATGACTGCGACGATCGCCGTGAGGAGCAACTGGTTGTTCGCCGCGACTCGATCGCGGAGCTCGGTCAGCGGGAGCTGACGGGACGGCGCATCGAAGAGTCGGCGCATTCGCGTGCCCGTCCTGTCGGACGACGATCGATCTGCGGTCGATCCCTCGTTCTCCTGCGCCACACCTGCACGTTACCGGGCTACCGGCGGCGCGGCATCCGCCCGGGAACGACCGAGGGGCCGGAGCACATGGCTCCGACCCCTCGATTCAGATGGTGTCGATCAGCGACCGGACAGCTTCTCGCGGAGAGCAGCCAGCGCCTCGTCGTCGGCGAGGGTACCTGCACCGTTCGAGACCTCGGACGAGAAGGACGACGAACCCGAGTCGGCGGGAGCAGCGGCCTCGGCCTCGAGGGCCTTGGCGACGGCAGCCTTGTGGGCTTCCCAGCGACCCTGAGCAGCGGCGTACTCGGCCTCCCAGGCGAGGCGGGCCTCGTCGAAGCCTTCCTTCCACTGGTTGGTCTCGGGGTCGAAGCCCTCGGGGTACTTGTACTCGCCGTTCTCGTCGTACTCGGTGACCATGCCGTACAGCGCCGGGTCGAACTCAGTGCCGTTGGGGTCGACCGACTCGTTCGCCTGCTTGAGCGAGAGCGAGATGCGGCGACGCTCGAGGTCGATGTCGATGATCTTGACGAAGACCTCTTCACCGACGGAGACGACCTGCTCGGCGAGCTCGACGTGCTTGCCCGAGAGCTCGGAGATGTGCACGAGGCCCTCGATGCCGTCGGCGACGCGGACGAACGCACCGAACGGGACGAGCTTGGTGACCTTGCCCGGAGCGACCTGACCGATCGCGTGGGTACGGGCGAAGACCTGCCACGGGTCCTCCTGCGTCGCCTTCAGCGAGAGCGAGACGCGCTCGCGGTCCAGGTCGACCTCGAGGATCTCGACGGTGACTTCCTGACCGACCTCGACGACCTCGGATGCGTGCTCGATGTGCTTCCACGAGAGCTCCGAGACGTGGACGAGACCGTCGACGCCACCGAGGTCGACGAACGCACCGAAGTTGACGATCGACGAGACGGTGCCCTTGCGGACCTGACCCTTGTGGAGGTTGTTGAGGAAGTTCGAGCGCGACTCGGACTGCGTCTGCTCGAGCAAGGCGCGGCGCGACAGGACGACGTTGTTGCGGTTCTTGTCGAGCTCGAGGATCTTGGCCTCGATCTCCTGGCCGAGGTACGGCGTGAGGTCGCGGACACGGCGGAGCTCGATGAGCGAGGCGGGGAGGAAGCCGCGGAGGCCGATGTCGACGATGAGACCACCCTTGACGACCTCGATGACCGAACCGGTGACGACGCCGTCGTTCTCCTTGATCTTCTCGACGTCTCCCCAGGCACGCTCGTACTGTGCGCGCTTCTTGGAGAGGATCAGGCGGCCTTCCTTGTCCTCCTTCTGGAGGACGAGGGCCTCGACCTGGTCGCCGACGTTGACGACCTCGTTGGGGTCGACGTCGTGCTTGATCGACAGCTCGCGCGAGGGGATGACGCCCTCGGTCTTGTAGCCGACGTCGAGGAGGACCTCGTCGCGGTCGATCTTGACGACGGTGCCTTCGATGAGGTCTCCGTCGTTGAAGAACTTCAGGGTCTTCTCGACCGCGGCCAGGAAGTCCTCAGCAGATCCGATGTCGTTGATGGCGACCTGCTTGGTGGCCGGGGCGGTCGTTGCGTTAGTCATGTAGGGGGTTGTCCTTGGATGGTGTTGTATTCGGGCCCAGGAGCTCATCCGCACGAGGACGCGCGGAAGCCGATCGGGGCAAGGTGGTTGGTGTTGCGATGCTGCGCGGGCGCGGCACAGGTGCCACGCGTGCGACGCTCCAGGGTATCAGACAGCGCTGACGTAATACCAGACGCCCGAGCGCCGCACGAAGCGGCTGTCCTCCTCCATGACGTGGGGATCGCCTGCGTCACCGTCGACCCAGTGGGCGCGGAAGCGCACCCTGCCGGAGCGACCGTCCTCCGACGTGTTCGCGCTGAGGATGTCGAGCCGCGTCCAGGTGACCGCGTCATCGAGCGAGAGGTCGTCGGGCCTGGTCCCAGGGAACCACGTGTCAAGCAGGTGGCGCGCATCGCCGAGCGCGAAGGCGGTGTACCTCGAACGCATCAGGTCTTCGGGCGTCACGGCGGCATGACCGTCGAGAACGGGTCCGCAACACGACCCGAACGGGCGCCGACCGCAAGGACATGGTGCGTCGAGCGCGACCCGACGTCGCCGACGAGCGGATGCCGCAGCCCCGAACGACATGGTCCCTCCCCATATCCGCGAATGACGTCAGCGAGCCTACGCGCTGTGGAGAATCGTTCGCCGGGCGGCCCGCTTTCATTACCGTGGACGGCATGATCGCTCGACGTTCCGCAGTGCTGCTCGCCACGGTCGCGCTCGTCACCGCCCTCGCGGCCTGCGCACCGGCTGCCGCCCCGAAGCCCTCCCCCACGCCGACAGGCTTCGCGTCAAAGGAGGAGGCGTTCGCCGCCGCCGAGAAGACGTACCGGGCGTACGTCGACGCGCTCAACGAGGTGGACCTGTCAGACCCGGCAACGTTCGAGCCGGTGTATGCGCACCTTCGGGGCGAGGCTGGCGACGCGTCTCGCAAGTCATTCTCACAAATGCATGCCGACGGATGGGACGTAACTGGCGACAGCGTAGTTCGACTTGTCGAGCCGATCAGCTCCTCGGGCGATGAGGTCGAACTCGCGGTGTGCGTCGATGTGTCAGCAGTCAAAGTGCTCAACGCAGACGGTAAATCAGTAGTCGGTTCCCGACCAGATGTTCAGAGTTTGCTGGTTCGAGCGGTGCCAGACCCCCGGTCCTCTTCGACTTCGTTGATAACTCAGTTCAGTTCTCGGACGGGAAGTCCAGAGTGTTAACGGGTGTCGTAGCCGTGGCCCTCATGCTCACAGGTGTCCAGTTCGCGGCAACGGTCGGCGGAGACGCTTGCTCCGATGGGACAGGTTGGGTCTGCGACTCCACCAACAACGGCTCCTCCGTCTCGATCGGCGCGACGCGCGAATCCGCTTCAGCACCCGCCGTCCCAGATCGCGGCTCGAACCGCGGCGGAGGCGGAGGCGGCGGCGGCTGGGTGAACGTCCCTCCCCCGCCCCCGGACCCCGACGCGTACTACCCCGGCGCACGAACCCGCGACGAGTGGCTCGCGCAGTGCGCATTCGACCAGGCGTGCGCGGACGCAGTCGTGGCCCCGGGCGGAGCACCGCTACCGGGAACCGAACAGGCCGACCAGCAGCCCGCCGACCCGGCTCCCGCGCCGGCGGCGCCCGACCCGACCACCGCGACGATCGAGGACGTCGCGCAGTTCGCGCCCCAGCCGCCGCGGGTCATCGGCGAACCGGACGGTGTGGGGGTGGTCGGGATGCCCACGAACTTCGTCGTCGACGCCGCCGAGCACACCGTCACCGGCCGGATCTTCGACGTCCCCGTGACCGTCCGCTTCACGCCCGTCTCGTACGCCTTCGACTACGGCGACGGGAGCACGCGCGAGACGACCTCACCGGGAACGTCGTGGGACGATCTCGACGTCCCACAGTTCACCGCGACGGACACCAGCCACAGCTACGGCGCAGCCGGGGAGTACGAGGCGAGCGTGACGATCCGCTACGCGGCGGAAGCGGATGCCGGCGGCGGCTGGTTCCCGATCGCCGGACTCCTGGAGCTCAACACGCCGACCACCGTCATCCGCGTCGTCGAGGTGGACACGGCACTCGTGGAACGCACCTGCGACGAGGACCCGAGCGGTCCCGGCTGCTGAGTGCGAGGATGAGCGCGTGACCGACCGCCTCATGCTGCTCGACTCCGCCAGCCTCTACTTCCGCGCGTTCTACGGCGTGCCCGACACGGTGAAGGCGGCAGACGGTCGTCCTGTGAACGCCGTCCGCGGCTTCCTCGACATGATCGCGAAGCTCGTCGACACGTATGAGCCGACCCACCTCGTCGCCTGCTGGGACGACGATTGGCGGCCGCAGTGGCGCGTCGATCTCATCCCGTCCTACAAGACGCACCGCGTCGCCGAGGCGGTCGCGTCGGCCCCCGACGTCGAGGAGATCCCCGACCCTCTCGAGAGCCAGGTCCCGGTGATCCGTGAAGCGCTCGGCACACTCGGCATCCCGATCATCGGCGCTCCGGACCACGAGGCCGATGACGTCATCGGGACGCTCGCGTCGACGAACACCATCCCCGTCGACGTGGTGACCGGCGACCGCGACCTGTTCCAGCTCGTCGACGACGACCGTGGCGTCCGCGTCATCTACACGGGCCGCGGGATGAGCAAGCTCGAAGTACTCACCGACGCCGTCGTCGTCACGAAATACGGCGTCCTCCCATCGCAGTACGCCGACTTCGCCGCGATGCGAGGCGACGCGTCCGACGGACTCCCGGGTGTCGCCGGCATCGGCGAGAAGACCGCGGCGACGCTGCTGGCCGCGCACGGCGATCTCACCGGCATCCGGAGCGCTGCCGAGGCCGGCGAAGGGATGAGCGCGGGCGTCAGGGCGAAGATCCTCGCTGCCTCCGACTACCTCGACGTCGCGCCGCGCGTGGTCGAGGTCGTGCGGACGCTCGATCTACCGCCCGTGGATGCCCGCATCACCGCGCCGGACGAGGAGGCGGTGGCGCAGTTGGCGGGCACCTGGTCACTCGGATCCTCGGCGACCCGCGCACGGGCAGCGCTCACCGCCCGGGCCTGACCTCTCAGCTCGTCGACGCCCATTCACGGAGTCGCTCGAGCGGCCACGTGGTGATGACGCGGTCAGCGGGCACACCGGCGCGCTCCGCGCGCGCCGCGCCATGGTCCAGCAACGACAGCTGCCCCGGGGCGTGCGCGTCCGAGTCGATCGAGAAGAGGCATCCGATCTCGATCGCGAGGGCGAGCAGATCGTCCGGCGGATCCTCCCGCTCCGGGCGGGAGTTGATCTCGAGCGCGGTGCCGTGTTCGGCGCACGCTTCGAAGACGGCTCTCGCATCGAACACCGACGGCGGACGGGTCCCCCGCGCCCCCGACACGAGGCGGCCGGTGACATGGCCCAGCACGTCGACGCGGGGATCGGATGCCGCAGCCACCAGGCGGCGCGTCATCGGCGCCTGCTCCATCCGCAGGGCGGAATGCGCGGACGCGACGACGATGTCGAGGGATTCGAGGAGATCGTCCTCCTGGTCGAGGGAGCCGTCGTCGAGGATGTCGACCTCGATCCCGCTCAGCAGGGTGAACGTCTCGTCGCAGAAATCAGGGATGAGTGCGAGCTGCTCGCGGAGCCGCTCCGCAGACAGTCCGCGCGCCACCCTGAGCCTCGGCGAATGGTCGGTCAGAGCGAGGTAGTCATGGCCGAGCGAACGCGCGGCGTCGACCATCGATTCGATCGATGTCAACCCGTCGGACCACTCCGAGTGGGCGTGCAGATCGCCCCGCAGGAGCGGACGCAATGCCGACACCTCGGTGGGCGCGACTCGTTCCCGCAGGTCCGCAAGGTAGGTCGGCACGCGCCCGGAAAGCGCCTCCGAGATCACGGCGAAGGTGGAGGCGCCGATGCCTTTCCGGGCGCGCAGGCGGGAGACGTCAGCCCGCTCAGCAGGGCTCAGACCCGCTAGGGACTCTGCGGCTGCTCGGAAGGCCTTCGACTTGTACCGGGACGCGCGATCGCGCTCGAGGAGCTCCGCGATCTCCGTGAGGGCTTCGATCGGGTCCACGGTGCGCGCTCAGCGTCCGGACGCGGCGACCCACGCATCGAGCTTGGCCCGCGCGGCGCCCGCGTCGACGGCGGCTGCCGCTTCGGCATAGGCGTTCGCGAGTCGCTCGACGAACGGACGCTGGAGCTCGGCTGCATCCTGGAACAGCCGATACGACACGATGCCGGCGGCGGCGTTTAACAGGACGATGTCGCGGACCGGACCGGATTCGCCGTCGAGCACGCGACGCACGATCGCCGCGTTGTGCTCGGCATCGCCGCCGAGCAGGTCAGCGATCTCCGCCCGTGGAATGCCGAGGTCGCGAGGATCGAGGTCGTGCTCGCGCACGTCTCCCCGGCTGACCTCCCAGACGCGGCTGTGGCCTGTCGTGGTGAGTTCGTCCATCCCGTCGTCGCCACGGAACACGAGTGCCGTCGCACCGCGCGTCTGGAAGACACCGGTGATGAGCGGCACACGGTCCAGGTGAGCGACACCAACGGCGTTGGCTTCGGCGCGCGCCGGATTGCACAGCGGCCCGAGGAAGTTGAAGACGGTCGGAATGCCGAGTTCCGCCCGCGTCGGTCCGGCGTGCCGGAAGCCGGGGTGGAAGGCGGAGGCGAAAGCGAAGGTGATCCCGACCTCGTCGAGGACCTCCGCGACACGCTCCGGAGTCTGCGTCAGATCGACACCCAGTGCAGCGAGCACGTCCGATGACCCTGACTTCGAACTCGACGCGCGGTTGCCGTGCTTCACGACCGGGATGCCGGTGGCCGCCACGACGACCGAGGCGGTCGTCGAGACGTTCACGGTCCCGTAACGATCGCCTCCCGTGCCGACGATGTCGAGCACGTCTGCCGGCACGGGGAGCGGCACCGCAGCCTCGAGGATGGCGTCGCGGAATCCCACGATCTCGTCGACGGTCTCGCCCTTGGCCCGCAGCGCGACGAGGAACCCGGCGAGCTGCGCAGAGGTCGCGTCACCGTTCATCACCTGGCGCATCGCCCAGGTCGATTCGGACACGCTGAGGTTCTTGCCGTCCAGCACCGTGGAGAGAATCTCGGGCCAGGAGTACATGTCCGCCATGACCCCCGATCCTACTCAGCACTCTGGCAGGCGACTCCCGGCGGGCCCATCGACGGCGCCGACCCGGCGGAAAGACACAAGTACCTTCAGGAATGCGAAACCCTCCCCCAACATCGGCCATAATGGGGAGCGTGACGACCACTCCCGCGACATACAACCAGGCACTGCGTTCGGTGAAACGACCGGACCCCGTGGCTGTCGGCACGATCGTGTGGCTGGGCAGCGAGGTCATGTTCTTCGCCGGCCTCTTCGCCATCTACTTCACGATCCGCAACACCTCGCCGGAGCTGTGGGCAAGTCGCACCGAGCTGCTGAACGTGCCGTTCGCCGCGGTGAACACGCTCATCCTCGTGCTGTCGTCGTTCACCGCTCAGGCCGGTGTGTTCGCCGCCGAGCGGTTCCAGCCCTACCGTCGCGGATCCTTCTGGAACTTCCGCCAGTGGGGAATGGTCGAGTGGTTCTACCTGACGTTCATCATGGGCGCCGTCTTCGTCTCGGGCCAGGTGTGGGAGTACGCCACCCTGGTCGCCGAGGGCCTGCCGATCAGCGAGGATTCCTACGCGTCGGCCTTCTACATCACGACCGGTTTCCACGCTCTTCACGTGACGGGTGGCCTCATCGCCTTCCTGCTCATCATCGGGCGTGCGTTCGCGGTCAAGAACTTCGGCCGAAAGGAGATGACCTCCGCGATCGTCGTGTCCTACTACTGGCACTTCGTCGACGTCGTGTGGATCATCCTCTTCGCCGTCATCTACTTCATCCGGTAATACAGAGCGGAGCTGAGTTCCTCAATGGCATCCAAGACCCCGCGTCGGCACACGGGCCGTCGCAGCAAGTGGGCGGCAGCCGCTCTCATCGGCGTCGGCCTGCTGCTCACGGGTGGCATCTACGCCGGCGCATCCGCCGCCATGGCGTCGACCACGTCCACCGACACGGCATCCGCGCTCACCGTCGAAGACGGCAAGAAGCTGTTCCAGGCGAACTGCGCGACCTGCCACGGTCTCGACCTCGAGGGCACCGCCGACGGTCCCTCCCTGTACGGAGTCGGTGAGCTGTCGGTCGAGTTCCAGGTCTCGACGGGCCGCATGCCGCTCCAGGCTCAGGGACCGCAGGCTCCCCAGAAGGCGCCGCAGTTCACCGAGGACCAGATCAAGGCGATGGCGGCGTGGGTGCAGTCCGTCGCCCCCGGGCCGACCTACCCTGACGAGGCGATCCTCGACGGCGGTGGCGACCTGACGAAGGGTGCCGAGCTCTTCCGCATCAACTGCGCGATGTGCCACAACGTCGCCGCGGCTGGTGGCGCGCTGACCGAGGGCAAGTACGCCCCCGCGCTCACCAAGACCAGCCCGCTGCACATCTACGCCGCGATGGTGACCGGTCCGCAGAACATGCCGGTCTTCAACAACATGACCATCACGCCGGACGAGAAGCGCGACATCATCTCGTCCCTCATGTACCTGCAGAAGAGCGAACCCGTAGGCGGGTTCACGCTCGGGTCGCTGGGTCCCGTGTCCGAGGGTCTCTTCATCTGGATCTTCGGCATCGGCACTCTCATCGGCATCTCGGTGTGGATCACCGCGAAGTCCAACTGACCCACCACTGACGTAAAGAATTTCAAGGCGAGGAGCACAATGTCACACGAGGAAGAGCCGCAGGCGCTCGAGAAGGCTCCTCAGCCTTCGTCGGGGCTCGTCGTCGCGGTCGCCGACCCCGTGCAGAACCCCGGTCTGCCGCCCCACCGTGAGCGGATGACCGACAAGGACCCGGCGGCGATGAATCGCGCGGTCCGTACCGTCTACACGCTGTTCTACATCTCTCTCGCCGCCAGCCTCTGGGCCGTCGCCGCGTACATGCTGTTCCCGATCGAGAGCGGCGACTTCGGTGACATCCGGAGCAACAACCTCTTCATCGGTCTCGGCATCGGGTTCGCTCTGCTGACCATCGGCATCGCTGCGATCCACTGGTCGAAGGCGATCATGCCCGACAAGGAGCACATCGAGGCTCGTCACTCGACCCGCGGCAAGGAGTCGACCCGCGAAGCAGCGGTCGACGTCTTCCGCGAGGCGAACGAGGAGTCCGGGTTCGGACGCCGAACCGCGATCCGCGGCGGACTCATCGCCGCTGTCGTCGCGTCCATCGTCCCCGGCGTGACGCTCTTCCGCGGGCTCGCTCCGCACTCCTCCGAGGAGAAGCCGCTCGCCGGCGACCCGGTCGCGCTTCTTAAGCACACCATGTGGAAGGAGGGTGAGCGCCTCGCGCACGACCCCTCCGGCCTCCCCATCCGCGCTGCGGACATCGCCCTCGGCTCCGCCGTCCACGTGATGCCCGAATCGCTCAAGGATGTCGACCACCTCGACGGCTACCTCGAAGAGAAGGCCAAGGCGATCGTCCTGCTCATGCGGCTGCTCCCCGAGCAGCTGCCCGCCGAGTACAACCGCCTCGACTGGTCCTACGACGGGATCGTGGCGTACTCGAAGGTCTGCACCCACGTCGGATGCCCCGTGGCACTCTACGAGCAGCAGACCCACCACCTTCTCTGCCCGTGCCACCAGTCGCAGTTCGACGTGTCCCGCGGCGCCGAGGTCATCTTCGGCCCGGCCGCCCGACCGCTCCCCCAGCTGCCCATCACGGTGGACGCAGACGGTTACCTGATCGCTAAGAGCGACTTCGAAGAGCCCGTCGGGCCAAGCTTCTGGGAGCGTCATTGAGCACCGCGACTGAATCCGCACCGGCCACCACGGTGGCCCGACCGGCTGACAAGCCCCTCGGCGGCCGCTTCATCGGCGCCACCGCGAACTACCTCGACGAGCGAACGAGCATCTCGGGCCTCGTCAAGGAGATCGGGCGCAAGATCTTCCCCGACCACTGGTCGTTCATGCTCGGCGAGATCGCGCTCTGGAGCTTCGTCGTCGTCTTCCTGTCGGGGTCGTTCCTGACGTTCTTCTTCGAAGCGTCGATGGCTCCCACGCACTACAACGGCGCGTACGCACCCTTGCGCGGCATCGAGATGTCGGCGGCCCTCGAGTCCACGCTGAACATCTCGTTCGACCTCCGCGGTGGCCTGCTCGTCCGACAGCTGCACCACTGGGCAGCCCTGCTGTTCATCGCCGCCATCGGCGTGCACATGCTGCGTGTCTTCTTCACGGGTGCGTTCCGCAAGCCGCGCGAGCTGAACTGGGTGATCGGCTTCGTGCTGTTCATCCTGGCAATGGCGCTCGGATTCACCGGGTACTCGCTCCCCGACGACCTGCTCTCGGGCAACGGTCTCCGCATCATCGACGGAATGATCAAGGGCCTCCCCCTGATCGGCACGTGGACCTCGTATCTCCTCTTCGGAGGCGAGTTCCCGGGTACGGCGATCGTGAACCGTCTGTACACGCTGCACATCCTGTTGCTTCCGCTCATCCTCATCGCGCTCATCGCGGCGCACCTGATGCTGATGATCATCAACAAGCACACGCAGTTCGCCGGCCCCGGCCGCACTAACGACAACGTCGTGGGCTACCCGATGGTGCCGATCTACATGTCGAAGATGGGCGGCTTCCTGTTCATCACGTTCGGTGTGCTCGTGCTGATCGCCTCGATGTTCACCATCAACCCGATCTGGAACTACGGTCCTTACGACCCGTCGCCCGTGTCTGCGGGAACCCAGCCGGACTGGTACATCGGGTTCGCCGATGGTGCGCTCCGCCTGGCCCCGTCCAACCTGGACGTCGTCCTGTTCGACCGCACCTGGTCCTTCGGCATCCTGCTGCCGGTCGCCGTCCTCGGCCTGTTCATCGTCCTCGTCGCGATCTACCCGTTCATCGAGGCGTGGGTCACCGGCGACAAGCGCGAGCACCACATCGCCCAGCGTCCCCGTCACGCACCGACGCGCACCGCGATCGGTGTGGCCGGCGTGATCTTCTACGCCGTGCTCTGGGCCGCCGCTTCCTCGGACATCATCGCGACGCACTTCCATCTCACGATGGAGGGAGTGATCCACTCGCTCCAGGCGCTCCTGTTCATCGGGCCGATCGTCGGGTACTTCGTGACGAAGCGCATCGCGATCGCCCTGCAGAAGAAGGACCGCGAGATCGCGTTGCACGGCTACGAATCCGGTCGCATCGTGCGCCTCCCGGGTGGCGAGTACATCGAGGTCCACCAGCCTGTCGACGCTTACGAGCGCGTCAAGCTCATCGACTTCGAGATCCACGAGCCCCTGGTCGTGCGGCCCAACGACAACGGTCGCATCGCGTGGCACCAGAACGTCCGCGCATCGCTGTCGCGGTGGTTCTTCGAGGATCGCCTCTCCCCCGTCACGCAGGCTGAGGTGGATGCCGCGATCGCCCACCAGCACCACGCGCTCGAGCACATCGAGCACGAGGAGGAGGAGGAGATCCGTGGCGCCCACGAGCGCGCCGGAGCTCCGGACGCACCCCTGCGCCCGATCGACGACGGCCACAACCCTGAGACGGCCAACCGCCCGTCGAACATCATCGTGGTGGACGACGCACCCGCCAAGAAGGACGACCGCTCGAACGATTGAGCTCGTCTGGCAGAAAAGCGGCGGGGTCTGACCGAATGGTCGGACCCCGCCGCTTTCGTGTGCCCGTAGCGTCGATCACATGATCCCCTCCCCCGCATCCGTCCTCTCCTACTTCGAGACGAAGCTCCTCGTCGAGACCGATCCGAGCGACGTCTATGCTTCGCAGCGCGCGGGCGATGCTTTCGTGCTCGTCGATGTGCGCGACACCGATGCCTGGGATCAGGGTCACGCCTCGGGAGCGATCCACATCCCTCACGGTCAGATCGCGTCGCGCGCCGCAAGCGAGATCGCGCAGCACATCCCGGTGGTCGTCTACTGCTGGAGCCCGGGATGCAACGGCGGAGCCCGCGGTGCTGTCGAGTTCGCACGACTCGGCTACGCGGTGCGGGAGATGATCGGCGGGTTCGAGTACTGGGCGCGAGAGGGGCTGCCCGTCGAGGGCCTAGAAGGGCCGCTCCCCCGACGTTTCGACCCCCTGGTGATGCCCGTACGCCCGCCGCGGTGACACCCGCCTGAGACCGGCGCGTGGGCCCGCGTCCGAAAGCTATGGCGATCAGTGCCCACGGTGGCCTCGCCCGGGGCGCCAGGGTGTGCGCGTCGGCGTCATGTGCCCCACCTGAGCCTGGCCCTGGTTCGGATGAGGATAGGCACGTGGGGATGCAGGGGGAGCTGTGTCCGCGGCCCCGGAGCGCAGCGGGGCATCCTGCTCGCGGTCACCCGCTGCATCTTCCGAAGCGGTGGGATCCAAGAGCATCATCGATGACCGACACGCGACCAGCACAGCGGGGGGGATCAGCGTTGCTGGCCTCTCGAGCTCGTCGCTATGGGTGTGCGACTCGGCTGCCGGCGCGCCCAGTCGGGGTCCTCAGATGCCAAGAACAACGCCGTCCGCCACGGTGGTGTGGCGGACGGCGTTGTGTATGCGCGGCTCAGCGGGCGAAGTAGCCCCGGTAGTACTCGTAGACCCAGCCGACGATGGCGACGACGAAGATGCCGACACCGATCGGAATCATGAACTCGCCGACGGCAAGGCCGATGAAGGCGATCGCCGCGGAGCCGGCGAGCACCAGCGGCCACCACGACCAGGGCGAGAACTCGCCCATCTCGGGGTCGCCGTCATCGATGTCGGCCGTCAGGGAGTCCTCGGGGAGGGTTCCGCCCTGGGCCTTCTCGACGCGGCTCGAGTAGAAGGCGATCATGGCGGCCATCATCGTCACGAAGACGAGGCCGACAGAACCGACCCATTCGATGCGGTTGAAAACCGGCAGCTGCGGATGGGCCAGGATGTTCCAGCCCACGTAGACCACAGCGACGAGCGCGAAGAAGGCGGAGAGCACCCACCACAGGTTGACGTTGGTCTTCACTTACTTGACCTCACCATTCGTCAGATCGACCACGGGCGCGTCGGGTGCATCCTTCGCAGGACCGACACCCACCGGGATCCCGGCCTCGGGGTGGTTCAGATCGAAGGCGGGCCGCTCGCTGCGGATGCGCGGGATCGACGTGAAGTTGTGGCGCGGCGGCGGGCAGCTGGTCGCCCACTCGAGCGACCCGCCGTAGCCCCACGGGTCGTTGACGGTCACACGCGGCGCCTTGCGGGCCGTGATCCAGACGTTGAGCAGGAACGGAACCATCGATGCCGCGAGGATCATCGAGCCGACGGTCGACACCTGGTTCTGCCACGTCCAGCCGTCCTGGCTCGCGTAGTCCGCGTACCGGCGGGGCATGCCGTCCGCACCCAGCCAGTGCTGGATGAGGAACGTCATGTGGAAGCCGATGAACAGCAGCCAGAAGTGCACGAGGCCGAGGCGCTCGTTCAGCATCTTTCCGGTCCACTTGGGCCACCAGAAGTAGAAGCCGGCGAACATCGCGAAGACGACGGTGCCGAAGACGACGTAGTGGAAGTGGGCCACGACGAAGTACGAGTCGGAGACGTGGAAGTCGAGCGGCGGCGACGACAGGATGATGCCCGTCAGACCACCGAACACGAACGACACGAGGAATCCGAGCGCGAAGACCATCGGCGTCTCGAAGGTGATCGACCCTCGCCACATCGTGCCGATCCAGTTGAAGATCTTCACACCCGTCGGAACGGCGATGAGCATCGTCATGAGAGCGAAGAACGGCAGCAGCACCGCGCCGGTCACGTACATGTGGTGCGCCCACACGGAGACGGACAGAGCCGCGATGGCGATCGTGGCGTAGACCAGCGTCTTGTATCCGAAGATCGGCTTGCGGCTGAACACCGGGAAGATCTCGGACACGATGCCGAAGAACGGCAGCGCGATGATGTACACCTCGGGGTGACCGAAGAACCAAAAGAGGTGCTGCCAGAGCAGGACGCCACCGTTGGCCGGGTCGTAGATGTGGGCACCGAGGATGCGGTCGGCCGCAGCGGCGAAGATCGCCGCTGCGAGGACCGGGAAGGCCATCAGGATCAGGATGCTGGTGACCAGGGTGTTCCAGCTGAAGATCGGCATGCGCCACATCGTCATACCCGGAGCGCGCATGGTCATGATCGTCGTGATGAAGTTCACACCACCGAGGATCGTGCCGAAACCACTCATGCCGAGACCCAGCATCCAGAGGTCGCCACCGGCGCCGGGACTGAAGCTCTCACTCGCCAAGGGCTGGTAGGCGAACCATCCGAACGCGGCCGCACCCTGAGGGGTGAGGAAGCCTGCGACGGCGATAGTGGAACCGAAGGTGAACAGCCAGAACGCGAAGGCGTTCAGACGCGGGAACGCGACGTCCGGAGCACCGATCTGCAGCGGGAGGAGTGCGTTGGCGAAGCCCGCGAACAGCGGCGTCGCGAACATCAGCAGCATGATCGTGCCGTGCATCGTGAACAGCTGGTTGTACTGCTCCTTGGTCGGCACGACCTGCATGCCGGGCTCGAAAAGCTCGGCACGGATGATCAGGGCCATGACGCCACCGAGCATGAAGAACAGCACGGAGGCGATCAGGTACATGTACCCGATGGTCTTGTGATCCGTGGACGTGATCCACTTCACGACGATGTTGCCCTTGTGCTCGACGCGCGAGCTGGTGAGCAGCGCGGCCTGGCGAGGGGGAAGCGTGGGTGCGGGGGGTGCGATGGTGGCCATCAGTTGTTGTGCTCTCCCTCAGCGGCGGGCGCGCCGGTGCCGGGCGCGTTCTGTTGCCGATCCAGTGCGTCGTCGATGTCGCCGGTCTGCCCCTTGGCCTTGAGCGACGCGATGTAGCTCTGGTACTCCGAATCCGAGACGACCTTCACGTTGAAGAGCATCATCGAGTGGTACTGGCCGCAGAGCTCGGCGCACTTGCCGACGAACGTGCCTTCCTTGGTGGGCGTGAAGGACCAGTAGTTCTCACGACCGGGATACATGTCCTTCTTGTAAAGGAAGTCCACGATCCAGAACGAGTGGATGACGTCGCGCGACTCGAGCTGCAGCGTCACTTCCTTGTTGACGGGCAGGACGAGCTCGGGGACCTCGTTGGTGATGTTGCCCTGTGCGTCGGTCTGCGCCTGCACACCGATGGTCCACACCGGGTCCTGGGGGTCGTCGCAGTTGTCGCCGTTGTACTGGAAGTCCCACGCCCACTGCTTGCCGATGGCCGTGATGCAGACATCCGGCTTCTCGTACTGGGTCTCGAGGATCGCCTGGTCGCGCGCCGTGAAGGCGAAGAAGCCGAGCACGAGGATGACGGGGGCGATCGTGAAGAACATCTCGATCGGCATGTTGTAGCGGAGCTGGACCGGCAGGCCCGACTGCCCCTTGCGACGCCGGTACGCGATCGCAGCCCAGCCCATGAGGGCCCAGGTGATCACACCGACGGCGAGGACGACGATCCACGACGTGGTCCAGAGGCCGGCGATCATCGACGTGTGGTTCGTCGCCTGCCCGCCCCCCTCATCGAAGCCGGGGAGGAAGCCGTTCGCTGTCGTGGGGCTGCATCCCGCAAGCGCGACCGCGGAGGCGATCGTGAGCGGGAGGGCTACCCAACGGAGTCGGCGGTTGACGCGCACGGTGCACCTTTCGGGGACATGAAGGTCAGACTCATGCCAGTCTAGGGCAACCTCTTACGGGATTCCGGCCATCCGCTCAGGATGCCGGAACCGGTTGAGGTGCCCGGGGATGGATCAGTGGAAGCTGTCGCCGCAGGCGCAGCTGCCCGCAGCATTCGGGTTGTCGATCGTGAAGCCCTGCTCCGAGATCGTGTCCTTGAAATCGATCTTCGCGCCGTCGAGGTAGGGCACCGACATGTCGTCGACGATCACCTCGACACCGTCGAAGTCGACGGTCTTGTCTCCGTCGAGGTAACGCTCGTCGAAGTAGAGCTGGTAGATCAGACCCGAGCATCCACCGGGCTGAACGGCGACGCGGAGCCGGAGGTCATCACGGTTCTCCTGCGACAGCAGGCTCTTCACCTTGTCGGCAGCAGCCTCGGTGAGGGCGACGCCGTGGGCGGGAACGGTCTCGGTGGACTGCGTGGCGATGTCGGTCATGACTCTCCCCATGGTCGGGCCGCCAGTGCTCTTGAGGAACGGGGGCGGCGTGCTGACACGATTCTACGTCGCCTCTCGGGCTCTGGCCCGGCGGCGCGAGTATCTGCAGGCGGGTTCACTCGGATGCGTCGAGGGACTCGAGCAGGAGCGCCTCGGACACCAGCGCGTGTCGGAACGTGTCCACGTGCAGGGATTCGTTCGGGCTGTGAGCCCGCGCATGAGGATCCTCCACCCCGGTCACGAGGATCTCCGCGCCCGGGAACTCGCGTACGAGGTCGGCGATGAAGGGAATCGATCCGCCCACGCCGATGTCGACGGGCGTGCGTCCGTAGCCACTCTCGAGGGCGGAACGCGCCTTCTCGACGGCAGGGCCGGACGTGTCGACGAGGAACGGGTTGCCGAAGTCGACGTCGCGGAACGTGAGGCGTGCACCGAACGGCGCGTGGGCGTGCAGGTGCGCCTCGACGGCGGCGAAGGCCTCGGCGGCGGGCTGGCCGGGCGCGACGCGCGTGCTGATGACGACCGTCACCTTCGGCGACAGCGTGTTCGACGCGTTGCGGACACTCGGAGCGTCGATGCCGGTGATCGTGATCGAGGGCTTGTTCCAGATGCGGCTCAGGATCGCGTCGCGTCCGATCGGCGACACACCGTCGGGAAGCCCCGCCTCGCTGCGGAGGGTCTCCTCGGTGTATGGCGGGGTCGCGGCATCCCGGATCGCGAGGCCGTCGACGGCGACTGCGCCGTCCTCATCCCACAGCGTGGCCAGCAGCGTGACCGCTGCCATCATGGCGTCGGGCACCGCCCCGCCGAACATCCCGGAGTGGGATGCGTGATCGAGCGTCTCGATGTCAAGGGTGAACCGTGCGTTGCCGCGGAGCGAGACCGTCAGAGCGGGGGTCTCGGAGTCCCAGTTCCCCGAGTCTGCGACGACGATGACATCAGCGCGAAGGGCGTCGGCGTTGTCGCTCAGGAACGGCGCGAACGATGCGGAGCCCGCCTCCTCCTCGCCCTCGAAGAAGAGGTTCACGCCGAGGTCGAAGTCGTCGCCGAGCGCCTCCTTCATCGCCCGGAGAGCGCCGATGTGGGCCATGATGCCCGCTTTGTCATCGGCTGCGCCACGCCCGTAGATCCGGCCGTCGCGGAGCGTCGGCTCGAAGGGCGGGGACTCCCACAGGGACTCGTCGCCGACGGGCTGAACGTCGTGGTGCGCGTACAGCAGGATCGTCGGCCGGCCGTTGCGGGGTGCACGGGTGGCGAGGACGGCGGGCATCCCCTCCTCCCCCGTTTCGGGGATGACGGCCGTCTTGACCTCGACGCGTTCGAAGATGCCGAGGTCGTCGACGAGGGCCTTCACCGCGTCGGCGCTTCGCTGCACCTCGGCGCGGTCGAACCCCGGGAAGGCGACGGACGGGATGCGGACGAGGGAGCCGAGATCGGCGAGGGCGGCGGGGACCTGGGTGAGGGCCGCCTCCCGCACCGCGGCGGACCGAGAGGTGTCGGAAGTCATGCGGGTAATCTTATGTGGCACGCCTTTTCCGCCGATTCCGAGGAAGCGCCCCGTGGCACAGACACCTCCCCCTGCCGACACCGCCCCCGACGCCCCCACGGGCGCGGGGAAGAACCGCCCGACGCCGACGCGCGCCGAGCAGGAAGCGGCACGGAAGCGGCCCCTCGTCGCCAACACCAAGGAGGCCCGCGCCCGCGCGAAGGCTGAGCTCGCTGCCCAGCGCGAGAAGGCCCGTGTCGGCATGGCCAACGGCGACGAGCGATACCTGACGCCCCGCGACCGCGGTCCCCAGCGCCGGTTCGCCCGCGATTACACGGACGCCGGCTGGCACTTCGGCGAGCTCATCATGCCGCTCCTGGTGATCGTGATCCTCTTCGCGCTCGTTCCGAACACCGCGATCGTGTTCTACGCGTACGTGGGGCTCTGGGCTTATCTGCTTTTCGTGGTCGCGGACATGGCCATCCTCTCCCGCAAGGTGAAGAAGCTCGCCGCCGCGAAGTGGGGTGACCGCCGCGAGAAGGGTCTCGGCTGGTACGCCGCGATGCGCTCCGTCCAGATGCGCTTCATGCGCCTCCCCAAGCCGCAGGTCAAGCGCGGCGAATACCCGCACTGATCTCCGACGACGAAGGGCCCGCACACGATCGTGCGGGCCCTTCGTCCTTCAGATGGGATGCCGCCTGTCAGCGCGCGAGGCCCCGGTTCAGCTGCCTTGCCCACAGGGGTCCGCGGTATACGAACGCGCTGTAGCCCTGAACGAGGTCGGCACCGGCTGCGAGACGCTCGCGGACGTCGTCGGCCGACTCCACTCCCCCGGCGGCGATGACGCAGAACTCGGCCGGGACCGCGGCTCGGACGCGACGGAGAACCTCGAGCGAACGCTCGCGCAACGGTGCGCCGGAGAGGCCGCCCGCCCCCATCGCGTCGACGCGGGCAGCATCCGTCGTCAGCCCGGAACGAGCGATCGTCGTGTTGGTCGCGACGATCCCGGCGAGGCCGGCGTCCACCGCCATCCTCGAGATCCCGTCGATCTCGTCGTCGGAGAGGTCGGGAGCGATCTTGACGAGCAGGGGCGTGTCTCCTGCGGCATCCTTCACCGCCGTCAGCAATGGCCTTAGCGTCTCGACCGCCTGCAGGCCGCGGAGCCCGGGCGTGTTCGGCGACGACACGTTGACGACGAGGTAGTCCGCGACCGGGGCGACCAGGCGGGTGCTGGCGACGTAGTCCGCTGTCGCATCCGCGACGTCGACCACGCGGGACTTGCCGATGTTGGCGCCCAGGACCGGTCGCCGTCGGCGACGGCGCATACGAGCGAGCCGCTGCGCGACGACGGCGGCGCCCTCGTTGTTGAACCCCATCCGGTTGATGAGGGCGCGGTCCGCCGGCAGGCGGAACAGGCGCGGGCGGGGATTGCCATCCTGCGGGATCGCCGTCACGGTACCGACCTCGATGTGACCGAACCCGAGGGCATGCAAGCCGAGGGCGCCGATGGCGTTCTTGTCGAAGCCGGCGGCGATCCCGAACGGCGAGTCGAAGACGAGACCGAGCGCCTCGGTCCGAAGCTCCGGGGCCGGACGGGTCAGCGCCCGGGCCGCAGCCGAGAAGGGCGGCACGGCGGCGACGCGGATGACGGCCATCCCGAGATGGTGGGCGGTCTCGGGATCGAGGCGACGGAGGACGAGGTCGAAGAGGAGTCGGTACATCGGCTCCCAGCCTAGAGGTGAGCGCTCAGGCGTCCTGTCGCGGAACGCGCTGTGCCTGGTCTGCGCGCAGCAGAGCGATCGCGGCGTCGAAGTCATCGAGCGTCTCGAACGCCTGGTACACACTCGCGAACCGGAGGTACGCGATCTCGTCGAGTTCGCGCAGGGGGCCGAGGATCGCGAGCCCGATCTCGTTCGTATCGATCTGCGAGACGCCCGTCTGACGCACCGCCTCCTCGACGGCCTGAGCGAGCATGGCGAGATCCGCTTCGGTGACCGGTCGACCCTGGCACGCCTTGCGGACGCCGGACATGACCTTCTCGCGGCTGAACGACTCGATCACGCCGGAGCGCTTGATCACGTTCAGGCTCGCGGTCTCGATCGTCGAGAACCGGCCCCCGCACTCGGGGCACTGGCGACGACGACGGATGCTGAGTCCGTCGTCGCTCGTGCGGGAGTCGATGACGCGGGAGTCGGAGTGACGACAGAACGGGCAGTGCATGGCGGCATCCAGCCTACGCGTCGAAGCGCGCCGTGACGGCCTCGCCGTGGGCGGGGAGCACCTCGGCCGTCGCGAGGGTCACGATGTCGTCGTGGACGGCCCGCAATGCGTCGCGGTCGTACGTGATGACCTGCTGAGGACGCAGGAAGGTGGATGCCGACAGCCCGGACGCGTACCTGGCCTGACCGCCCGTGGGGAGCACGTGATTGCTGCCCGCGAGGTAGTCCCCGAGGCTCACGGGGGTCCACGAGCCGACGAAGACGGCACCCGCGTTGACGAAGTCCTCCGGACGAGGATCGCGCAGGTGCAGCTCGAGGTGCTCGGGCGCGTACGCGTTGCTGAAGGCGGTCGCCGTCGCGAGGTCGTCGACGAGGACCACGGCGGACTGCACGCCGGCGAGGGCTTGGGCGACCCGCTCGGCGTGGTGAGTCGCCGCTGCGCGGCGCTCGACCTCTTCGACGACGGCTTCGGCGAGGCCGGCCGCATCCGTGACGAGGACCGCTGCGGCCTGCTCGTCGTGCTCGGCCTGGCTGACGAGGTCGGCGGCGACGAGACGCGCGTCGGCGGAGTCGTCGGCGACGATGAGGATCTCGGTGGCGCCTGCCTCGGAGTCCGTGCCGACCATGCCCGCGACGACCCGCTTGGCGAGCGCGACGAAGTTGTTGCCGGGACCCGAGATGACATCGACGGGTGCGAGGTCCAGCTCGGCCACTCCGTGCGCGTACGCCGCGACGGCGCCCGCGCCGCCCATGGCATAGACCTCGGTGATGCCGAGGAGCTTGGCCGCAGCCAGGATGACGGGGTGCACCCGTCCGCCGTGGTCGCGCTGCGGGGGCGAGGCCAGCGCCACCTCGGCGACGCCCGCCACCTGCGCCGGGACGACGTTCATGACGACGCTCGACGGGTACACCGCCTTGCCACCGGGGACATAGACACCCGCACGGCGCACGGGACGCCAGTGCTGCTCAACCCGCGCGCCCGGACCGATATCGGTCACCACCGGCGAGGGCACCTGAGCGGCCGACGCGAGGCGGACCCGTGAGATCGCGTTCTCGAGCGCGCCCCGGATGGATGGATCGAGGGAGGCAAGCGCCTCGTCGAGGTGCGCGGCGGGAACGCGGATGGCGTGATCGCGGACGCCGTCGAACCGTGCCGCCTGCTCGCGGAGCGAGACCTCGCCCCTCTCCGCCACATCTGCGACGACGGCGGCAGCCGTGGCCAATGCCTCATCCCGCGCTGCGGTGGCTCGGGGAACGGCGGCGAGCAGGTCGGCCGGTGTGACGGCGCGACCCCGGAGGTCGATCGTGCGGAGCATCCCTCCAGGGTAACGGCGGGTCAGCCCCGGGTGACGCCGGAGACGTCCGTGAGGTAACCGATGCGGCCGTCCTCGTGGCGGACCACGAAGGAATCGCCACGGTCCTCGATCACGAGCGCCCAGGCCGTCGGGCCGATGCGGAAGACCGGCGCGCCGCTCTCGTCGACGACGTCGCGCTCGACAGGAGCCAACGCCCAGAACGCCTGCTGGGCGGAAGTCGCAGCCGGAGCCGGCTCGTCGTCGTCGATGGGGTCTCCGTACGGGGCCGGGTCGGGATCGACCGACGGCGCCGCCATCGTGTAACGCGCGTCCGAGATCGGCCGCGCCACGACCGGGCGCGCGCGACGGGCGACGCGGTGCGACAAGGTCTCGGCACGGTGCAGGAAGTCCTCGTGGAACGGCGGGATGAACGGAGCGAGGACGGTCAGCACGACGCCCGCAGCCATCAGAAGCACCTCGACCCAGACGACCCAGCTGCTGAGCCACACGCCGACCGCGACGCCGCGCGCGATGTTCGTCCACAACCAGCTCAACCACACGACCGCCGAAACGGCGAAGGCGACGGAGGCGAACTGGTCGATCCCCAGGGATCCGACCCGACGGATGCCGTCGGGCGAGAACCGGCGGAGCGTGATCAGGAAGACCGCGACCGTGGGCGCGCCGATGGCGAGGACCCAGTCGATTCCCGAGGTCCAGACGCTCGTTCCGCCGAGGAGGCTCGTGTACTGGTTGTCGGCATAGAGGGGGAAGAACGAGAACAGGAAGGCGAGCACCCACACACCGAGCAACGAGATCTCGCGGAGCGAGAACGGGCCGATGCCGTACTGCGGCGGGATGTGGCCTTCCGAGGCTTCGACCGTCGCCGGCTCGTCCGGAGACGGCTGCGGCTCGACGGGCGCGACCTGCGGCTCGACGTCAGCGACCGTATCGGCGGCGTCGTGATCGACCGATGCGGGCACGGCCTCCGCGGGGGAACCGGGGGCATCCGCGGCATCCGTGGAGAAGTCGTAGGCCTGGGTCTCCATGTCGAGAGTGGACGTCTCGTGCGGCGCAGCCTCGGGCGCGCGGACCACCGTGACGTCGAGGTCTTCGACGGGGCTCCCGGCGTCGTCCGGCGATTCGGGGTTCGTCTTCTGGTCGGTCACGATGCTCCTTCCGAACAGCGCTGATCAGCGCCGCCTGCGATCCTACCCGCGTCGTCTCAGCGAATCAGCCGAGGCACTGCGGCCCGAGCAAGCCCTTCAACTCGCCGTACAGGTCGACCGTCACCCCGACCTGGGCCGGGACCTCGAACACCTTCGCGACACCGCCGCGATGCAACTTGAGGGTCACCTCGGTGTCGCCGGGATGGCGGTCGAGGACGGCGGCGAGCTGTCCGATCGTCGTCTCGGTCGCGCGGTGTTCGGGCAGCAGCAAGACGAGCGGGCCCGCGGCATCCACCGATCCGAGATCGGGGACGAACGCCGATTGACCGTGGAGGTTGCGGCCGTCGTCGCGCTGCGAGACGCGACCTCGAACGACGAGGATCGAGTCCGCCACGAGCATCGACTGGAACTCCGTGTACGTCTTGCCCATGAACATGACGGTCACCTCACCGTCGAAATCCTCGACGGTGATCATGCCGTACGGGTTGCCGCTCTGCTTGGCGACGCGGTGCTGGACGCTCGTGACGAGCCCGGCGATGGTCACCGTGTCGCCGTCGGAGATGTCCTCCGACACCAGCAGGTCGTGGATCGAGGTCGACGCGTGCTTGGCGAGCGGGATCTCGAGACCCGCGAGCGGGTGATCCGAGACGTAGAGACCGAGCATCTCGCGCTCGAAGGCGAGCTTGTCCTTCTTCGTCCATTCGGGCCGCTCCGGCACGCGCGCGACCTGCTGCGGCTCGTCGTCGCCCCACAGGCTGTCGAAGTCGAAGCCGACCTCGCCGTTCGCTTCGCGGCGCTTGTCGAGGACGGCCTGTTCGACCGCATCCTCGTGGATCTCCATGAGGGCACGCCGGGTCGATCCGAGCGAGTCGAAGGCGCCGGCCTTGATGAGCGATTCGACGGTGCGCTTGTTGGCGACGTGGACCGGGACCTTGCCGAGGAAGTCGTGGAAGCTCGCGTACGGACCGTCCGAGCGGGCCGACACGATCCCGTCGACGACGTTCGTGCCGACGTTGCGGACGGCGCCGAGGCCGAAACGGATGTCCTCGCCGACGGCGGCGAAGAACCGGATGGACTCCCCCACGTCGGGCGGCAGCACCCGGATGCCCATGCGGCGGCACTCGTTGAGGTAGACCGCCATCTTGTCCTTCGAGTCGCCGACGCTCGTGAGGAGGGCGGCCATGTACTCGGCGGGATAGTGCGCCTTCAGGTAGGCCGTCCAGTAGGAGACGAGGCCGTACGCGGCGGAGTGGGCTTTGTTGAACGCGTAGTCCGAGAACGGCAGGAGGATGTCCCACAGGGACTTGATCGCCGCTTCGCCGAAGCCGCGCTCCTTCATACCGCCCGAGAAGCCCTCGTACTGCTTGTCGAGCTCGGACTTCTTCTTCTTGCCCATCGCCCGGCGGAGGATGTCGGCCTGACCGAGGGAGAACCCGGCCACCTTCTGCGCGATGGCCATGACCTGCTCCTGATAGATGATCAGGCCGTAGGTCGTGTCGAGGATGTCCCGCAGCGGTTCTTCGAGCTCGGGGTGGATCGGGGTGATCGGCTGGACGCCGTTCTTGCGGAGCGCGTAGTTGGTGTGCGAGTTCGCACCCATGGGCCCGGGTCGGTACAGCGCGATGACGGCCGAGATGTCCTCGAAGTTGTCGGGCTTCATGAGGCGCAGGAGCGACCGCATCGGCCCGCCGTCGAGCTGGAACACGCCCAGCGTGTCACCACGGCTCAGGAGGTCGTACGCGGCACGGTCCTCGAGTTCGAGGTGTTCGAGGTCGAGCTCCTCGCCTCGGTTCGTCCGGATGTTGTCGAGCGCGTCCGAGATGATCGTGAGGTTTCGCAGCCCCAGGAAGTCCATCTTGATGAGCCCGAGCGTCTCGCACGACGGGTAGTCGAACTGCGTGACGATCTGGCCGTCCTGCTCGCGGCGCATGATCGGGATGATGTCGATCAGCGGTTCGCTCGACATGATGACGCCGGCCGCGTGCACGCCCCACTGACGCTTCAGGCCCTCGAGTCCGAGCGCGCGGTCGAAGACCGTCTTGGCGTCGGGGTCAGTGTCGACGAGGGAGCGGAACTCGCTGGCTTCCTTGTAGCGCGGGTGCTTGGCGTCGAACATGCCGCCGAGCTCCATGTCCTTGCCCATGACGGGCGGCGGCATGGCCTTCGTGAGGCGCTCGCCCATCGAGAACGGGAAGCCGAGGACACGACCGGCATCCTTCAACGCCTGCTTCGATTTGATCGTGCCGTAGGTGACGATCTGCGCGACGCGCTCGGACCCGTACTTCTCGGTCACGTAGTCGATGACCTCGCCGCGGCGCCGGTCGTCGAAGTCGACGTCGAAGTCGGGCATCGAGACGCGGTCGGGGTTCAGGAAGCGCTCGAAGATGAGGCCGTGCTCGAGCGGGTCGAGGTCGGTGATGCGCATCGCATACGCGACCATCGAACCGGCGCCGGAACCGCGGCCGGGACCGACGCGGATGCCGTTGTCCTTGGCCCAGTTGATGAAGTCGGCGACGACGAGGAAGTACCCCGGGAACCCCATCTGGAGGATGATCCCGGTCTCGTACTCGGCCTGCTTGCGGACGCGATCGGGGATGCCGCCCGGGTAGCGGTAGTGCAGGCCCGCTTCGACCTCCTTGATGAGCCAGCTGTCCTCGGTCTCCCCCTCGGGCACGGGGAAGCGCGGCATGTAGTTGGCGGAGGTGTTGAACTCCACCTCGCACCGCTCGGCGATCAGCAGGGTGTTGTCGCACGCCTCGGGGTGGTCACGGAAGAGCTGACGCATCTCCTGCGCCGTCTTGATGTAGTAGCCGTCGCCGTCGAATTTGAAGCGGTTCGGGTCGTCGAGGGTCGAGCCGGACTGGACGCACAGCAGCGCCTCGTGCGCGTCGGCCTCGTGCTGGTGCGTGTAGTGCGAGTCGTTCGTCGCGACGAGCGGGATGTCGAGATCCTTCGACAGTCGGATGAGGTCGGTCATCACCCGGCGCTCGATCGAGAGGCCGTGGTCCATGATCTCGGCGAAGTAGTTCTCCTTGCCGAAGATGTCCTGGAACTCGGCCGCGGCCGCGCGGGCGGCCTCGTACTGGCCGAGCCGCAGGCGGGTCTGCACCTCGCCGGAGGGGCACCCGGTCGTCGCGATGAGGCCCTTGCCGTAGGTCTGCAGGAGCTCGCGGTCCATGCGGGGCTTGAAGTAGTAGCCCTCGATGCTCGACAACGAGCTGAGTCGGAAGAGGTTGTGCATGCCCTCCGTGCTCTGGCTCCACATCGTCATGTGGGTGTAGGCGCCCGAACCGGAGACGTCGTCGCTCTTCTGGTCGGGCGATCCCCACGCCACGCGCGACTTGTCGCTGCGGTGCGTGCCGGGGGTGACGTAGGCCTCGAGGCCGACGATCGGCTTGACACCGGCGGCCTGGGCGGCTCGGTAGAACTCGAAGGCCGCGAACGTGTTGCCGTGGTCGGTGACGGCGATGGCCGGCATCCCGTAATCGGCTGCCGCCTGCGTCATCGCGCCGATCTTCGCGGCCCCGTCGAGCATCGAGTATTCGCTGTGGACGTGCAGGTGAACGAAGGAGTCGGATGCCACCCATCGAGTCTACGTTCCGGTTCTGACACGGCGCCTAGGCTGGTCCACATGACCACCCCCGAGTTCGTCCTCGCGCTGCGCGAGAAGATCGGCACCGCTCCGCTCCCCCTCGTCGGGGTGACAGCGATCGTCTTCCGCGACGAGAAGGTCCTGCTCGGCAAACGCGCCGACAACGGCGAATGGCAGGCTGTCTCGGGGATCGTCGAACCCGGCGAGGAGCCCGCCGACACCGCCGTCCGCGAATGCCTCGAAGAGGCGGGAGTGGTCGTCCGGGCGACGCGGCTGGCGGCTGTGCAACAGATCCCCCGCATCGTCTACGCGAACGGCGACGAGGTCGACTACCTCGATCTCGTCTTCCGGTGCGACTGGGTCTCGGGCGATCCGCATCCCGCCGACGGCGAGCTGACCGAGGTCGGCTGGTACGGGCTCGGTGAACTCGTCGAGGTCGATCAGACCCACGTGCGCAAGATCGCGCTCGCGATCGCCGAGGACGACCCTGCGTCGTTCACCGGCGGCCGCTGAGCCCTCATCACTCGCGGGGCGTTCACTCGCAGGCCCTCACTGGTCGCGGAGAAGCTCCAGCGCCCCGGCCAGATCGGCCGGGTAGTCCGAGCGGAAGGTCGCCCAGTCCCCCGTCGCCGGGTGGGCGAACGCGAGCTCGTGGGCGTGGAGCCACTGACGGGTGAGTCCCAGACGCTGGGCCAGAGTCGGGTCACCGCCGTAGAGCGGATCGCCGACGCAGGGATGCCGGTGCGCGGCCATGTGCACGCGGATCTGGTGCGTGCGGCCGGTCTCGAGATGCACCTCGAGCAGCGAGGCCCGCGGGAACGCCTCGAGCGTCTCGTAGTGGGTCACCGAGTCCTTGCCGTCGGGGACGACCGCGAACTTCCACGAGTGGTTCGGATGCCGGCCTATCGGAGCGTCGATCGTGCCGACGAGGGGGTCGGGATGCCCCTGCACCACCGTGTGGTAGATCTTGTCGACCTCCCGCTCTTTGAAGGCGCGCTTGAGCGCCGTGTAGGCGCGCTCGGTCTTCGCCACCACCATCAAGCCGCTCGTCCCCACGTCCAGCCGATGGACCACGCCCTGGCGCTCGGAAGCCCCGGAGGTGGCGATGCGGAAACCGGATGCGGCGAGGGCGCCGACGACCGTCGGACCCTCCCAGCCAAGCGACGGGTGGGCAGCGACACCGGCGGGCTTGTCGACGACGACGATCTCGTCGTCGTCGTGGACGATGCCGAGGTCGGGGACCGCGATCGGGACGATCTCGGGTCCGCGCTTGTCCTCCCAGTCGACCTGCAGCCAGGCGCCGGCGACGAGCTTGTCGGACTTGCCGACGGGACGCATGTCCTGCTGGACACCGCCGCCCTCGGCGACCTCGGCCGCGAAGGTCCGCGAGAATCCGAGGAGCTTGGCGAGGGCGGCATCCACCCGCGTGCCGTCGAGCCCGTCGGGGACGGGGAGACTACGGCTGGGCATGAGGGTCCGCGCGTGCCGGGACGTCCGCGTCGGCGGCGTCCGCGGTCGCGGCATCCTTCTCACGGGTGCCGTCGAACCGACGGCCGAGCAGCACCAGAACGGCGACAGCGATCATCATCGTGACGATGAACATGTCGGCGATGTTGTAGATGGCCGACGGGAACCACAGCCACAGCCAGGGGGTGTGGATGAAGTCCACGACGTGCCCGACGAGGAAACCCGGTGCACGCAGCAGCCGATCGGTGAGGTTCCCGAGGATGCCGCCGAGGAGAAGGCCGAGCACGATGGCCCAGGCGCGGGAGCGCACACGGGTCGCCGCGAGAGCGACGATCGTCAGGGCCGCGGCGGCGAGGACGAGGGTGAACACCCAGGTCACGCCCTCCCCCAGGGAGAACGCCGCACCGGGGTTGAACGTCAGATAGAGCTGGAGGAAGTCCCCGAGGACTGGCACGGCCTGCCGCTCGGGCAGGTTCTGGAGGGCGAGGTACTTGGTGAACTGATCAGCGGCCAGCACCAGCACCGCGAGGATCGCGATGGTGGTGCCGGCCGCTGCGGCGCGCAGTGTCGTCCGCTTCGCGGACGTTCGGCTCGACAACGTGCGAGTGGTCAGGACGCGGAGATGGGCGTCGAACCCGAGGTGCCGGCGACGTCGAGGTCGCGCAGCTTCTCTTCGATGAACCCGCGCAGCTGAACGCGGTAGTCGCGCTCGAACTGACGAAGCTCGCTGATACGGCTCTCGAGGGTGCCGCGCTCGCTCTCGAGGCGGGTGATCTCGTCGCGCGCCTTCGAGCGTGCGTCGTTGAGGATGGCGTCGGCTTCGGCCTGCGCCTCGGAGATGAGCTTCTCCTTCTGCGCCTTGCCCTCGGCGACGTGCTCGTCGTGCAGGCGCTGGGCCAGCTCGATGATGCCGGCCGACGCGGCGACGGGAGCGGAGCCGGACGAGGCGGGAGCCTCCGCGGCGGGCTCGGCAGCGGGAACCTCTTCGAGGAGTTCGGTCTGCGGTGCGGCCTCGGCCTGCGGTGCGGACTCGGTCTGCGGGGCGGACGTCTCACCGGACTCGAACGCGGCGAGCTTCGCCTTCAGTTCTTCGTTCTCAGCGATCGTCTTGCGCCACTCGACGACGATCTCGTCGAGGAAGTCGTCGACCTCATCGGGGTCGAAACCCTCTTTGAAGCGAACATGCTGGAACTGCTTGGTGACGACGTCTTCGGGAGTCAAAGGCATGTGTCTTTCCTCTTTCGGGGCTCAGGAAGCGGGCCGGTCAACGAAGACCCGCGAGGCGCGAGCCGTACCCCGACAGCATAGTCCGCGGCTGTCACGGGTGCGACGACAGGTCGGTCAGACGCGGCTCAGGACCTGCGTGATGGACAGCAGCACGAAGCAGCAGAGCATCGTGAGGGGGAACGCGAGATCCAGTGCGATCGGACCGATGCGCAGCGGGGGGATGAAGCGGCGGAAGAACTTGATGGGCGGGTCCGTCACAGTGAACACGACTTCCGCAACGACGAGCCAGCCGCCGCGCGGACGCCACTCCCGATTGAACATCGGGATGTACTCCAGAACCAGACGTGCCAGGAGGAACAGCACGTAGATGAGCAGGAGCGCGTTGAGGATCCCGGCGATGAGGCCGATGACCGACACGGCGTTAGTGCGTGAAGGGGGCGGAGTCCGCGTCGCCCTGAGCGATCGCGCCTTCGCCGGACACTGCGACGTTCTCGGGCGACAGCAGGAAGACCTTGCTCGTCACGCGCTCGATACGTCCGTACAGACCCAGCGAAAGACCGCTCGCGAAGTCGATCAGGCGTCGCGCGTCGGCGTCGCTCATCTGCGAGAGGTTGATGATGATCGGGATGCCGTCGCGGAAGTTCTCGGCGATCGCCTGCGCGTCGCGGTACTGCTTGGGGTGGACCGTGACGATCTCGCTCACCGTCGCCGGAGCGGGCTGACGGACGACCGCGGGGCGGTGGATGGGCGTCACCGGCGCCGTCTTGTTCTCGACCTGCTTCTCCCGACTCTCGCGGCGGGGAGCCGGCTCCTCGTAGACCTCTTCCTCGTCGGCGAGGCCCAGGTACACCATGGTCTTCTTGAGCGGGTTCGACATCGCATCCTCCGTATTGCTCGTCTGTGACGAGGCTATCCGTGCACGGGCCTCGGGCCCGTGATTGCCGAACCGATCCGCAGGTGTGTCGCACCCGCTGCGATCGCCTCGGCGAAATCGCCGGTCATGCCGGCGGAAATCCAGTCGGCATCCGGCACCACGGTGCGGATGCGGTCGGCATAGGTGGCCAGCCGCGCGAAGGCCGGAGCCGGCTCTTCGTCCAGCGGCGCGACGGCCATGATGCCGCGGAGGCGCAGCGACGGACACGTCGCGGCGATGTGCTCGGCGAGTTCCGTAACGCCCGAGGGCGCGACTCCCCCTCGGGCGGGATCCTCGGTCAGATTGACCTGGATGAGGACGTCGAGCCTGTCGCCGTCGTCGTCGGGGCGTGCCGCGTGCAGCGCGTCGGCGAGGCGGGCCCGATCGAGCGAGTGCACGGCGTCGGCATCCCTCCGGACGGCCTTCGCCTTGTTGGTCTGCGCCTGCCCGATGAAGTGCCAGCGGAGCGGCACGCCGTCGTAGGTCTCGCGCTTCGCGCTGAGCTCCTGCTGGCGGTTCTCCCCGACGTCGGTCACGCCGAGCCCGGCGAGCTCTTGGACGAGCTCGACGGGGTGGAACTTCGTGACGACGATCCGGGTGATCCCCGATGGATCGCGGCCCGCCGACCGAGCGGCATCCGAGATGCGCGCGTCGATGTCGGCGAGCCGCGAACGCAGATCCACGATCCGGTTACTTCAGGAAGTCGGGGATGTCGAGGTCGTCGTCGCCGAACGCCGAGTCGTAGTCACTCGACGAGGACGGCGCGGAGACCGACACCGACTCACGCGAACCGGCGTTCTCGGCGGCTGCGAGGTCGCGAGCCACCGTGTCGGCCGGCAGCGGCGGCAGGACCGGGGCGGATGCCGGGCGGCTGGCCGTGATCGGCTCGACCTTCACCTGGGGCTCGCCACCGTCGAAGCCGGCGGCGATGACGGTCACCCGCACCTCGTCGCCGAGGGTGTCGTCGATGACCGTACCGAAGATGATGTTGGCCTCGGGGTGCGCGGCCTCCTTCACCAACTGGGCTGCGTCGTTGATCTCGAAGATGCCGAGGTTCGAGCCGCCCTGGATCGAGAGGAGCACACCGTGGGCGCCCTCGATCGACGCCTCGAGGAGAGGGGATTCGACCGCGAGCTCGGCGGCCTTGATCGCACGGTCGGCGCCGCGCGCCGAGCCGATGCCCATGAGCGCGGAGCCCGCGCCCTGCATGACCGACTTGACGTCGGCGAAGTCGAGGTTGATGAGACCCGGGGTGGTGATCAGGTCGGTGATGCCCTGCACACCGGCGAGGAGCACCTGGTCGGCCGTGGCGAACGCCTCGATCATCGAGATGCCGCGGTCGCTGATCTCGAGGAGGCGGTCGTTCGGGACGACGATGAGGGTGTCGACCTCTTCCTTCAGCTTCGAGACGCCGGACTCGGCCTGGGTCTGACGGCGACGACCCTCGAACGAGAAGGGCTTCGTGACGACACCGATCGTGAGGGCGCCGATCGACTTCGCGATCCGTGCGACGACGGGTGCGCCACCGGTACCGGTGCCACCACCCTCGCCCGCGGTCACGAAGACCATGTCGGCGCCGGCGAGGGCCTCTTCGATCTCCTCGGCGTGATCCTCGGCGGCGCGACGGCCCACCTCCGGGTCGGCGCCGGCGCCGAGACCGCGGGTGAGCTCACGTCCCACGTCGAGCTTGATGTCGGCGTCGCTCATGAGCAGCGCCTGTGCGTCCGTGTTGACGGCGATGAACTCGACGCCGCGAAGGCCGAGCTCGATCATTCGGTTGACGGCGTTGACACCGCCACCACCCACGCCAACGACCTTGATCACAGCAAGGTAGTTCTGGTTCTGGCTCACGCCGGCCTCCGTATCGTCCTGAACCTCGAGTGCAAACCTTCAACCTCAACCAGAGGTTTAAAGAATTGCCGAGTATGCAATTCCTGATTCCGAAGGTATGCGGCGACGGGGCGGCCGCCCGCACCGTGGCGGCGTGTCGTCGGATCGGATTCTCGAGTCAGCGGATGACGACCGCATCGGGCGAGGAGATGTCGTACTCCTCGACCTTGGACGGCGGCCGAGCCGCCATCGCCGCCTTCAGCACGCGCGCCTTCTCGACGGCATCCTCGACGCTCCCCCAGACGACGTCCGCGCCGTCGATCGTGAGTGTGACGTCATCCGGAGTGGTCGCCGACATCGCCGTGACCGCGGCCTTCAGATCCGCCGGCAGGGACCGGTAGACGGCTCCGACGGCACGGAAGGTGCGCGACCCGGCGCCGCCTGCGGCATCGATGACGGGATACCCCTCGGGTGCGTCCTTCGTGGTGCCCAGCACGACTCCGGCCGCGTCGACGAGAGAGGCACCCGCTTTCGTCTTCACGACACCGACAGGCGTCCGCTCGACGATGCGGACGACGAGTTCCTGGGGCGGCCTCGCCTCGATGGAGTAACTCTCCACGAGAGGGAACGCGACGAGCGCCGCCTTCACGGCGCTCGAGTCGACGAGGGCGAGCGGAGTCCCCATCTCCCCCGAGAGCGCCTGCTCGACGGCGGCGGGGGCCAGGCGATCCGTGCCCAGCACCGTGATCTTCGACACCGCGAAAAGCGGACTGTAGGCCGTCGCGACAGCGCCGAGCCCGACCAGGACGACGGCAGCGAGCGCTCCGAGCCAGGCGTACCGTCGGCGGCGCTGGCGCACCGTGAAGCGCCGGACCTCGCGGCGCAGCGCGCGGCGGCGAGCCCGAGCCGCAGCCCAGACGTCGCGGACGCCGAGCGGACGCTCCGTCTCGGCATCCGCTTCTGCCTGCGCGTCGTCGGCGGGGGTCGGGGAGGCGTCGAACGGGACGACGGGAGCCAGACGCCCCGTCGCGACGGGCGGTTCGGCGGCAGCGGGCTCGGATGGCGTCGGCTCGGCGGCGGGAGCCTCGACCGCGGGCGGCTCAGGGATGGCCTCACGCCGCCGCGGCCGCTCCGGGAGCGCCTCGCGTCGCTGACCTGCCGGCGGCGTCGACGGGAGCGGGGACGGCCGCCGCATCGTCAGTCCTGCCCTTGCCCGAGGGCGTCGAGCACCTGCGGGATGATGCGGTACACGTCGCCGCATCCGAGGGTGATGACGTAATCCCCCGGCTGAACGATGGATGCGGTGTACTCCGCCGCCTGCTGCCAGTCCGATACGAAGTGCACCCGGTCCTGATCGGCGAACGCGCCGCTCACCAGTTCGCCGGTGACGCCCGGCACGGGGTCCTCGCGCGCGCCGTAGACGTCGAGGACGACCGTGTGGTCGGCGCGGGATTCGAGCACCTCGGCGAACTCGCGGTACATCGCCTGCGTGCGGGAGTAGGTGTGGGGCTGGTGGAGCGCGATGATGCGCCCCTCGCCGACGACCGTGCGCGCCGCGGACAATGCGGCGTCGACCTCGGTCGGGTGGTGCGCGTAGTCGTCGTAGACCGACACGCCCGCGCGGATGCCGTGGAGCTCGAACCGCCGGACCGTGCCGCCGAACTCCTCGACCGCACGGAGCGCCGATCCGAGGTCGTACCCCAGCGTGAGCAGGACGGCGACGGCGCCGGCGGCGTTGATGGCGTTGTGCGCACCCGGAACAGCGAGGGCACCGGATGCCGCCTGTCCCCCGTGATGGACGGTGAAGGACACCGGCCCCTCGGTGACGATGTCGGTCACACGGACGTCGGCGTCGGCAGACGTTCCGAACGACACGACGTTCGGGTGCGAGAGCGAGGCCGCGACCTCGCGGGCACCGGGGTCGTCGGAGGAGATGACGACGGCCTGGGAGGCGGCATCCGCGAACCGGACGAAACCCTCGTAGAACGCCTCGCGCGACCCCCAGTGGTCGAGGTGGTCGGGGTCGACGTTCGTGATGAGCGCGACGGCCGTGTCGTAGAGCAGGAAGGATCCGTCGGATTCATCCGCCTCGATGACGAAGAGGTCGTCGGACCCGGTGCCACTCGAGACGCCGATCGAGGAGATGACGCCGCCGTTCACGAAGGTCGGATCGGCTCCGATCGCCCGGAGCGCCGTCACGATCATGCCCGTCGACGTCGTCTTGCCGTGCGCCCCGGCGACGCTCACCAGCCGGCGGCCGCCGACGAGCCAGTGGAGCGCCTGCGAACGGTGGATGACGGCGACGCCGCGCTCCTTGGCCCGGAGGTACTCGGGGTTCTCGGGCCAGATCGCGCCCGTGAAGACCACCGCGTCGACGTCTTCTGGCAGGTTCGCCACGTCGTGACCGACGTGGACGTCGGCGCCGCGGGACGCGAGAGCGCGCATCGCGTCACTGTCGGAACGGTCGGACCCCGACACGCGGATGCCGCGGTCGAGGAACATCCCGGCGAGTCCCGACATCCCGGAACCGCCGATCCCGATGAAGTGCGCGGCGGTGATGTCCGTGGGGATGGGGAGCGAGAGATCGGGGCGAATCATGGCCCGTCAAGTCTAGGTCGGGCCCGCCGGGAGGATGCTGCGGCGCGCTGGAGCCGGCGCCGCGTCAGCGGGCCAGGGCGCGATCAATGAGCGCGACGACGTTCTCGCTGCCGGTGCGCGTTCCGACCGCGGTCGCGGCCGCGCGCATCCGGTCGAGCGCTGCGGCATCCGTGAGGAGCGGCACCACCGACGAACGGATGCGATCCCCGCTCAGCTCCGCGTCGGGGACGAGGACGGCCGCCCCGGCCGCGACGGCGGACGCGGCGTTGAGGGCCTGTTCGCCGTTACCGACCGCGTACGGGACGTAGACGGCCGGGACGCCGAGGGCGCTGATCTCGCTGACGGTCGCCGCTCCGGATCGCGACACGATCGCATCTGCCAGGGCGAAGGCGAGGTCCATCCGGTCGATGTACGGGACGACGCGGTAGGCCGGATCGCCCGGGTCGGCGATGTCGTTGCGCTCCCCCGCCGCGTGGAGGATCTGCCATCCCGCGGCGACGACGTCCTGCCAGGAATCGGCGAGGGCACGGTTGATGCGGACGGCGCCCAGCGACCCGCCGAAGACGAGGAGGACCGGCCGGTCCGCGTCGAGTCCGAACGCGGTTGCCGCCTCATCCCGCAGGGCGGCTCGGTCGAGATGCACGATTTCGGGCCGCAGCGGCATCCCGACGACTTCCGCTCCCCGCAGGGGCGTCCCCTCGAAGGCGACCCCGGATGCCGCGGCTCGCCGCGCGCCCAGCACGTTGGCGAGCCCCGGCTTGGCGTTGGCCTCGTGCACGACGACGGGAACGCCGGCGCGCCCCGCGGCGACGTAGGCGGGGGCCGAGGCGTACCCGCCGAAGCCGACGACGACGTCCACCCCGCGCTCGCGGATGTGCGATCGGACCTGGCGCACCGCGCGCGCGAAACGCGCCGGGAAGCGGAGGGCCGCGGCATCCGGTCGACGCGGGAACGGCACCTTGTCGACGAAGAGCAGCTCGTAACCGCGCTGCGGCACCAGCCGCGCCTCGAGTCCCTCGCGCGTCCCGAGGACGAGGACGGTCGCGCCGGGCTCGCGCGCGGTCAGAGCGTCGGCGACGGCGAGCAGCGGATTGACGTGGCCCGCGGTCCCGCCGCCGGCCAGAAGGTACGTGGTCACCGGATCGAGCCTACCGGCGGGGTGCCGGCGCCACCGGCGGGGCCGCCGGCAGCGTGCGCGCGAACGCCAGCAGTGCGCCGCAGGCCATGAGCACGGACACGAGCGACGTGCCTCCCTGCGACATGAACGGCAGCGGGACGCCGAGCACCGGGAACACCCGGAGCACGACGCCGATGTTGATGAGGGCCTGTCCGACGACCCACACCGTGATCCCGCCCGCGGCGATGCGGATGAACGGGTCGTTCGTCTTGCGGATGACGTGGAACGCGCCGACGGCGAACAGGGTGAACAGGGCGAGCACGACGATGCAGCCGATGAGACCGAGTTCCTCACCGACGATCGCGAAGATGTAGTCGTGGGATGCCGCGGGCAACCACGCGTACTTCTCACGCGAGTTCCCGAGGCCGAGGCCGAAGACGCCGCCGCTGGCGAGCCCCCAGATGCCGTGGAGCGGTTGATAGCAGCCGTTGTAGTAGTCGTCGAGGCAGTTCGGGTTGAGGAAGCTCGTGATGCGCGCCATGCGGTTGGCGCTCGTCAGCGCCAGGAATCCGACGATCACGACGGCGGCGACCACGGGGATGACGAACACCCGGAGCTTGACGCCCGAGAAGAAGAGCGCGCCGAGCAGGATCAGCACGAGGATCATGGCCGTACCGAGGTCCTTGCCGGCCAGGACCGAGCCGATCACCATGATCGAGACCGGAACGACTGGGATGAAGACGTGGCGCCAGAGGCCGAGAAGCGTGTGCTTCCGGTAGAGGACGTAGCCGAGCCAGAGGGCGAAGGCGAGCTTCAGGAACTCGGACGGCTGCGCCTGGACCCCCGCGATCGAGATCCAGTTGCGGTTGCCGTCGAAGTCGTAGCCGAGGCCCGTGAACACCAGCAGCTGGAAAGCCTGCGCGACGCCCAGGGCGATCCAGGAGATCCGCTTCCAGAACAGCACCGGCAGCCGGCTGAACACGAACATGAGCGGGACGCCGAGGACCGCGAACATCGCCTGTCGGAGCACCGTCTGGAACGGCCCGCCCTCGGCCCCTGTCGCCATGGTCGCAGACAACACCATCACGAGTCCGAAGATCGTCAGGATCAGCGCCGTCGAGGCGATGAGCAGGAACTCGCTCGGGACCGGTGCGAAGACCTTGCCGAGGGCGACGCGCGCCGTGAAGGCGGACGAGCCGCGGTCAGCCGGATCCGACGGGGCCGGACGGTCGGTCGTGGTTGTCACCGGCGTCCTTTCCGATCCGTGCGTTCACCGCGGCGGCGAAGCGCCGGCCGCGATCCGAGTACGAGGCGAACTGGTCGAAGGATGCCGCTGCCGGAGCGAGGAGGACCACGTCTCCGTCGTGCGCGACGTCCGCCGCACGGGCGACGACCTCGGTCATGACGTCCTCAGTCTGAGCGTGGTCGACCTCGAACAGCGGCACCGTCGGGGCGTGTCGCCCGAAAGCCGCGACGATCTCGGACCGTTCGACTCCGATGACGATCGCGGCTTTCACCGAGGGGCCGCGAGAGGCGACCAGATCGTCGATGTCGACGCCCTTCAGCAGACCGCCGATGATCCAGACGGCACCGGGGTACGCCTGGAGCGAGGATGCCGCCGCGTGCGGGTTCGTGGCCTTCGAGTCGTCGATCCACGTAACACCGCCCGCGACCGCCACGACCTCGATCCGGTGCGGATCGAGGCGGAAGCCGCGGAGGGCGTCGCGGATGGCGGCCGGCGGGACGTCGAAAGAGCGGGCGATGGCTGCGGCGGCCAGGATGTTCGCGACGACGTGCGGTGCGGCGAGCCCCGCCTCCGCCAGCTCGTCAACCGTCGTGAGCTCGAGGGCGTTCGTGCGACGCTCCTCGAGGAACGCCCGGTCGACGAGGATGCCGTCGACGACGCCGAGGTCGCTCGGCCCCGGGACGCCGAGGTCGAAGCCGATGGCGCGGCATCCCTCGACGACCTCCGCATCCTCGACCATCTCGCGCGTCGCGACGTCGCTCTTGTTGTAGACGCAGGCCACGCGGGTGCGCTGGTAGACGACGGCCTTCGCATCCCGATAGGCGTCGAAGGAGCCGTGCCACTCGAGGTGGTCGGCTGCCAGGTTCAGACAGACGCTCGCGTGCGGGGACACCCGACCGTCGCCGTCCTGCAGACCGAGGTACCAGAGCTGATGGCTCGACACCTCGACCACGAGGACGTCGAACCCGGCCGGGTCACGCACCGCGTCGAGGACGGGGACCCCGATGTTGCCGCAGGGCGCAGCGCGGAGGCCGCCGGCCACGAGCATCGTGGCGGTGAGCTGGGTGGTCGTGGTCTTGCCGTTCGTGCCCGTGATGAGCACCCATTCGGCGGGGGTTCCGTCGGGCCGCAGGACCTTGTCGCGGACGCGCCAGGCGAGCTCGATGTCGCCCCAGACGGCGACACCCGCGTTCTGCGCCCACGCCACCACAGGGTGGTGCGGCGGGAATCCCGGCGAGGCGATGACGACATCGGGACGGTGAGCGACGAGTTCGTCAGGGACGGAGTCGAGGGGACCCTCCCACAGCCGTGCGCCGATCACCGGGAGGAGACGGGCGTACTCCTCGCCGGCGTCCTCCGTGACCACGAGGACGTCCGATCCCAGCTCCGCCAGGGTGTCGGCGACCGAGAAGCCCGTCATCGACAGGCCGAGGACGGCGACGCGCAGGCCCGACCAGTCGGCGTGCCAACTGGTGAGGCGGTCGAGATCCGCGGTCACAGTGCAGCCAGCCAGCCCGCGTAGAACAGGGCCACGCCGAAGATCGCCAGGATGCCGGCGATGACCCACATCCGTACGACGATCGTGATCTCGGGCCAGCCGCGCATCTCGAGATGGTGGTGGAACGGGCTCATGAGGAAGAGACGCTTGCCGCCGGTCGCCTTGAAGTAGTACCGCTGCAGGATGACCGATGCGGGAGCGATGATGAAGACGCCGGCGAGGATGATGGAGAGGATCTCGGTGCGGCTGAGGACGGCCATCGCGACGATGACGCCGCCGATCGCCATCGACCCGACATCACCCATGAACATCTTCGCCTTCGGAGCGTTCCACCAGAGGAAGCCGACGAGGGCGCCGACGAACGAGGCGGCGACGATCGTGAGCCCCATGGGATCGCGCGTGTCGTAACAGGCTGCGGTGTACTCCGTCACGAGGGCGGCCGAATGGCAGCGCTGCTGCAGCTGCCAGAACGTCACGAGGCTGTAGGCGGACACCGTGAAGATGCCGGCACCCGTCGCCAGGCCGTCGAGCCCGTCCGTGAGGTTCGTCGCATTCGACCAGGCGACCGACATGAACGAGATCCACAGGAGGTAGAGGATCCAGCCCGCCACCGCGCCGAGAGCCATGAACGAGAGCGTCGGGATGTCGCGGAAGAACGAGATGTACGCGGATCCGGGCGTCTCGCCGTACTGGTTCTTGAAGTTGAGCGCCATGATGGCGAACGGCACGGCGACGGCGATCTGACCGACGATCTTCCGCCACCCCGACAGACCGAGGCTCCGCTGCGAACGGACCTTCATGTAGTCGTCGATGAAGCCGATGATGCCGAGACCGACCATCATCCAGAGGACGAGCAGGCCCGAGATCGTGGGTTCGGTGCCGCCGGTGTAGCTGCCGACGAAGAAACCGACGATCGTGCCCAGGATGAAGACGATGCCGCCCATCGTCGGCGTCCCGCGCTTCGTGTGGTGGCTCGGGTTGTGGGCGTCCTCGGGGGTGCGGATGACCTGCCCCCAGCCGATCTTCCGGAAGAGCCGGATGAACAGCGGGGTCAGGAACAGGGTGAAGGCCAACGAGATCGTCGCGGCGGCCAGCAGGGATCTCACGAGAAGAATTCTCCCAGACGGTCGCCGAGGAACCTGAGCCCGGCGGAGTTGGAAGACTTCACCAGCACGCGATCACCGTCGCGCAGCTCGGCCGTCAGGTAGTCGTAGGCGTCGTCGGCGGTCTCGAAGAAGACGGCTTCGCCGTCCCACGAGCCTTCGCTGATCGCTGCCAGGAAGAGGCGTCGCGCGGCGGTGCCGATCACGACGATGCGCTCGTAGCGCAGGCGCACGGCCTGGAGCCCGATGCGATCGTGCTCCTCGCCCGCCTGCTCGCCGAGCTCGGACATGGCCCCCAGCACCGCGACCTTCCGCTGGCCGGGCGCGGTGATCTGTGCGACCGTCCGCAGCGCCGCGGCCATCGAGTCGGGGCTCGCGTTGTAGGCGTCGTTGATGATGCGGACGCTGTCCGTGCCGAGCGGCTGCATCCGCCAACGCTCCGCGATCTCGACCGTCCCGATGCGGGCGATCGCGTCGGCGGGGTCGACTCCGAGCAGCTGGGCGACCGTGATGGCGGCCAGCGCGTTCATCACGTGGTGCTCGCCGAGGACGCGCAGGTGGAGCGGGATGCTGCGGCCGTCGACGTGGACGGTGGCAGTGGTCCCGGATGCCGTGACCTCGACGTCCTCGGCGCGGACGTCGGCGGCGGGCCCGCGGCCGAACCAGCGAACCGCGGCGCCGCGCTCGTCGGCCGCCGTCGCCATCGCGGCGACGCGGGCGTCATCGGCGTTGAGGACGGCGGTGCCGCCGGGTCGCAAGGCCTGGACCAGTTCGGTCTTCGCCTTCTGCGTGGCTTCGACACCGCCGAACCCGCCGGCGTGCGCGAGGCCCACCATCAGGACGGCGCCGATGTCGGGGGTGATGAGTCCGGCGAGCTCGGCGATGCGACCCGGACGGGAGGCGCCCAGCTCGCTCACGAGGAAGCGGGTGTCGTCGGTGACGCGGAGCATCGTGACGGGGGCGCCCACCTCGTTGTTGAACGACGCGCGGGGCGCGACGGTGGGACCTTCGTCCTCGAGGATGCGGGCGAGGAGGTTCTTCGTCGTTGTCTTGCCGTTGGAGCCTGTGATGCCCACGACGCGCAGGTCTCCCCCGGCGCGCACGCGCGCCACCACCTCGCGCGCCAAGGAGCCGAGGGCGGCCACGGCGTCGCCGACGACGATCTGCGAGACGGCGGCCGTCACGGGACGTTCGACGATGGCGAGGGTCGCACCGGAGGCGACGGCTGCGTCGACGAACAGGTGGCCGTCGGTGACGTCACCCGGCTTGGCGACGAAGACCGATCCCGGCCCCATCTCGCGCGAGTCGGTGTCGACGTTGCCTGAGACGACCGTCTCGGGAGTGTCGGTGCCGTGGACGTGCAGTGTGCCGCCGACGGCGTGCGTCACCTCGGCGAGCGTCATGCGGATCATGCTGGGGTGTTCTCCTCGTGCGCTCGGGTTCAGCCTGTGACGGGCAGGAGGGGGGTCTCCGAGCCCGACGGCATGACGCGGTAGTGCGTGAGCACCTGCGCCATCGCCTTCTTGAACACCGAGCGGTTGGCCGACGACATGCGCTGCTTCTTGGGCTCGTCGAAGACCGTCAGGACAACATACTTCGGATCCTCCGCCGGGGCGAAGCCGACGAGAGACGTGAAGTAGAGGTTCTTCTTGTAGCCGCCGTGGCCGTCGGAGATCTGGGCGGTGCCGGTCTTGCCGCCCATCCGGTAGCCGGGGAGGGCGACGTCGTCGGCCAGCGTTCCCTGCGCGAACACGTTCTCGAGCATGAGAGACACCTCCTTCGCCGTCTCCTCCTTGATGACCCGTTCGGGCTTCGCCAGCTTCGGCGTCACGACGTGGCCGTCCGGCTTCGTGCACGACTCGACGAGGGATGCCGGCATCCGGACACCGCCGTTGGCGAAGGTCTGGTACGCGTTGGCGACCTGGACGGCCGTGACGGTGAACGCCTGACCGAAGGTGGTGGCGTACTTCGTCTGGTTGTCCCACGTGTCGGCGGGGTTGAGGATGCGTTCGGGTTCCCCGGACCAGCCCAGACCGTCCTGCTGACCGGCACCGAACTTCTTCAGGTAGTCGTACCGCGTCTGCGGGTCGACCATCGCGCCGAACTGCGACATCGCGACGTTGGACGAGGTGACCAGTCCTCCGTTGAGGGTGAGGTTCTGGGTGGCGTGGTTCTCGGAGTCGTTGACGACGGCGCCGTTGTCGAAGACCATCCGGTCGGGGACGGTGACCGTCGTCTCCGGGGTCACACCGGCCTGTTCGATCGCGGTCGCCGCGGTCACGGGCTTGAAGGTCGAGCCCGGCTCGAACGAGAACCGGAGGAGGCGCGAACCGCGGTCGGCGGAGTCGCTGGCACCGGGATCGTTGGGGTCCACGGTGTCGGTCTCGGCCAGCGCACGGATCTTGCCCGTGGCGACCTCCATCACGAGGATGCCGCCCCAGTTGGCCTGGTACCGCTGGGTCTCCTCGGCGATGAGCTGCTGCATGTACCACTGCAGATCGGAGTCGATCGTCAGCTTGAGGGTGCCGCCGTCGACCGCGGGCTTCTCGACCGCTGTGCCGGGGATGGTGACCCCGTTGGCGCCCAGCTGGTACTTGATGCTGCCGCTCGTGGGTTCGAGGCACGAGTCCTGGAGCTTCTCCACGCCCTCGAGGGGCTGTCCGTCCGAGCCGACGAAGCCGATGATGTTCCCGCCGACCGCACCGTCCGGGTAGGACCGGGAGGCGACGGGCTCGAAGGAGAGGAAGGGGATCTGCAGATCTGCGAGCTTGCGGAACTCCGCCGTCGAGACGAGCCGCTTGACCACCTGGTACCGGTTCTTGGGGTCTTTCGCGTAGGCGTCGTCGACGATCGCCCGCACGTCGTCGACGTCCTGACCCGTGACGTCGGCGATCCGGGCCGCGATCTCGGGCCAGGTGACGGTCTCGGGTTCGTTGGCATCGTTCTTGACGACGGCACCGTTCTCGTCGCGGAGCGACATGCCCTTGGCTGCGAGCATCGGGTCGATCGCCACGTTGTAACGCAGCATGCTCGTCGCGAGCGGCTTACCGTTCGTGTCGACGATCGAGCCGCGCGCACCTTCCAGCTCGGAGGTCTTCTGCATCCCCTTGCTGAACGCGTCCGCAACGTGCTGGCTGGCGTTGACGATCTGGATGTCCACCAGGCGGACGACGAACGCGACGAGGACGACGAGGACGACGGCGAGGGCGACGACGGTGCGACGGCGCGGGCTTCGGGTTGCTCGGGTCGTCATGTTCTCAGTGTGTGGCGGGGGTCGGCAGTCCGTCGGTGATCGACGGGGGTGTCGGCGTATTGGCCAGCAGCTCCTTGTCGAGGGATGCGCCGGAGTCGAGGCTCGCCTCCGGATCGGTGACGAGAGGGACCCCTGCGACGAGGGCGTTCGAGACGGCGGCGCGGGACAGCGCCTGGACCGACGAGGTGTCCGAGGCACCCTTCGTCGGGCCGAGGGTCTTGCCGTCGCTCAGGCGGATGTAGCTCGGCTCCCCGCCGGCGACGAGGCCGAGCGCGGACGCGTTGGCGGCGAGGTACTGCGGCGAGCTGAGTCCGGCCACCTCGTCCTCGAGGATCTGCTTCTGGTAGTTGGCGTCGCGCTGCTGCGAGGTGAGGTCCTTGACCTCGAACGCGCCCTGGGTCGTCACGATCGAGAGCCCCATCTGCACGCCGGCGATCGCGAGAGCACCGACGACGGCGATCACGCCGAACGCCCGACGGGGACGACGGCGAGGCTGGGGGGCGATGCCGACGCCCGACCGACCGACCGGTCGGAGGGACGGCGCCGCCGACCCGAGGAGGATCTCGTCGGGCGCGGTGTCGATGGCGGTGGTGGCCAGGGCAGAAGCGCTCATGACGCCTCCCTCACTCTCTCGGCCGCACGCAGCCGCACCGGGGTGGCACGCGGGTTGCGGATCTTCTCTTCGTCGGACGCCAGCTCTGCACCCTTGGTGAGGAGTCGGAAACGGGGGGCATGCTCGGGGGGTTCGATCGGCAGCCCGGCAGGAGCGGTGGAGCGGGTCGACTCGGCGAACACGCGCTTGACGAGTCGGTCTTCGAGGGACTGGTACGACATGACGACGATCCGACCTGAGACGGGCAGGATGCCGAGGGCCGCCGGCAGGGCGCGCTCGAGCACCGCCAGCTCGCCGTTGACCTCGATGCGCAGCGCCTGGAAGACGCGCTTGGCGGGGTGACCGCTGCGCTCGCGCTGGACAGCCATCGGGGTTGCCGCGATGAGGATGTCGACGAGGTGCGCGGAGCGCTCGATCGGAGCCTCCTGCCGAGCGGCGATGATCGCCCTGGCGTAGCGACCGGCGAGCTTCTCGTCGCCGTAGCGTTCGAAGATCCGTCGCAGGTCGCCCTCGCCGTAGGTCGCGACGATGTCCGCCGCCGTCGTGCCGGCAGTCTGGTCCATCCGCATGTCGAGCGGTGCGTCCTTCGAGTACGCGAATCCGCGGTCTGCCTCGTCCAGCTGCAGTGAGGAGACGCCGAGGTCGAAGAGGATGCCGTCCGCATGCGAGAAACCGGCACCGCGAACGGCGTCGGCGATGCCGTCGTAGACGGTGTGCACGAGGGTGACTCGGTCGCCGAAGCGGGCGAGCCTCTCCCCCGCGATGCGGAGAGCGTCCGTGTCGCGGTCCAGACCGATGAGGTGAACGGCGGGGAAGCGCTCGAGGAGCGCCTCGGAGTGTCCGCCCATGCCGAGGGTCGCATCGACGACGACGGCGCCGTCGCGCTGGAGGGCGGGAGCGAGCAGCTCGACGCAGCGGTCGAGCAGGACGGGGGTGTGGATGTCGTCGTGTGCCATGGTGCCTTCGGGTTCCGAGAGGTCCTCGACCCCGATCCCCATCCGCTCCGACCTGGCGCCGGGGAAGTGCGTCAGGGCGTGCGGCTGGGAGTCGCAGTCGAGGATCAGAAGAGTCCCGGGATCACCTCCTGCTCCATGTCCGAGTAGGTGTCTTCGTTGCTGTCGGCGTAGGCGTTCCACGCGTCCGAGTTCCAGATCTCGGCGTGCGCGCCGACACCCGTCACGATCAGTTCCCGCTCGAGCCCCGCGTAGGTGCGGAGGTGGGGCGGGATGGTGATGCGGTTCTGCGAGTCGGGCTTCTCGGCGCTCGCGCCCGAGAGGAACATGCGCTGGAAGTCGCGCGCCTGCTTGTTCGTCAGCGGAGCTTCACGGATGCGCTCGTAGACGCGCTCGAACTCGACCGAGCTGAACACGTAGAGGCACCGCTCCTGGCCACGGGTGATCACGACGCCGGGGCCGAGGTCGTCGCGGAACTTCGCCGGAAGGATGACCCGACCTTTGTCGTCCAGCTTGGGGGTGTGGGTGCCCAACAACATCGCTCGGTCACCCCCTTCGTCCGGCCCGCTCCAGGATGACACCACTTTACTCCACTTCCCTCCACTCTGCGACTGCTTTCCGCCGCAGCGCCAGGAAATCCGCCACGGCGGGGCCGAGTGGCTCCCCGGCATCCGTCGCGCGAACACAAAAAAAGCACCGACCCGGAGGTCGGTGCTTCTGAAGTGGAGGGAGGTGGAGTGCCTCAGCTCATCGGTGGCTGATGCTCATCGGTCGTCGTTCCGGCGATCCCATCGATCGTTCATCCGATCCATGAACGACGCGGAAGCGGGGGCACGCGCGGCGCGCGGCTTCCGCGTCCCCGTGGCGGCGCGCGACGCCGCGGCGCCCTTCGCGGGGGTGAAGGCCAGGACCACGCCGACGACCATGACGACGAAAGCCAGGACGCCGATCACGATGAGCGAGGTGGCGACTCCGACGACCAGACCGGCGATGCCGAGGAGCACGAGAACGGAGCCGTAGACGATGTTCCGGTAGCTGAGGGGACCCGTACCCCGGTCCGCGCTGACTACGTCGGCATCGTTGCGCATGAGATGGCGTTCCATCTCGTCCAGCAGACGCTGCTCCTGCTCTGACAGTGGCATGCATCCCCCTCGGGTCGGTCAGTCAAGTGTACGCGTGCGCGCGATCACTAGGCTAGGCCCGTGCCACACTTCCCCGACCCGATCGTCGTCGTTTCCCAGCGAGTCGAGAGGTTCCTGCAGGCACAGCGCGACGCCGCCGCCGACTTCGGCGCAGAGGCCAGCGCCTTCGTGGAGTCCGGCGCGTCCGCCGCCACCGGCGGCAAAGGGTTCCGCGCCAAGTTCTGCCTCGCCGGCTGGCGGGCCGTCGCGACGGCCGGGACGAGCGGCACGCCCGACATCCCCGAGGTCGTGACCGCGGCATCCGCTGCCCTCGAGATCTTCCACGCGGCCGCCCTCGTCCACGACGACGTCATCGACCGCTCCGACACCCGCCGCGGGCGACCCGCGTCGCACCGCGCGTGGGAGGCGGCGCACCGATCGGAGGCGTGGGCCGGCGACGGCGAGGAGTTCGGGCGGTCGGCCGCGATCCTCCTGGGCGATCTGCTCGTGGCGTGGAGCGACGACCTGCTCGAGGAGGGTCTGGTCGAAGCCGATCCCGACCGGGCCCACCGCGCCCGCGGCGAGTTCGCCCGCATGCGCCGCGAAGTGACGATCGGACAGTTCCTCGACGTCGCCGAGGAATCGGCGTACGTCACCGCCCCCGTCGAGACCCACGCCGATCGCGCGCTCCGGGTCGCCTCGTTGAAGTCGGCGCGGTACAGCGTCCAGCATCCGCTGCAGCTCGGCGCCACGCTCGCTGGAGCGGATGCCGAGCAGTACCGCGCTCTCGGCGACTTCGGGCATCCCATCGGGCTCGCCTTCCAACTGCGCGACGACGTCCTCGGCGTGTTCGGGGACAGCGCGGTGACGGGCAAGCCGGTCGGCGACGACCTCCGCGAGGGGAAGCGGACGCTCCTCATCGCGTACGCGCGGGCCTCGCTCGCGCCGGGCGCTCTCCGGGTGTTCGACGAGCTCATCGGCGATCGCGAGCTGTCACCCGAACAGGTCGGCCATCTGCAGCGGACCATCGTCGACACCGGAGCGCTCGCCCTCGTCGAGGAACGGATCTCCGCGTGGGCGGCCGAGGCCGATCGCGCCCTCCGCGGCGCACGCCTCGGCAACGGCGCGGTCAGCGAACTGCGCGACCTCGCACGGGCCGCGACGGTGCGCGCGGCCTGAGCCGCGGCATCCGCTCGTCAGGCGAGCGACTGCGCGACGCGCCGGACCTCGCTCTTACGGCCCTGACGGAGTGCCTCGATCGGCGGGAAGCCGATGGACTCCTCGGGGGCGAGCAGCCAGTCGATCGCCTCGTCGTCCGAGAAACCGGCGTCGTGCAGCACGATGATCGTGCCGCGGAGCGACGAGAGGGGCGCGCCGTCGACGAGGAAGACGGACGGGACGCGCGGCGCCCCGAAGCGGCGGGACGCGACGAGCTGGTGCTCGTCGAGCATGCGACGGACGCGCCCGAGCGGCTCTCCCGTCAGCTCGACCAATTCGGGAAGGCTCAGCCAGTCAGTGGACACGGGCGACTCAGAACTCACCCCTCCACTATCGCATTCCCACCCCGCACTCGCTCATAACACCAGTCACATCCGTCTCATGGATTGACACCAGTCACATCGGCGTGTCACGGTTTCAGCGGGGGGATCCACCGATCTGGGACCGAACGAAGGAATGTCTGTGCGCCGGAACGACGTACTTCCCGCTGCTCTGATTCAGAGAAGCGCCCCGGCGGTGATCGGGTCCATCGCCCTCTCACTGTCTCTCCTCCCCCTCGATGCTGCGTCTGCCGACGAGCGGCGGGTCTCCGCTCCGGAACCGCTGACGGCTCGGGCCTACGCCGGCCCGACCTCCGCGACCGCGAAGGTCGACGTCGTCGGGACCGCGGCAGCTGCGCGATCCGTCAAGACGCACGTCGTCGCGCGAGGCGACACCGTCAGCGCCATCGCCGCAGCGCACGGAGTCCGGACCGCCGACGTGCTCACGTGGAACGGGATCAGCTGGCGTTCGGTGATCCATCCCGGCGACGTGCTGCGGCTAGGCCCCAAGGCCGCCCGAACGGATGCCGCGCCCCCAGCGAAGGCTCCTGCCGCGGCGTCCACCTACACCGTGCGTCGCGGCGACACGCTCTGGTCCATCGCGGCTCGTCACGACGTCAGCGTGTCGACGCTGTCCCGCGCGAACGGTCTGGGGGGCTCGACGACCATCCACCCCGGGCAGAAGCTGATCGTCCGCGCCCTCGCCGCGCCGCGCGTCGCTGTGGTCGCCGCGCCGGCCGCCGGACCCGTGCACGAGGTGTCCGCCGGGGAGACGATGTGGGCGATCGCGACGCGAAGCGGCATCAGTCTCGCGCGGCTCCTCGCGGCCAACGGCCTGGACGAGGGGTCCATCATCTACCCGGGGCAGAAGCTCCGCATCCCGACCGCGAAGCCGGCACCCGCGGCCGCCGGGAAGGCACGCGCCGCCCTCGACGGCGAGCAGATCGCGAACATCAAGACGATCATCTCCGTCGGGCGGGAACGCGGCGTCTCCCGGGACGGCATCGCGATCGCCCTCGCCACCGCGATGGTCGAGTCGTGGATCCGCAACCTCGACGGCGGAGACCGGGACTCGCTGGGACTGTTCCAGCAGCGTCCGAGCGCCGGCTGGGGAACGCAGACGCAGATCCGCGACCCCCGCCGATCCGCCGCCGCGTTCTTCGGCGGTTCGTCTGACCCGAACGGCGACCGCACGCGCGGCCTGCTGGACATCGACGGCTGGGAGGACATGGCGTTCGGGGACGCCGCGCAGGCGGTGCAGATCTCGGCCTACCCCGAGCGGTACGGTCCGTGGAAGGCCGAGGCGTACCGCTGGCTCGAACTGTATGGGTGAGTCCGGACCGGCACCCGAGCGAGGGTGCGCCGTTACCCGGGCTCGCAGGGTCGGCTCCGTAGACTTCTGACGTGAACGCCAACCCGCAGACCGACCCGCTGATCGGCCGCCTGGTCGACGGCCGGTACCGGGTCCGCGGGCGCATCGCGCGCGGCGGGATGGCGACGGTCTACGTCGCCACCGACCTGCGCCTCGAGCGGCGGGTCGCGCTCAAGGTCATGCACGGTCACCTGTCGGACGACACCGTCTTCCAGAACAGGTTCATCCAAGAGGCCCGATCGGCCGCACGTCTCGCCGACCCGCACGTCGTCAACGTCTTCGACCAGGGCCAGGACGGCGAGATGGCCTATCTCGTCATGGAGTACCTGCCCGGGATCACTCTGCGAGAACTGCTGCGCGAGCAGAAGCGGCTGACGCTCCCCCAGACGATCACCATCATGGATGCGATCCTCTCGGGACTCTCGGCCGCGCACCGCGCGGGCATCGTCCACCGCGATGTGAAGCCCGAGAACGTCCTGCTGGCCGAGGACGGTCGCATCAAGATCGGCGACTTCGGCCTGGCGCGCGCGACGAGCGCGAACACGGCGACCGGCCAGATGCTCCTCGGCACGATCGCCTACCTCGCGCCCGAGCTCGTCACGCGGGGGACGGCCGACGCCCGAAGCGACATCTACGCCCTCGGGATCATGCTCTACGAGATGCTCTCCGGCGAACAGCCCTACAAGGGCGAGCAGCCGATGCAGATCGCCTACCAGCACGCGACGCATTCGGTGCCACGCCCGAGCGTGAAGAACGCCGGCGTGCCGGAGCAGCTCGACGAACTCGTCCTCTGGGCGACCGAGCGCTCACCGGAGGATCGCCCCACGGACGCGCGGGAGATGCTCGAGCGTCTCCGTGAGATCGAGAAGGACCTCGGCGTGTTCCCGCAGGTCGTCCGCTCCACGCCCGCGGGCGCCACCGTCGTCGTCGATGATTCGCTCGACTCGGACGAGGTCACGCGTGTCATGCCGGGCACCTTCACGGCCCCCAGCGTCACCACCGAGATCGACAACGCGACCCGGCTCCGCCGTCGATCGCACCGCAACTCCGTCAAGGGGGGCTGGCTCCTCGCCGTGGTGCTGGTGCTCGCCGCCGCGGCAGGCGGACTGGGCTGGTGGTTCGGGTCGGGTCCGGGCTCGCTCGTGGCGGTCCCGGCCGTCGAGGGCATGAGCTTCGACAGCGCGCAGAGCCTGCTCGCCGACAGCGCCCTCGTCGCGCGTCGGAGCGACGTGCACAGCCTGGAGGTTCCCGCGGGCGAGGCGATCGGAACGAAGCCCGGCACCGGGACCTTCCTCGACCGCGACACCACGGTCACGGTGGAGATCTCCGCCGGGCCGGCGACGGCTGATCTCCCGAAGCTCCAGGATCGGACGAGCGCCGAGGTCGAGACGCTGCTGAAGGACAACAGCATCCAGGTCTCGACCACCAAGAAGTACTTCACGAGCTTCGCCGCCGACCGGATCGTGCGCGTGTACGTGACCCAAGCCGGATCGGCCGAGCCGGTGGAGTGCACCGACGGCTGCTCGGTTCTGCAGGGCTCGACCGCGGAGCTGCGCGTGTCGCTCGGCCCCCTCCCCGACGTCACCGGCGAGACCGGCGACGAGGCCACGGACATCCTCGAGAAGGCCGGCATGAAGGTCGAGGAGGACCGGGAGTACAGCAGCAGCGTCGCCGACGACCTCGTCATCCGGGTCGAGGACCGTCCCGGCGGGGGCTCGTGGCAGCAGGGCGAGACCCTGACCATCGTCGTCTCAAACGGTCCCCAGCCGGTCGAGGTGCCCAATGTGGTCGGCGAGACGGTGCGGACCGCCGTCGACCGCCTACAGGCAGCCGGGTTCAAGGTCAACCCGAACATCGAGGATGCCGAGATCCCGCTGGGCGGTCGATACTGGGACGTCTACCGCGTGAGGTCCATGACGCCCGACGGCGGAAGCCTGCAGCGTCCGGGCACGACGATCAGTCTGACGCCGCAGTTCCAGCCGTTCGGCTGACGCCGGACCGTCGGCATCCGGAGACGACGAAGGCCCGACGGTGAGAACCGTCGGGCCTTCGTCGTGGATCAGCGGTTGCCGAGCTCCTCGGCGACGAGGAACGCCAGCTCGAGAGACTGCATGTGGTTCAGACGCGGGTCGCAGAGCGACTCGTACCGCGTCGCCAGCGTCGCCTCGTCGATCATCTCCGAGCCACCCAGGCACTCCGTCACGTCGTCGCCCGTGAGCTCGACGTGGATGCCGCCCGGGAAGGTGCCGACGGACCGGTGCGCCTCGAAGAAGCCGCGCACCTCGTCGACGACGTCGTCGAAGCGACGCGTCTTGTAGCCGGTCGGCGTCGTGATCCCGTTGCCGTGCATCGGGTCGGTGACCCAGAGCGGGGTGGCACCGGAATCCTTGACGGCCTGCAGGAGCGGGGGCAGGGCGTCGCGGATCTTGCCCGCTCCCATGCGCGTGATGAACGTGAGACGGCCGGGCTCGCGCTCAGGGTCCAGCTTGTCGATGAGCGCCAACGCGGTCTCGGGCGTCGTCGTCGGACCCAGCTTGACCCCGATGGGGTTGCGGATCTTCGAGAAGTAGTCGACGTGCGCGCCGTCGAGCTCGCGCGTGCGCTCCCCCACCCAGAGGAAGTGGGCGGACGTGTTGTACGGCGTGCCCGTCCGCGAGTCGATGCGGGTCATCGGGTGCTCGTAGTCCATGAGCAGGCCCTCGTGGCCCGTGTAGAACTCGACGCCGCGCAGCTCATCGAAGTTCGCTCCTGCGGCCTCCATGAACTTGATGGCGCGGTCGATCTCACCCGCGAGGCGCTCGTAGCGCTGGTTGGCCGGGTTCTTCGCGAAGCCCTGGTTCCAACTGTGCACCTCGCGAAGGTCGGCGAAGCCGCCCTGCGTGAAGGCCCGGATGAGGTTCAGGGTGGATGCCGCTGTGTGGTACCCCTTCAGCAGTCGCTGGGGGTCCGCCGTCCGCGACGCTTCGGTGAAGTCGTAGCCGTTGACGATGTCGCCGCGGTAGGCCGGGAGCGTGACGTCGCCGCGGGTCTCGGTGTCGCTCGACCGAGGCTTGGCGAACTGGCCGGCCATGCGACCCATCTTCACGACGGGCATCGATGCGCCATAGGTCAGCACGACCGCCATCTGCAGGACCGTCTTGATGCGGTCGCGGATCTGCTGGGCCGTCGCACCGGCGAACGTCTCGGCGCAGTCGCCGCCCTGAAGCAGGAACGCCTGACCGGATGCCGCCTTGGCCAGACGCGCGCGGAGGTTGTCGACCTCACCGGCGAAGACGAGCGGCGGGAGGGTCGCGATCTCGGCGGAGACGGCAGCGACCGCATCCGCGTCGGGCCACAGCGGCTGCTGCTTGATCGGGAGCGAGCGCCAGTGGTCGAGAGGAGTGGGCATCCGCTCATTCTACCGACGAGGGAGGGGGCCGCCGGTCGTGTGACGCCGGCTCGATCGGCGCCTCAGGCTGCGGCGGGGCGGCGGTCCTTGACCGTGGACGCGTAGACGTCCTCGTACTCCTGCTCCCCCATCCGCTGTAGCGCGACCATGATCTCGTCGGTCACCGATCGCAGCACGAAGCGGTCGGACTCCATGCCGTAGAACCGGCTGAAGTCGAGCGGTTCGCCGATCACCATGCCGACGCGCCCGACACGCGGGATGGAACGTCCGATCGGCATGACGTCGTCGGTGCCGATCATGACCACGGGGATGACGGGGACGCGCGCCGTGAGCGCCATGCGCGCCAGACCGGTCCGGCCCCGGTACAGCTTGCCGTCGGGGCTCCGGGTCCCCTCGGGATAGATCCCCAGGATGTCGCCTCGTCCGAGCACCTGGAGTCCGGTGTTGAGGGATGCCTCCGAGGCCTTGCCGCCGGTGCGGTCGATCGGGATCTGGCCCGTCCCCTGCATGAAGACGCGGGTCGCCCACCCTTTGAGGCCCTTGCCCGTGAAGTAGTCGCTCTTGGCGAGGAAGGACATGGGCCGGTCGATCATCAGCGGCAGGAAGATCGAGTCGCTGACGGACAGGTGGTTGCTGGCGATGATCGCCGCGCCGGATGCCGGGATGTTGCTGCGTCCCACGATCCACGGACGGAAGATCGCCTTCACGATCGGCCCGATGATCAGGTATTTCAGGACCCAGTAGATCATGTCAGACCCGGCCGCCCGCGAGGTCGGCGACACCGATGAGACCGGCGTCGTTGCCCAGGGTGGCGATCGAGAACGAGGCGATGGGCCGCTCGCCGTAGCCGGGAAGCGCCGTCGCATACGCTTCGCGCACGGGATGCAGGAGACGTTCGCCGAGGTCGGCGACGCCGCCGCCGATGACGAAGAGCGCGGGGTCCAGAACCGCCTGGAACCCACCGCACGCCTCACCCAGTGCGGTCGCGACCCGATGGACCGCCTCGAGCGCGCCCTCGTCACCCGCGGCGATGAGGGCCTCCATCGCCGCGGCAGGGACGATACCCTCGGCCGTCCGGGCGGCGGCGAGGCCGGCTCCGAGTGCGCCGGATGCCGCGATATCCGCGGCCTCCCGCTGCAGCGCCCGTCCCGAGGCGTACTGCTCGAGGCATCCGTTCTGACCGCATCCGCACGCGCGCCCGCCCCGTTCGAAGCGGATGTGGCCGAGCTCGGCCCCGATGCCGTTGCCGCCGACCAGGAGTTCGCCGTCGATGATCGCGGCTCCGCCGACACCCGTGCCGAGGGTGATCATCACCATGTCGCTGACGTCTCGCCCCGCACCGAAGCGGAACTCGCCCCACCCCGCGGCGTTCGCGTCGTTCTCGAGTGTGACGGGGCGGCCGATGCGCCGCTCGAGCTCGTCGCGGAGCGGTTCGTCCGCCCAATCGATGTTGGGAGCGTGCAGGATGACCGAGCGGCTGGCATCGATGAAGCCCGCGGCCGCCACACCGACGGCGTGGACGACGCGATCGGCGACCAGCTCGTCGACCATGGCCGCGACCGCGTCCGCAAGGGCATCGGGGTCCGTCGGCGTGGGCACGCGGCGCCGATCGACGATCGTCCCGTCAGGATCGACGACGCCGCCGGCGATCTTGGTCCCACCGATGTCGATGCCGACGTTGAGCACGCCACTCCCCTCCGCGCGTGCGCGGTCGCACGGCATCCGTGAGTCTAATGGGGCGGGCGAATCCGGACAGTCGCCACGGGACCGAGGATCACCATGCCCTAGACTCGGTCGCACCTGACGCCACCCGGTACCAAAGGAGTTGCCGCCCATGAGCGCCGTACAATTCGACGTCCCCGCCGTCGTCGCCGCGGATCCGACCGCGAACACCTCGGACATCCTCGTCGAGCGGGTGAAGGCGACTCCGTCGCTCGCCCTGTTCGCCGTCCCCGACGGAGGCGGCTGGCGCGACATCACCGCGGCGGAGTTCCACCGCGAAGTCCTGGCGCTGGCCAAGGGCCTCGCGGCCAGCGGCATCCAGCCCGGCGACAAGGTCGCCTTCCTGGCGCGAACGACCTACGACTGGACCCTCGTCGACTTCGCGCTCTTCTTCACCGGCGCCGTCATGGTGCCCGTGTACGAGACCAGCTCGCCGTCGCAGATCGAGTGGATCCTCAGCGACTCGGGCGCCGTCGCCATGATCGTCGAGAGCACCGTGCATGCGGAGCGCGTCGCCGAGATCCGTTCGGACGTCCCGCTCCTGCGGGAGGTGTGGACGATGCAGGCGGGTGACCTCGACGTGCTGCGCTCGCGCGGCACCGACGTCACCGACGACGAGATCGAACGCCGTCGCTCGCTCGCAGATGCGGACGACATCGCCACGCTCATCTACACGTCCGGCTCGACGGGCCGCCCCAAGGGGTGCGTCCTCACCCACAAGAACTTCGTCGAGCTGTCGCGGAACTCCGCCGTCGCGCTCAGCGAGGTCGTGCAGCAGCCGGGCGCCGCGACCCTCCTCTTCCTCCCCCTCGCGCACGTCTTCGCGCGTTTCATCTCGATCCTCAACATCCACGGCGGGGTGAAGACGGGGCACGAGCCCGACACGACGAAGCTCCTCGCGGGTCTGGGGTCGTTCAAGCCGACCTACCTGCTCGCCGTGCCGCGGGTGTTCGAGAAGGTCTACAACTCGGCCGAGCAGAAGGCGGAGGCAGGCGGGAAGGGCAAGATCTTCCGAGCGGCGGCCGCCGTCGCCGTCGAGCACTCGCGTCGACTGCAGGACGGGGAGAAGATCCCGCTCGCGATGAAGGTGAAATTCGCCCTCTTCGACCGTCTCGTGTACAGCAAGCTGCGCACCGCGATGGGGGGCCGGGTCGCCCACGCCGTCTCGGGGTCCGCCCCGCTCGGCTCGCGCCTCGGGCACTTCTTCCACAGCCTCGGCGTGCAGATCCTCGAGGGGTACGGCCTGACCGAGACCACGGCGCCCGCGACCGTGAACCTCGCGACGAAGTCCAAGATCGGCACGGTCGGACCCGCCCTCCCGGGCGTCGGCGTCCGCCTCGCCGACGACGGCGAGATCGAGGTGCGCGGGGTCAACGTCTTCAAGGAGTACTGGCGGAACCCCGAGGCCACCGCGGCCGCGTTCGACGATGGGTGGTTCCGCACCGGCGACATCGGTTCCTTCGACTCGGAGGGCTATCTGACGATCACCGGTCGCAAGAAGGAGATCATCGTCACCGCCGGCGGCAAGAACGTCGCCCCCGCCGTCCTGGAAGACCCGATCCGCGCCAACCCGATCGTCGGTCAGGTCGTCGTCGTCGGCGACCAGAAGCCGTTCATCGGCGCCCTGGTCACCCTGGACCGCGAGATGCTTCCGACGTGGATGGGCAACAACGGGCTGGCGGCCGACATGCCGATGTCGCAGGTGATCACGCACCCGAAGGTCCTCGCCGAGGTCCAGACCGCCGTCGACCGCGCCAACTCGTCGGTCTCCCGAGCGGAGTCGATCCGCAAGTTCGTGATCCTCGACACCGAGTGGACCGAGGCATCCGGCCACCTCACGCCGAAGATGAGCATCAAGCGCAACGTCATCCTCTCGGACTTCGCCGCCGACATCGACGAGCTCTATCAGGCCAACGTCTCGACGACGAACATCTCGCTCGGCAACTGAGCACCACGACGAAAGGCCCCGGAGATCCGGGGCCTTTCGTCATCGGCGGGTCAGAACCAGTCCGACTCCCGCACCTCGCGCATCGCCTGCCGGCGGACATCCTTCGGCAGACGATCCAAGTAGAGGATGCCGTCGAGGTGATCGCATTCATGCTGCAGCGCCTGGGCGAGCAGGCCCTCGCCCTCGATGACGATCTCTGCGCCGTCGAGGCCGAGCCCCGTCACACGCGCCCACGGGTGCCGGAGGGCGTCGTGCCAGAGGCCCGGAACGGAGAGGCATCCCTCCCCCGTCGGCTCCGGATCACCGGACACCTCGAGCACGGGGTTGAGGACGTACCCGATCACTCCGTCGACGTTGTAGCTGAAGGCCCGGAGCGCGACTCCGATCTGCGGCGCCGCCACGCCGGCGCGGCCCGGCTCGGCGACCGAATCGACGAGATCGGTGACCAGACTCCGGACACCGTCGTCGATGTCGTCGATGGGTGCACATGTTCCTCGGAGCACGGGGTCGCCGAAGATGCGGATGGGACGGACGGCCATCAGCGGACCGTCCCCGCCGCACGGAGCCCTTCGACGACGACCGCAGCAAGCTCCCGCGCAGCGAGTCGCGTGGCGGGGTCGAGGTCGCGGAAGGTGATCGGTCCCCCCGTGGCGATGTGCGAGTCGTACGGGATCGTCACGACCGCGCGCACCCGCGACCGGAAGTGGGCTTCCAGCTCGCTGGGTCGGATGAGGCTCGCGCCGGGACGCGAGGTGTTCAGCACGACGACGGCATCGCGGGCGAGGTCGGCGTAGCCGTTGGACTCGAGCCACGACAGCGTCTCGGAGGCGAGCTTCGCCTCGTCGACGCTCCGCCCCGCGACGATGAGAAGCTGGTCCGCCAACTCGAGCGTGGCATCCATCACGGAGTGAACGATGCCGGTCCCGCTGTCGGTCAGGACGATGGAGTAGTAGTGAGCCGCGATGGCCGCCACATCGTGATAGTCCCGATCGCTGAACGCTTCGGAGAGGTGCGGGTCGGCGTCGGACGCGAGGATGTCGAGGCGGGTCTCGTCGCGGGCCACGAGGGCGGACAGGTCGTTGAAGCCGTGCACCTCGGCACGCGAGCGCACCAGGTCGCGCACCGTCTTGCCGCTGGAACGCTCGATCCGTTCGGCGAGCGTGCCGCGATCAGGGTTGGCGTCGATCGCGATCACCCGGTCCTCGCGGGCGTCTGCGAGGGCCATGCCGAGGAGGGTGGTGACGCTGGTCTTGCCCACACCGCCCTTCCGGGACAGGACGGGCACGAACTTCGCACCGCCGACGAGGGGAGCCGCGATACGACGGCCGAGTTCCTTCCGCGCGCGGACGCGAGGATTGTCCGCCAGGACGACCCGGCGGCCCGTGGCGGTGTAGACCAATCGCTGCCACAGGCCCTCGGGCTCGGACGGAGCGACGCGCGCGCGGTCGATGAGCCGGTCGGCGGTGAGGAGGTCCGGACTCTCGCGATCGGCACCGAGCTGGTCGAGGCGGCGCGACTGCAGCGGCTCCTCGTCGATGCGGGCACCGCGCACGCGTTCGAGGGCGTGCTTGTCCGTCGCGACTGCGTGGTGAGCCGCGCGGCGGGTGGTGCCCGTCTGCGTCGACACGGCGGTCGTCGTGGGGGGCACCACCTCGGCGTCGACCACGTCTTCGGTCACCTCGGCGGGCAATCCGTCGGCGGCGGGTTCTTCGACCGGGGCCGGCTCCTCGGGTGTCGTCTCCTGAGCCGTGAGGTCGCCCTGATCGGTGGACATCGTCGTGGTCGCGACATCCTCGTCGTCGACGTAGTCGTCGTCATCGTCGGAGAGCGGCGGCAGCGCGAGATCGATCTGCGCCGTCGCCCCCTCGACGATGCCGATGCCGGTGGTCTCGAGGTTGTCGGTGCGCTCGAGCACACCGTTGTCGACGTCGTCCGACGTTTCGTTGTCGTGCTCGCGCATCACGGGGGTCACTCCTGGTGGTTCTCGGGGCTCGAAAAGCCCGACGCACCAGGTTAGTCCGCGGGACGGACCACGAGCAAAAGGTCGCCGGCCTCGACCTGCGCCGTCGTCGCGATGACGATCCGCTCCACGACGCCGTCGACGGGGGCGGCGATCGCCGCCTCCATCTTCATGGCCTCGATGGATGCCACGGGCTCACCCGCCCGGACCTTCGTCCCCTCCTCGGCCTTGACGGTGACGACGCCCGAGAAGGGTGCTGCCACCTGGCCAGGCTTCGACGTGTCGGCCTTCTCGGCCTGCCGGGCCTCGACCGAGACGGCGCGATCGCGCACGGTGACCGGACGGAGCTGACCATTGAGGGTCGCCATCACCGTCCGCATCCCCTTGTCGTCGACCTCGCCGATCGCCTCGAGCCCCACGTAGAGCTGAACGCCGCGCTCGATCTCGACGACGTGCTCCTGGCCGGGTCGCATGCCGTAGAGGTAGTCGATCGTGTCGAGGACGCTGAGGTCGCCGAAGGTCTCCCGCACCTCGTGGTAGGCCTTCGTCGGCGCAGGGAACAACAGCCGGTTGAGCGTATGACGTCGGGTCGCCGAGTCGGCGTTCAACGCCGCCGCGTTCTCTGCCGAGATCTCCGTCCCGCCCACCCTCCTCGACCGACCGGCGAGAACCTTCGAACGGAACGGTTCCGGCCACCCGCCCGGCAGGTCACCGAGTTCGCCCGCCATGAACGCGACCACCGAATCGGGGACGTCGTACTTCTCGGGGTTCGCCTCGAAGTCCGCGGGGTCGGCCTTCACCGCCGTCAGGTGCAGCGCGAGGTCGCCCACGACCTTCGACGACGGCGTCACCTTGGGGATGCGGCCGAGCATGCGATCCGCCGCGGCGTACATGTCCTCGATCAGCTCGAAGTCCTCCGCCAGCCCCAGTGCGATGGCCTGCTGACGAAGGTTCGACAGCTGCCCGCCGGGGATCTCGTGATGGTAGACGCGTCCGGTGGGGCCGGGCAGCCCGGACTCGAACGGTGCGTACAGATTGCGCACCGCCTCCCAGTACGGCTCCAGGTCCGCGACCGCCTGCAGGTCGAGGCCCGTGTCGCGCTCGGTGTCGGCCATCGCGGCGACGAGCGCCGAGAGGGAGGGCTGACTCGTGGTGCCCGACATCGGCGCGGCGGCGGCGTCGACGGCATCCGCCCCCGCCGCACTGGCGGCCAGGAGCGTCGCCAGCTGTCCGCCGGCGGTGTCGTGCGTGTGGACGTGAACCGGAAGGTCGAATCGCTCGCGGAGCGCCGTCACGAGCTTCGTCGCGGCAGCGGGCCGGAGCAGACCAGCCATGTCCTTGATCGCGAGGACGTGGGCCCCGGCCTCGACCATCTGCTCCGCGAGACGGAGGTAGTAGTCGAGCGTGTAGAGGTCCTCCGCCGGGTCGAGCAGGTTTCCCGTGTAGCAGACGGCCGTCTCCGCGACCGCCGTCCCCGTCGCCAGCACGGCCTCGATCGCGGGGCGCATCTGACTGACGTCGTTCAGCGCGTCGAAGATGCGGAAGATGTCGACCCCGGATGCGGCGGCTTCGGCCACGAACGCGTCGGTCACGCTCGTCGGGTACGGCGTGTACCCCACCGTGTTGCGACCGCGTAGGAGCATCTGGATCGCGACGTTCGGGAGCGCGGTACGCAACGCGTCGAGCCGCTCCCACGGGTCCTCGCCGAGGAAGCGGAGTGCCACGTCGTACGTCGCGCCGCCCCACGCCTCCACCGACAGCAGCTGCGGCGTCAGCCGGGCGACGTGCGGCGCCACGCGGACGAGGTCCTTCGTCCGCACCCGGGTCGCCAGGAGCGACTGGTGCGCGTCGCGGAACGTCGTCTCGGTGACGGCGAGGCCGGGCTGCGCACGGAGCGCCTCGGCGAACCGCTTCGGCCCCAGCTCGAGCAGCCGCTGCCGCGATCCCGGTGCCGGTTCCGCGTCCAGATCGACCGCGGGGAGCTTCGCGGCGGGGTCGGTGTGGACCGGGCTGTCGCCGTTCGGTCGGTTCACCGTGACGTCGGCGAGCCACGAGACGATCTTGGATCCCCGGTCCTTCGACTCGCGGCCGAGGACGAGGTCAGGGCGCTCGTCGATGAAGGCCGTGCTGAGGTCGCCCGCGACGAAGGCGGGGTCGTCGAGGACGCGCTGCAGGAAAGGGATGTTGGTCGAGACGCCGCGGATGCGGAACTCCGCCAGGGCGCGCCGGGACCGGATGACGGCCGCCTCGAAGTCGCGACCACGGCAGGTCAGCTTCGAGAGCATCGAATCGAAGTGCGGGCTGATCTGCGACCCGGCTGCGGTCGTACCGCCGTCGAGACGGATGCCGGCACCACCCGGCGAGCGATAGGTCGTGATCTTGCCGGTGTCGGGGCGGAAGCCGTGCGCGGGGTCCTCGGTCGTGATGCGGCACTGCAGCGCGGCTCCGCGCAGCTGGATCTGCTCCTGACGGAGCCCCAGGTCGGCCAGGGTCTCCCCCGACGCGATGCGCATCTGAGATTGGACGAGATCGACATCCGTGACCTCCTCGGTCACGGTGTGCTCCACCTGGATGCGAGGGTTCATCTCGATGAAGACGACCTCGCCGGTGCGCGGGCCCGCCGTCTCGAGGAGGAACTCGACGGTGCCGGCGTTCTCGTAGGCGATCGATTCGGCGAAGGCGACGGCGTACGCGTGCAGGCTCCGGCGGATCTCGTCGTCGAGGTTGGGCGCCGGCGCGATCTCGACGACCTTCTGGTGGCGGCGCTGCACCGAGCAGTCCCGCTCGAAGAGGTGGACGGTGGTGCCTGCCTTGTCGGCGAGGATCTGTACCTCGACGTGACGGGGGCGCTGGACGGCCTGCTCGAGGAAGACGCGGGCGTCGCCGAACGCGCTGCCCGCCTCACGCATCGCCTCGGACAGTGCAGGCGGGAGCGCATCCGGGTGCTCGACGCGACGCATCCCTCGCCCGCCGCCACCGGCGACGGCCTTCACGAAGATGGGGAAGCCGATGTCGCCCGCCTGCGCGACCAGGTGATCGATGTCGTCGGATGCCTCGGTCGAGCGGAGGACGGGCACACCTGCCGCGATGGCGTGCTGCTTCGCGGTGACCTTGTTCCCGGCCATCTCGAGGACGGTCGAGGACGGGCCGATGAACGCGATGCCGTTGGCCGCGGCCTTCGCGGACAGCTCGGGATTCTCCGACAGGAACCCGTAGCCGGGGTAGATCGCGTCCGCACCGCTCTCGAGGGCGACGCGGATGATCTCGTCGACGTCGAGGTACGCGCGGACCGGATGCCCCACCTCGCCGATCTGGTAGGCCTCATCCGCTTTCAGCCGATGAAGCGAGTACCGATCCTCGTACGGGAAGACCGCCACCGTGCGGGCCCCCAGCTCATACGCCGCGCGGAATGCGCGGATGGCGATCTCTCCGCGGTTTGCGACCAGAATCTTCCGAAACATGCTCTTCCCCTCTACAGGGTGCGGGGCCGCTGCGTCGGGGCCGCCGAGGTACGGGCTGAGTACCCTCACAGCCTAGGGGACGGTAACGTGGTCGCTTGTGCACGTACTCTCCGTCAGCTCCCTCAAAGGTGGCGTCGGCAAGACGACCGTGACCCTGGGCCTCGCCTCCGCGGCGTTCGCGCGCGGGGTGCGGACCCTTGTCGTCGACCTGGACCCGCAGTCCGACGTGTCGACGGGGATGGACATCCAGGTGGCGGGGCGTCTCAACGTCGCCGACGTCCTCGCGAATCCCAAGGAGAAGGTCGTCCGACAGGCGATCACCTCGAGCGGCTGGGCGAAGGTCCACCCCGGGACGATCGACGTCATGATCGGCAGCCCCTCCGCCATCAACTTCGACGGACCGCACCCGAGCGTCCGCGACGTCTGGAAGCTCGAAGAAGCGCTCGCGACCATCGAGGCGGACTACGACCTGGTCCTCATCGACTGCGCGCCGTCGCTGAACGCCCTCACCCGCACGGCGTGGGCGGCATCCGATCGCGTCGTCGTCGTGACCGAACCGGGTCTCTTCTCGGTCGCCGCCGCCGACCGCGCGCTCCGCGCCATCGAGGAGATCCGTCGCGGCCTCTCGCCGCGCCTGCAGCCCCTCGGGATCGTCGTCAACCGTGTGCGCCCGCAGTCGATCGAGCACCAGTTCCGCATCAAGGAACTCCGCGACATGTTCGGTCCGCTCGTCCTCACCCCTCAGCTGCCCGAGCGCACCTCGCTGCAGCAGGCTCAGGGCGCGGCGAAGCCCCTGCACATCTGGCCGGGCGACTCCGCACAGGAGCTCGCCGCGGACTTCGACTCGCTGCTCGACCGGATCGTCCGCACCGGCAGGATCCCCGTCTCCGGAGCCGTCTCCCCCGCCTGACCTCCGGGCGCACGACAACGGGCGACGCGCGTCGTGCGCCGGCGTCGCCGAAGTGTCAGGCCGAGCGGGCTGAGCGACGAGCCGCGAGCTCGTCCATCTGCTCGGGCTGCTGAGCGTCGAAGTCGACCAGCGTGGTCTCGACCTCGCGGAGCACCTTTCCGACGGCGATGCCGAAGACGCCCTGGCCCCGACTGACCAGATCGATGACCTCGTCGTTCGAGGTGCACAGATACACAGAGGCTCCATCGCTCATGAGCGTGGTCCCGGCGAGGTCGCGGATGCCGGCAGCGCGCAGCTGGTCGACGGCGATGCGGATCTGCTGCAGCGAGATACCGGTGTCGAGAAGACGCTTCACGAGCTTCAGGACGAGGATGTCGCGGAAGCCGTACAGTCGCTGCGATCCCGACCCGCTCGCCCCACGGACCGTGGGCTCCACCAGTTCGGTGCGCGCCCAGTAGTCCAGCTGGCGGTAGGTGATACCTGCTGCGCGAGCCGCTTGGGCACCGCGGTAACCGACTTCGTCGTCCATCTCGGGGAGGCCGTCGGTGAACAGGAGCTCTGTCGAGAACTTCTGCTCGCCCAGCGCGTCGTGCGCAGTCATCGAGGCCTCCTGCAGGTGATCGGTTCTTCAACGCTAGAGGAGGGAGGGGCCTCGGGCAATGACATCCGACTCCCGGGCCTCGGCGTGTCGCGGAAGGGACTCACGGCGTCAAGCGCTCGAGCGCGGCGCTGACGAACACCTGCCGGATCTCTTCGAGACGCCGTGCCAGCTCGGGCGCCACCTCACTGGCCTGCGCGCGGGAACCGGCATCCGTCCGGCGCAGCAGCGGGGCGATGGCGCTCTCGATCAACGAGACCTCGCGCTCGGCGCTCTGACGGATGGTGCGGATGTGGCGAGGCTGGATGCCGTGAGCGTTCAGCGCGACAAGCGACCGCAGGACTCCCAGTGCCCGCTCGTCGAAGGTGTCGGCTGGAGCGATGATCCCCGCGGAGACTGCTTCGTTGAGCAGTGTCGTGGAGGCGCCGGCCGTGCTCAGGAGCTCGTCGCGTCGGTAGCGTCGCGACGTCTGCACGATGGAGGCGGGAGGAGCGGGAGCGACGTCGTCGCCGTGTTCTTCGAGGTACTCGCGGATGCGGGCGAGCGGGAGGCCGAAATCACGCTGCATCGTGAGAGCCGTCCGCAGCCGCTCGACGTCAGCCGGGGAGAACTTCCGGTACCCCGAGTCGGTGCGTACGGGCGTGACGATGCCCTGGACTTCGAGGAAGCGGAGCTTGCTGGCCGTGAGCGCGGGGAATTCGGGACTCAACCGGGCGAGGACCTGACCGATGCTCAAGGAGCCCGAGGACGCTGCTCGTCCCCGGGTCGCGGCGGCCGGGCTCACGCGCTGATCGCCCGCTCGGCAGGAGCCACGAAGAAGTTGAGACGGAACTTGCCCACGCGGACCTCCGCGCCGTCCGTCAGGGTCGCGCGATCGACGCGCTCACCGTTGACGTAGGTGCCGTTCAGCGACCGCTGGTCGATCAGCTCGAACGTTGCACCCGTGCGGGTGATCTCGGCGTGACGACGCGACACGGTCACGTCGTCGAAGAAGATGTCGGCCTCGGGGTGACGACCCACGGTCGTGACGTCGGTGTCGAGCAGGTAGCGGGCACCCGCAGTCGGGCCCGAACGCACGATCAGGAGCGCGGCACGCGCCGGAAGGGCGTTGATCGCCTCGACCTCCGCCGCCGTCAACTCCGCGCCGAAGGGCACGAAGGAAAGGTCCGAGTCGTGCCCGAACGTCTGCGTCGAATCCACGAGACGCGGGTGCGCCGAGGTCTCGGCACCACGATGGATGTCGCCGCCCGGTCGCTGATTGTCGTCCACGATGTCCTCCTTCTTCCACAGTAACCGATCGGTCACGCTCCCGGTTGCCGGGCACCCCGGATCGGGGCGCGCGGAGGGGCGTTGTCCTGGATGTCGTCGGGCACGACGAGCCGCTCCCCGCCTGGGTAGCCTGACGCACATCGTCCCCTTCTCACAAGGAGCAGATGGCACCGGCCGGCCTCTCCGTGGTCGGCTGTCGCATGGTAGCGATGGGACCCGCGCGAGAACAGGGTCGTGGGCACCCCTCCCTCTTCCACTATCGTCGCGCGCATGTCCACGATCACGACAGCTTCCGCTCGGCGCCCGGTCACCGCGATGGCCGGCGCGGCGATCGCCGCACTCCTCTTGTTCGCCCCGGCCGCCTCCGCCGCCGCCCACGACGAACTGCTCTCCTCCGATCCCGCACCCGACACGGTGCTCGGGACGACTCCCGCCGCGATCACGCTGACGCTCAGCGACGCGCCGTCGACCGAAACGGGCTCGACGGAGTTCGCCGTCTACGACGAGGAGTGCGACTCGATCGGCGAGGGCGACCCCGTCGTAGACGGCAACACCGTCTCGCAAGCGATCCGCGGACCGGTCGAGGGCGCTGTCCTCGTGCAGTGGCGGGTGGTCTCGAGCGACGGTCACCCCATCTCCGACGAGTACACCTTCTCGGTCGGAGAGGACGGGAAGGTGGCTGCCGCCGAGGAATGCGGCGAGTCGGTCGGCGAGCAGACCGAAGGGTCGTCGGAAGGCTTCAACGCCGTGCCCTACGCCGTCGGCGGAGCCATCATCTTCGCGGCTGTGGGCGTGGTCCTCGCCGTCGCGATCGTGCGTGGACGGCGGGGCGCCACGAAGGAGTGACGGCACCCGCAGCGGGCTAGGCTTGACGTATGCCTCACTACGACGTCGTCATCCTCGGTGCCGGCCCCGGCGGCTATGTCGCGGCCGTCCGCTCAGCACAGCTCGGACTGTCCACCGCCATCATCGAAGAGAAGTACTGGGGCGGTGTCTGCCTCAACGTGGGCTGCATCCCTTCGAAGGCTCTTCTGAAGAACGCCGACCTCGCGCACACCTTCACCCACAAAGCCGATCTGTTCGGCATCAGCGGTGACGTGAGCTTCGACTTCGGCGTCGCGTGGGACCGCAGCCGCAAGGTCGCCGACACCCACGTCAAGGGCATCCACTTCCTGATGAAGAAGAACAAGGTGACCGAGTACGACGGTCGCGGCACGTTCCTCGACGCGAAGACCATCGAGGTCGCGAAGTCCGACGGCTCCACCGAGACCGTCACCGCCGACAACGTCATCATCTCGACCGGCTCGACCGTGCGCCTCCTGCCCGGCGTCACCCTGAGTGAGAACGTCGTCACCTACGAGGAGCAGATCCTCACCCGTGAACTGCCGAACTCGATCGTCATCGTGGGCGCCGGCGCCATCGGCATGGAGTTCGCGTTCTTCATGAGCAACTACGGCGTGAAGGTGACGATCATCGAGTTCCTCGATCGCGCGCTGCCCAATGAAGACGTCGAGATCTCGAAGGAGATCCAGCGCCAGTACAAGAAGTACGGCATCGACATCCTCACCTCGACCAAGGTCGAGTCCGTCGTCGACTCCGGCGACAAGGTCACCGTGTCGTACTCGGCGAACGCCGACGGCGCGAAGGGGCAGATCGAGGCCGACAAGGTGCTCATGTCGATCGGCTTCGCTCCGCGCGTCGAGGGCTTCGGTCTCGACAAGACCGGCGTGAAGCTCACCGAGCGCGGTGCGATCGAGATCGACGACTACATGCGCACGAACGTCGACGGCGTCTACGCCATCGGCGACGTCACCGCCAAGCTGCAGCTCGCGCACGTGGCCGAGGCGCAGGGCGTCGTCGCCGCCGAGACGATCGGCAAGGCCGAGACCCAGACGCTGGGCGACTACCGCAACATGCCCCGCGCCACGTTCTGCTCGCCGCAGGTCGCCTCGTTCGGCCTCACCGAGCAGCAGGCCCGCGATGCCGGCTACGACATCAAGGTCGCGAAGTTCCCCTTCTCGGCCAACGGCAAGGCCAACGGCCTGGGAGAGCCGGTCGGCTTCGTGAAGCTGATCGCAGATGCCGAGCACCTCGAGCTGCTCGGCGGCCACCTCATCGGTCCGGACGTGTCCGAGCTCCTCCCCGAGCTCACGCTCGCCCAGAAGTGGGACCTCACCGCCCTCGAGGCCGCGCGCAACGTGCACACGCACCCGACCCTCTCGGAAGGCCTGCAGGAGGCGTTCCACGGCCTCGCGGGCCACATGATCAACCTCTGATCGCAGCGGGAAGACCTATCGGATCGATGGGGTCTTCAGTAACCTGACGATCACGACTGACGCCGCCCCGAACGAAGCCGGGGGCGGCGTCAGTGCGTTAACGGGTGCGGCGGCTCAGAGACCGAGTGCGCGTTCGAGCTTGGAGCCCGACGCCGACACGTCTCCGCCGGCGGCACGGACCAACTCGTCGGCCGCATCGAAGAGCGCGTCGCGGGCGGCGGCATCCGCGGGCGCCGCAGGCCCGAGCTCGAGTTCCCACTCGCGCCAGGCCGTCTCGACGCCCCGGCGGACATCCGTCGCGGTGACGCGGTCGTCGACGAATTCGGCGAGGAGGCCTCCCCCGGCGTCGAGGAGCGCGTAAGCGGTGCGCGAGTTCCGGATCCGGGCGAGGGGCGCGAACGGGGGCGCTGCGATCTCGGAAAGGACGCTCTCGATCTCAGCCGGGACGACGATGTGCTCCGGGTCGCCGTCGTCGAGCGGCCAGCGCGACTCGGCCTTGCCCTCGGGGGTCACGCGCTTGATGTGCCACCCCTCGTCGGGGCCGCCGCTCCGGCGACGCAGGGCGACGCGTGCGCGGCCGAGCGCTCCGTCCGCCGTGTCGAGATAGTGCGCGTCGAGTTCGCGGGGCTCGGGCGCGCCGACGACGGCGACGCCGGGAAGCCGTGCCCAATCGGGCAGCGGCGTCCCGGCGTCGACGTCGTAGGTCCGCTCGATCTCGAGCGAGTGCTCCGGCTCAGTCGTCAAGGGTCGAACGGTCGTCGCGCTCGTCCGCGGACGGGTCGATGTCGTCTTGAGCGGCGATGAAATGGAAGTCGGCGGACGTGGGTCCGTCGTCTTCTCCCGTGTTCTCGTCGGCGCCCGAGCGCTCGTACGTGATCTGCGTCTCGCTGTAGGGCAGGATCAGCCGATCCGTGTCCTCTTCGAGCGGGATGACCTGTCCGTCGAGCGGACCGCCGTGAAGTCGTGCAATAGCCATGATGAACCTCCGCTACCGACTCTAATCGGGCGGATGCAGCTCGACCCGATGCCTTGTCAGCGGGCCCAGGCGGTGATATCCCGGCGACTCAGAGGATCGGCGGGGTGTGCCAGATGCGGTCGATGTAATCGCGCATCGACCGATCCGACGAGAAGAAGCCGCACCGTGCGACGTTGAGGATCGCGGCGCGGGTCCACGCATCCTGGTCGGCGTACAGGGCGTCGACGCGCTTCTGCGCGGCGATGTAGTCGGTGTAGTCCGCGAGCGCCATGAAGGGATCGTGGTGCGTCAGGTTAGACACGACCGGCTCGAACACCGAGGCGTCCCCGCCGGAGAACGCACCGGAGGAGATCAGCTCGAGAGCGCGCGACAGGTTCTCGTCGGCGCGGACGAAGTCGATGGGGTGGTAGCCCCGCGCCTGCAGGTCGGCGACCTCGGGCTCGGCCATGCCGAAGAGGAAGAAGTTGTCGTCGCCGACGAGCTCGCGGATCTCGACGTTCGCACCGTCGTCCGTGCCGATCGTGAGGGCACCGTTGAGGGCGAACTTCATGTTGCCGGTGCCGGAGGCCTCTTTGCCTGCGAGCGAGATCTGCTCGGACAGGTCGGCGGCCGGGACGATGCGCTCCGCGAGGGTCACGTTGTAGTTCGGCGGGAACAGCACCTTCAGTCGACCCTCGACGCGCGGGTCGTCGTTGACGACGGATCCCACAGCGTTGATGAGGTGGATGATGCGCTTGGCCATCGCGTAGCCGGGCGCCGCCTTCGCGCCGAACACGAAGGTCCGCGGAGTCACCTGGTCGGGCGTCACGCGGCCCGAGACGATGGCGTCGTACTCCGTGATGATGTGGAGGAGCTTGAGCGTCTGACGCTTGTACTCGTGGAGCCTCTTCACCATCACGTCGAGCAGGTGGTCGTCGGCGACCGTGAGCCCGTCGCGCTCGGCGAGCGTGCGGGCGAGCACTCGCTTGTTCGCCGCCTTGACCGCACGGAAGGCGGAGCGGAACTCGGCATCGTCGGCGTACTCCTCGAGCTCGCGCAGACGGTCGAGGTCGGTGAGCCAGCCCGCTCCGATCGTGTCGGTGATCAGGCGCGAGAGCCCCGGGTTGGCGAGACGCACGAAGCGCCGAGGCGTCACGCCGTTCGTGACGTTCGTGAACTTGCCGGGGTAGAACTCGTCGAAGTCCGGCAGGACCTTCTCGCGGAGCAGCTGGGAGTGCAGCTCCGCGACGCCGTTGACCTTCGACCCGGCGACGGTGGCGAGGTAGGCCATCCGGATCGCCCCGTCGGGCGAGACGATCGACATGCGGCGGATCCGCTCCGAATCGTCGCCGAACCGCTCGCGGACCGCCTCGAGGAACTCGTCGTTGATCCGGTAGATGATCTCCAGATGCCGCGGAAGCAGGCGACCGAGCAGGTCAGCCGGCCACACCTCGAGCGCCTCGGGCAGCAGGGTGTGGCACGTGTAGGCGAAGCACTGCTGGGTGATCTGCCACGCGGCATCCCACTCGAGCCCCTTCTCGTCGACGAGCACGCGCATGAGCTCGGGGACACCGATGACGGGATGCGTGTCGTTGAGCTGGAAGATGACCCGGTCGGGAAGATTCGCGAGGTCGAAGTCGGCCGGCAGGATGAGATTGACGAAGTCGCTGATGGATGCCGCGACGAAGAAGTACTGCTGCTGCAGACGCAGTTCCTTGCCCTGCGGCGTGGAGTCCTCGGGGTAGAGCACCTTGGAGATGTTCTCGGCGTAGGTCTGCGCCCGCACCGCCTCCTGGTAGTCGCCGGCGTTGAAGACGCGGAGGTCGAAGCCCTGCGTCGCCTGCGCACTCCAGAGCCGGAGCGTGTTGACGCGGCCGTTGTGGTAGCCGGGGACCATGTAGTTGTAAGGCACGGCGAGGACGTTCCACGCGGGGACCCAGCGCGTCCGCGTCACTCCCCCGTCGTCGTAGGTCTCGGTGTGGCCGCCGAAGGAGACGGTCCGCGCCGCCTCGGGGTGCGGGAACTCCCAGGGCGAGCCGAGCGCGAGCCAGGAGTCGGCCTGCTCGACCTGCTGCCCGTCGACGAAGGTCTGCCGGAAGATGCCGTACTCGTATCGGATGCCGTACCCGACGCTCGGGACACCGAGGGTCGCCAGAGAGTCGATGAAGCACGCCGCGAGCCGTCCCAGTCCGCCGTTGCCGAGACCCGGCTCGACCTCCATCGCTCGGACGTCGTCGAGGTCGAGGCCGCACGCCACGAGCGCCTCGTCGGCGATGTCGGTGAGGCCCGTGGCGAGCAGGTTGTTGTCGAGCTGCCGACCGAGCAGGTACTCGGCCGAGAGGTACGCGACACCCTTCGACTGGATCGTGCGCTGACGCCGGACATCCTCGAGCCACCGTGCCATGAGGTAGTCGCGCACCGTCGCGGCGAGCGCGAAGTACCGATCGTTGGCCGTCGACGTCGACAGCGCGACGCCGCGCCCGTTGTTGAGGTTCCGGAGGAACTGGGTCACGAAGCCGTCGACGGTGGGCTCGGGTGCCTGCACGGGCGCGAGGGCGATCGGGTGAGTCGGTTGAAGGCGCGGGTTCTTCACGGTTCGACGGTACACACCCTCGCCCGGCAGCGCCGAGCGGATGCGTCAGAGTTCACACGGCGGTGATCCGGATGTGACGGATGCCGCTCAGTCGTCGCGTTCCTCGGCGAGCGCCGCGCGAGCGGCGTGGAGTTCGTCGGCCGCCGCCTTCACCTGGTCTTCCGCGGTCTGCACCCGTCGCTCGATCAGGGTCCTCGCGCCGTGGACGCGGCGGACGCGATCCTCGCTCTCGAGTGTGGCCGCCACGATGTAGGACGAGGCGATGAGGATCACCTGGCACGAGAGGTTGATCCACAGAAGCAGGGCGATCAGCGACGCGAACGATGCGAGCAGCGGGTTGGACCCGGCACCGCCGACGAAGAGGCTCGACAGCTGCTGCAGCACGGTGAGTCCGACGCCGCCGATGAGCGCCCCGGTCCACAGTGCCCGTGCCGGAGCACGGACGCCCGAGAGGGTGCGGAACAGCAGCGCGACGACGGCGGTGTCGAGGAGGAACGTGACGAGGATGCCGACCGTGGCGCTCACGCCGACCGTGAGCGGGTTCTCGGGCGAGACGCCGACGAAGCCGGCCACGAGGCCGACTCCCGCCGTGCCGAGCACCGTCGCCACCGCCGCGGCCGCCAGTCCGACGCCGATGACGATGGCGAGAAGGAGGTTCCGCGCGAGGACGATGAGGAAGAGCGTGTCGTCGTGCACCTTGTCGGCGACGATCCGCAGGGCCGTGCGGAGCGATCCGATGGCCCCGATCGCGGCCATGATCAGACCGATGAGGGACAGCACGCCCGCCAGAGAGAAGGCGACCGGCTGACTGAGGTTCTCGGTGTCGATGAGGCCGCCCTCGCCGACGAGTCCCGGGATCACACGGTCGACCGCGTCGAGGAGTCCCTGCCACGCCTGCGGGTTGCCCGACAGCCAGAGCGCGGCGACCGAGAACCCGAGGAGGACGCCCGCGAACACGCTGAAGAGGGTGCGGTAGGTCACGCTGTCGGCGAGCATCGGTCCCCGCCGTTCGCTGTACCGCAGGTAGGCACGGACGATCCGCAGGGACAGCGCCCGTGCGATGAGGCGCGGGATCAGCGGGGTCTTCGTACTATCGGCCATCCCCTCACGCTACCGAGGCACCCGCGCTGGCCGACCTCCCCTTGCGTACGGGGCAAGGATCTGCCAGCGGCGACGCGTCACAGACCGAGGCGGTCGACGAGCGACGCGCCCCACACGATGCCCGTCCACGCGCCCAGCAGCATCCACGGGCCGAAGGCGACGGCGGTGCGTCGGCCGGCGCGGCGCGTCGCGAGCAGGAGCATGCCGTAGAGCCCCCCGAAGACGAAGCCCGCGACGGCGCCGACGGCGAGCGCGGACCAGCCCACCCATCCCAGCGCGATGCCGAGCACCCCGGCGAGCTTGACGTCCCCACCGCCCATGCCACCGCCGGCCGCGCGCAGGAGGAGGTAGAACACGAACAGTGCCGCGCCGCCGATCGCCGCGCGCAGGAGTGACGCCCACGGCGCTCCGGCGAGGCACGCGAGGAGCATCAGGCCGCCGACGATGGGATAACCCGGGACAACCCACGCATTGGGGAGCCGGTGCGTCCTGACGTCGATGACGGTGAGTGCGACGGATGCCACGGCCACCCAGAGGTACGCGAGGGTGATCAGGGTGACAGCGAGTGGATCCGTGGTGCCTGCGAACACGGCGGACGCGCTCTCAGCCGTCGAGAACGTCGAGCCGGACGCGGACGGTGTCGCCGTCGGAGATCCCCTCGCGCTCACGCACCGACCGCTTGAGCGGAAGGACGTAGACCCCGCGGCCGGCGTCCGGGAAGATCGACGTCCGCCAGCTCGTCGCGCCGACCGTGGCCCTCACCGGCACGGAACCGAAACCGCGCCCGGGACGCGGGACCTCGCGGATGTCGGCGCTCACCTCTTCGGGCAACGGCACGAAGTACCAGTCGTCCCTCCGCGATTCCCAGCGGAACAGGACCCCAGCGACATCGACGATCATGCGCTCACGGTAGCGAGTGCAGCGGGGCGGCGGCGGGCGGCATCCCCACCCCCGGTGTCACCACTGCGGGTGGATGTCCGCCCGGAGACGGCGGTCGTAGACGTCGACGACCGCCGCGGCGAAGGTGTCGAGGACTGCGGGGTCGATGAGTCCCGCCGCGGCGTTGGATGTCGCCTGAGCGGTCGTCCGTGCTCCGGGGATCACGGAGGTGACACCGGTCTGCGATGAGATCCAGGCGAGGGATGCCGCGGGCAGCGAGACACCGTCGGGCAGGGCCGCGCCGAGTTCTTCGGCCGCGACGAGACCGGTCTCGTAATCGACCCCCGAGAACGTCTCGCCCCGGTCGAACGCCTCGCCGTTGCGGTTGTACGACCGGTGGTCGTCGCCGGCGAAGGACGTGGACGTCGTGTACCGGCCGCTGAGGAGACCGGACGCGAGAGGGACCCGAGCGAACACGGCGACGCCCGCGGCGGCGGCGGCGGGCAGGACCTCGTCGAGCGGCTTGAGGCGGAACGGGTTGAAGATGATCTGCACGTTTGTCACGCCGGGTCGCGAGATGGCCGAGAGCGCCTGCGCGCAGGTCTCCACCGAGACGCCGTAGGCGGCGATCGCCCCGTCGGCGACGAGCGCATCGAGGGCGTCGTACGTCTCATCGGCGTCGATGACCGCAGACGGCGGACAGTGCAGCTGAACGAGATCGAGGGTGTCGACGCGGAGGTTCCGGCGCGACCGATCGGTCCAGGCGCGGAAGTTCTCGGCCGTGTAGTTGCCGGGCTCCTGCGGCAGTCGGCGCCCCATCTTGGTCGCGACCGTCACGCCGTGGCCGGGATGCTCCGCCAGGAAGCGCCCGATCAGCGTCTCACTCCGCCCGTCGCCGTAGACGTCTGCGGTATCGAAGAGGGTGACCCCGGCCTCGACGGACGTCGCGAGCACGCCGAGGGCGTCGGCCTCGGACACATCGCCCCAGTCCGCCCCCAATTGCCAGGTACCGAGGCCGATGGCGGAGACGGAACGACCGGTGGCGGCGAGGGGACGCTGATGCATGGGGCTCACCCTACTTCGCCCGCGAGGCGGCGCGGGGAGCCGATGTCATCTCGGCGACAGCGGCTTCGAGGTGGCCGAGCACCGTGGCGACCGCGGGGACCCGTGCGGCGCCGCGCGCCGACACCGCGTGGAGCTCCCGCCGGTCGCCCGAGGCGAGAGGGCGCGTGCGGACGCCGGCCACGAGCGGGAAGGAGGCCACCGCCAACCGCGGAAGGGTCGCGACGCCGACCTGCTGCGCGACGAGCTGCTCGACGGCCGCGACGTTGTCCGTCTCGAACCGGATGCGGGGAAGGAACCCCGCCCGCGCGCACGAGTCGAGCAGATGGCTGCGGCAGCGCGGACAGCCGGCGATCCAGTCGTCGCCCGCGAGCGCTTCGAGCTCGACGACGTCGTCGGAGGCCTGCCGATGCCCTTCGGGGAGGATCAGCAGCAGGTCCTCTGCGCCGATGCGACGAGCGTCGAGCCCGCGGATGCTGTCGCCGTGGGCATCCGTACCGTCGCCGGGGTGGCTGAAGGTGAGGGCGATGTCCGCACGATCGGCGCGGACGGCGGCGACCGCTTCGGGGGGCTCGGCCTCGACGTAGGTCAGGGAGACACCGGGATCGGTCTCGGCGAGGCGCCGCATGAGGCGGGGAAGGACGGTCGGGGATGCGGAGGGGAAGCCGACCAGGCGCACCGTCCCGCTCCGTCCACCGCTGAGGTCGGCGAGCTCCCCCGCCACCGCGCCCAGGGCGGTGGTGATCGAGGCGGCGTGCCGGGCGAGGATGCGCCCGGCCTCGGTCAACCGCATCCGTCTGCCGACCCGCTCCACCACGGGCATGCCGAGGCGGGATTCGAGGCGGCGGATCTGCTGGCTGACGGCGGGTTGGCTGTAGCCGAGAGCGACGGCGGCCGCGGTCACCGACCCTGCGTCTCCGATGGCTTTCACGATCCGGAGTTCGGCGACGGAGAGGTCGGGAAGAGAGGTGGGCACGAAGACATATAACGCGACGTCATGTCCACGATGCAATACCTGCCGTGGTGCAATCCTCCGGTGGCCGGGACCATGGATGCATGGCCCTCTCCCCCGCTGCCGTCCGGGCGTCCTTCCCCGACGCCCGCGGCTACGTTGCGGCGTGCACCTCCGGCATCCCCTCCCTCGCGACGCGGGACGCCGTCCGCGCCGACCTCGACGTCCTGCCCGACCCGATCCGCTACGCCGCGGTCGCCGAACGGTGCCGTGCCGCCTTCGCTCGTCTGGTGGGCGTCGATCCCGGGGCCGTCGCACTCGGCGCGCAGACCTCGGCGATGGTCAGCCTCATCGCGGCAGCCCTGCCCGACGGAGCGGTCGTCGTCTGCCCCGACGGCGAGTTCTCCTCGCTCGTCCTGCCCTTCGTCCACGCCGGTCGCGGCATCACCGTGCGCACCGTCCCTCTGACGGCGCTCGCCGAGTCGCTCCGGGACGGCGACGCGCTGGTCGCTTTCTCGATCGTCCAGTCCGCGACGGGAGCCGTGGCCGACGCCGACGCCATCGTCGCAGCGGCTCGGGACCACGGTGTCCGGACGCTCTGCGACGCGACGCAGGCCGTCGGATGGATGCCGGTGGCCGCCGCTTCGTTCGATGCTCTCGTCTGCCACGCCTACAAGTGGTTGTGCGCCCCTCGCGGCGTGGCCTTCCTCACGCTCGACGAGGACTTCGCCGCCTCGATCGCACCCCGCCAGGCGGGCTGGTACGCCGGATCGGACCCGTGGGCCTCGTGCTACGGCCCGGATGCGGCACTGGCGGCATCCGCTCGACGGTTCGACGTGTCGCCGGCGTGGCAGGCGTTCGTCGGCGCGGAGCCCGCGCTGGCCCTGTTCGCCGACGCCGACGCCGACGCATTGCGCGATGAGGTGACGGGGCTGGCGGCCGCGCTCCGGGAGCGTCTCGACCTGCCGACCCCCGAGCGCGCGACGCCCATCGTCACCTGGCCGGATGTGGACGGGGACGACGTCGACCGCCTGCGAGCGGCGGGGATCGTGGCATCCCGCCGCGCCGGCAACGCCCGGGTCGCCCTGCACATCTTCAACGACCTGCGGGATGTCGACGACATCGCCCGCGCGCTCGGCCGCTGACCCGGGTCACCCCCGATCGGAGCGGAGCTCGATCGCGATCTGCGACGCGTCGATGACGGCGAGCTCGTGCGCGAGGACGTCGGCGTCGAAGGTCCCGCTGTCGCGCGCATCGAGGAGCACCCGCCGTTGCACCGCCAGCACCTCGAGTCGTCGGGCGCTCTCGATCTCGAAGATCCGGGAGCGGTCCGCGTCCGCCGGGCGCTCGGCGGCCGGAACGGTCGCTGCGCTGTCGCGGAGGAGGTCGAGGATGTGCCGGCGCTCCTCCCGTTCGCGCTGACGGGTCTCCTCCTCGGAATCTGCGGCGGTCAGGGCGGTGACCATGGGGGCGACGGTGGAGCCCTGCCCGACGAGGGAGAGGACGGCCACCCCGAAGGCCACGAGGATGAGGACCGAGCGCTGCGGTGTGTCCGCGGGCAGCGTCTGCGCGGCAGCGAGCGTGATCGCGCCCCGCATGCCCGCCCACACCACGAGCGCGCCCTCCCGCCATCCGAGGGGAGCCTCTTGGAAGTAGCGGATGTCCGCGAGCCCACGGGTCACGCGCGGGCCGAAGCGGCGGACCGTGTCACGCGAGACCGTTCTGCCCCGGCGCGCGAAGGCGTCGACGAGCTTCTTCTCGCCTTCTTCGCTCTCGAGCCGCTGGGCGATGGTCTCGAGTCGTGGCTGCAGTCGGCGCACGCGGCGCGCGCTCGCGGACAGGAGCGCCAGGAGCGGTGCGACGTACGCGGCGCGGACGACGACGGTGAGCAGCCACGCCCCCGCCGCGATGAGGAGAGCGGGCGCCACGCCGGCGTGCACGGCTTGCACGTCCGAGATGATCGTCGTGAGCTGCAGTCCCATGAACAGGAACACGAGACCTTCGAGGACGAGCTCGATCGTGCGCCAGTTCTGCGCGTCCGAGAGCCGATTGCGCGCCGAGAACACGCGGGGGCCCCCGACACCCGTGATGATGCCCGCGACGACGGCGGCGACGAGCCCCGAGGCCCCGAGGAGCTCGGCGGGGATGGCGGCGAGGAACGGGACGGTGAAGGACAGGACGGTGTTGACGGTCGGATCCGTCGCGCGGCGACGGACGGTCAGGTTCAGCCAGCCGACGAACGCGCCGATGAGTACGGCGACGACGACGGCGTAGGCGAACGTTCCCACCGCCCCCCAGAACGAGAAGGATGCCGCGGCCGCCGCGATCGCCGTCCGCAGCAGCACGAGCGCCGTGGCGTCGTTGAGCAGGCTCTCGCCCTCGAGGATCGCGACGACGCGTTTGGAAACCGGGGTGCGTTTGATGATCGACGTCGCGACCGCGTCGGTCGGGCTGACGATCGCGCCGAGCGCGACGCCCCACGCGAAACCGAGGTCGGGGAGCACGATCATGAAGAACAGTCCGAGGGCGAGCGCGGTCCCGATGACGAGGAAGACCGACAGCCCGGCGATCGCGCCGAACTCGCGGCGGAAGTGCATGGCCGGCATCGACACCGCCGCCGAGTAGAGCAAGGGCGGCAGGATGCCGAGGAGGATCCACTCCGGGTCGAGGACGAAGTCGTCGAACACCGGCAGGAAGCTCCCCCCGACCCCGACGGCCACCATGAGGATCGGCGCCGCGATCCCCGCCCACCGGCCGACGACCGTGGTGAGGGCGACGACGAGGAGCGCGACCACGAGGCCCAGGAGTGTCTCGATCACACCGAAAGCCTGTCAGAGCATCCCCGTCGATGCGGCCGATTTCGGGCAGTTCGTCACCTGCCGATAGGCTCCCGGATCGTGCTTCGCCTGATCTTCTCCGCAGCTGTGGGCGCTCTCGTCGGCGGTGCCGTCGCCGCGGTGGTCGGTCCTCCCGGAGCCGGCATCTGGGTCCTCGCGGTCGCGCTGCCCATCGGCATCCTCAGCGTCGTCTTCCTCCGGCTGGGTGCGTCGGGACTCGCCTCGACATCGGTCTCTCAGGAGGATCTGACCCGCGCGCGGGCCGAGGATCGCCTGGGCGTGGCACGCATCGACGCCGTCCGTCAGACGGGAACGCAGATCAACGACCAGCCCGTGTGCGAGATCGACGTCACGGTGCAGCCGCGCCGGGGCGCCGCGTACGCCACCACCCTCCGCAGTGTCGTCCCGCTGATCGAGCTCGGAGCCCTCAGGCCCGACGCGACCCGGCCGGTCGCGATCCTGATCGAGGGCGGCCCCGAGTTCGGCTTCGTCGACGGCCAGGTCTCGCCGCAGGAGATCGACGGGCTCGTCGTCCCACCGCCGGGGTCGGTCCCGATGATCTCCTGGCCGAAGGCGCAGCGCGTGGTGAACGGCGCGCGGCGCGGCCCGCTCCTCGGCATCGGTCCGCGCGGGAGGGTGCTCCGCGGCATCCTCTTCGTCGTCATCGCGCTCGCCGTGGCGGCCGCCGTCGTCGCTCCATACGGCCGCGCCGTCGTGATGACCGCGCAGGCGGCGCAGGAGGGGCGCATCGGCGTGGACCTGCGGCGGCCCGACGAACTGGCCGTCGCGGTGCGGGCCCTCGAGGACGAGATCGGGCACGACCGGGTCAGCACCGTCCTCATCACGTCTGATTTCATCCGGGTCGAGGCACCCCTCACCCCGGGCAGGACCGAGACCGATGTGTGGATGTACCGGGGCGGTGTCGTCGATCACGAGGGCCCGGCGCCGTCACAGCCCGACCTCGCGGCCGAGCAGTTCTCCTGGAAGGACATCGCCCTCTCGACCGTGTGGGCGCTGATGGAGAAGGCGTCGGCGGAGTCGGGCCTCCCCGTCGGCGACGCGAGCGCCGTCGTCTCGCGGGGCACCGACAGCGACATCGACAGCGAGACCTTCGGAGCGTCCGTCGAGAACCCCGAGATGTTCATCTCGCTCCGGACCGAATACAAGAGCGTCTCGTTCCGGGTGAACGCCGACGGATCGGGCGACGTCGTCGCCCAGTGACGCCCGTCAGGCCGCGGCGAGCTCCGTCGTCGCGCGGAGCGACCGCATCGCGTCCGCGCTGGGGAGATCGACGCGCAGACGAGTGGTCCCGGGACGGGGACCGGCCCCGTTGACGATCGCCGCGCCGCCCAGACCCGCCAAGGGGGCGGCGAGCGCGGCCGAGGCTGCCGCCGGCAGGTAGCCGACGACGCGTCCGTTCGAGTGGACGGAGATGTCCGCAGCGCGACGGGTGCGCCCGCGCCCCATCCGCAGCACGTACAGCCGATCGTCCCGGGTGCGGCGTTCGGGGTCGTCGACGAGGTAGTAGGTCCGTTCGACGTCCACACGCGACGTCGGGAGGTCACGGAGGTCCGGGAGATCGTCGTGCGATCGCGTCCGGCCGATGAGAGCGTGACAGAGATGTTCGAGCCAGGTGGGCACGAGGCCCCCTTCCTGCACGCGGCATGAAACTCATGCCGCTGCGTCGAGCCTCTCACAGCGCGCCTGGCAATCCCCCGGTCTCGGAATGCCCGCGCGCTACGGTCGGTTCATGCTCCACATGAAGGCCATCGTCTACCGCACCCCGGGCGCCTCCGACGTCCTGTCCGTCGTCGAGCGAGAAATCGCCGACCCCGGCGCCGGCGAGGTGCGCGTGCGCATCGCCGTGTCGGGCGTGAACCCGACCGACTGGAAGTGCCGCGCCGGCGGCACGGCGCGGGCGACGTTCGCCGAGACCGTCCCGAACCAGGACGGCAGCGGAATCGTCGACGCGCTCGGCGACGATGTGGAGGGACTCGCCGTCGGCGACCGCGTGTGGGTGCACCTCGCGCAGCACCAGCGCCCCACGGGCACCGCGCAGGAGTACACGGTGGTGCCGGCATCCCGCGCCATCCGACTCCCCGAGGGCATCGACTTCGCGACCGCTGCGAGCCTCGGCGTTCCCGCCGTGACGGCGCACCGCGCCCTCACGGTCCACGAGGACGGGCCGGCTCGCCTGGCCCCCGGAGCGCTCACCGGACGCACCGTGCTCGTCGCGGGAGGCGCCGGCGCCGTCGGTCACGCCGCGATCCAGCTGGCCCGCTGGGCGGGCGCGACGGTCATCACCACCGTCAGCTCCGACGCGAAGGCGGCACTCGCGCGGGCGGCCGGCGCGCACCACATCATCGACTACACGCAGGGTGACCTCGTCGAGAACATCCGCGAGGTCGCGCCCGACGGCGTCGATCAGATCGTCGAGGTGTCTCTCGCCACGAACGCGGCGGTAGACGCGGAGGTCGCCGCCGGGCACGCGGTCGTCGCGTTCTACGCGGACGACAACGGCGACACCTTCAGCATGCCGATCCGTCCGACCTTCGCGAAGAACATCCGGGTGCAGGGCGTCCTGCTCTACACCGTCGGAGAACCTGCCCTCGATGCCGCCGTCGCCGACATCACGCGCGCACTCGAAGACGGAGCGCTGCCGGTGGGCGAAGACGCCGGGCTCCCGCTGACCTGGTTCCCGCTCGAGGAGACCGCCGCCGCTCACGACGCGGTCGAGGCCGCAACGGTCGGCAAGGTGCTCATCCGCGTCGCGGAACTCTGAGTCCCCACAGACGCGATCGCCCGACAGTGGCGGAGGGATGCCGCAGGTCGCACCCCGCGTGAGGGCGACCCGCGGCATCCGTCTCAGCGGACGACGACCGTCAGCGGAGTCGAGCGGGTCGCGCCCGCCCCGTTGCGGTACTCCACGACGTACTCATATGTACCCGGGCCACGACCCGTCACCGCCGTGCGGGTGCGCTGCGCGTTCGGCGACGCCGCTTCGAGGCTCTGCTCGTCGATGATCTTGCCGTTCTCGTACAGCGCGTACGAGGTCGCGTTGGTCCCCCACCAGAGGTTCGAGGTGACCGTGTAAGCACCGTCGCGGTCGTGGTTGTCGTGCGAGAGCACGGGCATACCGGGAGCGGCATCCGTCACCGTGACGGTGATCGACGTCGTCTTCGTTGCTCCCGCCGCATTGACCAGCTCGCCCGTGTAGACATACGTGCCGTTCGAGCGGCCGGCGATGGGCACGGCGACCTGCTGCGCCCCCGGCGATTGGGGAGTCAGAAGGCGGGTGTCGAGGAGCTCGCCGTTCTCGTACAGCCGGAACACGGAGCCGTTGACGCCCCACCACAGGTTCATGGTGACCGTGAACGATCCGTCGCGGAGGCCAGTGCCCCAGCCGCTGTCGCTGCTGAGAGCCCCCCGACCGGGCGCCGCCGTCGCGCCCTCGTCGGCGAAGACCGTGAACCGGGGCTCCGCCGTCGCGATGAGACCGTCGTGGTTGACGGCCCGCACGGTCAGCAGGTGCTCGCCCGCCTTGCCGGTGAGGTCGATGACGGCGTCGGCCGCGACCGGCTCCCCGTCCAGGGCGACGTCGAGGTTCCGCACGCCGGACTCGGTGTCCGCCGCCGTCACCGCAAGCGCGAGCTCGTCGCTGTCGGCCAGGAGCGCACCGTCCTTCGGCAGACCCGAGATCACCGGAGCGGACTCGTCGTCGCCGCCCGAGGGACCACCCGTCACCGCGATGCGCGGCATCGGAGCCGGCTCCATCCCGTCGCCGATGAAGAAGCTCGGGTGGGGCGGCTGGTTGTAGCCGGTGTTCTGCCAGGCGACCGCGACCCGGTACTGCATGTCGTGCATGAGCGTCGGGATGCGGATGTCGGTCTCGTCGCCGGTCGAGTAGATGCGCAGCTCCGACGAGTCCGCCGAGCGCCACACGATCTCCTCGCGCCAGTCGCCGAACAGGTCGGCCTGGAGGTTGGGCGTGCCTTTCGTGCCGTTGTTCGACCGGGCTCCGGCATCCGACAGGATCGTCTTCTGCTCCCCCGCCCCCCAATCCCACTTCGCGACGACCGGCGTGCCTTGAGAGGTCGCCGCATCCCAGTCGTGATCGACGATCTCGCGCAACGGATCGCCGTCGAACCAGGCGAGGAAGTTCGCGGCCGGGATCGTGTCACCGATGACCTCACCGTCTGCGGCGACGAGCCTGCCGGTCCGAGAGTTCCACGCGGCGTCACCGCCGACGGCCCAGCCCTCTGCGCCGGGATGCCGCGGGTCGATGTCTCCGACGGCGGCACGTCCGGTGTCGACGGTGGCGGGGATGCTCCAGAGCACCTCGCCGGTCTTCGCGTCGCGGAACGTCGCCCCGCGGTTGCCGGACGCCGCCATGTTCTCGTGAGCCGCGAAGGCTTCGAGTCCGGGGCGCGACGGGTCGAAGTCACCGACATGGAGGGCGTCGCCGTGGCCGAGTCCGGTCGAGTACAGCAGCTCCCCGTCGTCGTCGATCGCGGCCGAGCCGAAGATGATCTCGTCCTTCGCGTCACCGTCCACATCGGCGACCGACATGGAGTGGTTGCCCTGCCCGTAGAGGGCCTCCGCACCGTCCTCGTTCGAATCGGCGACCCAGCGCGTCGTCAGCTCCCCGCCGTCGAAGTCGACGGCCGCGACGACGGCACGCGTGTAGTACCCGCGGCTGAAGATCGCGCTCGGGTGCTCACCGTCGAGGTACGCGACGGATGCGAGGAACCGGTCGACCCGGTTGCCGTACGTGTCGCCCCACGATCCGACGTCGCCGCGCTGCGGGATGTAGTCGATCGTGTCGACCGCCGCGCCCGTCAGCCCGTCGAAGACCGTCAGGAACTCCGGGCCCTGCAGGACGTACCCCGAGCTGTTGCGGTGGTCTGCGCTCGCGTCGCCGATCACCCGTCCGGCCCCGTCGACCGTGCCGTCCGCGGTCCGTGTGATCAGCTCGGCACGGCCGTTGCCGTCGAAGTCGTAGACCATGAGGTCGGTGTAGTGGGCACCCGCTCGGACGTTCACGCCCAGGTCGATGCGCCAGAGACGTTCGCCGTCCAGCCGGTAGGCGTCGACGTAGACGTTGCCGGTGTAGCCGCCCTGCGAGTTGTCCTTCGCGTTCGACGGGTACCACTTCACGATGAGCTCGTACTGCCCGTCCCCGTCGACGTCGCCGACGGTGGTGTCGTTGGCCGAGTACGAGTAGGGCTGCCCGTCCTTCGTGTACGCGTCCGCCGGCTTCTGCAGGGGAAGCGCGCGGTATGCAGCGGTCTGCACTCCTACCGGCTCGGACTCGGTCGTCTCGACGGTCTCGTCGCCCGAGCCGCTCAACCGGGTGACGAAGTACTCCGAGGCATCCGTCCCGTCGGTGTCGAGCAGGTTGGTCGAGGCGGTGATCGGCGTCGTCGTGATGCGCCGGCCGTCACGGTACACGTGGAAACCCGCGTCGGCAGGGTCCGTGCCCAGCAGTCGCCACGACACGAGCACGCCGCCATCGGTCCGGACCGCGGCGACGCCACGGTCCAGGTACTCCGCCTGACGCTGCAACACCGTCGGCGCCGCCGTCTCGTACGGGTCGGATGCCGCACCGGCACCGCCCACACCGACCGGAACGACCGTGTAGAAGTACGGCACGGTGGTCAGCACGTCGTCGTCGACGAAACGCGGCACGTCGCTCGTTCCCACGAGCGCGCCGCGCTCCCCCTCGACCTCCGAGCGGAAAACGAGGAAGAAGACGCTGTCCTCCGCCGCGGTCCAGGCGAGCTCCACCTCGCGCGGGTCGATGCGGACGGCGTCGACATCCGTCGGCGAGCCGGGGGCAGCGACGTCCGGGTCGGTCAGACTCGTCTCGACCTTCGCCGACGGCACGGACTCGAGGCCCGTCCGGTCCACGGCGGTCACGTGATAGCTGTAGTCGAGTCCCACGCGCGCCGTGCGGTCGGTGTACGCCGGCTCGGTGCTGCTTCCCACGAGCGTCGGGACGGTGTCGAAGGCGGACGAGCGGTACACATTCCAGGTGAGACCGGATTCGGCATCCCACGCCAGGTCGATCTCGGGATCGGCCGGATCGGCTTCGACACCCGTCACCGTCAGGCCCGTGGGGCCGAGGAGGATCGGCGTGATCTCGAGTCCGTTCAGACGCGTCCCGGCAGCGGCGCCGTAGGCCTCGATGTTCAGCTGGCCGTCGGTCACGAGGAAGGGCCCGCGGAGGACCGCCGCGACCGAGCCGCGGCCGGCGTTGCCCGTGCCCGCTTCCTTCCCTTCGATGCGGAAGCTCGTGCGGGTCGATCCGATCCAGTCGCCCGAGAACGTCTTGACCGAGTAGGTGCCGTTCGGCACGTCTAGGGCGAAGGTCGAGCTGTCGCCCGGCAGGACGAAGTCGCGGAGCAGGTCGTTCGATCCCTCGGCGGCTCCACGGTCTCGGCCCGCGTTGGCGGGGAGGGTGTTCGTGAAGCCGTACCCGCGGTCCTTCGTGTACGCGAGGTTGGGCGTGACCTCGGTGTACCCGGCGGCGAGGGGGTTGCCGGCGAGCTGGAAGTCGAACCGGTACGCGGCCTGCTTGGTGGTGAACTCCACCGGCGCCGACGGCTCGGATTCGCCGCGACCGTTGACGGCGACGACGCGATAGCGGACCGTCGCGCCCTCGTTCAAGCCCTGCACGATTGTCGTCGGCTGAGTCACGGTACCCACCAGGGTCCAGGCGTCCTCACCGGCCGTCTGACGGAACACCTTGTAGATGTCCGCGGTGGGCACGGCGTCCCACTTCAGGGTGGCCCCGGCGTTGCTGACGGCTCCGGCCACGAGCCTCTGCGGGGCTTCGGGGACCTCGGCCGGGGGCTCCGTGTCGGTGACCTCGTCGGCAAGCGGGATGTCGAGGGCGCTGACGCCCTGCGCGACCAGACGTGCCATCTGGATGGCGCCGTACTCCTGGAAGTGCGTGTCGTCGACCGTCCCGGCGGGCCGGTTGGGGAACACACCCGGGTCGACGTGCAGGAAGACGGCCTTCGCCGCTTCGGGACCGATCTCGTCGAGGTAGGCGCGGCTGGATGCCGAGAGGTCGACCAGCGGCACGTCCTCCTCGTCGGCGAGCTCGGTCATCTTCTCGACGTACTCGGGGAAGCTCACGCGGAAGAGCCCCGTCTCGGGGTCGAAGTTCCGGCGCGAGACGGGCGTGACGAGTACGGGCGTCGCGCCGCGCTGGCGGGCGCCCTCGACGTAGGTGCGGAGGTACTCCTTGTAGTCGGCGGGCGAGGCGTACCGGTCGTCTACTCCCTGTGTCGCATCGTTGTGACCGAACTGCGCGAACAGGTAGTCGCCGGGGCGGATCGCGCGCAGCACCTCGTCGAGGCGGCCCTGTGTGAGGAAGTTCTTGGACGAGCGCCCGCCGATCGCGTGGTTCTTCACCGCGACGTCGTCCGTGAGGAAGCGGCTCAACATCTCGCCCCACCCCGCCTGCGGCGCGTACGCGGTAGCGTCGTAGGTCTGGACGGTCGAGTCGCCCGTCAGGTACGTCGTGGGGACGGCGCCCGCGGTGCGCTCGGGCAGCCGCGTGATGGTGAGTGCATTGAGGGATGCCGCGCCGCCCGCGATCTGCAGCGTCAGGCGCCCGTCGACGAGAGCGATGGGGAACGCCATCTCGAGGTACTCGCCCGTCGCCTTCGCCGTGGGCTGCACCTTGGCTATCGACTCGGCTGTGATCGCGATGTCGGTCGCGCCCTCCGCGTCGCCGGCGACGAGCGAGACCGAGTAGTCACCCGGCGCGAGATCGACCTCGAAGGTACCGCCCTGCGCTGCGACGAAGTCGGACCGCACGGCGTCGTCGCCCCCGCGGTCGACATCCGGGGCCGCCGAGGTTGGCGCCGTGGAGAAGCCGTACCCCCACTCGGCATCGAACGCCGTTGCTGACGTCACGGCGAGCGAGCCGGATGCGACCGCGCCGGGCCCGAAGTCGAACGCGATGACGTCGCCGTCGGGAAGCGGTGCGGGGGCGTCGGCAGCGACGGCAGGTGCCGCAGCGATGAGCGACGCAGTGAGCGCGGCCGCGGACGCGATGGCGAGCGCGGAGCGGGGACGGCGGATGGGCATAGGTCCTCCTGGACGGCGTCGACGAGAAGGCGAGCCGGATGACCCGCACCGGAGGGGCGCTGGACGATCCGACAACCTCGAGACATGGGGGCTTACGTCATGTCGTGAGCCCACGCACCACCATCATTGGAAAGCGCATTCCGGCTCAATGCGACCGATCCTGGCACGGCTGACGGAGCTCGCGCAAGGCATCCATCCGGAAGAATGAATCGTGTCAATGCGATGAGGTGTGGCGGCTCGTCCTCGCCGGTGGGCTGGCCTGTATCGCCCGTGACGCGGCCGGCCGGTGAGAAGCTGGGGCGATCAGGCGACGGCAGGGCCGGCGGCAGGCAACGAGAAAGTGAAGGTCGCGCCCTCCCCCTTCCGCCCATCCGCGTAGATGCCGCCGCCGTGGAGTTCGACGATGCGGGCGACGGAGGCGAGCCCGAGCCCCGTGCCCGGGAACTCCTCCGCGGAGTGCAGTCGGGTGAGCGGTTCGAAGATCCGGGACGCGTCGGACGGGTCGAAGCCGTCGCCGTCGTCCGTCAACTCCAACACGACCCGTTCGGGACCTGCGTCCACCTGCCGGAGGACGATGTGCGCCGACGGCTTCTTTCCGGTGTACTTCACGGCGTTGCCGAGGAGGTTCTCCAGCGCGAGGTGGACGAGCGCGGGATCCGCGCTCACGACGATGGCTTCGTCGACCCGGATGTCGAGGTCGCGACCGCGGTTCTGCGCGAGGAGTTCGTCCGCGATCCCCCGCGCGATCTCGCTGAGGTCGAGCCGCTCAGGCGCCGGCGGGGCGGCGGTGATGCGGTAGATCGACAGCATCCGCTCGATCTGCGCCGACATCCGCTCACCCGCTCGGACCACCGCGTGCGCGTAGGTGGCGCTGGTCTGATCGGTCGCATCGTCCGCGATGAGTTCGGCGAAGCCCATCATCGCCCCCAGGGGTCCGCGCAGGTCGTGTACGAGCGAGTGCATGGTCGCGTCGAGTTCGTCCGCCCGTGCGGCCATCTGATCGCGCTCCGCACTGCGCCGGCTGATCGCGCCGCGGAGCTCGAGATTTTCCAGGGTGACCGCCGCGGTGTTCGCGAGCACTTCGAGCTGGCGCACGTGCTCGGGGTCGGGCACGTGCCGCTCGGCCCAGTACGCCCCGATCGCGCCGATCGGATCGGACGAGCGCACCGGTGCCATGCACATGCTCGCCACGAACGTCGGCCGGTAAGCGTCGATCGGCACGCGCTCGTCGTCGTAGATGTCGGGGATGATGACCGTTTCGCGGTGCAACATCGACCACCCGCTCACGCAGGCCGTCAACGGGAATCGGCTGCCCTTCCACAAACGTCCGATGGCGTCCTCATCGACGTAGAAGCACTGATCGTCCTCGCGCAGGACGAAGGTCGCGCCGTCGGCACCCGTCAGTTCACGCACGGCATGGGCGACGATGGAGGTCACCTCCAGCAACCCGGTCGCCGTCGAGAGCGCATCCACCGTGCGTGCGAGGACATCGGGGGCAGCGACCGGTTCAGCTGGCTTCCCGCCCATGTCGACCTCAATGCAACTCGAAGAAGCGGATGTCTGGGGCTCCGAGAAGAAGCCTCCCCCAGGGTACTGCGTGCCGACGGGCAGCGGCGAGAAAGCAGAAGGCCGGAATCCGCGTGGATTCCGGCCTTTCTCCAACCGTCGGGATGACAGGATTTGAACCTGCGACCCCTTGACCCCCAGTCAAGTGCGCTACCAAGCTGCGCCACATCCCGGTCCGTTGCCCTCGCGGACAACTCCACTATCCTAACCGGTCCGGAGGCCGCCCGCGAACCGCCACGGGGTTCCGCGTGTCCGATGCCGCCACTAACCTGCCCGCATGAGCCAGATCTCGATCGAACCGGCCCGCGCCGATCGCTTCACTGACGTGGAACGCGCGCTGACCGGGGGCGGCGACGGCGCCGACTGCTGGTGCCAGTGGTGGATGCTCGCGCCGAAGGACTTCGAGGCGACCAGCGTCGGCGAACGGCGTGAGCGACTGCGTCAGGACCTCTCGGCTCCGGTGCCGTCAGCGCTGATCGCGTACGTCGACGGCAAGGCCGCCGGCTGGGTCAAGGTCTCCCCCCGCCCCGATCAACCCCGCCTCGCGCGTACCCGCAACATCCAGACGTCACCGGAGCCGATGGACGACCCGACAGTCTGGGCGATCACCTGCTTCGTCGTCCGTAAAGAGCACCGATCCCAGGGCATCGCGAGCCGCCTCTTGGATGCCGCCGTCGACCACGCGCGCGCGAACGGCGCACGCATCGTCGAGGGGTACCCGCTCGACACCGACGTGAAGCGGTTCTCGACGAACGACCTCTACCACGGCACCCTCTCGAGCTTCCTCGCCGCCGGCTTCACCGAGACAGCGCGCCCCGGCGCGGCCCGCCCGATCGTCGCGAAAGATCTGTCATGAGCCGCGTCACCGTCGTCCGCGGCGACATCACCCGTCAGAATGTCGACGCGGTCGTCAACGCCGCCAACCGCGCCATGCGCGGCGGCGGGGGCGTCGACGGGGCCATCCACCGGGCCGGCGGACCCGAGATCCTCGCCGACTGCATCGCCCGGTTCCCGCACGGCCTCGCGACCGGGGATGCCGGATGGACGACCGCGGGGAACCTCGCCGCGCGCTGGGTCATCCACGTCGTCGGACCGAACCACACGGCGGGCGAACGCGACCGCAGCCTTCTCACCTCGTGCTACCGACGCGCGCTCGAGGTCGCCGACGAGCTCGGCGCCACGACCGTCGCCTTCCCCCTGATCAGTGCCGGCATCTACGGCTGGCCGCTCGACGACGCGGTCGACGCCGCCGTCACGACGCTCGCCGAGACCCCCTCGACCGTGACCGAGGCGCGCATCGTCGCTTTCGACGACGCCATGTTCACCCGCGTCGAACGGCGACTCGCGGCATCCTGAGCCGTCTTACGATGGATCCACCGGACGGGAGGAGGATCACATGGCGGATGCCGTGCGTGTCGACTCCTGGCTGTGGGCCGTCCGCGTCTACAAGACCCGATCGGCTGCGACCACCGCGTGCCGCGCAGGGCACGTCCGGGTCAACGGCGACAAGGCGAAAGCCGCCCAGCAGGTCAAGCCGGGAGACGAGCTGCGGGTGCGGATCGCCGGATTCGACCGCATCCTCGTCGTGCGCCAGACGCTCACCAAGCGTGTCGGCGCCCCCCTGGCCGCCGTCGCCGCCGAGGATCGGACGCCCGAGCGCGAACCCGTCGCACTGGTCGCCGTCCGCGACCGCGGCGCCGGGCGGCCCACCAAGCGCGAACGCCGCGACATCGAACGGCTACGCGGCCGCTGACACCCCCGCACGGCGCCACCCGACCGCGCGGCGGACCGCGGCATCCGTCACGGCGAGCACGAGACCCGTCACCGCATAGACCAGCAGGTCGCGGCCGTCGAAGACGGTCCCGAACACCAGGACGATCGGCGGCCACTCCCTCGCCCACGCAACGGGCAGCCCCGTGAGCTGGAACAGCTCAACGCCTACCGACCACGCGATGACGATCGCGCCGATCAGCCAGGACGACAGCCGAGGCAACAACGCGACCAGCCCACCCCAGACCGCGACGACGTAGAGCGCATCACCGGCGATGTCGGATGCCGCAGTGTCCGCCGCTCCGAGATGCACGGCGAGTCCGCAGATCACCGCCGCCAGAGCGACGGCGATGCCGAGAACCCGTCGCTTCACACCCGGTCACGCAGCCACGACGCCCCACGGACCTCCGCGCCCACCGCGACCGCCCGCTCGCCGAGCTCACGGTCGCTGGTCACGAGCAAGACTCGCTCTCCGTCGCCGACGCGCCGATGCGCCTCGGCGACGAGCGTGTCGTCACCCGCGGCATCCGCTCGCACCACCTCGACGGAGTCGGACGGGTCCGCGGCGGCGCGCGCCTCGCCCTCGAGTACAGCGACGACGTGGGGGTACCACGTGTCGCCGGGGAGCGACAGCTCGGAGGCCGCCACGCCCAGGCGCGACAGACCCTGAAGCCGCTCGAGCAATCTCGATGCGGCACCGGCGCGGTCGCGCCACCACCCGTCGGGAACGGATCCGACGACGTTCGCGGCATCGACGAGCACGGTGGGGCGGACGGTGAGCAGCGCGCGCAACGGCTCCCAGGAGTCCGCGAAGCCGGGGTGCAGGCGCAGCGCATCGACCTCGTCGAGCGGTACCCACTCGAGGGCGTAGCTCTCGGGGTCGGCGATCACCGGCTCGAACGGGTCGACGACATCGGCGACGAGGGTCGTGTACGTCCAGACCTCGAGATCGAGCACGCTCGTGAACCGCGGTCGGAGAGCTGCGGCGGGGACGCCCGCTTCCTCCTGCGATTCGCGGATCGCGGCATCCGTTGCGCTCTCGCCTTCGTGCCGCGCACCTCCCGGGATCCCCCACGTGCCGCCGTGGTGACTCCACGAGACGCGGTGCTGCAGCAGGACCCCGCGCGCGGGGTCGTGCGCCAGCAAGCCGGCGGCACCGAATCGGCCCCAGTACCGATCGCCGGCATCGGTCACCACCCAGGCATCGCCCGGATCGCGAGGACCGGAGGGGCGCGGCGGCCCGCTCGACGGTTCCTCGATCCTCATGCGATCAGCCTCTCACGCGCTCGGCGGCGAGGCGCGGCATCCGTCATGTCCCGGAACAGATCCCCAGCGTGCAGCAGACAACGAAGGAGATGACGGTTCGCGAGGACCGGATGACCCGGATGCCTCCTCGCGAACCGTCATCTCCTCTCGAAGCGACGGTGGACGGGCGTCAGCGCTGCCGACGCTCGCGCACGCGCATGTTCGTGACGATCGGCGTGCCCTCGAAGCCGAAGATCTCGCGCAGGCGCCGCTGGATGAACCGGCGGTAGCCCGGGTCGAGGAACCCGGTCGTGAACAGCACGAATGTCGGCGGGCGCGTCGACGCCTGCGTGCCGAACAGGATGCGGGGCTGCTTGCCGCCGCGGAGCGGGTGCGGGTGCTCGGCGATCAGTTCGGCGAGGAACGCGTTGAACTTGCCGGTCGGGATGCGCTGGTCCCACGACTCGAGCGCCGTCTCGAGAGCCGGGACGAGCTTGTCGAGGTGACGGCCGGTGCGTGCCGACAGGTTCACGCGCGGCGCCCACGTGACGTGCGCGAGGTCCTGCTCGATCTCGCGCTCGAGGTAGCGGCGGCGATCGGCGTTGTCCATGTCCTCGTCGTTCAGGCGATCCCACTTGTTGAAGGCGAGGACGAGCGCACGACCGGACTCGAGGACCAGATCGATGATGTTGAGGTCCTGCACGCTGATCGACTCGGTCACATCGAGGACGACGACGGCGACCTCGGCCTTCTCGAGGGCCGCGCTGGTGCGCAGCGACGCGTAGAAGTCGGCGCCCTGCTGCAGGTGCACGCGACGACGGATGCCGGCGGTGTCGACCAGACGCCAGAGCTTGCCGCCGAGCTCGACGACTTCGTCCACGGGGTCGCGGGTCGTGCCGGCGAGGTCGTTGACGACGACGCGCTCCTCGCCCGCGGCCTTGTTCAACAGCGACGACTTGCCGACGTTCGGGCGACCGAGGATCGCCACGCGGCGGGGGCCGCCGAGCTCGTTCTTGGCGACGGCCGAGACCTCGGGAAGCACCTTCATGATCTCGTCGAGCAGGTCGGCGACGCCGCGGCCGTGGATGGCCGAGACGGGGTGCGGCTCGCCGAGACCCAGGTTCCAGAGCGCTGCGGCTTCGGGCTCCTGACGGGCGTCGTCGATCTTGTTGGCGACGAGGAAGACCGGCTTGTCGGTTTTGCGGAGCATGCGGACGACCTGCTCGTCGGTCGCCGTCGCGCCGACCATCGCGTCGACGACGAACATGACGACGTCGCACAGCTCGATCGCGATCTCGGCCTGGGCGGCGACGGAGCGGTCGATGCCCTTGGCGTCGTGCTCCCAGCCGCCGGTGTCGACGAGCGTGAAGCGGCGGTCCATCCACTCGGCCTTGTAGCTCACGCGGTCGCGCGTGACACCGGGGGTGTCCTCGACGACGGCCTCGCGGCGGCCGAGGATGCGGTTGACGAGGGCCGACTTGCCGACGTTCGGCCGTCCGACGATCGCCACGACCGGCAGCGCCGGGAGCATCTCGACGACCTCGCCACCCGCGGTGAAGCCGGCGAGCAGGTCGTCGTCCTCCTCGTCGAGCTCGTAGTCGGCGAGCGAGGCGCGCAGGGCGGCGGCGCGCTGCTCGGCGAGATCCTCGTCGAGGTTGGCGAGCTTCTCCTCGAGCTGGTCGGGCCCGCCGTCGTATTCGTAGTCGTCTTCGGCGCTCATCGTGAGCCTTCCGTTCCCGACCGCACGACGTCCAGGACGGCGTCGACGGTCTGTGCGAAGTCCAGGTCGGTCGAGTCGACGACCGTCACGCCGGGGGCGGCGGTGAGGAAGTCGACGACCTGGGAGTCGGATGCGTCACGCTTGTGCAGCGCGGCGGCCACAGCCGCGGCATCCTCTGTGGTCAATTCGGCGCTGCGCCGCGCGGCGCGCACCTCGGGGGCAGCGGTCAGGAGGATCCGCACGGGGGCGTCGGGGGCGACGACGGTCGTGATGTCGCGACCCTCGACGATGACGCCGGGGCGACCGGAGTCGGCCACGAGGCGACGGAACAGGACGTTCACCTGCTCCCGGATCACCGGCACGCGGGCGACGCCGCTCACGGCGGAGCTGACTCGCGGCTCGCGGATCGCTTCGGTGACCGAGGTGTCCCCGACCCGCACCCAGTACTCGTCGGGGTCGAGCGAGATGGCGTAGTCGAAGTCGCCGGCGGCGTCGACGACCGCAGCCGCGTCGGACGTGTCCGCGCCGTGCTGGAGCACGTGCCAGGCCAACGCCCGGTAGGCGGCACCGGTATCGAGGTAGCCGAAGCCGAGCCGTCGGGCGGCCTCCTTCGACACGCTCGACTTGCCGCTGCCCGCGGGGCCGTCGATGGCGATGGTGATGGGGTCAGTCATTGAGGCTCGCAATCTTCCACCCGCGTGCCGCGAGACCGTCGGTGGCGACGGAGACGGCGGACGGGACGACACTGATCTCGCCGAGACCGAATTGGGCTCCCGGCGAGTGCTCGAGACGGAAGTCCTCGACGTTGACGCCGAGGTCGCCGAGGTCGCCGAACAGCCGGCCCAGTTGACCGGGGGTGTCGTCGACCATGACGACCACCGTCTCGAATCGGCGGTTCTGACCGTGCTTGCCGGGCAGGCGTTCGACGCCCTCGTTGCCGCGGCGGATCGTGTCGGCCACGGCGCGACGCGAACCGGGAGCGTCGGGGTCGCGGAGCGCGCCGGCGACGGCGGTCAGATCGGCGGCGAGGGCGTCGAGGACGTCGACGACCGGCTGCGCGTTGGCACCGAGGATCTGCACCCACAGTTCGGGGGCGGATGCCGCGATGCGGGTCGTGTCGCGGACGCCCTGGCCCGCGAGACGCAGCGACGCGTCCTCCGCCCCGACGAAGCGTCCGGCGAGGAGGGATGCCACGAGCTGCGGCACGTGCGAGACGAGAGCCACGGAGCGGTCGTGCGCCTCGGGGGTCATCTCGACGAGGCTGGCGCCGAGGTCGAGGGCGAGCCCTTCCACGACGGCGAGGTCGCGCGCCGAGGTCTCCTCGTCGCGGCAGATGACCCACGGGCGGCCGAAGAAGATGTCGGCGCGCGCCGAGATGGCTCCGCCGCGTTCGCGACCGGCCATCGGGTGGGACCCGATGTAGCGGGAGAGATCGACGCCGCGCTCGCGCAGCGCGAGCAGCGGTTCGAGCTTGACGCTCGCGACGTCCGTGACGACGGCGTCGGGGTGGGCGCCGAGTTCGCGCTCGATGACGTCGGCCGTGACGTCCGGCGGAACGGCGACGACGACGAGGTCCGGGCGGTCGTCGTCACGGGCAGCGCGGCCCGCCCCGTAGTCGACGGCGAGTCGGAGCTGAGCAGGTGACGCGTCCGCGAGGACGACGTCGACGCCGAGCGCGCGGAGCGCATGACCGATGCTCGAACCGAGCAGGCCCGCGCCGACGATGCGGACGAGCCCGCTCGTGCGGACGGCGCGGGCGCGCGCGTCGATGGCGTCGGTCACAACTGCTCCTGAGTGGGATCCCCGGGCGGGGTCTCCGCCTGGCGCGCGAGAGTCAACAGCGCACCACGCTCCACTGTAGTCAACTCGCGTGCCCGACCCGCTGGGAGCGTGCCCAGGTGCAGGGGACCGAACTGGCGGCGGACCAGCTCCTCGACGGGGTGCCCGACGGCCGCCATCATGCGGCGGACGATGCGGTTGCGCCCCGAGTGCAGCGTCAGCTCGACGAGGCTCGTGTCACCGCTCGCGTCGAGCAGCCGGGCCTTGTCGGCGGCGATCGGGCCGTCCTCGAGCTCGACGCCCCGGGTGAGCTGCGCGATGGTCTGCGGCAGCACACGGCCCGACACCTTCGCGATGTAGACCTTCGTGACGCCGAACGACGGGTGCGCGAGGACGTGGGCGAGCTCGCCGTCGTTGGTGAGGACGAGGAGGCCACTCGTCTCGGCATCCAGTCGGCCGACGTTGTAGAGACGCTCGGGCCAGTCCTTCGTGAAGCGCCGCAGGTCGGGGCGCCCCTGGTCGTCCTTCATCGACGACACGACGCCGGTGGGCTTGTTGAGGATGACGTACCGCTTGCTCGTGTCGAGCTGAATCGCGGTGCCGTCGACGTCGACCTGGTCGGTCTCCGGATTGATGCGCGACCCGAGTTCGGTGACGACGACGCCGTTGACCCGCACGCGACCCTCGACGATGTACTGCTCGCAGACGCGGCGCGAGGCGACGCCCGCATTCGCGAGGATCTTCTGCAGGCGGACCCGGTTCTCGTCGGACTGCTCGTTCATCGGATGGTCTCTCCTTCGAATCCCGCGGAGCCGTCGTCCAGCAGCGGGGAGATGGGGGGCAGCTCGTCGAGGGAGTTGATCCCCAGGTGGCCGAGCAGCGCGTCGGTGGTGCGGTAGTTGATGGCCCCGGTCTCGGGGTCGGTGAAGGCCTCGGTGATGAGGCCGCGGGCGAGGAGCGTCCGGACGACGGAGTCGACGTTGACGGCGCGGATCGAGGCGACCTGACTGCGCGACACCGGCTGCTTGTAGGCGATGACGGCCAGCGTCTCGAGCGCGGCCTGCGACAGTCGCGACGGCGCCTGGCCGTTCACGAATTCGGCCACCAGATCGTCGTGCTCGTCGCGGACGTAGAACCGCCACCCGCCGCCGACCTCGCGCAGTTCGAACCCGCGCCGCGGCCCGGAACGCTCCCCGTCGTAGTCGGCGACGAGCTCGTCGACCGCGCGGCGGACGGCGGCGACGGGCGCGCCGACGGCGGCGGCGAGCGAGACGAGGCTCTGCGGCTCGTCGATGATCATGAGGATCGCCTCGAGGCGGCGTGCGATGTCCCCGGCGTCCTGCGAACGCGGTGGCGCCTCGATCTCGGTGGCGTCATCGGTCATAGTCGGCTCCCAGTGTGGCGAGGTTCTCTTCGGACCACCGGTCGGCGGTCCAGCGCAGCGTCAATTCGCCGAGCGGCTCGAGCTGCTCGAACGACAGCGCGGCATGACGGTAGAGCTCGAGGACGGCGATGAAACGGGCCACGACGACGCCGGTCTGCGTGACTCCGGCGACGAGCTCGCGGAAGTTGAGCTGACCGGCATCCCGCAGCAGCGTCACGACGATCGCGGCCTGCTCCCGGATCGAGACGAGCGGCGCGTGCAGGTGATCCAGCCCGACGTGCGGGATCTCCTTCGGCGCGAACGCGAACATGGCGATCGCCGCGAAGTCGTCGGGAGACAGCGTCCAGACGAGCTCGGGTACGGCCCGACGGTGCTTCTCATCGAGCCGAACGGCGCGCGCGTGGCGTTTGCCCTCCCGCTCCAGGCACCGTGCGAACCACGCGGACACCTCCTTGAAGGCGCGGTACTGCAGCAGACGGGCGAAGAGCAGGTCGCGGGCCTCGAGCAGGGCGACGGATTCGGCATCCACCAACTCGCCCTGCGGCAGCAGCCCCGCGACCTTCATGTCGAGCAGCGTCGCCGCGACCACCAGGAACTCGGATGCCTGGTCGAGATCGGCGTCGTCGTCGAGCCCCTTCAGGTACGAGATGAACTCGTCGGTGACCTTGCTGAGCGAGACCTCGGTGATGTCGAGCTCGTGCTTGGAGATGAGGGTCAGGAGCAGGTCGAACGGTCCGTCGAAGTTCCCGAGCGACACGCGGAAGCGATCGCCGGATGCCGTCTCGGCCTCTGGGGTGTCCGCCCGCGGCGGCGCAGCGTCGGCGTCGGCGACGTCCTTAGGCGACGGCGCCACGGGAGACCAGCTCCCGCGCGAGGCGCAGGTACGCCTGGGCGGCGGAGTGCTCGGGAGCGAACTTGGTGATCGGCACGCCCGCGACCGAGGCGTCGGGGAACTTCACCGTGCGGCCGATGACCGTCTCGAGCACGTCATCACCGAAGGCGTCCACGACGCGCTCGAGGACCTCGCGCGAGTGCAGCGTGCGCGGGTCGTACATCGTCGCGAGCACGCCGTCGAGCTCGATCGCCGGGTTCAGGCGGTCGCGGACCTTGTCGATCGTCTCGATGAGCAGCGCCACACCGCGCAGCGCGAAGAACTCGCACTCGAGCGGGATCAGCACACCGTGACTCGCCGTCAGCGCGTTGACGGTGAGCAGGCCGAGCGAGGGCTGGCAGTCGATGAGGATGACGTCGTAGTCGCCGGCCACCTTGCGGAGCACCCGGGCCAGGATCGTCTCGCGGGCCACCTCGTTGACGAGGTGGACCTCTGCTGCCGACAGGTCGATGTTCGCGGGCAGGATGTCGAGGCCCTCGACCGACGTCGACACGATGACCTCGTGGGGGTCGCGCTTCGGGTCGAGGAGGAGGTCGTAGATCGTCGCCGTCTCGTGCGTCTGCACGCCGAGACCGGCGGACAGGGCGCCCTGCGGGTCGAAGTCGACCGCGAGCACGCGGCGGCCGTACGAGGCCAGGCCTGCGGCCAGGTTGATGGTGGTCGTCGTCTTGCCGACGCCGCCCTTCTGATTGCACAGCGAGATGATGCGCGCGGGACCGTGGCCGTCGAGCTTCGGCGGGGTCGGGAAGCCGTGGTAGGGGCGACCCGTCGGCCCCATCGGGGTGTCGGTCGCCACCGTCGAATCGACGTCCGCCGTACTCCGCTTGCTCGCCACTGATCTCCCGCCTTCGCCGTGCTCACCCGAGTCTAGTCATCCCGCCGCGGCGCGCCGTGGAGCGACTCCCCGCAGGGTGGGGAGCCGGAGCTCATCTCGCGCGCGGGTGCGAGGTGAGGTAGACGTCGCGGAGCGCGTCCACGGTGACGTGCGTGTAGATCTGGGTCGTGGCGACCGAGGCGTGGCCGAGGAGCTCCTGCACGACGCGGACGTCGGCGCCGCCCTGCAACAGGTGCGTCGCGAACGAGTGCCGGAGCGTATGCGGAGAGACGTGCGCGGTGATCCCCGCCCGCTCCGCGGCCTGCTGGATCACGAGCCATGCGCTCTGGCGCGACAGCGGAGCTCCCCGCGCGCCCAGGAACGCACGCGGCGTCGCGCGTCCGCGGCGCGACAGCTCCGGCCTCACGCGCGTGAGGTAGGCGTCGACCGAGACCCGGGCGTACGAGCCGACCGGGACGATCCGCTCCTTCGAGCCCTTGCCCCGCACGCGCAGGACCTCCCCGTGCATGAGGTCGTCGACATCCAGATCGATGATCTCCGAGACACGGGCCCCGGTCGCGTAGAGGAGCTCCAGCAGCGCGCGATCGCGCAAGCCCACCAGCTCGCCCGGCGCGGCGTCCTCGGGCGCGGGACCGGCCGCATCCAACAGCCGGAGCACGTCCTCGACGGGCAGCGCCTTCGGCAGACGCATCGGCGCCTTGGGAGGCCGGAGCTTCGTGGTCGGATCCTCCGTCACGATTCCCTCCCGCGCGAGGAAGCGGTGGAAGCTGCGGATGGCCGACTGCAGCCGGGCCAGCGACGTCGAGGCGGGTGGTGGATCGGATGCCGCGCGCTCCGCGGCGAACCTCGTCACGAGCTCCCCCGTCACGGCGTCGGTGTCGTCGACTCCGTGCTCGTCGAGCCAGTCGAGGTAGCCGGAGAGGTCGCGACGGTACGCCGCGACGGTGTGCGCCGAGAGTCCGCGCTCGATGGTGATGTGCCGGAGGAACGCGTCGACGGCGCGAGCGAGCCTCACGGCGCCTCAGCCCTGCGGTCGGTCCGCGCCCACGGGACGCGAGCGTCCGGGCCACGGCGCGTCGGCGGCGCCGAGCGTCGTCCACTCACGGGAGCGGCCGGCAGCGGCGGCCAGGGCCGCGATCACGAGAGACGGATTCTGGAGCTTCCGCGCCAGAACGGCGTCCACGACGTCGTCGAGCGCGACCCAGCGCACCTCGATGTCGGCTTCCTCGTCGGTGCGGGCGAACGCTTCAGGCGTCGCCGCGAGCCCGCGTGCCAGGTAGATGCGGATGGCCTCGTCGCTGCCGCCGGGGCTCGTGAAGAAGTCCGACAGCACGTCCCACCGTTCTGCGGTCAGGTCGGCCTCCTCGGCGAGCTCGCGCTTCGCCGCCTCGAGGGGGTCCTCCCCCGGCACGTCCAGCAGGCCGGCAGGGATCTCCCATTCGCGGAACCCCACCGGGTGACGGTACTGCCGGATGAGGAGCACGCGTCCCTCCTCGTCGAGCGCCAGGACGGCGACGGCGCCGGAGTGGTCGACGTACTCCCGCACGATCGAGCCCTCGCCGTAGGTGAACGCGTCGCGGCGCAGGTTCCAGACCCGCCCCTCGAAGACCGTCTGGGTCTCGGTCACCTCGACGGTGACGGCGTCGTCCTGCAGCGGCGCGGCATCCGTCACGGCTCAGTCCTCGTTCTCGACGTCGAACAGCTCGCTCGAGCGGTGCCGCTCGAGCGCCGCGGCGATGAGACCGCGGAAGAGCGGGTTCGCCTCGGTGGGGCGCGAGCGCAGCTCGGGGTGCGCCTGCGTCGCGATGTAGTACGGGTGCACGTCGCGGGGCAGCTCGACGTACTCGACGAGATCGAGGTCGGGGTTCAGCCCCGAGAACCAGAGGCCCGCATCGGCGATCTGCTGACGGTACGTGTTGTTGACCTCGTAGCGGTGCCGGTGACGCTCGGTGGCGCGGTCCGAGCCGTACAGCTCCGCGGCGAGGGACCCCTCGGCCAGCGCAGCCTCGTACAGGCCCAGGCGCATCGTGCCGCCCATGTCGCCGCGGTCAAGGATGTCGACCTGCTCCGCCATGGTCGCGATGACCGGGTGCGGCGTCTCGGGGTCGAACTCGCTCGAGGACGCGTCCTCGATGCCCGCGACGTGGCGGGCGTACTCGATGACCATGCACTGCAGACCGAGGCAGATGCCGAGGGTGGGCAGTCCCTGCTCGCGGGCGAACTTCAGCGCGCCCAGCTTGCCCTCGATGCCCCGGATGCCGAAGCCACCCGGGATGACGATGCCGTCGACCGCCGACAGGGCCTTCGCCGCACCCTCGGGCGTCTCGCACAGGTCGGAGGGGATCCACACGATCTGGACCTTCGTCTCCTGCGCGAATCCGCCCGCCTTCAGGGCCTCGGTGACCGAGAGGTACGCGTCGGGCAGGTCGATGTACTTGCCGACGAGGCCGACCGTGACCTCGTGCTTGGGGTTGTGGACGGCGTTGAGGACCTTGTTCCAGCGGGTCCAGTCGATGTCGCCCGCCTTGGCGTCCAGGCCCAGGCGGCGCACGATGTACGCGTCGAGACCCTGGTCGCTGAGCGTCGAGGGGATGTCGTAGATGCTCGGCAGGTCGACGGTGTTGATGACCGCGTCCTCGTCGACGTCGCACATGAGCGCGATCTTGCGCTTGTTGGACTCGGTGACGGGGCGGTCGCTCCGCAGGACGAGGGCGTCGGGCTGGATGCCGATGGAGCGGAGCATCGCGACGGAGTGCTGCGTGGGCTTGGTCTTCTGCTCGCCCGAGGCGCCCATGAACGGGACCAGCGAGACGTGCACGAAGAAGACGTTGTCGCGGCCGAGCTCATGGCGGATCTGGCGCGCCGACTCGATGAACGGCTGCGACTCGATGTCGCCGACCGTGCCGCCGACCTCGGTGATGATCACGTCGGGGCGGGGCTCTTCGCTCGCCTGCAGGCGCATGCGCCGCTTGATCTCATCGGAGATGTGCGGGATCACCTGGACCGTGTCGCCCAGGTACTCGCCGCGGCGCTCCTTGGCGATGACCTCGGAGTAGATCTGACCCGTCGTGACGTTCGCCGCCTGGCTCAGCTCGATGTCGAGGAAGCGCTCGTAGTGGCCGATGTCGAGGTCGGTCTCGGCGCCGTCGTCGGTGACGAAGACCTCGCCGTGCTGGAACGGGTTCATCGTGCCCGGGTCGACGTTCAGGTACGGGTCGAGCTTCTGCATCACGACACGCAGGCCGCGCGCGGTGAGGAGGTTACCGAGGCTGGCGGCGGTCAGACCCTTGCCGAGAGACGAAACGACACCACCCGTCACGAAGATGTGCTTGGTGATGTCGTTGTTTTTGCGTCCCGCGCCCGAAGAGTCCGTCACGGGCTTTCACTCTATCAGCCCTCTCGGGTGCCCGGTCTCAGCGCGCCCGTCCGAGGGCCAGCAGCTCGCGCGCGTGGTCCAGCGCGGCATCCGAGTCAGCCATGCCCGACAGCAGGCGCGCCATCTCGGCGGCGCGTTCATCGCCTTCCAGTCGGCGCACGCTGGAGGCGGTGACCGACCCGTCGTTGGACTTCACGACCGACAGGTGATTGCCGGCGAACGCCGCCACCTGTGCGAGATGCGTGACCGCGATCACCTGACTCGTCTCGGCGAGCTTGGCGAGTCGCCGGCCGACCTCGATCGCGGCGGCGCCGCCGATACCGGCATCCACTTCGTCGAAGACGAACGTCGGAACCGGGTCGGTCGCCGCGATCACCACTTCGATCGCGAGCATGACGCGACTGAGCTCACCGCCGGACGCTCCGCGGGCGACCGGACGAGGCGAGGCACCCGGGTGCGGCGCGAGTTGGATCGTCACGACGTCGCGGCCGTGCGCCGCCTCAGCCCCCGGGTCGACGGCGACCGTCAGCCGCGCGTCCGGCAGCGCCAGATGACGGAGTTCCTCGGTGACGGCGTCGCCGAGTCGGGATGCCGCCGCCCGCCGCGCGTCCGTGAGCTCGGCGGCGCGCGTGTCGAGGTCGTCTCGGAGGCGATCGCGTTCGACGATGAGCCGCTCGATGCGGTCGCCGTCGTCGTCGAGCTCGGCGAGACGGGCGGACCCGGTCGCGAGGAGCGCGATCGCCTCGTCGAGCGATCCGTGCGCGCGGATGAGTGCGCCCAGGGCAGCGCGACGCTCCTCGACGGCGGCGAGTTCATGGGGGCCGCCCTCGTCGAGGTCGGCGAGATATCCGCTCAGCTCGCCGGCGATGTCGGCCACCCGGTACCCGAGTTCCTCGATCGCCGCGGCGTGGCCGCGCAGCGCCTCGTCCGAACCGGCGGCGCGTTCGAGCGCGCGCCGCGCCTCGGCGAGGAGGGCCTGCACGTCGGGCAGGTCGTCCTCGTTCGAGAGTGCCGTGTGCGCCGTCGCCGCCGCCATCCGCAGTTCCTCGGCGTTCGCCAGGCGATCTGCGCGCTGCGTGAGCTCGAGGTCCTCCCCCGGCTGCGGGTCGACCGCCTCGATGTCCGCGATCGCGGCCCGGAGCTCCGTTGCCTCACGGGCGCGGGACGTCTGCTCGGTCGTCAGGGTCTCGAGTTCCGCGGCCGCGGTGCGCCAGGCATCCCACACCCGGCGGTACCGGTCGAGCGCGTCGGCGACCGTCGCGCCGCCGAAGCGGTCGAGGGCCTCGCGCTGGGCCGCGGCCGACGTGAGCCGCAGCTGATCGGACTGCCCGTGGACGACGACCAACTGGTCGGCGAGGTCGGCGAGCACTCCGGCGGGAGCCGTCCTGCCGCCCACCGTGGCGCGGCTGCGTCCCTCGCTCGACAGCGTCCGCCCCAGGTAGAGTTCCGCGCGTCCGTCTCCGATGGGTTCGACGTCGCCACCGGCATCCCGCACGCGCTCGACCACCGGGCCGTCCTCGGGGACGATCCACACTCCGTCGACCGCGGCCTGATCCGCACCGGCCCGCACCGCGCCCGAGTCGGCACGCTGGCCGAGAAGGAGCCCGAGCCCCGTCACGACCATCGTCTTGCCGGCACCGGTCTCACCCGTCACCGCGGTGAACCCCGGCCCGATCGGCAAGGTCGCCCCCGCGATCACGCCGAGATCCCTAAGCCGGATCTGCTCGATCACAGCGAGGCCTCCGCACCGCCGCGCCAGCCCGCGATGGGGAGCTGGAACTTGCGCACCAGTCGGTCGGTGAAGGCCGAGCGATGCAGGCGTGCGAGGCGGACCGGGCGTCCCGATCGCCGCACGACCACGCGGGCACCGGGCGGAAGGTCGTGCGAACGGCGTCCGTCGCACCAGAGCACTCCCCTGCCCTGATTCCGCTGGAGGACGTCGATCGACACGGAGGTCTCGGGACCGAGGACGACCGGTCGGGCGAACAGCGCGTGCGCCGACAGCGGGACGAGGCAGAGCGCCTGCACGGAGGGCCACACGACGGGGCCGCCGGCCGAGAAGTTGTACGCCGTCGAGCCCGTGGGAGTGGCGACCACGACGCCGTCGCACCCGAAAGCCGACAAGGGGCGATCGTCGATCTCGATCATGACCTCGAGCATCCGCTCCCGCGACGCCTTCTCGACCGTGGCTTCGTTCAGAGCCCAGGTCGAGTAGACGACGTCGCCGTCGGCGTCTCGAACCTCGACCGACAGCGTCATCCGCTCATGGATCTCGTAATCCCGCGCGAGCGCCCGGCGGATCGCTTCGTCGACGCCGTCCGCCTCGAGTTCGGCGAGGAAGCCGACGTGACCCATGTTGACGCCGAGAAGGGGGACGGATGCCGCCCGCACCAGCTCGGCGGCGCGCAGGATCGTGCCGTCGCCACCGAGGACGATCGCGACCTCGATGTCGGTGACGTCGATGCCGCCCTCGCCGAGGACCACGGTGTCGAGGTCCCCGAGGGCCGCGGCGAGCTCGGGGTCGTCGCCCGGCACGACGGGCTGGAGGCCGGCCGCGTGCACCGCTTCGACGACGCGACGGGCTCCTGCGACCGTGTTCTCGCGGAGCGCGTGCGCCACCACGAGGATGTTGCGCGTCGCGTCGGTCATGCGGCTCCCGCCAGTCGGTTCACGGTGTCCAACCATTGTGTCGGATTCGCGTCGTCGCTCGTCCCGGGTCGGAGATGGATGAGGAATTCGCGGTTGCCGTGCGTTCCCGCGATCGGCGAGGCGATGACGCCGTGGGTGCCGAGCCCGGCATCCCACGCCGACCACAGGACGGTGGCGACGGCGTCGGCTCGACGCCCGGCATCCGTCACCAGTCCTTCGCGGACCCCGGTGCGGCCCACTTCGAACTGCGGTTTCACGAGCAGGACCAGATCGGATGCCGGGGCGCAGACCGACGCCGCCGCGGGGAGGACGTGCGTGAGCGAGATGAACGAGAGATCGCCCGTCACGAGCGTCGGCACGTCGGCGACGCCGCTCGCCTCGGCGAGGGAGGCGCGCGTCATGTGCCGCACGTTGAACCCTTCGACGACGGCTACTTCCGGGAGGGCCGCGATCTCCGCCGCCAGCTGCCCGTGCCCCACGTCGACGGCGAGCACCCGTGCGGCGCCGCGTTCGACGAGCACCTGCGTGAACCCCCCGGTCGACGCGCCCATGTCGAGCGCGACGCGCCCGCGTGGGTCGACCCCGAACGCGTCGAGGGCGGCGAGGAGCTTGTGTGCGGCACGGCTGACGTAGTGGTCGGATGCCGCGACCTCGATGCGCTGCTCGTCGCCGACCTTGACTGAGGCCTTCACAACGGGCTCGCCGTCGACGGTCACCAGTCCCGCATCGATGAGCTGCGCGGCGTGGGTGCGGCTGCGCGCCAGGCCTCGGGCGGCGACGGCCGCGTCGAGCCGGCTGGTCATGCGTTCGGGTCGCGGGGACCCGATTCGAGACGCTTCGCGAGCTCGTCGTGCAGGAGCGCGTACGCAGCCGCCCGTTCGCCCAACGGCTGGTCCTCGATCACATCGAGCGTCGAGAGCAGGTCCTCGCGGCGCGCGTCGCCGTCAGCAGCATCCATCGACATGTCACCCACCCTACGCGGCGCGGACGACGGCGGACGTGAACGCGGCGGAGCGGTTGTCAGCGTCGGTGGAACGGGTCCGCGTAGAGCCGCTCCGGCACCCGGAAGCCGTAGATCGCGCGTCCGGTGCCCCAGATCGCCGCGGCACCTGCGCGCACGAGATCGATCGGACGATCGCCCTCGGTGACGATGTGCACGTCGGGCCCGTCGATCCGAACCGAGGCGGAGCCGACGGTCGTCACGTCACCCTTCACGATCGTCTCGGGGTACGGCTCGTGGAGCTCCCGCAGGTCGCCGACGAGGTAAGTCGGCCTCGAGGAGTTCGGAGCGGCGAGGACGTGCTTGGGCCGGTCGATGCCGGTGAGCACCAGCACCGACTCGATCCCCGCAGCCTGCGCGCCGGCGATGTCGGTGTCGAGTCGATCGCCGATGAAGAGCGGATGCCGCGCCCCGAAGCGTGCGACCGCTTCGTCGAAGATCGGACGCTCCGGCTTGCCGGCCACGGTGGCGAGCCGACCGACCGCGGTGTGCACGGCGGAGACCAGGGTGCCGTTGCCGGGCGCGATGCCACGAGACTGCGGGATCGTCCAGTCGGTGTTGGTGGCGATCCAAGGGATGCCGCCCTCATCTTCGGGCTGGGCCAGGGCATAGGCCGCTTCAGCGAGCTGCGCCCAGCCGACGTCGGGAGAGAAACCCTGCAGCACGGCCGCGGGATGGTCGTCGGCGCTGCGTGTGACGGTGTAGCCCGCCTTCTCCAGTTCGAAGGCCAGTCCGTCTCCACCCACGACGAGGATCGTCGATCCGGTGGGAACCCTGTCCCGCAACAGCCGCACGGCGGCCTGCGGACTGGTGACCACCTCGTGAGGCTGGGTCTCGAGCCCGAGCTCGGTGAGATGGGAGGCCACAACGCTGTCACGTCGCGACGCGTTGTTCGTGATGTACGCGAGCGGACGTTCGCGCCGCGCTGCATTCAGACTCTCGACGGCATGAGGAATGGCACCGTCACCCGCGTAGACGACGCCGTCGAGGTCGGCGAGCACCAGGTCGACGCCGTCGAGCGGTGTCGATCGGGAACGCGAGAAGAGACCCATCAGGCGCGGTCCTCCTCGTCCTCCTCCTGAACGGATGCCGGGTCTCCCCCGGCGTCGCCGTCCTCGGTGTCGTCGACCTCTTCCCCGGGTTCGTCCTCGGATTCTTCCCCGGGTTCGTCCTCGAGCTCGATTTCATCGATCTCGTCGACCTCGATGGTCTCGGAGTCCGCGTCGATCTCTCCGAGCGCCGCAGCGGCGATGTCTGCACGACGCTGCCACTGCGCGGCCTCCTCGACCTGACCGAGTTCTTCGAGGACGGCGGCTCGCGCAGCGAACAGCCCGGGGCTCCACGGGAAGGCGGTGTCGGGATCGAGTTCGGGGATGTCGAGCTCCTGCAGGGCACGGTCGGGCTGGCCCAGGTCGAGCCGTGCACCGGACATCGCGATTGCGAGCTCGACGCGGACGTCGGTCGGGAGGGACGCACGGTCGACGGCGCGTCCGACCTCGAGCGCACGGTCGGGTCGACCGACGCCACGCTCGCTGTCGACCATGAGCGCGATCTGGTCGTCACGACCGGAGATCCGGCGGAACGTCCGCAGTTCGCGCAGGGCCAGTGCGAAGTCGCCGACGGCGTAGGCCGTGATCGCGACGGTCTCGCGGACCACAGCGATCCGACCAGCGCTACGGGATGCCGCCAGTGCGTGCTCGTGCGCAAGAGCGGGGTCTTCGTCGATGAGACGGGCAGCCATGGCCAGGTGCCGTGCGACCTGCTCGGCGTTGTCCTTACTGAGAGTCTTCAGCTCGTTCCGGGCCGCACCGTTCAGGTCGCGAGCCGTGACCTCATCGGGAACGACCGGACCCGCCGGCACGTTCCGACGGTCCGAATCCTGCGGCGGCCGCGAAGACCGACGGTCCCCGTCGCGCTGCGGGTACGACGGACGGTCGCCGTCGCGACGCGGGTACGACGGGCGGTCGCCATCGCGCTTCTCGTACGGACGACGCTCCCCGTCACGCTTCGAGTAGTTAGGCCGGTCACCATCGCGACGCGGGTACGAGGGACGGTCACCATCGCGCTTCTCGTACGGACGGTGTTCGCCGTCGCGGTTCGGGTAGCTGGGCCGGTCACCATCGCGGCGCGGGTAGGAAGGACGGTCTCCGTCGCGGCGTGGGTACGACGGACGGTCGCCATCGCGCTTCTCATACGGTCGACGCTCTCCGTCACGCTTCGGGTAGGAAGGACGGTCACCATCGCGACGTGGGTACGAGGGACGGTCACCGTCACGCTTCTCGTATGAACGACGTTCGCCGTCACGCGGGGGGTAGCTAGGACGGTCTCCGTCGCGACGCGGGTACGACGGACGATCCCCGTCACGACGCGGGTACGAGGGGCGATCACCATCACGCTTCTCATACGGACGACGCTCGCCGTCACGCTTCGGGTACGACGGACGATCCCCGTCACGACGCGGGTACGAGGGGCGATCACCATCACGCTTCTCGTACGGACGACGCTCGCCGTCACGCTTCGGGTAGGAGGGGCGATCACCATCACGCTTCTCGTACGGACGACGCTCGCCATCGCGCTTCGGGTAAGCCGGGCGGTCGCCGTCACGCTTCGGATACGACGGGCGGTCACCCTCGCGGCGTGGCGCGGAGCCTCGCCCGCTGCCGCGACGTTCGGAAGGACGGCGGTCCTGATCGCCTTCTGAAGGGCGTCCGCGGTCCCGCGAACGCTCACCGCGTGAGCTCGAGGAAGCAGGGGTGAACTTCCGTTTGCCGCCCGACTTGTCTGGGCGCTGCTCGTCCGTCATCTTCTCTGTCCTCTCACGTACGCGTTAACGAGAAATGGCCACCCAACTCTGGGTGGCCATTTCACGAAAGAAGTCCGGCGGTGTCCTACTCTCCCACAGGGTCCCCCCTGCAGTACCATCGGCGCTGTGAGGCTTAGCTTCCGGGTTCGGAATGTAACCGGGCGTTTCCCTCACGCTATGGCCGCCGAAAC
>NZ_JBEGHM010000003.1:0-138967 GCF_040676205.1 Microbacterium sp. LMI1x-1-1.1
CGCCGTGGCTGGTCGGCATCTACCTGTCGGGCTCCGCCGTCCTCACCTTCATCGCCCTGTGGCTGTCGAAGGAGACGAAGGACGTCGAGTACGAGACGAACATCGGACACGCGGACCTCGGCATCCGCTGACCTCCGCTGAATCGACGGATGCCGCGGCCCACCCCATCGGGAGGGCCGCGGCATCCGTTCTGTCAAGAGTTCCCCTCGGGCACGAGGCGGGTCTATCGTCGGCCTCACAGGCACACGAGGGAGTGGACCATGGCTATCAAGAAGGTCACCCAGGCATCGGTCGTCGAGTACGACCAGACCGGCGGGCCGGAGGTGCTGCATCTCGTCGACCGCCCCCTCGCCGAGCCCCGCCAGGGCGAGGTGACCGTCGAGGTCATGACGATGGGCCTCAATCACATCGACGGTTTCGTCCGCTCGGGCGCCGAGAAGGAATGGAACGACGAGTTCCCGCGCCATTCGGGCAGTTGCTTCGCAGGCACCGTCATCGCAGTCGGGCCCGAGACGTCCGGCTTCCCCGTGGGCAGTGACGTCGTCGGCCACCTCCGCTCGGGCGCCCAGGCCAGCCACCTCACGATCTCGGTCGACCGCCTGGTCCGCAAGCCCAAGAACGTGACCTTCGAGACGGCGGGCGGGCTGTACCTGGCCGGGACGACGGCCCTCGACATCCTCGACGAACTCAAGGTCGGCGCCGGGGACACCGTCGTCATCTCGGCGGCCGCCGGCGGCGTCGGCAGCGTCGAGGCGCAGATCGCGATGCATCGCGGCGCCCGCGTGATCGGAACGTGCGGCGCCCGCAATTTCGACTATCTGCGACAGCTCGGCGTGAAGCCGGTGCAGTACGGCGATGGGATCGTCGACCGCATCCGTGCGCTCGCCCCCGACGGCGTGAGCGCCTACATCGACAACTTCGGCCAGGACGGACAGGACATCGCCGAGGCGCTGGGCGTCCCGGCAGGCAAGTTCCGCTCGAGCGCCGACCGGCGTGACCGCGAGGTCGCCCTGCTCTCGGACGAGCCCGATGCGGTCGCGCACGGGACGGATCAGCTTCGGAAAGTCGTGGATCTCGCCGAGAAGCGCGCCGTGAACGTGCTCGTCTCGGGCTTCTATCCGCTGGCCGACGTCGCCGAGGCGTACGACGACCTGCTGAAGCTGCACTCCCGAGGCAAGGTCGTCCTCGCGACGCATCCCGTGAATCCGCGTCGCATCCGCAAGGCGCGCGAGGTCATGGAGTCCGGCCGCTGATCCTCAGCCGAGGAACAGGGCACGCAGGCGCTTCGTCGTGAAGACGAGCCCGACGGCGATCATCACGACGTAGTACAGGACGTGCCAGAGCATGTCGACCGACAGGATGCCGAGGGTCAGCCCGCGGAGGAGTTCCACGCCGTGCCAGAGGGGCAGTGCCATGACGATCGACTGCACCCACTCGGGGTAGACGGTGATCGGGTAGAACGTCGCCGAGAAGAGGAACATGGGCAGCAGCACGAAGTTGATCCAGTCCATGTGCTGGAACGTCTTCATGTAGCTCGTGATCGCCATTCCCAAGCTCGCGAAGCCGAACGCGATCAGGAGCACCGCCGGAATCGCGAGGATCGCGGTCCAGGCGAGGTTCAGCCCGAGCACCTGCATGACGATCATGAAACCGGTCGCGTAGAGCAGGCCGCGCAGGAGCGCGTAGAGGATCTCGCCGAGGGCGACATCGAGGGGCCCGAGGGACGTGGCCAGCATCCCCTCGTAGAGCTTGCCGTAGTTCAGCTTGAAGAAGACGTTCCAGGTGGAGTCGTAGATCGCGCCGTTCATCGCGGACACGGCCAGGAGGGCGGGCGCGATGAACGCGGCGTAGCTGACGTCGATCCCCTGCGAGGTCTGGACGTCGCCGATGAGCTTGCCGAGCCCGAGACCCATCGACGCGAGGTAGAAGACCGGCTCGAAGAAACCGGACAGGACGACGGCCCAGCTCGAGGATCGGGCGGCGAGGAATCCGCGCTGCACGACGGCGCCGGGGTTGCCCGCCCACAGGGCACGCACTCCCCCGCGGCGGGCGGCGGTGTCGACGGCGACGGCGCTCACTTGGCGAGCCTTTCGATGAAGACTTTCCGGCCCCACAGGTACCCCACTCCAGCGAGCACGACGAGATAAGCGAAGTGGACGACGATCATGAACGGCGGCACTGCGGCGCCGTAGGTCGCGAGGCGCCCCAGCTCGGCGCCGTGCCACAGCGGCGAGACCCACCCGATCCATTGGAGCCAGACGGGCAGGGTCTCGAGAGGGTAGAACGTGCCCGAGAACAGGAACATCGGCATGAAGATGAAGCGCTGGACGAGCGCGAACTGCCCCCTGTCGTCTTCGATCGAGCCGGCGTACGCCATGAGCGGGATGCCGAACGCGAGGCCCGCGAGGATGCCCGCCGGGATCGCGATCCACCCGGTCTCGGGGTTCGGCACCGTCGTCCACCCGATGCCGAGGGCACCGAGGAGCCAGATGAAGAGGTAGTACGCCGCGACCGCGAACGTCATGCGGGCGGCCGCGCCGATGATGACGCCGTTGGCGATCTGCGGGCTCGACAGGGCGGACGCGTTGAACCCGAAGAAGTACCGTCGCCACTTGAACCCGGCCATGACGGGGTACGTCATCTCCTCGGAGGCGACGGAGATCGCCGCCGTGACGAGGAGCGCGGGTGCGACGAAGACGAGGTAGTCGACCTGCACGCCGCGGTCGTCGATCGGCGTCCGGATGAGCGCGGCGAGGCCGGCGGCCAAGCCGAGCAGATACAGAACCGGCTGCCCGAGCGCTCCGACCACGATGGTCCAGCCGTAGGCGCGCATCGCCCGGACCATGTGCTCCGTGACGTACCAGCTGCCGAATCGACGGGGCTTGCGCCCCCACTCCATCGCTTCTGCCCGCAGCTCGTCGAGCGTCGGCTGCGCTGCCTGTGTCGTCTCGCTCATTCGATGAGCGACCGTCCCGTGAGGCGGAGGAACACGTCCTCCAGGCTGGACCGACGGACGAGGCTCGTCATCGGCTGCAGGCCCGACGAGGTGACCCGTTCGAGGGCGGCCTCACCGTCGTGGGCATAGACGAGGATGCGGTCCGGCAGCACCTCGACGCGGTCGCCGATACCCTGCAGCTGGGCGGCGACCTGCTCGTTGCGGTCGGAACCGAAGCGCACCTCGAGCACCTCGCGGCTGGAATATTCGCGGATGAGGGAGGCTGGGCTCCCCTCGGCCATGATGCGCCCCTTGTCGACGACGACGAGCCGGTCGCAGAGCTGTTCGGCCTCGTCCATGTAGTGGGTCGTGAGGACGAGCGTCGTGCCCCGCTCCTTGAGGCGGAACAGGCGGTCCCAGAGCACGTGACGCGCCTGCGGATCGAGGCCCGTCGTGGGCTCGTCCAGGAGCAGGATGCGCGGGTCGTTGATGAGCCCGCGAGCGATCGTCAGGCGGCGCTTCATCCCGCCGGAGAGCTGGTCGACCTTGTTCTTCGCCTTGTCCTCGAGCTGGGCGAACGCCAGCAGCTCATCGGCCTTCTCGGCGCACACCTTGCCCGGGAGCCCGAAGTACCGCCCGTAGATGTAGAGGTTCTCGCGCGCGTTGAGCTCGCCGTCGAGGTTGTCCTGCTGCGGGACGACGCCCAGGCGCGAACGAATCTCGGGGCCGTGTCGGTCGGGGTCCAGCCCCAGGATCGACAGGTTCCCGCTCGTCCGGGTCGACACGGCGCCGATCATCTTCATCGTCGTCGATTTGCCGGCTCCGTTCGGGCCGAGCAGACCGAAGGACTCCCCCGGTGCGACCTCGAACGACAGCCCGTCGACGGCGACGAAGTCGGGCTTGCCCTTGCTCTTGTAGGCCTTCACGAGCTTCTCGGCGCGGATCACGGGTTCTGGCACCGGACCACACTATCGACGGGCGGGGACACCGTCAGGACGGAGGAAGATAGAGGGATGTCCACGCCTCGCCGCGGTCTGCGCCGCCCCTCGAAGGACGACGGCCCCCGCGCCAGCCTCCGTCAGCTCGTCCCCTTCCTCCTCGAACACAAGCGTGTTCTCGTGGTGGTCGGCGTCCTCAGCGTGCTCGAAGCGGTCGCCACCCTCATCCAGCCGCTCCTCGTCGGGAACGTCATCGGCCGGGTGCAGGCGGGCCAGGCCCTCGGCATCCTCGTCTGGGTCCTCGTCGGCCTCGTCGTCGTGTCCTCGCTCATCGGCGGATTCCAGCACTACCTGCTGCAGCGCACCGGCACCGCGGTCGTCTACTCCAGCCGTCGCCGACTGATCGCCAAGCTCCTGCACCTGCCGGTGCAGGAGTACGACGCTCGGCGCACCGGCGACCTGGTGTCGCGGGTCGGCACGGACACCACCCTCCTCTACGCCGTCCTCACGCAGGGGTTCGCGGACTCGATCGGCAACGCCCTCATCTTCGTCGGCGCGATCATCGCGATGCTCATCATCGACCCGATCCTGCTGCTGCTGATCGTCGTCGTCATCGGCGCCTCGGCGACCGTCGTCGTCGTGTTGAGCGGCCGCATCCGTCGGGCCACGCTCGAACAGCAGGAGAAGGTGGGCGCCCTCGCCTCGGGCGTCGAACGGGCGATCGGCTCGATCCGCACGATCCGCGCGTCGGGTGCGGAGTCCCGCGAACAGGAGACCATCTCGACCACCGCCGGCGAGGCCTACGACGCGGGTGTGAAGGTCGCGAAGGCGTCGGCGATCGTCGTCCCGGTCGCGGGAATCGCGCTGCAGGTGTCACTGCTGGTGGTGCTTGGCGTGGGCGGATTCCGCGTGGCATCGGGCGCCATCGAGATCGCGCAGCTCGTGGTCTTCGTGATGTTCCTCTTCTTCCTCGTGCAGCCGCTCGCCTCGTTCTTCGGTGCGATCACGTCGGTCAACCAGGCACTCGGCGCGCTCGGCCGCATCCAGGAGGTCCTCGATCTGCCGGACGAGACCGCGGAGGATGCCGCCCTCGCCGCATCCGCTGCCTCACCCGCCGCCGACTCGACGGCCGCGATCGAGTTCCGCGACGTGCACTTCTCCTACCCCGAGGCAGTCGTCCGCGCGCGCCGGAGCGCACAGGACGAGGCGCTCAAGACCCTCGCCGACGCCCGCGCGCCGATCCCCGAGGAGTCCGAGCCGGAGCCCGAGGCCACCGTGCTCCGTGGCGTCTCGTTCGAGGTGCCGCGTGGAGCCCGCGTTGCACTCGTGGGCCCGTCGGGCGCCGGCAAGTCGACGACCCTCTCGCTCATCGAGCGGTTCTACGACCCGACCGCCGGCGCGATCCTCATCGACGGCATCGATGCCCGCGCGCTCGACCGCCTGTCGCTGCGCGCCCGACTCGGGTACGTGGAACAGGACGCCCCGACCCTCGCCGGCACGATCGCCGACAACCTGCGCCTCGCGTCCCCGAACGCGACCGACGCGGACTGCGAACGCGTGCTCGACGCCGTGAACCTCACCGAGGTGCTCGAGCGCTCGCCTCTGCGCTTGCAAGCGCCGGTGGGAGAGGCGGGCGTGATGCTCTCCGGTGGCGAGCGTCAGCGCCTCGCGATCGCGCGGGCCTTGCTGGCCGCTCCGCCGATCCTGCTGCTCGACGAATCCACATCGTCCCTCGACGGCCTCAACGAGCAGCGGATGCGCGACGCGATCGACGCGGTCGCCGCGGGTCGCACGCTCGTCGTCATCGCACATCGGCTCTCGACGGTCGTCGACAGCGACCTCATCGTCGTCCTCGATCACGGCCGCGTTGTGGGTCAGGGCACGCACGACGAGCTCGTGCGCGACGTGCCGCTCTACCGCGACCTCGCCGCCCGCCAACTGCTGGTCTGAAGGCTCCCCCGAACGCACCGCGACCCGACGCGAACTGCGACTCCCGGCATCCGGGAACAGCAGTTCTCGTCGGGTCGACGCCTGGTGCGGGAGGCTCAGGCCTCCTGCTGCGTGCGCTGCAGGCGGTAGCGCAGGGCGGCGAGCTCGGCGTAGAGGGCCGGCGGGACCTTGCCGTCGAACGTCCGGTAGAACTCCTCGGTGAGGTCGGCCTCGGCGAGCCAGGATGCCGGGTCCACCGCGAACAGCTCGTCGAGATCGGCCTGCGGCACCTCGATCCCCGCGAGGTTCAGGTCGTCGGTCTTCGGCAGGCGCCCGACGGGGCTGTCCACGGCGCCGACCGACCCGTCGATGCGGCGGATGATCCAGTCGATGACGCGGGCGTTGTCGCCGAAGCCGGGCCACAGGAAGCGCCCGTCCGAGCCCTTGCGGAACCAGTTGACCTGGAAGATGCGCGGAGCCCGGTCGAAGCGCAGCTTCTGACCGACCTTCAGCCAGTGGCCGAAGTAGTCCGCCATGTTGTAGCCGCAGAAGGGCAGCATCGCGAAGGGGTCGCGGCGGAGTTCGCCGACGAGCCCCTCGGCGGCGGCGGTGCGCTCGGACGAGATGTTCGAGCCCATGAAGACGCCGTGGGTCCAGTCGGTGGCCTCGACCACCAGCGGGACGTTGGTGGCACGGCGTCCGCCGAACAGGATCGCGTCGAGCGGGACGCCCTCGGGGGCATCCCAGTCCGCGGCGATCTGCGGGCACTGCCCCGCACTCACGGTGAAGCGCGAGTTCGGGTGGGCGGCGGGACGACCGGATGCCGGGGTCCAGGGCTTGCCCTCCCAGTCGGTGAGCTCGGCCGGCGCCTCGTCGGTCAGGCCCTCCCACCACACGTCGCCGTCGGGACGGAGCGCGACGTTCGTGAAGATCGTGTTGCCCCAGAGAGTGTCGACCGCCGTCACGTTCGTCGATTCGCCCGTCCCCGGCGCGACGCCGAAGAAGCCGGCTTCGGGGTTGATGGCCCAGAGGCGGCCGTCCTCACCCGGACGCAGCCAGGCGATGTCGTCGCCGAGCGTCTCGACCCGCCACCCGGGGATGGTCGGGCGGAGCATGGCGAGGTTCGTCTTGCCGCAGGCCGAAGGGAACGCTGCGGCGACGTGGTAGGCCTTGCCCGCGGGGTCGATGACGCGGATGAGCAGCATGTGCTCGGCCAGCCAGCCCTCGTCGCGGCCGATCACCGACGCGATCCGCAACGCGAAGCACTTCTTGGCGAGGATCGCGTTACCGCCGTAGCCGGAGCCGAACGACCAGACCTCGAGCGTCTCGGGGAAGTGGGCGATGTACTTCTCGTCGTTGCAGGGCCACGCCTCGTCCTGCTGTCCGGGAGCGAGCGGCGCGCCCACCGAGTGCACGGTCTTGACCCAGGGCTTGCCGTCGGCGATCTGCTGCAGCACCTCGGCGCCCACGCGCGTCATGATGCCGATGGACGTGACCGCGTAGGCGCTGTCGGTCACCTGAACGCCGATGTGCGAGAGCGGGCCGCCCACGGCGCCCATCGAGAAGGGCACGACGTACATCGTCCGGCCGCGCATGCTGCCCTCGAACAGGGGCGCGATGGTCGCGCGGATCTCGTCGGGCGCGATCCAGTTGTTCGTGGGCCCGGCATCCTCTTCACGCTCCGAGGCGATGAAGGTGCGACCCTCGGTGCGGGCGACGTCGCTCGGGTGCGAGCGGGCGAGGTAGGACCCGGGGCGCCACTCGGGGTTGAGCTTGATGAGCTTGCCCTCATCGACCTGCTGGCGCAGCAGCGCGTCGTTCTCGGCGGCCGAGCCGTCGACCCAGTGGATGCGGGCGGGCTGCGTGAGCGCCGCGATCTCGTCGACCCACGCATGGAGGGCCGCCATGCCCTCTCCGGTGACGGCGGGACGGATGCCGGTGGGCGCCGGCGTCGAGCGGGCGACGATCGGCGTCGAGCCGGTACGGGTGGGGCGGGTGAACAGGTCTGCGATGGCCATTCGGCGCTCCTCGGTCGGGGTGGGGTATCTCCACTGTGCGCCCCAACAACCCACTCTTTTCGCAATTCTCTGCGTCAAGAAATGCGATTCTTTCGATAGCATCAAGTTCATGGCGACGCCCCTCCAGCTCTCGACCCTCGGCCACCGCATCCGGCATCAGCGGACCGCCCACGGCTTCACGCTCGACGAACTGGGGGCGCTCGTCGGCATCGCCGGGAGCCAGCTCAGCCTCATCGAGAACGGCAAGCGCGAGCCGAAGCTGTCGGTCCTGCAGGCGATCGCGACGGCGACGGGCACGGACGTGACCGACCTGCTCTCCACGGAGCCCCCGAACCGCCGCGCCGCCCTCGAACTCGACCTGGAGCGCGCGCAGCGGAGCCCCGTGTTCCGCCGCCTCGGCGTCGCCCCGGTGAAGGTCACGAAGACGATGTCGGACGAGACGATCGAGGGCATCCTCGCGCTCCACCGCGAACTCGAGCGGCGCGAACGCGAATCGATCGCGACGCCCGAAGAAGCCCGCCGCGCCAACACCGAACTGCGCCTGCGGATGCGGGAGCAGAACAACTACCTGCCCGACATCGAGAAGCTCGCCGAGAAGAAGCTCAAAGCCGCCGGGCACTCCACCGGCGCCTTGACGCACCGCACGGTCAGCATCATGGCGGAACAGCTCGGGTTCGAACTCATCTACGCGAGCGACCTCCCCCACTCCGCACGATCGGTCACCGACCTCGAGAACGGGCGGATCTACCTGCCCCCGGCATCCATCCCCGGCGGCCACGGCCTGCGGTCGATGGCGCTCCAGGCGATGGCTCACCGTCTGCTCGGGCACACCCCGCCGACCGACTACGCCGACTTCCTGCAGCAGCGCCTGGAGATCAACTACTACGCGGCGTGCTGCCTCATGCCCGAGACCGCGTCGGTCGCCTTCCTGACCCAGGCCAAGAAGGACCGGAACCTCGCCGTCGAGGACTTCCGCGACGCATTCGGCGTGACCCACGAGGCGGCCGCGATGCGGATGACCAACCTCCTGACGCAGCACCTCGGCATCCCGCTCCACTTCCTGCGCGTCGACGGGGCGGGCGCGATCAACCGCGTCTACGAGAACGACGGGCTGCCGCTGCCGATGGACGTGACGGGATCGGTCGAGGGGCAGGTGGTCTGCCGCAGATTCGCGGCGCGGTCCGCGTTCGCGGAGCAGAACCGGACGACCGAGCACTACCAGTACACCGACACCCCCGGCGGGACGTTCTGGTGCTCGAGCCAGACCGGCTCGACTACGGAGGGCGAGTTCTCGATCACGGTCGGGGTGCCCTTCGACGACGCACGCTGGTTCCGCGGGCGCGAAACGCCGAAGCGGGCGGCCTCGACGTGCCCCGACGAAGCCTGCTGCCGGCGACCCGACGCCGATCTCACCGAACGGTGGAAGGGCAAGGCATGGCCGAGCGCCCGCGTGCACATGCAGATGTTCTCGCCCCTTCCGCAGGGGATGTTCCCCGGCGTCGACGACGGCGAGGTCTACGCGTTCCTGGACCGACACGCCTGAACGCCGTGTTGAGCGCCGCCGGGCGGCGGGTGTACGCTCTCGCGAGTGAGGTTCGCCTAACCTAATCTGCGACGACGTGCAGCGGGTCCCGCGGACGGGCTGCGACGGGGCAGCGGGCACCGGCCTCACTCCCGAACACCCGAAGAGATCCCGTGCTCGCCTCGCTCCTCCCTCCCTTCCTCATCGGCCTCCGCGAAGGCCTGGAGGCCGCGCTCGTCGTCGGCATCCTCGTCGCCTACCTCGTCCGGATCGACCGCCGCGACGTCCTCCCGAAGCTCTGGGCCGGAGTGGGACTCGCGGCAGCGCTCGTCCTCGTCATCGGCGCCGTCCTCACCTTCGGCGCCTACGCCCTCACCTTCCAGGCCCAGGAGCTCCTCGGCGGCCTCCTCTCCCTCCTCGCCGTCGGCATGGTGACCTGGATGATCTTCTGGATGCAGCGGACCGCGCGCACCATGCGCTCCCATCTCGAGAGCGGCATCGATCGCGCACTCGCGATGGGCGGCTTCTGGGGGATCGTCCTGATCGGGTTCGTGTCGGTGGCTCGCGAAGGCATCGAGACGACGCTCTTCCTCTGGTCCATGGTGCAGACCGCCGACCAGGAAGGCCCGGGCTGGCTCGGCGCCGTGCTCGGCCTCGCCGTCGCCGTCCTCCTCGGATGGCTGCTCGCCCGCGGCGCCGTACGTCTCGACCTCCGCCGCTTCTTCGCGTGGACGGGCGGCTTCCTCGTCGTCGTCGCCGCGGGTGTGCTCGCCTACGCCTTCCACGACCTGCAGGAGTCGGGCGCCCTCCCCGGCCCCTTCTCGGAGGCCGCGACCATCGACCCCGCCACCGGTGGCGTCGGCGTCGGCGTCGCCGGGTTCCCGTTCGGCTGGGCCTTCGACCTGAGCGCGCAGCTCCCTCCCGGCAGCGCGATCGCCGCGCTCCTCCAGGCGACCGTCGGCTTCATGCCCGAGATGACCTGGCTGCAGGTGATCGCCTGGGGGCTCTACCTCGCCGTCGTCGGCACGTTCTTCGTCCGAGGCCTGTTCCCGCGCCCGCGTCCTGCGCCTGCGGCATCCGCCGGCACCTCCGCATCCCGTCACGCATCCCAAGGAGCATCATGACCCGCCCCCGCCTCACCACGGCGCATGCCGCCCTCGCCCTCGTGGCCGTCAGCACCGTCGCCCTCTCGGGCTGCGTCGCGAAGACCGACGCGACGAGCACGGACGCCCTCACCGTGACCTCGACGGATTCCTCCTGCGACGTCTCGACGGCGACGGCGAAGAGCGGAACGCTGACCTTCGCGGTGTCGAACAAGAGCTCCCAGGTGAGCGAGTTCTACCTGCTCGCCGAGGACGGGCTGCGCATCATCGGCGAAGTCGAGAACATCTCACCCGGCGCCGAGCGGACCCTGACCGTCGTCGCGCAGCCGGGGAAGTACAAGACGCTCTGCAAGCCGGGCATGGTCGGCGAGGGCGTCGGGCGCGCTGATTTCAGCGTCACCGGCGGGGCGGTCGCCGCCACCGGCGACGACGCCGAGCAGAAGCAGAAGGCCGTCGACCTCTACGCCGCGTTCGTCAAGGACCAGGTCGAGCAGCTCGTCCCCGCCGTCGACGCCTTCACGACCGCCTACGAGTCGGGGCGGGACGACGAGGCGCGCGCGCAGTTCCCGACGGTGCGCGCGTTCTACGAGCGCATCGAGCCGGTCGCCGAATCCCTCGGCGACCTCGACCCTCGCATCGACTACCGCGAAGTGGATGCCGTGGCCGAAGGCCTCGAATGGACCGGCTTCCACCGCATCGAGAAGGACCTGTGGGTCCCGGAGAAGGACGCGCTGAACGCCGACGGCGAGACGCCGGCGTGGCAGGACTGGGCTCCGTCGACCACGGAGGAACGCGCGACGTACGGCGACAAGCTGGTCGCGGACGTCGGCGAACTCAACGACTACGCCCACTCCGACGCGTTCCAGAAGGCGCTCGACGCCCAGGGCGTCGCCGGGATCTCCAACGGCGCGATCGCCCTGCTCGACGAGGTGGCGACCGGGAAGATCAGCGGCGAGGAGGACTGGTGGTCGGGCACGGACCTGTCGGACTTCGCCGCGAACGTCGAGGGCTCGAAGATGGCGTTCTCGCTCGTTCGCGACTTCGCGTCGGCCGCCGGATCAGACGGGAAGACGCTCTCGACGGAGATCGCGCGGCGCTACGACGACCTGAACGCCGCCCTCGCCGCCCACGGCTCGCTCGAGAAGGGCTTCGTCGCCTACAAGACCCTCACCGAGGACGACAAGCGCGAGCTCACCGACCTGATCAACGCGCTGGCCGAGCCGCTGTCCCGCCTGACCTCCACCGTCCTGCAATGACCACCGAGGACTCGCCCTCAGAAGAGACCGCCCGCCCGTCGCTCAGCAGGCGCGGCCTGTTCGGTCTCGCCGCCGGGGTCGGCGCCGCGGGCCTCGCGCTCGGCGCCGGCGCGGGCTCCGCGATCGGCGTCGCGGTCGGGCGCGAACGTGCGGAACAGGAGGGGGCGGCATCCGTCCATCCCTTCTTCGGGACGCACCAGGCGGGCATCACGACCCCGATGCAGGACCACCTGCACTTCGCCGCCTTCGACATGATGGCGGGCTCGAGCCGAGACGACCTGCAGTCGCTCCTGAAGGACTGGAGCTACGCGGCGGCGCGGATGACGCAGGGTCTCGACGTGAGCGCTAGCGGCGCCGTCGGAGGGTCGCCCGAGGCGCCGCCGGACGACACCGGTGAGGCGCTGGGGCTGCCGGCATCCGGCCTGACGATCACCTTCGGCCTGGGCCCGACCCTGTTCTCGACCGAGAGCGGCGAGGACCGGTACGGGCTCGCCCGGCTGCGCCCGGCGGGCCTCGCGAAACTGCCGGCGTTCCTCGGCGACGACCTCGACCCGTCCGTCTCGGGGGGCGACCTCTGCATCCAGGCGTGCGCCGACGATCCGCAGGTCGCCGTGCACGCGATCCGCAACCTCAGCCGGATCGCCTTCGGGCGTGCGCGGCTGCGCTGGTCGCAGCTCGGCTTCGGAAAGACCTCGAAGACGACCGCCGCGCAGGCGACGCCGCGGAACCTCTTCGGCTTCAAGGACGGTACGGCGAACATCCTCGCGGACGACACGAAAGCCCTCGCCGACCACGTGTGGGTCGCCGAGGACGACGCTCCGGCGTGGCTGGCCGGCGGCTCGTACCTCGTGGCCCGCAAGGTCGCGATGCTCATCGAGACGTGGGACCGCGTGCGGCTGTCGGAGCAGCAGCGGATCATCGGACGCGACAAGGCGCATGGCGCTCCGCTCTCGGGCGGCGTCGAGACGACCGCGCCCGACTTCGGCACCACGGATGCCGCCGGTGCCCCCGCGATCGACCGGGCCTCGCACGTGCGCCTCGCCCATCCCGACCTGAACAACGGCATCCGCATCCTGCGGCGCGGCTACAACTACGTCGACGGCAACACCGACCTCGGCCGCCTCGACGCGGGACTGTTCTTCCTCTCGTACCAACGGAGCCCGGACCAGTTCGTGACGCTCCAACGCGCCCTGTCGACCGACCTCATGAACGAGTACGTGCGTCACATCGCGTCGGGCATCTGGGCGGTGCCCCGCGGCGCGGGGGACGGCTCGTACGTGGGCGCGGAACTGTTCGCCTGACCCGGGCACACGAAAGCGGGGAGCACAGTCCCCGTGTGCTCCCCGCTCGACTCGCGCGCCCGAACAGCGCGAGTGGTGAAGGTCAGTCCTTCTTGAAGGCGTCCTTCACGTTCTCGCCGGCCTTCTTGGCGTCGGCCTTCGTCTGGTCGGCCTTGCCTTCAGCAACGAGCTTGTCGTTGTCGGTGGCCTTGCCGATCGCTTCCTTCGCCTTGCCGGCGATGTCCTGAGCGGCGTTCTTGATCTTGTCGTCGAGTCCCATGAGGGTCTCCTTTCTCTATCGGTGGTGGGGGGGAAACCGGTGCCTGGACCGGTGGTTCGATCGGTGGATCAGCTGACCCGCGCGGCGTCCGAGGCGAACCTGCTGCGCAGGCCGCCGTGGATCGAGATGTAGGCGGCGGTGTCTGCGCCGGTCACGGCTGCCAGGCCGTCCATCAGCCGATCGACGTGATCGACGACGCGACGGGGGTCGGCTCCCTGACGGGCCGTGATGCTCACGTGGAGCACGGGCTCGTCGCGGACCGTGTGCGCAGTGACGGATGCCGCGACCACGTCGCCCTCACGGGCGAGGGAATTCTTCACGGCGTCCGCCGCGAAGCCCTCGGTGATCGTGACCCGGCCGAGCGGCGTCTGCGAGCCGCTCGAGCGGAGGACGGTGCGGGAACGCCGGCTCACGAGAGTCGTGAGACTGGCGAAGAGGACGACCGCGATCACGATCGCGATGACCGCCGCACCGATGGCCGCCCAGCTGAGCGCGGTGCCGGGGATCGCGGTGGCGTCGCCCGCGGCGCGGAGTGCGTCGACGGCGGCCTTCCCGGAGGAGGTCCACACGTCGCCGACGGCCGGGAGGGCCGCCGCCGTGGCCGCCGCGCCCCCGCCGATCAGCAGGATCACGCCGACGATCATCAGGACGGTGCGGTTGAGTGCACGGTTGGTGTCGTTCATGCCGCCTTCTCCTCATCGTCGGGGCGCGCGATCCGCACGCGGGTGCGAACAGGGCGCGCCAGCTTCAGCGCGGCGATCTCCGCATCGGCCAGCGAGGTGACCTGGGTCTTGTCGACCGGGATGCCGGCTCCGGGACGGACGGTGACGTCGACGCTCCGGTGGGCGACCCCGACCGTCACACGGTCGCGGGCGACGCCGATCTCGTCGCTCACCCGCTGGGCGAGCGCCGCGGCGAGGACGCCGTTGTCGATGACGGCGACGCGGCCACCGGCATCCACTTCGTGCTTGGACAGACGGCCCGGCGCGACGGCCAGGACCACGAGCCACAGCCCGATCGCGGCCACGACGAGCCCCCCGGCGACACCGGCCGCCACCGGGGCGTTGCCGGGGAGTCCGGCCAGCCACTCCAGCGCCGCCACAGGGCGCACCAGAAGTGCGGGCTGGGCCGCGAGGGCCAGCACGAGCTCGACGGCGACGTACAGGGCCAGGATGATCGCGACCAGGACGACGAGGGCGAAGGCGACGCTGCGCGGCGAGTGGGTCTCGCGGCGCACGACGCGACGCAGCACAGGGGTGGTCATCGCACACGCTTCCTTTCCGGGGTCCGGGCACCGGTCACGGTGACGTCGATTCGGGCGATGTCGCGCCCGAGGAGGTGGGTCAGTCGCTCGCGCAGCTGCTCCTGCATCTGCGAGGCGCGCTCGAGGACGGGGACGGTGCTCCGCACCGCATCCAGATCATCGAGGTCGGGGACGGGGAGAGGGCTCGATACCTTCAGAGCCATGCCGTCCCGTCGGTCGGCGACACCCACGGAGATCTCGCCCCGCGGGACGCCGATGACATCGGCGGACACCGCCCGTGCGATGCCGACGAGCACACGCTCGGCGACCTCGGTACGGCCGGCGACGCCGGGGGCCGCGGCGGCGGGTCGCGAGGACCCGCCGCCCGCCGTTCCGTCGGTGTCGGTACGCATCAGGAGGTGCGCCGTCCCGTGAAGGCGTCGGTCACGGCCCGCACGTCGAGCTTGCCCGAGGCGATGCGGCCCACGACGGCGCCGATCGCCATGAACAGGGCGGTGAGGAGGAATCCCCAGAACCCGAACGCGAGGCCCACGACGGCGAGGATGGCGCCGGTCAGGGCGCCGATCAGCGTGGTGCTCATGAGACGCGCGACTCCTCGTGCTGCTCGTCCTCGTCGCCCGGGATGTGGACGTCGTCGACGGTGACGTTGACCTCGACGACCTCGAGTCCGACGAGGCGCGTGATGGCGCCGGCGACGGCGTCACGGACCTGCGAGGCGACCTGGTGAACGGGGGTCGGGTACTCGACGACGATCGTCAGGTCGACGGCGGCCTGGGTCTCGCCGACCTCGACCTTGACGCCCTGACCGAGGTCCTGGGCGTTGATGGCGTTGCGGATCGCGCCGAGGGCACGGGCTCCGCCGCCACCGAGAGCGTGGACGCCGGGGATCTCACGAGCGGCGATGCCGGCGACCTTGGCCACGACGCCGTCGGAGATGACGGTCGTGCCGGCGGTGGACGACGAGGTCTCGTCGGCCTTCGGCAGCGAACGGTCGACGCGTGCGCCGGGCACGGCGGGGGTGGTGGTCGCGGGGGTCTCGGTAGCCATGGTTCTCCTCTTTCTCGAACGATCTTCCGACGCACCGTGGGTGCGTCGCGGGCCGTTGCTTTCGGCCTCGTACATAAGAGGGCCGGGCGTCCCGATTCGTCACAAAAAAGTTCGGAGGAGTTCTGCGACCGCTCTCGGCGTCAGTGGATCCGGGCGATCTGGATGCTGATCCGCGCGTCGTCCGGGGTGTTCGCGATCAGCGCGTCGGCCACGCGGCGGGCCGCGTTCGGGGTGTTGTCGTGCGACGCGGTCGCGATCCGCGCGGCGACCAGCGGCATCCCGTCGCGGACGGTCACGGCGACCTCCGCCATGCGATCCCCGTCCGCGCCGGCGGCGGCGGCGATGAGACCGGGGATGCGAGCGACGGTGGAGCGGGGCGAGTAGACGTCGGTGACGCCGTCGACGGCGCGGATGCGGGCGACGAGATCGGGCTGGCCGGCGGACGCGTCGATCGGCTCGTCGGAGGGTTGCCCGATGGGGGGCTGACCGATGGAGGGGACCCGGGTCATGGCGTCACTCCTTCCCTTCTGTGCCGTGGAGCTCCTCGACGGCGACGTTGACAGCGGTGACGTTGAGCTCGGTGTGCTCGGCGAGGACGCGGTAGACGAGCTCGCGAAGGCTCGCCGTGAGCTCGGGGATCGACTTGCCCCAGGCGACGGAGGCGGTGAGCTCGATGCGCACCGGGGCGCCCGGGGTCTCGGCATCGCCCACGATCTCGGTGCGCCCGAGGTAGATCCCGTCGAGCTCGTCGGCACTCGAGCGCACGAGCGAGCGGACGGCCCCCTCGGTGACCGTGATCGTCACGCGGGGGTCGGGGTGGTGGATGGGGAAGCTGCGACCCGCGCGCAACTCGGAGTGGATGACCGAGAGGATCCCCTCGAACCAGCTCTCGGGGGGTCGCGGCATCCGCTCGGCATCGTCGGCGACCAGGTCCCGGGAGAGCTGGCCGACCCGCTCCAGGGCCTCGATGACGTTCAGGCAGTCGGGGCACGACTCGATGTGGGGGTCGCGGGGCGTGCGACCGGACTCGACGTAGCTGCTGAGCTCGTCGACGGAGCGGCCGCACTCGAGAGTGTCGTCGTCGTTCATCGCCACCCCTCCATCTCGATCGCGATGCTCGCCCGGGCCCGTGCGAGCAGTCCCCGGACGGTGCTGTCGGTCATGTTCATCTCTTCTGCGATCTCGGCGTAGCTGAGCTCTGCGACTTCACGCAGCAGCCAGCATCGGCGTTGATCCTCCTTCAGTCGGTCGAGCGCCCGCGAGAGGGCCGCGAGGCGGTCGTTCTGGATCGCCGCGCGCTCGGGCTGCGCATGCGAGGACGGCGGCAGGACGGCCTCATCGAGAGCATCCTCTCGCGATCTCCGGGTCGCGAGGGCGAGTGCCTCCCGGCCGGCGATTCGCATCAGCCACGATTTCACGGCCGACGGATCGCGGAGCGTCGGGAGCTGTTTCCATGCCGTCACGAACGCGTCCTGCACGACGTCGTCGGTGTCGGCGACCGACCCGACGATGCGGTAGACGTAGGCGCGCACGAGAGAGGAGTGACGCCGGAGGATCTCTCCGAAAGCTGCCGTGTCGCCGTCGACGGCACGCTGGACGAGGATCCGGTCGGGTGCATCGCGAAGCGACGAGGTGTCGCGCCGGGGAGAATCGCGCAGCGGGGAGTCGATGATGCACTCCCTCCGACACGGCCGCCAGGATCAGCGGGCTCGAGAGGACGCTAACCGGGCGGAACGGCATGAAGAACCGCTTGCGCCATGACTCCGCACTCGCTATTGGCGCCCGAAGAAGCCACCCACGCGTGCGAGCGCGTCACCCACCCCGGCATCCGACTCCCCGTCGAACAGGGTCGCTGCGGGGATGCCCGAGCTTCCCACCGCGAGCGAGAGGCTCCAGGTGCCGACCGCGACACCACCGCGGAGGATGACCGGACGCACCATCCCGTTGGCGGTGGGGCCGACGCTCATGCGATCACCGGCACCCATCCCGATCGAGCGGTCGGCGTACGAGAGGACGTATTCGTCGAAGGCCGGGAGCGCGATCGTGCCCGGGAGGGCCGGGGCGGGCACCGCGGTGGTCGGCTCGTCGGGCACGTCGAGGAGCTCCCCGCCGAGGGCCACGACGCGGTCGCCCGCACGCTCGGCGGCTCCCCGGGCCTGCCCCGCCGGAAGCCCCGCCCACCAGGCGAAGTCCGCACCGGTCGCGGGCCCGTGTCCGCGCAGGTAGGCCACGAGGAGATCGACGGCCGGGTCGTCGCCGGCCGGGCCTCGGGGTGGGAGGGCGACGAGGTACTGCTCACGGGCGACACTCTCGTCGCGCGGGACGACAGGGCCGAGCGCGAGCACCCCGCGGATCGACAGGGCGGTGAGGATGCGCGTGCCCGCAGCGACGGACCCCGCGACGCCGTCCCGCTGCAGGGCGTCGACGAACGCGGCCCTGGTCAGGGGTGCCTCTGCGGCGAGGGCGGACCGGAAGACGCGTTCGCCACGATCGAGCACTCCCGGGTCGATGCCGTACGCCCGCGTCTGCCGCTCCCCCGTCACGTCGAGGATCGCCCCCACCGAACCGGGCTCCACGATGTGGAGGGTGCCGCGCTGCGTCCACGCGCGCACCAGGAGCCCCGCGTCGAACGCGCGGTCGATGTCGCCGACGGCGGGGCCGCCGGAGGTGCGGATGCCGAGCGCCCAGCGACCGGCCGCGAAGTCCTGCGCCTGCACGGCGAACAGCCGGCGCGCGACGTCGGGGACGGTCGCGGCGGGCTCGACGAGCAGGTGCGAGCGGAGTCGACGGCGTCGGATCTGCGCGGCATCCATCTGCGGTTCAGTCGGTCGCGTAGGGCTGGAGCGCATCGACGACGCTCGCGGCGAAGTCGGCGCTCGCCCCCCAGTCGAACCGGAACAGGGCGCCCTCCCCTCCCCCGGATCCCCGGAAGACGGCCTTCGTGCGACCGGCGAGGTTCTCGAGCAGGACCGTCAGCGACGCCCGGCTGCTGGTGCGCATGTAGTACTTCTCGAAGATCAGGAGCGCGGTCTGATGCCCGGCCTCCGTCGCGGTCGCGTGCTGACCCACGCACTCCACCGTCATTCCCGACGACTGCACGTGGTCGAGCACGATCCGGGCGGCGTCGAACGGCGAGAGGCTGATCTCCATCGTCTGCAGCATGACCGCAGTGTGCCACGGACGTCCCCGTCCGCGCGCCTATACTGATCCCGTCCGGGACCGCGAAGGTCCTGGTGCTCGGAAAAGGGGCACGCAGCCACCCGCATCGTCGCGGAGCGCGAGACATATACGGCATCCGTCGTCATCGTCTCCAGGAGCTCTCATGCCCACCGTCGCCGCCCACGTCGCCTCCGCCCTCGCCGCCCACGTTGATCACGTCTTCGGCGTCATGGGCAACGGCAACGCGCTCGTCCTCGACGCCCTCGAACGACGCGATGACGTCACCTTCACCGCCGTCCGTCACGAAGCCGGCGGTGTCGTCGCCGCCGATGCGCACCACCGCGCCGGGGGCGGCCTCGCCGCGGCGACCTCGACCTACGGTGCGGGCTTCACGAACACCCTCACCGCGCTCGCCGAGGCCGCGCAGGCGCGCGTGCCGCTCGTGCTCGTCGTCGGTGACGAGCCGACCTCGGGCCCGCGGCCGTGGGACGTCGACCAGCTCTCGCTCGCGTCGGCCGTGGGGGTCCGCACCTACACGGTGGGACGGACGGATGCCGCGGCCACGACGGTCATCGCGATCGAGCACGCCCTGTCGTTCCGCATCCCCGTCGTGCTCGCGATCCCCTACGACGTGGGCGGGCGCGACGCGGGCGAGATCCCGGCGACGCCCGATCCCGTCCTCCCCGCCCCGCTCGCCCCGACCGGCCCGCACGCCCTCGCGACGGTGTCCGCCGTCGCCCGCGCGCTCGCGTCAGCCGAACGCCCCCTCCTCCTCGCCGGCCGCGGCGCGTGGACGGCGGGCGCCGGTGGGCAGCTCGGACGCCTCGCCGACGCGGTCGGGGCACTGACGGCATCCACCGCGCTCGGCCGCGGCGTCTTCCCGCGCGGCGAGTACGATCTGGGGGTCACCGGCGGTTTCGGGGCGGGAGGCGCGATGGCCGCGATCCGCGAGGCCGACGTCGTCGTCGTGTTCGGGGCGTCGCTCAACCAGTTCACGATGCGCTTCGGCGAGCTCTTCTCGCCGGGCGCCACGATCGCGCAGGTCGACGTGGCGGCCGCGGCGACGCATCCGCAGGTCGGCCGGTACCTGCGAGCGGATGCCGCCCTCGCGGCGCGCGCGATCGCCGACGAGCTCGAGCAGCTCGAGGTGACACCGTCGGGCTGGCGGGAGGCGGTCGATGTCGCCGGGCTCCGGACCTACGACGTCGGCGACGCTCTCGCGCCCGACGGGCGACTCGACCCGCGGAGCGCGGCCGCGGCGATCGCGGGACTGCTGCCCGAGGATCGCGTCGTCGTCTCGGACGGCGGGCACTTCATCGGCTGGGCCAACATGTTCTGGCCGGTGGCCTCGCCCGACCGGATGATGATGATCGGCACGGCGTACCAGTCGATCGGCCTCGGGTTCCCGTCGGTACCGGGCGCGGCGCGGGCGCGGCCCGAGTCGACGATCGTCCTCACGACGGGAGACGGCGGCGGCCTGATGGCGATCGCCGACCTCGAGTCGGCTGTCCGGGTGGCGCGCGGGCGCGGCCTCGCCGTCGTCTGGAACGACGGTGCGTACGGAGCCGAGGTGCACCTGTACGGGGTCATGGGTCTCGCGCGCGGGCCGATGGAGATCCCCGAGGTCGACTTCGCCGGGCTCGCGCGGGCCGTCGGCGCGGAGGGGGTCATCGTGCGGACGCTCGACGACCTGCAGGCACTCGCGCGCTGGCGCGATCTCCCCGCCGACGAGCGCCCGTTCCTGCTGCTCGACCTGCGGGTCTCGGGCGCCGTCCGCGCCCCCTACCAGGAGGAGATCCTGCAGGTGAACCTGCGGCGGTGACGTTCGCCCGGCGAGGGCTAGCCGGGCAGCGTCGAGCCGACGCGAACTGTCCCCGTCGTGGCGATGAGACGACACTTCGCGTCGGCTCGGCAACGGTGGCGGCGGGATGAAGCCTGGGCGCTCCTCAACGACGGAACGAGGTTCCGGCAGGTCCTGACTTCGGCGAGGATGGCGAGGTGCGCAAGAAGACCATCCGTCGCAAGCTCCGCGAAGCTATCGGCGGGTCCGATCTCGTCGCCATCGACCGCGTGTCCCGCCCGTCGCAGACGGTCAAGGGCTTCATCGTCAGCGTCGGCAGGCGTTGGGTGCTCGTTCATCAGACCATGGATGGCGGCTTTTTCGACGGACACGTTGCGATCCGGATCAGCGAGGTTCACCGTGTGCGTGGCGATGTGACCTTCGAGTCCGCATTCGCACGCACACAGCCCGAGTGGCCACCTGCGCAACCCCGAAGCGACCGAGATGTGGAGCTCGGCACAACGGCTGGCCTGCTCGCATCGTTGGCGAGTCCAGGGCAACTGTTCGGAGTAGAACGGAACAAGAAGTACGACGCGATGTGGATCGGCGTCCTCGAGGGAGTCATCCCACCCTGGCTTTACATGCGTGAAGTGCGACCGGACGCAACGTGGCACGACGAGCCCCTGGGATACCGTCTTCGCACCATCACTCTGGTGCTCGTGGGAACGCACTACCTTCGCGGGCTCACATCGATCGCCGAACCCGCTCCGATACCTTCCTGAATCGATCGAGCCCTCGACTGCGGCCTGCCCGGGGAGGGCTACCACGTGGCATCGCCCCGCGCTACGGGAGGGGAGAAGCGCGGTGCGCGCACTACTGTTGCCCTCAGCCAAGCGGCGTGAGTGGAGCGCGATGAACGGTAACGATGTGACCCCTCGGGTCGCGCGGCACGACGCCCGAAGAGTCCTCGCCATGTTGCGGCGCTACCGCGTGGCCGAGTCCGACATGCTGACCCGCGCCCGGCGCTCACTCGGTATGAGCGAGAACGAGTTCGCGGCACTCCGTTTCCTGATGCAGCAGCGCGATCACGCCGCGAGGCCCCACGCGCTCATCCAGCATCTGGGGATCTCGTCCGCATCGGTGACCGCCATGATCGACAAGCTCGAACGCACCGGCCGGATCGTGCGGCACGAGGTCGCCGGCGACCGGCGTGCCGTCTCGGTCACGGCGACGCCGCTCGCCAAACGGGAGATGCGCACCACGTTCGAGGAGTTGGACGAGCTCATGGAGGCCGCCGTGGAGCGTCTCAGCCCGTCCGAGATCAACCACATCGAAGCATTCCTCGAAGTGGTGACGGATGCCGTCGAGGGAAGCATCGCGGCCTGACTTCGTTCCTCGCAGGCGCTCCGCGGTGCGGTGATCACTCCGCCGAGGATGACTCGGTCTCCGCGGCGGGTTCCGGCTCGGAGTGTCCGAGGGACTTCTCCTGGAGGAAGGCGCACAGCTCGGCTGCGATCTGAAGTTCGTGCGTGAGGGCGTTGAGCTCGAAGCTGGTCAGCTCCAGGGTCCGCTCGGCGGGTTGGATGAACACGTGCCAACTGAGATCGTCGCCCTCGTCGCGAGGTTCGATCCAGACCTGGTTCGGTGCGTTCTCCAGCGGGATCAGAACCAATCCGGTGTCCTCTCCGCCCGACCCGTCCTGCACGACGACGCGGATCTCCTCCCCGGCGCTTCGGGCTTCGATGAACTCGGCCACCCAGTGCTCGAGCGTGGCCTTGCTGTGGAACACCATGGGTCGTCCTCGGGTAGGTGGTACAGGCGATGCCGGGGCGAGACCGCTCGCTCGATTATCGCGCTCGGGAAGCGCGGCTCACGCCTCGCGGCGCGGCATCCCTGCTCGTCGACCGATCGCGAGCCACGCGGCGGGACCCGCCACCGGGACCAGCAGCACCACGAGGACCCACGCCAGCGCCTGCCTCGAGGTCAACCGCCGCGTCGACCGGGCGAGCGAGACCAGGGCGACGACCATGAGCACGGCCGCGATCAGCGCGATGACGGACCAGACGATGTCGTATCCGGACGGGACCAGCGGGTTCAGGGCGCTCACACCCCGACCCTAGCGGTGCTCGAGCCGACGGTGGGAGCGCCGAGACGTCGCAGATGGTCGGCGGGATGCCGCGCAGGCGACCATCTGCGACGCCTCGGCACCTCGACGCGTCAGCCGGCGGGGCGGAAGGCTCCGGCGAGGAACTCCCCCAGCTCGGCGGTGGCGGTCAACGGCAGGACGGCGGCGACGTACTGGTCGGGGCGGACGACGACGACGGCGCCACGCGGCGAGATCCCGCGCTCGGAGAAGACGTCGACATCCGTCCAGGTCGACGGTCCGGTCGCGTACACCTTCTCCCAGTCCATGAGCCCGAGCGGCCCCGAGTGGGGTCGGAACACGGCGGGCACCGCCGCCATCTCGACGTCCTCGTACCGCCGCGGGTAGATCACCTTCGTGTCGAAGACGGCGTCGGGATCGGCCCCGGCCGGCGTGTGCCGGGCGATCGGGCCGGATGCCGAGGCGAACCACTCCGCCCAGGCCGAGAGGTCTTCGCCCGACGCATCGGCGAAGGCGTACACGCGCCACCGCCCGTCGGCCTTGGCATGGTGACCGAGGTGCACGACGTTGCCGTCCGCGACCCGGACGACCTCCGCGGACTTCAGCCGCTTGCCGACGGGGAACCCCGTCGCGAGGTCCTGATGCTCGGCGCCTGCGACGATCGCCGAGGCGCCGTAGTGCGTCATGAACCCCGACGGGAACTCGGCGGTCGCGAGGTAGTACGTCGCGAGGTCTTCAGGGTCGGTGATCTCCTCGGGCTTGCGCGCCATCAGCGACGACCACTCCTTGTCGAAGTCGATCAGCTGCTGCGCGACGGGTCGTCGCTCGGCGCCGTAGGTGGCGAGGAGGGATGCCGGGGCCAGCCCGGTCAGCACGTGCCCGAGCTTCCACCCCAGGTTGAACCCGTCCTGCATCGAGACGTTCATGCCCTGCCCGGCCTTGGCGCTGTGGGTGTGGCATGCGTCGCCGGTGAGGAAGACCCGCGGATCGCGGTCGACGCCCTCGGGAACGTCGTCGAATCCGTCGGTGACACGGTGTCCGACCTCGTACACGCTGTGCCAGGCGACCTGTTTCACATCGATCGTGTAGGGGTGGAGGATCTCGTTCGCGCGGCGGATGACCTCTTCGATGGGGGTCTCGCGGACGCGGTGGTTGTCGTCCGCGGCGACCGCGCCGAGGTCGATGTACATGCGGCTGAGGTACCCGCCCTCGCGAGGGATGTGGAGGATGTTCCCCGCCGAGCTGTTGATGGCGCACTTGATGCGCCAGTCGGGGAAATCGGTGTCGACCAGCACGTCCATGACGCCCCAGGCGTGCTTCGACGCATCGCCGACGTGCACGCGCCCGATCGCCTGTCGCACACCGCTCCGGGCACCGTCGCATCCGACGACGTACCGCGCCCGGATGACGCGCGCCTCCCCCGCGCGGGGGCCGCCGACGTGGCGGACCGTGACCGCGACGGGGGCCGCGGCATCCTCGGGCACCTCGAGGCCGACGAACTCGATGCCGTAATCGGGCACGATCCGTCCGGGGCCGTGGGCGGCGGCCTCGGCGAAGTAGTCGAGCACGCGCGCCTGGTTGACGATCAGGTGCGGGAACTCGCTGATCTTCAGCCCGTAGTCATCGGTCCGCGATGTGCGGCGGATGCGGCTCGGGTCGGCCGGGTCGGGGCCCCAGAAGTTCATGTAGCCGATGTTGTACGCCTCGGCGATGATCCGCTCGGCGAACCCGAACGCCTGGAACGTCTCCACCGATCGCGGCTGGATGCCGTCGGCCTGACCCAGTTCGAGCCGACCGGTGCGCCGCTCGATGAGACGTGTCGAGACCTGCGGGAACTGCGACATCTGGGCGGCCAACAGCATCCCCGCCGGACCCGAGCCGACGATGAGCACGTCGGTCTCGTCGGGGAGCTCCTCGGGGCGGTCGACGCCGGTGCCGGCGGCGGGCAGCACCCGCGGATCGCCCGAGACGTAGCCGTGGTGGTGGAACTGCATGGTTCTCCTCGAACGGTCAGGCGCGGGTGAGGCCGCGGACCGGGCTGACCGCCTGCTCCGCCTCGTGATCGGGGTCGAGCGGGATGCCGCTGCGATCGCGCAGCAGCAGCGTCGCCACGAGGCCCAGCACCGTCATGCCGGCGAGGTACCACGTGACCGGGGTCGTCGACCCGAACGCGGCGACGAGAGCGGTCGCGATCGTCGGGGCGAACGCGCCGCCGAGGATCGCACCGATCGCGTACGAGATCGAGACGCCCGAGAAGCGGATCGAGGCGGGGAACAGCTCGGCGTAGAGCGCGGCCTGGGGGCCGTAGGTGAAACCGAGACCGATCGTGAGGATCGCGAGCCCGAGGAAGAGGACGAAGACGTTCCCCGTGTTGACCAGCGGGAAGAGCGCGAACACACCCACGAGCTGCATGATCCAGCCCGCGATGTACGTCGTGCGGCGCCCGAACCGGTCCGAGGCGAAACCGGCCACGAGGGTGGAGAGCAGCCACGTGACGGCCGACCCGGTCACCGCCCACAGCACCGGGCCGCGGTCGAGACCGAGGGGGCCTTCGGGGTTCGTGGCGTAGCCCTGGATGTACCCGCCGGTGGTCATGTAGCCGACGGCGTTGTTCCCGGCGAAGACGAAGGCGGCGACGATCACGAGCACCGCGTGCTTGCGGAAGAGCTCGACGATCGGCATCCGGCTGTGCTCTTTGCGCTCGGCGAGCTCGAGGAAGACGGGGCTCTCCTCCACGCGGCGGCGAACGTACCAGCCGACGAGGATGAGGACGACGCTGAGGAGGAACGGTACGCGCCAGCCCCACTGCAGGAACTGCTCCCCCGGCGCGATCGCCGACATGAGCGCCATGACGCCCGATGCGAGCAGCAGGCCCAGCGGCACGCCGATCTGCGGCGAGGCGCCGAACGCGCCGCGGCGCGTCTTGGGGGCGTGCTCGACGGCCATGAGCACCGCGCCGCCCCACTCGCCGCCGGCGGAGATGCCCTGCAGGATGCGCAGGAGCACGAGGAGGATGGGCGCGGCGAGGCCGATGGACTCGTAGCTCGGCAGGACGCCGATGAGCGCCGTCGCCAGGCCCATCAGGATGAGCGTCCACATGAGCACGACCTTGCGGCCGTACTTGTCACCGAGGTGGCCGGCGAGGAACGCGCCGAGGGGCCGGAAGAGGAAGCTCACACCGACCGTCGCGAATCCGATGAGGACGCTGTCCTTGCCCAGCGGGGCGAAGAAGAGCTGTCCGAACACGAGCCCGACGGCGGTCGCGTAGATGAAGAAGTCGTACCACTCCACGGTGGTGCCGACGACGGTGGCGAACACGACGCGGCGGCGGTCCGCGGCGGTCGCGATGGTCCCGGTGGGGGTGAACCCTCGAGGGGTGGGGGAAGTGCTCATGCTGACTCCTGTGTCATCCGACGTCTTCGTCGATTCCCGGTTGTCCGGTGCAGCCCGATCATATACGATTTGAGATACGACGCAAGAGCGAGGGAGCTCACGAGATGCAGAACGACGACACGGTGACGGATGCCGCATCCCGCGACCCGCGCTTCGCCGCCCTCCCGGGCCGCCCCGGCACGATCGTCGCCGTCCACCTGAACTACCGGTCGCGCGCCGCCCAGCGCGGACGCACGCCCGCTGCCCCCTCCTACTTCTTCAAGGCGTCGAGTTCCGTCGCCGCCTCTGGCAGCACCGTGGAACGCCCCGTCGGCACCGAGCTGCTCGCCTTCGAGGGAGAGATCGCCCTGATCATCGGTGCCGCGGCCCGACGCGTGGGAGTCGACCGAGCCTGGGAGCACGTCGCGGGCGTGACCGCAGCGAACGACCTCGGCCTCTACGACCTGCGGGCGAACGACAAGGGGTCGAACGTCCGCTCCAAGAGCGGCGACGGCTTCACTCCCCTCGGCCCTGCCGTGCTCGACGCCCGCCGGCTCGATCCCACCCGGCTGCGCGTGCGCACCTGGGTGAACGGGGAGCTCGTCCAGGACGGCAGCACCGACGACCTCCTCTTCCCCCTCCCGCAGATCGTCGCCGATCTGTCGCAGCACTTCACACTCGAACCCGGCGACGTCATCCTCACCGGCACGCCCGCGGGGTCGTCCGTCATCGTTCCCGGCGACGTGGTCGAGGTCGAGGTCGACGCCCCCGACACCGGGGCGTCCACCGGCCGGCTCACGACGACCGTCGTCGACGGCCCCGACATCGCGTTCGACCCTGCACTCGGCTCGCTCCCCCAGGTCGACGACACGCAGCGTGAAGAGGCCTGGGGCTCCCGCGAGGCCGCCGGGCTCGCCGCGGCATCCGCTCTCTCGCCCGATCTCCGCGCGAAGCTCGAGCGCGTCCCGGTCGCGGGGCTGTCGCAGCAGCTGCGCAAGCGCGGTCTCGACAACGTCACCATCGACGGCGTCGTCCCGCTCCACCCCGATGCGAAGCTCGTCGGCGTCGCCGCGACGCTCCGCTTCGTGCCGAACCGCGAGGACCTGTTCCAGAGCCACGGCGGCGGCTACAACGCGCAGAAGCGCGCGTTCGACACGGTCCGCGAAGGCGAGGTCATCGTGATCGAGGCGCGTGGCGAGGCCGGTTCCGGCACGCTCGGCGACATCCTCGCCATCCGTGCGCACGCGCAGGGCGCGGCCGGCATCGTGAGCGACGGCGGCGTGCGCGACATCGCCGCGGTGGCCGCGGTCGGCATCCCGGTCTACACCGCGGGCGCGCACCCTGCGGTCCTCGGTCGCAAGCACGTGCCGTGGGATGCCGGGGGCACGATCGCCTGCGGCGGCACGACCGTGCAGCCGGGCGACATCATCGTGGGCGACCGCGACGGCGTCATCGTGCTGCCGCCCGCGCTCGCCGAGGAGATGGCCGACGCGGCCCTCGCGCAGGAGGACGAGGACGCCTGGATCGCCGCCCGCGTCGCGGAAGGCGAGCCAGTCGACGGGCTCTTCCCGATGAACGCCGCGTGGCGGGCGCGCTACGAAGCCGAACGGGGCTCCCGATGAGCGACGTCGCGGCCCCGAGCAAGTCGCAGCAGGCGTACGCGTGGATCAAGGAGCGCATCGTCAGCGAGGCGTTCACCCCCGGCTACCGCCTGGTGCTCGGCAGCATCGCGGGCGAGCTCGACATGAGCGTCGTCCCGGTGCGCGAGGCGATCCGCCAGCTCGAGGCCGAGGGGCTCGTCACCTTCGAGCGCAACGTCGGCGCGCGCGTCGCGATGGTCGACGACTCGCAGTACCGCTTCAGCATGCAGGCGCTGTCGATCCTCGAAGGCACCGCCACGGCACTGTCCGCCCGCGCCCTCACCGAGTCCGACGTCCGGCGAGCGCGCGACATCAACGAGCTCATGATCGAGACGCTCGACCACTTCGACCCACGCGCCTTCACCCGGTTGAACCAGGAGTTCCACGCGACCCTCTTCGAGCGCTGCGCGAACCCGCGGATGCTGGAGCTCGTCCAGGTCGAGTGGGCACGGCTCGGGCACCTCCGCGATTCCACGTTCAGCTTCGTGCCGGGGCGCGCGCAGGAGTCGGTCCGCGAGCACGAGCAGATCCTCGTGCTCATCGAGCGGAGCGCTCCCCTCAGCGAGATCGAGCACGCCGCGCGTCGACACCGCTCGGCGACCCTCGACGCCTACATGACCCACGAGCACCCCGACCAGGCCCTCGGCCTGCCGAACTTCTGACCCCTCGAACAAGGACGCACGACATGACGGATCCCACGCTGGCGGCGCCGCACACGCCCGCCGACCTTCCCACCCGCATCCAGCACTACATCGACGGTGCCTTCGTCGACTCGGCGGACGGTGACACGTTCGACGTCCTCGATCCCGTGACGAACCGCGTCTACCTGCAGGCCGCGGCCGGCAAGAAGGCCGATGTGGATGCCGCCGTCGCCGCCGCGCGCCGCGCGTTCACCGACGGCCCGTGGCCGCGGATGCTGCCGCGCGAGCGCTCGCGCGTGCTGCACCGCATCGCCGACATCGTCGAGTCCCGCGACGCCCGGCTCGCGGAGCTCGAGTCGTTCGACTCGGGGCTGCCGATCACGCAGGCGCTCGGCCAGGCGCGGCGCGCCGCCGAGAACTTCCGCTTCTTCGCCGACCTCATCGTCGCCCAGTCAGACGACACGTTCAAGGTGCCCGCTCGCCAGATCAACTACGTCAACCGCAAGCCGATCGGCGTCGCGGGTCTCATCACCCCGTGGAACACGCCGTTCATGCTCGAGTCCTGGAAGCTCGGCCCCGCCCTCGCCACGGGCAACACGGTCGTGCTGAAGCCCGCCGAGTTCACTCCCCTCTCGGCATCGCTCTGGGCCGGGATCTTCGAAGAGGCCGGCCTCCCGCAGGGCGTCTTCAACCTCGTCAACGGCCTCGGCGAGGACGCCGGCGACGCGCTGGTGAAGCACCCCGACGTGCCGCTCATCTCCTTCACCGGTGAGAGCTCGACCGGCAAGCTCATCTTCGCCAACGCGGCTCCCTGGTTGAAGGGCCTGTCGATGGAGCTCGGCGGCAAGAGCCCCGCGATCGTCTTCGCCGACGCTGACCTCGACGCGGCCATCGACGCGACGATCTTCGGGGTCTTCTCCCTCAACGGCGAGCGCTGCACAGCAGGCAGCCGCATCCTCGTACAGCGCGACGTGTACGACGAGTTCGTCGCGCGCTACGCCGCCCAGGCGCAGCGCGTGAAGGTCGGTTTTCCGCACGATCCCGCCACCGAGGTCGGTGCCCTCGTGCACCCCGAGCACTACGACAAGGTCATGTCGTACGTCGAGATCGGCAAGGGGGAGGGTCGCCTCGTCGCCGGCGGCGGTCGCCCCGAGGGGTTCGCCGACGGCAACTTCGTCGCCCCGACGGTGTTCGCCGATGTGCCCCCGACCGCGCGGATCTTCCAGGAGGAGATCTTCGGTCCCGTCGTCGCGATCACCCCGTTCGACACCGACGACGACGCCCTCGCCCTCGCCAACGACACCAGATACGGTCTCGCCGCCTACGTGTGGACGAACGACCTGAAGCGAGCCCACAACTTCTCGCAGGCCGTCGAGGCCGGCATGGTGTGGCTGAACTCGAACAACGTCCGCGACCTGCGTACGCCCTTCGGCGGCGTGAAAGCCTCCGGACTCGGCCACGAGGGCGGTTACCGCTCGATTGACTTCTACACCGACCAGCAGGCCGTGCACATCACGCTCGGCGCGGTCCACAACCCCACCTTTGGCAAGAACTGACTCCGCCCACGACCAGCAAGGACGCTGACATGAGCCACCGCGACGGCATGACCAAGACCTCCTCCGGGTTCTTCGTCTCGCAAGAAGCCCCCATCCGCACCGACGACCCGGTGCAGACGCCCACCTCCCCCGCCCCCGACATCCTGCGCTGCGCGTACATGGACCTCGTGGTCACCGACCTCGCGGCATCCCGCCAGTTCTACGTCGACATCCTGGGGCTCCACGTCACCGAGGAGGACGACGACGTGATCTACCTCCGTTCGACGGAGGAGTTCATCCACCACAACCTCGTGCTGCGGAAGGGGCCCGTCGCCGCCGTCGCCGCGTTCTCGTACCGCGTCCGCACGCCCGAGGACCTCGATCGGGCCGTCGCCTTCTACGGCGAGATCGGATGCCGCGTCGAGCGCCGTCCCGAGGGGTTCACGAAGGGCATCGGCGACTCGGTGCGCGTCGAGGACCCCCTCGGCTTCCCGTACGAGTTCTTCCACCAGAGCGAGCACGTCGAGCGGCTGTCGTGGCGATACGACCTGCAGATCCCCGGCGAGCTCGTGCGCCTCGACCACTTCAACCAGGTGACGCCCGACGTCCCGCGCGCGGTGCGCCACTACCAGGACCTCGGATTCCGGGTGACGGAGGACATCCAGGACGAGGACGGCACCGTGTACGCGGCGTGGATGCGGCGCAAGCCCACCGTGCACGACACCGCCGCGACCGGCGGCGACGGTCCGCGCATGCACCATGTCGCCTTCGCGACGCACGAGAAGCACAACATCCTCGCGATCTGCGACAAGCTCGGCGCCCTCCGCCGCTCCGACGCGATCGAGCGCGGACCCGGCCGACACGGCGTCTCGAACGCCTTCTACCTCTACCTCCGCGACCCCGACGGGCACCGCGTGGAGATCTACACGCAGGACTACTACACCGGTGACCCCGACAACCCGGTCATCACGTGGGACGTGCACGACAACCAGCGACGCGACTTCTGGGGCAACCCCGTCGTCCCGTCCTGGTACACCGAGGCATCCCTCGTGCTCGACCTCGACGGCAACCCGCAGCCCGTCCGCACCCGGGAGGACCGCAGCGAGATGGCGGTCACGATCGGCGCCGACGGCTTCTCGTACACCCGCGAGGGCGACGACGAGGCGATGCCCTCGTGGAAGCAGGGCGAGTACAAGCTCGGGAACCAGCTCTGATGCTGTCCACCGAGGACGTCTCGCGCATCGCGGACGAGCTCGCCGAGGCCGATCGTACGCACGGCGTCATCCCACGGATCACCGCACGCCACCCCGAGGCCACGGTCGAGGACTCCTACGCGATCCAAGGCGTCTGGCGCGACCGGATGGTCGCGTCGGGCCGGCGCCTCGTCGGTCGCAAGATCGGGCTGACCTCCAAGGCGATGCAGCAGGCGACGGGGATCACCGAGCCCGACTACGGGGTCATGTTCGACGACACCGTCTACCGCTCGGGCGACAGCATCCCGGTCGACCACTTCTCGAACGTCCGGATCGAGGTCGAACTCGCCTTCGTCCTCGCGAGCCCGCTCGAAGGCCCCGACTGCACGCTCGAGGACGCCCTCGCGGCGATCGACTACGCCGTACCCGCGCTCGAGGTGCTGAACTCGCACATCGAACTCGAGGGCCGCACGATCGTCGACACGATCAGCGACAACGCCGCCTACGGTGCAATGGTTCTCGGCATCGAACACCGCCGCCCCGACGAGATCGACCTGCGCTGGGTGCCGGGGGTGCTCTCACGCAACGGCGAGATCGAGGAGACCGGTGTCGCGCAGGGGGTCCTCGGCCACCCCGCGACGGGCGTCGCGTGGCTCGCGAACAAGATCCACCAGCACGGCGCACGTCTCGAGGCGGGCGAGATCATCCTCGCCGGCTCGTTCACGCGGCCGGTGTGGGTGTCGCGGGGCGACGAGGTGCGCTGCGACTATGGGCCGATGGGAGTGATCGAATGCCGTTTCATCTGAACCCGACGTTCCGCGAAGTGCTGACGGATGCCGACCGTCCCCTCGCCGGCATATGGGTGTGCTCCGGGTCGCCGCTCGTCGCCGAGATCTGCGCAGGCGCGGGCCTCGACTGGCTGCTGATCGACATGGAGCACTCCCCCAACGGGCTCGAGTCGGTGCTCGCGCAGCTGCGGGCCGTCGCCGCCGCCCCCGTGACGGCGGTGGTGCGCGTTCCGATCGGCGACGTCGTGACGATCAAGCAGGTGCTCGACCTCGGCGCGCAGAACATCCTCGTGCCGATGGTCGACACGGCGGCACAGGCGGCCGAGCTCGTCGCGGCGGTGCGATACCCCCCGCGCGGACGCCGCGGCGTCGGTTCGGCGCTCGCCCGCTCCGCCCGGTGGAATCGCGTCGAGGACTACCTCGCCGACGCCGACCGCCACGTCTCCCTGTTCGTGCAGGTCGAGACGGTCGAGGGTGTCCGGAACGCCGCCGAGATCGCCGCGGTCGACGGGATCGACGGGGTCTTCGTCGGCCCGAGCGACCTCGCCGCCTCGATGGGCCTGTTGGGTGCGCAGACGCATCCCGATGTGGTCGCAGCCGTCCTCGACGCGTTCGCCGCCGTCCGTGCGTCGGGAAAGCCCGTGGGCGTCAACGCCTTCGATCCGGATGCCGCGCAACGCTACCTCGACGAGGGCGCGTCCTTCGTGCTGGTCGGCGCCGACGTCACCCTCCTCGCCCGCGGGTCCGAGGCGCTCGCGGCCCGATGGGGTCGCGCCGGCGGCTGAGCCACCGCGCGGTCGTCAGCGGGCGGCATCCCACCACTGGAGGACCCGGAGCGCGAGGAAGGTGAGCCACCGCGACGGCTGACCCTCGGGTGCGTCGATGTCGAACCAGCGCCTGCCCTCGAGCGTGCGTCCCTGGTGCCACGTGCCGTCGGCGTGCCGCGCCGCGCGGACCATCTCGATCGCCTCGGCGAGCCGCGGGTCCGGTGGGGTGCCGGCCTGGAGAGCGGCATCCCGGAAATGATCGAGCGCCGCGAGCGCGCTGTAGCGGTGCCGGTTGGGGTAGACGAAGTCGGTGACGAAGCTGCCGACGACCTCTCCCGTCGACAGCCGGTACGCCAGGCGCCGTTCGAGGAGGTACTCCTCGCCGCGGTGCCGGCTGTCGCGCAGCGCCGTGTCGCCGGTGAAATGCTCGTAGGCGAGCATGCCGCGGACGGCATTGAGCGTCGAGTGGAACGACCCGCGCACCGAGTCACCCTCCACGGCCTCGCAGTTCCAGCCGCCGTCGGCGAGCTGATGCTCGGGGAACCATGCGGCGAGCGCCGAGACGTCGGCGCCGAGCCACGCTCCCGTCCCGAGCGTGAACGCGTTGATGCAGACGTCCACCTCCCCACCCCAGTACGGCAGGTCGTCGTACTCCCAGCGGCTGTTGCGGTCGAGCTTCGCCGCGGTGTCCCCGAGAGCGGATGCCGGCACTCCCCACTCGCGCAGATCCTTGAGCGTCCAGGTCGTGGCCGTCCACGGCTGGCCGGGCATCTCGGACTCGGGGCTGCCGAAGAACCCGGCCGGGAAGTACGCGCCGCCCTCCCACTGCCCGTCCTCCCCCTGCTGCGCGAGGAGCGTGGCTCCGTTCCCCTCGGTCGTCACGCGTGCCCGCGTGGCCTTCCACTGCTCGGGCGGCGCGCCGAGGAGATCCCGCTCGACCTGCCACCGCAGTGACGGGTCCGAGTCCCGCAGCCAGTCGAGGATCTCCTGCGTGCGCGTCATGTCGGCATCTTCGCGCGGGCCGCCGACATCCGCCAGGGCTCAGCCGCGCTGCGCGAGCATCTCGCCGTAGCCGTCCTCGAACGTCGGGTAGGCGAGGCCGTCGACGACCTCGGTGAGGCGGGTCCCGTCGAGGATCGTCCCGCGCCGCTCGGCGGGTTCGCCGCGAGGCGGCACCGGCACGCCGAGGCGCTCGGCGAGGAAGGCGACCACCTCGCCGAGCGTCGCCGGTCGACGGTCGACGGCGTGGAGGACGGCGGGCACCTCGTCTGCCTGCAGCAGCGTGAGGATCGTGCGGACGACGTCGGTCTCGTGGATGCGGTTGGTCCGACGGTCGTGATCGACCGGGGTGCCGGCGAGCACCTGGCGGATGAGCCGGTCACGTCCCGGTCCGTAGATGCCCGCGGGTCGCAGGATGGTCGCGCCGAACAGCTCGACCGCGCGCTCCTCCCCATCGACGAGCTGCTGGGCTCGATCGCTGCGCGGCCGCGGCTCGTCGTCCTCGTCCAGCGGCCGCTCGTCGCCGTACCCCTCGAACACCCGCGTCGACGACACCCAGATCGTGCGTGCCGGCGGCTCGGGCAACGCTTCTGCGACGCGGCCGATCGCGCCGGCGAGGAAACCCTGCTCCTCGCCCGGCGGCAGCGTCACGACGACCGCGTCGACCGCCGGCAACGACTCGGTGAGCGGCCGGGACAGGTCCGCGGCGATGTGTCGCCAGCCGTCCGAATCGGATGCCGCTGACCGCCGCACCGTGACGACCTCGCCGCCCGCGCGCCGGAGCTCCTCCGCCACCCGCGTCCCGATGCGACCGGAACCGACGAGGAGCGTGCGCGCAGGGATCATCCCCCCATCCTCTCAATCAGCCGGGGGTGACGGGCGTGTAACAAAGCGTCGCCGCAGGACCCGCGGCATCCGTCTGCGCGCGAGAATGATCAGCGGCTCTCCGCGATCACGCGGCGACGCCCACCCGACCCCCTCGTCCGAGCACCCTCGGCGCCCCCGGAGGCCCTCATGTCCCGTCGTCCCGCTCTGCGCACCGCACTCGTCGCGTCCGCCGCGGCCCTCGCCCTCCTCCTCGGAGGCTGCGCGTCGAACGCGGCCCCGGGCACCGGATCGTCTCCGGGCGCCACGCCGTCGGCCGACGATTACGTCACCCCCGGCAAGTTCACCGTCGCCACCGGCGAGACCGCCTACGAGCCCTACGTCTACGACGACAAGCCCGAATCGGGCAAGGGCTTCGAGGCCGCCGTCGCCTACGCCGTCGCCGACAAGCTCGGCTTCGCGAAGGACGACGTCGAGTGGGTCCGCACGAGCTTCGAGGCGGCGATCGCGCCCGGCCCCAAGAGCTTCGACGTGAACCTGCAGCAGTACACGATCACCGACGACCGCAAGAAGGGCGTCGACTTCTCGTCGCCGTACTACTCCGCGAGCCAGTCGATCATCGCCCTCAAGGGCGGCAAGGCCGACGGCGTGACCGACCTCGCCGGGCTCAAGGACATCACGATCGGCGCCATGGCGAACTCGACGAGCGCTCTTACGCTCGACGCGCTCGACCTCGGGCTGACCCCGAAGCTCTACAACTCGAACGAGGACGCCACCGCGGCCCTCAGCGCCGGACAGGTGGATGCCGTCGTCCTCGACACCCCGACCGCCTACGTCGCGGTCACCGCGTACATCACCGACTCCTTCATCGTCGGCGAGCTCCCGAAGGTCGGCGTCGAGGACCAGTGGGGCCTGCTGCTCGCCAAGGACTCGCCGTTGACCCCCGCGGTGAGCGCGGCCGTCGACGCCCTCCGCGAGGACGGCACTCTCGCGGAGCTCGAGAAGGAATGGCTGTCGGGTCTCACCGAAGGCGTGACGAAGCTCCAGTGACGAAGCGCCCGTGAGGACGCGCTAGCGTCGATCCGTGAGTACCAGCATCCCGAGCGCACTCGAGCTCGACCGTCGCGCCTATCGGCGCGGGCGGGAGCGACGGTCCGTGCTCATCGCGATCCTCTCGACGGCCGCGTTCGCGGTGATCGTGTGGGCGTTCGTCATCAACACGGAGGGCTGGGCGAAGGTCCAGCGGGCCTTCTTCGACCCCGCTGTCGCCATCGAGGCGCTGCCGAAGGTGTGGGAGGGCTTCCTCCTCAACCTGACGGTGCTCGGCATCTCGATCTTCACGGTCGGTGGCGTCGCGCTCGTGATCGCTCTCCTGCGCACTCTCCGGGGCCCGGTCTTCTTTCCCGTGCGGACCCTGGCGGCGGGCTACACCGATCTGTTCCGCGGGCTGCCGTTCATCATCGTGCTCTACCTCGTCGGGTTCGGGCTGCCGACGATCGTCGGGGAGCGCATCGACGAGCTGCTCCTCGGCATCCTCGCCGTCACGCTCACCTACTCGGCCTACGTCGCCGAGGTGATCCGCGCCGGCATCGACTCGGTGCACCCCTCTCAGCGCCTCGCCGCCCGTGCGCTCGGCCTGAACCATGTGCAGACGCTCCGCCGCGTCGTCCTGCCGCAGGCCCTCCGCAAGATGACACCCGCGCTCATGAACGACTTCATCTCGATGCAGAAGGACGTCGGGCTCATCTCGATCATCGCGGGCCTCGACGCGATCGCGCGGGCGAAGGGCGTCGTCGCGACGACCTACAACTTCACGCCGTACGTCGTGGCAGGCATCCTCTTCATCCTCCTGGCGATCCCCACGATCCGCCTGACGGACTGGTACACGGCGAGGCTCCGCGAGCGCGAGCAGTCAGGATCGGTGCTGTGAGCGGGATCTTGACGGCGACCGGCATCCGCAAATCCTTCGGTGACCGGGACGTGCTGAAGGGCGTCGATGTGACGCTCGGTGCGCACGAGGTCGTCGCGCTCATCGGCGCGAGCGGATCGGGCAAGTCGACGCTGCTGCGGTGCCTGGGATTGCTGGAGCCCATCGACGACGGGCAGATCTTCCTCGGCGACGAGGACATCTCCGACCCGCGGGTCGACGGCAACCGCGTGCGAGCGCGCCTGGGCGCCGTGTTCCAGAGCTTCAACCTCTTCCCGCATCTGTCCGTGCTCGACAACGTCACGCTCGCCTCGCGCGTGGTGCACCGGATGCCGCGCCGCGACGCCGAAGCCCGGGCAGCCGACCTGCTGGCCCGCGTCGGGCTCGCCGACAAGGCGAAGGATCACCCCGACCGGCTGTCGGGCGGTCAGCAGCAGCGCGTCGCCATCGCCCGCGCGATCGCGACCGACCCCGAGGTGCTGCTCCTCGACGAGATCACCTCGGCGCTCGACCCGGAGCTCGTCGGCGAGGTCCTCGAGCTCGTCCGCGACCTGGCGTCGGAGGGCGCGACGATCCTGATGGCGACGCACGAGATGGCGTTCGCGCGCGACGTCGCCGATCGCGTCGTGTTCCTCGACGCCGGCACGATCGTCGAGCAGGGCCCGCCGTCGTCCGTGCTGCGGCATCCGCAGGAAGCCCGCACCCGCGCCTTCCTCGCCCGCTTCACCGCCTGAGGCGCCGGGCCGGCTTCCCCTGTCACAACTCGCCGCGCGCCACCGCACATCGCGACAGGCGAGCGGCGGCGCAGCGCCCCCGCGGGCTTCCCCGGCGCAGGGCCCCCGCGGGCTTCCCCTGTCACAACACGCCGCACGCCACCGCACATCGCGACAGGCGAGCATCACGGCAGCGCCCCCGCGGGCTTCCCCCGTCACAACACGCCGCACGCCACCGCACATCGCGACAGGCGAGCGGTGCCCGTCAACGACGGCGAGGGATGCCGGGCGGCACCCGGCATCCCTCGTTCACAAGCACACGTCAGACGCGCAGGCCCGCAGCGCGCTCGGCGACCTCGACGACGTTCGTCATGAGCAGCGCGACCGTCATCGGGCCGACGCCGCCGGGGTTCGGCGATACCCAGCCGGCGACCTCCGCGACGTCCGGGTGGACGTCGCCGTAGACGCGGCTCTTGCCGGTCTCGGGGTCGTCCTCGCGGGTGACGCCGACGTCGAGCACCGCCGCGCCGGGCTTCACGTGCTCGGCCGTGACCATGTGCTTCACGCCCGCCGCGGCGACGATGACATCGGCTTCGCGCAGGTGCGCGCCGAGGTCGGTCGTGCCGGTGTGGGTGAGCGTGACGGTCGCGTTGTACTCGCGGCGCGTGAGCAGCAGGCCGATCGATCGGCCGATCGTCACTCCGCGACCGACGACGACGACGTGCTTTCCGGCCAGGTCGTAGCCGTTCCGCACCAGCAGCTCGATGACCCCGCGCGGCGTGCACGGCAGCGGCGACGTGATCGGGGTGTTGACGTTCAGCACCAGGCGACCGAGGTTCGTCGGGTGGAGGCCGTCGGCATCCTTCTCGGGATCGATCCGCTCGAGGATGCGGTCGGTGTCGAGGTGCTTCGGCAGCGGCAGCTGCACGATGTACCCGTGGCAGGTGGGGTCGGCGTTGAGCTCGTCGATCAGCACTTCGACCTGCTCCTGCGTCGCGTCGGCGGGAAGCTCGCGCTGGATCGAGTTCATCCCGATCGCCTCGGACTGCCGGTGCTTCATCCCGACGTAGAGCTGGGATGCCGGGTCCGCGCCCACGAGGACGGTGGCGATGCCGGGCGTCACGCCGTGCTCCTTCAGCACCGCGACGCGCTCTGCGAGCTCCGTCTTGATCGCCGCCGAGGCGGCCTTGCCGTCGAGGACCGCCGCGGTCATGATGCCTCCTGTCGTCGCCCCTCGCCCGCGAGACTGCGCGGGGAGCTCGAGACTGCGGTCAAGAACCGCTGTCTCGAGGCGTGCGTGCAGTCTCGCGGTCGGAGGAGGGGCCGGATGCCGGCGGTCACTGGTGCAGGCCGGGGTAGAGCGGGAACGCGTCGGCGAGCTTCGCGACGCGCGCGCGGAGCGCCTCGTGGTCAGCACCCGGCAGCAGCGCGAGCGCGATGACGTCGGCGACCTCGGTGAACTCGGCGTCGCCGAAGCCGCGGGTCGCGAGCGCCGGCGTGCCGATCCGCAGACCCGAGGTGACCATCGGCGGACGCGGGTCGTTCGGGACCGCGTTGCGGTTCACCGTGATCCGGATGTCGTGCAGCAGGTCTTCGGCCTGCTTGCCGTCGATCGCGGCGTCGCGCAGGTCGACGAGCACGAGGTGCACGTCGGTGCCGCCCGAGCGCACGGCGATGCCGGCGTTCTTCACGTCGTCCTGGGTGAGGCGATCGGCGAGGATCGCCGCTCCCCGGAGCGTGCGCTCCTGGCGCTCCTTGAACTCCGGCGTCATCGCGAGCTTGAACGCGGTCGCCTTCGCGGCGATCACGTGCATGAGGGGCCCGCCCTGCTGACCGGGGAAGACGGCGGTGTTGATCTTCTTGGCGATGTCGGCGTCGTTCGAGAGGATGAGGCCCGAGCGGGGGCCGCCGATCGTCTTGTGCACGGTGGTCGAGACGACGTGCGCGTGCGGGATGGGCGACGGGTGCAGGCCCGCGGCGACGAGGCCGGCGAAATGCGCCATGTCGACCCAGAGGAGGGCGCCCACCTCGTCGGCGATCGCGCGGAAGGCGGCGAAGTCGAGCTGACGGGGGTAGGCCGACCAGCCGGCGATGATGACCTTCGGCTTGTGCTCGATCGCGAGACGGCGGACCTCATCCATGTCGACGAGCGAGGTCTCGGCGTCGACGCCGTACGCGACGATGTCGTACAGGCGGCCCGAGAAGTTGATCTTCATGCCGTGCGTGAGGTGGCCGCCGTGGTCGAGCGAGAGGCCGAGCAGCGTGTCGCCGGGGCGGGCGATCGCGTGCAGGACCGCGGCGTTGGCCGACGCACCCGAGTGGGGCTGCACGTTGGCGAACCCGGCGCCGAAGAGGGCCTTGGCGCGCTCGATCGCGAGCTCCTCGGCGACGTCGACGACCTCGCAGCCGCCGTAGTAGCGGCGGCCGGGGTATCCCTCGGCGTACTTGTTGGTAAGGACGGAGCCCTGCGACTGCAGCACCGAGACGGGAACGAAGTTCTCGGAGGCGATCATCTCGAGGAACCCGCGCTGACGGTCGAGCTCCCGCTCGAGCACATCGGCGATCTCGGGATCGACCTCGGAGAGGGGGGCGTTGAACAGCGAATCGGTCATGACGATCTCCTGACGACGGCTTTCGGGATGAGGAATCTCGCATCGGCCCAGGCGCGCGGTCGAATGCCGTGTCAATCGCTCCCCGGTGGTAGCCCACCTCAACGCCAGTCGCGACACTGCGAGCATAACGGATGGGGCCGCTGATAGGCTGGCCCGATCGGTTTTGTTAGGACACCTTACAGAACGGCGGTGGCTCCGGTGCCCCTCCCCCTCGTGCCCTTCCCCGCGGACGTCGCCGTCCAGAAGGGGCCCGCCTTCGACCTCGCCGGGGCCGGCCTGATGGGCGAGACGGATGCCGCGACCGCCCTCCGCTCCCTCGTCGCCGCGCGCACGGGCCTCGATCTGCCGGACGGCGACGGCATCGTGCTCGACGTGCGGGACGGCGGCCCCGCGGAGTCGTACGTCCTCGAGGCGGCGGCCACCGGCATCCGGATCACGGGAGCGGATGCCGCCGGCCTCTTCTCCGGCGTGCAGACGCTCGGTCAGCTCGTCCGTCGTGACGGCGAGCGCTGGGTGGTGCCGGCCGTCCGCATCGCGGACGCCCCGCGGTTCGCGTACCGCGGGGTCATGCTCGACGTCGCGCGCCACTTCCACGGAGTCGACACGGTGCGGGCGTACATCGACCGCGCCGCATCGCTGAAGCTCAACGTCCTGCACCTGCACCTCTCGGACGACCAGGGCTGGCGGCTCGAGCTGCGCTCGCGTCCCGAGCTCACCGAGAGGGCTTCGACGACCGCGGTCGACGGGGCTCCCGGAGGCTTCTACACGCAGGACGAGTACCGCGAGATCGTCGCGTACGCGGCATCCCGTCACATGACCGTCGTCCCCGAGTTCGACATGCCGGGACACACGCACGCCGTCGCCCTCGCCTACCCGGAGATCGCCGAGGCGCCGGTCACGGACGTGATCACCGAGGGCGCGATCCCCGTCGAGGGCGAGCCGTACACCGGCACCGCGGTCGGCTTCTCGTCGCTCCGCGTCCACGACGAGGCGACGTATGCCTTCGTGCGCGACGTCTTCGCCGAACTCGCCGGGCTCACCCCGGGACCCTGGCTGCACTTCGGCGGCGACGAGTCCCACGGGACGACGCCCGAGGACTTCGCGAACTTCGTCACGCGTGCGAGCGCCGTCATCGCCGACCTCGGCAAGACGCCGATCGCCTGGCATGAGGCCGGCGCCGTCGCGGGCCTGGCTCCCGGCACGATCGGCCAGTACTGGGGCTTCGCGACGCCGACGGATGCCGCGCCCCAGCACGCCCGCGCCTTCGCCGAGCGCGGCGGCCGCGTCATCCTCTCGCCTGCCGACGCGATCTACCTCGACATGAAGCCGACCGACGACGCACCCCTGGGTCTCACCTGGGCGAACGGCGCGACGAGCCTCGAGCGCTCGTACTCGTGGGAGCCGACCGCGGTCGTCGACGGTCTCGTCGAGGACGCCATCCTCGGCGTCGAGGCTCCGCTGTGGACCGAGACCGTCGCGAGCCTCGCCGACATCGACGCACTCGCCTTCCCCCGCATCGCGGCCGCGGCCGAGATCGCGTGGTCCGCCGCCACCGGCCCCGAGCGCACGTGGGACTCGTTCCGCGCGCGGGTCGGCGGGCTCGGGCCGCTCTGGACTTCGCTCGGCATCCGCTTCCCCGCCCTCGCGGAGGTCCCGTGGACGACGTGACCCGCATCATCCACTCCGCCCGGCTGATCGACGCCGGCGCGGAGACCCCGGACGCGTGGATCCGCGTCGAGGCCGGTCGGGTCGCGGCATCCGGCACCGGGGAGTCGTGGCGCTCGCTCGGCGCCGACGAGGTCGTCGATGCGTCGGGCGCGGTGCTCACGCCCGGTTTCGTCGACCTGCACGGGCACGGCGGAGGCGGTCGCGCGCACGAGGACGGCATCGAGGCGATCCGCGTCGCCCGGGCGACGCACCTCGCGCACGGCACGACGCGCGCCGTCATCTCGCTGGTCGCCGGTTCCCCCGCCGACCTCGCGACCCGTCTCGGTGCGATCGCCGAGCTCGCGGAAGCGGATGCCTCGGTCCTCGGCGCGCACCTGGAGGGCCCGTTCCTCGACCCGGCGCACCACGGTGCCCACGATCCTGCCCTTCTCCTCACCCCCACGCCCGAGGCCGTCGCCGCGCTGATCGAGGCGGCGCACGGCTCGCTCGTGCAGGTGACGCTCGCGCCCGAACTGCCCGGCGGGCACGACGCGATCGCCCAGTTCGCCGCGGCCGGCGTCGTCGTCGCGGTCGGTCACACCGATGCCGACGTCGAGGCCACGCGCCGCGCGTTCGACGCAGGCGCCACCCTCCTCACCCACGCCTTCAACGCGATGCCGGGACTCCACCACCGCGCCCCGGGACCGGTGGGCGCCGCGACCGGCGACCCCCGCGTGACCCTCGAGGTCATCGCCGACGGTGTTCACCTGCACCCCGACGTGATCCGGATGCTGTTCGCCGCTGCCCCGGGCCGGATCGCGCTCGTGACCGACGCGATGGCCGCCGCCGGCGCCGCGGACGGGACCTACCTTCTCGGGTCGCTGTCGGTCACGGTCGACGCGGGTGTCGCGCGCTTGGCCGACGGGACAATCGCAGGTTCCACCCTGACGCAGGATGCCGCGCTCCGCACCGCCGTCGCGGCGGGTGTGGCACTGCCTGACGCCGTCGCCGCGCTCACCGCGACACCGGCGCGCACCATCGGTCGGCCGGAGCTCGGCTCCCTCGCCGTCGGCGCCGTCGCCGACGCGGTGCTCCTGAGCAGCGATCTGCACGTGCGGCGGGTCTTCTCCGGGACGGTCTGAGCCGCGGCTCCCTCCGATCGCCGGTCAGACGCCGCATTCGGTATTCAGTCCCGATCGGTGCGGCCGCTGAGCTGACGCCCGGGGATCCGCCCCCGCACGCCCAGCGGACTCGCGTCGAGACTGAATACCGACCAGCACATCGATCAGAGTCCCGGCGCGACCCCGACGGGCGAGCCCGCCAGCAATGCGGCACCGACCGCGCCGACGGGCTCGCCCGCGGGCACCGGGGCGAGCCGCTCCGCCAGATCGAGCGAGGCGAGGAAGGCCGACCCGGATGCCGCGGCCCGAAGCGCCGTGCGCACCGGCGCGAACACCCGCTCACCCAGGCGCGACACCCCGCCGCCGAGGACGACGAGCTCGACGTCGGCCGTGAGCACGAGCACCTGCACCGCGGCGGCCACGCCACGAACCAGATCCGCCCGCAGCGACCGGGCGAGCGGGTCGCCCGCATCCGCGCAGTCGAACACCTCGGCGACGGGGAGCGGCGACGGCTCCCCCCACCGCGCGGCGACCCCGGCGCCGCCGGCGAGCGCCTCGATGCATCCGCGTTGCCCGCAGGGGCAGACCGGCCCCGCGGGGTCGACGCTGAGGTGCCCGATCTCGCCGGCGGCGCCACGCGCGCCGCGCCATGGCATCCCGGCCCGGACAATCCCCGCGGCGACGCCCGTCCCGAGGTTCAGGTAGGCGAGCGAGTCCGTTGCCGGCAGGAGGGCGGCCGCGCCCACGGCGGCGGCGCGCACGTCGTTCTCGACGACGGGCCGCACACCGATCCGGGCGGCGACGGCCTCGGCCAGGTCGACGCTCCCGATCCCGAGGTTCAGCGCGTGCCGGACGACGCCGCCGGGCGAGACCTGCCCCGGCATGCCGACTCCGACGGGGCCCGGCGGCGCGTCGCCGAGCACGGCGTGCACGGCCGCGCAGATCCCGTCGACGACGGCCTCGGCTCCCCGCCCGGTCGCGCGGCGGTCGGTCGCGACGACGCGACCGCCGTCATCCACCGCGACGGCGAACGTTTTCGTGCCGCCGACGTCGATTCCGACGCGCATGTCAGCCCTTCACGGCGCCCGAGACGAGCCCGCCCGACATCCGCCCCTGCACGATGAGGAAGAAGACGACGACGGGGATGGAGATGAGGGTGGATGCCGCCATCACCGCGCCCCAGTTGGTCGCTTCGGTCGCGGACTGGAACGACAGGAGCCACGGCGGCAGCGTCAGGTTCTGGCCCCGCAGCAGCAGGAGCGCCATCGTGAACTCGTTCCACGACTGGATGAACGCGAAGACGCCGGTGGCGACGAGACCCGGAGCGAGGAGCGGGAAGGTGACCTTCCAGAACGCCTGCGACCGCGTGCACCCGTCGATCATGGCCGCCTCCTCGAGGTCGACCGGGACCCCCGCGACGAACCCGCGCAGCGTCCAGATCGTGAACGGGACGACCGCGGCGATGTAGACGATGCCGAGCCCCACGAGCGTGTTCATGAGCCGCCAGTCGTCGATCATCCCGTAGATCGTGAACATCATCGCCTCACCCGGGATCATCTGCACGATGAGGACCGAGACGATGAACGAGCGGCGTCCCCGGAAGCGGATGCGGGCGACCGCGATCGAGGCGAGGAACGCGACGAGGAGGGTGATGACGAGGACGCCGACCGTGACGAGACCCGAGCTGATCAGTCCGTGCACGAAATCGGTCTGCCCGGGCGCTGCGGGTCGCGTCCACGCCGTCTCGTAGTTGCGGAGCGTGAAGTCCAGCGGCAGGAAGCTCGGCGTACGGCTGATGATCGATTCGCCGCTCGTGAACGACATGTTCAGCATCCAGTAGACGGGGAACACCGAGCACGCGAAGACGACGAGCGCTGCGACGTTGAGCACCACGCGGCCGAGCGGTGAGCGGTGACGCCGCCGTGCGGCGAGCGATCCCGCGACGGGCGTCCGCGCGTCGCCGACCCGGCCGGCGACCTCGTCGACGCCGACGGTCGCCAGCTGCGCGGCAGGCGTGATCTGCGTGCTCACAGCTCCTCCTCCTTGAGGGTCGTCCGGACGTAGCCCCAGGACAGGGCGAGCAGGAGGATGACGGTGAGCACGCCGATCGCGCTGGTCACCCCGAACTCGCCCACCCCCTGACGGAAGATGTAGGTGCCGAGGACGTTCGTCTCCGAGACGAGCCCACCGCGCTGCTGCAGCGTGTACACCTGCGTGAAGATCCGGAGGTTCCAGATCACCTGCAGGACGACGACGACGGTCACCACGTTCCGCAGGTACGGGTAGACCACGAGGCGGAACCGCTGCAGCCCGGTCGCGCCGTCGAGCGACGCCGCCTCGAGGACCTCGCCCGGAACCTGCCCGAGCGCGGCATAGAGGGTGAAGGCGGCGAAGGGGACCCCCTGCCACACGACGATGATCGTGAGGACGGCGAAGAACGACCAGGGGTCGAGGAGCCAGGAGTGGTTCGTGAAGTCCGCGGACCCGGTGACGGAGTTGAGCAGCCAGTTCACGAGGCCGTACTGCGCGTCGAAGATCCACCCCCAGACGGTGGTCGCCGCCAGCGGCGGCATCGCCCACGCGAGGAGCAGCCCGATCGACACCAGCAGGCGCCAGCCGCGGGTGAGTCGTGTCATGAGCACCGCGACGAGTGCGCCGAGCCCGACGATCAGCACGGTCATGACGAGCATGAGCCCGAGGCTGCGCACGAGCACCGCCGGGAAGTCGGACGCGGTGAACACCTCGAGGTAGTTGTCCAGGCCGACCACGTCGGGAAGAGTCCCCTGCACCTTGTCGCGGATCGAGTAGTCGGTGAACGACTGGACGACCATGAGGACCGCGGGGTATCCGACCATCACCCCGAGGATGACGAGGGAGGGGCCGAGCAGGGTGAGCGCCGCCGCGCCGTCCTTGCGACGGCGGCCGCGCTCGCGGGCCGCGGTGGCGAGGCGATCGCGTGGCGGCGCCGGCGGGGCGGGGCGTGTGAGGGTTCCGGACATCATCGTCTCCGTGCAGGGTGAGGGGGCAGCCGGGGGACGACCGCCCCCTGCACAGGTCGGTCAGGAGTTGAGGATCGCTTCGATCTGACCGTCGAGGGCGGTGGCGATCTCGGTGACGTCGCCTCCCTGCGCGATCTTCACGAGCGCGTCCTTGATGACGCCGGCCGACTCGACCTCGGCCCACTTGGGGCTCGCCGGGACCGCCTTGGAGGATGCCGCGGCCTTGGCCGCCTCGGCGGTGATGGCGTCGTCGGGCAGGTACTGCGCGAACGAGGTTCGCGCGGGGATCAGCCCGTTCTCGGCGAGGATCTTCTGGTACCCCTCCGACAGGATGATCTCCAGCGCCGCCTGCGCCTTGTCCTGCGCGTCCGACTTCGCGGCGACCGCGATGTTCGAGCCGCCTGCGAAGACCGGGGCGACCTCGCCGGCGCTCATGCCGGGCAGGGCGAACGCCGCCAGGTCCTTACCGGCCTCGTCGGGGCATCCGGGCGCTTCGGCGTCGGCGGCCGCGAGGATCGACCACTTCACCCACGCCGGCGCCGAGAGGAACCCGACCTCGCCGGCGCAGAACGGCACCTGCGGGTCGGTCTCGTCGGAGTCGGCGGGGGCGATGGTCGCGTTCGTGTAGACGTCCTGCAGCATCGTGAGGCCCGCGATCCCGCCTTCGCTCGAGAATCCGCCGACCCACTTCTCGCCGTCGAGGGTGGCGATCTCGCCGCCGTTGGCCCAGATGTAGGGCAGGGCGTTGTACCAGTCCTTGCCGGGGGCGTAGATGCCCGATTTCGTTGCAGTGGTCCCGTCGATGCCGGCCTTCACGTAGTCGGCGAGCGTCGTCGGGACCTCTCCGGAGTAGCTGGCGGGCGAGTAGAACACGACGCGCGATCCGGCGTAGTACGGCGCTGCGTAGAGCGTGCCGTCCTCCGACCCGAGGTCGACGAAGCTCGTCAGCATGTCGTCGCCCCCGAGGTCGTCCTGGATGCCGGAGAGGTCGGCGAACAGGCCCTGCGAGATGAATCCCGGCGCCTGCGTGTTGCCGACCTCGACGATGTCGGGCGCGTCGTTGGACGAGAGCGCGGCGACGTACGCCTCACCGGTGTCGGCCCACGTCTTCTCCTCGATCGTGAGGGTCCAGCCGTCGTTCTGGTCTTCGAACGTCTTCTTCAGATAGTCGCGCGCGTCCTGGGGCGTGTCGGTGCCGACCAGCCAGACGGTCAGGTCGCCGGTCTCGGCGCTCCCGCCGGTGGGCGTCCCGCCACCGGCGCAGCCGGAGAGGAGGAGGGCTGACGCGCCGAGGAGCGACAGTGCTCCGAGGGTCTTCTTCATAGCTATTCCTTCACTGTGTGGGGATGCGGCGGCCCGGACGGGTCGTCGCGGATGCGGGTGGTGCGGGTCAGGACACTCCGAGGCGACCGGAGAGGACCATGACGGCCGCACCGCGCAGGACGATGTCCTCGCTGTGGGTCGACATCCGCACCTGGAGCCCGTCGTGGAACGTGGCGAGGGTGCGGGTGCGGACCGTCTCGGCCGCGGCCTCGGCGAGCGCCCCGCCGAGCAGGTCGGCGGGGCCGGAGAGCGCGATCTCCGACAGGTCGAGCGCTCCGACGATGGGCGCGAGGGCGATGCCGAGCCGCTCGCCGGCGTCGCGCAGGACGCTGTCGGGGTCGCCGGTGGCGGCGATGCGCTCGGTGAGTGCGGGGACGGCGAGCCAGGCTTCGAGGCATCCGATCTTGCCGCAGGCGCAGGCGGGTCCGCCGTCGGTGCCGACGGTGACGTGGCCGATCTCGCCGGCGGCGAAGCGGGCACCGGCGAGCGGCTCTCCCCCGGTGAGGAGGCCCGCGCCGACACCGCGGCCGACGCGGACGAGGATCACGTCGTCGCCGGCGCCGCCGAACGTGTGCTCGGCGAGGACCGCGGCGTTCGCGTCGTTGGCGACGAGCACGGGGAGTCCGAGGTCGCGCTCGAGGGCCCCGGCGAGGTCGAGATCCGCCCACCCGAAGCCGGGCGCCGCGAGGACGACGCCGCGGTCGTCGACGACGCCCGGTGTCCCGACGCCGAGACCCAGGACCGGGGCATGGGCGTCGGCGACGACCGTGCGGGCGAGGGCGACGATCGCGTCGAGGACCTCGCTCTGCCGGGCGGGGACCGGGACGCTGTGGCGTGCGACGATCTCGCCGTCGAGGGTGAGCACCGCGCCGACGAGGCTCTCGCTGCCCGACAGGTCGAGTCCGACGATGCGGTGACCGTCGCGCGCGATGTCGACGAGCATGGCGGGCTTGCCGGGACCGGATGCCTCCCGCACACCCTGCTCGACGACGTACCCGTCCTCCATGAGCGACCCCACGAGATCCGAGATGGTGACCCGGGTGAGTCCGGTCTCGCGCGCGAGATCGGCGCGGCTCATCGCCCCTGCGGAGAAGAGCGACTGCAGCACGAGTGCGCGATTGTGGGCACGGGCGTGCTCGGGGAGGATCTTGCCCGCGGCACGTCGGGAGCGGGTCACGGCTGCGGATCGGGTCGGGCTCGGCATGTTTGTTAGTAAGCCTTACGAATACGGATGCCGCAAGAGAGCGACCCGCTTTTGCAAGCAGTCTTAACAAACTCGTTACACTCCGGCCGTCACGACGGCCCCCGTAGAATCGAGGCATGTCCGAGCTCCCCCACGTCCGCCCCGAACGACCCGCGGAGCCCGCACCCGCCGCCACGGCACCCGCCGCCACCGGGACCACCGCGACCGCAGAGCGGCTCTCGGCCCTCGACCTCCTCAGCTTCCTGTGCACCCTCTTCGCGGTGGCATCACTCGCGATCTGGGGCTTCACGGCGTGGGACCTCCCCTGGAACATCGTCTTCGGAATCGCCGCGCCCCTCGCGACGCTCATCGTGTGGGGCCTGTTCGCCTCGCCGCGCGCCGTGATCCGCGTCCACCCGTTCGTGCGCGGACTCGTCGAGCTGCTCATCTACCTGTCCGCGACGATCGCCTGGTGGAGCGCGGGACAGGCCTGGATCGGTCTCGGCTTCGCCGTCGTCGCCGTCGTGGTCGGCGTCCTCGCGGGGCGCCGCCGCCTGTCGTGACCGACGTCGTCGCTCTGCTGCGCGAGGCGCTCGGGGAGCGCGTCGACACCTCCGATCCGGCCGTCGACGCGGCCCGCGCCGACAAGTCGGGGCACCGCGCCGCCGGGCGACCGCTCGCCGTCGTGCACGCGGCATCCGTCGCAGACGTCCAGACCACGATGCGGATCGCCACCGCGACGGGCACGCCGGTCGTGACCCGCGGCGCCGGTACGGGCCTCGCCGGAGGAGCGAACACCGGCGCCGGCGAGATCGCCCTGTCGGTGCGCGGCATGGACCGTGTCCTCGAGGTCCGCCCGGACGACCTCCTCGCCGTCGTGGAACCCGGCATCGTCAACGCCGACCTCGGGCGCACCCTCGCCCCCTATGGTCTCTGGTGGGCACCTGACCCCGCCAGCCGCGAGATCTCGACCGTCGGCGGCAACATCGCGACGGGCGCGGGCGGGTTGCTGTGCGCGAAGTACGGAGTCGTCCGCGACGCCGTCCTCGCACTCGATGTCGTCCTCGCCGACGGGCGGCTTATCTCGACGGGTCATCGCAGCGTCAAAGGCGTCACGGGCTACGACCTGACGGCACTCATGATCGGCTCGGAGGGCACCCTGGGCGTCGTGGTCGGCGCGACCCTGAAGCTCCGTCGGCTCGTGCCCGGCGAGACGCGGACCCTCACCGCCCTCTTCCCCGATGTCCGCACCGCCGCCGCCGGAGCCGCCGCCGTGACCGCGGCCGGCATCCAGCCGTCGATCATGGAGCTGATGGATGCCGTGAGCCTGACGGCCGCGCATGCGCTCCTCGGTCTCGCCCCGCCGACGCCCGGCGCGACGCAGCTGACCGTGCAGACCGACGGAGCCGCCGCGGCACACGAGCAGACCGAGATCGCGGACATCCTCGCCGCGAGCGGCGGAGCCGTGCGGCTCGCCGCGGACGACGCGGAAGCCGCGCAGCTGTGGGCGGTGCGGCGGGCGATGCACCCCGCGATGGAGACGCTGGGAACGGCGTTGATCGAGGACGTGTCCGTGCCGCGGAGCGCGCTGCCGGCGATGTTCGACGAGATCGCCCGCATCGAAGCCGCCTACGGGCTGACGATCCCCACGGTCTGTCACGCCGGCGACGGCAACCTGCACCCCAACTTCATCTTCGAGGGCGACGAGGTGCCCGCCGAGGTCTGGCGCGCGGCCGACGACCTGTTCCGCGCGGCGATCGCCCTCGGCGGCACCCTGACCGGCGAACACGGCATCGGCGTCCTGAAGAGCCGCTGGCTCGCGGACGAGCTCGGCGAGGATCAGTGGTCGCTGCAGCGCGGGATCAAGTCCGTCTTCGACCCGGCCGGGATCCTCAACCCGGGCAAGGTCTTCTCTCCTCAGCCGTGACGGACGGCGGCGCCGGCCGGTGAAGCCGACGGCCGCGCCGGCGACGGCTGCGTCGTGACCGCCAGGACGATCGAGATGATCCCGACGACACCCGGGATCGACGCGGGGAGCACCCCGACGGGACCGCCGGCACCCGGCGCCACGAGTGTCGCCACGGCGAACATGGTGGCGAGGCCGAGCCCCAGACCGATGGCGGCAATCGGGATCCAACTCCACGGCCGCGGGATCACCCCGATGCGGAGGATCGCGATCGCGCCCCCGATGGCCAGGAGGAAAGCGACGATGACACTCAGCGCCGCGGTCGGCTCCGCACCGACGGCGTACCCGGTGGGGCCGGCCCACCACGCGGCGCGCACCAGGACGAACCCGCCCAGCGAGAGCAGCATGACCACACCCGCCGGCCGACGGGCGACGACGCTCTCCTCGGGCCGCAACCCGAACGCATAGACGACGCAGGCGGCGGCGACCAGCACGGCGGCGCCGAGTTCGAGCGGTACCGAGGCGGCGTCTCCCGCGCGGGCGGCGAGGGCGGGGAGCACGCCGAGCACGCTCTGCCCGACGAGCAGGAGACCGCCGATGAGCCACGACCACACCGTTGTGCGCTGCATGGCCACACCCTACGGCCCGCGGTGCGGGGCTGTCACCCGCCCGGCCGGAGCCCGGGTTCCACCGTTCCTCCAGCGGAGACGTGACAGGCTCGAACGGTCCCGACCCGAGGAGGCCCGACGTGTCCGCATCCCGCCCCGCCCGCGCCGCGGGCACCCTCCTCGTCGCCGCCGCGATCGCCGCGATCGCCGTCGCGTGCACGCCGGCGGCCCCGCGGCACGACACGCAGACCGTCGCCGCCGCGTGCGCGACCCTCTCGGGCGCCGTCGACGGTGCGATGACCGACTTCGCCGAGGCGGATGCCGCCGACCCGGCCGCCGCCGCGACGGCCACCGCCGCCGTCCGCACGACGCTGCGCCAGGTCTCCGGATCGATCGACAATGCACGCGTCGAGGCGATCGTCGCCGACCTCCGCGCCGGATTCGACGTTCTGGCGGACGCCTCCGCGGATGCCGCGGCGGGCGACCTCGACGGCGCCACGGGCCTCGCCGACGCCACCGACCGCATCCGCACGGCGGTGTCCGATTATCACGATCTGTGCGGTCGGTGAACCGGATTCAGCCCACGTCGCGTACCCTTTTCGGAAGCGACATTCGCCCTGGCGACGAGACCCCGGATCCCCGTGGAGTCGGGAACGCCGGGCCGCAGCTCGGGGGAGATCGATGTCCGAGACCATCACACGCCAGGACGCCGACGGCACGCCCGCATCGGGTGGGCACGTCGACGTCCGCTGGGCACCGGCCGAGCCGGCGCCCAAGCCTCGCCGTCTGTGGCTGAAGATCGGGCTGCCCGTCGCCGCTGTCGTCGCCGCCGCCACGGTGTGCTCGCTCGTGCTGATCGCCCCGGGGACGACCGCCGCCGGAGTGCCGGTGGGCGGACAGACCGCGGGAGCCGCTGCCGACTCGATCTCGTCGCGCCTCGCGTCCATCGAGGTTTCGCTGGGTGACGGCGGCCCGACCGTGTCGGCTGCCGATCTCGGCGCCTCGGTCGATGCCTCCGCCGTCGCCGACGCCGCTTTCGCGGGCAGCCCCATGTGGAACGTGACCGCGTGGTTCGCCGAGTACGGGACGCCTGAGGTCACCCTCGACGCCGACCGGGCAGCATCCGCTCTGCGCGCGGCACTGCCCGACGCGTACACCGATCCGACGCCTGCGGCCGTCTCGTTCCAGGACGGCGCGTACACGGTGACACCGGCGGTCGACGGCACCGGGGTGTCGATCGACGCCGTCCGCGCCGCCCTCGAGACCGCCCTCGCCGACGGCGCCAGCACCGCCAGCGTCGACCCGACGCCCGAGCCGGTCGCGTCGGCCGTCACGACGGCGGAGGCCGAGGCGACCGCGACCACCCTCAACGACATGATCGCCGAGGCCGGCTTCTACGTCGGCGACGACCGTGCCGTGCCTGTCGCACCCGAGACCCTCGCGTCCTGGCTGCAGGTCTCGGCCGACGAGTCCGGCACGTTCGGCTACACGGCCGACGCCGCGGCGATCCAGGCGGCCGTCGACGCGCTGCCGACGAAGGTCAACCAGGACCCCGAGAGCGCCAACGTCCTCACGAGCGAGGCGGGCACCGTGCTGTCGACCGTCGTCGCGGGCCAGGACGGCCGCGTCCTCGGTGAGACCTCGGGCATCGCCCGCGACTTCGCCGACCAGCTCGCCACCGGCGATGCGTCCTACGACCTGCCCGTCGATGTGACGCCGCGCGACACGGTGAGCACCGTCCGACTCGCCGAGGTCGACCTCGGCGAGCAGCGGCTCTACCTGAAGGAGAACGGCAAGGTCGTCGACACCTGGCTGATCTCCAGCGGCCGCGACGGCGCGGTGACGTACACCGGTCACTACTCGATCGGCTGGCGCACCCCCCTGCAGGACATGAAGGGCACGTCGCGCGACACCGGCAACAAGTACACGCAGCCCGACGTCCCGTGGGTCATGTACTTCAACGGCAACCAGGCCTTCCACGGCGCGTACTGGCACAACAACTTCGGCAACCAGATGAGCGCCGGCTGCGTCAACATGCCTCCGGCCCTGGCCAAGAAGCTCTACGACTGGATGCCCGACGGCGGCGACGTCTGGATCCATTCCTGACGCGAAGCGCATCGATCGTTCGGATGCAGTCCGTGGCGATCCCGGTTAGCCTGTGCTCATGGCTGACCTCCGCGTAGAAGAACTGTCGGCGTCGACGATCGTCGGTGTGAACACGCTCTCCCTCAAGCCGGGCCAGGAACGGTTCGTCACGCCCGAGAGCTACGCGATCGCGGCGACCGTGGTCGATCCCGCCACCTCGTGGCAGCGCGTCATCCTCGACGGCGACGAGGTCGTGGGCTTCGTGAGTGCCGGGTTCGATGCGGACGCCCCCCACGAGCACTTCCGTTCGGTGCTCTGGCGCATCAATGTGGATGCCGACGACCAGGGCCGCGGCGTCGGCCGTTACGCCGTCGACCAGCTCATCGACGAAGCCCGTGCGCGCGGTTTCGACCACGTCAACGTCATCTACGAAGCGGGCGAGGGCGGGCCGGACGCGTTCTTCCAGCGCGTCGGTTTCACTCCCGTCGACGAGACCGAGTACGGCGAGGTCGTCGCGCAGATCAAGCTCTGACACTCCCCCGAACGAACGGATGCCCCGGCCCGCTGACGCGGCCGGGGCATCCGTTCGTTCGGATCAGAGCCCGTCGATGATGCCGTTCAGCGTCGACGAGGGGCGCATGACCTTCTCGACCAGCGCAGGGTCGGGACGGTAATAGCCGCCGATCTCGGCGGGCGCACCCTGCACGGCGACGAGCTCGGCGACGATCGTCTCCTCGTTCGAGCTCAGCGCCTCGGCGACGGGGGCGAAGGCCGCCGCGAGCTCGGCGTCGACGGTCTGACGAGCCAGCTCCTGCGCCCAGTAGGTCGCGAGGTAGAAGTGGCTGCCGCGGTTGTCGATCGTGCCGAGGGCGCGTCCGGGCGACTTGTCCTCTTCGAGGAAGGTGCCGGTGGCCGCGTCGAGGGTGTCGGCGAGGACCTTCGCGTGCGCGTTGCCGGTGTAGTCGGCGAGGTGCTCGAACGAGGCAGCCAGTGCGAAGAACTCGCCCAGCGAGTCCCAGCGCAGGTAGTTCTCACCGACGAGCTGCTGCACGTGCTTGGGGGCCGAGCCGCCCGCACCGGTCTCGAACAGTCCGCCGCCGGCGAGCAGCGGGACGATCGAGAGCATCTTGGCGCTCGTGCCGACCTCGAGGATCGGGAACAGGTCGGTGAGGTAGTCGCGGAGGACGTTGCCGGTGACCGAGATGGTGTCCTCACCGCGGCGGATTCGCTCGAGCGAGTACCGGGTCGCGTCGGCCGGCGCGAGGATCTCGATCGTGAGCCCCTCGGTGTCGTGGTCGGCGAGGTAGGTCTTCACCTTCGCGATGAGGTTCGCGTCGTGCGCGCGGCTCTCGTCGAGCCAGAACACGGCGGGGACCCCGGTCGCACGGGCACGCGTGACGGCGAGCTTCACCCAGTCGCGGATGGCGACGTCCTTGGTTTGCGTCGCACGCCAGATGTCACCCGACTGCACCGCGTGCGAGAGGAGGACCTCGCCCGCCGCGTTCACGACCTCGACCGTGCCGGCCGCGGGGATCTCGAACGTCTTGTCGTGCGAGCCGTACTCCTCGGCCGCCTGCGCCATGAGTCCGACGTTCGGCACGGAGCCGATGGTCGCCGGGTTCAGCGGACCGTTCGCGATCACGTCGTCGATGGTCGCCTGGTAGACGCCCGCGTAGGAGGAGTCGGGGATGACGGCGATCGTGTCGTCCTCACCGCCGTCGGCACCCCACAGCTTGCCGCCGTTGCGGATGAGGGCCGGCATCGAGGCATCCACGATCACGTCGGAGGGGACGTGCAGGTTGGTGATGCCCTTGTCGGAGTTGACGTACGAGAGTCGGGGACCGTTCGCGATGGCCGCATCGAACGCCGAGCGGATCTCGTCGCCGCCCTCGACGTGGCCGAGACCGGCGAGGATCGCGCCGAGACCGTCGTTCGGGGTGAGGCCGGCCGCGGCGAGCTTGTCACCGAAGCGCGAGAAGACGTCGGCGAAGAAGGCGCGGACGACGTGACCGAAGATGATCGGGTCGCTGACCTTCATCATGGTGGCCTTGAGGTGCACGGAGTAGAGCACGTCCTCGGCCGCAGCCTGAGCGATCGTGTCGGTCAGGAAGGCGTCGAGAGCCGCCGCGGAGAGGAAGGTCGCGTCGACCACCTCGCCGGGGAGGACCTTGAGTCCCGACTTCAGCTCGGTGACGGCGCCGTCCTCGGCCGTGAAGCGGATCGTCAGGACGTCGTCACCTTCGATGACCGTCGAGGTCTCGTTGGACTTGAAGTCGTCGTGGCCGAGCGTCGCGACGCGGGTCTTGCTGCCGTCGGCGAAGGGCTTGTTGCGGTGCGGGTGCTTGCGCGCGTAGTTCTTGACCGAGAGCGGGGCACGACGGTCGCTGTTGCCTTCGCGCAGGACGGGGTTCACGGCGGAACCCTTGATGCGGTCGTACCGGGCGCGGATGTCCTTCTCTGCCACGTCCTTCGGCTCGTCCGGGTAGTCCGGGATGTCGTAGCCGGCGGCCTTCAGCTCGGCGACGGCCGCCTTGAGCTGCGGAATGGATGCCGAGATGTTCGGCAGCTTGATGATGTTGGCCTCGGGGAGGGTGGCGAGACCGCCGAGTTCGGCGAGCGCGTCGCCCACCTGCTGCTCGGGGGTGAGGTTCTGGGGGAACGCCGCGAGGATGCGGCCCGCGAGCGAGATGTCGCGGGTGTCGATGTGGACTCCGGCCTTTCCGGCGAACGCTTCGACGATCGGCAGGAAGGACGCCGTCGCCAGCGCGGGAGCCTCGTCGGTGTAGGTGTAGATGATGGTGGAATCAGGCACGTGTCGTCTCCAAGAAAAGGGCGTCGCGGATGCTCCTCAGCGTATCGCACGACCCCGGTTTCTCTCGATGTCGAGATATCTCCGCCGGGGCTCGCCCGGGCGCTAGGGTGAGGCCGTGCCGCGCTTCGATCTGCCTCTGCCCGACCTCCGCGACTACCGTCCCCAGATCCGCATCCCCGCCGACTTCGACGACTTCTGGTCGAGCACGATCGCCGGCGCGCGGGAGGCCGGCGGGTCGCCGGTGGTCACCCCGGTCGAGACGCCCCTGCGGGGCATCGAGGCGTTCGACGTGACGTTCCCCGGCTTCGCGGGCGACCCCGTGAAGGGCTGGCTGCTCCTGCCGACCGCGCGCGACGGCGCGCTGCCGGCCGTCGTCGAGTTCAACGGGTACGGCGGGGGCCGGGGTCTGCCGGTGGAGCGGCTCGGGTGGGCGGCATCCGGCTACGCGCACTTCTTCATGGACACCCGCGGCCAAGGCAGCGCCTGGGGATCGGGCGGGGCGACCCCCGACCCGCACGGCTCCGGCCCCGCCTTCCCGGGATACATGACTCAGGGCATCGACGACCCCGAGACCTACTACTACCGCCGCGTGTTCACCGACGCGGTGCGGGCGATCGACGCGGTGCGTTCCCTCCCCGAGGTGGATGCCGCCCGTGTGGCCGTGTGCGGCGGCAGCCAGGGCGGCGGCATCGCCATCGCGGCGGCAGCCCTCAGCGACGATCTCGTCGCGGCGATGCCCGACGTGCCCTTCCTCTGCCACTTCGAGCGCGCCGTCGGGATGACGGGCCGCGACCCGTACGAGGAGGTCGCGCGGTACCTGGCCGTCCACCGCGGAGCGGAGGAGCGCGTCTTCGAGACCCTCTCGTACTTCGACGGGGTGAGCTTCGCCGCGCGGGCACAGGCGGCATCCCTCTTCTCGGTCGCCCTGCTCGACCCGATCTGCCCGCCGTCGACCGTGTTCGCGGCCTTCAACGCATGGGCCGGGGCGGACAAGGAGATCGAGGTCTTCCCCTTCAACGAGCACGAGGGCGGCCAGGCGTACCAGTGGATGCGGCAGACCGAGTTCCTCGCGGCGCGGGTCTGAGTCCGCTCAGTCGACCGGCGGACGCTCGCCGGTGCCCCGCTCGATGATCCACGTCGGCAGGGTGATCTGACGCACGAAGCCGGAGGGGTCGCCGATGCGCTCCATCGCGAGGGTGGCCGCGCGTCGCCCCAGTTCGAGCGGGTCGTATGAGATGACCGAGACACCGAGCACGTCCGCGGTGTCGAAGTCGTCGAAGCCGATGAGCGCCGTCCGTTGATCGTCGCGCGCCTTCAGCGCGCGCAGTGCGCCGACCGTCACCCGGTTGTTGCCGGCGATGATGGCCGTCGGCGCGGCATCCTGCTGCCAGAGGCGCTGCACGAGGTCCCGCGGCGGAATCGACAGATCGTCGCCCAGCATCTCCCACCGCCCTGCCTCGATGCCCGCCTCGGCCATCGCCTGGCGGTAGCCGGCGAGACGCTCGGACTGCGTCCAGACGGATGCCGGGTTGCAGACGTAGGCGATGCGCCGGTGACCGAGCGCCGTCAGCCGACGGGTCGCCTCGAGGACGGCCGCGCGGTTGTCGAGGACGATCGAGTCGGCCGCGAGGTTGCGGGCCGGGCGGTCGATGGCGATGACGGGGGTCCCGAGCTGACGCTCCCCCTCGAGGTAGGACTGGTCTTCGCCGACGGGGATCAGCAGCAGCGCTCCGACGCGCTGCGCCAGGAGCGCATCGGCGACGCGCCCCTCGCCCTCTTCGGTGTCGTCGGTGGTGGCGACGACGAGGCTGAACCCGTGCGCCGAGAGCTCCTTCTCGATACCGGCGGCGACCTTGTAGTAGAACGGGTTGCTCAGCTCGCCGATGATGAAGCCGACCGTGCGGCTGCCCCCACGGCGCAGCCCCTGCGCGAGGCTGTTGGGCCGGAAGCGCAGCCGCTTCGCCGAGGCGAGGACCCGCTCGACCGTCTGCGGTGCGACGAGCTCCCGCTGCGCGAAGACCCGCGAGACCGTCTTGGAGCTGACTCCGGCCAGCCGCGCGACGTCGTCGAGCGTGGCCCGTTGCTGCACCGTCATCGTGCCTCCCGCCGCCCACGATAGCAGTCCGAGCGGAAATGACGACGATGGACATTTTTCTGACATCGGATGCCTCACAAAGACGCATCCGAGATGATAAACCCCAGTCCAGGGCTATTTCGCGGATGTGCATCGTCATCCGGACAAGTCCAGACAGCGCTGTCATCGAAGCCTTGTGAGAGGTCGGTCGGGGGTCTAACGTGAGCCGCGTCGGCGCCGTTGCCGACCCGCACCCGAGTGGTTTCGAAGACGAACCTGACAGGAGACGCACACATGGCACGCACACGGATCGGCGTTGCTGCCGCGACGCTCACGCTCGCCGGCATCGCCCTCGCCGGTTGCGCCGGCGGTGGCACACAGCCCGCCGGCGACAACACGATCGACGGAAAGGTGGCCGGCGACATCAAGGTCGTCACCTGGCGCACCGACCTGGTCGAGGACGGCACCTTTGAGAAGTACGCGAAGGAGTTCACCAAGAAGTACCCCGACGTGAACGTCACCTTCGAGGGCATCACCGACTACGCCGGCGAGATGCTCACCCGCATGTCGACCACGAACTACGGCGACGTCATCGGCATCCCGGCGATCAAGCCCGACCAGTACGAGCAGTTCCTCGAGCCGCTCGGCAAGACCTCGTCGTTCGAGGACACGTACCGCTTCCTGCCCGCCGCGAGCTTCGACGGCACGCAGTACGGCCTCGCCTTCGGCGGCAACGCCAACGGCATCGTCTACAACAAGAAGGTCTTCGACGCGGCGGGGATCACCGACCTGCCCACCGACGAGGCCGGCTGGCTCGAGACGCTGCAGAAGGTGAAGGACAACACCGACGCGATCCCGATGTACACCAACTACAAGGACGGCTGGCCGCTCACGCAGGCCTTCGGGAACCTCGGCTCGATCACGCACGACCCCGACGCCCCCATCACGATGGCGGAGAACCCCGCGCCGTGGACCGAGGGCACCGACACCTACGCGGTCGACTCCTTCCTCTACGACACGGTCGCCGCCGGACTCACGGAGGAGGACCCGCTCACCACCAACTGGGAGCAGTCCAAGGTCGACCTCGGCACCGGCAAGATCGCCACGATGCCGCTCGGCTCGTGGGCCATCTCGCAGATGCAGGCGGCCGCCGAGGCGAACGGCGGCTCGGCCGACGACATCGGTTACATGGCCTTCCCGGCCAACGTCGACGGCACCCAGTACGCCGTCATCGGCGGCGACTACAACCTCGCCGTGAGCAAGCACTCGAAGGCGAAGGCCGCCGCGTGGGCGTGGATCCAGTGGGTCGCCGCCGACTCCGGCTACACGGAGGCGCAGGGCATGCTGTCCCCCGTCATCGACAAGCCGCTCCCCGCCAACCTCGCCGGGTTCGAGGACTCGGGAGTCGAGCTCATGGAGATCAACCCCGCCCCCGCCGGCAAGGAGGGTCTGATCAACGCCATCGCCGACGACTCGCAGATCGACCTCTACGGCCCGCTCTACCGCCAGAAGCTCGTCGACATCGCCCGCGGCGCCGCCGACGGCGACAAGGACAGCTACTTCGCCGAACTCAACGAGCGCTGGGGCGCATCGGCGAAGAAGCTCGGCTGAGAGAGGCATCCACGATGGCGATCGCAGCTTCCGGCTCCGCACCCGCGGATGCCCCTGCGGTCCTGTCCGCACCCGCCCGAGGACGTCGGATGCGCGGCACACGCCGCGCATCCGGCGCCCCCGGCAGCGGGTCGCGCCGGGCGGGACGCGGGATCGTGCAACGGCTGACCCCCTGGCTTTTCCTCTCCGGGGCGGTCGGCCTCCTCCTCCTGTTCACCTACTGGCCGGCGCTGAACCTCTTCTACTACTCGGTCACCGACTGGGACGGCATCGACCTCGAGAAGAACCTCGTCGGCATCGACAACTACGTGCAGGTCTTCACCGATCCGCGCATCTTCAGCGTCTTCTGGGTGAGCCTCTACTACTTCGCCGCCTCCTTCCTGCAGATGGCCATCGCGCTCTACTTCGCGGTGATCCTCAGCTTCTCGACCCGGTTCTCGAACCTGTTCCGCGGCATCCTCTTCTTCCCGTACCTGATCAACGGCGTCGCGATCGGGTTCGTCTTCCTCTACCTGTTCCAGCCCGGAGGCACCCTCGACACCGTGCTCGGATGGGTCGGCCTCGCCGACCCGCCGAAGTGGCTGGGCGACCCCGACGTCGTCAACTGGTCGCTCGCCGGCACATCCGTCTGGCGCTACACGGGGCTGAACTTCGTGCTCTTCCTCGGCGCGATCCAGTCGATCCCCCGCGAGCTCTACGAAGCCGCGGAGCTGGACGGCGCCAACAAGTGGCAGCAGTTCTGGTCGATCATCGCCCCCGGCATCCGTCGCATCATCGGACTGTCGTTCATCCTCGCCATCGCCGGCAGCCTGTCGGTGTTCGAGGTGCCGTTCATCATGACCGGCGGCGCCAACGGGTCGGCGACCTTCGTCATCCAGACCCTGCAGACCGCGTTCTCCTTCCGCCAGGTCGGACTGGCCTCGGCCATGGCCGTCGTCCTGCTGGCCATCGTGCTGGTCGTGACGTGGATCCAGCGCCGCGTGTTCCCCGACGAGAAGGTGGACCTGACATGACCGCCACCCTGATGCCTCCCACGAAGCCCACGCCCCTCCCCCGGCGCCGGTCGGGGCGGACGCCGCTCCAGCGTCTCGGCAGCATGAGCGCCACCGCGGCGAAGTACACGAGCCTCGTGATCGCCGCGATCGTCACCCTGCTGCCGCTGTCGGTGCTGCTGTTCGCCTCGATGAAGAGCTCGAGCGAATACGCGGCGACGGGGCCGTTCGATCCGCCGTCGAACTGGCTGAACTTCGACAACTTCGTGACGGCGTTCACGAGCGGCAAGATGCTCGAGGGCTTCGTCAACACGACGATCGTGCTGGCCGTCTCGCTCGTCGGCACGATCGCACTCGGCACGATGGCCGCGTACGCCCTCGACCGGTTCGCCTTCCGGGGCAAGAAGCTCGTCATGGGCCTGTTCCTGCTGGCCACCCTCATCCCGGGCGTGACGAGTCAGGTCGCGACGTTCCAGCTCGTCAACGGTCTCGGCCTCTACGACACCAAGGCCGCGCTGATCCTGCTCTTCATGGGCACCGACATCATCGCGATCTACCTCTTCATCCAGTTCATGCAGTCGATCCCGATCTCGCTCGACGAAGCCGCGATGATCGACGGCGCCAACCGGTGGACGATCTACTGGCGTGTGATCCTCCCGCTGCTGCGCCCCGCGATCGCCACCGTCGTCATCATCAAGGGCATCGCGGTCTACAACGAGTTCTACGCCCCCTTCCTCTACCTGCCCTCCGAGGGCATGATCTCCACGTCCCTCTTCCGATTCAAGGGGCCCTTCGGCGCGCAGTGGGAGGTGATCGCGGCCGGCACGCTCGTCGTGATCATCCCGACGCTGGTCGCCTTCCTCGTCCTGCAACGATGGATCTACCAGGGCCTCACCTCAGGAGCCGTCAAGTGACCCACCTCTCCCGCCGTCCCCTCCACGACGGATGGACCGTCCGCGCCACCGCGGGTCCCGTACCCGACGTCGTCGGTGGTCTCACCGTGCCGGCGACGGTGCCCGGCAGCATCCATGTCGATCTGCTCGCCGAGGGCCTGATCCCCGACCCGTTCCACGGCGACAACGAGTCGCTGCTGGCGTGGATCGGCCTCGTCGACTGGACGTATCGGACGACGTTCGCCTGGACGCCCGACGGCAGCGAGCGCCACGACCTCGTGTTCGACGGTCTCGACACGGTCGCCGCGATCCGCCTCAACGGCACGGTGATCGGCGAGGTCGCCAATCAGCACCGCTCCTACCGCTACGACGTGGCCGCGCTCCTGCGCGACGGCGACAACGACCTCGAGGTCGCCTTCCGCGCGCCGGTGCCGTACGCGAACCAGGCGAGCATCGAGCTCGGCGCCCGGCCGCGTCCGTACCCGCTGCCCTACGAGGCGATCCGCAAGTCCGCCTGCAGCTTCGGCTGGGACTGGGGCATCGCGACGTACACGAGCGGCATCTGGAAGCCGGCGCGCCTCGAGTCGTGGTCGGCCGCGCGACTGGCCGAGACCCGCGTCGTCGCGACGCCGGACGGCGACGGCGGACGCGTGTCGGTGGACGTCCGCATCGACCGGACGGATGCCGCCGGCACCCCGCTCGAGCTGCGTGCGGTGGTGCGGGGTCCGGGCCTGGATGGCGACGCGACCGCGGTCGCCACCGCCGTCGGGGAGAACGGGCACGTCGAGGTCGACCTCCCCGTGGCCCACCGCTGGTGGCCCGTCGGTCACGGCGACCAGTCGCTCTACACCGTCGAGGTCTCCCTCCACGCCGAGGGCGGGACGGTCGACGCGACCACTCGACGGGTCGGGTTCCGGACCCTCCACTGGGACACCGAGCCGGATGCCGCGGGCACGCCGTACACGCTCATCGTCAACGACCGGCCGATCTTCGTGAAGGGGGTCAACTGGATCCCCGACGACGCGCTCCCCGTGCGCGTCGACCGCGACCGTTACGAGCGCCGCTTCCGCCAGGCGATCGACGCGAACGTGAACCTCATCCGCGTCTGGGGCGGCGGCCTCTACGAGTCCGACGACTTCTACGACCTCGCGGACGAACTCGGCCTGCTCGTCTGGCAGGACTTCCTCTTCGCGTGCGCCGCCTACCCCGAGGAGGAGCCCCTGCGCTCCGAGATCGAGGCCGAGGCGCGCGAGAACATCGTCCGACTCGCCTCGCACGCCTCGCTCGCGCAGCTCGTCGGCAACAACGAGAACCTCTGGGGCTTCGAGGACTGGGGCTGGAAGCTGAGCCTCGACGGCAAGAGCTGGGGTGCGACGTACTACTACGAACTCTTCCCCGCCCTCGTCGCCGAACTCGCCCCGCACGTCCCGTACGCCCCCGGGAGCCCCTTCAGTCCGGAGACGGGCTGGGACGCGGCATCCGGTCGTCAGACAGGGCCGCACCCGAACGACGAGCAGCACGGCAGCATGCACCTGTGGGAGCAGTGGAACCGGCGCGACTGGACCACGTATCGCGACCACACGCCGCGCTTCGTCGCCGAGTTCGGCTGGCAGGCGCCGTCGGCGTGGACGACTCTCGTCGAGTCCGTCGACGATGCGCCGCTGACGCCCGAGTCGCCGGGCATGATCGTCCACCAGAAGGCCATCGACGGCAACGTCAAGCTCACGAACGGTCTGCTCCCCCACTTCCGGGTGCCGGCCGATATGGAGACCTGGCACTGGGCGATGCAGCTGAACCAGGCCCTCGCCGTCGGCGCTGCGCTCGACCACTTCCGCTCGTGGGCGCCGCACACGATGGGCGCCGTCGTCTGGCAGCTCAACGACTGCTGGCCGGTCACCTCGTGGGCCGCGATCGACGGGGCCGAGCGGGTCAAGCCGCTGTTCCACGCACTGAAGAACGCTTTCGCGCCCCGCGTCGCGACGGTGCAGCCGCGCGACGGCCGGCTCGTCGCGGTCCTCGGAAACGACACCGATGAGGCGTGGAGCGTTCCGGTGCGCACGCGACGCGTCTCGTTCGGCGGTGACGTGCTCGCCGACACGGCGGTGGACGTCACCGTCGAGGCCCGGGGAACACTCGTCATGTCGATCGATGCCGAGCTCGCCACGGCGGCGGATGCCGCGTCCGAGGCGCTCGTGGTCGATGCCGACGGCGCGCGCGGAATCTGGTACTTCGCCGAGCCGCGCGACTCGACGCTCGGCGATCCCGGTCTGACGGTCTCGACGCGCGCCGTCGAGGGAGGCACCGAGGTCAGCATCACGGCTGCGCGCTTCGCCCGCGAGGTCTCGCTGCTCGCCGACAAGGTGCATGCCTCCGCGCAGCCCGCCGACGGCCTGCTCACGCTGCTCCCCGGCGAGACCGGACGCATCGTCGTGCGCCACGACGCCGGCGTCGCGCTCGACGCGGACGCGCTCGCGGACCCCCGCGTGCTCCGCTCCGCCAACCAGCTGGTGACCGGATGAGCCTGCCGGATGGATTCGTCTGCGGGATGACGTGGGGGTGGACGGGCGTCCGCGGAACGTGGACGACACCTGCGGCCGCGGCATCCCTCGACGCGATGGTCGACCACGGCGTCACGTGGACGGCGCTCTCGTACGCCGCGCTGCAGACGACCGCGTTCTCGACCGAGATCCCGTTCCGCGACGAGCCGACGGTCACCGAGGACGAGATCGTCCACGCCATCCGCGCGGCACACGACCGCGGCCTGAAGGTCTGTCTGAAGCCGGTCGTCAACGTCGCCGACGGGACCTGGCGCGCGTTCATCGGCTTCTTCGACTGGGACGTGCCCGGCGAGCCGAGCTGGACGGAGTGGTTCGCCTCGTACCGGGAATTCATCCTCGACGCCGCACGCATCGCCCAGGCCGAGGGCTGCGCGATGCTCTGCATCGGGTGCGAGATGGTGCGCGCCGACGGGCAGGAGGCGCACTGGCGTGACCTGGTGCGGGCGGTGCGAGAGGTGTACTCCGGACTCGTGACGTACAACTGCGACAAGTACCAGGAGGACCGGGTCGGCTGGTGGGACGCGGTCGACGTGATCTCCTCGAGCGGCTACTACCCGATCGACGCGTGGCAGGAGAACCTCGACCGGATCGAGGCGGTCGTCGCGGCATCCGGCAAACCGTTCGTCTTCCTCGAAGCGGGATGCCCCTCGCGCGAGAACTCCCCGATGCGACCGAACGACTGGGCTCTCGAGGGCGCGCCGTCGGGACAGGCGCAGCTCGACTACTACCGCGTCATGTTCGACGCGTGCGCGGAACGCGAGTGGATGTCGGGGTTCTTCCTCTGGGACTGGCCGGCCGAGCTCTACGACCCGGACGTCGCCGCCCGCAACGACGACTACTGTCCATATGGCAAGCCGGCGGGAGAGTTCCTGCGCGAGCGGTACCGGGCGCTGGCAGGCGCCACCACCGGAGGAGGACGATGAACGCGCGCCGAGTGCTCGCCATCGATGCGGGACAGAGCGACATCAAGGTGCGAGTCGACGACGGCACCCGCCGCGAGGACCTGACGTTCCGCGGCATCCACACCGGCATCCCCCTCCTGCCGCAGCTCGCCGACGTCGTGCGCGAGACCCTCGCGCGGACCGGCACCAACCTCGACGTCGTGACGGCGGGGATCTCGGGACTCACCGACCGCGACGCCGATGCGGATGCGCTCCTCGCGCTGGTCCACGCCGACGGCGTGCAGGCGACGATGCTCGCGCATGATTCGACGACGTCGTTCCTCGGTGCGCTGGGCGATCGGCACGGCGCCGTCGTCGCAGCCGGCACCGGAGTCGTCACTCTGGCCGTCGGCGAGACCGAGACGGCGCGGGTCGACGGCTGGGGCTGGATCATGGGCGACGCCGGCAGCGGCTACTGGATCGGGCGCGCGGCCCTCGATGCCGTGATGCGCGCCTACGACGGACGCGGCCCCGCGACGGTTCTGACCGAGGCCGCGCTGTCGCGCTGGCCGGACCTGACGCAGGCCTACATGGCGCTGCAGGCCGACCACGACCGCGTGCGCGTCGTCGCCTCGCTCGCTCGCGAGGTCGCTGCAGCCGCGGATGCCGGCGACGCGGTGGCGCAGGACATCTCGCGTCGCGCGGCGCACGAGCTCGCCTCATCCGCCCGGACCGCGGTCCGACGCGTGCGCACCGACGAGCCGGCGTTCGACGTCTGCGCCATCGGCGGGGTCTTCGCCTCGCGAACGCTGCACGACGCCTTCGAGTCCGAACTCGGCGAGGACCTCCGCCTCGTCTCGCCCCGCGGCGTCGGGATCGACGGCGCCCTCGCCCTGGCGGAGATCACCCCCGCGCATCCGCTCGGCGCCGCCGTCCACCGCGCCGGCGCGATCTGACCCGCACGCGACGCGCGGTGACCGTGCCGAGTGCAGGTTCAGACGGCTCCGATGGTGCCCTGAGCGCGGTGAACACCCCCTGAACCTGCATCCGGCACACTCGGCCGCCGCGAACGACGGATGCCGGGGCCCCGACATCGGGCCCCGGCATCCGTCAGCGGATCAGGATCGACTCAGACGAGCGACTCGCGCCAGGCCCGGTGCAGCTGGGCGAACTTGCCCGTGCCCGCGATGAGGGCGTCGGGGGTGTCGTCCTCGATGATGCGGCCGTGCTCCATGACGAGCACGCGGTCGGCGATCGCGACCGTCGACAGGCGGTGCGCGATGATGATCGCCGTGCGGTCGGCGAGCAGGGTGCCGAGAGCCTCCTGGATCTGCCGTTCGCTCGGGATGTCGAGCGACGCCGTCGCCTCGTCGAGGATCAGCACGGCCGGGTCGGCGAGGAAGGCGCGCGCGAACGAGATCAGCTGACGCTGCCCCGCCGATACGCGGCCGCCGCGCTTGTTCACGTCGGTGTCGTAGCCGTCGGGCAGCTTCTGGATGAAGCCGTCCGCCCCCACGGCGCGCGCCGCCGCACGGATCTCGTCCATCGTCGCGTCGGGCTTGCCGAGGGCGATGTTGTCGGCGACGGTCCCGCTGAACAGGTAGGCCTCCTGCGTGACCATGACGATCGCGCGGCGCAGATCCTTCGGGTGCAGCTCCCGCAGGTCGACGCCGTCGAGCGTCACCGCACCCTTCGTCGGGTCGTAGAACCGTGCGACGAGCTTGGCGAGCGTCGATTTGCCGGCACCCGTCGTCCCGACGAGGGCGATCGTCTGCCCGGCGGGTATGTCGAGGCGGAAGTCCGGCAGGATGATCTTCGTCTCGGAGTACCCGAAGGTCACGTCGTCGAAGCTCAGGTGGCCGCTGGCCTCGCGGAGGTCGACCGGCTTCGCCGGATCCGGGACGGTCGGCGACTCCTCGAGGACGCCCGACACCTTCTCGAGCGCCGCCGTGGCGGACTGGTAGGAGTTCAGGAAGAACGCCACCTCCTGCATCGGCGCGAAGAAGTTCCGGACGTACAGGACGGCCGACAGCAGGAAACCGAGCTCGAGAGCCCCGCTCACCACGCGCAGACCACCCCAGAGCAGCACTGCCGCGAGGGCGAAGGATGCCAGGGCCATCATCGCGGGCTCGAACGTGCCGAACAGGCGGATCGAGCGCATGTTGATGTCGCGGTAGTCGCTCGCCAGACCGCCGAACTCGCGGTCGTTCGCCGGCTCCTTGCGGAACGCCTTGACGGCGCGGACACCGGTCATCGTCTCGACGAACTTGACGATCACCTTGGCGCTCACGACGCGGGACTCGCGGTAGACGACCTGCGAGCGCAGGTAGAACCAGCGCATGAGGAAGAACAGCGGGACGCCCATGGCTGCGAGGACGAGACCGGACTGCCAGTCGAGCAGAATCAGCGCGACGAGAGTGAACCCGCCGTACAGCAGGCCCGAGACGAGCTCGTTCAGACCGCCGTCGAGCAGCTCGCGGATCGTGTCGAGGTCGCTCGTCTGACGCGAGATGATGCGGCCCGACGTGTACGACTCGTGGAACTCGAGGCTGAGCTTCTGCGTGTGCAGGAAGATCCGCTTGCGGAGGTCCAGCATGACCGCCTGGGTCAGGCGCGCCACGACGACGGCGTACCAGCCGATGAGCGCGGCGCCGCCGATCGCGGAGATCAGGAAGATGATGACGACGACGATCGTCGGCATCCAGTCGGCTTCCTTCTGGACGGCCGGGAGCGCGTTCGCGATGCCCCAGCCGACGAGGGCGGGACCGGCGACGCGGAGGACGGTCGAGATGACCAGCACGATCCCCGCGAGGACGAGCTGCATCTTCAGCGGCGTGACGAGCGACCCGAGGAGTCGCAGCGAGCGACGCCGGATCTGCCGGCTCTCTTCGCGGGTGTAATCGGAGCGGTCTTCGCCGCTGGTGCCCGTGACGGTGCTCACAGGGACACCTCCCTCTTGTGCTGACGTTCCTGCTCGTCCTCGAGACTCGAGATGACGTGCCGGTAGTGCTCGCTGGTGCGCAGGAGCTCGGAGTGCGTGCCGACGGCGGTGATGCGTCCCTCTTCGAGGAGCGCGACGCGGTCGGCGAGCGTGACGGTGGAGGGCCGGTGCGCGACGACGAGCGCCGTCGTCTCGGCCAGGACCACACGGAGGGCGTCCTCGACGAGCGCCTCGGTGTCGACGTCGAGCGCCGACAGCGGGTCGTCGAGGACGAGGACGGCCGGACGCGCCGCGACGGCGCGCGCGAGCGCGAGGCGCTGACGCTGACCGCCCGAGAGGCTGAGCCCCTCTTCGCCGATGACGGTGTCGACGCCGTCGGGCAGGTCGTCGACGAACGCGGCCTGCGCGACCTGAAGGGCCTCGCGCATGACGCGCTCCCCCTCGGCGCTCTGCGGGTCGAGGTCCTCGCGCCCGAGCAGGACGTTCTCACGCACGGTCTGCGAGAACAGCGTCGCGTCCTCGAAAGCCATGCCGACGTGACGGCGCAGCTCGGTCAACGGCAGGTCGCGGACGTCGACGCCGTCGATCAGCACGCGACCGCCGGTGACGTCGTAAAGGCGCCCGGGCAGGGTCGTGAGCGTCGTCTTTCCCGACCCCGTCAGACCGACGAGAGCCATGGTCTCGCCGGGTCGCAGCGACAGGTCGATGCCGTCGAGCAGGTCGCGCTCGGTGGCCGCGGCATCCTGATACCGGAACCGCGCCCCCTCGAAGACCAGCTCGCCGCGGGGCTCCGCGATCGAGACCGGGTTCTCGGGGTCGACGATCGTGTTCTGCTCGTCGAACACCTCGAAGATGCGGTCCGTCGCAGTGCGTGCGTCGACGAGGAACGAGAACAGGAACCCGATCGACTCGACCGGCCAGCGCAGGATCGTCGCCATCGCGAAGAAGGCGATGAGCGCGGCGGTGTCGATCTCGCCGACCGAGACGAGGTAGATTCCCGCGCCGAGGCACAGCGCGAAGGCGATGTCGGGCAGCAGCACGAGCCAGAACCAGATCCAGCCGACGGCCTTGGCCTTGCTGATCTCGGTCTCGCGCAGCGTCTCGGCCTGGCGGGTGAACTTGCGCAGGGCATGGCTGCCGCGCCCGAAGGCCTTGAGGACGCGGATGCCGTGCACCGACTCCTCGACGGCGGTCGCCAGGTCGCCGGCCTGGTCCTGGCTCTGCCGTGACAGCATGCCGTAACGGTTCTCGAACACGAAGCCCGCGATCCACAGCGGTGCGGAGACGATGACGAAGATCGTGCCGAGCAGCCAGTGCCAGCTGAACAGGATTGCCGAGCCGACGACGATCGTGATCATGTTCACGACCAGCAGGACGACGCCGAACGCCATCCACCGGCGGATGAGGCCGATGTCCTGCATCATGCGGCTGAGCAGCTGACCGGACTGCCACCGGTCGTGGAAGGCGACGGGCAGGCGCTGCAGCCGGCCGTAGAAGTCGGTGCGCAGCTCGTACTCGACGGCGGTGGCGGGAGAGAGCACGAACCAGCGGCGCGCCCAGACCATGAGCGCTTCGAGCAGGCCGAGCAGCAGCACGGCGCCGCCGCCGAGGGCGATCAGCCACGGGTTGCCCGAGGCGATGGGACCGTTCGTGCCGACGATCTGCTCGAGGACGAGCGGGATGGACAGGCCCAGCAGGCTCGCGATGAGCGCGCTGAGGGCACCGAGCCCGAGACGCGGGAGCACGGGCTTCGCGAACGGGATCAGGCGGGCGAGGGAGCGGGCGGTGGACAGACGGGGATGCGTCGAGGAGGTCATGATCCTGCACAGGTGAGGAGCGGATGCCGAGGCGGCGAGGAGCGCGGCGTGGCGCGGACGATCAGGGTCGCGGTGACCCGTCGAGGGAGAACGAAGAGGTGCGCGGGAAGCTTCCGCGCGGGATCAGATCCTCGGTGTCATCCCTGACGGACGGGGCGTCCGGCGACGAGGAAGGCGGCGGACTTCGTGTAGACGATCTCCGTGGACATGGCTTCCTCCTTGATGGGGCCGGACGAGGCGCCCGCATCGCGCGGGAGCCCTCCAGGATATCCCTGTGATTTCGCCGCAAGCAAGCGCTTACTCGAAAAAATCGAGTCAGATCGCCGCTTCGCGCTCCAGCAGCCGCATCTTGACGTCGAGACCCCAGGCGAATCCGCCGAGGGCTCCCCCGGTCCGCAGCACCCGGTGGCAGGGGACGAACAGGGCCGGCGCGTTCCGCGCGCAGATGGATGCCGCGGCCCGGACCGCGGTCGGTGAGCCGAGGTGGGCGGCGAACTCGGCGTAGGTGAGGGGCTTCCCCGCCGGGATGTCTCGCAGCGCGCTCCACCCCGTGAGCTGCATCGCTGTGCCGTGCTGGCTGACCGGCACGTCGTCGATCGCCGCGAGGTCGCCCTCGTAATAGGCGGCGACGGCGTCCGCGGACCGGACTCGACCCGTCGTCACGTCGGCGGGCACGCGGTCGGCCCGTAGCCTGCCGAGGATCGCGTCGGCATCCGAGGTCCATCCCGACGCCAGCACGCGACCGTCCTCTTCGAGGATCGTGAATGCGCCGTCGGGAGTGTCGAGGGTCTGCAGGACCGTGCTCATCGGTCGTCCTTTCGGGATGGGGTGTCGGGGGTTTCCGCGCGCCACGCCTGCGTGACGGGGGCGGCGTACCAGAGGTGCGCCATCAGGTAGCTGCGCCACGGCGCGACCCTGGTCGACCAGGTCGTGAGGCCGGTGGCATCCGCGGGGATGCCGGCCGCTGCGGCTCCCGCCCGGGCGGCGACGTCGCCGGGGAGCAGGACGTCCGGGTCGCCGAGGACGCGCATGCGGACGTAGTCGGCCGTCCAGGGACCGATCCCCGGAAGAGCCAGCAGCCGCTCGCGCTGCTCGAGGGTGTCGTCGCCGGGGCTCAGGCGGAGCGACCCGTCGGCGAGCGCGGTCGCTGCGCCCACGATGGCGCGGATCCGGGCGCCGGGCCCGCGCAGCACCTCTCCCCCGCGCTCGGCGATGACGGCGGGTGTGGGGAAGAGGAAGGACGGCCCTGCGGGCGAGTCGATCGGTTCGCCGAGTGCGGCGGCGAGCCGCCCCATCACGGTGCGCGCGGACGCGACGCTGATCTGCTGCCCGATCATGGCGCGGATGAGCATCTCGTCGGCATCCATGGCTGCCGGCAGCCGAACTCCGGGAATGCGCTCGACGAGAGGACGCAGTTCGGGATGCCGCGACAGGGCGGCATCGATGGCGGTCGGGTCGGCGTCGAGGTCGAACAGCCGACGCACCCGCGCGATCAGCGGTGCGAGGTCTCGCAGCGAGGCGAGCTCGGCGCGCAGCCGTAGGCGACCCGCGGCATCCTCTCGCACCTCGAACCAGGCCGGGCCGCCGCTGAGACGGATCGTGCGCGCGAACGTCGCGGCGTCACCGGTCTCGACCCCGGGGATGGCGTGCGCCCGCATCCATCCGAACAGCCCGACCGCGTCGAACGGCCCGCGCACCGGGAGGACGAGGTCGATCCGCCCGGGAGCCGCGGTCGTCCCGCGCCGACGGGCCCGGAGGTCGGACGGCGACAGGGAGAACACCTCGGTCATCGTTTCGTTGAACTGACGGATGCTGCCGAATCCGGCGGCGAACGCGACGTCGGCCATCGACAGATCGGTGTCGACGAGCAGGGTGCGCGCCGTATGAGCGCGATGCGCACGCGCCAGGGCGAGGGGGCCGGCGCCGAGCTCGGTCGTGAGGAGCCGCGTCAGGTGACGATCGGAGTACCCGAGCCGCGCGGCGAGCCCGGAGACCCCGTCCCGGTCGACGACCCCGTCGGCGATGAGACGCATCGCCCGCCCGGCGACATCGCCCCGCAGATTCCACTGCGGTGAGCCGGGGGTCGCCTCGGGCAGGCAGCGCTTGCACGCCCGGAACCCGGCCTCGTGCGCGGCGGCGCTCGTGGCGAAGAAGCTGACGTTCGCCGCCTTCGGGGTCCGCGCCGGACAGCTGGGACGACAGTAGATCCCGGTCGTGTGCACCGCGGTGACGAATTGCCCGTCGAAGCGGGCGTCGCGCGCGTCGATCGCGCGATACCGCTCGTCGAAGGTCATCGCTGCGATCGTCATGACCTCAGCCTGACACGACCGCCCGACATCGACTCGCGGAAATCGGACACGACGGCGGGATGCGGCGGCTCACCCCGAGGGCGTCCACCCCGAGATCCCGGAGAGGACCGGAGCGTCGTCGCCGTCGCGCACCGTGACGCCGGTCACGCGGGGCGCGGAGATCGTCAGACGCGGGACCGCGGCCAGCGGTCGGGCGACGGCGTCGGACACGATCGTCGACTCGATCTTCGCCAGCAGGTCGCGCGCGTCGTAGACGTCCACCGTCTGCTGGAGTGTGGCGATCAGCTCGTCGCGCTTCGGATCGACCCGACCGACGAGGCTCGAGGAGCCCGTGGTGCTCCACTGGCTCGCGATCTGCTGGGGTGTCTGGGGAACGCGGACGCGCCGGATGACGGCATCCCATCCCGACGCCTTCTGCGCGGCATCCAGGTCATCCGTCGCGCAGTCGACGGCGTTCCAGCCGGCCTCGGCGATGCCGGCTTTCAGGGCTGTGAAGGCGCCCTTCGCGAATCCGCTCTTTCGGTCGTAGAGCACGCACACCCGGGCACCGCCGCGGACACCGGCGGCGGCACGATCGACGGCGGCGTCGTCCGCGGGAGTGCCGATCGTCTTCGCGAAACCGGAATCCTCAGTGACGATCTCGAACGCCCGCGAACCCGGGGCCGTGACCATCGACGTCGTCTTCGGATACGACTGCGACCACTCACCCGCGCCGGCGGCGACCATGTCGTCCGCGGGGATGGCGCGCAAGAAGGCCGCGCGGGCGTTGCGCGAGGAGAAGACCGCGTCGGTGCTGAGGAGGACGGTCCAGATCGTGCCGTCGTTCGTCGTCTGCGCCCCGAAGTCTCGCCGCTCGAGTTGCTTCACCGGCGTGCGGTCAGCGGGAGTCGGCGTGAACGAGAGGATGTCGAGGGATTTCCCGACGGCAGCGAGAGGGTCGTCCCCGCGAGGGACGAGCGCGACGTCGGCGACCTGCGGCACCGCCGCTCCGCGGTACTGGGGGTTCGGCGTCAGCGTGACACTCGCCCCTTCGTCGGAGACCTTCGAGACGACGTACGGGCCGCTCGAGAGCGCCATCGTCGGCGAGAGCTCGCCGTCCGTGAGAGCGAAATCCGTGTTCCATACGTCCGAGATGGCGGCGAGAGCCGTTGTGTCCCGGTCGAGCACCGCCCGGATGACGGCCTGCTTCGCCTCCATCGGGTCGTCGAGATCGAAGGCGCGCATCCCCACGGTGTGCGCCGGCACGTCAGCGGCGATCGCGGTCTGCCACGAGATGGTGGGGGCGGGGTAGGTGACGTCGATTGCGCGAGCGAACTCGTCGACCTTCGGCCGCGCGGCTTTCAGCGCCGCATCCGTGGGGCCGTCCTTCGTGAGAAGACCGACGGATGCCGCCCATCCCAGCACGAGGTCGGCGGCGTCCAGCGGGATGCCGTCGGACCAGAGCGGCTCCTTCAGGTCGTACCGGACAGTGAAGGAGTCCTTGCCCACGATCTTCGCCGTGCCGAACGACTCGTCGGGGACGACTTCCCCGTCGACCATGTGACCGAAGGCTGAGCGCGTCGCCGCGGCGATGTCTCGGTTGGCTGCCGTGGGATCGGTCGCGGCGTTGAACGAGGTGAGCCGACCGCCCCATCCGACGGTGACGCTGCTGTCGGCGACCACCGACGGCGGCAATGCAGGCGCGCAGGCGCTCAGGGCGAGGGCGGCAGCAGCGAGAACAGCGACCGCTCCGCGGCGGGAGGCACGCATGCGCGCGTCAGGCGCGATCGATGTCGTCGTCGAGTTCCGCCGCCATCTGACGATACGGCTCGCTCTCTTCGCTCTCGAGCCAGCTCTTCGCATACTCGATGAGCACGGCGGGCGAATCCTCTGCCTCTGCCGCGGTGGCGAACGGGCCCAGGCAGTCCTCGGAGGGGCGCTGATCATCGCGCACCACGGACTGGGTTGAGAGGTTGTACCAGTAGGTCTGCGAGGTGGTCATCGTCGCGACACTCCGTTCGTCATCCTGATCCTAATCATCGTGAACACAGGCGACGGGCCGCGATGCGGATCATGAGATCGCATCGCGGCCCGTGAGCGTGTCGAGGGATCAACCGCCGGCGAGCTCGGCGTCCGTGTCGCGGATGCGGTCCGCCATGCGGTCGAGCGCCTGAGCCATGTCGTTGACGGCCTCAGCGGCATCGTCGAGCGACGTCGTGAGCTCCGAGTATGCGGTCGAGTAGGCCTCGGACGCGTTCTCGGTCTTGAAGCCGTCCTGCACCAGGTCATCGATGATGCCCTGGAGTTCCTTCAGCGTGTCGGTGACGGTCTGACGACCGTCGCGCAGGCGCTGCGCCGCGCTCTCCATCTCGCTGTATGTTGCACCAAAATCGTGAGCCATGAACCCGCCTCCCAGCGTTTCGTCGTGGTGCGGAGAACCCGTTTCCTCCCCCGCGTGAACGATGCTAGCGAAGAGGTCTCTCCGACCCCATGGGGAGAAGTCCCCTCTTGACAATCCTTCGTCGGACCAGTTGCTCGCCGACGCGAAGGGCTGATCGACCGCGCAATTCCGAGCGTGCGCTCAGTGCCCGATGGGGCCTTGCAGGTCGACCATCATCTCGATCGCCGAGAGCGTGGGGCGTTTCCGCAAAGTGTCGACCGTGCCCGGTCCGCCCAACGACGGCAGCGGGGTGAAGATGAACGACTCGTCGGCCTCGAGGTGATCCGCACCGTCGAATCCCAGAAGCGTCAGGAACGATCCCGGCTTCCCCAGACCAGTACCGCGTTGCTCCGCAAGAGAAGCGCCACCAGGCCCCCGAGGCTAGGTTCCCAGGTGACGAGGTCCCCTAGCCCGGTCACCATGACGGGGATCGCTATCCCGTCACCCTGTGTCTTACCGATGCGGTCGCCGAGCTCCGCCTCGTACACGCCAGGGTTGATGACGCGGATGAAGCCTTCCCCGAACGTGCCGTAACCGTACTGCTCCCAGATCTCGACGATCTCTGCGGGAACCCGGTCACGGTACGCAGCGATCACTTCCGGCTCCACCAGAGCATGCGGGACGTAATCTGCGATCTCTACCATGGTTTCCAACCTAGGGAAGAACCCAGGTGTGGTCGATCAGTGACCGATGGGCCCTTGGAGATCGACCATGACCTGGATGGCGGAGATCGTCGGCCGCTTCTGCAAAGTGTCGACTGTGCCCGGACCACCCATGGAAGGCAGCGGCACGAAGATGAACGATTCGTCGAAGTCCGGTACGCCCTGCGTCGCAACCGCTTGTGGGAATACACCCCAGTCCAGAACACGGGCAAGGTGACGCGCGCCGCCTGCACGCGTCAAGGTCAGGAAGCTGGACACCTTGCCCAAACCCGCGCCTCGATTGCTACGGAACATCAGCGCGATCAGGCCGCCCATACTGGGTTCCCAGGTGATCACATCGCCAAGACCGGTGACCATGACGGGGATTGCGATACCGTCGCCCTGGGTCTTGCCGAGCCGGTCCCCCAGCTCCGCCTCGTAGACGGCGGGATTGATGACGCGGATGAAACCCTCACCGAACGTGCCGTATCCGTACTGTTCCCAGATCTCGACCAGTTCCGGGGGTACCCGATCGCGATACGCGGCGATGACGTCGGGTCGACAGGCGCGTGCTCGACGAAGTCAGCAATCTCGATCATTCCCACAACCTATCGACGGCGACGATGGTGATTACGTCTCCGATTGAAGCCATCGGACAGTCTCGACACCGGGTTCCCGCCGTCGGCTTCAGTGGCCGATGGGGCCCTGCAGGTCGACCATCACCTGGATAGCCGAGAGCGTCTGGCGCTTCTGAAGAGTGCCGGCCGTGCCCGGACCGCCCAAGGATGGCAGCGGAACGAAGATGAACGACTCATCGAAGTCCGGCGCTCCCTGCGCCGCGACCGCTTCGGGGAAGACGCCCCAGTTGAATTCCGAGGCCAAATGGTCGACACCCACCGCCTCGGTGAGAAGAAGGAATGAATCCACGTCCCCCAGGCCGACGCCTCTGTTCTCACGGAAGATGAGCCCCACCAGTCCGCCGAGACTGGGCTCCCAGGTGATGAGATCTCCCAGCCCAGTGACCATGACGGGGATCGCCACACCGTCACCCTGGGTCTTGCCGATTCGGTCGCCGACTTCGGCCTCGTAGACCGCGGGATTGATCACTCGAAGAAAACCGTGAGCGAAAGTGCCGTACCCGTACGTGTCCCAGATCTCGACGATCTCTGCGGGCACCCGCTCCCGGTAGGCCGCGATGACCTCGGGTTCGACCGACGCGTGCGGAACAAAATCAGCAATCTCGACCATGTGCTTCAACCTAACGGAAGACAACGTTCATGTAGACGCTCGATAGGTCGGCGCCCGGATTCGCCTGTATGTAGCGGACGACAGCGGCGTCGATGTCGCCCACCCGCGTGCGCCACTGTGAGCCGAGCGACGAGTTGATCCTCGAGTCGCCAACACCGGAGATATCGGTGACGTCCCCGCCCGCGATCCCGTCGAGGCGATGGGTGGCAGCCTGCGTGCGCATCCATTCCGCGGCGTTCGTGCGCGCCGCGTCGGGGCTTTGCCCGGAGCGGATCAGCTCAGCGAACTTCTTCTTCTCAGCGATCCCCCGCGCATACTCCTGCGCCCGGAGCGAATCGGGCGTGCGGCCGTTCTGCACGTATTCCGTACGATTGCGCAGCCAGTCGGACAGCGGCATCTGCTGAAGGGCGTCCATCTGCTCGTTGTACTGGCGGTCGTACTCGACCGGGTCGTGCTTCTTGTTCCGCTTGAAGGGCCGCAGCGTGACATCGAACGTGTCGATGTCCTCGATCCCGTCGCGGTTGCGTCGCTGCTTGCCACGCAAGCCTCGCACCATGTCGCCGAGCTGCCGGCCGTGGACCGGGATGTCGTCCAGCGCCCGCAGCATCGGCTTGATGAGTTCGTCTCCGACTCGAGCCATGTGTCAGTCCCCCGTGATGTTCAGTCCGGCGAGGTCGGCCATGAGCCGGTCCATCAGCGATTCGATGTCGGCCGCGCGCAGATCGAGCTCCTCCTCGGATTGCTCGAGCGCCTGCAGGTCGGCGTAGAACTCGTCCGGGTTGCCGGCCACGGCCTCGACGACCGGAGCGTTCAGCGCGGCCATGACGACGGCGGGCAATTCATCGGCGAGCGGCTCGATGACGGTCGGCAGGATCTGGTTCAGCGCCTGCTCGATCGCGATGTCGACCGCGGCGTTCAAGAGCTTCTTCTTGATGATGAGCATGGGGCCGGCACCGACCGCGGTGACCGGGTTCGTGAGCATGCCGACCAACGCGATCATCGTCGTCGTGACGTCGGCGATGACCTTGATCTTGAGTCCCAGCACGACGCCGGCGGCGATGTCCATCCCGGGCGGGACAGGCCCCAGCAGGTCGACGAGTTTCTGCAGATTCTGCGACCGGTTGGTGTTCCACGCCGACACGAACGCAGGCCCTGCCTGGCCCCGCATCGCCGCTGCCAGATCGCCGTTCACCTTCCGGTCGATGGCCTGCAGGGAGTCCTCGAGGTCGTCCCGGAAGTGGGAGACGATCTGCGCACCGCGTCGCAGTTCGTCCTCGTCGACGTCGGGCCATTCGAATCCGAGCTTCTCCATCACCCAGATCAGTTCGTTCGGCAGCATCATGCCCACAGCGCATCACCTCCCTCTCGAGAGTAGAAAAGACTCGTCGCCACGTACATGGGGAGAAGTCCCCGTTTCGATCGAGGGTTATGCCCCCAGCGTCGCGCCCGCGGCATCCGCTGTCACCGCTTCGCGAGCCGCGGCACGCGTCGTCGGCACGCTGACGACCGGTTCCGCGGCAGGCGCGACGTCGGCGACGAGCGGCATCTGCACGGTGACGGCGCGACCCGCCTGCACGAAGATGCCGCGGCCGACGGGGAAGTCCGACCGCTTGACACGACCGAACGGCGTCTTGAAGATCGCCTCGCCGTCGTACGTGTCGGGCTTGAGCACGATGCCTTGCCTGCCGGCCTTCCACTCGCCGAGGACGCCGATGCTGCCGCTCGCGCGGGAGATCTCGGCCTCGCCGATCAGCATGTTCTCGCTGTCGTTCATGGCCTGCAGGAGCGCTCGCATGGGGCGGTCCGCCGGTCCGTCCGACAGGTGAGGCATGTCCTCGATGACGATCAGGATGCGACCCTCCGACAGCTCCCGCGTGACGAGTTCCGTCAGCTCGGTCGCGAGCTCCTTCTCGTCGTCGGGGCGCGTGGCGCTCTTCACCCATGGACGGAAGTCCTTGAGCTCGGACCTGCGGCTGCCGAAGTGGTACATCTGCACGCCCGGGTCGAAGCGCTCCATCGCCATGACGAGCGACTTGAGGCCGTTGGTGCGACCGGATGCCGGGGGCCCGGAGATCACGAACGAACCGATCGGCTCGAAACCGTGCGCCGACAGCGTGTCGTCCGCGACGCCGAACACCGGCATCCCGTCGACCCGTGCCGGCATGTCGGACGCCGGCACCGCCGTCGGCAGCGCGCCGATCTCGGGCAGATCCCGCACGCCCTCGGCGCGGAGCTTCTCGCCCAGCAAACCGAGCGCCTTCGTCTGCTCCACCGCGTTCGAGGTGCCGCCGAGGACGGCGATCTGCGCTTCGTGGCCGTCGATCACCGCGCGACCGGGGGCGGACTGCTCGTCCAGCACGTCACGCGGCGTGCCCAGCAGCATGTACTGCGAGGGGTCGCCCATGCGCAGCACGACCTTGCGCGGGATGTTCGAGGCGACCGCGCTCGGTACCGCGTTGCCGCGGTCCGCCGTCAGCACCGTGTGGACGCCGAGCGTGCGGCCTTCGCCGAGGATCCGCATGAAGGTGCGGTAGAACGGCCCGCGCCCGGGGGCGACCTCCCAGTCCTTCTTGAACTCGGGGAAGTTGTCGATGAGGAGGATGATGCGCGGGAGGTTCGGATCCGCGATCTCGCGGTATTCCTGCAGCGTCGCCGCGCTCGCGGCCGAGAACGCCGTCGCCCGCCGGTCCATCTCGCTGTCGAGGGTGCGGAACAGACGCTGGATACGCTCCACGTCGGACCCGTCGACGACCGATCCGACGTGCGGCAGCGCCGACAGCGCGCCGAGGGCACCGGTGGCGAAGTCGAGGCAGTACACGTTCACGCGGCCGCGGTCGGGACGCATGCCCGCGGCGGTGCCGATCGTCTTGAGGACGGTCGACTTGCCGGACCCCGACGTGCCGTAGACGACGAGGGAGCCGTCGCGATCGGGGACGAAGGCCGCCGACTCCTGCATCTGCTTCTCGGGGACGTCCATGAGGGCGATCGGGATGCGGGTGTCGCCGTCGTTCTCGAGATCGGCCAGGTCGACGAGCGGAGAGAGGTCGTCGAGCCACGGACGTCGCGGGAGCGGCAGCTCGGCGAGCTCCCGCGCGGCGACGAGCGTCGAGACGATGCGCTTCTGGTCGTTGGGGCCGAGGTCCTCCTCGTGGGAGTCCGACTCGGCGGGGCGATCCGGCTCCCACTCGGGGGCAGCACCGAAACGCAGCTCGGCCACGCGCACCTCGGCGACCGTCGTCTCCTCCTGGCTGGTCCACCCGCCGGTGTACGCGGACTGGAAGGGGACGAGCCGGCCGGGACCGGTCTTCGCGATCGCACGACCGGGGACGGATGCCGGGAAGCTCGCCGCGACGTCGTCGTCGACCACGTCGCGCGAGTCGGCCTCATCCGCCATTCGGAGCGCGATGCGCAGGTTCGTGTTGGCGCGGAGGTTGTCCTTGATGACTCCGGCGGGACGCTGGGTCGCCATGATGAGGTGGATGCCGAGGGAGCGGCCGCGCTGGGCGATGTCGACCACGCCGTCCACGAACTCCGGCATCTCCGATGCGAGCGCGGCGAACTCGTCGATCACCAGGACGAGCGAGGGCGGGCATTCGGGGTCCTGGCGCTTCTCGAGTTCGAGGAGGTCCTTGGCCTTCTTGCGGTTCAGCAGGTGCTCGCGGTGCTGCAGTTCGGCCCGGAGGCTGGTGAGCGCGCGTCGCACGAGGTGAGGGTTGAGGTCGGTCACGAGGCCGACGCAGTGCGGCAGGTCGACGCAGTCCGCGAATGCGGACCCGCCCTTGTAGTCGACGAAGAGGAACGTGACGCGGTCGGGGCTGTGCGCCGCCGCCATACCGAGCACCCACGCCTGCAGGAACTCGGACTTGCCCGAACCGGTCGTCCCACCGACGAGGGCGTGCGGGCCCTGCGTCCGGAGGTCGAGCGCCATCGCGTCGCTCGGGCCCTGGCCGATGATGGCGCGGAGCGTGCCCGCCTTCTTGAGCCGTGGCCGCGGCGTGGGCGTGCGGTCGAGGATCGTGTTGTTCTGCCGCCAGCGCTCGATGGCCGCGTTCGGGTTCTCGGCGATGGCCGGGTCGATGAGCTGGAGGAACATGACCGCGTTCGGGATGTCGGATGCGTCGTGCACCACGGTGCTCGCATCGACGACCGGAGCCAGCCGCCGCGCGAACATCTCCATGTACGCGTTGGAGACGCCTTCGACGGCGACGTGCTCGAAGCTCTCGCCGTTGCGCACGAGACCGACCCGAGCGTCACCGAGATCCGACGTCAGTTCGATGAAACTGCGGCAGACGGCGGGAAGGGATTCCACGGTCTCCGAGATGAAGATGGCGTGGACCCCGTGGTCGGCGCCCCTCTCGAGCACATCCGTCAACCGACCGCGGTCGACCGGTGCATCCCCGGTGACGAACACGATGACGGACACGGGAGGTGTCTTGGTTCGATCCTCAGCGGCGCGAGCCACATCGGTGCCGTAGAGGAGCGGGTTCCAGTCGTCCTTGAAAGGTCCGCGGGGCGCACCGGTGCCACCGCCTGCGGCGCGCCGCACGTACTCCTCGAGCGAGTTGAGAAGGGCCGCGCCGCTCGGGGCGGAATCGGCGAGCGCCGCACCGCGGAACGGGCTCCGCTCGGCGGATGTGTGCGGCAGCCACTTGAGCCATTCGAGCTCGGGGGTCCAGGAGGAATCCGAGAACGCCACCGTGACGACGTCGTTCGGGGCGTGCAGCCCGAAGACCTGCACGGCGACGCCGCGCATGACGTCGGCGACGAGGGCGCGCGGGCCGGCGATGCCGATGGATCCGGCAGTGGGGAAGGTCTCGAAGACGGGGACGTTGTCGACCGTCGCGTAGCGCAGCCGCAGCCGATCGACACGGTCGATGTACTCGGGGAGTCCGTCGGGGGTCTCGGCGTCGTCGATCCCGTTGCGAGCCGGAAGCGAGCAGGTGCCGAGACGCAGCGCGAGGAAGTTCCAGTGCTCGGGACGCCTGGTCCACAGGAGCGGACCGAGGCGCATGGCCTCTTCGAAGACGTCGGCCACGGCCGGCACCTCCGCGTCGCGCGCTGCTTCCTCCTCAGGCTTGCCGCGGAAGAGATCCTCTTCGAGCTGCTCGAATTGACGCTCGAACAGCAGCCGCTCGTGGTCCTCGCTCTTGCGGCTCTGCACCGACTGGTTGATCAGGTTGCCGAACGCCATGAGCGGGGTCATGACGATCAACAGCAGGGAGCGGGGGTTGCCGTTGAGCGCGAAGAGGGCAGCACCCATGAGGATCGGCGCGACCATGATCGGCCACGGGAAGATCTTGCCGATCTTCTCGGTGGGCAGGCGCGGGGGCTTGAAACGGGTCCCCGGGTACCGCACCTCGACGCGAGGGCTGCGGTTGAAGAGCAGGCCTCCGCCGCGCTCGATGACCGGATCCTCGGTCGCCGCCCCGTCCCACGAACGGGTCAGGTACACCGCGAGGGTCGTGTTGCCGATGACGAACGGACGACCGTCCTCGACGCGGACGCGCTGCACCTCGACGCCTTCGACGAGCACGCCGTTGGCGGAGTTCAGGTCGACGACCTCGGCGTACGTCCCGACCTCGAGGCGGGCATGCCGCTTGGAGACCAGCGGGTCGGCCAGTACGACGTCATTGCTCGGGTCGCGGCCGATGGACACGTGACCCGCTGACAGCGCGAACTCCTGCCCGGCGAGCGGCCCCGCGAGAGCTCTGAGGATGCCGACCGTCTCGCCGCGACCGGCCTTGATGTACCCGGCCCCGTAGTTGACGATGGATGCCGCGAATCCCGACCCGATGGGCGCTTCACCGATCGGCAGGTCGTGCGGCAGCTCCACGGCGCGCGAGGCCGTGGGCGGCGCGACCGACAGAGTGAGGACGTCGTCCTCTGCGAAGGTCGTGGTCCGCATCGGATCGGACGCCGCGATGTAGCGGGCGACGTCGCCGACCGTCGCGGTCGAGTCCGCCGTCACGACGATGTCGACGGGGTCGTTGCCCTGCCGGTGCAGGGTGAGCTTCAGCCGCATGAGTCTTCTCCGAAGGGATGGGGTCGCGTTCGTTCGACGGGGGCGGGCAAGACGATCACAACACGACGATCTCAGCGAGGCGGTCGCCGAGACGGACGGTGTCTCCGACAGCGGCAGGCAGGGCGACACCGGGGACCGCCGGCGTCTCCGCACCCGCATGGATGACGGCGCTGCCGTTGGTCGACCCGCGGTCGATGAGCTCGAGGCCGCCTCGCGTCGGGACGAGCAGTGCGTGGGTCTTCGACAGCGACCGGCTCTCGTCGGTCAGCCGGGTCGGTTCGGCCCCGGGGGTGGACGCGGGGTCGGGATCGCGTCCGACGAGGAGCGCCGCCGACAGGACGACGGTCTCCCCCGTGTCGAAGCGAAGGCCGATCCGGGACGCGGGCGCAGGCGCAGGTTCCGGCTGCGACGGCGATACGGACGCAGGCGCGACAGCCGGAGCCGGGGCTTCGGCGGGGGCGGACGTCGGCACGGCGACAGCCGCCTCGGGACCACCGACCGGTTCCGCGGGTACGAAGGTCCCGCGATCCGGCAACGGGGTGCGTCGCGATTCGTCGACACCGGGGGCGGCGTCGATGACCGGGGCCGATCCTGCCGCAGGCGCAGGCGCGGCATCCTTCCCCGCATCGGGGGTGCCGTCCTTCGACCGAACGACGCCGAGGACACCGGCGCTGATGCGGTTGCCCGGCCGGTACTCGGGAGTGGTGCCGGGACGCGTCGAGGTGGCCAACGAGGGGCGCTCGGCGCGCTCGCGCACGGGTTCCGCCTTCACCGCCTTCCGGGCGATCCGCATCCGCTTCTCGTCGTACGGGTTCAGCCCGAGCTTGACGTCGACGAGCCACATCCGTGCAGCGCGGTCGTGGAAGCCCCGCCCGCGCTCCGTCGAATCGAAGGTCGACGAGGCGAGGATGACGGCCGTGCCGATGACCGGGATGATGCCGGCCGCCCCGACGATGAGAGCACGGAGGAGGACAGGACCCGCGCCGGGTCGCTCCAGGGTGCGGACGTTGACGCTGCGAAGTCCCATGAACCCCTTGCCGATCGTCAGTCCGCGGCGCGCCTGCAGGATCCACTGGACGATCGTGAGCGCGAGCGAGAGAGCGACCGAGACGGCCGCCATGACAGCGGCCAGCACGAAGTCGGGATGGTTGACGAGGCCATAGGGCGAGATCGAGCCGGTCGCGAGCTTCATCAGCAGGGGCAGCGCCCCCAGCCACAGGGGAAGCTGCAGCACGACCCAGACGAGCATGTCGATGACGTACGCCATCGACCGACGGCCGAACGGGGCACGGATGAGCCCCAGGGCCGCGGCGTACGCCGGATCGGGCCGTCCGAGGGCGTCAACGCCGTCGGGTCGGTCCTCGGGCTGATCGATCTCCCAGATCATGCCTGCGAGGAGTCCGGTTCGTCACCCGGCACGAAGTAGCGAGCGGGTGACAGTCCGGTCCGGATCACCGCATCGCCGGCGGCGTCGAGGAACTCGGTCATCGTCGCGACGCTGAGGGTGCCGGCGGGGTCGGCGATGATGACGTTGTCGACCACGGGGAGCAGTGTCGCGGTGCCCTGCGGCCATGCCGCGAAGGTCGTCGTCACGCCGGACTCGAGGACCTGGATCTTCGCGGGAGCGATGTGAACGTCGGGTCGCTGCAACGCGGCCGTCTGCACGTCGTATGCGCGCACCGAGAACAGGCGCAGCACCCGCTCGAAACGCATCTCCAGCTCGGGCAGACGCTCGCGCCACGGGAACGGCGCCCAACCGTCGTCGGTCAGGACGATGGGGTGCGCGCTGACGAGCGGCTGCTCCGCTTCGTACAGCTGCTCGGCGACGTCGAGAACGCGCCCGATCGCGGTGTCGTCGTCCGCGCCCACGATGATGACGCGATCCCGCGCATAGGGGAACGCCACCGGCGCCCCGGACAGACCCGCACCCGCGAGTCGCGAGGGGTCGAGAAGCATGGCGGCGGCGAGCGCCTCCTCGGTGATGACGAGTGAGCTCGCTCCCTCGACGGGGCTGTCGCCCGCAGCGGAGATCGCCGAACGCACGGCATCGCGGAAGTCCGCATCCGCCCCGTCGGTCTCACCCTGGGTGACGGGGGCGTTGCCGTCGCGGTGATCGAGCCCGACGAACACCTCGCCGCCGACGTACTCCACGCGGGGGTGGGCGGCGCCGGGAGCGGTCTGCGACAGCACGCCGAGCTCGCTCGCACCGTAGATCCGAAGGGTCACATCGGTGGCGATTCCGTCGACAGCACTCATTGGTCCAGCCCTCTCATCAGCTTGCTCACAGACTAAATCCTCGGTCGTGCTCGAAAAGTCCGACGACGTCGTGCCACGACCATCGCACGTCGATGTTCTTCACCGGTTTGCCTGCACGCGGCTCGGACACCCACGACGCCGGGACGACGTGGAGCGCGAGCGATGCCGTGCCGGCATCCGCTCTCCCCGCCCAGACGAGCGAGAGCCCCACCTCATGCGAGTACGTCCAGCAATCCACCCGGGTCGCCCCCGCCGTGCGGAGGGCGTCGGCGTATGAGCCGATGCTGTCGCTTCGCCGCTCCACGAGCTCGAGCAGGCGCCAGTTGCCGGCCCAGTGCATGCCGGCGGCGAGCATCTGCTCGGCGAGGGCATCGATCTCGGCCGTGTCGACGGTACGGACGGATGCCGTCGGGTCGCCGGACCACGCGAGCGGCAGGATCTTCGCTCGTCCGCGGACGAGGACCGGCGTGGACGGGGTCGCCCACCCGTCGACATCCGCGCGGAAGACCGCGGCCGGAAGCCCGTCGGGCGCCTGCAGTGCGGTTCTCCCCTCGTAAGGGAGAACCGCGCCGCCGACGGCGGACGCCGGCCCGAAAGCTTCGGACCGGCCCCGCCAGAGGTCGGTGTCATCACGCATGAGGGTGTCCGCCTACAGCTCGAAATGACGCGGGGTACCCGGCCAATAGGACGGGTCGAACCCGCCGTTGTTGAGGCCGGTGGCCGTCTCCGGGATATCGATCACGGCTTCGGGGATACCGCTGGGCAGGTAGCCCCCAGGAATCCACTTTTCGAGATCCGTTCCACCCTCGTTGCCCGTGGGGACCGTTAGTCCGTCGAGTTCGTGCGGCGCGAAGTCGCGAAGCTCCACTTCCGCACCGACGAAGAAGTCCTTCGGCAATCCCAGCGCGTCGCTCAGCTTGACGGGGTCGCCATCGGCCGCGCGGATGACGTCGCCCAGCTTGTCGGTCGGGAACACGTAGGTCGTGTTCCTGCCGTCCGGCCCGGAGTTGTTACCCGGCCCATAGCCGTCGAGGCTGGGCTTCTTGTAGATGCGGGTCGCACCGTCGGAGAACTGATCGAGATGCTGACGGATGTACTCCGCGTCGAGGTACTCGGACGGATGCGGTCGCTGCCCCTGAGGCACTTTGACGACGTCGCTCGGCGTCCAGTCGCCCTTCCACCCGTTCCGGAGGGCCTCCGGGACATCGGTGGCATCGAGATCGGTCACGCGAGCGGTGTTGTCCCCCTGCCTCTGACCGTGCTTGCGGAACATCTCGGCGAGCTGCCGAACGTGAACGGGAACCCCGTCCAGCGAGTTCTTGAGCGGCCGGATGACTTCTCCGATTCCCATGTATCCCCCCTGCTGAAGATGCTAACCACGCCCGTTGGAGAGCACATAGGTCTTGCGTATCAACCGGCTGCCCGTCTAGAAGGGCCCGCTCCATCCGACATCGACCTCCGGCACCCGCCGTGCGGGCCGCGCGTCGGAGACCCAGCCCAGCGGAACGACGTGCAGGGCGGCAGCCGACACGGGCTCGGGAACGGGGGCACCGTGCACGACGAGGACGAGAGCCTTGCCCTCCGTCGCCCACCACCCGGCGAACCGCGCTCCCTGACGTCGGAGCTCTCGGAGGTAGGGGTTGGCGGGAGGAGCTTTCTCGAGGTCCGCGACGATCCCGAAACCGTAGCGGAACTCGCATGCCGATCGGATGCTCGAACGCAGGTCCTCGGAGCGGCGTCGCAGGGCGCTGCCAGGGGCACTGGCCGCGGGCGGCTGCCACGACAGCGGGATGATCCATGCTTCCCCTCGACGGATCACGGGCACTCCCGGGAGCAGTTCCCCCTCCTCGAGCTCCGCTCCAGGACGAACGAGAAGCTCCTCGGCGGCGCCGACGATGCGCTCGCCCGTCATCAGGACGCCGTCACCGTCAACCGCCACGCCGGCGGCCACGCGCGGGTGTCCGGTGATCCACCCGCTTCCTCCCGACGGGGCGGCGGTCACCCGGCGATCTCCGCCCGCGACCAGCGAAGATCGGCCGGCGCGCGCCCTGTCGGCGTCCCGCTCCGCCCCGAGACCCACCTCGCCGGGACCAGGTGGACGGCGAGCGCCAGGTCACCGGCATCCTCGTCGCCCGAACGCACGACCACGACACCTGTCTCGTTCAGCGTCCACCACTGGGCGGTTCGCGCATTCGCGTCACGAAGGGATGCCGCGTACTCCGCGACCGGGCCGTCGCCCCGCTGGTCGAGCGGGAAGGCGATCGGCCGTCCCGCCGCATACTCGAGCGCGCCGGCAAGGTCGGACGCCAGGTCGTCGACGCGCCGCTGCTCCTCGCGGGCGTCAAGGCCCGACTGCCGAGGGGATGCCCCCTGCACGAACACCGGGAGGACCTTCGCCGCGTCGCGCTCGATGACCGGCACGAGCGACGGCGTCGGCTCGAAGGCGGTGAGAGCGGTCACGGTGCCCAGGACCGTCGACGCGGACGCGGGGAGACTCCACCGGCCGGGAACGGCGAGAGGTTCACCGGCGGCGATCGCGGCCCGCACGTACTCCTCCGCGGCATCGATCGCGTCCAGATCGAAGCGGCTCACATCGGACGGAGCGGATGCCGCGATCAGCGCCGACCACGCACCGAACTCGGGGACGTCGATACGCTCCTGCTCACTCACGGTGATCTCCGCGAACACATCCGCGTCGATCGGCGATGACCGCTCGATGCGCGCGACCCCGTCGGCGTACCCGTGCTGATCGACCGTCAGGAGCTGCGAGTACGGGACTCGACGCTTCGGGTCCCCTTCGGGGTAGAAGAGGTCGAGCGCGCGTCGCCGGAGAAGGCGGCCGGCCGTGGCCTCCCACACGACCTCGCGGATGGGGGTCTTGTAGGACGAGTAGAAGGTGACCGTGAACCGCTGCTGCCCCGGCAGGATGTCGAGGTACCAGGTCGGCGGGGAGCCGGCATCCGTCACGGCGAGCCGACGGCCCTGGTCGTACTCCTCCCGTGCGTCCTCATCGGTGAAGAACGGGGCGTCGCCCAGCGCTTCCAACCGGAAGATCTCGAACCGACGGGGGTAGCGGACGTCGCCGGAGGCGGCCGTAACGCTCACAGCCCGAACGGCGTGTACGTACCCCACGTCCCGCCGGCGGACGGGTCGCCCTTGACGGCGTCGGGGTGGGTGCTCAGCACCGCCTCGGGGATGCCTTCAGGCAGATAACCACCCGGGATCCACGCCTCGTTCGCGCCCGCCTCGTTTCCGCGCGGCATCCGGAGGTTGCCGTTGACGATCTCCTCGTAGTTGAAGTCCGCGCGGGTGATGTCGACCGCTTTACCGTCGGCGTCGACGAAGAAGTTCTCGCCGAGGCCGAGCATGACGCCGAGCTTCTTCGGGTCGCCGTCCGCCTGCGTGATGATGTTGTCGATCTCGGAGGTCGGGAAGACGAACGTCGTGCCCTGGTTGCCGGGGCCGTAATTGTTCAGGCTCTCGGTCCGGTAGAACCGGGTCGCACCGCCCTCGAAGCGCTGCAGGTGCTGCTGGATGTAGTCCGCGTCGAGGTACTCCGCCGGATAGGGGCGGTTCGGCTTACCCGAACCGACCACGCGGTCCGGGGTGTGCCAGGAATCCTTCTTCCAGCCGTCGCGCAGCGGTTCGGGAACGTTCGTCGCGTCGAGGTCGTCGACCCGACTGGTGTTGCGGTTCTGCTTCTGCCCGTGCTTGCGGAACATATCCGACAGCTGCCGGACGTGCACCGGCACACCGTCCAGCGAGTCCTTCAGCGGACGGATGACTTCGCCCATCTTCATGATCTGTTCAATCCCGTCGAATCGTTCATCGCCAGTCGTCTGTGTACGGCGGCATCCGGCTCGGAATGCGAGGTCACCGGATCCGGCACTGTCAATCGCCTCCGATGTTCAGGCTCGCGAGGTCGGACATGAGCCGGTCGGTGAGACCCTCGACGTCGGCCGCGTGCTGCTCCATCTCGCCCTGAGCGGATTCGAGCGCCTGAAGGTCGGCGTAGAACTCGTCGGGGTCGCCGGCGACCGCTTCGACGATCGGCGAGTCGAGCGCCGCCATGATGACGCCCGGGAGTTCGTTCGCCAGCGGCTCGATGACCATCGGCAGGACCTGGTTGAGCACCTGCTCCACCGCGATGTCGACGGCCGCGTTCAGCAGCTTCTTCTTGATGAGGAGCATGGGGCCGGCGCCGACGGCGGTCACGGGGTTCGTCAGCATGGCGACGAGGGTGATCATCGTGGAGGTCACGTCGGCTATGACCTTGATCTTGAGCGCGGTGACGCCGCCGGCCGCGATCTCGACACCCGGCGGGACGGGCCCGAGGATGTCCATGAGCTTCTGGAGGTTCTGGGAACGGTTCGTGTTCCAGGCGCTGACGTAGGCCGGGCCCGCCTGACCGCGCATAGCGCCGGCGATGTCGGTGTTGACCTTGCGGTCCATCACCTGGATCTTGTTCTCGAGCTCGTCCCGGAACGTCGAGATGATCTGGCCGCCGCGGCGCAGTTCGTCCTCGTCGATGTCGGGCCAATCGAACCCGAGCTTCTCCATCACCCAGATCAGCTCGTTCGGCAACATCATTCCCATAGCGGAACCTCCCGCCAAGAGAGTAGGTGATCAGAGCGATCGATTTCGATGGGGAGAACTGCCCTCCCCCTCACCCGCTATGATTCGTGGCCAACCGACCCGCTCAGTGGAAGAAGTGCCGCTCGCCCGTGAAGTACATCGTCACGCCGGCGGCCTGCGCGGCGTCGATGACCTCCTGGTCGCGCACGGATCCGCCCGGCTGGATGATCGTCGTGATGCCGGCATCCAGCAGAACCTGCGGTCCGTCGGCGAACGGGAAGAACGCATCGGATGCCGCGACCGACCCGGCGGCACGCTCGCCCGCACGCTCCACGGCCAGGCGGCACGAGTCGACGCGGTTGACCTGCCCCATGCCGATCCCGACCGTCGCCGAGTTCTTGGCGAGCACGATCGCGTTGGATTTCACGGCGCGGCAGCTCTTCCACGCGAACGAGAGGTTCTCCAGCTCGCTGTCCGCGGGGCGCTCCCCCGAGACGAGCTGCCACGAGTCCACGAGCGATTCGATCTCGTTCGGGAAGCGGTCGGCATCCTGCAGCAGGAGGCCGCCCGAGACGAGGCGGACGTCCATGGGCTCCTGACGCCAGTCGGCGGGGAGCTGCAGGACCCGGAGGTTCTTCTTCAGCCGGAACACCTCGAGCGCCTCGGGCTCGAAGTCGGGCGCGACGATGACCTCGGTGAAGATGTCGCGGAGGTTCTCGGCCATCTTGAGCGTGACGGTGCGGTTGGCGGCGATGACGCCACCGAAAGCCGACACGGGGTCGCACTCGTGCGCGCGCAGGTGCGCGGAGGCGATCGGGTCGAGCGCCTGGGGCGCGCCGATCGCGATGCCGCACGGGTTCGCGTGCTTGATGATGGCGACCGCCGGCTTGACGAGGTCGAACGCGGCACGGAGCGCGGCATCCGCGTCGACGTAGTTGTTGTAGGACATCTCCTTGCCCTGCAGCTGCGTCGCCTGCGCGATGCCGTGACCGCCGACGCGCGAGTAGATCGCGGCGCGCTGGTGCGAGTTCTCGCCGTAACGGAGGGTCGCCAGGCGCTCGGCCTTGATCGTCAGGTGCTGCGGCAGGTCGCCCTCGGCGTCGAGCGTCTCCTCGGCGAACCAGGTCGCGACCGCGCGATCGTACGCTGCCGTGTGCGCGAACGCGCGGGCGGCGAGCTCGCGGCGCTGCGCGAGGGTCGTGCCGCCCTGCCCGAGGGCATCGACGATCGCGGGGTACGACTCGGGCGAGACGGCGATCGCGACGTTGGCGTAGTTCTTCGCCGAGGCGCGCACCATCGCGGGGCCGCCGATGTCGATCTGCTCGACGACGGCATCGCCCTGGGCGCCCGAGGCGACCGTCTCGACGAAGGGGTACAGGTTCACGACGACGAGCTCGAAGGGCAGGATGCCGAGCTCGCCCAGCTGGCTCTCGTGGTCCTCCAGGCGGAGGTCGGCCAAGAGCCCCGCGTGCACGCTGGGGTGCAGCGTCTTGACGCGTCCATCGAGCGACTCGGGGAAGCCGGTGACCTCGGACACGTCCTTGACGGCGATGCCGGCGTCGCGCAGGAGCGCTGCCGATCCGCCCGTCGAGACGATCTCGACATCGGCGGCTGCGAGAGCCTGACCGAGCTCGAGCAGCCCGGTCTTGTCGCTCACCGAGACGAGCGCGCGACGGACGGGTACGACGTCGCGTGCGCGGTAGAGGGACGGGTCGATCTGCGGGCCGGCCATGCGGGAACTCCTCGAGTCGGGGGCGTTCGGGTGTCGGTTCAGGGGGTGGTGCGGGTCAGGAGGTAAGGGCGAGTTCGCCGGTCGCGATGCGACGGACGACGTCGATGAGCAGGCGCCGCTCCACCGGCTTGATGCGCTCGTGCAGAGTGTGCTCGGTGTCGTCCGGGAGCACCGGGACCCGCTCCTGCGCGAGGATCGGACCTGTGTCGACGCCGTCGTCCACGACGATGACGCTTGCACCGGTCTGCGATGCTCCCGCGGCGAGCGCATCGCGGACGCCGTGGGCGCCGGGGAACTCCGGCAGGTACGCGGGGTGGGTGTTGATGAGCCGAGGAGCCCACGCGGCGACGACGGCGGCCGGCAACAGTCGCATGAGGCCGCTCAGCACGACGAGGTCGGGCTTCCACACGCCGAGGTGTGCGAGCAGTTCGTCGCCCCACGCCTCGCGACTGTCGAACTCCTGGAACGGGACCATGAACGTCGGTATGCCGTAGGCCTCGGCGTGGGCGAAGCCATCGGCCTGCCGGTCGGCTCCGACGACGATCACGCGGGCGGGGAAGTCGGGCTCGCTCGCGGCGTCCAGGAGAGCACGCAGATTGGATCCCGTGCCCGAGATGAGAACGGCGACCGTGAGCACCGGGTCAGTCTAGCGGGGCGGTGGGGAACTCGTCGGGCGAGACCGCCCCGGCGGGCTCACGACGCGTCTGCGCCGTCGACGTCGGCGTCGCGGGCGTGGACACCGCGGGCGCGTCGCGCGGGACCGATGCCGCAGCCGGCCGATCGGAATCCGCACCGCGCGGCGAGAGCAGCATGACGGCAGCACCCACTCCGACCTCGACCGCGGCGACGAGGGCGACGAGCCACGGTTCGGGTCCGACCTCGGCGAGCCGGCCGGGGCCGATCGAGCCGCGCGCGGCTCCGGCGAACACCCCGACGACGAGCCCGGTCCCGACGACCGTGACACCGAGGGCGACCAGGCGCGGGCGGAGGGGCTCGGCATCCGCCGTCGATCCGACCAGCAGCGAGGCGCGTGCGACGGACCCGGCGACGACGCCCAGTCCGACGACCGCCAGCGCCAGGAGCAGGAGCCAGGGCGAGGTCGAGTCGGGGATGACGCCGAGCACGGGGATGCCCGGCACGACTCCCAGGCTGGTGGCGGCCGGTGACACCGCCGTGCCGCTGCCGATCGCGAATCCGGGACCGACGGCGAACCCGGCGAACCACACGACGAGGGTGGGCAGGTAGAAGAGGCTCCCGAGGGCGAGGACGATCACACCGGGCAGATCGACCTGGGCCGCCTGGGTGAGCGAGATCACCTCGCCGCCGCGGACGAAGAAGAGGACGGCGAGCACGAGGGCGCCGAGCCCCACGATGCCGGCCGCCGCCATCACGATGCCGCGGGCACCGGCATCCACCGCGTTCTGGACGTCGTCGGGAAGGCGCTCGCTGACGGCGTCGACGATGCCGTCGTCGCCCTCGCTCCATGCCCGGACCAGCGCGCCGAGCAGAGCGGGGACGGCGAAGACGAGCGTGGGCCCGGCGACCGCTGCGCCGAGATCGACCGCGGCGACACCGGTCCGCCCGGTGAGCGCGATGACCGTCGAGAGCACCGCGACGGCGACCGTTCCTGCGGCGACGCCCGTCAGCCATGCCCCGGACCGCGCGGCACGACTGCCGGAGCGCCACGCCGAGATCGCTGTGAAGACGGCGAGCAGCGTCGGGGCGAGCGACACGGTGAAGGCGGCAGCGCCCGAGGGCAGGCCGCCGAGGGCGACGAGCTCCGCCGGAAGCGATACCGCGACGGGCGCGAAGTGGCCGAGCTGCCAGATCGTGGCGGCCGCCGGCCAGAGCGCCGCCCAGTCGGCATCCCCACTCACTCCGAACACCCAGACGAGGGTCACCGGCGCGAGGACGACGCCGACACCGACCGCGACGGTCACGAGGGCGTCGACGGCGGCGAGGAGGGAGACGAGGAGGCGATTCACAACGAACCGACCTTACCCGCGGTCCGCCCGGGCGCCCGGCTCCCGCACCGGAGGCACGAGCGATCGGCCACCCTCAGCGGGTGCCCCGGCGACCCACTACCCTCGGAGGGTGAACAGCACGACATCCCGCGCGTCCCGCGGTGCCGCAGCCCCGGCATCCCCCTCGTTCCTCGACCGCTACTTCGACATCACCGGCCGCGGCTCGACCGTCGGCACGGAGGTCCGCGGCGGCATCGTCACCTTCGTGACGATGGCCTACATCGTCATCCTCAACCCGATCATCCTGTCGACTCCCGACGTCGCCGGCACGGTCCTCGACGGCACCGCCGTCGCGACCTCGACCGCCCTGACCGCCGGTGTCATGACGATCCTCTTCGGTCTCGTCACGCGCCTGCCGTTCGCGTTCGCGGCGGGGCTGGGCATCAACGCCTTCCTCGCCTTCTCGGTCGTCGGCCAGGTCACGTGGGGCGAGGCCATGGCGCTCGTCGTCATCAACGGTCTGATCATCGTGCTGCTGGCCGCGACGGGCCTGCGGAAGATGATCTTCGACGCCGTCCCCGTCCAGCTGAAGCTCGCGATCACGGTCGGCATCGGCCTGTTCATCGCCTTCATCGGCTTCGTCAACGCCGGGTTCGTCACCGCCACGGGCAACGCCTCTCCCCCTCTCGACCTCGGCGTGGGCGGCTCGATCACGACGATCAGCACCGTCATGTTCGTCGTCACGCTCTTCCTCTCCGGCATCCTGATGGCCCTCCGCGTCAAGGGTGCGCTGCTGATCGGCCTCGTCGGCGGCACGGTCATCAGCTACATCGTCAACGCGATCTGGCCGACGGCGCTGGGCCTCAAGCTCGACGGGCTGAAGATCGTCGCCCTGCCCAACTTCGAGCTCGTCGGCAAGATCGACTTCGGCTTCGACTGGGCGAAGATCGGGATCGTGTCGGTCGTCATGATCGTCTTCACGCTCGTGTTCTCGAACTTCTTCGACGCGATGGGGACCATGACGGGCCTCGCGAAGGAGTCCGGCCTCGCGAACGACAAGGGCGACTTCCCGCGCATCAAGTCGGCGCTGATCGTCGAGGGCGTCGGCGCGATCGCCGGTGGTGCGACCTCGTCGTCGTCGGCGACCGTGTTCGTCGAATCCGGCTCGGGCATCGGCGAGGGAGCGCGCACCGGACTCGCGAACGTCGTGACGGGTGTGCTGTTCCTGCTGGCGATGTTCTTCACGCCGCTCACCTCGATCGTCCCCGGCTACGTCGCCGCGGCGGCGCTCGTGCTCGTCGGTGCGCTCATGCTCGCGCAGATCAAGAACATCGACCTGTCGGACTTCAGCGTCCTGCTGCCGGTGTTCCTCACCGCGACCGTCATGCCGCTGACCTACTCGATCGCCAACGGCATCGGGGCGGGCTTCATCAGCTGGGTCGTCGTGAACGTCTTCGCCCGCAAGGCCAAGCAGGTCCACTGGCTGCTGTGGATCGTCGCAGCCGGCTTCGTGATCTACTTCGCGCGCGGCCCGATCGAAGCGCTCATCGGCGCCTGACCGCGTTCGCTGCCCCGAGGTCCCGATCGGGCCGGTTATGCCTCGCGCATTCCCGGCCGGATCGGGACCTCGGTCGTTGCGATGGAGTTCCGGGGACGACGAAGGGGCGGATGCCGCAGCATCCGCCCCTTCGCTCTGTCTGGCTTAGAGCGCCTCGATGATGGCGCGCATCAGGTCGGCGGTCTCGGACGGGGTCTTCCCGACCTTGACGCCGGCGGCCTCGAGGGCCTCCTTCTTGGCCTGCGCGGTGCCCGCCGAGCCCGAGACGATGGCGCCGGCGTGGCCCATGGTCTTGCCCTCGGGAGCGGTGAAGCCGGCGACGTAGCCGACGACCGGCTTCGTCACGTGCGCCTTGATGTAGTCGGCCGCGCGCTCTTCGGCGTCGCCGCCGATCTCGCCGATCATGACGATGGCCTTGGTCTCGGGGTCGGCCTCGAACGCCTCGAGGGCGTCGATGTGCGTCGTGCCGATGACCGGGTCGCCGCCGATGCCGATGGCGGTCGAGAAGCCGAGGTCACGGAGCTCGAACATCATCTGGTACGTCAGGGTACCCGACTTCGACACGAGGCCGATCGGTCCCTTGCCGGTGATGTTCGCGGGCGTGATGCCGACGAGCGCCTCACCGGGGGTGATGATGCCGGGGCAGTTCGGACCGATGATGCGGGTCTTGTTGCCCTTGCTCTTGGCGTAGGCCCACGCCTCGGCGGTGTCGCCGACGGGGACGCCCTCGGTGATGACGACGAGCAGCGGGATCTCGGCGTCGATCGCCTCGATCATCGCGTCCTTCGTGAAGGCGGGCGGCACGAACGCGATGGAGACGTCCGCCCCGGTCTTCTCGATCGCCTCGGCGACCGATCCGAAGACGGGGAGAGCAACCTCGCCCTCGTGCGGCTTCTCGTGCGTGACGGTCGTGCCGGCCTTGCGGGCGTTCACGCCGCCGACGACGTTCGTCCCGGCCTTCAGCATGAGGGCGGTGTGCTTGGTGCCCTCACCGCCGGTGATGCCCTGGACGATGACCTTGGAGTCCTTGTTGAGGTAGATAGACATGTCTGTTGTCCCTGTGTCTCGGTAGTCTCGGCGCGGCTCAGGCGTTCGCCAGCTCGGCGGCCTTGTCGGCGCCCTCGTCCATACCGGCGGCGAGCGTGACGAGCGGGTGGTTGGCCTCGGCGAGGATCGCGCGACCCTCCTCGACCTGGTTGCCGTCGAGGCGGACGACGAGCGGCTTGGTCGCCGCGTCGCCGAGGATCTCGAGGGCCTTCACGATGCCCTCGGCGACCGCGACGCACGACGTGATGCCGCCGAAGACGTTGACGAAGACGCTCTTGACCTGCTCGTCGCCGAGGATGACGTCGAGACCCGACGCCATGACCTGCGCGTTCGCGCCGCCACCGATGTCGAGGAAGTTGGCGGGAGTGACGCCGCCGTGGTTCTCACCGGCGTAGGCGACGACGTCGAGGGTCGACATGACGAGGCCGGCGCCGTTTCCGATGATGCCGACCTGGCCGTCGAGCTTGACGTAGTTGAGGCCGGATGCCTTGGCCTTGGCCTCGAGCGGGTCCGCGGCGCTCTTGTCCTCGAGCTCTTCGTGCTCGGGGTGGCGCACCTCGCTGGCGTTCTCGTCGAGCGAGACCTTGCCGTCGAGGGCGACGATGTCGCCGGCGCCCGTGCGGACGAGCGGGTTGACCTCGACGAGGGTCGCACCCTCGCCCTTGTAGACGTCGTAGAGCTTGACGAAGACGTCCGAGACCTTTTCGACGAGGTCCTCGGGGAAGTTCGCCGCCTTCGCGATCTCGACGGCCTTGGCCTTGTCGATGCCCTGCAGCGGGTCGACCTCGACGCGCGCGAGCGCCTCGGGGCGCTCGACGGCGAGCTCCTCGATCTCCATGCCGCCCTCGACTGAGCAGAGGCTCAGGTAGGAGCGGTTCGAGCGGTCGAGCAGCACCGAGAAGTAGAACTCCTCGGCGATGTCGGCGCCCTGGGCGACCATGACGCGCTGGACGACGTGGCCCTTGATGTCGAGGCCGAGGATGGCCTCGGCTGCCGCGTAGGCCTCGTCGGGGGTCTTGGCGACCTTGACGCCGCCGGCCTTGCCGCGACCTCCGGTCTTGACCTGAGCCTTGACGACGACCACGCCGCCGATCTTCTCGGCAGCCGCCTTCGCCTCCTCAGGGGTGTCGGCGATGATGCCGGCGAGCACCGGCACCTCGTACTTCTCGAACAGGTCTCGTGCCTGGTACTCGTAAAGGTCCACTGCAATCCTTCGCTGGGCGACGGCGGGGTTACGGGCGCGGAATTATCTCGATGTCGAGAGATCGCCCGGTCGAAAAGCCTACTACCCGCGCCTGAGTGCCCCGCGCTCCGATCCCCTCGTTCGGCAGGGTCGGGCTCACTCCCGCAGCACCCTCGCCCAGATCTCGCGATGGCGCTCGACGTACGCGGTGACCCTCCGCCAGTGGTCCCCGTGCCCCTGCACGAACATCGACGACCACGGCTCCGTTCCGGTCCCGTGGGAACGGCGGAGGAGCTCGTGCATGGCCGCCGTGCGCTCGACCATCGCCTCCGGCAGCCCGTGACGCAGCGCGGTACCGGCGCCGTACCCGTCCACGAGGGCAGCCAATCCCCGGGCGGCGTCGTCCGGCGGCACCGAGGTGTCGTTGAGCGCGAAGGACTGCGCGGCGTACGCGAGGTCCCACAGCCGGGTGCTGGGGGCTGCGGCATCCCAGTCGATGAACACCCACCGCTCCCCCTGCACGAGATTCCACGGTGCGAGGTCGTTGTGGCAGACGAGCTCGGCCCCCGGGGCAGCGATCGCGCTCTGCCACACGCTCCCCGCGGGGAGGACGTAGGCGGCGCTCGCATCGTGGATCGCGCGCACCATCATCCCCACGCGGTGGAGGTCGTCCGGCGGCATCGGCCCCCGCTCGATCGCGAGCTCGCCGGGGACGAACTCGATCACCTGGCGTCCCCCCTCGTCGCGTCCCCGCGGCTCGGGCGCATCGATCCCGGCGTCGCGGAGTGCGCGGACGTATGCCGTGACGCTCGCCGTCGACGCCGTCCAGGGCTTGCGGACGGTGTCGCCGATCCGGACGACGGCACCGCTCGCGTTGCCGCCGGACAGTGCTTCTTCGTGCGGTGCTTCCTCGTGCGGTGCGTCCTCGTGCGGCATCCGTCAGATCCAGCCGCGTTCGCGCGCCGTGATCGCCGCCTGCTGCCGTGTCGCGAGCCCGAGCTTGCCGAGGATCGACGACACGTGGTTGCGGACCGTCCCAGAGGACAGATGGAGGGATGCCGCGATGTCGGCGATCGTCTCGCCGCGGGCTCCGGCGCGCAGGACGTCGAGCTCGCGGTCGGTCAGCGGCGACCGCTCGTCGCTGAGCGCATCCGCGGCGATCTCGGGGTCGACGTAGCGGCGCCCGGCGGCGACCTCGCGGATCACGGCGGCGACGTCGCCGGCGGGACGGGACTTCGGCACGAAGCCGTCGACGCCGGCGCTGAGGGCGCGCCGCAGGACTCCGGGGCGTGCGTGCCGGGTGACGACGACGCAACGGGCAGGGATCCGCTGGCGGATGCGGGCGGCCGCCTCGACCCCGTCGATCCCGGGCATCTCGAGGTCGAGCAGGCAGACGTCCGGGCGCAGTTCGAGCGCACGGGAGACGGCCGTCTCGCCGTCGGCGCACTCGGCGACGACCTCGAGGTCCTCCTCGAGCGCGAGGAGCGTCGCCAGAGCCGTCCGGATCATGTCCTCGTCGTCGGCGATGAGCACCCGGATCATCCTGTCCCCTCCCTCATCGATGCCACCTCGGCCGGAACCGTGACGACGACGTCGAACCGATCGTCGCCCCGACGCGATGCGACGTCACCGCCGGCCACGCCCACCCGGTGCGCGATGCCGTCGAGCCCCGCGCCCGACCCGATCGTCGACCCCGCCCCGGGGTCGTTCGCCATCGTCAGACGCCAAACGTCGCCGACCCGCTCGAGCCCGAGCCACGCCCAGGTCCCACCGCCGTGCTTGAGCACGTTCGTCGTGCACTCTCGGATCACGGGTCCCAACAGATCGGCGGGAGCGGATGCCGCGTCTGCCGCGACGTCGAGCGTGACCGTCAGCCCGGCGGCGCGCAACAGGTCGGCCGCGTTCGCGAGCTCGTCGGGCAGTGGCACGCCACGAAAGCGTCCGGCGAGCGCGCGCGTGCCGTCGCGGGCCTCGTCGACGGATGTCCGCGCCAGCGCGATCTGGCGGGCGGCGGCATCCGGATCGCGGTGGATCATCCGCTCGGCGAGTTCGAGCTGCAGTGCGATGACCTGCAGGTGGTGCCCCTGCAGATCGTGGAGTTCGCCGGCGAGCCGCAGACGCTCCTGCACGGCGGCGAGGCGGGCTTCGGTGCGGCGTGCGCTGTCGAGCTCGAGGACGACGTCCCACGACCAGAGCGACAGCGCCTGCGTCATCGGGAGCGCGACGGCGAAGAACACGAGCACGAACGCGTCGCTCCGGGGCATCGGCGCGGCCTGCTCGAGCAGCCAGAGCACGACAAGGGCGACCTCGAGCAGCACGACACCGCGCCACCGGATGCCGGGGCCCCAGCGGACGAGGCAGAGAGTGGCGCCGACCAGCGCGGCGCCGAGGAGCGGCGAGCCGGCCACGACGCCGAGGACGACCGAGGCGAGGACCGCCGCGACGACCGGGAGCGAGAGGAACCGGCGCCGCCAGGACGGGCGGTCGCCGTCGTCGAGGTCGCCGTCCCTGCGATAGCGGGTGAGGAGCCGGACCGTGCAGGTCACGACGATCGTCGCCGCACCGACGTAGGCGACGAGGGCGACGGGGCTCCGCCATCCCTCGCGGGCGACGAGGACGACGAGCCCCCACACGACGACGGTGCCGAGGAGGAAGAAGACCATCGACGTGGCGATGTACCACCCGGTCGCCGTCACGCCTCGCGCGAGCGATGCGGCGGTCCGCGTCGGGGTCGGGTCGGGCGTGGTCACACGGCCACAGTACGACCATGACGAATGTCACCCCTCGGCCCGTCGAACCTCCCGCAGGAAGGTGACGGGGCGGCACTGCCGCACCCCGGCCCGGGACGGTGGACTGGGGTCACGGCGATACGAGATCCGGTCGCCGACTCCGAGAGGACACCATGTCGAACCCCGTCTCCGACCTCGTCGCCGGCTTCCAGGACCTGGTGGCGCAGATGCCCGACCTCGTGCAGCCGCTCGTCGTGGCCCTCGCCGGTGCGGTCCCCTTCATCGAGGGCGAGGGCGCCGCGGCGATCGGGATCGTCGGCGGCATCCATCCCGTCGTCGCCGCCGTCGCCGGCGCCGCGGGCAACTTCCTCTGCGTCGCGATCGTCGTCCTCGCGACCGCCCGCGTCCGCACGGCTGTGACCTCCCGCGCGGGGGCATCCGAGAAGGCGCCGTCGGCGCGCTCCGAGAAGTTCCAGAAGGCGTACCACCGCTACGGAACGCCCGGCGTCAGCCTCCTCGGTCCCCTCATCCTGCCGACGCAGTTCACGGCGGCGGCGCTCAAGGGGACGGGCGTGCCGACCCGGACCGTGCTGTTCTGGCAGGGCACGGCGATCGTGCTGTGGACGACCGTCGTGACGCTCATCATCACGGGCGTCATCGCCGCGGCATCCTGACTCAGTCGACCGGCCGGAGGCCTCTGGTCGCGGGGCCTTCGATGCGTTCTCCGGATGCCGTGAAGCGCGACGCGTGCAGCGGACAGTCCCACGTGCACTCGAGGTCGTTCCACTCGAGGATCCCGCCGAGGTGCGGGCAGACGGCGCTCACGGCGCGCGTCTCGCCGTTGGTGGTCGAGATGGCGACGGGCCGGCCCGCGCGCTGCGCGACGACGCCCTCCCCCTCGGCGGGCTGCGGCACGGGCACGGCCTGCGCCTCGGCGCCCGCCCAACCCGTTGCGGCGGCGAGGCCGACCTTCGCGTTCTCCGCCGCTCCCTGCGCGATGTCGGCGGGCATCGTGAGACGTGTGCCGATCTGCGTCATCCACCGCGGACGTTCGCTCATCTTCTCGCCGCGCAGCTCGCTGACGATGCGCAGCGCCGCCGCCGGCGCGTTCGTGAGTCCCCACTTCGCATAGCCCGTCGCGAAACGCACGCGCCCGAGCGTCCGGGGCATCGTGCCGATGAAGGGGATGCGGTTGTGCGACGTGTAGTCCTGTGCCGACCAGCGGTGGGTCTCCTCTCCCACCGTTAGCGTCTGCTGCGCCCAGCGCGACAGCTCGTCGAGCATCGCGCGCTCCGACTCGGCCCGCCCGACGGGGTGCCCCGCGCCTCCGACGACGATCTGGGCGACATCGGCCGGACCGTCCTCGGGCAGGACCGTGCGCACCGAGCGCGTGGGCTCGTCGGCTGAGAGGTACATGCCATCAGGCAGCGGCGCGGTGAGGGTGAACGAGACGCAGGCCGACCGCATCCCGCTCACCTTCGCCCAGTAGAGGCCGCGGTCGAGGATCGGGATGCCGGTGGCCACCACGACCCGCGACGCGAAGATCGGCCCCCGAGCGGTCTCGACGCGCGGCTCGGGGAAGACCTTGACGCCGCTGACTTCGACGCCCAGATGCAGCGTGCCGCCGGCGGCGACGAACGCGTCGGCGAGCGCTGCGAGCATCCGCATCGGGTCGACCGCGCGCTGGTCGTCGAGCGCGACGGCTGCCGCCATGGGCACGGCTGCGGCGCGCAGCTCGTCCTCGCCGACGAGGCGTACGGCGAGCCCGGCTTCGCGGGCCGCCTCGTACTCCTGCGCGACGGAACGCCGCCCCTCGCCGGCCTGGGCATAGGTGTAAGCGGTGCGCGAGGTGAGCGGCACGCCGAGGTGCTCTGCGGTGTCCGTCATCCACGCGAAACCGTCGCGGTTGGCGTCGACGTAGGCGCGGACGAGGGATGCCGGGTGCCCCGACCGCAGCGTCGAAAGCGTCGTCCCCTGCAGGAGCGACACCTTGCCGGTGTTCGATCCCGAGGCGAGCTCGCCGATGCCGCCGCGTTCGAGGAGGGCGACGTCGACCCCGGTCCGCGCCAGTTCGTAGGCCGTGGCGAGGCCGGTGAGCCCCGCGCCGATCACGACGACGTCGTGACGTGCCCCGGGCTCGAACGGGGTGTCGGCGGACTCGGTCGGGTGCTGCTTCCACAGGGAGGACATGGGGTGAGTCAAGGCGCGCCGACGAGATCAGGCACAGGCCTTGACAGGACGGCCTTCGCATTAGGCTTCCCTCCATGGCCGACGACCTCCGTCCCACGGGCAGCACAGTGGTGGCCGCCGCGCTCGCGCTGTTCGCGGAGCACGGCTACGAGCAGACCTCGGTCGAGCAGATCGCCCAGTCCGCGGGGGTGTCCAGGTCGACGTTCTTCCGGCAGTTCGGCGGGAAGGACGACGTCGTCTTCGCCGACCATGAGCTGCTCCTCGATCGCCTGCGGGCCTACCTCTCCGAGGCGCACGAGAACCCGTGGTCGGCGGTGTGCGAGGCATCGGTGCAGATCTACCGCCACTTCGCATCCGATCCCGAGGTCGCTCGCCGTCGATACGCCGTCGTACGCCAGGTGCCGTCGCTGCGCGACCGCGAGATCGTGACGGTCTTCCGCTACGAGCGCGCCTTCGACGAGTACCTGCGCCGCTCGGTCCCGGGGCTCGACCCCGTCGACGCGGTGGCGTTCGCCGCCGCCGTGACCGCGGTGCACAACCACGTGCTGCGCCGCCTGCTGCGCGGTTCCACGCGGGTCCCCGCCGCCGTCCTCGAGACCGCCTACGACGAACTGCTGCGCCGTTTCGGCGTGCACCCCGACCCGGAACCCGCCGCCGACGACGACATCGTCGTGGCGACCTTCCCCCGGCGGATGCCGCCCGCCGAGGTCGCCCGTCGGCTCGGCGCCCTGCGCGACTAGCCTGGAACGGCGTTTCACCTCGAGTGGAACCGAATTCCAACCGGGCGTATCCTGGCGCGATGACCTCTGACCTGCCCGGCGGCGCGTCCGGCCGCTACGACGTGCTCGGCCGGCTCGACACCGACTACTACGCCGTCTTCTCCGACATCCCCGACGCCGACCGCGACGTGTGGCAGCGGACGCAGGGCTTCGTCGACGAGGTCGGCGACCGGATGCGGGAGGCGTGGGACGCCGCGGAGTACCCGCTCGACATCGCCCGACGCTTCGGAGAGCTCGACCTGCTGAACGACGGCATCGACCACCCGCGACTCACGCGCTTCTCCCCCCTGGCCGCAGGCCTCGTGAACATGGAGATCTCGCGCGGCGACGGGTCGCTGGGCACAGTCCTCGCCGTCCAGGGCGGGCTGGCACTGCGCACCCTCGCCCTCTTCGGCGGCGACGCCCAGCAGGAGCGCTGGCTGACCCCGGTCGCCCGTTTCGAGGTCCCGGCCGCGTTCGCCCTCACCGAGCCGGACCACGGCTCGGACTCGGTCTCGCTCGAGACCGTCGCGCGCCGCGACGGCGACGAGTGGGTGCTGCGCGGGGCCAAGAAGTGGATCGGCAACGGCGCCTCCGGCGGCATCACCTTCGTCTGGGCCCGCGTCGACGACGAGGGCGACGAGCACCACGGCAACGTCCGCTGCTTCCTCGTCGAGCAGGACCGCCCCGGCTACACCGGCACCGTCATCGGCGGCAAGGCGTCGTTGCGCGGCATCCACCAGGCCCACATCGCCCTCGACGACGTGCGGGTTCCCACCGACGCGGTCCTGCCGGGGACGCGGACCTTCAAGGATGCCTCGACCGTCCTCTACGCGACCCGTTCCGGTGTCGCGTGGTCGGCGCTCGGCCACGCGACCGCCTGCTACGAGGCGGCGCTGCAGTACGCGCAGCAGCGCGTGCAGTTCGGCAAACCGCTCGCCCGCTTCCAGATGGTGCAGGAGCGCCTCGCGCACATGCTCGAGGACCTGACCGCGATGCAGCTGTACTGCCGTCGCCTGGCCGACCTCGAGGCATCCGGCGGATTGCGCCCGACGCAGGCGTCGCTGGCGAAGTTCCACAACACCCGCGCCGCGCGCCGCGTCGCGGCGACCGCGCGCGACATGCTGGGCGGCAACGGCATCCTGCTCGAGAACGGCGTCATGCAGCATATGTCCGACATCGAGGCGATCCACACGTACGAGGGGACCGAGTCGGTGCAGGCCCTCCTGCTCGGGCGGGACATCACCGGCGTGAGCGCCTTCGCCTGACCCGCAAGCCCGTTCCGCAGCGTCTGACCGCCGGGCAGGATGGGCGCATGTACGAGATCCCCGCGCCGATGCTCGCGAAATCCGTCCCCGCCGTCCCCGATCCGGCCAAGACGGCCGGCGGGCTGCTGTACGAACCGAAGTGGGACGGGTTCCGTGCGCTGATCGGGTGGGACGGCTCCGAGGTCGAGATCGGGTCCCGCGGGTCGAAGCCCCTCACCCGGTACTTCCCCGAGCTGGTCGACGCGATCTCGCGTCTCGTGCCCGAACCGTGCCTGCTCGACGGTGAGATCGTCGTCGCCGACGGCGAGCCCGGGTCGCAGCGACTGCAGTGGGAGCAGCTGTCGCAGCGCATCCACCCCGCGGCATCTCGCGTCGCCCTCCTGAGCGAGACCACCCCGGCCATGTTCGTGGCGTTCGACCTGCTCGCCCGCGGCGACCGCGACCTGCGCGAGGAGCCCTTCTCGAAGCGGCGCGCACAGCTCGAGGACCTGCTGCGCGATGTGCCGCATCCGATCCATCTGACCCGGACGACGACCGATGCCGCCCTCGCCGAGCAGTGGCTCGCCGAGTTCGAGGGGGCCGGGCTCGACGGCGTCGTCGCCAAACCGCTCGCCCTCCCCTACGCCCCGGGGAAGCGCACGATGTTCAAGATCAAGCACGCGCGGACCGCCGACGTCGTGGCGGTGGGCTACCGCGTCCACAAGAGCGGCCAGGGCGTCGGGTCGCTCCTGGTCGGCCTCCACGACGACGACGGGAACCTCCGCCAGGTCGGCGGGGTCGCCGCGTGGAGCAACGCGCGGCGACTCGAACTGATCGACGAGCTCGCGCCGCTGGTCGTCCGGGGCGACGACGGCGACGCGGTCACGGGGCAGTCGGACCGCTCCCGGTTCACCGCCTCAAAGGACACCTCGTTCGTGCGCCTCCGCCCCGAGCGGGTCCTCGAGGTCGCCTACGACCAGCTCGAGGGCGACCGGTTCCGGCACACGGTGCAGTTCCAGCGATGGCGTCCGGACCGGGATGCCGCGTCCTGCACCTTCGACCAGCTCGAGACCGTGTCGGCCTACGACCTGGCCGACGTGCTCGATTGAGTCAAGGGGCCTCGCCCGGAAAGACGGATCGGTAGGGTCGCACCATGGGCCTCTTCTCGTCATCTCCCCGCTCGGTGCGTCTCGACGACGGACGGCCCGTCCGCATGGCCGCGACGGGCAAGCCCGCGAGCATGTGGTCCGACGGCTTCGGCACCCTCGCGACCCGGTCGTTGCAGGTGATCATCGTCGCCGTCATCGTGACGGCCCTCATCCTCGGGATGCTGCAACTCACCGTCGTCGTGATCCCGGTCCTGCTCGCGCTCATCATCGCCTCGGCCGCCGCTCCTCTCATGGCATGGCAGCGACGCCATGGCATCCCGTCGGTGTTCGCGACCATCCTGACGCTGCTGGCGTTCGTCGTCGTGCTGGGCGGAATCGGCTGGCTCGTGGTCAACGCCGTCCGCGATCAGTTCGACGACCTCTCCACGAAGGCGCAGGACGGGTTCCAGAGCGTGCTCACGTGGGCGGAATCCCTGCCGTTCGACATCGACCAGAAGCAGATCGACGAGTGGGTCGGCACAGCGACCGACTTCCTCACCAGCGCACAGTTCGGTTCCGGCGCCCTGGCCGGCGTGAGCGCGGTCGCAAACTTCCTGACGGGGCTCGTCCTCATGATCGTGACGCTGTTCTTCTTCCTGAAGGACGGCCCGAATCTGTGGGAGTTCCTCATCCGCCCGTTCCGCGGATCGAACTACGACCGCGCCGTGCGCGTCGGCCACAAAGCCGTCCAGACCTTCGGGGCCTACCTCCGTGGCACCGCGGCCGTGGCGGCCGTGGACGCGATCGGCATCACGATCGGTCTGCTCATCCTGCAGATCCCGCTCGCCCTCCCGCTCGGCGCCCTCGTATTCGTGCTGGCGTTCATCCCCATCGTGGGCGCGACCGTCGCGGGCATCCTGGCTGCGTTGGTCGCCCTCGTGACGAACGGTCTGGTCGCGGCGATCTGGGTGGTCGTGATCGTCGTGGCGGTCAATCAGCTCGAAGGCAACTTCCTGCAGCCGTTCCTCATGGGTCGGTCGATGAAGCTGCACGCGTTCGCGGTGCTGATCGCCCTGACGATCGGCACCGTCCTCGGCGGCATCGTCGGCGCGATCCTCGCGGTTCCCCTCACGGCGGCGGCCTGGGGCATCATCCAGGTGTGGGACGGACCGAAGACGCCCGCCCGCTGGGCTCGACGTCGTCCCCCCGTTGAGGAGAAGGTCGACACCGTCACGGCCGGCTGACGGCGCTCAGTCCTTCTTCGCCCTCGACGGCTGCACACGCGGTGGCTCCCCCGGCATCTTGGGGAACTCCGGCGGGAACGGCAGTTCGCCGAGGCCTGCGTCGAGGTCGCGCTGCCACCACTCCAGCAGGGTGTCGATGCGTCCCGGGACGGCTTGCAGCTGCTCCCAGGGGTCGCCGATCGTCGCGAGTCGATCCGGCACCGTCCGCACCGTGAACGCGGCGGGGTCGACGCCGTCGGCGAGTTCGTCCCACGTGATCGGGGTGGCGACCGTTGCACCCGGAAGTGCCCGCGGACTGTAGGCGCCGGCCATCGTGCGGTCCCGGTTCGCCTGGTTGAAATCGATGAAGATGCGCTCACCGCGCTCTTCCTTCCACCAGTTCGTGGTGACCTTGTCCGGCATCCGTCGCTCGAGCTCGCGTCCCGCGGCGATCACCGCGTGCCGCACGTCGAGGAACTCGTGCGACGGCTCGATCGGGCAGAAGACATGGATGCCGCGATTGCCGCTCGTTTTGAGCCACGACTCCAGCCCCGCCTCGCGGAGGACCTCTCGCAGCGCGGGCGCGACCGCGGCGGCATCCGTGAAGTCCGTGCCGGGCTGAGGGTCGAGGTCGATGCGCAGCTCGACGGGGTTGTCGGTGTCGGCGGCGAGAGACGCCCACGGATGGAAGACGACCGTGTTCATCTGCACTGCCCACACGATCGCGGCGGCCTCGTTCAGGACGACCTGGGGATGCCGCCGGCCGCTGTTGTACGTGCAGACGACCTCGTCGACGTAGTCGGGCGTGCCCTTGGGCGGGTTCTTCGAGAAGAAGCTCTCGCCGTCGACTGTCGCGGGGAACCGCTCGAGCGAGACGGGCCGGTGACCGTTGGCGCGCAGGAACGGGTCGGCGACGGCGAGGACGTACTCGGCGAGCTCGTGCTTGGTGATCCCGGGCTCGGGGAACACGACGCGGTTGGGGCTCGAGAGCGACAGCTCTCTGCCTCCCGGAAGTTGCAGGGTGATCCGCTCCGACGCCATGCGCCCACCCTAGGGGCGGGCCACCGGCACGGCCAGGGGCTTGCCCCGCGCGGGCTCAGTCCTCGTCGGCGGCCGCCGCGGCGTCGACGGTCTCCGCGGCATCGGCGATCGTGACGAGCGGCTCGAGCTGTTCGCGTTCGAGCCGGATCCACGGGCCTGCGGCGTCGACGAGGAAGCCGCTGAGCTCGGGCTCGCTCCTGAGCGCCTCCCCCAGCTGCGCCGCCGTCAGCGGCATCGGCTGATCCTCCCGGCGGAGCGTGAGGATCTCGAGCGGGTGCGAGAAGACCTGGAGGTAGCGGGTCCCCTCGGCGGACCGTGCCTCGGCGACGCCCATGCTGCCGTCCGGTCGGGTGCCGGCTGCGATCCACGCGCCGCGGGTGACGAGCGCATCGACGACGGCGCGAGCGGTCTCATCGGTCCGCGGGCCGGCGAGGAGGTTCTTGATGGTGAACTCGGGGTCGGCCTGATCCATCGCGCGCGAGATGAGACCCGTCGGCAGGACGATGCGCCGGCCGGGGCCGGCGTGGTCGAAGACGATGCCGTCGTAGCCCGCGTCGACGACGTTGCGGAGCACGTTCTGAGCGGGCTGGCCGAGGACCGACGTGTTCGCCGCCTCGGGGTCATCGCTGAGACCCGCTTGGATCGCCGCAGCACCCGTGTACGCGAGCAGGAACTTCTTGTCGTTCATGATCGAGATCGCCAGGCGCAGCGGCTCGCCCGCAGCGACCTGCGCCTGCGCGTCGCCCATGATGCGCAGGTACAGCGTGCCCTGCAGCGCCTGGCGCGTCACGCCCAGGATCGCGGCATTATCGGGCTCTTCGGGCGCCTCCACGAGCGCCGCGAGCAGAAGCGTGTTGTCCGGCATCCCGGGTCGACCCTCGGTCCGCTCGGGGGCGGTCTCCTCGACCTGCGGCAGGCGGGGCTGCTCGGGCCGCGGGGCGGGCTGCCCGTAGGTCGACATCGAGATCGGCACGAACGGCACGTCCTCGGCATCCGCCTGCTCGGCGGCGACCGCCGCGCTCACGTCCTGCTGGACTTCGGCGAGATCCGCCTGCGCGTCGACGGGAACCTCATCGGACCCGTCGGAGTTCTTCTTCGGACGGCGGGAGAACAGAGCCATGCCCTCAGCGTACGCGCGATACGACACGGGTCGCGCAGAGTTCACGCCCTGCGCGACCCGCGTCCCGTCATCGCCTGGCAGCCACTGCGGCCGTGGCCCGCGACGTGGTGGTCACCGTCGCGTAGCCGGACTTCGTGCCGGTGACCTTGACGGTGATCTTCTTGCCCTTGAGGTTCGAGGGCACGGTGAACGTCGACTTCGTCGCCTTCGAGATCGCCCTGCCGTTCGCGTACCACTGGTATGACAGCCGCGTACCCGAGGTCCATCGACCGGGCTTCGCCGTCAGCTTCTGACCGACCTTCGCGCTCCCCGAGATCGTGGGCGTCGCCGACAGGGCGACCTTGGCCGTCGCCTTCGAGCCCTTCGAATTCGTGGTGTAGCCGGCCTTCTTCCCGGTCACCGTCACCGTGATGTTCTTGCCGACGAGCGCGGAAGCGACCTTGTACGTCGACTTCGTAGCGCCGTTGATCTTCTTCCCCGAGGCGTACCACTGGTATGAGAGCTGGGTACCCCTGGTCCAGTTGCCAGGCTGCGCCGCGATGGTCGCGCCGGCAGCCGGAGTGCCTCTTACCGTCGGGCGCGGGGCCGTGAGGGTTCCTGCCACCACCGGCGAGGTCGCTGCGCTCGTCTTCACGACGGTGGCGTAACCGGGCTGCGACCACGTGACGCGCACCGCGATGCGGGCACCGCGCTGCGCCGCGGTGAGCAGCAGCTCGTCTCGAGTGGCCCCCGCTATAGGCAATCCATTCGCGAGCCACTGGATGGCTCGCGTCGTCTCGTAGTTTCCGCCGTGGCCAGCTCCGAACAAGGTGTTCCCGACGTACGCGTCGCCACTCACGCCGACCTGCAATCCCGAGAAGGCCCGCGGGCGTAACTGTTGGGACGACTCGACCACGTCATCGACGAGCGCGAGCCACCGCGTCGATGCCTTCGAGGAACCGCCGCCGAGCCATGTCCACGACGACTTGTCATCGTCCCGGAAAGCCAGCGTCGCCTCCCCCGGGTGCACGTAACTGAACGCGTAGCGCCCCCTGATGTCGGTCGTTGTCGACAGCGACTGGCCGTCACGGTAGTGAAGGACGACATCAGCATCGCCGGCGAGCTCTCCTCGCGCGTCGGTCACCGTACCCCGCACATCGGTCGCGTTCCAGACCCGGGCGGTCACACCGGAAACGATCTGACTCCGTCCGACGCGGAAGACGACGTCGGTCTCGCTGGGCTCCGGCCGGCGCGAGGTGTCGAGGGGAGGCGCGTACCGAATCCGGTAGCTGCCTTCGACGAGGGAATCGAACGAGAAGCGGCCCTCATCGTCCGCCACCGCCTCACGGCTGAACGGCCAGCCCGGGGAGGAATAGCCGCCGGGCAGCAAGGTGAGGAACGCCCGACCGCCGGGGTACGGCGTTCGGTCGTAGTGCGTCACGGTCCCCGAGACGATTCCTGCAGAGTCCAGCTGAATGGACGGGGACTGGGCGGCGCCTCCTGCCGGAACCGTGAGGGTCGCTGCCTCAGCTTCGCTGCTGGCATCGCCCCAATACTCGTCCAACACGCCACGCGCGTCCGCGCGTATCCACAGCTTGTATTCGCCAGCCGGCAGCGTCGGGAAGGAGAAGCGACCATCGGACCCGATCTCGGTCGTCCGACCGCCATCGAACGACTCACCCGCAGCGTTGACCTCATAGGCCGTGACGGTGCCGGTCCGATGCACGTCACCAGACGGGCTCGACACGGAACCCGTCAACGACCCCGTAGAGGGCTCATCTGCGGCGGCCGGCAGCCCGCCGGCGAGAAGTACTCCGGCAACGATCGCCACGAGCGCTACCTGGCCGCGACCACGTTTCCGCCCACGTCGAACGACATCATTGTCTGCACCGTACAACGGAGCCCCGATCTGTCCCCCCGCGCCACGAACATCGCAGCTGCCACCTTCATACCAGACGGCTGGTCCGGTCAGAGCTTCGTGATCGGGGCGACCTTGATGAGCAGCTTTTTCGGGCCTGCGGTGTCGAAGCGGACGTGGGCGACGCGCTTCGCGCCCTCACCGGTCACCATGTCGACCTTGCCCTCGCCGAAGTCGTCGTGACGGATGCGGTCGCCCGCCACGAGCTCCATGTCACCGTTGTCGCGGATCTTCGCCGGGATGCGGTTGGCGAACTTCGCGAGGGCATCGGACTTCTCGCGCTTCGGCAGCGGGACGAGGTCGTCGCCGTACCGATTCGATCCGGATCCGCCGAACCGGGAGCCGCCTCCGGGCCGGCCGTTCAGCGCGCGCGACGGCATCCCGCCGCGCGAGTTCACGTCGCCGGGCGACTGGCGCCAGTCGATCAGCTCGTGCGGGATCTCCTGCAGGAAGCGGCTCGGCATCGCGGCCGAGACCTCGCCGAACTGCGCACGGGTCATCGCGAGCGAGAGGTGCAGACGCTTGCGCGCCCGGGTGAGCGCCACGTAGAACAGACGCCGCTCCTCTTGTGGTCCGCCCGGCTCCCCCGCCGAGATGCGGTGCGGGATGAGGTCCTCTTCGACGCCGGTCACGAAGACGGCGTCGAACTCGAGGCCCTTGGCCGTGTGCATCGTCATGAGCGAGACCGAACCGCTGGCGTCGTCGAGGTCGTCGGCATCCGACACCAGCGTCACTTCGGTGAGGAAGTCCAGCAGCGTGCCGTCGGGGTTGTTGCGGGCGAACTCGCGCGTCACGGCGACCAGCTCGTCGAGGTTCTCGACGCGCGCCTCGTCCTGCGGGTCCTTCGAGATCCGCAGCGCGTCGTAGTAACCGGACTTGTTGAGCAGGACGCGGAGCCCGTCGGTCACGGACGTCGACGGCGCGATCTCACCCGAGCTCGGCAGCATGATCTCGGATGCCTCGACGAGGACGGCATCCAGTTCGGCGATGGCCTTCTGCACCTTCGCTCCGACACCGAGCGCCGATGCGTTCGCGAGGGCGTCGCGGAAGGTGATGCCCTCGGATGCCGCGTACCGGGCGATCGCGGTCTCGGTGACGTCGCCGATGCCGCGACGGGGCCGGTTCAGGATGCGGCGCACCGCCATCTCGTCGGCGGGGTTCGCCACCGCGATGAGGTACGCCATGGCGTCCTTGATCTCGGCACGGTCGTAGAACTTCGTGCCGCCCATGATCTTGTAGGGCACGGCCGAGCGGATGAAGATCTCCTCCAACGCGCGGGACTGAGAGTTCGTCCGATAGAACACCGCCACTTGCGAGTAGTCGACGCCCTTGCGGTGCAGAGCCTCGATCTCGTCGGCCACGAACTGCGCCTCGTCGTGCTGCGAGTACCCGGTGAACCCGATGATCGGGTCGCCGTCGCCGACGTCGGTCCAGAGCTTCTTGTCCTTGCGGTCGAAGTTGTGGCCGATGACGGCGTTGGCCGCCGACAGGATGTTCTGGGTCGAGCGGTAGTTCTGCTCGAGGAGCACGACCTTCGCGCCCGGGAAGTCCCGCTCGAACTCGCTGATGTTGCGGATGTCGGCGCCGCGGAACGCGTAGATCGACTGGTCGGAGTCGCCGACCACGGTGAGCGACGCGCCCTCGATCTCGGGGGCCTCGTCGGGCTCGAAGATCATCATCCCGCCGCTGGAGAACGCGTCGCCCGCCTTGCCGACGACGGGTCGGGTCAGCTCGTGGATGAGCGCGTACTGGGCGTGGTTGGTGTCCTGGTACTCGTCGACGAGGACGTGGCGGAACCGCTTGCGGTACACGTCGGCGACGTGCGGGAAGGCGCGGAAGAGGTAGACGGTCTGCGCGATGAGGTCGTCGAAGTCGAAGGCGTTCGCCTTCTGGAGCGAGCGCTGGTAGTCCGCGAAGATGTCGACGAAGACCCGCTCGGCGGGATCGCTCATGTTCGCCTGCCGGGCGTATGACTCGGCATCCGCCAACTCGTTCTTGAGTTTGGAGATACGCCCCTGCACGGCGGCGGGGGTGAACCCGAACGAGTCGCCCTCGTGCTCCTTGACGAGACGCTTGATGAGCGCGCGCGAGTCGCCGGAGTCGTAGATCGTGAAGCTCTTCGTGAACCCGAACTGGTCGGCCTCGCGGCGAAGGATGCGCACGCACGCGGAGTGGAACGTCGAGATCCACATGCCCTGGGCGTTGTCGCCGACGAGCTGACGCACGCGTTCGCGCATCTCGCCCGCGGCCTTGTTGGTGAAGGTGATCGCGAGGATCTGGCTCGGGTAGGCCTCGCGCGTGCGCATCAGCGACGCGATGCGCCGGGTGAGCACGCTCGTCTTGCCCGACCCCGCACCCGCGACGATCAGCAGGGCCGGACCGCGATGCGTGACCGCTTCGCGCTGCGGCGGGTTGAGGCCGGCGAGGAGGTCCTCGTCGGGGCGGGAATCGCCCGCGGGACGGGGCGCTCCGGCGCCGACGATGACGGGCTTGATGGAGTCGCTCATGTCCCCACGAGTCTACGTTCGACTGCCGACATCGACTCCCGGACTCACGCCGGGCCGCGGCGATCGCGGCGCAGCACCCACGTGTTCCCCTCGCCCGTCTCGTGGCGGAGTTCGTCGAGGGCGGCGAGCGCCAACGCGAGCCCGCGCCCCGATTCGGCGTCTTCTGCGGGCATGTGCACCTCGTCGAGACGGATGAGGGCGGGCTCGGCGTCATCGGATAGAACGGCGAGCAGCCTGTCATGGTCGACCGACAGTTCCACGACGACGGTCGCAGGCTCGTCCCCGGGGGCGTGCTCGACGACGTTGGTCACGACCTCGCTCACGGCGAGGCCGAACAGCAACCGGTCATCGTCGGAGACGTCGGGGACCTCGCGCCAGAGTTCCTCGAGTGCGTCGTGGACGGCATCGACGAGCGCCAGGTCTGCAGGGGCGTGGATGCGGCGCTCCGCGTCAACGCCCATCGAACGCGGCTTCCGCGTCCGGGTACGCGCGCAGCACGCGGTCGAGATTGGTGAGCTTCAGGACGCGGGCGACAGGTTCCGGCACCGCGGCGATGCGAAGGTCGCCGTCGGCGAGACGGGCCGACTTCAGCCCGCCGATCAGAGCCCCGATCCCCGACGAGTCGATGAACTCGGTGCGTGCGAGATCGACGACGACGCGCGCGCCGACACGGGAGATGGCATCGTCGACGGCGGAGCGGAAGCGGCTCACCCCTGGTGCGGTGAGCCGTCCGACGACGGCGACGACGGCGTAGCCGTCTGCGGGCGTCACGGAGATGTCCACGGGGGCTCCTTCTGTTCGAGGGCTGGGGAGGATGCAGCGGGCTCGGCGGGCCGGTACCCCCGGTACCGCGCAGCCTGGATCAGGACGCTGAGGACGACCAGGTCGTAGCCGACCCATACGGTGTTCACGAGGGTGCCCGTACCGTCGGCGGTCCCGGCGATCACGCGCACGATCCCGACAACGACGGATACCGCGAGCAGCGCCATCGCCGTGAGTTGGGGCCAGATCTGCCGCCACGGCGGGCCACCGGCGGCGCGACCGTCCTTGCGGGTGACGACGAAGCTCAGCGAGCGTCCGAAGACGACATTCGCGAATGCGGTGACGCAGGCGGCGATCCAGACGGGGAACAGCGCGAGCGAGTACTGCTGTCCCCGCCACGTCCTGATGCCCTTGGCGACCACGACGAAGAGGATCTGGTTGACGATGAAGTAGGGCAGGAACCGGGCGAAGAAGTCCACCGACCACGCGGTCACCGGGAGCACGCCGAGCAGCAGGTAGATCATGGGCGCGGCGAGGTAGACGACCGCCGCGAATCCGCTGAGGTAGCTCCACATCGTGCCGAAGTACATCAGCCGCTGCCCGAAGGTCAGGCCCTTCTTCACGATCGGGTTGTCGCGCAGGAGGACTTGCATCGTTCCCTGGGCCCACCGCAGCCGCTGGGTCAGCATCGTCCGCAGATCCTCGGGGGCGAGGCCGTGCGCGAGGATCTCGTGGTGGTAGACGCTCTTCCAACCGAGCGCGTGCAGCTGCATCGCCGTCGCCATGTCCTCGGTGACCGAGATCGTCGCGAGCGGCTGGATCGGCTGCGCCTCCCCCGGCCGGTCGACGCGGACGGCGTCCACGACCGCGTCCACGGCGGCGATGGTCCCGAGCGGGGTCAGTTCGCGGGCCGCGAGCGCGTCGAGCGCTGCCTCGTCGACGACGAAAGCGTCGAGCTCGGCGTCACGCTGCACCGCGAGCGCGGCGAGCTCCTCGACGTCGGCGCGGATGCCGGCGAGGTCGACCTGCACGAGTCGGCGCGACGCCGCCTGAACCTCCGCGTGGACCTCGGCCGTCACCTCAGCGATGGGCGCTCCGAGCGCCAGGTCCGCGCGCGCCCGGTGGACGGCCGCTGCGAGACGTCCCAACTCCGCGGCGACGTCCGCCGGGAGGTCGCGAGCGGATGCCGCGCGTCGCAGCATCCGCTGAGCTGCTTTCAACGCGGTGACCACCGAATCCTCGAGGTCTCGGACGTATCCGACGATCCCCAGTTGCATCAGGGCGTCGCGTCGGAGGATCGCGTTGGACCCGCAGAAGAAGGCCGCGTTCCACCCGTCCTTGCCCTGCTGGATGGGGCCGTAGAACAGCGGCGCCTGACTACCCAGCGGGTCGGCTTGGTCCACGTTGACGAACCACTGCGGAGTCTGCACGAGGGCGACCTGCGGGTCGTCGGCGAAGTATCCGAGGGTGTTCTCCAGGATCAGCGGATCGGGCACCTGATCGGCGTCGAGAATCAGGAGGAATTCGCCGTCCGTCGCCATGAGCGCATTGTTGAGGTTGCCTGCTTTGGCGTGCCGCGGCTTGTCCGCCCAATCCGCGGAGCGGGTGAGGTATCCGATGCCAGCCGCCTCGGCCGCGGCGGACAGCTCGGCGCGGGAGCCGTCGTCCAGGATCCAGGTCTCGTGCGGATAGGTGATGCGCTGCGCGGCGAGAGCCGTCGCCATTACCATGTCGATCGGCTCGTTGTAGGTCGTGATGAAAACGTCCACCGTGCCCTGTGGCGCCGCCGCCGGGCGCGGTCGCTCCCGGGCACGCCACATCGTCACGGCGAAGAGCAGGGTGTCGATGAGACTGTAGGTCTCCGCGATGACGAGGGGGACCGCTATCCACCAGGCCTCCCAGTTCACCGATGCCAGCCACCTCCACGCGACGTAGTTCACGCCGAGCAGGACCGACAGCAGAGCGAGAACCCTGATCGCGATGAACCGTCCGGTCATGCGTCCCTCCGGATCACCATCAGGGTGACGTCGTCCGGCGCCTTCCGCTCGCGCGCGAGCGCGATCCCCGCGGCGACGGCGCCCTCCGGTCCGTGGTCGCGGAACGCCGACAGCACCTGCCCGAACGGGTCCTCGGAGTCGAGGATGTCGAGCAGCCCGTCACTGCAGCACAGCAACGCATCCCCGGGGCGGAGGACGACGCGGGCAGCGACCCTCGGCTCGTCGGCGCCCATGCCGAGAGGGAGCCCGGTGGAGCGGATGGGCTCCCAGGTGTCGTCCGCACGGAGCACGAAGGTGAGGGAGTGTCCCGCGTCGACGAGCAGGACCTCTCCCGTTCCGCCGTCGAGGTCCGCCACGACCGCCGTGACGAACATGTGCAGGTGCGAGAGATCCTCCGAGACCTGCACGTCCAGGTCCTCCACGACCGTCGTGAGCGGCCGCTCGCGCGCCGTGCGCAGCGATCCCCGCACGCTGGCCGCGACCAGCCCCGCACCCAGTCCCTTGCCCATCACGTCGGCGAGGGTCAGGCGAAGGAGACCATCGTGGTCGTACCAGTCGTAGACGTCGCCCATCACCGACCCGGCCGCGACCGCGTCAGCGGCGAGCGTGTAGCCCGGCACGACCGGAGTGCGGCGGGGCAGCAGGGCGCGCTGAACCTCCCCCGCTCGGTCCATCTCGTGCTCCCGGGCGATCTCGGTCTCCACCCAGCGGGCCATCTCGCGGAGGAGATCGCGCTGGGCGTCATCGAGCGCGCGCGGCTTGGTGTCGAGGATGCAGAGGGTGCCGATCTGCTCGCCGCCGGGAGCAGCGAGCGGCTGACCCGCGTAGAAACGCAGGTTCGGATCACCCGTGACGAAGGGGCTGGTTCGGAAGTCCACGTCGGACGACGCGTCCTCGACCACCAGCATGGTCCCTTTGGCGACCGCTGCACCGCAGAACGATCCTTCACGGGGGGCCTCCCGCTGACCGTCGAAGCCTTGCTCGGACAGCCGCCACTGGCGATCGTCGTCGAGCAGGGTCACGCTCACCATCGGAACCCCGAACACCTCCCGCGCCAGGCGGGTGACCCGATCGACGCGTTCGTCCGTCGGCCGATCGAGCACGTCGAGCGCCTCCACCGCCCGCTGCCGCGCTCGCTCGCGGGCTTCGATGTCCCCGACGGTGGTGCTCATACCTTCACCCTCATATGAATGACCTCTGCGGCGCAACCCGCCTCACGCCAGCGCGTCGGACACTCGTCGCGAGATGTCGGTGATGCGCCCGAGTGTGGCGGCGACCCACAGGCCGGGCTGATCGTGCGGGTCCTCGGCGGCATCGGGGGCGGGGAGGGATGCCGCGTAGGCGTCGACGGCGCGCCACGCGGCATCCGTTCTCGCGGTCATCTCCTCGTCGGCGGGTGGGGTCGCCATCAGCTCCGCGACCCGGCGGAGCGCGTCCTCGAGCCGAGCGGGGTCGCCGTGGCGCGCGTCGAGCCGCTCGTGCTGGGCGAGCACGTCGAGCAGGTCGCGGGTCAGGTACGTCGCCCGTTCGAGCCCCCACCACCGCTGCGCGTTCTCGTCGTGCACACCGCCCACGCCGCGGGCGCGGAGGTTCGCCCGCTCGGAGCGGGATGCCTCGTCCACATCCGCCGCGACGGCGATGGCCATCTCGGCCAGCGCCTCGCCGTCCTCCTTGAGACTCGCCGCGTCCGGCGCCCGTTTCGCTGCGGAGTCCGCTGCGCGGTCGAGTGCGGCGGTGACGGCGGCGCGCAGCTCGGACAGCCGGTCGCGCGCCGACTGCAGGTACAGCGGCGGGACGAGGACGAAGTTCGCCACGACGCCGATCAGGACGCCGAAGGCCATCGTCGCGAGGTAGGACGTCGAGAAGCCGTCCGGGTCGTTCTTGCTCAGCAGCAGCACGAACAGCCCGGCGAGCGCCACCCAGTCCCGGCCGACGCCGAGGGCACGGATGCCGCCGAGCGCCACACCGACCAGGACCACGACGCCGAGCGCGACGATGCCGGGCGCTCCCGCCGCCACGATGGCGAGGCCGCCGAAGCCGATCGCGATGCCGCACGCGAGCCCGATGAGGGACTGGAGGCCGGCGCGCGCCGAGTCCGCGACGGTCGGGTACATGCTGACCAGGACGCCGAGGGGCGCGTAGTAGGAGTAGTCGGCGTCGGCGAAGGGCACGATGGGCGCGAAGAACCAGGCGATCGCCGCCGCGACCGCCGTCTTCAGCGCGAGGATCAGCCGTCGCGACGTGAAGACGTCACCGCCGGCCCTGCGGAGGCGCAGTGCCAGCTGCGCGGCGGTCAGGCGCGGGGTGGTGCGGGGCATCCCGGCACGGTAGCCGCGGCGAGGTCGTGCGCGCCGCCCCCTTGCATCCGCGCGTGCGAGGTCGTACGACGCGGGTCAGCTGGCGAGGGTGCGCGACCGCGTCGCGAGAGCCGGTCGCGGCGCGGCCGACAGCGTACGGTGCGGCACGGCCGCCAGGTGACGCGCCGACACGATCGGGGCGAGGGTGCGGTCCGCGCGGGAGCGGGGCCGCAGCATCCCCACCGCGAAGACCGCGGCGAGCGCGGCGGGACCGATCGGACCGGCGACCGCGACGAGCGATCCCGAGACGAGGACGGCGCTGACCGCGAGGAGGGGGACGAGGACGAGCTCATCGCGCAGCAGGCCCGCCGTCGCGCCGATGCCGCGCTGCGAGGTCGTCTTCGGCGTGACCCAGAAGGTCGCGCGCCGGCCGAGGGCGGTGCGGATCACGGCGCCCAGCACGACGAACGTGGTCGAGGCGTAGAGGAGACCTGCGGTCAGGGCGAAGGCGACGCCGGCAGCGACCCGTTGCGCGCGGGCGCGGCGGACCGCCTCGGGAAGGAGCGGAGCGGATGCCGCGAATGCTGACACGAGCATCACCCAGAGCGGCGGGGGCGTGCCGGTGCCGGCGAGCGCGGCGCCGGTGACGAGGGTCGCGGCTCCCGCCAGGGCGGTCACCGGGACGAGGGCCGTCTCGAGCGCGAGGTCGAGGCCTTCCCGGATGCGGAGCCCCCGCATCCGGCCGGGGCGGCGCAGGAACTCGACCGCCCCCTCGGCGGTCTTCCGCATCTGCACACGGAACGCGGCGTAGTCGATCGGGTAGTCCTCCGTGAACGCGACATCGGCGTCGACGATCCGCCACCCGCGGCGGCGGAGCCGCACGGTCATCGCGAGGTCTTCCGCGACGGCCTCGGGGAACCCGCCGACATCCTCGACGGCCGCCGCACGCACGAGCGCACCGCGCCCGAGGAAGGCGGTCACCCCGTGTGCTCCTCGACCGCGCCGGGTGACACCGAGGTGGGTGGCCAGCAGCGGCCCGAAGTAGCGGGCGAACCGGGTCCGACCGACGGATGCCGCCGGTGACGCCTGCGCGACGGCCACCGTGGGGTCGGCGAGCGCGGCTCCGCAGACCCGCGCCACCCCGGCGTCGAGGACGACGTCGCTGTCGCAGATCAGGTACGCGTCGTAGCGGCCACGCAGGCGCGCGAGCCCGGCGTTCAGGTTGCCCGCCTTGAAGCCGGAGCGCTCGGTGCGGCGGATCACGTGCCAGCCGTGAGTCGCGGCGAGCGCATCGACGCGCGCCACCGTCGCGGCATCCCTCGAGTCGTCGAGGAGGACGACGTCGACCGGGACGTCCTGGCGGGAGCTGCGGACGACCGCCCGCTCGTCGAGGTCGTCGCAGATGCAGACCAGCAGGGCGATGCGCTCCGCCCCCCGCCCGGTCGCGGGTGGCGGGACCAGCGCGGGCGGCGATGAGCGCAGCCACAGCGCGACCGCTCGCCCGCCCGCGATCCAGGTGAGGGCGCTCGCAGCCGCGAACGCGATCGACAGGGGCGTCCCCTGGCCGACGGCCCAGAGGAAGAGCGGCACGCCGAACCCGATCCACGCCGCCACGACCAGCACCGTCGATGCGCGACTGCGGAGACGAGAAATCACATACGGAGTATATGTATACGAAGCATTGATTTCCCCAGGAGTTTCCGCGAACCGTCGCATCCGGTCGGAGACGTGCACGGGGAAATACATGACCACATCCCATCATCGGGGACATCCGGCCGGCATCATCCGAAAGAGGTATCAAGAAACGAAGCACCAAACCCCGCCGGAGTCAACCCGCCAGACCTGAGACTCTCGGAGCCCTACGTTCGACGGTGTCGTCGTACCCGGGCGACGTGTGGACGGACGCGCAGCGTCCGCAGTAGCAGCAGGAGTCGCCGTGACCGAACCCTCCGACGAGCCTGTGACCACGGGCATGCTGGATGGGCGGTACGTCCTCGGTCCGTGCGTCGGTCAGGGCGGGATGGCCCGTGTGTATCGCGCCGAGGACGTGATCCTCGGGCGCACCGTCGCGATCAAGATCATGCGCACCGAAGCCGAGAACCCGGCGATCCTGCCGCGAGCCCGCACCGAGATGTCTCTGCTCGCCTCGTTGAATCACCCCTCGCTCGTGACCCTGTACGACGCGAAGATCGTGCCCGGCCAGCCGGAGTACCTCGTGATGGAGTTCGTCGAGGGCGAGTCGCTCGCCGCAGCTCTGCACGAGGGCCCGCTGGATGCCGCCGAGACCGCCGGCCTCGTCGGCGAGCTCGCCTCGGCGCTCGACGTCGTGCACCACTCAGGCATCGTCCATCGCGACGTGAAGCCGTCGAATGTTCTCCTCGCACCGTCGCCCGTGCCCGGCCGCAGGCACTGGGCGAAGCTCGCCGACTTCGGCGTCGCCTACCTCGCCGACAGCACGCGCCACACGACCCCCGGCACGGTCATCGGGACGGCCGCCTATCTCGCCCCCGAGCAGGTCCGCGGTGAACCGGCCGGCCCGCCCGCCGACGTGTACGCGCTGGGCCTGCTCACCCTCGAGACGATCACGGGCGAACGGGCGTTCCCCGAGGCGTCGGGGATCGGCCGGGTCATGGCCCGCCTCGTGCAGACGCCCGAGATCCCCTCGTGGCTCGGTCCTGACTGGTCCGGCCTCCTGGGCGACATGATCGCGCGGGACCCCGCCGATCGTCCGACGGCGGGACAGGTGGCGTATCGCGCCCGGTCCCTGCCGACCGACATCGTCCGGATGCCCCGGGCCGCCCTCCCCACGATCGATCAGGAGACGCAGGCCCTCGACGTCGCTCCGGTCGCCGCCGTCGGCGCGGTTCGGCCCCTCGAGCCCTCTGCCGTCACGGTCGCGGCACCGGCGGCATCCGATGTCGTCACCCGCTCCGCCTCGCGTCGTTCGGCCAAGGCCGCGCGGCGTCCACGCCGCGCGCGGGTCTGGATCCTCGCCGGCGCAGCGGCCGCCGTCGCCGTCATCCACCTCATCGCCCTCGGGGCGTGGTGGGCGGACGGCACGCCGGGCGGTCGCCCCGCCCCCGAGGAGACGATCAGCGAGCCGACTGCGCCCGCTCCCGCTGAACTCGTCTCGGACGAGGGCGAGACCGCGGTCGTCACCCTCGACGCGACGGATGAGGTGATCCCGCAGGCCACACCTGCGGCGACCGATCCGAGCCCGGCGACCACCGAGACGACGACCACCTCCGGGACGTCCGGCTCGGCGAAGGGCAACTCCGGCTCGGCGAAGAAGTCACCCGGGCAGGCCGCTCAGGAGAACGCGAACCCGAAGGCCAAAGAGCACGCGAACGAGAACTCCGCGGTGCACGGCGAGAAGACGAAGGACAAGGGCAAGGGCAAGAAGGACTGACCTCCGTCACGCGACGACACGTCGCGTCATCTCCGGTCATCCCCCATGGTGATGTCCGCCGTCCGGGCTAGCGTGACACCATCGCGACGGTCCGGGTGGTCCCGGGCACCGGGTCATACCGGTTGTGCAGCGGGTTCGACTCCCGCCGTCGCGTCCAGTCCGAGAGAGGCCGCGTAGGGCCCGACCTCGCTACGCTCGATCCGTGAGCGCACCGAGAACGATCACCCGTCTGCTGCTCGGGGCGGGGCTGGTCTTCACCGGCACCGCTCACCTGACCTTCGCGCGCGACGACTTCGTCGCCCAGGTCCCGCAATGGCTGCCGCTCCCCACGGAGTTCGTCGTCGTCGCCTCCGGGATCGTCGAGATCGCGCTCGGTCTCGCCCTGCTGATCGGACGGTATCGCGTCGCGGTCGGATGGATCGTCGCCGCGTTCTTCATCGCGATCTTCCCCGGGAACATCGAGCAGTTCGTCCGGGGCACCGATGCCTTCGGGCTCGACACCGACCTCGCCCGCGGCATCCGCCTGCTCTTCCAACCGCTCCTCGTCCTCGCCGCCCTGTGGTCGACCGGCGCGTGGGCAGCCTGGCGCGCCCGACGCCGCGGTCCGGACGACCGGGATCAGACGCCCGCGTAGCGTTCGCCGACCGGGACCTCGACCGCCAGGACGTTGCCGGGCTGAGCGAGCGGGCAGGCCCACGCCGGGTCGTAGGCGCAGGACGGGTTGTAGGCGAAGTTGAGGTCGAGCACGATCGTGCCGGCCTCGGCATCCGTCCCGAGGTCGGCTCCCTTGATCGTGTCGATCAGGTACCGACCTCCGCCATAGGTGCCGTCCGGCTTGCCCGCCAGCGCGTCACGCACGGGGATGAACAATCCGCCGCCGTACGTCGTCAGGCGCCAGACGTCGAGCGTCCCCACGTCGGGCAGGTCGACGATGGCGACCCGCTCGAAGGGAACCACCCCGTCCGTCCCGGTTGCGAACTCGAACCCGCCGGGCTCCGTGGGCAGCAGAGGCAGCTCGAACCGCCAGGCCGGGTCGTACGGAGCGACCGGGACGGAGTCGAAGTCCGCCCGGCGCTCCGGCAGGATCGGCGTCGCGGGGTGGTGCGCGAGCAGCTCGTTCCGCCCGCGCTGCCACAGCTCGTGGCCCGCCTCGGGATGTGGCGCTGCTCGAACATCGGCATAGAGGGCGAAGACGCGTCGGCGCCAGTCGACGACGTCCAGGGCGGTCCGAGCGGCCGAAGGGATCATCGGCTCAGGTTACGCGCATCACGGGGCAGGCGACCCCCTCCCCCGAAGCGCGGGACGCGCGTAGCCTCGGCGCAGGAGGTCTCCTCATGCGCACATCTCGCTCAGCCGCCGCGGTCACCCTCCTGTGGGCAGCCCTCATGCTCACCGCGTGCGCGACGGAAGGACCCGCCATGCCCGCCCCCGGCGAGAACCCGACCTCGAGCCGCCCGCCGTTCCGCACGGCGAGCCCCGCACCTCTCGGGCCGACCGGTTCGGCCGCGGACCTGCCGCCGGCGAAATGGGACGCCCTCCTGGCCGATCTCTCGGCCCGCGGCGTGACGGGCGAGCCGGACGTCGTCTCCGCCGAGCGCGTCCAGTTTTCGAGCGGCGCCCTGGGCTGCCCCGCCCCCGGCATGTCCTACACGCAGGCGCTCGTGGACGGGTACCGCGTCGTCGTCCGAGTGGACGACCGCACTTTCGACTACCGTTTCGGCACCGGCGACGAGCCTCGACTCTGCGAGCGCTGACGACGGATGCCGAAGAGGGCGGCGCGTCCATCGACGCACCGCCCCCTCCGTGACCTTCGCGATCGCTACTGGGTCTTCACCAGCAGCGCCTCGTCGGCGCCCGACTCGTTGTCGACCACGACCACCATCGCGCCGAGCGGCTTCTGCGCGGCGTAGGCCCCTGAATTCGTCCGCACCGTCACCGAGGCGGTGCCGCCCTTCGGCACGACCTCGTACTGGCCGTTGCTGATGGCGGGCTTGCTCGGGTCGTACGTGGCCGTTCCGGCGAACGAGTCGCTGCCGTCGGTCGTCCCGCTGAAGGACTGCACCGTGTAGGCGAACGGCCCCGTGATGCCGAGGTCGGCGAGGTTCACCGGCAGCAGGATCGTGCTGCTGTCGGTCGGAGCCTGAGCGAGGTACCCGCTGGGTGCCAGCTCGCCGGTCTTGACGTTCTGGACGAACACCTCGGCCACCCCGTCGACGTCTCCGGCGCGGACCGCGCCCGAGTCGTATGACAGGACCACCCAGTCGGGCTTGCCGTCGCGGTCGGAATCGATCACGACGTCGAACTCGTTGGATGCCGCATTCGACCAGCGCGAGTGCGTGTTGACCGCGAAGACGGCCAGCTGGTCGCCACCCGCCGTCGCGAACGACTGCACGCCGGCGGCCCGGAGGTCGTACCCGGTGTCGGCGATCGCCTTCGGGGCATCCTTCTTGTCCGACAGGCCCCACGTGTAGACGTCGGCCGCCGCATCCAGAGCACCCTTGGCGTTGCGCAGCTCGAGGGTCCGGTCGGCGTCGGTGACCCGACCGCGCGACGTGAGCGAACCCTTCACCGTCACGTCGCTGTTGGAGCGCGGGACGAGCAGGTACGGCACGCGGAGGGTCGAGCCGGGCGCCGTCAGGACCACGTCACCGGAGACCTCCGAGAACGAGAACTGGTCGTCGCCCGAGAGCGAACCCGGGATCGAGGATGCCGGGATCGAGACCGCGACGCGGACAGACGCCGTCTTGCCTGCGGCGACGGTGACCTTCTTCGAGCTCACCGTGAGCTTCGCCTTCAGCGACTGCGCGGACGGCGCGGTCGAGACGGCGAACGTCACCGGCTTCTTGCCGTCGTTGCGAACCGTGACCCGCTTCGAGCCGGTGATGGTGCCGTCCGACTCGTCGAAACCGAAGCTCAGCGCCGCCTCGCGGACCTTGCCGCTCTCGGTCGTGAAGCTGTCACCGGTCGCCGTGACCTTCGTGGCGACCGCCTGCGCCGTGTCGACGAGGCCCACGCCGCCGCGGGTCGGGTCGATGCCGTCCACTCCCTCCGGGTTCGCGGTCGACACGAGCGCTGCCGAGATCTGCTCGGAGTTCCAGCTCGGGTGCGCCTGCACGGTGAGCGCGGCGACGCCGGCCACATGCGGGGCAGCCATCGACGTGCCCGACAGGACGCTGGGGGCGCTTCCGGTGCCGACGGCGACCGACGAGATCGACACGCCGGGGGCCGCCACGTCGGGGCTGATCGAGCTGTCGCCGCTGCGCGGACCCGACGAGCTGAACGACGCGTACTTGCGGAAGGCCGGGTTCGCGATCGTCTTGCCCTTGATCGTCACGGCTGCGCCGTTGACGAAGGCCGCGCCGCTGGAGGAACGGACACCCAGGAACGGGATCGTCACGTCGTAGGGCGTGCCGTCGTCCGGGTTCTCGTCGATCGTTCCTTCGTAGGGCGGGAGGTCGTCGGTCGAGTTGACCATGACAGCCGCCTTCGCACCCGCCTGCTGGGCGAAGATCGCCTTCGCCGCACGCGCACACGTGCCGCGCTGGGAGACCGCGATCTGGTTGCCGCCGCTCTTCACGCCGACGCGGGTGTAGTCGGATGCCGCGCACCCGAGCGCCTCGTTGGCCGTGGTCGCGGGGTCGTCGGTGAGTCGGACGACGGTCAGTGTGCCGAGACCCTTGAGCGAGGCGCCGTTGGCGTTGATCGCCTCGACTGCCTTGCCGCCGACGGTCAGCTGCGCGCCGGGGAAGGTCGCGGTGCTGTCGACCGCCGAGACGGCGATCACACCGTCGCCGCTGCCGGGCGAGCCGGTGAGGTACGGGCTCGGGCCGGAGTTGCCGGCCGAGGCCACCACGACGACGCCGGCGCCGACGGCGTTGGCCGCAGCCACCGCGCTCGGGTCGTCGCCGCGTCCGAACGAGGAGCCGAGCGACATGTTGATGACGTCCATGCCGTTGTCCACGGCCCAGTCGATGGCCTGGATGGTCATGTCCGTCGAGCCGTCGCAGCCGAAGACGCGCACGGCGTAAAGGTCGGCCTGGGGGGCGACGCCGGGGCCGATGCCGAAGTCGACGGACGGGGTCGACGCGTCGTACGGGCCCTTGTAGGTGGACCCGTCGGGCAGGACGCCCGAGCCGGCGGTGGTGCCGGCGACGTGCGAACCGTGGCCCTCGCAGTCGAGGGGGTTCGCGTCGGGCTTGGGGACGAGCGCGTCGCCCGTGCCGCCGGCGTCGTAGGCGTCGCCGACGAGGTCGATGCCGCCCTTGACGCGGGGAGCCTTGGGACCGAACAGGGCCGGGTCAGCCGGCTTGTCGGATGCCGCTGCCGCTGCCTTGTACGCGTCGACCGTCCCCGGGCCGCCGAAGCCGGCGTGGGTGTAGTCGATGCCGGTGTCGATGATGGCGACCTTGACGCGCTTGCCCGTGTAGCCGGTGCTCTCCCACACCTGGGGAACGCCGAGGAACGGCACGGAGACGGCGTTGTCGAGTTCGTGCGTGACGACGGGGTGGACGGCGACGACGCCGGGGAGCGCAGCGACGTCATCGAGCTGCGCGGTGGGCACGGTGGCCTGGATGCCGTTGTAAGCGGACTGCATCTGCGCGCGGATCTTCCCGCCGCGCTCGGTGATCCCGGAACGGATCTTGTCCTGGGCAGCCTTGAGGTCCTTCTTGACGTCGGTGCGCTCGCTCTTGCTCAGCGAACGGCCTTCCTCGGCCTCGACGACGGCGACGGGATCGCCCTCCATCTCGATGACGACCGAGACCTGGCGATCGGGATCGATCGAAGCAGCACGGAAGGAGCTGTCGATCGCTCCCGCCGACGTGCTGCGGTCGAAGCGTGCAGTGGGGTCTTCATCGGGGGTCGCGGTGAGAGCCGCGGTCGCGGGCAGCGAGAGCGCGAGGACGCCCGCGACTGCCAAGATGCGTCGGTGCAAAAGGGGACCGCCTTTCCTTCTGGGAAGAGCGCTCGGCGGGGCTGTCGCGGAACATCCCAGTCGGATGCCGCAGCCGAGGCTGATTGGAGGCTATGCACCCCCTGACGATCTCCCAAGAAGAATGTGCGCAGATGAGAGGATCCTCACGCGCGGCTCAGGCGATGCGCGTCCCCGGGGGCAGACGCCGCGCCGGCGTGCGGGTCCGCGAGACCGCCCACCACAGCAGGAGGGTGGCGACGATGACCTGACCGCCCAGCCCGATGAACCAGCTGGGCACGGTCGAGGCGACGACCTCCTCCGCCGTCGGTCCGTTCTGCTCGGGGTCGCACTCGTCGTACACGTAATCGAGATCCGGAGCGACCTGGGCCTGCCGGACGGCGTACTTCGTCTGACCGAACAGGTCGTCGGGATACCCGTCGACGGTGAACCCGCTCGGTGTCGCGTCGGCGAGGATGACGAAGGGGTTCGCGGCGAGGATCCACCACACGTAGTCGAAGCGGGGAATCCGAGAGGTCGTCGGCGGCCCCTCCTCCTCGCAGACCTGCTGCGACAGGTCGCTGGCGCAGTTCGTGGTTCCGTCCTCGCAGACGGGCGCGCCGGTCGTCGGATCGTACTGCGCCGTCAGGTAGCGCTCTGTGCGCTCGGAGGCGATGCTCGAGCCGATCAGCCCGAAGGCGATCGGGGTCCCGATGGTGAGGGCGGCGACAACGAGGTAGGTGGCCGCGACCGAGAAGAGCGGGCGGGCGAGGACGCCGCTGAGCGCCGTGCCGAACGCGGCGACGACACCGGTCTCGGCGACGAGGATGGCGGTCGATGCGAGGACCGTGATCGGTTCGACTCCGCCGCCGAACGTCGCGATGACGAGGAAGGGAACGGCGACGGCGGCGAACGTCAGTCCCGTGAGCCAGGCCGCCAGGAACTTCCCGAGCACGATCTCGGTGGTCGTGGCCTGGGTTACCTGCAGGGGTGCGAGCGTCGCGGCATCCCGGTCGCCGTTGATCGAGTTCCCGCTGAGGGTCGGCGAGACGAGGACGATGAGCAGCAGCGTGACGAGGACGACGACGGAGTAGACGCCGGGCCCGGAATCGTCCAGATACGAGAAGGAGAGGAACGAGAGCGCCGTCGTTCCGACGAGGACGACGGCGAAGACCCCGAGCAGGACGTACCAGGAGATCGTCCGGATGCGCTGCGTGAGGTCGAGGCGGGCGATGGTCCACAGGCGCGAGGCGTTCATCGCGCACCTCCTTCGAGGTCGAGGAAGGTGTGTTCCAGGATGCCGCTGGCCGCGGAGAACTCAGCGACCGGGAGCCCCGCCGACACGAGGGCGGTGAGGCCGGCCGCCGCCGCGGCATCCCCCTCGAAGCTGACGAGGACGTCGCGCCGGTCGACCGGCAGCGTCGCCACGTCGAGTCCCAGAGCCTGTGCGACGGGGAGGGCTGCGGAGACGCCGTCTCGACCGGCGAGGCGGATACGCCACGTCCGCGCGCGGCCCGCGGCTTCAGCGACGCGCTCGGAGCTGACCGTCTCGCCCTGCATCATGAAGACCGCGTCGTCGACGACCTCTTCGAGCTCGGAGAGGATGTGACTCGACACGAGCACGGTGCGGCCTTCCGCGGCGAGAGCGCGCAGGAGGAGTCGCAGGTCGATGCGCGCCTGCGGATCGAGACCGGATGCCGGCTCGTCGAGGAGCAGCACCTGCGGGTCGTGGACGAGGGCTCGCGCGAGTCCGAGCCGCTGCTTCTGGCCGCGCGAGAGGACTCGGGCCGGAGCGTCGCCGAGCGTCTCGAGCCCCACCGTCGTCAGCAGCTCCGTGGCTCGAGAGGTCGCCGCGGCCGGGCTCAGTCCGGACAGCCGCCCGGTCACCGAGATCGTCTCCCGCGCCGAGAGGGACGGCCAGGCACCGAGGCTGTCGGGCATCCAGCCGAGCTTCGCGCGCGCGGCAGCCGGTTCTGCGACGGGATCCACTCCCCCGATGCGGATCGTGCCGGCGTCGGGAGCGAGGAGGGAGGCGAGCATGAGCAGCAGCGTCGTCTTGCCTGCGCCGTTGGGGCCCACGAGCCCCGTGACCGCGCCCTCGGGCGCCTGGAAGGTGACGCCCCGGACGGCATGCACGTTCCCGAAGGACCGTCGCACCCCCTCGGCGACGATGCCGGCATTAGTCATGCGCTCACCCTAGGGGGTGGCGGTGTCCGATCCGGGGCGGATCCGACCGACCCGGAGGTTCAGAAGGCCGAACACCAGCAGGAGGACGACGGCGACGACGGGTGCCCACAGCGCGACCGAGGGGCCCGCCGACTCGGCCAGCGAGCCCACGATCATGCTCGCGAGCGCCTGACCGACGACGACCGACGACCCGAGGACGGCCATGACGGTGGCCTCGCGCCCGCGCGGCGAGCGGGCGGCGGCGAGCGCGTAGAGCGTCGCAAGGGTGGGGCCGATGCCGCACCCGGCGAGTGCCAGTGCCCATCCCATCGACAGGACTCCCGTCGCACCGGCGGCGAGGACGGCGCCGACGAGCAGGATCGTCGTGAAGGCGATCCACCGCCACGCGAGCGCGAACCGGCGCGGCAGGAGCCCGACCCCGAGGGCGAGGATCGCCGACCCGATGCCCATGATCCCGTAGAGGATGCCGGTCTGCTCGGGGAATCCGCCGGCCTTGGCGAAAGCGGTCAGCGACGTGAGCATGGCCCCGAAGAAGAGCCCGGTCGCGAGGGTGCCGCCGGCGGCGAGCAGGATGCCGGGACGCGCGATGCGCCGCGCAGGTTCGCGGTCGCCCGCCTCGGACGCGTGACCGGCGGTGCGTGCCGTCGGATGCAACGCGAACGCGGTGACGAAGACGAGCGTCAGCGCCGCGGCCGCGAGCACGGGCGCGGCCGGAGTCGCGGCGATGGCGACGACGCCGACGAGGACGGGACCGAAGACGAAGACGATCTCATCGACGGCGGACTCGTAGCCCATCGTCGACTCCTGCAGCCGGCCGTGCGCACCCCGCGCCAACCGCATCCGGCCGATCGCGCCGACCAGGCGGGCGCGCGACATCGGCGACACCTGCGGTGCGGTCGCACCGGCGAGCACCGACACGAGCAGGAGCATCCCCTCGGGGGTGTCTCCGTAGGCGACGGCCACGAGCGCGACGAGGACGAGGCTCTGGACGAGTGCCGCGAGCAGAAGCACGGGGCGCTGACCCCAGCGGTCTGCGGCGGCGCCGATGAGCGGGCCGGTGGCGATCGTGCCGAGCCCGACCATCGCAGAGGTGAGCCCGCCGACGGCGAGGGACCCGCGGGCGTCGACGACCATCGTGAGGACGCCGACGACGATCATCGCGTACGGCAGGCGCGCGATCAGAGCGATGGCGAAGTAGCCGATGCCGATGCTCGCCGCGAGGGTGCGGATCGGGCTGTCGCGTTCCACCGGGCGCACCGGCGTCGAATCGGTGAGGGGCATGTGTGACCTCCGTGCAGACGAGGCGTCGTGCCGCCTTGACTCTCCACGGATCAGGTAGTTACACGGGGTGCTGACGCACCGGCATCCATTCTACCGATCGGCACCTGAGCGTCCGAAGAACGCGACCCCCAGGTCCGGGTGGTCGACGAAGACCCCGTCGACGCCGGCATCCGCGATGCGCCGCCACTCCCCCTCCCAGTCCCCGAACGCCGCATCGGTGGTCCCGCGCCGGAAGGACGGGGAGAGGAACGCGTTCTCGGGTCGACACGTCCACGTGTAGACGTCGAGCCCGCGGCGATGGGCTTCGGCCACGACACCGTCATCGCCGCGCGGATCGTCGAGAATGAGGCGCTTGTCGAGGCTGATGCCGTCGACCTCCCGCGCCAGCCGGTCGAGGCCCGCCCCGGTGAGCTGCTCCGCGTACGTCGGCGCGTCGGGCCCCTGAGCGGCGAGGAGATCGTGCGCGCTGCCCTCCGCCTCGAGCAGATAGATGAAATGGGCCCGGATGCCGCGGTCCCGCATCCGCTGCAGGATGTGCTGTTCGAACGACTCGATCACGAGCGGCCGCACGCCGCTGTCCCACCCCGCGCTCCGCAGTTCCGCCGCGAGGAGGGCCGCCACGTCGTACCCGAGCGAGGCGAAGTAGGTCGCGTGCTTGATCTCGAGGACGACCCCGATCGCCCGTCCCTCGCGGTCGCCCGCCGTGGCGACCAGGTCGAGGAGCGTCCGCAGCCGAAGGATCGGATACCGGTCGTCGAAGTCGGCGCTGCGCGTCCGGAGCTTCGGCAGACGTTCCCGACACCGCAGGGCGGCGAGCTCCTCCCAGGTGAAATCCTCGACGAACCAGCCGGTGTGGTCGCTGCCGTCGACCCGCTTGGTGGTCCGGCGGGACGCGAACTCGGGATGGTCGGCGACGTCCGTCGTCGAGCCGATCTCGTTCTCGTGACGGATGACGGCCACGCCGTCCTTCGTGAACACGACGTCGGGTTCCACGGCGTCGACGCCCAGGTCGAGGGCGAGCTCGTACGAGGCGAGGGAATGCTCGGGACAATAGCCGGGGGCTCCGCGGTGGCCGATGATGAGCGGACGGCTGCGCGACATGCGCCCAGGCTAGCGAGCGGACCGGGATCGGCCGCTGTCGTGCGCCGTCACCAGATGACCCTCATAGTCCTCTCACAGCGGGGGTCCCCACCCGCGGAATGACGGTCCGATACGCTGGATCGACAGCACAGCGCTGTGAGTCGACTTTTGGAGTGAGACACACAATGGCAGCGTCCGGCAATTTTGCCTTCAACAATCCGGTCTTCCAGGAGCAGCGCCCCGGCCTGACTCCCCCGGCAGCCCAGACGAACTACGCGGCAGCCTCGCACCAGGCCGCCGACGTCGCGTCGAACGCCCAGCTCGAGGGGATGTACGCGGCTCCGACCGCCTCGTCCGCCGCCACGGGCCGCATGACGGTTGAGGACACCGTCCTCAAGACCCTCATGCTCTTCGGAATCCTTCTGGTCACCGCCGTCGTCGGCTGGGTCTGGACGCTGGCTCCGGTGAGCGTCGAGAACCCGGTTCCGACGATGATGCCCTGGATCATCGGCGCCCTGGGTGGCTTCGTCCTCGCCCTCGTCATCTCGTTCACGTCGCGCAAGAAGGTCCGGCCCGCCCTGATCTTCGCCTACGCGGCCTTCGAGGGACTTTTCGTCGGTGGCATCTCGGCGTTCTTCGAGTTCATCTGGCCCGGCATCGTCATGCAGGCGACGCTGGCCACGGTCGCCGTCGTCGGAACGACGCTGGCACTGTTCGCGAGCGGAAAGATCCGTGCCTCTGCGAAGGCGACGAAGATCTTCATGATCGCGATGGTCGGCTACATGGTCTTCTCGCTGCTCAACCTCGTCCTCATGTGGACGAATGTCCTCCCCCAGGACATGATGTTCGGTCTGCACAGCGCGAAGATCGGGCCGTTCCCGGTGGGCCTCGTCATCGGCGTCCTCGTCGTCATCATGGCGGCGTACTCGCTGGTGCTCGACTTCGACCTCGTCCAGCAGGGCGCCCGAAACGGCGCTCCCCGCCAGTTCGGGTGGATCGGCGCCTTCGGCATCATGGTCACCGTCGTGTGGCTGTACGTCGAGATCCTCCGCATGATCGCCATCCTGCGGGGCAACAACTGACCTCACGCAACGCGTAACGACGAAGGCCGTCCGGGTGACCGGGCGGCCTTCGTCGTTTCGGCGCACACCTCTCTCCGCGAGACTGCACGTGGGCCTCGAGACTGCGGCCCCGCATCGCGGTCTCGTCATACACGTGCAGTCTCGCCGCCCGGTGCTCGCTCCCCCGGTGCCGCCATCTGCGAGCGCCCGCCTCTCGCACACCGCGAGACTGCACGCGGCGCGCGAGACAGCTGCCCCGAGCCGCGGTCTCGGCGCGGGCGTGCAGTCTCGGTGATCGTGCGCCGCCCCCAGCGCGCGCCGCCCCGCGCGGCGACCCCACCGCCGGCACGCCGCGAGTCAGGACGGCAGCCGCAGGACCGCGACGGTGCCGCGCGGCGTGTGGGGCTCGAGCGAGACGCTCGCACCGTACGCCTCGGCGAGGGATGCCGCGTTGGAGAGGCCGATGCCCGTCCCCGGGATCGCCGCATCGTGGGCATAGGGGGCCCGGTAGAACCGTTCGAAGGCGTGGACGCGCTCCTGCTCCGTCATCCCGACGCCCTCATCCGCGACGGTCACGACGATGTCGCGTCCGTCCTCGTGCGCCGAGACGACGACGTCCCCGCCGTCGGCCCGAGTGAACTCGACCGCGTTCCGCAGCAGTTCCTCGAGGATCGAGGCGAGATCGCGCACGGCGATCCGGGCGGCACGCTCGGGCATCGCTCCGATCTGGATGCCGATCCCACGCTCCTTCGCGCGGGCCGCCACCTCCGTCACGGCATGCTTGACGACCGGTCCGACGTGCGAGGCACCGGAGCGGGCCTCGACGTCCCGCGTCGTCTGACCTGCGGCGATGAGACGTTCGACGAGGCGCAGCAGGCGCTCCGCGGAGCGTTCCACCGCCTCCCAGCGCTCGGTCTCAGGGGAACCGTTCATCAGAGCGATGTCGGTATGACCCAGGATGACGGTGAGCGGCGTGCGGAACTCATGGCCGACGGTGCTCAGGAATCGGTCGCGGACTTCGACGGCGTTGACGAGTTCGGTGACGTCCTGACCGACGATAACGATGCCGACCTCGTCGCCGCCCGCAACGACAGGACGGACGATGACCTGCATGACGCGACGCGGATCGCCGCCGAACTCGACGGTGCGGGGCGCCGCGAAGTCGCCGGAGCGGACGCGCTCGACGAAGTCCGCCGACGTCGCTTCGAGCGGCATCGAGGGATCCGCCCGCCAGATGAGCGACGCGAAGCCGTCCCGGTCGACGTCGTCGATCCCGGACCTGCCACTGATCTCGGCGGCGACGGCGTTCAGCAGGATGGGGCGCCCGTCCGATCCGAAGACCGCGACGGCGTTGTCCGTCGCGTCGAGCGTCGCCCGCAGCATGGCGGTGTCGCGCCCCGACAGACGCATAGCGTGCTCCAGCTCCGTCGAGACGCTCTGCATCGTCTCCCGCATTCGGGCCAGATGCCGCGCGATGATGCCGACGGTGACGGCGACGAAGGCTGAGAGGATCGGCAAGGCCAGGATCGACACGATGTCCTGGACACCTTGGATGCCGCCGGTGGCCAGCACCTGCACGAGGGGTCCGAGCGCGGTCAGCAGGACGCCTGCTGCGGCGAGGGCAGGGGGGAACGCGAAGGCGAGCCACCCGAGCGGGAAGATGATGAGCATCGACGCCGAGGGCAGCACATCGACGCCGGCATCCCTCACCGGCACGCAGGCCACGATCTGCAGCAGCGGCACCACCGCGAGCCATCCGGTGTGCCGCGACGGCTGCACGAGCCAGATCGCGGTCATCGCCGCCGTACTGAGCACGATGACACCGAATCCGGCGAGCAGCAGCGGGGTGACCCGCTCACTGTCGATGGTCCCGAGGATGAGCACCACGATGAGGCTGGCGGCGGCCAGGACGAACTGCGCGTACGGCTGCGTGCGCGAACGCTCGATCAACGCCTCACCCCCTCCTCAGACGGCGGTGCAGAAAGGGGCTGGGTCCCGCGCTCACTCTGATGGTGAGGCACGGGCCGTGTCAAGAGGCGGTGGAGTGCACCGTCACGGGGGCGACCCCCGTGACTCACTCCCACTCGATGGTCCCCGGGGGCTTCGACGTGACGTCGAGCACCACCCGGTTGACCTCGCGCACCTCGTTCGTGATGCGGTTGCTGATCTTCGAGAGCACGTCGTAGGGCAGTCGCGTCCAGTCCGCCGTCATGGCGTCCTCGCTCGACACCGGACGGAGGACGATCGGGTGCCCGTAGGTCCGGCCGTCGCCCTGAACACCGACAGAGCGGACATCGGCGAGCAGCACCACGGGGCACTGCCAGATCTCGCCGTCGAGGCCCGCCTTCGTCAGCTCGGCACGGGCGATGGCATCGGCGTCACGCAGGATCTCGAGACGGTCAGCGGTGACCTCGCCCACGATGCGGATTCCGAGGCCGGGCCCCGGAAACGGCTGGCGGCCGACGATCGCTTCGGGCAGCCCGAGCTCGCGACCGATCGCACGGACCTCGTCCTTGAAGAGGGTCCGGAGCGGCTCGACGAGTTCGAACTGAAGGTCCTCCGGCAGGCCGCCGACGTTGTGGTGGCTTTTGATGTTCGCCGTACCGGCGCCACCGCCGGACTCGACGACGTCGGGGTACAGCGTGCCCTGCACGAGGAACCCGATGGGATCGCCGTCCGCGGCAGCCTCGGCGATCAGATCGGACTGCACCTTCTCGAAGGCGCGGATGAACTCGCGGCCGATGATCTTGCGCTTCTGCTCGGGGTCGCTGACGCCGGCGAGGGCGTCCAGGAACGTCTCCCGGGCGTCGACGGTGATCAGACGCACGCCGGTCGACGCGACGTAATCGTTCTCGACCTGCTCGCGCTCACCCTTGCGGAGGAGGCCGTGGTCGATGAAGACGGCCGTCAGCTGATCGCCGACCGCCTTGTGGACGAGCGCCGTCGAGACCGCGGAGTCCACACCGCCGGAGAGCGCCGAGATGACGCGACCCGTGCCGACCTGCGCGCGGATCTTCTGGATCTGCTCGGCGATGACGTTGTCGCTGTTCCAGTCCGCGGGGAGGCCCGCGGCCTTGTGCAGGAAGTTCTCGATCACGCGCTGGCCGTGGTCGGAGTGCTTGACCTCGGGGTGCCACTGCACGCCGTAGAACTTGCGCACGTCGTCGGCGAAGGCGGCAACGGGGGTTGCGGCGGTCCGGGCGAGCACCTGGAAGCCGTCGGGGGCAGCGCTGACCTGGTCGCCGTGGCTCATCCAGACGTTCTGGTCGACCGGCTGTCCGTCGAGGAGCACGTTGTCGGTGACGATCGTGGCATCCGTCGCACCGTATTCGCGCAGTCCCGTGTTGGCGACGTCACCGCCGAGCGTCTTCGCCATGACCTGGAAGCCGTAGCAGATGCCGAGGGTCGGGATGCCGAGGTCGAACACGCCGGCATCGAGCTGCGGCGCGCCCTCCTCGTACACCGAGGACGGGCCGCCCGAGAGGATGATGCCCACCGGGTTCTTCTCGGCGATCTCCGAGGCCGTCGCGGTGTGCGGGACCAGCTCGCTGTAGACGCCGGCTTCGCGGACGCGACGGGCGATCAGCTGCGCGTACTGGGCGCCGAAGTCGACGACCAGGACGGGGCGCTGGGAGGTTTCGGTCTGCTCTGTCACCGGGTCTCCGTGGGGGTCTCGAGGGGGGTGGATGCCGCGGCTTCACGCGTGGCCAGGTACTCCCTGACCTCGCGCGCGACCTTCGACTCCATGAAGAAGGACAAGAGGGGCACGATGCCCCCGAGGGCCAGGACGATGAAGCGCGGGAAGCGCCAGCGCATCAGGCTCCAGACGCGGAAGCACGCGAAGAGGTACACGACGTAGAACCAGCCGTGGACGATGAGGATCGCGAGCGAGATGTTCACGCCGTCGCCCGTCGACACGATGTCGCACGTGCTGCTTCCCGGGACGAACAGCGAGTACCACTCGCAGTCCGGGCTCGGGATCGCGGTGGCGAACCACAGCAACCCGCCCGACCCACCCGCGAAGAGCTCGACGTGCAGGGGCGTGTACTTGAGGACCATCTCGGTGACCAGCAGGAGCAGGCCCACACCGGTGATGATCGAGGCGATCTGGTAGAACTTCAGGGCGCCGCGGATCGCCGGAAAAGAGGCGAGTTTGGGCTGAACGGGCATGGCTTCCAGTCTACGGGCGCGAAGGGAGCTGCTCAGCCGCGTCGGAGTCGGGATAGCCCTCGGTGAGAAGTTCGACTTCCTTCTCCCACGCATCGCGCGCGAGTCGGTACCACATGTAGAACGCGAAGCCGGCGAACACCGCCCACTCGATGGCGTAGAAGATGTTGAGCCAGTTGACCGAGGACAGCTCCGTCGGAGCGGGCGAGTGGATCTCCTGCAGTCCCCCGAAGGCCTCGGACGACACGAGGTACGGACGGTAGACGTCGATCCCCTGCGCATCGCTCCACTGCGAGAGCAGCGCAGCGGGCGACATGGCCGCGATCTCGAAGGGGCTGCCGTTCCGCGGCGGTTCCTTCGCGCCCTCGTCCGAGATGAGCCGGCCCGTCAGGTCGACCTTCTGCGGGGCGTCCTCGTTCAGAGCGGAGGCCGCAGCATCCGCCGCCGATCGATCCGCGGTGAACCCGACGGCCACTGCCAGCGACGTCGGACCGTCCACACCCGGCGTGGCCGGGTCGACACGGAACTGACCAGCCACCCAGAAGCCGGGCTCGCCGTCGTCGTAGCGCGACGTGACGACGCGGAAGTCTCCCGCGACGAAGGATCCGGACACGTCGACGCGCTGCCCGACGAGGGGTTCCGCCAGATAGACGCCGGGGGCGACGACGTCGCCCAGGGGGCGGACCTTCTCCGTCGCGCCGGCGGCGGGAGGGTTCGTGTCGATCGCGTTGCCGAGCTGCCACTGCCCGAGCCACGCGAAGATCCCGGCGACGAGCAGGGCGAGGCCCAGCATCCCGATCCAGAAGGGTCGGACCATGACTTCCCGCAGCGTCGGCGGGAAGACGTCGGGGACGTCGTCGACGGCGGGAGTGGTGGTCATCAGTGGGACGACGCGTACGGCGCGACAACGACCTCGACGCGCTGGAACTCCTTGAGATCGGAGTATCCGGTCGTCGCCATCGACTTCCGCAGTGCGCCGATGAGGTTGGCCGTTCCGTCGGCGACGGGGGCCGGGCCGTACAGGATCTCCTCGAGCGGCGAGACCTGTCCGACCTCGACGCGCGTGCCGCGCGGCAGCTTCGCGTGGTGCGATTCGGGTCCCCAGTGGTAGCCGCGTCCGGGGGCGTCGGTGGCGCGGGCGAGGGCGACGCCGAGCATGACGGCGTCCGCGCCCATCGCGAGCGCCTTCACGATGTCGCCCGAGGTGCCCACCCCGCCGTCGGCGATGACGTGAACGTAGCGCCCGCCGGACTCGTCGAGGTAGTCGCGACGCGCACCCGCGACATCCGCGACGGCCGTGGCCATCGGCGCGTGCAGGCCGAGCGTCGCACGGGTGGTGGATGCCGCTCCCCCACCGAATCCGACGAGGACACCCGCCGCGCCGGTGCGCATGAGGTGCAGGGCGGCGGTGTAGGTCGCCGCGCCTCCGACGATCACGGGGACGTCGAGGTCGTAGATGAACTTCTTGAGGTTGAGGGGCTCATCGACGCTCGAGACGTGCTCCGCCGAGACGGTGGTGCCGCGGATGACGAAAAGGTCGACGCCCGCCGCGACGACGGTCTCGTAGAGATCCTGCGTGCGCTGGGGGGTGAGCGCGCCGGCGACGGTCACGCCGGCGGCGCGGATCTCCGCAAGACGATCGCGCACGAGCTCAGGCTTGATCGGCGCCGAGTATAGCTCCTGCATGCGACGCGTCGCTCCGTCCGCCGGCAGCGCGGCGATCTCGGCCAGGAGCGGTTCTGGGTCGTCGTACCGGGTCCAGAGCCCCTCGAGGTCGAGCACACCGAGTCCGCCGAGCTGGCCGAGCATGATGGCCGTCCGAGGGCTCATGACCGAATCCATCGGTGCGCCCAGGACAGGGATGCCGAAGCTGTAGGCATCGATCGACCAGGAGGTCGAGACGTCCTCGGGGTTGCGCGTGCGCCGCGAGGGCACCACAGCGATGTCGTCGAAGGCGTACGCGCGACGCGCGCGCTTGGCGCGGCCGAGCTCGATTTCCATGGTCACCATCCCAGCCTACCGTCGAGCCCTCTCCCCTGCCCCGCCCGTCAGCGGACTCGGCTCACGCGCTGCTCGTCCCAGACCGGCGCGTCCGATTCGTACACCTCTCCGTCGGAACCGAAGACGACGAAGCGATCGAAGGATCGCGCGAACCAGCGGTCGTGCGTCACGGCGAGCACGGTGCCCTCGAACGACGCCAGGGCGCTCTCCAGTGCTTCGGCGGACACGAGGTCGAGGTTGTCCGTCGGCTCGTCCAGCAGGAGCAATGTCGCCCCCGAGAGCTCGAGCAGGAGGATCTGAAAGCGCGCCTGCTGGCCTCCGGACAGCTGATCGAAGGCCTGTTCCGCCTGCGCGACGAGCCCGTAGCGGTCAAGTGCCGAACTGGCGGCGTCCCGCGGCATCCCGTTCCGATCGCTGTCCCCGCGGTGCAGGATGTCGAGCAGGGTCCGGCCCGTGTATTCGGGATGCTGGTGGGTCTGGGCGAACCAGCCGGGCACGACGCGGGCCCCGAGGCTGACGCGGCCGGCGTGCTCCACTCGCTCGAGGGCTGATCCCGCGTCGGTCACATGGCCCAGCAGCGCGTCGGGGTCGGTGCCGCCGCCGGCGAGGAGGCGAAGGAAGTGGGACTTCCCCGACCCGTTGGAGCCGAGGACGGCGACCCTGTCACCGAACCACACCTCCAGATCGAACGGCTTCATCAATCCGCTCAACTCGAGGGATTCGGCGACCACGGCCCGCTTTCCGGTCCGGGCGCCTCGCAACCGCAGGTCGAGACGCTGCTCGATCGGACGGGCTTCGGGCGGCCCCGCATCCTCGAACCTCCGCAGCCGCGTCTGAGCAGCGCGGTAGCGAGACGCGAACTCGTCGCTCGCTGCCGCTTTCACCTTCATGTCCGCGACGAACTTCTTCAGGGCGGCGTGCTGCTCATCCCACCGTCGGCGCAACTCGTCGAGCCGCGACATCCGTTCCTCACGGGCTCGGTGGTACGTGCCGAAGCCGCCGCCGTGCACCCACGCGGAACTGCCTGCCGGGCCCGCCTCGAGGGTGACGATGCGGTCCGCCGCACGGGCGAGGAGTTCGCGATCGTGCGAGATGAGGAGCACGGTCTTCGCCGTTTCGCGGAGGCGCTCCTCGAGCCAGCGCTTACCGGGTACGTCGAGGTAGTTGTCGGGCTCATCGAGCAGCAGCACCTGATCCGTGCCACGCAGCAACGCCTCGAGCGTCAGGCGCTTCTGTTCTCCGCCCGAGAGGGTGACGAGCTCCCGGTAGCGAGCTCGATCGAACGGGATGCCGAGGGCTGCGATCGTGCAGGTATCCCACACCGTCTCGTATTCGTATCCACCGGCATCGGCGTAGTCGGCGATGCCGCCGGCATACCGCATCTGTGACTCGAGGGAGTCGGCCATGATGACGGCGTTCTCGGCGTCCTCGAGTTCCCTCGCCGCCTGGGAGATGCGAGCGGGCGCAACCGCGACCAGCAGATCGTGGACGGTGCTGCCCGCAGCGCCGTGGCCGATGAACTGGTCCATGACTCCGAGCGCACCATCGATCGTGACGACGCCCGCATGCGGAGACACGTCGCCCCGGACGATTCTCATCAGGGTGGACTTTCCGGCACCGTTCTGGCCGATGAGCGCCGTCGTCTTCCCCGACGGCACCCGAAAGGTGACGTCGTCGAGGAGTGGGCGCCCGTCGGGCAGAGAGAGTGAGACGTTCTGAACGTCGATGTGCGACACGAGATGGTCCTTCCGCTCCGAGAGCGGAGCCGACCAGCTTATCCGAGAAGTCGCTGTCCCCGAAAGGAAAAGTGCACGTTAACCACGAAAGCCCCGACCAGCATTGGTCGGGGCTTTCGATCGAAAGAAGTCCGGCGGTGTCCTACTCTCCCACAGGGTCCCCCCTGCAGTACCATCGGCGCTGTGAGGCTTAGCTTCCGGGTTCGGAATGTAACCGGGCGTTTCCCTCACGCTATGGCCGCCGAAAC
>NZ_JBEGHM010000004.1:0-3469 GCF_040676205.1 Microbacterium sp. LMI1x-1-1.1
CGAAAGAAGTCCGGCGGTGTCCTACTCTCCCACAGGGTCCCCCCTGCAGTACCATCGGCGCTGTGAGGCTTAGCTTCCGGGTTCGGAATGTAACCGGGCGTTTCCCTCACGCTATGGCCGCCGAAACACTATTGATGTTTCAGTCTGCACAACGAATATTCGTTATGCGGTTCTCGACCGTACATCGAGAACCACTCAGTGGACGCAAGCACCTAAACGGTGTGTTATCAAGTCATCGGCTTATTAGTACCGGTCAGCTTCACGTGTTACCACGCTTCCACATCCGGCCTATCAACCCAGTAGTCTGGCTGGGAGCCTCTCACCCGAAGGTATGGAAATCTCATCTTGAGGCCGGCTTCCCGCTTAGATGCTTTCAGCGGTTATCCATCCCGAACGTAGCTAACCAGCGGTGCTCTTGGCAGAACAACTGGCACACCAGAGGTTCGTCCAACCCGGTCCTCTCGTACTAGGGTCAGATCCTCTCAAATTTCCTACGCGCGCAGCGGATAGGGACCGAACTGTCTCACGACGTTCTAAACCCAGCTCGCGTACCGCTTTAATGGGCGAACAGCCCAACCCTTGGGACCTACTCCAGCCCCAGGATGCGACGAGCCGACATCGAGGTGCCAAACCATGCCGTCGATATGGACTCTTGGGCAAGATCAGCCTGTTATCCCCGAGGTACCTTTTATCCGTTGAGCGACAGCGCTTCCACAAGCCACTGCCGGATCACTAGTCCCGACTTTCGTCCCTGCTCGACCTGTCAGTCTCACAGTCAAGCTCCCTTGTGCACTTACACTCGCCACCTGATTGCCAACCAGGTTGAGGGAACCTTTGGGCGCCTCCGTTACTTTTTGGGAGGCAACCGCCCCAGTTAAACTACCCACCAGGCACTGTCCCTGAACCGGATTACGGTTCGAAGTTAGATATCCAGAGTGACCAGAGTGGTATTTCAACAATGACTCCACGGTAACTGGCGTCACCGCTTCAAAGTCTCCCACCTATCCTACACAAGCCACACCGAACACCAATACCAAGCTGTAGTAAAGGTCACGGGGTCTTTCCGTCCTGCTGCGCGTAACGAGCATCTTTACTCGTAATGCAATTTCGCCGAGTTCGCGGTTGAGACAGTTGGGAAGTCGTTACGCCATTCGTGCAGGTCGGAACTTACCCGACAAGGAATTTCGCTACCTTAGGATGGTTATAGTTACCACCGCCGTTTACTGGGGCTTAAATTCTCAGCTTCGCCTTGCGGCTAACCGGTCCTCTTAACCTTCCAGCACCGGGCAGGCGTCAGTCCGTATACATCGTCTTGCGACTTGGCACGGACCTGTGTTTTTAGTAAACAGTCGCTACCCACTAGTCTCTGCGGCCTCCACGCCCTTTCGGAGTAAATCCTAATAAGCGGAAGGCCCCCCTTCTCCCGAAGTTACGGGGGCATTTTGCCGAGTTCCTTAACCACGATTCTCTCGATCTCCTTGGTATTCTCTACCTGACCACCTGAGTCGGTTTGGGGTACGGGCGGCTTGAACCTCGCGTCGATGCTTTTCTTGGCAGCATAGGATCACCCACTTTTTATCCGCATCGTGTCTCAGCCTTAATGAGAGACGGATTTGCCTATCTCTCGGCCTACGCACTTGCCCCGGGACAACCATCGCCCGGGTTGGGCTACCTTCCTGCGTCACACCTGTTAATACGCTAGCCGCACCAGAACGGGGTCGAGCGTTAGACCGGCCGGCTTCACCCCGAAGGGATCCACTCAGCCGGGTTAGGACTCTTAGCACCACTGGATTAGCTTGGGCGGTTCTTCGCCGGTACGGGAATATCAACCCGTTGTCCATCGACTACGCCTGTCGGCCTCGCCTTAGGTCCCGACTTACCCAGGGAAGATTAGCTTGACCCTGGAACCCTTGGTCTTTCGGAGGACGTGTTTCTCACACGTCTTTCGCTACTCATGCCTGCATTCTCACTCGTGTAGCCTCCACGGCTGGTTCACACCGCCGCTTCGCTGGCCACACGACGCTCTCCTACCCATCAACACGGCTGGACCACGAAGGCCTACCAATAATGTCAATGCCACAACTTCGGTGGCGTGCTTGAGCCCCGTTACATTGTCGGCGCGGAATCACTTGACCAGTGAGCTATTACGCACTCTTTCAAGGGTGGCTGCTTCTAAGCCAACCTCCTGGTTGTCACAGCAACTCCACATCCTTTCCCACTTAGCACGCGCTTTGGGACCTTAGTTGGTGGTCTGGGTTGTTTCCCTCTCGACTATGAAGCTTATCCCCCACAGTCTCACTGCTGCGCTCTCACTTACCGGCATTCGGAGTTTGGCTGACGTCAGTAACCTTGTAGGGCCCATCGGCCATCCAGTAGCTCTACCTCCGGCAAGAAACACGCAACGCTGCACCTAAATGCATTTCGGAGAGAACCAGCTATCACGAAGTTTGATTGGCCTTTCACCCCTATCCACAGCTCATCCCCTCAGTTTTCAACCTAAGTGGGTTCGGTCCTCCACGACGTCTTACCGTCGCTTCAACCTGGCCATGGATAGATCACTTCGCTTCGGGTCTAGGACATGCGACTGAATCGCCCTATTCAGACTCGCTTTCGCTACGGCTACCCCACACGGGTTAACCTCGCCACATATCGCTAACTCGCAGGCTCATTCTTCAAAAGGCACGCTGTCACCCCTACTAAGGAGGCTCCAACGGTTTGTAAGCAAACGGTTTCAGGTACTATTTCACTCCCCTCCCGGGGTACTTTTCACCTTTCCCTCACGGTACTTGTCCGCTATCGGTCATCTGGGAGTATTTAGGCTTATCAGGTGGTCCTGACAGATTCACACGGGATTTCTCGGGCCCCGTGCTACTTGGGATACTCTTCGCGTCAAGAGAGGCATTTCGACTACGGGGTTGGCACCCTCTATGACCCGCCTTTCAATGCGGTTCGTCTATACCTTCTTGTAACGCCGACAGATCGGCAGAACTGTCTGAAAAGTCCCACAACCCCGAATACGCAACTCCTGCCGGATATCACACGTACTCGGTTTAGCCTGTTCCGGTTTCGCTCGCCACTACTAACGGAATCGCGGTTGCTTTCTCTTCCTGTGGGTACTGAGATGTTTCACTTCCCCACGTTCCCTCTACCCGCCCTATATATTCAGGCGGGAGTCACTAGGTCGGCACGCCGCCCAGCGGGGTTTCCCCATTCGGACACCCTCGGATCAAAACTTGCTTATCAGTTCCCCGAGGCTTATCGCAGATTGCTACGTCCTTCTTCGGCTCCAGATGCCAAGGCATCCACCGTTTGCTCTTAAAGACTTGAAATCACATGAGTTGAATCGTCAATCGAAATTGACTAATGATCTTTAAGATCATCTTTCTGAACCGATCAAAGATCAGTTCAAAGATGCTCGCGTCCACTGTGTAGTTCTCAAAGTACGGGCGGTACCTCCCCCGCACCGGCA
>NZ_JBEGHM010000004.1:3569-5562 GCF_040676205.1 Microbacterium sp. LMI1x-1-1.1
CGCCGGCACAAGAAAAGGCCCAGAGGTTCGGACTCTCATCCGGTCCCTCAGGACCCAACAGCGTGCATGTGCCAGAAGCCTCACCCCGAACCGTTCCAGACCCGAAGGCCGTACTAAATCCGAAGGTCACCCTCCGACACCTTGTCAAATGTTCCACCCATGAGCTCCGGCCGAGAACATTCGTCTCGAAACCGGCTCTGTCACTCCGAAGAGTGCAGTGCTCCTTAGAAAGGAGGTGATCCAGCCGCACCTTCCGGTACGGCTACCTTGTTACGACTTAGTCCTAATTACCAATCCCACCTTCGACGGCTCCCTCCACAAGGGTTGGGCCACCGGCTTCAGGTGTTACCGACTTTCATGACTTGACGGGCGGTGTGTACAAGACCCGGGAACGTATTCACCGCAGCGTTGCTGATCTGCGATTACTAGCGACTCCGACTTCATGAGGTCGAGTTGCAGACCTCAATCCGAACTGGGACCGGCTTTTTGGGATTCGCTCCACCTCACGGTATTGCAGCCCTTTGTACCGGCCATTGTAGCATGCGTGAAGCCCAAGACATAAGGGGCATGATGATTTGACGTCATCCCCACCTTCCTCCGAGTTGACCCCGGCAGTATCCCATGAGTTCCCACCATTACGTGCTGGCAACATAGAACGAGGGTTGCGCTCGTTGCGGGACTTAACCCAACATCTCACGACACGAGCTGACGACAACCATGCACCACCTGTTTACGAGTGTCCAAAGAGTTGACCATTTCTGGCCCGTTCTCGTATATGTCAAGCCTTGGTAAGGTTCTTCGCGTTGCATCGAATTAATCCGCATGCTCCGCCGCTTGTGCGGGTCCCCGTCAATTCCTTTGAGTTTTAGCCTTGCGGCCGTACTCCCCAGGCGGGGAACTTAATGCGTTAGCTGCGTCACGGAATCCGTGGAATGGACCCCACAACTAGTTCCCAACGTTTACGGGGTGGACTACCAGGGTATCTAAGCCTGTTTGCTCCCCACCCTTTCGCTCCTCAGCGTCAGTAACGGCCCAGAGATCTGCCTTCGCCATCGGTGTTCCTCCTGATATCTGCGCATTCCACCGCTACACCAGGAATTCCAATCTCCCCTACCGCACTCTAGTCTGCCCGTACCCACTGCAGACCCGAGGTTGAGCCTCGGGATTTCACAGCAGACGCGACAAACCGCCTACGAGCTCTTTACGCCCAATAATTCCGGATAACGCTTGCGCCCTACGTATTACCGCGGCTGCTGGCACGTAGTTAGCCGGCGCTTTTTCTGCAGGTACCGTCACTTTCGCTTCTTCCCTGCTAAAAGAGGTTTACAACCCGAAGGCCGTCATCCCTCACGCGGCGTTGCTGCATCAGGCTTTCGCCCATTGTGCAATATTCCCCACTGCTGCCTCCCGTAGGAGTCTGGGCCGTGTCTCAGTCCCAGTGTGGCCGGTCACCCTCTCAGGCCGGCTACCCGTCGACGCCTTGGTGAGCCATTACCTCACCAACAAGCTGATAGGCCGTGAGCCCATCCCAGACCGAAAAATCTTTCCAACTGCTGACCATGCGGTCGCAGCTCATATCCAGTATTAGACGCCGTTTCCAGCGCTTATCCCAGAGTCAGGGGCAGGTTGCTCACGTGTTACTCACCCGTTCGCCACTGATCCACAGAGCAAGCTCTGCTTCACCGTTCGACTTGCATGTGTTAAGCACGCCGCCAGCGTTCATCCTGAGCCAGGATCAAACTCTCCGTAAAAGAAAAATACTGACAACGACCGGAATAGGCCGAAGCAGCGAGTTTGAACTGACCAAAGAGATAAATCATTGCTGACTATCCGTTTGCCGACCTCCCGAAAGAAGCCGGACTTTGATCCAAAGGAATCTCACCTCAGCCGAAGCTGAAGTCGAGGTTATTTGGCATTTGACAAGTGCACGCTGTTGAGTTCTCAAGGATCGGATGCTCCCACACCACCCCGCAGGGCTTCGTAGTGAGGCAAC
>NZ_JBEGHM010000005.1:0-255 GCF_040676205.1 Microbacterium sp. LMI1x-1-1.1
ACCTTCGGATTTAGTACGGCCTTCGGGTCTGGAACGGTTCGGGGTGAGGCTTCTGGCACATGCACGCTGTTGGGTCCTGAGGGACCGGATGAGAGTCCGAACCTCTGGGCCTTTTCTTGTGCCGGCGATGCCGGTGCGGGGGAGGTACCGCCCGTACTTTGAGAACTACACAGTGGACGCGAGCATCTTTGAACTGATCTTTGATCGGTTCAGAAAGATGATCTTAAAGATCATTAGTCAATTTCGATTGACGAT
>NZ_JBEGHM010000006.1:0-255 GCF_040676205.1 Microbacterium sp. LMI1x-1-1.1
ATCGTCAATCGAAATTGACTAATGATCTTTAAGATCATCTTTCTGAACCGATCAAAGATCAGTTCAAAGATGCTCGCGTCCACTGTGTAGTTCTCAAAGTACGGGCGGTACCTCCCCCGCACCGGCAACGCCGGCACAAGAAAAGGCCCAGAGGTTCGGACTCTCATCCGGTCCCTCAGGACCCAACAGCGTGCATGTGCCAGAAGCCTCACCCCGAACCGTTCCAGACCCGAAGGCCGTACTAAATCCGAAGGT